>NC_014010.1:0-1200000 GCF_000024465.1 Candidatus Puniceispirillum marinum IMCC1322 | reverse complement strand
AACAGTTTCTTGAAATGCGTGGTGCTGATGGTGGCTCATGGGGCAATATCTGTGCTTTGCCAGCTTTCTGGGTAGGGTTGTTATATGATACGGAATCATTGGCTGCTGCCGAGGCGCTTGCGGCACCAATCACCGCCAATGATGTGATGGAAGCCAGACTTTCGGTGGCGCGTGACGGTTTGAAGGGAAAGCTGGCACATTATGATGTTTATGACCTGGCGACCCAACTTGTTGATATTGCACGCGCTGGCCTGCATCGTCGTGCCATTCTGGATGGTGGTGGTAATGACGAAACTGGCTTTTTGAGCCCGTTACAGAATATTTTGCGTTCACGAAAGACCTATGCAGATGAAATGTTGATCCGCTATGATGGTGCATGGAATCAATCGGTTGACCCGGCCTTCATCGAGCATATCTATTAATCGCCAGATAGCCCGCTTGATAGCAGACCGCCTTCATAAGCCGGCCCTATATATCTAGCCAGAAAGATTACGGACAAATATGTTTGCGCTTCTGCTTGTTGTTTTTATCAATTTTGTCGGTATAGGCGCATTGATACCTATACTGCCCTATACCGTTGTTGATACGCTTGGCCAGTCGGCAACGGTGATGACAGCCCTGCTTGCCTCCTTTGCTTTGGCGATGTTTGTTGCCAACCCTATTCTGGGTTGGTTGTCAGACAGAATTGGCCGGCGTTCAGTTCTGGTTGTATCGTTGATAGTTGGTGCTTTGGCACATATCTGGTTCGCTTTTTCGAATGAAATTTTTCATATGTTTGCCGCGCGAATTCTGGCTGGTCTTGCTGCGGGTAATACCGGGGTTATTCAGGCCATTATTGCTGATCGTGTGAAAGCAGAGGAACGTGCCAAATATATGGGGCTTCTTGGGGCGGCCATTGGCACAGGGTTTGTTGCGGGGCCAGCGCTTGGCGGTCTCCTGAGTGGCCTAGGTGACGGGCCGTTACATCAGGCCCCTTTCCTTGTGGCGGCTATGTTTTCGATAATTGCCTTTGGGTTGGCATTACGCCTCAGCGAGACCTCGATTGCCGCACCTATAAAAAACACAGATCAGATCACCACGCCTTTGATGCGTCGTATTCATGATATTCTGACAAGCCCACTGGCACTTTATGCGATTGCCTATTTTTGCCTTAATTTGGCTTTTGCACAGGTTGAAGCGTCTTTTGTTCTTTTGCTGAAAGACTATCTTGATTTTGACGCAAGGGCCACCGGCTGGTTATTCACCTATGTTGGTGTCTGTATCGTGCTGGTGCAGGCGGGGCTGATTAACCCGGTTGTTCGCAAATTTGGCGAGGTTGGCACAATTGCGATTGGCGTTATTTTGCTGGGTACAGGGCAAGCCATGACCGTGCTGATCTCGCTGGACATGTTTTTTGGAAATGCGTTTCCACTTGCCCAGATGTTACTCGCAACAACCGCCGTCTGTTTTGGCTATGCGCTTAGCAATCCGTCTTTGACCGCTGCTGTCAGCAATATTGCAGGCAGAAACGTGATGGGCGGATCACTTGGTACGGTCCAGGGGTTTGGCTCATTAGGGCAGGTTCTGGGGCTGATCATTGCAGGCCCGTTATACGAGCTTGGTGGGGCACATTATTCCTTTGGTGTTGGCACAATCGTGACAGTCTGTTTGCTTGTTATTGTCACGCAATTGGCACGTCCACAACCGTCAGCAGTCAATTAGGCAGCTTCGGTACCACCTACAGTAATACCGCCCATTTTCACGGTTGGCTGACCAACGCCGACAGGCACGCTCTGGCCTGACTTGCCGCATGTGCCGATGCCGCTATCAAGGGCGGTATCATTGCCGATCATGCTGATCTTTGACATAGCGTCTGGACCATTGCCAATAAGGGTTGCGCCTTTAACAGGCGCACCAATTTTTCCATTTTCAACCAGATAAGCTTCCGCGGCCGAGAAAACAAATTTGCCTGAGGTGATATCGACCTGACCACCGCCAAAATTCACCGCATAAATACCCTTTTTGATTGAGGCGACGATTTCCTGAGGGTCATCCTTACCGTTTTCCATATAGGTATTAGTCATCCGCGGCATGGGGGCATGTTCATAGGACTGCCGGCGGCCGTTACCGGTTGCTTCAACGCCCATAAGGCGGGCATTCTGCCTGTCTTGCATATAGCCTTTTAGAACACCGTCTTCGATCAGAACATTGCGTTTGCTGGGCGTGCCTTCATCATCGACGGTGATAGACCCCCGGCGATCGCTAATGGTGCCATCATCGATAACGGTAACACCTTTTGAGGCAACCTGTTCGCCAACACGACCACTAAATACAGATGTGCCTTTGCGATTAAAGTCACCTTCCAGGCCATGACCGACGGCTTCATGCAACATCACGCCTGGCCAGCCAGATCCCAGAACGACTTCCATTTCGCCAGCTGGTGCGGCAATCGAATCAAGATTCAGCACCGCCATGCGCAAGGCTTCATCAATTTGCGCTTTCCAGACCTCTGGTTGCATATAATCGGTAAACATTACCCGCCCACCGGCGCCAGTACCGCCTGATTCCATGCGGCCATTCTGTTCAACAACGACTGAAACGCCTAGCCGGACAAGCGGACGAATATCGGCAACACGTACACCGTCGCTGCGCATGATTTGAACAGCTTGCCATGAACCAGCAAGGCTGGCGCTTACCTGAACAACGCGTGGGTCGGCACTGCGCGCATAGGCATCCATTTCCTGTAGAAGCGTTACTTTATGTTCGAAAGGCGTATGGTTAAGCGGATTCGCATCTGAATAGAGGGGCTGGTTCGCACCAGCCGCTGGGCCAACAGACAGGCTACCATTATAACCGCTGGTCACCGCTTTGACACTGGCGGCGGCTCGGCGTAGCGCATCTTCGCTTAGCTCACCTGCATGGGCATAGCCATGTGCCTCACCAGCAATCGCGCGCAGACCAAAGCCGCTAGACTGATCATAACTGGCAGATTTCAAACGACCATCATCAAATACTAATGACTCAGAGTGCCGCATTTCCATGAATAGCTCGCCATCATCAGCACCAGCCAGGGCATCACGCACAATGGCCTCGGCAAGATCCGGATCAAGTCCGGTGCGGGTAAAAAAGATGTCATTGGTTTGAGCGAGCATATCCATTTTGTGTCCAAGCATTGCTATATGTTGACGAATCGGTGATCTGAGTATGTGTCAAGAGAATGGGGCAGAAGGCGCTAAATTTCAAGGGAAAGCCATGTACCATATTATTGTATGTGCCCACATAATTTGGTTTAAAAGCCAAAAACTGAAAAAAAGATAAAAAATTATAGCGACAGGCTGCCGCACGGGGCTATCATCTTGTGTTGAAACAGTCTAAATATTCTGGGCTCAAAGATTGAATTATGATTTATGAGCATGCTTATTGATCTTTTGCGGATCTCGATATTTTGGGAGAAAAATCCATGCCGTCTTTGGCTAACATCTTGTTGGATCTGAAAACTGGTTCGCGCCGCACTGGCGTCGCGACCATTACTGTTGCGCTGAGTAGCTTTATTGGGTTTGTTTTTGCTAGCAACATGGCATTTGCCGCGGTGCCACAGCCATGGCAAATGGACTTGCAACCTCCTGCAGGTAGCATCGCCGAAATGGCCACGGATCTTCATAATCTTCTGTTGGTAGTGATCACGGCCATTACACTTTTTGTCCTTGGTCTGCTGATTTATGTTGGTGTCAAGTTTCGCGCTGCGGCCAATCCAGTGCCGTCACGGACATCGCACAACGCGGTGATTGAAGTTTTGTGGACAGTTATTCCGGTGCTTATTCTTGTGGGCATCGCTATTCCGTCGTTCCGCCTGCTTTATTATATGGACCGTACAAATGAAACCGATATGGTGATCAAGGTAACGGGCAACCAATGGTACTGGAATTATGAATATCCGGATGATGGTGTCGCCTTTGACAGCTATATGGTTGAAGAAGCCGATCTTCAGCCTGGTCAGATTCGCCTGCTATCGGTTGATAACCCGATGGTGGTGCCGGAAAACACCCGTATCAAACTGCTTATCACCGGAAATGATGTTATGCATTCGTTCTTCGTGCCTTCATTGGCTGTTCAGATTTATGCTTTTATTGGCCGGACCAACGAAGCATGGATTGATGTGCCAACTGGTGCCAACACCTATTATGGCCAGTGCAACCAGATTTGTGGCATCAACCATGCCTATATGCCGATCGAAGTGAAGTCATTGCCAAAAGACGAATATGCGGCATGGCTAGCGAATGCCAAGCAAGAATTTGCAAGCGCTGACGCGGTCGCGCCTGCCATCGAAAACATCACACCTGAAACAACTGTTTTAGCGTTAGCCAAATAACGCAAACGAAGAGGAAATTAATATGAGTGCGCAAGCCCACGCCCACGCTGATCACGGTGCCCCTTCAAGTTTTGTGCGCCGTTGGCTTTATTCAACAAACCATAAAGACATCGGCACCATGTATCTGGTGTTTTCTATCCTTGCCGCCTTTATCGGTGGCGGCCTATCAGTCTATATGCGTATGGAACTGATGGAGCCAGGTGTTCAATATATGGCTGATGGCCATGTATGGAATGTGTTCACCACGGCCCATGGTCTTATCATGGTGTTCTTTGTGGTCATGCCTGGATTGATTGGTGGTTTTGGTAACTGGTTTGTGCCCATCATGATTGGCGCGCCGGACATGGCCTTTCCGCGGATGAATAATATCAGCTTCTGGTTATTGCCACCGTCATTTATTCTGTTGCTGTTATCGGCTGTGATGGATGGTGGTGCTGGTGTTGGCTGGACTATATATCCACCTTTATCATCATCTTCTGGTACGCCAGGCATGTCGATGGATCTGGCTATCTTCTCACTTCACCTTGCTGGTGCTTCATCAATTCTTGGTGCAGCAAACTTCATCACAACGATCTTTAATATGCGTACGCCTGGCATGACATTGCACAAGATGCCTTTGTTTGCGTGGTCAATGCTGATTACTGCATTTTTGCTGTTGCTGGCAGTGCCGGTTCTGGCAGGTGCAATCACCATGCTGTTGACAGATCGTAATTTCGGCACGACCTTCTTCATCCCTGAAGGCGGTGGTGATCCAATCCTGTTCTTGCATTTATTCTGGTTCTTTGGTCACCCCGAAGTGTATATCATGATTTTGCCAGCCTTTGGTATTGTCAGCCATATTGTATCGACCTTCTCGAAGAAGCCCGTATTTGGATATCTAGGCATGGCCTATGCCATGGTGTCGATTGGCTTTGTCGGCTTCATCGTCTGGGCACACCATATGTATACCGTTGGCATGAGTGTTGATACCCGTGCCTATTTCACTGCGGCCACCATGGTGATCGCAGTGCCGACAGGTGTTAAAATCTTTTCATGGATTGCGACAATGTGGGGCGGATCAATTACCTTCCGCACGCCAATGCTGTGGGCAATAGGTTTTATCTTCCTGTTTACCCTTGGTGGTGTGACAGGTGTGGTACTGTCTAATGCGGGTCTTGATGTGGTTCTGCACAATACTTATTACGTTATTGCGCATTTCCATTATGTCTTGTCGCTTGGTGCGGTGTTTGGTCTGTTTGCAGGCTTCTATTACTGGTTCCCGAAAATGACCGGTTATGAATATTCGGAAACACTTGGCAAGCTCCATTTCTGGATTACCTTTATTGGTGTGAACTTGACCTTTTTCCCGATGCATTTTCTGGGGCTGGCAGGTATGCCACGTCGTTATATTGATTATCCTGACGCCTTTGCAGGCTGGAACATGGTTGCGTCGATTGGTTCGTTTGTGGGTGCGTTTGGTGCCTTGTTGTTCCTGTACGTCATTGCCGAAGCCTTTTATGTTAAGCGTCGTTCTGCAGATAATCCATATGGCGAAGGCGCTACAACGCTGGAATGGCAGGTTGCGTCACCGCCGCCTTACCATACCTTTGACGAGCTACCAAAGGTCAAATAACCCTGTCATGACAGGCTCATAAGCTAGTCATGGTAAAAAAGGAAACGTGATGTCAGTCACATCGGATCATCAAATTGCGTCACCTGCCGACGGCTTTAGCGGGCCGTCGGTTGGCGACTTCTGGGCGTTGTTAAAGCCCCGGGTTATGAGCCTGGTGATTTTTACCGGCTTTGCGGGTATGTATCTGGCACCTGGAACATTGCACCCACTTGTTTTTGGGATCTCTTTATTTGCCATTGCTGCGGGTGCTGGTGCCTCTGGTGCTATCAACCAATGGTATGACCGTGACATTGATGCGGTTATGTCGCGTACAAAAAGCCGTCCAATTCCGGCAGGGGTTATGATCCCTGCTGAAGCCTTGACATTAGGCCTTGTTGTATCAGCGTTTTCGGTCTTGTTGCTTGGCCTTGCGGCAAACTGGCTTGCGGCGGGGTTGCTTGCCTTCACGATCTTTTTTTATGCCGTTATCTATACGGTATGGCTGAAACGAAGCACCCCGCAGAATATTGTCATTGGCGGTGCGGCTGGTGCTTTGCCCCCCGTCATTGGGTGGGCCGCGGTTACGGGTGGTGTTTCAATCGAGCCAATCCTGCTTTTTGCCATTATCTTTATCTGGACGCCGCCTCATTTCTGGGCTTTGGCGCTGGTTAAAAACGATGATTATAAAGCGGCTGGCGTGCCGATGTTACCGGTTGTGGCGGGTGAAGACGAAACCCGTAAACAGATACTGATCTATGCGGTGCTACTGGCGCCTTTGGCAGTGATCCCGTCCTTTATTGGTATGGCGTCATGGGTTTATGGTGCGTTTGCTGCCGTGGCTGGCGCTATATTTATTGCCATGTCATGGCGTATCTGGGCCAGCAAAAGCAATGTTCTTGCGATGCGCCTGTTTGCCTATTCAATCATCTATCTGTTTCTGATTTTCCTTGGTTTGGTGCTTGATCACTTTGTGACAGGTTCGGTGCTATGAACAAGCTAGATCAACAAGCCCCGACACCCAAAACGGCCAAAGAGATGCAGCGTATGCGCAGAGATCGTAATCTGGCCGTGCTTGGCATTATCGTCGGTTTGGTTGTGTTGTTCTATGTATTGACACTGGTTAAAATTGGCGGTGCGTCATGACTGTGCGGACGATTCCAGCACCATCGCCAGCTAAGGGTAACAAGCGCATGCTCATTATCCTTGGTGCGCTGGTCGCGGCAATGGTTGGGCTGGCTTATGCGTCGGTGCCACTTTACGATCTGTTTTGCAGGGTAACTGGCTATGGCGGCACAACGCAGATAGCCGAAAATGTGAATGACGATATAATTTATGACCATCCTGTAAAAGTCCGCTTTGATGCGAATGTGATACCGGCGCTGAATTGGTCATTTGTGCCTGTTGATAAGCCGGTCACGTTGAATCCTGGCGAAGAGATTGTAATCAACTACCGGGCAACTAATCTGGCTGATGTGCCGACTACTGGCACTTCTACATTTAATGTAACGCCGGTCAAAGCCGGACAGTATTTTATGAAGCTTGATTGCTTTTGCTTCATTGAACAGACATTACAGCCTGGTGAGTCGGTTGATATGCCAGTCCGGTTCTTTGTCGATCCCGAAATTGCAAAAGATGAGAATACGCTGGATGTGAATGAAATCATTTTATCATACACTTTCTTTCCGGCGATAGACGGTTAACTGATTAGAGACTAAAATAGTCGTGGTGAGGTGGCGCTACTTAAAATGGTAGATGCCAGATTATAAGGAGACTAAAATGAGCGGTGCAAACAAACACCCGTATCATCTTGTAGAAGCTAGCCCGTGGCCAGCAGTGGGGTCGGCAGCGGCCTTTACGATGGCAATGGGTGCCGTGATGTATATGCATGAAGTTGCATATGGCACAGCGCTATTGGGCGTAGGCTTTGGTTTGGTGTTACTGACCATGTTCATGTGGTGGCGCGATATAATTCGTGAAGCTGAATATCAGGGGCACCATACCCCAATTGTTCAAATCGGTATGCGTTATGGCATGATGCTGTTTATTGCGTCTGAAATCATGTTTTTTGTGGCTTTCTTTTGGGCGTTCTTTGATCGCGCGCTGTTTCCGAATGATGGTATTTGGCCGCCAGAAGGGATCACAACTTTTGATCCGTTTGATCTGCCGCTTATCAATACGCTGATCCTGCTTCTGTCGGGTTGTACGGTCACGTGGGCGCATCACGCCATGCAGCATGGCAACCGCAAGGATTTCATGAATGGTCTTGGCCTTACAGTATTGCTTGGTATTAGCTTTACCGCTTTGCAGGCGCTGGAATATTCGCATGCGCCATTTGGATTTACCGATGGTGTTTATCCATCTGTGTTCTATATGGCGACAGGCTTTCACGGTTTTCACGTGATTGTTGGCACCTTGTTCTTGGCGGTTTGCTGGTTCCGTGGTGCAGCGGGGCATTTCTCACCAAAGCAGCATTTCGGTTTCGAGGCAGCAGCTTGGTATTGGCATTTTGTTGACGTCGTATGGCTGTTTCTGTTTGCTGCTATATATTGGTGGGGTGGGTGATCCCCATGTCTTGAAAAGTCTTGAGGAGCGCTTACGCAATAGCGCTCCTTTTTTATTGCACGACTTATGCTAAAGCGGCCTTTATAATGAGGCATCTATAGATATGTGCATAGAATGGTAACAGGTATTACATGATCAAATTCCGTCCCTTTCTCTGGATGAGTGTTGTGGCAATTCCAGCTTTTGCTGTTTTGCTGATGCTTGGCACGTGGCAGTTGCAACGCCTGCAATGGAAAAATGATCTTATCAGCAGCTTTGAAGCCCGGTCACTGGCGCCGGCCATAGCCCCGCCTGCGGTTGATATGCTGACCGACGACTATGAATTTCGTCGTCTTGAACTTGTCGGCAGTTTTGCGCATGACCAAGAATTATATATGACAGGCAAGACCTATGAAGGTAATGCTGGTTTTCATGTGGTGACGCCCATGACATTGACCGATGGCCGCATCATTATGGTCAATCGGGGGTGGGTATCCGAGGATTATCGTGATCCAGCGAAACGAACCTTTTCGCTAGTATCAGGTCAGGTAACGGTTGATGCCATTTTACGCATGCCTGGCCAAAAGGGCTATTTTGTTCCTGAAAATGAGCCTGACAACGGCTTTTGGTTTACTGTGAACCCGCAACAGATGATCACGCATCTGGGACTGGCTGATAGTGGTATCACCGCCTTTTATGCGGATAGCTTGCGTACAAGCGATGTCGTAACCTTGCCAATCGCGGCGAAGACCGAACTGAATTTGCGTAATGCACATCTTAGCTATGCTATGACATGGTATGGTATCGCGCTTGGTTTGCTAGCTGTATATCTGGCATTTCATCATCAGGCCGGGCGTCTTACATTCGCAAACCCAGCGGCAAAGCAAGATGACGGAGACGCATAATGCAGTATATCAGCACCCGGGGCAATGACGGGCCGTTAGGCTTTGAAGATGCGCTTCTGAGTGGGCTTGCGCGTGATGGTGGGCTATATCTGCCAACGGAATGGCCACGCTTTTCTATCGACGAAATCCGGTCAATGCAGGGGTTGTCCTATACCGAGCTAGCGGGTCGGATCATGGCACCTTTCTGTGAGGGTGAAATTGATCAGGCTGAACTCACAAGCATGGCGCGTGACGCCTATGCTGGGTTTGACGATCCGGCGATCGCCCCTTTGGTAAAGCTGAATGATAACATCCATGTATTAGAGCTGTTTCATGGCCCAACCATTGCCTTTAAAGATTATGCGATGCAGTTTCTGGCGCGCGCTTTTGACCGCGCCTTGCAGGCACATGGCAAGCAGGCTGTTATTTTGGGTGCTACCAGTGGCGATACAGGTTCGGCGGCGCTAGAGGCTTTTCAGGGACGTGATGCGGTTGACGTATTCATTCTGTTTCCTGAAGGCCGTGTTTCACCAGTTCAGCAACGTCAGATGACATCGGTGGATGCGCCAGGTGTGCATGCGGTTGCTGTGCCAAGTGATTTTGATGCGTGCCAGGATATTGTTAAAACGCTGTTCAACGCGCATGAATTCCGCGATCAGGTAAATCTGTCGGCGGTTAATTCGATCAATTGGGCGCGTTTGATGCCGCAGATAGTCTATTATTTTTCATCGGCACTTAGCCTAGGCGCGCCAGATATAAAAGTCGCCTTTTCGGTACCAACAGGTAACTTCGGCAATGTGTTTGCCGGCTATGTAGCCGCGCAGATGGGTTTGCCAGTTGAACGCTTGATCGTGGCGTCGAATCAGAATGATATTCTAACGCGCTTTTTTGAAAGCGGTACGATGCAGCGCGAAGCTGTTGCCCCATCACATAGCCCGTCGATGGATATTCAGGTATCAAGCAATTTTGAGCGGCTGTTATTCGAATTGCTGGGGCGTGATGGTAATGCGGTGAATGAGGCTATGGCTACATTTGCCAAGACCGGACGCTTTGATGTTGACGCATCGGTGCTAGAAGAGGCGCATAATATATTTGCTGGATACCGGCTTGATGATGCAGCTACGATTGCTGAAATACGCCATAGCGCAACTATTGATCACATGGTGCTTGATCCGCATAGTGCGGTTGGAGTTGGTGCGGCGCGAATGGCGCTGGCCGATGGCACAATTCCGGCGGGTGTACCGGTTATATCGCTGGCCTGCGCGCATCCGGCAAAATTTCAGGATGCTGTCGCCTCGGCAACAGGCGAAACACCAGCTTTGCCGACGCATCTGTCCGATCTGATGTCACGGTCTGAAAAACAGCTATTCGCCGATGCCACACCAGATGCTGTAAAAGCGCTGGTGTTACAGGAAAAACGCAGCATATGAGTGCCGCAAAGCTGACCACGCTCGCCAATGGTTTAGGCGTTGCAACCCGGACCATGCCACATGCCCAAACCATTTCGATTGGTATCTGGGTACAGGTTGGTGCGCGTGATGAACGGGACAATGAACAGGGCATCGCTCATATGTTGGAACATATGGCCTTCAAAGGCACCAGTAGCCGTGATGCGCTGGCGATTGCCACCGAGGTTGAAGATGTTGGCGGCTTCATGAATGCGCATACCAGCCGTGAAGAAACAGCCTATTATGTAAGGATACTGCCTGAACATCTTGATCTAGGCATCGATATTCTGGCTGATATTCTCACCTGCTCGACTTTGCCCGAAGATGAAATCGAACGTGAACGCGGCGTTATTATTCAGGAAATTGGCCAGTCAGCTGATACGCCGGATGATATGGTTTTTGATTTATTTGCTGAATCAACGCATGGTGGCCATACGCTGGGCCGACCTATATTAGGTACAGTGGATAGTGTTTCGGCCTTCACCCAGGGCGATCTGGCAGGTTTCATGAAGCGGCATTACGGTGCCGGACAGATGCTTGTCTGCGCGGCAGGGAAAATTGATCATGACGATCTTGTTGGCCGTATTACAGATGCGATAGGGACGATCAAAACAGCCGAACATGCCACCCGGAATAGACCGGCTTGGCAGGCTGGCCGCAGTATTTTGACACGTGAGCTTGAACAGGCGCATGTTATCTTTGGGTTGCCAGCGCCATCAGCGACCGCATCAGATCGTTTTTCCTTAATGGCATTATCAACGCTTTACGGTGGTGGCATGTCATCGCGTCTGTTTCAGCAAGTGCGTGAAAAACGTGGACTATGTTATTCGATTTTTTCCTTTCCAACGCTTTATTCCGACTGTGGTGTGTTTGGCGTTTATGCAGGCACATCAGCTGACAAGGTTGATGAAATGCTTCGCGTTTCAGCAGGCGAACTGGCAGCTATCGCAGCAAAAGTGACGGATGAGGAAGTTGCCCGCGCCAAAGCCCAAATCCGTGCCAATCTGTTGATGAGCCGTGAGTCGGTCGCGGCATGTGGTGATGCGCTAGCGCGCCAGATCACTTTATTTGGTGAGCCACAGGATGATGGTGATCTGCTTGATGCTATTGATGCGATCACATCAGATGCGGTTAGCAAAGTGGCAGCCGATTTGATCGCGGCGGGTGACCCGGCTGTAGCGCTGGTTGGGCCAACGGACAATATCATGTCCAATAGCCAGCTTAGTGCGGCGTTGTCAGCTTAATATAACGGATAGATTTAGTGTTTCAGGCGTTACCAGCCGTGCCCGTATAATGCGCGGGGTTAATGCCAAGCGCGGCATAGGTTTCATCCCATATGTCGTCAGTGTTGCACTCAAACACAAGCTCATGTGATGCGGGCAGGGTAAGCCATGCATTGGCGGCGATTTCGGCATCTAGCTGGCCGCCACCCCATCCGGCATAGCCAAGTGAGATAATCGACTGCGATGGTCCGGTTCCATTGCTGATATCTTCCAGAATATCCAGGCTTGTGGTCAGGCCGATTTCATGTGTAATGGGGTTACTTTCGGGCAGCATATGATCTTGTGAATGCACAACAAAGCCGCGATTTCCATCAACGGGGCCACCAATGAAAACAGGTTGTTCAGCGCAGAAGCGCGGGGTGCCTATTTCAAGTGTTTCATATAGGCTACCCAAATTAAGCTTTTCTGATTGCTGGTTGATCACAAATCCCATGGCTGACTGATCGTCATGTTGGCACATCAGAATAACCGCTTTTTGAAACCGTGGATCAAGCATTTGCGGTACAGCAATCAGTAAATGCCCTTGTAATCCTTTAGGCGCGTGTATCGTGTTTGGTGAAGCTGGGCTTGATGATGACACGGTTCAGCTTGTTTCCTTTGTTTTATGTCTTATCTAGATTAGACAGCTAATCGGATAATTGGTAAAGAGCTATTCTAGTTTTACCTAAAGCGTCGGTCATGTGGATCAGCTAATGAAAAACAGCCTTTCATTGAAATCAGACAGATATAGCCTGTCGGTTTGGCATATATGCCAGCGCGAAGTCACCTATCTGTTGATGGCGCTTATCACTCTGATTCCATCTATTTTTATGCCGTCATCTGCCAATGCGGCGGATAGCATATGGATAGGCGATCCGTCCATGGCTGAAATGCGGCTGATTTCGGCAGTTGACGGTACTGGGCGCTTGGAAAATATTCCACTAGGGCTCGAATTCCGGATGGCACCAGGCTGGAAGATTTATTGGCGCACGCCGGGTGAGGCAGGACTTCCCCCCTCGATCAATCTGGATCAGAATTTTAACAAAGCCTTGTCGGCGCAGGTCGCATGGCCAGCTCCCAAAAGATTTAATGCTTTTGGCTTTGATAATTTCGGCTATGCCGAACATGTTGTTCTGCCGATTTCGCTTGCTGGACATATAAGCGGCACACCGCTACAGCTAACCGCTGATGTTGAAGCGCTTGTCTGTGCGGATATCTGTGTTCCGCTTGCTGGTACGCTGGATCTTGATATAGCCAATGGCGTCGCCATGCCGACCATACATACGCAGATGATCGCCGAATATGCGTCGGCAGTTCCGCGGCCGGGTTCAGCCCCCAATATCAACGCCCAGGCGATATGGCATGATAGGGAAAATCTCTATGTCCGGTTCGCGGCACTAACGGCACCTATAGAGGATATTTTTGTCGAAGGCATTGATGGCGTCGCATTTAAAAAACCCGAGATGAATGGCCAGACAGCCCGAATCGCCATGCAGGGCACATTGCCTGAAAATATGATCGGCATGCCGGTAACATTGACCGTTGTTGGCCAGCCATCACGCGCGGGGCTTGGCAAAGGTGATATTGAACTTGCCGAGGCGCGATTATTCATTGGTACGGCGTCTGAGGTTACACATTCTGACTCACAGACTACCGCTTCACTTGCACTTGGCGCGATCTTGTTTACGGCGTTTCTGGGTGGTCTTATTCTGAATCTGATGCCATGTGTGTTACCTGTTCTGGCGATCAAGGTGACATCGATATTATCGGTGGCTGGTATGTCGGCAGGTCATGTAAGGCGACGTTTTCTAGCATCTGCCGCGGGCATCTTGGTCAGCTTTATGATCTTGGCGGCAGGCCTTGGTACCTTGCGCTATGCTGGGGCACAAATTGGCTGGGGCATTCAATTCCAGAATCCGGTATTTTTGATTGCCATGGCATTGGTCATAAGCCTGTTTGCTTTGATTATGCTTGACCGGGTGACTGTTCCGATACCGGCTTTTGTTTCGCGATTATCGGCTGGTGCAGGCTCAGGTTACGCGGGAGATTTTCTGGCTGGCATGCTGGCAACCTTACTGGCTACACCCTGTTCGGCGCCCTTTGTTGGCACCGCAATCACGGCGGCCTTGACAGGTAATGATATCATGCTTGTTGGTATTTTTGCCGCTATGGGGTTTGGCCTTGCATTGCCGTGGCTGTTGCTAGCGCTATGGCCGCAAGCGGTTGCATTTTTGCCTAAGCCTGGCCGTTGGATGGTGTCGATGAAATATGTGCTGGCCTTATTCCTAGGCGGCACAGTGATTTGGCTTTTAACTATTTTTCATACGCTAGGTGGGTCTGACGCAACACGTGCTGTCGTGGTTATTTTGGTGTTAGGCTTCGGCTTGGTTGCCTTTCGCGGGTTTACGGTTCGAATCGCCCGTCTGATCATGTCCTTTACGGTGGTTGCGGCACTGGCTGTGCCCATTATGATGTCGCCAGACTTGCCGGAACAGCCATTACCTGAGGCGATACTTGGCGTTGATGTGGCGTGGCAACCATGGCATGTCAAAGGCATAGATATGTATCTGGCCAAGGGGCAGGTGGTTTTTGTTGATGTAACCGCTGACTGGTGTATCACCTGCAAGGTAAATAAGCGGTTTGTTATAAATGATCCGGCGATTGCCGCACGCCTAGGCACAGCGCGACAGCAGGGTAAGCTGGTCATGTTGCAAGCCGATTGGACACGCCCTGATCGTGATATATCGCGGTTTTTGGCACAATATGGCCGCTTTGGTATCCCCTTTAATGCTATATTCAGCCCGTCGCATCCTTCTGGTATCATCCTGCCTGAATTGCTGACGACGGATATTGTGGATAGACATCTTGATTTAGCCGGATTAGGTGTCAACTAGGTTTGATTTATGGTCATGTTCGTTGTACTAGTGTGACTGTATATCAATATATACATATGAAAGACTTATATAATGACCATTGTAGCCGGACAGAACATGCCTTCTGCAAACTTTCAGATCAAATCTGATGAGGGTATAAATGCGTTTTCAACGGATGATTATTTCAAGGATTGCCGTGTTGTTATGTTTGCTGTGCCAGGGGCTTTTACGCCCACTTGTTCGGCCAGACATATGCCTAGTTACCTTGAACATGCTGACGCGCTAAAGCAGGCTGGCATTGATAAAATCGCCTGTCTTTCGATAAATGACGCCCATGTGATGCATGCGTGGGGCGAAACTAATCAGGCCGATGGTATCATAGACATGATAGCGGATATGGACGGGTCATTTTCACGCGCGCTTGGTATTGAGGTCAATATGGGCGCGATCCTAGGCAAGCGCGCTACACGTTGTGCCATGATTGTCGATAATGGGCTTGTCACGCATGTGCTGATGGAAGAACCGGGCGAATTTGTAGTTTCAAGTGCCGAGAATGTTCTGGCAACATTAAACGCTTAGTCGCCAGTTCACTTCAGGCTTTCGGCGGCGCTTCGTGCCAGCACGTCACAACGTTCATTGAGTTCGTTACCTGCATGACCTTTAACCCAATGCCAGGTGATCTGATGACGTTGGGTGGCCGCATCAAGCTGTTCCCATAAATCCTGATTGGCGACAGGTTTCTTGGCCGCCGTACGCCAGCCATTTGCTTTCCAGCGTGCCATCCAGTCAGTGACGCCATTCATGACATATTTGCTGTCAGTATGAAGTTCGACCTGCATTGGACGGCTTAGCGCATTCAGTCCTTCAATGGCGGCTTGCAATTCCATGCGATTGTTGGTCGTATCGGCCACACTACCTGATAATTCTTTTTCCGTGCCCCGCCAATTCAGAATCGCTGCCCAGCCGCCGGGGCCAGGATTGCTCAGGCATGACCCGTCGGTATGGATCGTCACACTAGTGCTCATTGATAGAATCCATAGGCGCTAGGCCCCGAAACTGATTGATGAAATCGCAATATAGACCAATATTCCATTGGATCCTTTGGGCTGACCAGCGCATCTTTTGGCGTGTTCATCCAGTCATATAGCCGGGTTAGAAAGAAACGCATTGCCGATCCGGCGGCCAGAACAGGAATATTGTTAATTTCGTCATCACTCAGTTTCCGAACTGACTGATAGCCGTTAATCAACGCCCGCGACTTGGTCATGTTAAAACTGCCATCAGCCTCAAAACACCATGAATTCAGACAGATGCCTATGTCATAGGCAAGAATATCTTCACAGGCAAAATAGAAATCGATCAATCCGGTTAGATCATCACCCATAAACAATACATTATTGGGGAAAAGATCAGCATGGATAATGCCGCGGGGCAGATCATTTGGCCAGTTGCTGGTAATATGCGCTAGCCGCTTTTCAACCTGCATTAACATATCATCACCAAGTTCATTGGTTCGGCTACCGACAGAGTCAAGCAGGGACTTCCATGATTCGGGTCCAAGCGCGTTGGGGCGTGTTTTGGAAATACCCTCAGCATTGATATGTAATTGGGCAAGCGCGGTGCCAAGATTACGGCATTTAGTCCGGTTAGGGAAACGCGACGATGTACCATCAAGAAATGTGAAAATTGCGCAGGGACGCCCCATTATCTCCGACAGAACCGAACCGTCCTTGGCCGCAACTGGCAGCGGGCAATTCATCCCTTTGCCTGCCAGATGTTCCATCAATTCGACAAAAAATGGTAAATCATCTGCTTGCACACGCTTTTCATACAGCGTCAGGATAAAATGCGCTTTCGTCGTGCGTAACAGATAATTGGAATTTTCAACACCTTCGGCAATGCCAGCAAAGCTGATAACGCTGCCAATATCATAATTTGACAGAAATTCTGTCAATGTGGTGTCGTCAACTTCGGTGTAAACGGCCATGATATGCTTCTGTTGCCTGGATATTAGTTTTGTAAAATGGACGGTAATTTAAAGGTCATATTCTCTTTTACATGTCCATGCTCGACAACATCAATATCGTATCGTGATTTTATCGCCTCTAGTAAATCGCTGACCAGAATTTCAGGCGCAGATGCCCCTGCTGAAATGCCGATATGTGTGGCTTTTTTGACCATATCCCAATCAACAGCATGTTTATCGGCAACCAACCGTGCCTGTTTGGCACCGCTTCGTAACGCAACTTCGACAAGGCGTTGTGAGTTTGAAGAATTCTCAGCACCAATCACCAGCATCAGATCCAACCCTTTGGCCATATCCTTGACAGCATTCTGGCGATTTGTTGTGGCATAGCAGATATCTTCGCCACGAGGGCCTGTGATGTCAGGAAAGCGGAATTGTAAAACGGAAATGATGGCTGCTGTATCATCAACTGACAATGTGGTCTGGGTTGCAAAAGCTAGCGCCGCATCATCTGGTGGCATCACCTTTTGGGCATCTTCAACAGTTTCAATCAGGGTAATTTCATCGGCGGCAACCTGTCCCATTGTGCCTTCGACTTCAGGGTGGCCTGCATGTCCGATCAGCAAAATATGCCGTTTCTGGGCGGCATGGCGCTGGGCTTCGATATGTACTTTTGTTACCAGCGGGCAGGTGGCATCAACAGCAATCATATTATGCTCTTTGGCTTCGGCAACAACGGCTTTGGCAACGCCATGCGCGGAAAACACCACTGGCGCCCCTGTAGGCACCTCATCAAGTTCCTGCACAAATACAGCGCCTTTATTGGCCAGATCATCAACCACGGTTTTATTATGCACAATCTCGTGTCGTACATAGACGGGCGCACCATATTTCTCTAGCGCAACCTCGACAATACGCACCGCGCGATCTACCCCGGCACAAAATCCACGAGGTGCGGCAAGGATGATTTTTTTCGTAGCTACTTTTTCATTAATATCCATAGACTGTTCATGCGCGATTAGGGCGATTAGGTCAATTGCTGTTAGGTGAAAAAGACGTTAGAATGCACATATGAAACACTTAAAATCCTCTTTATTTTCCTCTTCGCGGCTGTTTGGCTATTTGCTCGGATGTTCGTTCGTGGCAATGGCGGCATGTTCCAAATCAGATACTGTGGTTGTGTGCCCATCGGTAACTGCACCAGAAGAAGGCGCCCGTGTCTTTGTTCAGGCTGATGAAAGCAAGCAGATCGTTGATGTCCGCTTTAACGGTGTACGGTCGAGTTGCAAAGCGCAGAATGATGGTACAATTAAAATGGAAATTAAGGCAGGATTGAAATTATCACGTAATCTTAATCAGAATGCGTTAGCAGATATCGTGGCGGTGCCCATGATGACCGCTATTCTCGATGCTAATGATGTCGTGATCTCTAACGATGTGTTTGGGTACCGCAACGGTTTTGATAAAGATGTTGCTAAACTCTATCCGGTTGCTGAGATGGACTTCGAGGTGCCTGTTGGTGGCCGTATCGTTCTTAGTTTGCAACCAAATCACTAAATCATAAATCAAAGACAAATAAAAAGGCGCTGCGCGGCGCCTTTTATATATGGGTTTTGATCTGGTCTAGTTCAGCTTTTCGATTTCTGCCGCAGCTTCGTCAATCATCGCCAGGCTGGCATCTTTGTCCAGCTTGCTACTGATAATTTCAGTGGCGGTGGCGACAGCCAGACTGGCTGCACGTTCCCGAAGTTCGGCAACCATATTGGCTTCAGCCGCCTTGATCTTAGCGGTGGCCTGCGCTTCCCGCCGTTTTACGGCATCATTAGCGTTCTTTTCAGCAGTTTCGCGAATACGTTCAGCCGTGATTTCGGCATTTTTGATGATTACCTTTGCTTCATCGGCAGCTTCGCGATGAAGCCGTTGATAATTATGCAATTCGGTGATGGCTGCGTCACGCAGATCTTTTGCCTCTGCAAGATCAGCTCTGATTTTTTCAGAACGTTCATCCAGCATAGTGGCTAGTACCGCACCCGCTTTTTTCCATACCAGTATAACAAAAAACACAAAGGCAACTGCAACCCAGACTGACTCCATTACGATACCGTCTTCCATCAGTTACTCTCCTGCGGGGTCATCGTTTTAGCCAGTGACTTGACCGTTTTTTCGGCTTGCGCTTTGGTGGCCTTGATGCCTGTTAAATGCTGGGTAGCGGCAATAGCGGCATCAACAGCAACAGCATTGAGACTTTCCATAGCTTCAGACCGCGCCTTTGCCAGCTTGGCTTCAGCCGCCTGCGCTTTGGTTGCCAGCTTCTTGCTGAGTTTGGCATTGGCAGCTTCTGCGCTTTGTGTCGCTTTGACAGCGGCGTCTTTGGCATATGCGGCGGCCTCTGCTCTGGCCGTTTCCAGTGTTTCTTCGTAGCCAGCACGGATCTTGGCAGCATCTTCGCTTGATTCACGGGCTTTAGCCAGATCATCATCAAGCCGTTTACGACGTTCTTCAAGCACAGTGCCAATGCGTGGTGTTACGATACGGGACATGATGACATAGCCAATCGCGAACAGCACAATAAGCCAGAAAATCTGAGATGGCCATGTTGTGACGTCAAGTTGCGGCAAACCTGGCTTACCAGCATCGGCGGCAAATGCAGAATGGCTGACAAGTGTTATCGTCGAAACAACTGACATGCACTTCAATATTTTAAATTGGTTCTTCATTAATATCCCCTTGCTTGTCTGCCAGTATCCCGACAGACAAGTCATGGAATGAAATGGCCTGCCTTTAAAGAGCAAACAATAGCAATAGCGCAACAACAAGAGCAAACAGCGCAATAGCTTCGGTCAAGGCAAAACCAAGAATACCGATGCCAAATACTTCGCTACGTGCCGCAGGATTGCGTGCAATAGAGGTTACAAGTGCCGAAAAGATGTTGCCAATACCAAGGGCAACACCATGAAGAGCGATAACGGCCAAACCGGCACCGATCATTTTTGCAGCTTCTGCGTCCATTTTAATAGTCCTTCCATGTTTAAACAGTTCGATTAATCAACACCGCTATTGATTACGCTAGCGGAATGCGTTGCGCCTCATCTTCTAGTGAAGATGCAAAGCGTCATTCAAATACATACATGTCAAAATGGTGAATACATAGGCTTGTAGCACGGCCACCAATACTTCAAGTCCGGTCAGGCCAATCAGGGCGATAAACGGGAAGATAGACCCTGCCATAGCAGCGCCACCAACACCTGAAATCATCACTGCCAGACCGGCAAATACCTTCAGCATAGTGTGACCAGCAAGCATATTAGCGAACAGTCGAACCGAAAGGCTGACAGGGCGCACAAAATACGAGATCACCTCAATAATAATCAGAAACGGTATCAGCGCCTTTGGTGCACCTGCAGGTACAAAGAAGCTGAAGAAATGCAGACCATGCTTAAACAGCGCGAGTACAGTCAACGCCAGGAAAACGAAGGCTGCCATAACGAATGTCACAACTATCTGTGATGTGAATGTGTATGAATAGGGAATCAGACCAAGCAAATTGCCGAACAGCAAAAACACAAACAGCGTAAAAATAAATGGAAAGTAAGGACGGCCTTCATTACCGACATTGCTGCGCACCATATCAGCGACAAACTCATACATCATCTCGGCCAGTCCCTGCATACGGCCAGGGATCAGTTCACGCTTACGCATCGCCGAAATCAGAAAAACCGAGCTCACCACAATTGCGAGCAACATGAAAAGGCTTGAATTGGTAAAGGAGACGTCTTGACCACCAATTGAAAGATCAAAAATAGGCTTGATCTCAAATTGCGCGACCGGTGAATGCATTCCTTGAGAGTTACTCATTCCTCTCTCGCTCCTTATCTGTATCCGACGTCTGCTTATGCTCGTCGAAATAACCTGCCGCTAGACCGCGACCGGTAAAAATACGCCACACATTAAGCATGCCGGCAATGGCGCCTAAGAAAAACAACACCAATAGAAATAATGGTGATGTATCCAGCCATTTATCCAGTGCCCATCCGATAAAAGCCCCGACTATGACACCAGCAACCAGTTCGGTTGCTACCCGGCCCATAATTGCCCCCATTCCTTTCGGAAGGGCAGACCGGCTTGGTTGGTCACCTTTCTGAGTCTCCTGTTGCATCGCATTGATGCGGCGTTCGATATCTTTTAGGCGCTTATCACCGCCTTCATTATCATCAACGCTCATTCAGCAGTTCCAGATCCCCGACTCATCACTATTACAGAGGCGGGTTTGTACCGTTATCCAACTTGGATAAGGAAGGTTTCCTGTCGTTTGTCTAATGCACCTTTTCGCTTGGGAGTAGCCAAATTCATGCAATTACGCACATGGTTCAGCCACGCTTAAAACGCGCTCAAAATAGGGGACTGCATCGGCTTTTGTCAAGCATTCAATAGAGCCAAAATTGACGCAGCTTCTGGGGGTGTTGTGGGGGGTGCAAAAGTTGCTAACTTAACCAGTCTTTCAGACACCAAAATCAGGCTAAGCTACCGCCGTATCACGCATTCTTTCGGCAGCTTGAAGATCGACAGATACCAGTTTTGACAGCCCACGCTGTTCCATCGTAATTCCGAATAGACGATCCATACGGGCCATGGTCATACGGTGATGAGTGATTACAAGGAATCGGGTCTCGGTTTTGCCGACAATATCACGAAGCAAGTCGCAGAAACGCGCTACATTCGAATCGTCAAGCGGGGCATCAACCTCATCAAGCACACAAATTGGCGCTGGATTGGTCAAAAATACAGCAAAAATGATGGCTAATGCTGTCAAAGCCTGTTCGCCGCCAGATAGTAACGACAGTGATTGCAGGCGTTTGCCTGGCGGGCTAGCCATAATTTCCAGCCCAGCTTCAAGGGGGTCGTCGGCTTCGGTAAGCTGTAATTCGGCAGTGCCACCGCCAAATAGCTTTTTGAATAATTCTTTGAAATGGCCATTCACTTCGGCAAAACTGGCCAGTAATCGTTCACGGCCTTCACGGTTCAACTGGCTGATCGCGGCGCGTAATTTTGCTATGGCGGCTAGCAAATCTTCACTTTCCGCTTCCATGTTGGCGATGCGACTGGCGACTTCTTCCATTTCGACTTCGGCGCGCAAATTAACGGGGCCAATATTGTCACGCTCGCGCAAAAGCCGCTGCACCTTATCATCCAATGTGGCCACTGGTGGCAAGGCATCAGCTGATTCTACATTGGCAATCTCGGCAATCTGATCGGGTGTGCAGTCTAGTTTTTCATGAATACGGTCTTTAATATCATGCAACAGCGCTTTGCCACGCTCTTGCGCGCCCTCGGCACGAATTTGGCTTTCCCGGGCTTCGCCAAGTGCCCCTTCGGCGATCCGCTGGGCGGTTTCGACCTCGCCAAGTTGGGTTTCGGCTTTGATCAGCAGGTCGCTGGCTTCCTGACGGGCGGTATTGGCAGCTTCCAGCCGATCCCCCATTTCCAGACGGCGCTTTTCAATATCGGCGGGCATCTGCTCAAGGCGTTGCTGTTCCTGCTTGCCATTTTCAAACCGTGTTTCTAATTCGGCGACACGGCTTGCGGCGCCATCAAGTCGGCGTTGCCATGCGGTCTGCTCGGTGCTGGATGATGTCAATCGTTCGTCAGCAGTGCGCAGAATTTCTTCAAGTCGTGTATCTGCCTGCATCGCTTGGTTTAGCGTCTGTCGGGCCTGTTCGGCCATATTGCGGCATGATGTCTCTTGATCGGCAAGCATGGTTTCGTCACCAAGTTCGGCCAGTTGTGTTTCGCAGACCTTTATATCGGCAATAAGCGTATCAAGATTTGCGGCCAGTTCGGTTGCGCGTTCCTTACCAGCAGATAGTTTGAGGGCATCTGATTCGGCACGACGGCGTGCTTCACCAAAAGACTGTTCACTGGCAATAGATGCCTGACGGGCATGTTGAACAGCCGCGCGGTTTGTATCGAGAGCCTGCTGTGCAGATGCGGTTTTTTCGGCCATCGCTTCGGCATCTTTACCCAGTTTTATGGCATCTGTCTGCAACGTTTCAAGACGACGGCGCTGGCGGATTCGTTCGGCACTTCGGTCATTCTGGTTGGCATGCCGGACAAATCCGTCCCATCGCCATAGATGTCCGCTTTTGGTGGTAACCGCCTGTCCTGGGCGAAGCGATGACTGTATGGATTCGGCTGTGGCTTCATCCTCGACAACGCCAACACCGGCAAGGGCACTGTTCAGTGCATTTGACCCGCTGACAAAATCAGCTAGCGGCAAAGTACCTTCAGGCGGTGTTAGATCGCTATGTGCCATGCCATCACGCCAATAGCTATGCGTGCCTGTATCGGCTGGGGCGGTCAATTCATCAGCCAGATAGGCGGCCAAGGCTGTTTCCATATCATCTTTAACCGAAAGTTGATCAACAATTGGCGTATCTTGATTTTCGCCATTATCGGCAAGCAGATATTCAAGCGCGTCGATTTCAGCCTGAATGCGGGTGATTTGCGCTTCGGTTTCACGTTCATCAGCTTTGGTCGTATCAGCAAGCGTCTGTGCATCTCCAAGAGTGGCTTCGACTTTTTCCAACGCTTTTTGTGCGTTGGCAAAATTGGCCTCGGCCTCAACAAGTCCGGCACTTGATACTTTGGTTTGAGCCCCAAGCGCGTCCAGTGACAGATCGGCAAGACTTTGTGTCGCTTTTTGCCGTCTGGCAAGTAGATCATTTAGCCGTGTTGTCAGGCCATTGCGTGATGTTGCCGCTGATCTCAATAAAGCGCTAGCATCGGCAAGCGCTACTTCGGCAGTGTTTGCATGGGCGCGGGCGGCTTCCAGTCCGGTGCGCGCGGCTTCACGGCGCGGCGCGGCGTCATCAATCTGTTGCTGAAGCGTTTCGGTTTCGCTGGTGAGGGCTTCAATGGCAATCTTGGCGTCTTCGCGTAAACCATTTTCACGATTGATGTCGGCGTTAATCTGTGCCTGCTGGGCGTCTAGCTGATGCAGCGCCTCTTTCAGGCGGGCTTCTTCGCGGTCAAGTTCGTCATGGCCGATGGCGAGGCGTTGATATTCAGCAGCACGCGCGGCTTCGGCATTCCGAAGTGGGGGCAATTGCGCCGCAAGCTCACTGCGTGTTGTGGCAATAGTGGCTGCCTCTGAGGTTCTGCTTGCGACTAACAATTTTGCCTGATTTAGATCGGCTTCGGCGCCGGCCAGATCATTCTGGGCGCTTGTCCAACGGGCAAAAAGCAATTGTGCTTCGGCTTGTCGGATGCGATCGGCAACCGAACGGTAACGCGCCGCCTGACGCGCCTGTTTCTTTAATGAATCGCGTTGTTCGATAAGGCCGGCAATAACGTCATCGAGCCGCTCAAGATTGGTTTCGGCAGCCCGCAGACGTAATTCGGCTTCATGACGGCGGGCATGCAAGCCGCGGATATTGGCCGCTTCTTCCAGCAAGGCACGTCGATCCACCGGTTTCGCCCCCACAATCGCCCCAATACGTCCCTGACTGACAATGCCAGATGAACGTGCGCCTGTCGCGGTATCGGCAAATAGCAGTTGCACATCACGAGCGCGGGCTGGTTTGGCGTTGACATAATAGCTACTGCCTTTGCCACGCTCGATTTTACGGGTGATTTCCAATTCATCGTCATTGTTGAATTCGGCGGGCGCGCGACGCTTGCTGTTATCCAGCTTCAAGGTGATTTCAGCAAGGTTACGGGCTGGCCGCTGGTCGGTGCCGGCAAAAATCACATCATCCATTTCGCCGCCACGCATCTGCCGTGCCGAACTTTCACCCATTACCCAGCGCAAACCCTCGACGACATTGGATTTGCCACAGCCATTCGGCCCGACAATGCCAGTCAACCCGGATTCGATTTCAACTTCGGCCACTTCGGCAAAAGATTTGAAACCTGCCATTTTCAGGGTGCGGAAAATCACGTGTTTGCGCTCATCAAATGTCTATAGGAACTTAAGCGCCATAAGCGTTTATTTCTTCGGCAAATGTTTCATAATTCATATTGCCTGATAACAGCTTGTCATCATTGATAACAAAACTTGGCGTTGAACTGACATTCCAGTCATCCAGCGCTGCTTGACGCATTTCGACAAGCTTTTCCAGCAAAGCCCGATTACTCATAATTTTGTTGAATTCGGCGCCGCTGATACCAGCAAGGCGGGCAATTTTCATAAGTGCAGCCAATGGATCTTCGGCGCGCACCCATTGTTTATGTTGTGACATCAACGCCTTAACCATCGGAAAATATCTGGTTGCTGGCAATGATCGTGCTAGCGCATGTCCGCGCAAAGCAAGCCCGTCAAGCGGGAAAGGGCGCATTTCAAACTGAATAAGCCCACGTTCGATCATATCGCTTTTGACCTTTGGAAAGGTGACATTGTGAAAATTGGCACAATGCCCACAAGTCATCGAGAAATATTCGACAACTTTGATCGGTGCCTTGGCATTGCCCATAATACGTGGGGCACTGATATGGGCAATAATATCATCGTCAGCTGCCAATGCTTGCATGCTTGCCACAAACGGACTTGCCACGGTGATAGCGGCACCAAACAGGCCTGAGGAAAAATGCCGCCGCGAGATGCTGGTTGTAATAGATTTGTATGTGATGTCAGTCTTTGTCATGGGTCTGATTGTAATCCAAGGGTTAAAGGTGAGCAATCGATGAATCTAGCTATGGGCTATATATTTCGCAAGAATATGGCATGATTAAGGACAAAGACATGCCTGAATTCAGGATTTATCAAGCGGTGTCCCAAGTCGGCGCAAGGCTGCGCGTAATTCGGGCGAGGCCACCTTCTTCAGCTTTTCATCCAGCGACCATATATCAGGCGCATTGGCATCGTCCGAAGATATGCCTTGCTCGCTCGATTCGGTCTTTGCTGGCGGCGATAGGCTTTGTACCAGCGTGATCCGGCCAACCGCATTATAACCAAAGGCCGCATTTACACGGTCTATGATCTGCGCACTCATGGCTTGCGCTTGGGGGCCCCGCCCATAAGTGATCGCCAGTTTTAGCACTCCGTCATTTTGTTTGCCACGATCAAAGGATAAGCTGGCAGGCTGGCACCATTCGGCAATATCCCCGACAATGTCTGGCCAATGCGAAATCAGGCGGCTGATAACAAACCCGCGTGCCTGTGCGCTTGGTGCTACCATATCTTCGACCATCGTTGACAGTCTGGACATACGGTTTTTGCGGTGTGGTTGCTTCGGTTCGCTCATTGGCATACTGGCTTATATTTGGACTATGGGTTTTATGATCTATCGATCAGATGTCATATGAATCTTTAACAGTCTGGCATGCTTAACCACAATAATGTAGTTAAATAAATGCCAATCACTAACAGGTGGGCGGTGTATGTAACCCCTTAACAGAGGGCAACAAGGTCATTATGCCTAATAATCATGCCGATACACAAATGGTTACCCACAATAGTGACATAAGTGTAAATGATAGTGCCTTTGACCCGGTGGCTTTGTTTGCATGGTATGATCGTCATGGACGCGATTTGCCATGGCGCCACCGCTGGCCAGCCTTGGCACCTGCCTATCATGTCTGGCTATCCGAAATCATGCTACAGCAGACCGTTGTGGCAACTGTGATTCCCTATTTTCTTGATTTCACGCGCCGCTGGCCTGACGTGACAGCCCTTGCCAGCGCGCCGCTTGATGATGTGCTGGCGGCATGGGCGGGGCTTGGCTATTACGCGCGGGCGCGCAATTTGCATAAAGCGGCTAACAAAGTCGCGTTTGAGCTTGGCGGTATATTTCCAGCCGATGTAGGCGGTTTGCGTGATTTACCCGGCATCGGCCCCTATACCGCCGGGGCCATCAGTGCCATTGCCTTTGGTCAGCACTCAACCGTTGTTGATGGTAATATCGAACGTGTGCTGGCGCGCCAATATGCTGTTACCACGCCGTTACCAGCGGCCAAGGTGGAAATCAGCGCAATTTATGCAGCTATCCGTCCAGATCAGCGCCCGTCCGATTTTCCACAGGCATTGATGGATTTTGCCAATGCCGTCTGCACGGTCAAAGCCCCCGGATGCAGTAGCTGTCCGCTAGCCACATCCTGCATTGCGGGGCGGCAAGGTACCGCCGCCAGCTTTCCGGTAAAGACCGCTAAAAAGCCAAAGCCGGCACGTCGCGGCATTGCCTTTGTCGCGTTTGATGCCGAGGGGCGTTGTCTGCTGGTCAAACGTCCGGATAAAGGGTTGCTTGGCGGGATGCTGGCGTTTCCCTCAGTCGGATGGGATCACCGTGCCCCCGACAGTGTCGCTAGTCTTGATGATGCACCTTTTGCGGCTGACTGGGTGATTCTGGATGATCCGGTACAGCATGTTTTCACGCATTTTGCCCTCGATATGCAGGTTGCCGTGACACGCCTTGATACAGGCATAAGTCCTGATCTGCCTGACGGGATTGATGCCAACTGGGTCACCCCGCGCGCTGCCGACCTGCCTAGCCTGATGCGCAAGGTGCTAAAGGCGGTTCAGCCCCACTACCCCTAATGATTAAAATGCCGCATGCCGGTAAAGACCATCGCCAGACCGACCTCATCCGCCGCCGCGATGACCTCGTCATCTTTCATTGATCCGCCAGGCTGGATAATCGCCGTGCTACCGGCCTTGGCAATCGCTTCCAGCCCGTCGGCAAACGGGAAAAATGCGTCCGATGCGGCTACCGACCCTGTGGTGCGCGGGGTGTCCCAGCCGTTCAACTTGGCCATATCTGCCGCCTTTTGCACGGCGATACGCGCCGAATCGATCCGGCTCATCTGGCCAGCCCCGACACCGGCAGTGATCGCGTCTTTGACAAATACGATCGCGTTGGATTTGACATGCTTGGTGACTTTCCACGCAAACAGCATATCGTCAATCTCGGCGTCAGACGGGATTCGTCGCGTCACGATCTTCAGATCATTGCGGGTGATGATGCCATTATCGCGTGTTTGCACCAGAAATCCGCCTGCCACTGATTTGAAAACAGGCGCAGAGACCGCCGGATCAGGCATCGCCCCGGTCAGCAAAAGCCGCAGATTGGGTTTGGCCTGCATTACGGCGATTGCTGCATCCGACGCGTCTGGCGCAATCACAACTTCGGTGAAAATGCTGGTGATGGCATGGGCAAGCGCTTCGTCAAGTGGCCGGTTCAACGCAACGATCCCGCCAAAGGCACTTACTGGATCGGCAGCCAGCGCGTGTTGCCATGCGTCGGTCATGCTGCCGGCACTGGCCACTCCGCACGGATTGGCGTGCTTGATAATCGCCACTGTTGGCGCATCAAATTCGGCGACAAGTTCAAAGGCGGCATTCGTGTCATTGATATTGTTATAGGATAGAGGCTTGCCCTGAAGCTGGCGTGCGTTGGTCACGCCCGGACGGTCGTCGCCATGGCTATAGAGGGCGGCTTGCTGATGCGGGTTTTCGCCATAACGTAGCGCGTTGACACGGGTACCAGCAAGACTCGCACTCTTGGGCAGATTAGCTTCATCTGATGCCATCCAGTTAGCAATTGCGCTATCATAGGCGGCGGTACGGGCAAAGGCAGTCATCGCTAGCTTCTGGCGTAGCGCAAGGCTGGTGCCACCATGGGTTATGATTTCTGATCCTGCTACCTCATAATCAGCCGGATCGCAGATCACAGTCACAAAATCATGGTTTTTTGCGGCTGCACGGATCATCGCGGGTCCACCAATATCAATATTTTCGATTAGTTCGCTGCGGTCATCGGTGCGTTTTAAAGTGGCTTCAAAAGGATATAGATTCACCACCAGCAAATCGATATTGTCGATGGATTCGGCTTTCATCGCGGCAAGATCGGCGTCATTATCGCGCCGTGCAAGCAATCCGCCATGGATTTTCGGATGCAAGGTTTTGACACGTCCATCCATAATTTCGGGAAAGCCGGTAACAGCCGAAACGTCGGTCACATCTAGTCCGGCTTCGCGTAGCATTTTTGCCGTGCCTCCGGTCGATAATAGCTCGATTCCTGCTGCTGCCAAAGTGGCGGCAAAGGCGGCAAGGCCGGTCTTGTCTGAAACCGATAAAAGGGCGCGGCGGATAGGGCGTATCATAGTCACATGTCCAGCAATGAAACAGGGGATAGACGAATTCTGGATCAAAGATCCAGCAAGGCTAGGTTATGACCCAAGCCAGCCAAAAAGGCAATTACCTGACCACTGGAATTATCCGGACTATGCTCCCTCATCATGCGCTAGATAAAGCTCGTGGCCCAGCCCATGATCGCCGCCGCCAACACAATATACCAGACATCCCATTTCAGCCGGAACAGCATCAATGCCGAGGCGCCAGCCATAATTATGGCTATGACATCGGGCGTTGATGGCACAATGATGCGCACAAAGCCAAAGGACTGGGTGACCACATCGGCAAAAAACACATGGGCGGCAAACCAGATTGACAGATTGGCAATCACCCCGACAACAGCCGCCGTTATCGCGGCTAGTGCTGATTGCAATCGCGGTTGTGCGGTGATCCATTCGATATAGGGGGCGCCAACGAATATCCATAAGAAACAGGGAGCAAATGTCGCCCATAGCGCAACCATCGCGCCTGCCACACCATAGGCAAAGTTGGTTTCGCCGCCACTGCGATATCCGGCAATAAAACCAACAAATTCAGTGACCAGAATCAGTGGGCCTGGTGTGGTTTCAGCCAGCCCCAAGCCATCCATCATTTCGGTTGTGGTCAGCCAGTGAAATTTATCAACTACATCTTGACCAAGATAGGCAAGGCCAGCATAGGCACCGCCAAATGTCACCACCGACAATTTCGAGAAAAACACACCTATCGCTGCCAGTATCTCACGGTCATCGATC
Source organism: Candidatus Puniceispirillum marinum IMCC1322 (assembly GCF_000024465.1). Classification (NCBI taxonomy): domain Bacteria; kingdom Pseudomonadati; phylum Pseudomonadota; class Alphaproteobacteria; order Puniceispirillales (SeqCode); family Puniceispirillaceae (SeqCode); genus Puniceispirillum (SeqCode); species Puniceispirillum marinum (SeqCode). The sequence continues at coordinate 1,170,229 of NC_014010.1, read as the reverse complement.
AACCCGACCAGCACCAGAGGTAACAGCCAGATGAAAAGCCATAACACCGCCGGACGCGCGGCTTCTGTCAATTTTGGCCGCATTGATGCCACTCTAGCGCGATGCTCTATGGTGGCCGTGTTTGGCAATGATTGCCCCTGTATGAAGCCGATGATGGCGGCAATGCCGACAATCAGGGGAAAGGGCAGATTAAGGGCAAAAATACCAAGAAACGCACCCAGTGCGATCAGCCAGTGATGCCAGCCTGATAAAGCGCGCCGCCCGACCTTTATCAAGGCCTGAATGACAATGACGACAACAGCTGATTTGATACCCAGAAACAACGCCGCAACAAGGCTGTTCGTTCCAAACATCACATATCCGGTTGCCAGTGCCAGTATTACCAGCGCCCCCGGAATGACGAACAATAATCCGGCAATCAACCCGCCCATAACACCATGCAGACGCCATCCGGCATAGGTGGCTAGCTGCATCGCTTCGGGGCCAGGCAACAGCATGCAAAATCCTAGCGCATTGAGATATTGTTTTTCGCTTAACCAGCCTTTGCGCTCGACAATTTCGCGATGCATCAATGCCATTTGCCCTGCAGGGCCACCAAAGGATAATAGTCCGATTTTTAGCCAGAGCCAGAAGCTATCTGTAATCGTTGGGCTTGCTTGTTTCACGATACTATCCCTTGCTTGTAGGCCAGTCATGACTTTCATTCATGCCATCCCGTGCCCAGCGAAACAGGGCGTCATAAAGAAGCATGCTTTTATCAAGCTGTACAATATCTTCGCGAAACATTCGTGACATTCCAACAGAAAAAGCTAATAAACCAGCCGCCTGAGGTGCAAGATCATGACGGTTAGTATCGGCACTTCGGATAACGTTTGCTAATTCTTTCAGGGCTTCGATATTAAGTCCAAACTCCTTGACCATGACGTCAAATGTGCAGAATTCGTCACGATGGCTCCAGAACACATCCTCTATATCGAATGGTGTTGCATTAAATTTTGTGGCGACATTCATAACTTCGTCTGGGGCTACAAAAAGGAATTGTGCCTTTGCATCAACAAAACGGCGAATAAGCCATGGACAAGCGATACGGTCAATCTTTGGGCGATGTCGTGTGACCCATAAACTATGCCCGTTGGCATTTAACGGAATTTTTGTCCATTCTACTAACGGTGAATTATTGCTAGCCCATCCCATCTGTCCTCCCTGAAGAAATTCGGCTTTGACGCCATATGACCTTAGCAATGCAGCCATTCCCTGACTGATTTTGTGCCCTTTCTGGCAGTAAACGACTACAGAACGGTCATTAATCTGGTTTAACAGTGTTTCAGTCGAGTCATGCGGGTGACGAATTGCACTGGGAATGACGCGCGGGTCTTCATCAAAATCCGCTTCTATACGCGCATCAATTATCATTGGTGCCGCTGGGGTGCCAATTAATCGGTTCAATTGTTGAATAGTTATTTCAGCTGGTGACGCCATAATACATCCCTCCATTATTAAAAATGAAACAAGTGGATGCAAGCTTTGGCTGGCGCCTCACGAGGTGTCTGCAAAACCTCTTAAAAGCAAAATAGGGGTGTTAATAATTTGCGTAAAGACGTAATGGTAATCGAACTCAAACCGTATCGTTACGCTGGAACGCCCACTTGATGTCTTGACTGCCAACCGAGCGGATATTCGTCATCGGCGCGGTCAGAACAATCTGCTGTGCTGCCTGGCGCACGCCAGCGTCAAAATAGATAGATGTGTCAATCGAAACGCTACATTGTCCAGCTTTGAAGATCCAACCTATCCGGTTGCCCCGGATTTTCATCAGCACACGGCCATTACCCAAAATGGCGGCGCTTACCTTTGGATGTAGGTGAAAGCGGATAATCGCCTGACGCGGTAATTCGCCAGGCGCGCCAGTATATTCCAGCCGGTCAGCTCCGCGCAGATTGCCGCCATTTGTAGCCAGATATAATGTCCGCTGATGCACAATGCCATGTGATTTTTCATAACCGCTATGACTGGCTGTTGTCATAAAGCCGCCATCAACCTGACCAAATTCAATATCACTTGTACTGGCCGTGCGATTATCGGCAGGTGACGACGAATTTTGTCCATCAAGACTCAGCGTTGAATGCGCCGATGTTGAACAAAGCAATCGATGAAGATTTTCAGCAACAGGCGGTTGCCCCGGATTAACAATCAATAAATTTGACCCGAAACTAAATTCAAACCCCAATGTGCCAAATCCGGTGATGTTGGCCTCATTACATGGGGTGCCAATATCCATGATGATGGTTGAACGACCCGATGAAAAGCGCATGAAACCGGAATAGGGGGCATGTTGCAGAACCTTGCCGCGTGATCCGGCGCGGGCTAAAGTTTCGTCGATAAGATCAGCCGGTACGATGCCCGCACCATTCATATGCGTAAATGAACCACTCCCATGTCGCCACATACGACAGATGGTGCCCATTTTGGCAATAATACGATCCAGCGTCTTATCTTCGCCCAATCCGGCAAAGGCTGATGCACTTCTTAATTCTATCAGGTCGCGTAACATATAGAAATGTGTTTCCGGCATCCGGCTTTTATGGCCGCCATCATCAAAAATCTGGGCTTCGATTCGTGGCATTGCGATGTTTAATAACGCTTGCATCTCATCTTGCGAACAGCCAAGCGCAGCCTCGGCAATAGCCAGCCCCTTTAGCGCGGTGATTTTTCTATCGTTACTGTTAAGCCGCCGCCAGTCCAAGGCCAGACAATGTGCTTGCCGGGCAACCGATGCGGCCAGTTTGTTCTGAAATTCTTCAGTAGCAGATTCGCCATACCAGCCATAACAGAACAACAGGTTGGATATACGCGTGCCCATGATATCGGGTTGCCAGTATTCTGGATGCCAGTTGTGATTTTTATCCAACCAGCTTTCAATAAGCCTGCGGGCGGCTGTGCGGGCGTCATTACCGCCGCGTGCGCGCAAATCGCGTAGCCAGTTGAAATTGTGAAATGAGTGGCTTTGAACGCTATCAGCATGTGCCGCGCCTAAAAACACCGCACCATCAGCCGCATTGCCACGCCAGTTATCCTGCAAACCGCCATTGATTATAGCACGCTCATGACGTGCTAATGGCCACCGGAACAGACCGCTGCGGCGAAACAGCTGTTCCAGCCTGCCCACCTTCCATGCCTTACTTTGCCCCGGCTTTATATGGTTTTCATGCGATGCCATTCAGTAAATTTACGCTCTATCCAGAGATTGCCTTAGATTGCCTTTGAGAACCTTAATGCAGAGAGCTGTCATTCAGCAAATTGTATTGAGATCATTTGGGTTGGGTCATGTCCTAATCACAAGATCAACCTAAGCTTAACACATGACCGTTAAAATCCGGTTACACCAGCGCAATAAGACGTGCCGCAAAAAATCCATCCACCCCACCGATATCATCATACTGATGTGGCAGGATACGCAAAGTGCCTTCTTTGGTCAGCGACCGCGCAAAAATACCGGCTTGATCAGGGGTGATGGGGTCAATAACTACCTTGTCCTCACCAGCGTCGATAATGGCACTGATCATCTCCTCGCCTTCTTCGGGTTGCAGTGAACATGTCGCATAGACAAGTTGCCCACCAGCCTTTAACCAGCCCAACGCGGTTGTTGCCAGCTCCCATTGCAGATTTTGCAAGGACTCGATGTCTTCAGGTTGGCGTCGTCCCAGAATATCGGGGCGACGACGCAAGGTGCCGGTTGCCGAGCAAGGCGCATCAAGAAGAATGGCATCAACCGGCATATCAGGTACGAACTGTCGTCCGTCAACCTGTTTTAAGCTAGCTTTCATACCCAATCGCCCTAGATTGCGCCGTAATCGGTCAATGCGTTTGCGACCGCTGTCAATCGCGGTGACAGTGGCGCCAGCGGCGATCAACTGGGCTGTTTTTCCCCCTGGTGCCGCGCATAGATCAATAACGTCCTTGCTCTTGACATCACCAAGAAGCCTTGCCGGCAGGGCGGCGGCGGCGTCCTGAACCCACCATTCGCCATCGGCAAATCCGGCTAGGCGCGATGGGTCGCCATCAAAGGCACGGCGGATCGTGTAATTATCGATCAATGTACCTTCTAGCGTGCTTGCCATGGCTTCGGGATTGGCCTTTGCTGAAATATCAAGCGGTGGTGGATTCATCGCTATTTCGGCAAGTTTGCTGGTGGCATCCTGCCCCCAATGTTCGTTCCAGCTTTGCAAGAGCCAGTCAGGAAGATTGTCAATAGGCGTCGTCGTTTCAAAACGGGTATCGCCCTCGCGTGTTAGCCGCCGCATAACCGCATTGGCCATACCACATAGCCGATCAAAACCTGATTGGCGCATAAGCTCAACGGTGCTATCGACGGCGGCATGTGCCCCCGTTTTTAGAATAAGCAACTGCACTGCGCCCATCAGAAGAATCAAATTTGCATTGGCTTGTGCGCCAAAAGGTCGCCGCGATATCATCGGCGCGATGACCTTCTCAATTTGTCCACGGCGACGCAGGCATGTGGTTGCCAGCAAACGAACAAAGCGGCGGTCACGATCATCGAGTTTGCTGATATCTTCTTGGGCTTTAAGCGCATGGTCAAGCTGGCTACCCGCTTCGACAGCGCACAACAATTCATAGCAGATTTGCCGGCTTTTTAGAATCGATTGTGTGTCAGGTTTGGGTTGGTTTGCCGTTTTGGGTTTGGCGTTTGCCTTTCCCATATCTGGTTTTGCCCCCCGTTTGCTGGTTGGCTTTTGCGCTCTTGCTACTGGCTTGGGTGCTTTTGGCTTTAGTTTTAAGGTGGGCAATGCTGGTGCTTCAGGCTTGGTTGCGTCATCACTCATTGGGTGTTCCATCTTCAAAAGGTGCTTCACGAACTGTCGGTCAAACAGCCTGCATCACCGTATGTGATGCGGTATCCCCGGCAATGTACCGAGCCGCCTTGTTTTTGGCAGTGATAAGGGGCATATACTTTAATATGACACGAGACAAGAAAAACACGTCTAGCGCGCCATCTCCGGATGATAAAAAGCCCATCCCGCCTGATGTGGCGGCCGAAACTTTGGTGCCAGTTGAACGCAATGGTCCCAAAGGCCCCGAACCCACCCGATATGGCGATTGGGAACAAAAAGGCCGCTGTAGTGACTTTTAGGCTATCTTCCGATTTTCGTTTTGCGTGGCCAAGGGCTGGTTGATATGGCGCGGCTGAAGTCGGGCATGCTGGTTGCGGCGGCATTGCGCTATGCCAGCCAGGAACTGATTGATTGCGTTCTGGTGCGCCGCGGTGATGCGGATGCAGGTGCCATATACATTCATGTAAATGCAGGTCGTGATCAGCATAAAATTCTGGCACGTATTCTCGATTTTGACGGTGCCTATAATTGGCAGGCGATCACGGGTACCGGTTGGGTTGATGCTGATACGGCACGCGCACGTCTTGATAAGGAAATTAGCCGTGATCCTGACGCTTTTGTGCTAGCAGTGGATGACCCCAAAGGCCGCAATCCGTTTGACGTTATTTAGAGCCCTAGCCCCGCGCCCTCTCAAGGTTAGATTTTTTCGATTTTTTGTCGTATAAGGCAAACATGACGAACCATAACCGACAGCATATTGATCGCCGCCTGTCGGTGGCGCCGATGATGGATTGGACGGACCGGCATTGCCGTTTTTTCCTCCGTCTTGTTGCGCCTGACGCATTGCTATTCACTGAAATGGTGACAGCGGATGCCATCATCCATGGCGATTGTGAACGTTTGCTAGGGCATGATCTGGCTGAGCATCCCTTGGCTTTGCAACTTGGCGGAAGTGATCCAGAAAAACTGGCAAAAGCATCAAGAATTGCGATGGATTACGGGTTTGCCGAAATTAATCTCAATGTTGGCTGTCCGTCGGATCGTGTGCAATCTGGCCGCTTTGGTGCTTGTCTTATGGCCGAGCCAGCCTTGGTTGCCGAATGTTGTAGTGCCATGGCATCGGTGACGACAGCTTTTGACGTGCCTGTTTCGGTTAAATGCCGGATTGGCATTGATGATATGGATTCTGAAACTGGGCTTGATGCCTTTACCCATGCGGTGGCTGATGCTGGTGTCACATTGTTATATGTTCATGCCCGTAAAGCCTGGCTAAAAGGTCTTAGCCCCAAGGAAAACCGGGATATTCCGCCTTTGGATTATGCCCGCGTCAAACGCCTTGTTGGCGCCTTTCCTGCGATTGATATCCATATCAATGGTGGCATAGTAGCGCTTGATACAGCGCGGGAATTAGCGCCAGATTTCGCGGGCATGATGCTGGGGCGTGCGGCTTATAAAACGCCGATGATTTTGCCGCAGATTGCCTATGAATTATACGGTACTAAGCCGCCTAGTCGCGCTGATATTGCCGCTAGCATGGCTGATTATGCGGATATTAAAACCGCGGCAGATGTTCCCCTTCATGCTATTACCCGACATATGCTTGGGCTTTATAATGGGCAGCGCGGTGCCAAGCTTTGGCGTCGGAGCCTAGGCGAAGATGCGCGTTCGCGTTCAGCTGATGGTGGCCAGCTTATCCGTGAAACTGTAACCGCCTGCGAAGCGCTTGCTACGCAACTTGCCGCGTGATCTATCCCGTGCCTTATCCACTGACTCAATAGGAAAAAATTGTGACCGAACCCAAACTATCCACCGACAGCCACGATGAAAAGCCAGCGCATTCTGGCCGCCGCTTTATGCTTGATATGGGGCCATTGCTATTATTCTTTGGTGCGAATTATCTTTATCATGATCTGATGTTCAGCATCAAAGTTCTGGTTGGCGCGACGCTTGTTGCACTGGCCATAAGTTGGCGGCTTGAACGCCGGATTCCGATGATGGCAGCCTTTGGCTGTCTGGCGCTGGTCTTTTTTGGTGGCTTGTCACTTTATTTTGATAATGAGCTGTTTATCAAGATCAAGCCAACGGTGGTAACGTTCCTCCTGGCGGCGGCGATTGCCGGAGGCCGGCTTATGGGGCGCAACCCTCTAGCGGCCATTATGGGCGGGCAGATGAAGCTGACCGACAAAGGCTGGGGGCTGATTACCTGGTTATGGGCGCTCATGTTCTTGACCACGGGGCTGGCAAATGAAATTGCATGGCGTGTTCTTAGTACGGATGACTGGATTACCTTTAAAGTTTTTGGCATCACTGGCATTTCATTGATTTTTGTTATTATCAGTGTGCCGCTTTTGCAGAAACATCAGATCGAAGATTAGACATGATATCCGGCTGTTTGCTGGACAAAAAATCTAAATGTGAAGCTGATTCAGACATGATGTCGTAAAAACAGCATAAAAAGTCGTGTTAGCTTCAAACTATAACACATGAATATCGCAAGAATTCAGAGTGATGCGGTGTAAAAGCGCATAATATGCTTTGTATCATACGACATTTGATCAATCAGAGGCGAAAGCCTGATGCAGGAGTCACGTAATGGCTGACGAAGACGAAATTATCCTTGCTGACCTAGATGATGACGAACTTGTCCAACAGATGCATGATGATCTTTATGATGGTCTGCAGGACGAAATCGTTGAAGGTGTTAACATTCTGCTGGCGCGCAAATGGACACCATATGAAGTTCTGACCAAGGCGCTTGTCGAAGGCATGACTATTGTCGGCATTGATTTCCGGGATGGTATCTTGTTTGTGCCCGAAGTTTTGATGGCGGCAAACGCCATGAAGGCTGGCATGGTTGTGCTACGCCCGCTTCTGGCTGAAACCGGTGCGCCACGTGTCGGCACAATGGTTATTGGCACGGTCAAGGGTGACATTCACGACATTGGTAAAAACCTTGTATCGATGATGCTTGAAGGTGCCGGTTTTGACGTGATTGATCTTGGTATTAACAATCCGGTTGAAAATTATCTTGAAGCGCTTGAAGAACATAAGCCTGACATTCTTGGCATGTCGGCTTTGCTCACAACAACCATGCCATATATGAAAGTTGTCGTTGATGCGATGATCGAAAAAGGCATTCGCGATGATTATATCGTGCTTGTTGGCGGTGCACCTTTGAACGAAGCCTTTGCCGACTCGGTTGGTGCTGACGCCTATTGCCGTGATGCGGCGGTGGCTGTCGAAACGGCTAAAGAAATGATTGCGGCGCGTCGTGCGAAAGAACAGGCGGCTGGCTAGCCCATCAACGCATGTGGAGGCACCGGCAGGCGTTTTGATGATTGCCTGCGGTGCGTTGGCGCGTGAAATTCTTGATATCACCAAACAGTTACCGACTGGTGCCGTCGAACTCACATGCTTGCCAGCGATATGGCATAACCATCCAGAAAAAATAGTGCCAGGTCTGAAGCGGAAAATTGATGCCGCCAAGAAAACTGGTCGTAATATCGTTGTGATATATGGTGATTGTGGAACAGGTGGTGCTATTGACGCCTATCTGGAATCTGAATCAATTCCGCGTGTTCCGGGGCCACACTGCTATGAAATGTTTTTAGGTAAATCTGATTTTGACGCCGAAATGGAAGCCGAGCTTGGCACCTTTTTCCTGACTGATTATATGGTGCGCCATTTTGAACGTCTGGTTATGAAGGGTATGGGATTGCGCCAGCACCCGCAGTTACGAGATATGTATTTTGGTAATTACAAACGTGTATTGTATATTGCCCAGACTGAGGATCCGGCCTTGCTGGCCAAGGCGCGCGCAGCGGCAGCGATGTTAGCACTTGATTTTGACTATCGTTTTGCTGGATATGGTGCATTTACAGATTTCATTTCGACCGCCAGCCAGACGGCTAATGCGGTAAATAGTTAACTCGACGGGAGCTAACATGGCTAATCTAATCACGCTGTATTGGCGCGATATTCCTGCACAGGTCATTGCCGAACGTGGACGTGGCCGGAATCGTGAACAGGCAAAAATTGAACTTCCCAAGCGGTTTTCGATTGCGATTGACGCGGCGGCGATGCGCGATGGGGCTGATGGGACTGATGATTATCTGGCCGAATGGCGTCGGGCTGACCCAGTTACATGCGGCGAGGATCTTGATGCAGAAGCCCGCATGCATGCTGAAAAGCTCGAACATGATTATCCATCCGAAAGGGTCAAGCTTCTGGTTGAAAATGGCGGTTTTCAGCCCAATAATTAGGCACGGTAAACGGACTAAGCTTACGTGGCGTATCACCTAAACCTTACTTGTTTTAGATGTCGCAAATGGAAAATAGAAAGGCGTCGCCAAGCCATCCTGATTGATGCTAAAAGACGATTGTCATTCTGCTTAACTGTTCATGCGATCAATAATTGTCGTATGTAGTTTCAATAATATATGAGTTTTGAGGGTTACCAATGTCCGCAACTATCGAACAAATCCAAGCCGCCGCGTCTGACTGGTCAATCGAAGTGACGCCTAATGGAGCGTCAAAAATCGACAGCTTTGCTGATTGTCTGGCACCCGGCACGACAGTCAATGTTACGTTCCTGCCTGGCAGTGATCCAATGGATACGGTTGCGGTTGCCCAACGTTTGCATAATGATGGCATGAATCCGGTACCCCATCTGGCTGCCCGGTCTTTGAAAGATACTGACCAGCTTGACGCATTGTTGTCGGCGTTCACCCAGAAAGCAGGTGTTAGCGAAGTTCTGGTCATTGGCGGTGGTGTTGACAGTCCGGTTGGCCAGTTTGCCTCTAGCATCGAAGTGCTCAACACTGGCTTGATTCAGAAATATGGCATCACTGATATCGGTGTAGCTGGCCATCCTGAAGGTAGTCCTGACATAAGCGACGAAGAAATCGTCGAAGCGCTTATGCTTAAAAATGAGCTGGCCAAGCGCGATGGCTTGAACCTTTATATCGAAACCCAGTTTTGTTTCGAAGCCGATATTGTTCTGGCTTGGGAAAAATCGATCCGCGACGCTGGCAATAATCTGCCAATCCGCGTCGGTATTCCGGGGCCTGCCACAATCAAGACCTTGTTCCGTTTTGCCCAGGTATCGGGCATTGGCCCATCAATGCGCTTTATCGCCAAACAGGCCAAGAATGTAGCTAAATTGATGACTGTACAATCACCGCATATCCTTCTTGATGACCTTGCCGAAGGTATGGCGGCTGACAAAGATTGCATGATCAAGCATTTCCATTTTTATCCGTTTGGTGGTTTTGCCAAAACGGCGGCTTACGCACAGGCTATCGCTGATGGCCAGATCAAAAGCTTGCCTAAAGGTGGCTTTGAAGCGCTTGTTGCGTGATTTCAGTCGGCATGAATAAGTGCTGATTGTCCGCTCTGGCTAGGTTTGATGAATGCCTTGCCGTTACGGCTTAGCTCAATGAATCGCTGAATAAATGCTTTATCAAGGTCGCTTTTGCGGGTAGCAGCATAAAGTTTACGTCTAAGGCCTTGTTTCGTGATCTTCTTGGTGACGGTGCCTTTGCTCATTTCGGCTGATCTAATAACCCAATCGGGAAGCACCGAAACCCCCTTATTGGCATCCACCAGCAACAAAATGATTGCGGTTAGCTCGACCTGTCTTATTGCTTTTGGTTCAACCTTTGCAGGAATCAAAAGCTGACTGAAAATATCAAGTTTGTTGCGTTCTACCGGATAGCTGATAAGCACCTGATCGGCAAAATCACTTGCTTCGATGTATCGTTTTTTGGCAAGCGGATTGCTTTTTGCGGCGATGAAGGTAGGGGCGTATGAAAAAAGATCAAGAAATTCGATATTATTGATGGTCTCGGGATCCGATGAAATGACAACGTCTATCTCACCTTCATGTAATGCGGGTAGGGCGCGAAATGCAAAGCCGGGGCGAATATCTACATCTATGTCGGGGAAATCCTCGCGGAATATATTTATCACCGGAAACAGCCATTCAAAACAGGCATGACATTCAATCGCGATATGAAGCCGACCAGACTTTCCGTCTTGCATATCTGTAAATTTAGCTTTCAGAGCTTCAATCTCGGGCAGTATCTTTTCGGCGGCATGAAGAAAGCGCATACCTTCTGGCGATAGCCGCATTGGTTTTACGTTCTTGATAAACAGATCAACACCAACCTGATCCTGTATCGCTTTTATCTGATGCGATAATGCCGATTGTGTCACATGCAACTGCGTTGCCGCCGCCTGAAGCGATCCGGTATTGTGAATGGCCATTATGCTTCGCAAGTGACGTAATTCAATATTCATGATTATTCCTCATAATTAATATGATTATTATGAGATTGTGTCATTTTTTTGACTATGTGACAATCGCGTCTGTTGAAACTGATTTATCAATTGGACAAGCACATGGTGGATAACAAAAAACCTAAAATATCATTTGAATTTTTCCCGCCAAAATCGCTGAGCGCAAGTTTTGCCATATGGGAAACCCTGCATATGCTACTTCCGTTGCATCCTGAATTTGTGTCGGTCACATATGGGGCTAATGGCAGTACGCGCGATTTGACAAGGGATATGACAAAAACGATTGCGCAGACATGGCATGTGGATGTGGCGGCACATTTAACATGCGTTGATGCCACGCGTCATGCGGTGATGAATGTTGCAAAAGGCTATCTTGACGTGGGGGTAAAACAGATCGTGGCACTTCGTGGCGATGCCCCCGGGGGTGCCAGTCGATTTACCCCCACGCCTGATGGCTTTGCAGACGCGGTTGAGCTTGTTGCCGCACTGGCAAAACGTAATTTTGACAAGATATGGGTTGGCGCTTATCCGGAACCGCATCCTGATGCCGCTTATGATGGGGCTGATATTGATTGGCTGAAACGCAAGATTGATGCAGGGGCAACAGGGGCTATTACGCAGTTCTTTTTTGACTCTGACATGTTTTTGCGATTTCGTGACCGCGCTGTTAAGGCGGGCATTGATACACCGATTGTGCCAGGTATTCTTCCCATCGAAAACTGGGAAAAGACCAAACTATTTGCTGCCCGATGTGGTGCCAGCATTCCAGATAGTCTGGCGCATGAATTTGATATGGCAAAGCGAAACAACGTAGAGGATATATTATCGGTTGTCGTGGCAACTGATATTTGTGTCGATTTAATGGATGAAGGTGTCGATCAGTTTCATTTCTACACTTTGAACAAGCCATTTATAACACGCGATGTCTGTTTGGCACTTGGTATTCAACCTTTGAAAGACAATTTGATTCATGCAAACTTCAGGTCAGACAATATTACCAGTGATGCGCGTAAATCAGCCTAATAAACGAATCTAGATGTTCTGATGAATGCGACAATCTGATGACGGAAGAATTGTTGCTTGATTTGATACAGCTGATTGTCTTCGGCTTTCTTTTGTGTGTCCTAATATCATTTACTGTCGAAAAAAAACAAAAGCTAGAAACACTCCAACGCTACAAAAATTTAACACTAGAATTGGTAAGCCATATTTAGAAAGTTAGGCACATGACCAAAACACTTATTTCATCCGATAAACAGGAAATTACCATTGGTTTTGAGGCGCCCTTTTGCGTCATTGGCGAGCGGATCAATCCAACAGGTCGTAAATTACTAGCAGCCGAAATGGCGGCTGGTGACTATTCGCGGGTTATTGCAGATGCCGTGGCACAGGTTGAAGCTGGCGCAACGATGCTTGATGTGAATGCGGGTATCCCTATGGCTGACGAACCGGCCATTCTGGCTGAGTCAATCAAGCTGGTTCAGGATGTTGTCGATGTGCCGCTGGCGATTGATAGTTCGATTGTTGCCGCGCTTGAAGCTGGCCTATCTGTTTATAAAGGTAAGCCGTTGGTAAATTCGGTAACAGGCGAAGAAGAGCGTCTTGAAGTTGTTTTACCGCTAGTCAAGAAATATGGTGCGGCTGTTGTTGCAATTTCGAATGACGAAACCGGCATTTCCGAAGATCCGAATGTTCGTTATGAGGTTGCCAAAATGATTGTAGAGCGCGCCGAGGATTACGGTATCCCGCGCGAAGATGTCATTGTTGATCCGCTGATCATGCCGGTTGGCGCCATCAATATGGCGGGGCGTTCGGCACTAGACCTGATTATTCGGTTGCGTAATGAGCTTAAGGTGAACACAACCTGCGGGGCTTCCAACATTTCCTTTGGTTTGCCAAACCGGCATGGCATGAATGCTGCCTTTTTATCGATGGCAGCAGGTGCAGGCATGACATCGGCGATCATGAATCCGCTTCATTCTGAAGAAATGACGGGTATAATGGGTGCAAATGTTATGAATGGTAATGACCCTGAATGTCGTAATTGGATCAAGCGTTTTCGTGAACCGGTTGCCGCAGGATCTGGTGGTCGCGAACGTCGTCAGACACGTCGTAGCCGGAGTGCCTAAGGGTATGCCCAATTATGTTAGGCAAGCTATATGAGCACAGATCCAACCGTCGCCGATGTCCCCGATGCAAACCTGAACGGCAAAACTGATATCAAAGTTGTTTTCACGCCATCAGGCCGTCAGGCTAAAGTCGCGCAGGGAACAACTGTGCTGCAGGCCGCGCGCGAACTTGGTGTTGATATAGACTCTGTTTGTGGTGGCCGGGCGATGTGTGGACGGTGCCAGATTAATGTTGGTACTGGTGAATTTGCGAAACATGGTATCGTCTCAGGGGCTGGAAGTCTTGGTGCGGTAACGGCGGTTGAAACCCGTTATGCGGATAAACGCGGTCTGGCTGATGGTCGGCGGCTATCATGTCAGTCTGTCCTGCTTGCCGATGCGGTGATCGATGTGCCACCTGAAAGCCAGGTGCATAACCAGCTTGTTCGCAAGGCGGCGGATGAACGTCAGATCGAAATGGATCCAGTTGTGCGGCTATGCCTTGTCGAGGTGCGCGAACCCGATATGCATGAACCATCTGGTGATTTTCGTCGTCTGGCCGAAGCTTTGGCAAAGCAATGGCCAGATCGTGTATCAGGTGAAATCACCTGTGATTTACATATCCTTCAGCAGTTACAGCCTGTTCTGCGCGAGGGCAAATGGCATGTGACCGTTGCCTTGCGTGATGGCTGTCACATAACAGGCATCTGGCCGGGGCTGAAAGAAAATGTCGTTGGCGTCGCTATCGATGTGGGCTCGACAACCATGTCGGCGCATCTTTGCGATATGGCAACGGGCGCGGTACTTGCCTCAACGGGCGCGATGAATCCGCAAATTCGGTTTGGCGAAGATCTTATGAGTCGGGTGTCTTATGGCATTATGAATCCTGATGGGCCTGCTGAAATGACCAAGGCTGTCATCGCAGGCTTGCAGCAGCTGATTGATGGTGCCGCCGAACAGGCTGGCATGTCGAGTGATGACGTGATCGAAATTGTTCTGGTCGGTAATCCGGTTATGCACCACCTGCTTTTGGGCATTGATCCGCTAGAGCTTGGCGGTGCCCCCTTTGCACTGGCTGTTGATAGCGCCCTCAGTCTGAAAGCCAGCGACCTTGGCCTTGCTTTGAACCAGGGCGCACGCGCCTATATCCTGCCATGTATTGCTGGGCATGTTGGGGCTGATGCCGCCGGTGTCGTGCTTGCCGAAGCGCCGCAGAAAACCGATAAAATGACATTGCTTATTGATGTGGGCACCAATGCCGAGATTGTCGTTGGTAATCGTGACCGGCTTCTGGCCGCATCCTCGCCAACAGGGCCTGCCTTTGAAGGGGCGCAGATTTCATCTGGCCAGCGTGCGGCTCCCGGGGCGATCGAGCGGGTGCGTATTGATCCGGTAACGCTGGAGCCGCGCTTTTGCGTTATCGGCGTTGACCAATGGTCGGATGAAGATGGCTTTGACGAAGCGGTAAAATCCACTGGCATTACCGGCATATGCGGATCGGGAATCATTGAAATTCTGGGTGAAATGTATTTATCCGGCATCATCACGATGGATGGTGTGATTGATGGTGGCAAAGCTTTGATCAGCCCGCGCATTGAGGCTGATGACCGTACATTCCGCTATCGTGTCAGCGACAATGTAACCGTCACCCAGAATGATGTACGCGCGATCCAGCTGGCCAAAGCCGCGCTATATGCTGGTTTCCGTTTATTGATGGATAAGATCAATATCAACCATATCGACAAGGTTGTGCTGGCGGGGGCCTTTGGTACGCATATTGACCCTAAATATGCCATGGTGCTTGGTATGATCCCCGATTGCGAGCTTGAAAATGTGAGGGCGGCAGGTAATTCGGCAGGTGCAGGTGCGCGCATGGCCTTGCTGAATAAAGGTGCTCGCGCTGAAATTGAACAGACCGTGCGCAATATCGAAAAAATCGAAACCGCGATTGAGCCCTCATTTCAGGATCATTTCGTCAAGGCGATGGCGATCCCGCACAAAAGCGATCCCTATGCCAAACTGTCGGCAATGGTTCCATTGCCTGAACGCATTCTGACAGCACAAGATGCCCCTGCGCTTGAAGGCGGCCGTCGGCGGGGTGGCCGTCGGCGTTCCAGCTAGATTGCTGTAAGCAATATCTTATGTGATCTTGTCATTATCGTTGTTATCACTGGCATCTTCTTGCATCATTGCGCGCAGTTTTTTAGCAAGCGTTCTTGCCCTTGCCCAGCTTGCCACAAACATCCACATAAGTGCCAGCGCGGCAATCGCATAGCTGGCCCAGATAAACCCGCCAAATTGTACCATTTCGAATAGGCTGTTCATGATATGCCACCATTATTGCCAAGGCGCTTTAAGGCAAGCGTGGCGATACGCCGTGCGGTGATCAGCGCCCGCATCCGCATAATAACGACCAGAGCAAAATAGCCATGACAGGCAATCAGCATCAGAATAAGCGGCGTCAGCATTGACGGATCAATGGCGGGGCCACCACTGCGCAGGATGCTGGCAGGTTGATGCAATGTATGCCACCAATCAACCGAAAATTTAACAATCGGCACATTGATCAACCCAACCAGCGCCAGCAAGGCGGCGGGGCGACTACCGCGCTCAGGGCGGTCAAAGCCATTCGCCAATGCGATCACGCCCAGATAGAAGAAAAACAGAATCAGCATCGAGGTCAATCGTGCATCCCAGACCCACCATGCGCCCCACATGGGCTTACCCCATAAGGCACCGGTAACCAGTGTCAGAAAGGCAAACATCGCCCCAACAGGCGCTATCGCACGCGCCGCAATATCTGCCAGTGGATGCCGCCAGACGATATAGAACAGGCCGCATAATCCCAGCCCAACATAGCCAAACAAAGCCAGCCATGCAGCGGGCACATGGATATAGATGATCCGCACGGTTTCGCCTTGCTGGTAATCGGGCGGCGAGGCAAATAATCCCAGATACAGCCCATAGGCCATCGTCACCGCTGTTATCAATAACAGCGGGCGAAACAGCCAGTCGGCGATGCGCATAAAACGCGTCGGATTTGCCAGAAAATCAAACATGCCCGTGTGATATAGCCCTTTTTGTTGAAATCGCAATGTCTAGCCTCATGATCCGCTACCCCCGTCGCTTTCGATCAGCGCCATCGCCGCCACCGGCGGTGCCAGTGCCAGCAACAGCAACGCCAGTGCCGCCAATAACATCAGATGCGGGGTTACGATTATATAGGTACCGGGCATGGTCATATCAGGTTGTGATGCCATCACCCCGAAAATCAGAACGGGTACGGCCAGAGGCAGAACCAGCAAGGCCATCAACCCGCCGCCGCGCCGTGCGCCTTGCGCCAATGCCGCGCCTATGATCCCCAGCAAGGTCAGGCAACAGCTTCCCACAGCCAGTGCCACCAGTAACGCGCCCAGTTGATGCAGTGGCATGGCAAGCATGATCGCCATCAAAGGTGTTGTCAGCAATAAAGGCACGCCGGTTTTTACCCAATGCGCTACCGCCTTGGCCAGCGCATAAAGCCCTAATTGGTAAAACCCGCCAGTTGGAGGGTCGCCAGGTGTTTCATTGATGACTGGCATGCTGATCTGATCAAGCCAGCCCTCACGCACATCATCGGCAAACAGCCCGTCAAATCCGGCCAGAATCGACAACAGTGCCGCGATCCAGATGATCGGTACGGCCAGTGGCTCTAGCGTTGCCGCCGACGGGCCAAAAGCCAGCGGAAACAAGGCGATAATGATAACAAAGAAAATCAGCATGACAGCGACATCCTGTCGGCTACGCCAGGCGATGGTAAGGTCACGTTTTATCTGCGCGTAAACACTATGCATCTTTATGCGCCTTGTGTCCTAGCGTCCATATCTGCCGTGTCTTGCCAAGCGTTGCACCCAGATCAAGATGCGTTGCTGCCAGCACCATGCCGCCATTGTCTATATGCGCGCAAATGATGCGATCCAGCGCTGTGCGTGCATCATCATCAAGCCCTACATTCGGCTCATCCAGAAGCCATAAGGCCGTTTTCGGGCCCAGCCTCAACCGCGCCAGTGCCAGCCGTCGCCTTTGTCCGCGTGACAACAGCCGCACCATGCTGTCGGCAAATCCCAGACAGCCAAGCGCCGCAAGAGCTGCCTCGATCCGCTGTGCATCACCATAGCCAGTCATCGCCGCCCAGCTATGCAGATTTTCACGCCCGCTCATCTGGCTGGATAGGCCATCCTGATGCCCCACATAAAGCCGCGCCTCTTCGCCGTTAACTAGCCTGCCCGAACCTGCTGTGCATGTGATTGCACCGCTTGCCAGAGGAAGCCGTCCAGCAATCGCGCGTAGCAAGGTTGTTTTACCCGCGCCATTGGCGCCATGCACAAGGCCAAGCTGGCCACAATCAAGATGGTTGCTGAATTCATGAATGACCGGCCTGATGCCACGCAGAACCGTCACCGCGTCAAGCCAAAGCCCCGGTTGTACGTTCCCCGGTTGCCCGTTCATAGATGCCGCATCACTAGCCATGCCGCATGTTTACCTGTCAAACCAGCCTTTGGTCTAGAGGTTTTCCAAAATTCCATCTGGAAAAATTAAGTGAAACGCGCTATAAGATGGGTGACCGCGTTGAGGCGCTCCTCATGCTGGCCAGCTCTGTTATTTGTGAAGTTCAACCGTAAAGGGGAAACCGCCATGTCAAAGACATTGCGTGACGCGTGCCGTGCTAATCTGACTGTCGGCAGCAAAACATACCGCTATTACTCGCTTGCCAGCCTTGCCGAGACTTATCCGTCATTGGCACGTCTGCCATTTTCACTCAAGGTTTTGCTGGAAAACCTGCTTCGTAATCAGGACGAAAGTTCGGTCACGGCCGCCGATATCGGCGCGCTGGCAAACTGGGCTGAAAGCGGCGAGGGCGGCGAGATTGCCTTTCGTCCATCGCGCGTTCTGATGCAGGATTTTACCGGCGTTCCGGCAGTTGTCGATCTGGCAGCCATGCGCGATGCGATGGGAACGATTGGCGGTAATCCTGAAAAAATCAATCCGCTATCACCTGTTGATCTGGTGATTGATCATTCGGTCATGGTTGATCATGCAGGCGGGGCTGACGCGGCGGCCAAAAACACCGCGCTAGAATTCACCCGTAACAAGGAACGCTATGAATTTTTGCGCTGGGGCGCGGGTGCTTTTGATAATTTCCGCGTTGTGCCGCCGGGAACAGGTATCTGTCATCAGGTCAATCTTGAATATCTGGCGCAGACAATCTGGACACGCGATGAAGATGGCGAAACGGTTGCCTATCCGGATTCGGTTGTTGGCACTGACAGCCACACGACCATGGTCAATGGTCTGGCCGTATTGGGCTGGGGTGTTGGTGGTATCGAAGCCGAGGCCGCCATGCTTGGCCAGCCTATTTCGATGCTGGTGCCTGATGTGATCGGCTTCCGTCTTGATGGCAAACTCCCCGAAGGCGCGACAGCGACGGATCTGGTGCTGATGATTGTCGAAGCCCTGCGCAAGCGCGGCGTTGTTGGCAAATTTGTCGAATTCTTTGGCCCTGGTCTGGATCAGCTATCTTTGGCGGATCGTGCGACAATTGCCAATATGGCACCTGAATATGGTGCGACTTGTGGCTTTTTCCCAATCGATGATGAGGCTCTGAACTATCTGCGTCTGACAGGTCGTGATGATGACCGTGTAGCGCTTGTCGAGGCTTACGCCAAAGCGCAGGGCATGTGGCGTGCCAGCGATGCAGCTGATCCGCATTTCACCGACATATTGTCGCTTGATCTTGCCACGGTTGTGCCATCAATGGCAGGCCCAAAACGGCCGCAGGATCGTGTGGCTTTGCCGGATGTGGCGGCCTCTTTTGCGGCTACGCTTGCCGAATCCACAGGGCGGACAGCGCCTAAATCAGTTGCCATTGACGGTACAGATTACAGCCTCAGCGATGGTGATGTCGTCATTGCGGCGATCACGTCTTGCACCAATACCTCGAACCCGTCGGTTCTGGTTGCCGCCGGCCTGGTGGCCAAGGCGGCACATGAACGCGGGTTGACAGTTCAGCCGTGGGTTAAGACCTCACTGGCACCTGGCAGTCAGGTGGTGTCGGCCTATCTTGATAAGGCGGGTCTGACCTCGCATCTTGATGCGCTTGGCTTTCACACGGTCGGCTATGGATGCACAACCTGCATCGGTAATTCGGGCCCCATTGCCGCGCCGCTTGCCAAAGCGGTTGAAGAGGGTGGCCTGACGGTTACGTCGGTATTGTCGGGCAACCGGAATTTTGAAGGCCGGATCAGCCCGCATGTTGCGGCAAACTATCTGGCCTCGCCGCCTTTGGTTGTTGCCTATGCGCTTGCCGGATCGGTCAGCAAGGTGATGAATGATGATCCATTAGGTCAGGACAAAGATGGCAATGATGTCTATCTGCGCGATCTATGGCCATCAAATGACGATATCCGTACGGTTGTTGATCAGGTCATTTCGGCTGAAATGTTCCGTGAACGCTATGCAGACGTGTTCAAGGGTACCGCCGAATGGCAGGCGATCAAGACCTCGGCTGGCCTCACCTTTGACTGGGATGATAGTTCGACCTATGTGCAGAATCCGCCTTATTTTGAAGGCATGAGCCGCGATGTACCAGCTGGTGCCAGCGATATTGAAAATGGCCGTATATTGGCCTTGCTGGGCGACTCGATCACCACCGATCATATTTCGCCGGCAGGTTCGATTGCCCGTGATACGCCAGCGGCAGACTTCCTGACCGAGCATCAGGTGCGTCCGGTTGATTTCAATTCCTTTGGCTCGCGTCGGGGCAATCACAAGGTCATGATGCGGGGCACTTTTCCCAATATCCGGCTGAAAAACATGGCGGCAACAGGCACTACCGGCGGTTTTGCCCAGCATGTGCCGTCGGGTGATGTGGCACCGCTTTATGATGTGGCAATGCGTTACGCTGATGAAGGCACGGCGCTGATTGTCATTGGCGGCAAGGAATATGGTACGGGCTCTAGCCGTGATTGGGCGGCCAAAGGCACGCGCCTATTGGGCGTAAAGGCCGTGATTGCCGAAAGCTTTGAGCGTATTCACCGTTCCAACCTGATTGGCATGGGTGTTCTGCCGTTGCAGTTCCCTGAAGGCGTCGGCCGCGAAAGCCTTGGTCTTGATGGAACTGAAAGTGTGTCTTTGACTGGCCTTGCTGGCGGCATTTCGGCAGGCATGGAAGTGCAGGCGAGCTTTACAAGTGCTGATGGCAAAAGTCAGTCTGTAACGCTTCTGGCACGAATCGATACCGATGGCGAAGCCACCTATTTCAAAAATGGTGGTATTTTGCATTACGTTCTTCGTCAACTGGCCGCGGCCTAAACCAGCATCATAACCAAAAGTCTTACATTTGAGACAAGCTATCAAACCCCGCTGGCATTTCCGGCGGGGTTTTGTTCAGGGCTATAACCGATTTCACATGTACAAATGCTTAAACCCCTGTAGGCTTTGCCTGTTTGAATATGTCTAATCTGTTCCTAACTTAGTTTCTGTCGATATTTCCATGGCGCGTCGTTCAGCCGAAAATGTAACTTTGGTTCTTGGGCCAACCAATACGGGCAAGACGCATCTCGCGCTTGAACGGATGACAGGTTACGCCAGTGGTATCATTGGCTTTCCTCTGCGGCTTTTGGCGCGTGAAAATTATGACCGCTTGGTGGCGCGGCTTGGTGCGGCCAAAGTTGGCTTGATAACAGGCGAAGAACGTATCATTCCGGCATCAGCGCGCTATATCTGCGCGACCGTTGAATCGATGCCAGAATCTCTGACTTTGTCGGCACTTGGCGATGGAGCAGGGGAACTGCCTGACCGGCGTTTTGAATTTGTGGGTGTTGACGAAATACAGCTTGCTGGCGACCGTGAACGGGGTCATGTCTTTACCGACCGGATCATTCATGCGCGCGGTCTGTTTGAAACGATGTTCATGGGCGCAGAAACGGCGGCACCCCTGTTGCGGCAATTATTGCCCGATGCCAAGATCGATTACCGCCAGCGTATGTCGAAACTATCCTATAGTGGCCCCAAAAAGCTCACCCGTTTGCCACGGCGTGCGGCGGTGGTGGCTTTTTCGGCGGCTGATGTCTATCAGATTGCTGAATTCATCCGGCGTCAGCGCGGTGGTGCGGCCATTGTCATGGGGCGTCTTAGCCCGCGTACGCGCAATGCACAGGTCGAATTATACCAGAATGGCGAGGTTGACTTCCTGATTGCGACTGATGCCATTGGCATGGGGCTCAATCTTGACCTGTCGCATGTCTCGCTGGCGGCTGATGTCAAATATGATGGCCGCAAGATGCGCAAGCTGACTGCCTCGGAAATGGCACAGATCGCTGGACGTGCCGGACGGCATATAAATGATGGTACATTTGGCGTCACCGATGGATGTCACGCGCTGGAACCTGAATTGATCGAAGCGATTGAACAGCACCGTTTTCCGCCTTTGCGAGCCTTTTACTGGCGAAGCCGTGATCTCAATTTTGCCTCGGTTGATATGCTGCTTGGATCACTCGAAGCGCCGCCGCCATTACCGTTTTTGTTCCGTAAAGGTGATGCGCTGGATCATCGCGCGCTTCTGGCGCTGGCGGGTCGTCCCGAGATCAAAGACGCCGTGTCGGGTGCGCGGCAGGTACGTCTGTTATGGGAGGTCGCCTGCATTCCCGATTTTCGCCAGAGCCTGAATGAAAATCATTATGAAATGCTCGCATCGATCTATCTGGCGCTGGTCGAGGATGGTGTGCTTGGCACGGATATGGTGGCCAAAGCGATGACCCAGCTTGATCGGCTTGATGGCGATATTGACACTTTGATGACGCGGCTTGCTTATATTCGTACCTGGACTTACATTACGCACCGTTCTGACTGGACAGATGACCCCGCAGAATGGCAGGATCGTGCTCGTAAAATTGAGGATCGCTTGTCTGATTGTCTGCATTCAAGACTATCTGAGCGATTTGTTGATAAACGCGCGGCCCATTTGAGTAGAAGACTGAAGGAAACTAAGAATTTGATGGCATCAGTTAAGGCCGACGGTACGGTTCTTGTCGAAGGTGAAAATGTAGGACAGCTTGATGGGTTTGTCTTCATGCCGACCTTGTCCGAGGGCGAAGAAAAGGCAACAATTCTGGCCGCCGCCCGCCGGGGACTTCCCGATGAAATAGAGCGCCGTGTTCGTGCCTTTACCGGATCGGCTGATCTGGCATTCAAATTGGATGAAAAGGGCAATATCAGCTGGCGTGAATCCATAGTGGCGCGACTGGTCAAGGGCGACAGCCTGTATAGTCCGCGTACTGAACTGCTGAGCAGTGACCTTCTTTCGATTGACCAGACAACACGTCTTGTGGCGCGCCTGACCGATTTTATTAATGCACATATTGATACAGTGCTTGGCCGATTGACCATTCTGGCGACACCAGATGCAGCGCCGTCAATGACAATTGCTGAGCCAGCAGAAAAACACAATGAAGCACCGCCGTCATCTGAAGCAGTGCCTTCGGCTTCGGCAGGCGAGGCTTCAGCCGATTCGGATTTGAAAGCAGAAGCCGTATCAGACTCTGCGTCTGCGCCCGTTTCTACGCCCGTTTCTGCGCCCGTTTCTGCGCCCGTTTCTGCGCATGTTTCTGAAGCTGCTGACGCAACGCCGTCAGCGCCCACAGGTCTGACTGGTGCGGCCAGAGGCATTGCCTATATGCTGTTCGAGCGTTTGGGTTCGCTACCGACAGCCGAAGTGGGGCATCTGACGCGGGCAATGCATGAGGCTGACAAGCCACGTTTGGCGCGTCTAGGCATCCGCTTTGGCGTTGAAAGCCTTTATATGCCGGAAATGCTGAAGCCAGCGCCGATTGCTTTACGTGCTTTGCTCTGGAATCTGGATCAGGGGTTTCTGTCCAGCAATGATTTTGCCGCCGAGCCGCCCGCAGGCCGCGTTGCCATTGATGCACCTGAAGGCGTTGATGATAATTTCTGGCTGGCGGTCGGTTATCGCCGGCTTGGTGGTCGTGTGATGCGGGTTGATATGGTTGAGCGTGTGGCAATGCTGGTGCGCACCGCCGCGCGTGTTGGTAGCTTCAAACTGACTGAGGACATGCTGTCGCTGGCCGGGGCAACGCGTGAACAGATGGGCGCGATGTTGCTTGATCTTGGTTGTGTCATTGTGGGTGAAGAAGCATCGGAAGATCCGGAAAAACCGGCGATCCAGTTATTTGAGCGTAAACGCAAAGCCCGCCCTCAACGCACACCTAGCCGTGCCAAACAGACATCAAATGGTGCGCATGCGGATACCAAAGCCGATGCAGATCGCGGTAACGGCCAGCCCAAAAACGCAAAAGCGCAGCAAGGGCGCAGCAAATCTGACAGGGGCGGGGCCAAAAAACGGCCACCAAAGCAATCTCGAAATCAACCGCAAAACCGGCGTCCAGCCGAAAAACAGGCAGATCCGAATTCGCCCTTTGCGGTGCTTGCAAATCTGAAACTAAAGGACTGATGGCTGATTGAAAGACAATCCATTGGCGGATGATACAAAGGCCCTTCGGCTAGATAAATGGCTTTGGTATGCGCGTTTTTTCAAAACCCGCAGTTTGGCGACACGGCTCATTGCCAGCGGCAAATTGCGCTTGAATGGCGAAGTCATGAACAAGCCGCATCGCGCGGTGGTGGTGGGACAGATATTGACCTTTGTGCAACAGAATGATGTGCGGGTTATCGAGATTGTGGCGCTGGGACAACGCCGTGGGCCAGCAAGCGAAGCGGTTACGCTTTATAATGATCTGTCGCCGCCTGTTGTCACAGCCAAGACTGTTGATAAAACCGGACGCGATTTTGAAAACCGGACAAGGGGTAGCGGCCGCCCCACCAAAAGACTGCGCCGCGAAACCGATCAATTAAAAGCCATTCATCTGGCAGACGAGGATTAGATGCTGAATAAACTAACAAGCTGGGTAAAAACCTATAATGAAATTGCCGAAACGCCGGATGATGATTCCGAATGGGCGGCAACGGTTGCCGGACTTTTGATCGAAGCGGCAATGGCCGATGGTACACTTGGTGATGCCGAGCGTATGGCAATTGCCACCGCGCTTGAACACCAGCTATCGATGACACCGGATGTCATTGACGAAATGATCGAGAAAGCACGTCAAGACTATGATGATCGTGTTGAGATTTCTGGCATTACCCGCCAGATCCGCAATGATACCGATGCCGAAGAACGCGCTATTATCATGGAAATGATCTGGATGGTGGTGCTGGCTGATGGCGTGTTGCATGATTACGAAGCCCAACTCATGCGGCGGCTTGCCGGTTTGCTCTATATTGATGATGTCGCCTCTGCACATGCGGCAAATAGCGCCCGCGCGCGTCTGGGTCTTGAAGCCTAATCTTATCTAGGCTACATCTTAGCCACTTGTAAACACCACAGCAGAATAGCACTAAGCCTACGGGATTGACCGACATGACTTATATCGTCAATGAAAACTGTATCAATTGTAAATATACCGACTGCGTCGAAGTATGTCCGGTCGATTGTTTTTATGAAGGTGAAAATATGCTGGTCATTCATCCAGATGAATGTATCGATTGCGGTGTTTGTGAGCCTGAATGTCCGCCCGAAGCTATTTTGCCTGATAGTGAGCCAGAAGCCACAAAATGGCTTGATCTAAATCGTGACATGTCTGAAATCTGGCCAAATATCGGTCAAAAGATTGATGAAATGCCGAATGCCAAAGCGGCCGAAAGCGAAACTGGTAAATTTGATAAATATTTTACCAAAGCGCCGGGAAAAGGTAACTAGTAACAGCTGACAACCCAAAAGCTAGTTAATCTTCCAGTACCAGTCATTGTGGCATGATCCAGTTAATAACAAATATATTGATTTCTGGATGCGGCGATTGATGCGGCGGACGTCGTATATAGATGCAATTGTCATATGAGCCAGATTTGTGTATAATACCGTCTGCACATACAGGATAAATTTTAATGTTGTCTTGGCAATGTTGGTTTGACTGGCCCTAGAGGGTTGGTTTGCACATCGCCGGACAGCATATGGATTTTGTATATCGATATAACTTAGTGGCTCATGGCTACAATTGTCTCATGGCAGACATTAGGGAAACAAAATGGCACGTAAATCAGACGCCGCCTTCGAAGAAGGCGATTTTGTTGTATATCCAACCCATGGTGTTGGCAGAATTCTTGGAACCGAAACACGTGAAGTTGCGGGCATTGAACTGGAAATGCTTGTGGTACGCTTTGAACAGGATCGCATGACATTACGTGTGCCGATGGAAAAAGCCAAGACACTTGGACTGCGGACGCTTAGCTCAAGCAAGCAAATGGATCAGGCTATCACCACTTTGCAGGGCAAAGCGCGCGTGCGCCGGACCATGTGGTCGCGTCGGGCGGCTGAATATGAAACAAAAATCAAATCAGGTGATCCAGTTTCGATTGCCGAGGTTGTCCGTGATTTGCACCGGCGAACAAATCAATCTGAACAATCCTATTCGGAGCGACAGATGTATCAGGCCGCGCTAGAGCGTCTGGCGCGTGAATATGCTGCGATTGAAAAGATTGATCAGGATGCGGCGGCATTAAAACTCGAAGATATGATGGCTGAGGCCGCGTAACGTCCTTTGGTTGTGGCGTATTATTCCGCCCTGCTGTTAGCTATGTAAATGGTGAGAATGATCAACATCAAGTGATGACAAACGCGTTTATTCAGGACATTGACCTTTTCGATCCGGTTATGCCTTTTCAAACAGGCTGGCTGGAACAGCAACAGCATCGAATCTATTTTGAACAATGTGGCAATGCTGATGGCATTCCGGTTCTGTTTTTGCATGGGGGGCCAGGTGCCGGCATTTCGCCAGTTCACCGGCGGCTGTTTAATCCAAATAAGTTTCGGACAATTTTGTTTGACCAACGTGGATCAGGCCGATCAACCCCATTGGGCGAAACTGCCGATAATACAACCCTGCATTTAATTGAAGATATTGAAACACTGCGCAAACAGCTTGGCATTGATCAGTTTCTATTGTTTGGTGGGTCATGGGGCAGCACCTTGGCATTGGCTTATGCCATCGCCTATCCGGAACATGTTCAGGGGTTGATTCTGCGGGGCATTTTTCTGGGTAGTGACGCCGAAGTGGATTGGTTTCTCTACGAAATGGGACGTTTTTTTCCCGAAGCGCATGCACGTTTTGTCAATTTTCTGCCGCTGAATGAACGTGGCAACCTGTTAGAGAATTATTATCATCGCCTGATGAGTGATGATAATATGGTCCATCAACCGGCAGCGAATAGCTGGTCATCCTACGAAACATCCTGTTCGACCTTGCGCGCCGAACAACGTTATGTCAGTGGAAAATCGGCATTGACCATGGCGCGGCTTGAGGCGTATTACTTTATGAATCGTTGTTTTATGCCTGATGGGCATATCATGAATCACATCAAGCTTGTGCAGCATTTACCAATCGATATAATACAAGGCCGACATGATGTGATTTGCCCGCCGATGACAGCTGCTAGTTTGGCGCATCATTGGGGCAAAAAGGCTAAGTTGCAACTTGTTGATAACGCCGGACACTCGACATTCGAGTCGGGTATTGCTCAGGCACTTTTATCTGCCTTGGACGCGTATATTTAAAAGGGTTATTTTCCAGGCAGTCAAAAAAGTAAATTAGTATAAACTTTAATAGTTTTGAACATTGGCACCTGCCCGATACAACCGCGAGTAACAAATTTAATTCATCAGGTGTAAACGGAATCATCCTAGGAGATTATTGTCCATGGCCAATCTAGATGAAGAACGCACAGAACGAAATTTTCGTATAACGAACAATAACGCTGTTGATATGCATGTAGGCAAACGTGTTCGTCTGCGCCGAACCTTGCTTGGCATGAGCCAGGAACAACTTGGCACCGAGCTGAATATAACCTTTCAACAGGTTCAGAAATATGAGCGAGGCGCGAACCGGATCAGTGCATCACGCCTATGGGATATTGGACAGATTCTGGATGTGCCGATTAATTATTTCTTTGACGACATGACAGAAAATACAATGCAAAGTTCGCCGCGGCGGATATCGCGTGGTGGCGAAATTCTGGATCTGGTGGATGAACAAATCAAGGATCCCATGGCACGTCGTGAGACGCTGGAGCTAGTGCGTAGCTATTATTCAATTGAAAAACCACTTGTGCGAAAACGCATTTCGGAAATGGTCAAATCCATTGCCACAACCCTTGCTGGCGAGTAACATACCGTCATAGCAAGGGGTAGGTGAATGAGCCAGAACGAAACCAAAACCGCCAATTTTGAAACAATAAGTTTTGAAGACGCACTGCGAGAGTTAGAGACGATTGTGACATCTCTGGAACGTGGTGATGTGTCGCTTGATGATGCGATCAAGGCTTTTGAACGTGGCACACAGCTAAAGGCGCATTGTCAGGCGCGTCTTGAAGAAGCGCGGATGAAGGTAGAGCAGATTAAATTGCCTGCTGATGGCGCGGTGCCCACTGAAACGACACCGTTCGCATCTGGCGAAGGGTGACCTTCTTAATGACTGATTTTACAGCGCAGCTTGCCACTGATGCGGATCAGTGCGCCGACATGCTGGATATGATTTTTAATGCGCAATCCATGCAGGCACCCCGTCTTGTCGATGCCATGCGTTATGCCGTGCTGAATGGTGGTAAACGAATGCGTGCTGGGCTTGTGCTGGGTGCGGCGCGGCTTGCCGCAACTGAAAGTGATGCCAGCACATATATCGATAGCCGCGCTTTGCGCGTGGCGGCGGCACTGGAATGTTTGCATGCTTATTCACTGATTCATGACGATTTACCGGCCATGGATGATGCCGATACAAGACGTGGTAAGTCTAGCTGTCATATAGCCTATGACGAAGCGACGGCGATACTGGCTGGTGATGCCTTGCAAACACTTGCTTTTGAAATTCTGGCAGATGACGCGACGCATCCTGATCCAGCCGTGCGTGTTGCGCTTGTTACAACGCTTGCGCGCGCCTCTGGTCTGGCAGGTATGGCGGGGGGGCAGATGCTTGATCTGCAGGCTGAAACGCGCACCCTGACGCTGGCCGAAACAGAACAGATGCAGATGATGAAAACAGGTGCGCTTATTGTCTGTGCGGCTAGTTGTGGTGCGCTTGTTGGGGAGGCGTCATCGACCTTGGTCAATGCGATAGTGGCTTATGCTGATAAATTGGGTTTGGCATTTCAGATTGCCGATGATCTGCTTGATTATGACGGTGATTCTGATGGAATGGGCAAGCCGGTGGGACAAGATGCGATCAAAGGCAAAGCCAGCTTTGTAACGCTTATGGGTGTGGCCAAGGCCAAAACCGAAGCTACCAGCTTGGTTGATAATGCGCAGATGGCATTGGCACCATGGCAGGATGCTGCGGCCTATCTTCGGGCTTTGGCTGGCTTTGCTGTCGCCCGCCGATCCTAGGGTCTGATGATCTGATAATCTGATGAATGTCGAAAATTTGACTCCGGCCAAAAATGCGGTAAAGATAATAATGTCTAGTCTTCAAAAGCTGGCGGCAACCCAATATAGTAATGCAAGCATGTAAGCTGCCTGACATGAATGGACTGATATAGATGACCGATGATAATAAGACACCTTTGCTTGATAAGATTTCGGCCATCAAGGATTTACGGCGTATCCCTGAATCGGATCTACAACGTCTAGCTGCTGAATTACGTCATGAAACGATCCGCGCGGTTGCCAAAACAGGGGGGCATCTTGGCGCGGGCCTTGGTGTTGTCGAACTGACTGTTGCCTTGCATTATGTGTTTAACACGCCTGATGATCGCCTGATCTGGGATGTCGGGCATCAGGCCTATCCGCACAAGATACTGACAGGTCGGCGGGATCGTATTGAAACCTTGCGCCAGCGCGATGGTCTGTCGGGCTTTACCAAGCGCGATGAATCTGAATTTGATCCCTTTGGAGCTGGGCACTCGTCAACGTCCATTTCGGCCGGTCTGGGCATGGCTGTTGCCAGTGATCTGCAATCAACACCGCGCAATGTCATTGCGGTTATTGGCGATGGTGCGATGAGCGCGGGCATGGCATATGAAGCGATGAATAATGCGGGTGCGTCCGAAAGCCGCCTGATCGTCATTCTGAATGATAATGATATGTCGATTTCACAGCCAGTGGGCGCGATGAGCAGTTATCTGTCCCGTCTGATTACATCTGAACCTTTCCATTCCATTCGTGATCTTGTCCGCGAAGTGACCAGCAAGTTTCCAGCCGAAATAGAGCGTACAGCGCGCCGTGCAAAAGATGTTGCCCGCGATCTTATTGGCGTCAATTCGGTTTTCAGCCAGCTTGGGTTTATGCATATCGGGCCGCTTGACGGGCATGATGTGAACCAGCTGCTACCGATTTTGAAAAATTTGCGTGATACCCATACAAACGGACCTGTTCTTTTGCACGTGGTTACGGAAAAGGGGCATGGACACCCTTTCAAAGATCAATCACATGAAAAATATCATGCGGTTCCAAAATTTGACATCATCACCGGTACCCAGCAAAAGTCGGCTGGCAATGTACCAAACTATACCTCGGTTTTTGCTAATAGCCTTATTAAGGCGGCCGAAGCCGATAGTAAAATTGTGGCGATAACAGCGGCGATGCCGTCAGGTACCGGGCTTGATAAGCTCAAGGCAAAATTCCCTAGTCGTGTTTTTGATGTTGGTATCGCCGAACAACATGCGGTGACCTTTGCCGCCGGTATGGCAAGCGAAGGCATGAAGCCTTTCTGTGCGCTCTATTCGACCTTTCTGCAACGTGGCTATGATCAGTTGATCCATGATGTATGTTTGCAAAATCTGCCGGTACGATTTGCGATTGATCGGGCAGGTGTTGTTGGCGCTGATGGCGCAACGCATGCAGGTATCTATGATGTAGCCTATCTGTCCTGTTTGCCGAATATGGTGATCATGTGTCCGTCGGATGAGGCTGAATTAATACATATGGTGGCAACCTCGGTTGCCTATGATGATGGGCCATCAGCGTTACGCTATCCACGTGGTGAGGGTGTCGGCTGTGAATTGCCTGATGAAGCCGAAATTTTGCCGATTGGCAAAGGGCGGATGATTCGTGAAGGCGACGATATTGCTATCCTGTCATTGGGAACGCGGCTAACTGATTGTCTGGCGGCAGCTGATGCAATGGCGGTACAAGGGGTGAACGTTGCGGTCGCTGATGCCCGTTTTGCCAAGCCGCTTGATACTGATTTGCTGGCGCATCTGGCAACAAATTATCGCAAACTTGTAATCGTCGAAGAAAACAGCCCGGGTGGTTTTTCGGCGCATGTGATGACATATCTGGCCAATCACGGCTTGCTTGATACAGGGTTGCAGGTGCGGCTTATGACCTTGCCGGATATATATATTGAACATGACAGCCAGGCAGGCCAACTCGCGCTTGCGGGCATAGATGCGGCAGGTATCGAACGGATGCTAACATCTCTGTCCAGCGCATCGGCCTCGGGCAAGGCTAGCACGCTGTAAAAGGCTTATTCGATTTAGATTTTGGCTGTCTTAGCCATGTTTGTTTACTTTTATTGTTACAGTTTGTTTTTGTGTCCAAAGCCAAGTCTAAACATTATGCGGCCAGCCGCCCCATCCAGCAGAAATCGTCAAAACGCCGTGCTGATGCGCTGTTGGTTGAGGCTGGCTACGCCACTTCGCGTGAGCGTGCCCAGAGTCTGATTGACGAAGGTGGCGTTTTTGCCGACGGGCTATTGGTTTCCAAAGCCGCCAAGCTCCTCTCGCCTGATTGCGTCTTTGACGTGCGCTCGACTGGCATAAAATGGGTCAGCCGCGCGGGGTTGAAACTTGTTGGTGCACTTGATCACTTTACCGCTATTTCGCTGGCGGATAAAAAGGCACTAGATATTGGTGCCAGCACCGGCGGTTTTACCGAGGTCATGTTGGCGCATGGGGCGGCGCATGTTGTTGCGCTTGATGTTGGTAGCGACCAACTTCATGACACACTGGCAAACGATCCCCGCGTCACAGTAATGGATGCTACCAATGCCCGCCATCTGAAAGCGGCTGATTTGCCTTTCGCACCTGATATGATCACCTGTGATGCGTCATTCATTTCGCTGATCAAGGTCTTGCCCGCAGCACTGGCACTAGCTGCCCCCGATGCCGTGTTGATTGCGCTGATTAAGCCACAATTCGAAGTTGGTAAGGGGTTGGTTGGCAAAGGCGGTATCGTGCGAGACGGCGCCTTGCATGACAAAGTTGTCACCGCTGTTAAAGCTTGGCTTTGTGTCGATATGGGCTGGCGGCTAATTGGGGTTACACATTCACCAATAGACGGGCCTGACGGGAATAAGGAATTTCTGATAGCGGCGCAAAAACCGACCTAGCGCGGCAGAATCGCGCATTGTGCATGGTGGCGCATCAGCATATCGGCCAGCACCAGCGTCATCATCGCTTCGGCAACGGGCACCCCGCGAATACCAACACAGGGGTCATGCCGACCCTTGGTTGTGATTTCAACATCCTTGCCATCCTTATCGACTGATTTGCGAGGTGTTAGTATCGATGATGTTGGTTTGATCGCCACGCGTGCAACGATTTGCGCACCTGACGAAATGCCACCCAATATACCGCCAGCGTGATTACTGTCAAAAGCAGGGCTGCCATCTTCCATATGCATTTGATCGCCAGCATGGCTACCATCCATTGAAGCCAGATCAAAGCCAGTGCCAATTTCAACACCTTTGACCGCATTGATGCTCATCATCGCCGCGGCAATCTCAGTATCAAGCTTGCCATAAACAGGCTGTCCTAATCCGGCTGGAATGCCATCAGCGACAATTTCCAGAATCGCCCCTGCTGATGATCCGGCTTTGCGAACATCATCAAGATAGGTTTCCCATGCAACAGCTGCCGTAGCATCGGGACAGAAAAACGGGTTATTATCGCATTCATCCCAGTCAAGATTCCCGCGGTCAATTTTGTGCGGGCCAATCTGCACAACCCCGCCTTTAACGCGGAAATCAGCGCCTAGCGCCTGTTTCAGAAATATATCAGCAATTGCACCAGCCGCAACGCGAACGGCGGTTTCGCGGGCTGATGACCGGCCGCCGCCACGATAATCACGGATACCGTATTTTGCCTGATAGGTGTAATCAGCATGGCCTGGGCGGAATTGGGTGGCGATATCGCCATAATCCTTTGACCGCTGATCTTTGTTTCGGATCAAAAGCCCGATTGGCGTGCCGGTGGTCTTGCCTTCGAAAACGCCAGATAGAATTTCAACTATATCATCTTCCTTGCGCTGGGTAACAAAGCGGTTTTGCCCTGGTTTGCGTCGGTCAAGATAGGGTTGAATGTCAGCCTCAGACAATGTCAGATTTGGCGGCACGCCATCAACAACACAACCTATACCTGGGCCATGACTTTCGCCAAAGCTGGTAAAATTGAAAAGTTTGCCGAAGCTATTATCGCTCATGTCACACTACAGAAATATCTGGCGCGTCAACCGCCTTCATGCCGACGACATGATAGCCGCAATCTACATGATGCGTTTCACCGGTCACACCAGACGATAAGTCTGACAACAGATAGGCACCGGCACCGCCAACATCATCAAGCGTTACATTGCGCTTCAATGGTGAATTATATTCATTCCATTTCAGAATATAGCGGAAATCGCCAATTCCGGATGCGGCCAGCGTTTTCATTGGGCCGGCAGACAGGCCATTGACGCGGATATTTCGTCCGCCCAGATCAACAGCCAGATAGCGGATAGATGCTTCCAGTGCGGCTTTGGCAACACCCATGACATTATAATGTGGCATCACGCGTTCGGCGCCATAATAGGTCAGTGTCAGCAATGCCCCACCATCATTCATCATATCGGTAGCGCGGCGCGCAACGTCGGTAAAGGAATAGACTGAAATATCCATCGTCCGGCTGAAATTATCGCGGCTGGTATCAACATAGCCACCTTTCAGCTCTTCCTTATCCGAATAGGCAATTGCATGCAGCACAAAATCAAACTTGCCCCATTTGTCGGCAAGTGTCGCGAATAACGCGTCCATACTGGCTTCATCGGTAACATCACATGGCAGAACAATATCACTGCCAACCGAGGCGGCCAGCGGTACCACGCGCTTTTGCAAGGCCTCACCCTGAAAGGTGAAGGCAAGTTCTGCGCCTTGTTCAGCCAGCTTGGAGGCAATCCCCCATGCAATTGAACGTTCGTTAGCCACGCCCATAATCAGGCCACGTTTTCCCTGCATGAAACCTGTTGTGGTTTGATTGTTCATTACCCTTATCCCTCTGACTAAAATTCGTGCGGCTCCGGGTGCCCCTAGTGCCTTTATAATGATTTGTGCCAGTTCATAGCATATTTTGGGTCAGACCGCTATTGTAAAGCCTTGCGAAACAAGCGCAATAGCAAGGCTTTAAAAACATCCCTAGGCTATGCGCTTCGGTGCATCAGCATATCTTCTAGACATAAATAAAGGGCAGAAACACAGTTTCCACCCTTGATATTATTATAATTATCGCGTGCGTTACCGCATCGTGCCTAGCAAAGCATCATATCTAGCGAATAGAATAGGTAATGCTTTTGCGGATTTCGACACGAGCCCCAGTTGTCAAAGGGGTGCTTGTTTCTAGCGTAATAATACGTCCGTCCACTTCTATTGTGTTGCGATAACCGGTTACCTTTTCGATATTTTCCTTAATCATCACGGTTTGCACTGAACAGACTTCCTGTTGGTTATAGCCAACAATCTTTTGGCCTTTTTTGTTCTTTTTGGCATGTTCTCGGCCAAGTATAGCCCCGGCAACGGTACCAGCGGCACCTGCGCCATCATTATCCGACATTTTGTTACCGACGGCTGATCCTATCAGACCGCCAATAATCATGGCACCCAGATCCGAGCTTTCACCCTGCGCTTCACCATAGATTGGCACATTTTCATTGCGGCAAGTGCGTTGGTCGGTTGGTGTTTCTCTTATATAGCTTGTGGTTAGCGCATCCGATTGTGTCACCGTGCCAATGGCGGTTTCGATCCGTGTCTCGGCAGATGCTGTCGGTGCGACAAGCGAACCAGCCACTAAAAGAGAAAAAACGGCCGACATGAACAAAACATTGTGGCGGCGTTTTTGTGTTACTAGCTTAAACATTTTACGATCCTGATCTGTTAGCCCACGTCAATATGCTATAATTATGTATGATATTAAAATATGGCAATTATATGTTTTGGCCAAATTTTTAATAGCTAATTGTTGACCTTGATGCGTGACAGGTGGCAATGCGCCGCACCTATTGTTGTCCCGACGCTAACATACTATTTATATAGTGATTTATTTACTGGTTAATAAAGACCCTTTTAAGGAGTGCATATAGATGGAAATTGTTGCTGGAACTGATCCGTTTGGCTTGTTTCAAACGTGGTTTGACGAGGCGGTAAAAGCCGAAATCAACGACCCAGATGCTGTCGCGCTGGCCTCGGTTGATGCTAATGGCATGCCGTCGGTTCGAATTGTTCTGCTCAAGGAATGGTCACCTGCCGGTTTTGTGATTTATACAAATTACGAAAGCCGTAAGGCCGATGAGTTGCTGGCAACGGGCAAGGCCGCCTTTTGCATTCATTGGAAAAGCCTGCGGCGTCAGGTACGTGTAGTTGGTTCTGTTTCCAAGGCTGACCCGGTACAGTCGGATGCCTATTTTGCATCTCGTGGACGAGGTAGCCAGATTGGTGCTTGGGCATCAGCCCAGTCACGCCCACTTACCAGTCGTGATGATTTGGCCGCCCAGGTGCGCGTTGTTGAAGACCGTTTTCCGGATATTGTGACGCGCCCGCCGCATTGGGGTGGATTTTCGATTGATCCACAGGAAATCGAATTTTGGGCAGATGGCGAACATCGTCTGCATGACCGTTTCAGATTCACCGCCAATGGTAAAGCTGGCTGGGATATTCAGCGCTTAAATCCATAGCCATCTGAAACACTTTTGTGACAGCAACAGACACCCGATCACGAACTTGATAGCCTCATTACGTGTATTGGATGTCTGTTTTTTCGATTTTAGCCTAAATTTGGGTAAATTCTGTCGGATGAAAAATGCTTTTCGCCCAGCCTATGCATAACATACATGGGTGATATTCTAAGCCGCATGGCAGGCGGTTTTGATAAAAGATTTACCGGTTTTTAGGAGGAACGGCATGAAATCACATGCTCGTGTTGTTGTAATTGGTGGTGGTGTTGTCGGTGTCAGCACGCTTTATCATCTGGCCAAAAAAGGCTGGACTGATGTGGCTCTGATTGAGCGCAAGGAACTGACTTCCGGATCGACATGGCATGCAGCCGGTTTGCTGCCTCTTTTCAACATGTCCTATTCAGTCGGTCAGATTCATAAATATTCTGTCGCGTTTTATCAGCAGTTACAGGAAGAAACCGGCATGAATGTCGGCTTCCGCAAAGTGTCGAATATCCGCCTGGCCACAACGCGTGACCGGATGGATGAATATCGGCAATATGCTGGAGTTGCTAGTACAATAGGTATTGATGTTGATTTTCTGACCCCGGAAGACATTGTCAAATATTGGCCGTTATGTAACCCCGAAGGTCTGATTGGCGCGATCCGTCATCCCGAAGATGGCTATATCCAGCCTGCCGATTTGACCCAGGCGCTGGCGCGTGGTGCCCGTGACCGTGGTGCAGAAATATACCGCAATACAACGGTAACGGCTATTTCGCGGACAGCTTCTGGCGAATGGAAAGTCACCACTGATAAAGGCGAGATCACCTGCGAACATATTGTATCGGCAACAGGTAATTTTGCGCGCAAAACAGGCCAGATGGTTGGCTTGAATATCCCTGTGATTCCGGTTGAACATCAATATATCGTGACCGAAGCGCATCCAGACATCAAAGCACGGCATGACGCTGGTGAGCCAGAGATGGGCGTCCTGCGTGATTCCGATGGGCAATGGTATATGCGTGAAGAGGCTGGTGGTCTGATTTTGGGACCATATGAAAAAAATGCGCCTGCCTGTTACGTCGATGGGCCAAGTGATGATTCCGAATATGAACTGTTTCAAGAAGATTTGGAACGGCTTGAACCGCATATTGAATGGGCAATGCATCGCGTGCCTATTTTTGGCGAGCTTGGTGTCAAAAAGGTCTATAATGGCGCGATTGCCTATACACCTGATGGTAATCCGATCATTGGCCCTGCATGGGATGTGCCGAATTTCTGGCTCAATGAAGGCCACAGCTTTGGTATCACCGCCGCTGGTGGGGCGGGTTGGCAGCTTGCCGAATGGATTGTCGAGGGTGAGCCTACTATCGATATGCTTGGCGTTGATCCGCGCCGTTATGGCAGTTACACAACGCAATCCTACCTCAAGGTTAAGAATGAAGAAGCCTATGCGAATGTCTTTACCACCCATTATCCGGATGAAGAGCGTGAAGAGGGGCGTCCA
Organism: Candidatus Puniceispirillum marinum IMCC1322; assembly: GCF_000024465.1. NCBI lineage: Bacteria > Pseudomonadati > Pseudomonadota > Alphaproteobacteria > Puniceispirillales (SeqCode) > Puniceispirillaceae (SeqCode) > Puniceispirillum (SeqCode) > Puniceispirillum marinum (SeqCode). The sequence continues at coordinate 1,133,461 of NC_014010.1, read as the reverse complement.
TTACGCACCGCGCCATGCTATGACCGGCTAAAGGCGCTTGGTGGCGTATTTGGTCAGAAATTTGGCTGGGAACGTGCGAACTGGTTTGCACCCGAAGGGGTCGAGGCCGTTGATGACTGGTCATTCCGCCGTTCCAAATGGTTTGAGCATGTTGGTAATGAAGTCAGAAATGTAGCTGAAAATGTCGGTGTTCTTGATATGAGTGCCTTTGCCAAGGCGCGCGTTTCTGGGCCTGGTGCCGAAGCCTTTCTCGATTACATGATTGCCAATAAATTGCCCAAGAAAGTTGGTCGTGTTGCTTTGTGCCATGCGCTCACTGACCGTGGCGGCGTTCATTCTGAATTCACCATCCAGCGTGAGAGTGCCGACAGCTTCTATCTTGTTTCGGCGGGTGCAAACCAGCGTCTTGATCATGACTGGCTTAAAAAGCATATGCCTGACGATGGGTCGGTGCGTTTTGAAAATATCACCAATGCGGTTGGCGTTCTGGTTCTTGCCGGGCCAAAATCACGCGATCTTCTTGCCAAAATCACCCGTTCCGATCTCAGCAACGAAGCGTTTCCGTGGCTGTCAGCACGGATGATCGATGTCGGGCTGGCACCGGCAATGGCTTTCCGGATGAATTTTGTTGGCGAACTTGGTTGGGAATTGCATCATCCGATCGAATATCAAAATCACATCTTTGATGCGATCATGAAAGCTGGTGCTGAATTTGGCATCAAGCCGTTTGGCATTCGCGCGATGGATGCGATGCGTCTGGAAAAATCATACCGTCTTGTTGGCACTGAATTGTCGATTGAATATGCGGCACTTGAAAGTGGTTTACAGCGCTTTGTTCATCTCAACAAAGGCGATTTCAAAGGTCAGAAAAATCTGGCCGCTTGGCAGGCTGATGGCTTTAGCAACGCGCTTGTTACATTACAGGTGCATGACACAACGGACGCCGATGCGATTGGCAATAACCCGATTATGACGCCCGATGGCACCGTTATTGGGCGCGCTACAAGTGGTGGTTATGGCTTCCGCCTTGATAAATCACTTGCAATTGCTATGGTGCGACCTGATCTGGCGGCTGTGGGTACGAAATTACTCATTGATGTGCTGGATCAACGCCTGAAAGCAACTGTAATTGATGAGTCGCCATACGATCCGAATAATGAAAAATTGCGCGCCTAGATTATAGTGTTGGTAATTTATTAAGACCGAGGATAGACAATGTCTGAAACACAGACCAGTGAAAGAAAAAGCCGCCGTGGTGGTGGTCGTGATGCACGCCGTCAGATGCGCGCGGCAGGGGCTGCAGGCTTGTCGGCTCCCTTTATCACACGCGAGATTGCTCCGGTAGATATTCTCAGCGAGGAAGCTACTGAAATTATCGAATATAATGCCGAAACCATCCTTGAAGAAATTGGCATTGATTTTCGTGATGATCCAGAGGCACTTGATATTCTGCGCAATGCAGGTGCTGACGTCAAAGGTGAACGTGTACGCTTTCCACGCGGGCTTGCCCGTCAGCTATGTGCGACCGCGCCAGCCAGCTTTACACAGCATGCGCGCAATCCCGAACGTTCGGTTGAAATTGGCGGCAATAAGACGGTCTTTGCGCCGGTCTATGGCCCACCCTTTGTTCGCGACCTCGCAGGCGAGCGTCGTTATGCGACGATGGAAGATTTCCGTAATTTTGTGAAGCTGGTTTATATGCACCCGGGATTCCATCATTCGGGTGGCACTGTCTGCGAACCTGTTGATTTGCCGATTACCAAGCGTCACTTGGAAATGATTTATGCGCATCAAAGCCTGTCGGATAAGCCCTATATGGGGTCGGTCACCGCGCCAAGCCGCGCTGCCGATACGGTCGAGATGTCGAAAATATTATTTGGGGCTGATTTTGTTGCAAAAAATACCGTTGTGACCAGCCTAATCAATGCCAATTCACCGATGACATGGGATGATACGATGCTGGGCGCGCTTAAAGTTTATGCGCGCAATAATCAGGCAGTGATTACCGCGCCGTTTATTCTGGCGGGGGCGATGTCGCCAGTCTCGGTTGCGGGAACCTTGACTCAGACACTGGCCGAAGCGATGAGCGGTATTGCCTTTACCCAGGCGGTTAATCCGGGGGCACCGGTAATCTTTGGTAGCTTTGCCAGCTCGATGTCGATGCAAACAGGTGCGCCAACCTTTGGCACACCGGAACCGGCCAAGGTTCTTTATGCCTGTGCCAAGCTGGCGCGGCGGCTGAATGTACCATTCCGGTCTGGTGGCTCGTTGACTGGATCAAAGACAGCTGATGCACAAGCGGCTTATGAATCAACACATACGATTATTCCAACCGTTATGGGTGGGGTGAATTTTGTCCTGCATGCGGCTGGCTGGATGGAAGGTGGTCTGGTTGCTGATTATGCCAAGCTATTGCTTGATGCCGACCAGCTCACCATGATGCAGGATCTTGTAAGTGCTATTGATGTCAGTGAAAATGGTCAGGCCATGGATGCTTTGCGCGAAACTGGCCCTGGTCAGCATTTTCTGGGATCCAGCCATACACAGGCTAATTTTGAAACCGCTTTCTGGCGTTCCGAGCTGGCTGATAATACGACCTTTGAACAATGGTCTGCCGAAGGCGCGGCCGAAAGCAACGAACGCGCGCGCAAACGTGTTGCCGAAATGCTGGAGTCCTATCAGGCACCAGTGCTTGATCCAGCCAAGGATGAAGAATTGCGCGCCTATATCGCCACCCGCATGGAAGGCCTGCCCGACAGCGACTTCTAGGGCATTTATCTAGGCTTTGAAATTAAAACCATATTCCAGCGACGCATCTGCTATCCAGTCGAGCAGATAGGCGGCAAAACTTGTCCGGCACAAAATGGTCATACTGCCATCCGGCATCGCCATCATCGTGACCGCGGCATGTGACAGCATGGTTTGCGCTGTCTGGCCTGCGGTGAACTGGCTTGGATGCAGATCAAGCGCACAGCCCTTGGCCAGCACCTTTAACAAGGCGGGCCCGGATAGGCGAAACGCACAAAGGCTATCGGTGACATTGGTGACAGCAGCACGCTGGCCGTTCTTGATTTCTGCTGAAATAATGCCGTGCAGATCACTTTCCTTGCCAGCTTCGCAAAGGATCAGGAATTCATCTGGTCCCAGCCACATAACATGGCGTTCGCCAGCCGACACATAGCTATTGGCTTTACGTGGCAGATTGCAACCAGTCGCTGTATTGACAATGGGGTTGATCCCCTTGCCACCGCGCATATTCAATTTACCAAGATGCTTTAATTCACGCATCTGAAGCCCGATTTTACCCCCATCGGGGTTGGGTATCGTTATGTCATCGCGGCCGGACATTGGTGTACGTCCGGGAATTTGCACAGCATTATTAGCCATCGATGCGTTCTCCTTTCGGATCAAAAAACACGGTATCGGTTATTTCGGCCTCGATAACGTCTCCGTCCAGCATAGGCAGATAGACCGTCTGTCCCATCATCTTATGACCGCCTTTCAGCATCGCCATGGCGATCGACCGGTTTACATTTGGCGAATAATAGGACGAAGTAACCTGACCCAGCATTTCCATAGGCATAGGTTGATCAGGATCGACCACGACATGCGCACCCTCAACGATCACCCGTTTTGGATCCTTTGTTTGCAGCCCGACAAGCTGTTTGCGGTTTTCCAGCGCCATTGATTGCCGCGCCAATGCGCGTTTGCCGATGAAGTCGGGTTTCTGTTTGGAAACGATCCAGTCCATATTCAGATCGGTTGGTGTCACCGACCCGTCAGTTTCCTGTCCGACAATGATAAAGCCCTTTTCGGCGCGCAGCACATGCATCGCTTCGGTGCCATAGGGGGTTATATCATGCGCTTTGCCAGCCTTCATCAGATGCGTCCACAGTGCCAGACCATGGCGGGCATGAACATTGATTTCAAACGATAATTCACCGGTAAAGGAAATACGGAAAATCCGCGCCGGAATGCCGCCAATATGACAATCCTGCATCGACATAAACGGGAAATTGCTTGCCGAAAGGTCAATATCGATCTGCGCATCTTTGAGAATTTTAGCTGCCTTTGGGCCTGATAATGTTGCCACGGCCCATTGCTCGGTGACCGAGGTCAGATACACATCCAGTTCCGGCCATTCGGTCTGCAACCATTCTTCCATCCAGTCCAGAACACCAGCTGCACCGCCGGTTGTTGTGGTCATATGAAAATGGTTCTCGCCAAGTCGCGTGGTCACGCCATCATCCATGACCATGCCATCATCCTTGAGCATTAGCCCATAGCGGCATTTGCCAACCGCCAGCTTTGACCAGCTATTGGTATAAATACGGTTCAGAAATTCGGCAGCATCCTTGCCCTGGATATCAATCTTGCCAAGCGTCGATGCGTCTAGTAGGCCCGCACTCACCCGGGCGGCACGCACTTCGCGGTTGACCGCGTCAGACATGCTCTCACCATCTTTCGGATAATACCAGGCGCGCATCCATTGCCCGACATGCTCGAATCTGGCACCGGCGTTGCGGTGCCAATCATCCATGCGGGTCAATCTGACCGGGTCAAACAGCGCGCCGATATCGCGGCCGGCAATGGCACCGATATTCGTTGGCGTATAGGGCATTCTGAATGTTGTGGTGCCAACTTCGGGAATTTCACTTTCCAACGCATCGGCCAGAATGGCCAGCGCATTGATATTTGATGTTTTGCCCTGATCAGTGCCCATACCCATTGTGGTGTAACGCTTCAGATGCTCGACTGACTGATAGCCTTCGCGCGCGGCAATACCGATATCGGTCGCGGTGACATCATTCTGAAAATCAACAAAGGCTTTAGGGCCTTTTCCGGCATCACTGCCATTGGTGATTTTCCATGCGGCCAGAGGCCGCCAGCTTTGTTTGAATGTTGCAACATCCGGCATGTCGGCGTCTTTACATTTGAAACCGGCAGCAAGTGCCGCCTTGGTGCCGTTACGCATACCGTCTTTCATCGCCGTGACCAGATCAAAATTGCCATTACAGGCACCGGCATTGAAACAGGCTTCATGTACGCTTGATGGCTTGAAACACAGTTTTGTATCATCCCACTGTAATTTGCCGCGCGCCTGCGAATGCAGATGCACAGCCGGCGACAACCCCCCAGACATCGCCAGCAGATCGACATCAAAATAGTCCTGATCGCCAACCACTTTGGTGGCATCTTTATTGACCGGTGCGACTTCAATGCGGGCGATCCGCTTGCCGCCATGTGCGATTGTCACGGCATGTCCTGTCAGCACATCAATGCCAGCACGTTTTACGGCTGTTATCAAGGCACCACGTGGCTCAGGCCGCAGATCGACCACGGTCACATAGGCACCTGCTTCATGCAGTGCCAGCGCGGTCCTATAGGCATCGTCATTGTTGGTAAAGACAGCTGTGCGGTTCCCTGGCACAACACCGTAACGGTTGATATAGCTACGCACGGCACCCGCCATCATCACGCCTGGCAGATCATTACCGCTAAAGACCAATGGACGCTCATGCGCACCTTGTGCCAGAACCACCTGCTTGGCACGAACTTTCCACAGGCGCTGGCGCGGCAAATGCGCTGGTCGTTCTTCCAGATGATCGGTCACACGTTCATTCAGCGTCAGATAGTTGCTGTCCATATAGCCAAAAACCGTTGTCCGCGGAAGCAAAGTCACTTCGGGCATAGTGGTTAATGTGGCCACTGTCTTGGCAATCCATGTGCTGGCTGGGTCGCCATCAATCTCAACATCATTCTCGCTAAGCAACCAACCACCAAATTCATTCTGTTCATCGGCCAGAATAACACGGGCGCCGCTGCGTCCAGCTTGCAGCGCTGCCATCAGGCCGCTGGCGCCACCACCAGCGATCAGCACATCGCAATGGGCGTTGGTTTTTTCATAGCGATCAGGGTCATTATGGTCATCGGCAACCTTGCCAAGGCCAGCGGCATTGCGGATCACATGCTCATAGGTCATCCATAATGAAGCAGGCCACATAAAGGTCTTATAGTAAAAGCCAGCTGGAAAAAACCGGGCAAGAAGCGAATTCACCGCGCCCACATCAACATCCAGAGATGGAAAGCGATTCTGGCTTTCGGCGTAAAGCCCATCGAATAATTCGATCTGCGTCGCGCGCAGATTTGGTTCGGCATAGGCACCTTTGCCAAGGCGGATCAGCGCGTTCGGCTCTTCCGATCCGGCAGACAGAATGCCACGTGGACGGTGATATTTGAACGAACGCCCAACAAGATGCACATTATTTGCTAGCAAGGCCGAAGCAAGCGTATCGCCTTCATAACCCTGATAAAGCCTGCCATCAAAGGTAAAGCTGATGGGTTTGGCGCGGTTGACACGCCCCATAGTGGCGTTACGGCTTGTTTGCGCCGCAGGGGACTTTGATTTTCCAAACGCCATTACCGGACTCTCCCTTTGCTGCCTAATGCCTTTGATGACGTAGCATTTGGTGATGCCGCTTTTTCGGCTGGGCTTTGCCGCCGCCAGCTATTTTTAAAGACACTAGCCGCAGGCTTGCTTTTGGGTAAGGCACCCATTGGATAGATTTCAACGATCTCGTGGCTTACCGTATCGCGCGCAACATTGAACCAGCGTCGGCATCCGGCAGTATGGCGCCAGCGTTCCAGAAACAATCCTTTGGGATTATCGCGCAGAAACAGATAATCAGCGAATTCGGCATCGGTGATGCTGTTTTCGGCCAGCGGGCGGGCAATATGCGCTTCACCGCCACAGGCAAATTCGGCTTCTTCGCGAGGGCCGCAATGGGGACAATCAATAATCAGCATCGTTGGTCTCCTGTTCCCTAATGCGCCACGCCAGCTGCGCCATGTTCGTCAATCAGCAATCCGGTCTGGAAGCGGTCAAGCGAATAGGGTGCTGCAATCTTGTTGGGACGGTCATTGGCAATCAGGTCGGCAAAAACATGGCCTGATCCGGGTGTGGCCTTAAAGCCGCCAGTACCCCAACCACAATCAAAGTAAAGTCCGTCAATATCGGTTTTTGAAATGATTGGCGACGCATCAGGGCAGGTATCGACGATGCCACCCCAATGCCGGAGCATACGCAGACGCGACAATACCGGAAACAGCTCAACGGCGGCGGCCAGCATATGCTCGGGTACTGGAAATGATCCCCGCTGGGCATATGAATTATATTTATCGACACCCGCACCTAGCACCATTTCGCCTTTATCAGACTGACTGATATACATATGCACCGCGTTTGACATTATTACGGTATCGAGTATCGGCTTGATCGGCTCGGATACCAATGCTTGCAAAGGACGGCTTGCCAATGGCAGACGGATGCCGGCCATTTCGGCAACAACGCTTGAATGGCCAGCGACAACACAGCCAACCTTGCCGGTTTTGATATAGCCACGCGTTGTTTCGACACCGACAATCTTGCGTCCCTGGCGACGCAATCCGGTAACTTCGCATTTCTGGATGATATCAACGCCCAGATCATCTGCCGCGCGGGCATATCCCCACGCCACCGCGTCATGTCGTGCGGTACCGCCACGTTTCTGTAAAAACCCACCCATAACCGGATAGCGGATTGACTGGTCAATATTGATGCAGGGGACAAATGCCTTGATTTCGTCAGGACCTAGAATATCTGAATCAATACCGTTCAGACGGATTGCATGCACCCGGCGTGACATTTCGCGGACTTCATGTTCGCTATGCGCGATGGTCAGAACGCCACGTTGGGAAAACATCACATTGAAATTGAGATCCTGCGACATGCCTTCCCACAGTTTCATAGAATGTTCATAGATCGCAGCTGACTCATCCCACAGGTAATTCGACCGGATGATGGTGGTGTTACGACCTGTATTACCACCCCCAAGCCAGCCTTTTTCGATGACCGCGATATTGGTCATGCCATGCACAGCCGCCAGATAATAGGCTGTAGCTAGGCCATGCCCACCGCCACCGATAATCACCGCATCATATTCGGCTTTGGGTTCGGCGTCGCGCCAGGCGCGTTGCCAGTCTTGGTGGTAACTCATCGATTGCCGCGCAAGGGCAAAGGCAGAATATCTTGGTTTGCCGCCAGGCAGTCCGCGATTGCCCCGATCAGGCTGGTTTCCGGCCATGTCATCTACTCCTAAATAACCATCTCTGCCCCGATATTGAGCCGGAACATTCGATGCTAAATGTAGCGTCACACACTGCGCTTTGGTCAGGTCGATCCCTGTCTTGTCAGCGACGCGGGTTTTGTTTCTTTCGACATGCGCACCAAACGTAGCTCTAATAGCCTAGATTTTGGCGCAATCTCACAGTCAATACCAATTTCCACACCCGAAGAATAGTAAAATCCGTTATGAAATTGACACCAAAAACTTAAAATCCCCGCAAGCAGAATATAAATTCAAGCTGCCGCTATGCGTAAAGTTGCTCGTGCTTGACGCTGGTTGCGATTATGCCATTATTGGGCATGGCCAGCATCACCCCGTCGTCCTATGATGCATTCAATGATGTAATGGTAAATGATATGAGGAGCGCCCTATGGCTGTTATAAATTCGATCGCTGACCGACATGATGATATGCGTGGCTGGCGACATCTTCTGCATGCGCATCCTGAAATCGCCTATGAGGAAGTCTGGACGTCGGATTTTATCGCTGACAAGCTCGCATCCTTTGGTATCGAGGTGCATCGTGGCATGGGTAAAACCGGTGTTGTGGGTGTTTTGCGTGGTAATGGAAACAGCAATGCGGCGATAGGATTGCGCGCCGATATGGATGCCTTGCCGATGCAGGAATTGAACGAATTCGAACATGCCTCGCAGATAGATGGACGCATGCATGCCTGTGGGCATGATGGCCATTCGACAATGTTATTGGGGGCGGCGCAATATCTGGCTGAAACACGGAATTTTGACGGCACTGTCTATTTCATTTTTCAGCCTGCCGAAGAAGAAGGCGCCGGTGCCAAAGCCATGGCCGATGATGGTCTGTTCACCCAGTTCGACATGCAAACCGTCTGGGGTATGCATAATTGGCCGGGGGTTGATGTGGGGACTGTCGGGGTGCATCGGGGTGCTTGTATGGCGGCGGCTGATATGTTCGACATTCGCCTGAATGGCGTTGGTGCGCATGGTGCTATGCCGCATCAGGGGGTTGATCCGATTATTTGCGGTTCTGCCTTGGTGCAATCATTGCAAAGCATTGTTTCACGCCGGGTGTCACCTTTGTCACCGGCGGTTGTGTCGGTAACAATTTTCGAAGCGGGCAGTGCGATGAATGTTATTCCGGGCACCGCGCGTCTGGCGGGGACGGCACGCGCCTTTTCGGCAGATGTGCGGGCTTTATTGGAAGCGTCCATTCGCGAAATTGCCGCCACCACCGCCGCGGCGCATGGATGTGAGCTTGAGCTTGACTGGATCGCGGGTTATCCACCAACAGTCAATCATCTGGCTGAGGCTGATCGCGCTGCGTCTGTTGCCGCGTCTGTTTTGGGTGCTGATAAAATCGTTACCGATATCGAACCATCAATGGCGTCCGAGGATTTTGCCTTCATGCTTGAAGAAAAGCCCGGTGCTTATATCTGGCTTGGTGCGGGTCAACCTGAGGCCGATGGCAATCTGCATAATGCGCGCTATGATTTTAACGACGAGCTTCTGCCCTTGGGTGCCAGCTACTGGGCGTGCCTTGTTGAAACCGAATTGGCCAAATAGCCCCCATTTGCCAGTTTGTTACACCACATATAAATCATCAAAATTAATTGCTGCTAATTAACGTATAATTAACCGACCCCGAATATAATTTTCAGAATCGAAGTTTGATTCTTGGAAGTTGTGTTTGGAGTCGTAGATGCCTGATGATTATCGCCTAAATAACGTTGATAAGAATAACGCGGATATGCGCCGTCACGATGCGGCATCATTATCTGTGATTTCGCGTGCGCTTTTATCGGGTTCCAGCCTGTCTGCTGTTTCCGCTTCCACATCTTATCCTCTGGCGTCTCGTGTGGCACCTTCTTTATCCCCCGGTTTCTGGCCATTGGTGCTGATGCTGGCAGCCTGTGGCGGCGGCGGTGGTGGCGGTGGCGGTGGGCCAGCGACCAGCGGTACGCCATCCACACCGGCCGCACCGGCCGCACCGGCCGCACCGGCTATGGTGCAAAAATCAGGCTTTGTACATAACAAACCATTCAGCGGTGGCGTTGCGTGGCTGGATGTGAACAACAACCAAAGAATTGATGAAGATGATTATCGCATCCCTGGCCAGACCAACGAACAAGGTAGGTATAGCGGTCAAGTGCCAGCCGAGCATCAAAACAAAGCCGTGATGGTCGATACAAGAAACACTAAATATGCAGGTCAATTACCAGACACCCTTTTGTCTGTGCCTAATGCCAACATTGTTTCACCGATCACACATGGCCTTGCTAGGAAAAGCATAAATCGGGAAGATTTGCCTGAGCAATACAATCCTTTACAGCAAAACATCTATGAAGAAACCAATGACCCTATCAGGAAAGCCGTCCGCAAGGCTGTCGAAAAAATATTGCCCCGTATTTCCTCTCAAATTAAGCAGAATGAGGATAATATTGCACGGAATCAGAATGATATTCAGCAGAACGCACAAGAAATAGACCGATTAAGAGCTGAACTTAAAGCTGCACTTACTGCGTTGAAGCAGGAGGTTGCGCGTCAAGTAGAGGCAATCGAATATGATCCTGTGGTGGCCGTAACGAATAACGCCAATTTGGATGAAGGCACGCTCGCGGGCGACACCAATATTGGTGTTAGCTTTAGTGTGACTGACGCTGACAGTGGTGAGTCGGGCTACCGTACGCCTAGGGTCGCTATATCCGGTGATAATCGTTTCAAGCTTACGGGTGATCTGGCTAGCGGCTACCAAATCGTCGCCAACGCGCGCGCTACCTTTACCTCGGGTGAGACGATTGACTTAAGGATCACCGTCATTGACGGCAACACCAGCAACCGCATTACCAAGGATGTCAGCTTCACCGTTGGTGATATTGAATATCCGCCAACTTTGACTGTCTCGCAGGCACGTCCGCAGGCCGCACTGAACGAAACCATCGGCAATGCACGCACCCCTTCAGAGATTAATTTGAACATAGATGTGCGGGCAGATGATGCTGATGGGAATTTACAGCCCATTGTTATTGAGCGGCAGGTGGGTAATCGCTTTGTCCGTGACACGCGGTTTGAAGTTAAAAATAACAAGCTTTATGTCAAGGCTGGTCAGCAATTCGATTATGAACATGCTGACAACCCGAATGGTGTCATCACATTGCGCATTACGGCAAGCGATCCCACACGTTCTGTGTCAAAAACAGTCACTGTTCACATCACGAACCAAAACGATCCGACGACAGGTACGGTTTCGGTTAGCGGTCTGACAAATGGTAATGTGGAGATAGGCGGCGAGGGGGTCACGGCGCAGACGGATGGGCTAACTGACCCTGATGACAGTTCATTGGACTTTGACTATAAATGGCAGAAGCGGCAGGCGGATGGCCAATGGCAATATGTGCCGAATGCAACCAGCGCAAATTTCACCCCGAGTGAGGAGGGCACCTATCGGCTAGAGGTGACGGCGGTGGATGATGATGTGTTCAACGCCACCAGCGCCCCCTTTTATTCGGCGACATTCACCGTTACCACCCCGCCACAGGATCGTCCGACGACAGGTACGGTTTCGGTTAGCAATCTGGCAAGGAGCAATGTGGCAGGTAGCAATGTGGAGACAGGCACCGCGGTCACGGCGCAGACGGATGGGCTAACTGACCCTGATGACGATGAATTGGACTTTGACTATAAATGGCAGAAGCAGGTGAATGGCCAATGGCAATATGTGCCGAATGAAACCAGTGTGCGTTTCACCCCGAGTGAGGAGGGCACCTATCGGCTAGAGGTGACGGCGCGTGATAGTGTGTTCAACGCCACCAGCGCCCCCTTTCATTCGGATCCGTTCACCGTTACCACCCCGCCACAGGATCGTCCGACGACAGGTACGGTTTCGGTTAGCAGTAGCAATCTGGCAGGTAGCAATGTGGATACAGGCACCGCGGTCACGGCGGTTACTAACCTAACTGACCCTGATGACAGTTCATTGGACTTTGACTATAAATGGCAGAAGCGGCAGGCGGATGGCCAATGGCAATATGTGCCGAATGCAACCAGCGCAAATTTCACCCCGAGTGAGGCAGGCACCTATCGGCTAGAGGTGACGGCGCGTGATAGTGTGTTCAACGCCACCAGCGCCCCCTTTTATTCGGCGACATTCACCGTTACCACCCCGCCACAGGATCGTCCGACGACAGGTACGGTTTCGGTTAGCGGTCTGACAAATGGTAATGTGGAGATAGGCGGCGAGGGGGTCACGGCGCAGACGGATGGGCTAACTGACCCTGATGACAGTTCATTGGACTTTGACTATAAATGGCAGAAGCAGCAGGTGAATGGCCAATGGCAATATGTGCCGAATGCAACCAGCGCAAATTTCACCCCGAGTGAGGCAGGCACCTATCGGCTAGAGGTGACGGCGCGTGATAGTGTGTTCAGCGCCACCAGCGCCCCCTTTCATTCGGATCCGTTCACCGTTACCACCCCGCCACTGCAAGTGCCAACATTGAACACCATTGCCAATCCAAGACCTATTGTTGACACATCTGAGACTGATAATTTTGCTGACGTTACCGGCACGTTCACATCCCCCGATTCGGGTACCAAAACCTACAGCGTTGCTAACGAAGTGCGCCTAACCGGAGCCGAAAGAACCAGTAATCCAACTTTCACGCATAAAGTCACAATGCCCCTTGCCACCTTATGGTTTCATGAAACCAGCGGGGCTTATAAAATCACTTATGATGCCGCGGCGATTAACAGCGCGGCACCGACAGACTATAATTATTATTTTATTGTAACGGTTACTGTTGCTGGGCAAACATCGACACCCAAAACATTGCAGGTTCAGATCACCGCCGTTAATGATTTGCCAGATGCCAACGATGATAGCAACGCGGTCAATGAAGGGACGAGTATAAGTGGCAATGTCATCAGCAATGACAGCGATGCCGAAACCGCCAGGTCGGCTCTGCGGATTACACATATCTGGACAGGTAATGGCACAGGCGGGACGGCGGGCACCATTGGCAATAGCTTACAAGGTCAATATGGCACCCTGACACTGAATGATAAGGGCGCCTATAGTTATCAAGCGAACGACGATATAGATTTCGCCAGATTAATTCCTTTGGTTTATGATCACTTTACCTACCGCGTGTCAGACGGTACTGGCGGCACGGCTACGGCCCGACTGAGCATTGAGGTAAATGATGCCCCCACACAACCACAGCCACAGCCACAAGAAGCCGTTGAGATAGCGTTTACCGCACATTCGACCCTGATGGCGGGCACGGTGCAACATGGTACAGATACCGGCATTAGATTCACCGTATCAGGTGGGGCTAGTCCTTTTAATATAACAAGTGATTATAGATATACATTCGCTGTTCAGCATATTGAGGGTAATCTTTATAAAGTCGTAACCAGTCAGACCAATGCATTCTCGGATGGCGACACCATTAGACTTACTGTTAGGGTAACTAGATCTAGCGATAACACCAGAATCGAAAAAAATTTAACCTTTGTCGTTGGTGATCCACGCGATGGTTCGGTGGACACTGGCCCTCAAACTCTTTTGGGACAGGCATCTATAGCCGATACATTCAAGGTTGATAATTATGTGTCGCCCAAAACCGGAGCTGATAAAATTGTCGGTTTTGAAATTAGGCATGACAAAATCCGAATTGGTGACCCTGCCAGAGACACTCGTTTTAATAGTGCCGTGCCAGAACATTACAATATCTGGGTGCGGGTAGAGGGGAATGATACCCTTATCTATAATTCATTGGAAAATGCGCTTGCCGGTGGCGGCAGGCAAGGTGTCTTTGCTATTCTTCAAGGCGTTCAATTAACCGCTGAAAACCTTAAACCAGGTGCTAATTATGCTTTCACTGAAGGCCGTGTCACACCGACTTTCGTGCATGATGGTGTTACGAATGCTGGCAGGGATACGCTAACAGGCACAGATGGCGTTCGCGAAACCTATATTATTGATGCAACGCCCGGCACGTTGGAACAGGCGGATATAATCACTGGATTCAAGCGTCAGGGTCATGAGAGTGGCTTTAATACATATGAAAAAATCATCTTCAGATCTGCCGATGGCAGCGCCCTTCCAGCAGACACCATCATTAGCTACGAATATGACGGTCGTGCGCATAAGGTCACTGTTTATCTAGGGGCTCATGTAGGTTCAAATAACATTCTGCTCGTTTTTGATAATATTTTTGGGGATGACTTTAGGCACAAAAATATTTTTGCTCCACAACCTAATGTAACCTTTCAAGAAGCCACCCGGACAAATGCACTGGACAACATTGACCAACCCACCGCTTTGACAGACCCGCCTAACGGTGAAGGTAGTTTTGATGACGTTACCGGCATTTTCACATCCACTGTTGCGGGTAACAAAATTTTTTCTATATATGCGAGTGCTAATAATCAGGTTGATAGATACCCAGAGGCCGTTACGGATCTGGAATTCACGCATAAAGTCACAATGCCCCTTGCCACCTTATGGTTTCATGAAACCAGCGGGGCTTATAAAATCACTTATGATGCCGCGGCGATTAACAGCGCGGCACCGACAGACTATAATTATTATTTTATTGTAACGGTTACTGTTGCTGGGCAAACATCGACACCCAAAACATTGCAGGTTCAGATCACCGCCGTTAATGATTTGCCAGATGCCAACGATGATAGCAACGCGGTGAATGAAGGGACGAGTATAAGTGGCAATGTCATCAGCAATGACAGCGATGCCGAAACCGCCAGGTCGGCTCTGCGGATTACACATATCTGGACAGGTGATGGCACAGCCACAACTGGATTGCTCCCTAATGCCGATGGTCAATTTATCGTGCGAACCGTCCACGGCACCCTGACGCTGAATAATGATGGCAGCTATGGCTATGTTGCGCGCACTGTATCTAGTACGGTTACGGATGTCTTTACCTACCGCGTTATAGACGGTGATGGTGGCACAAATACGGCCACGCTGACCATTACGGTCAATGACGTGCCAGAAGAACCGTCCTCCTCATTGCAGGCTAATCCGAATAATCACAGAATGGATGAAGGTGTGGTGTCAGAGGCAAAGCGTCTGGCAATCATTGAGCTCCCCATTTCTTCGAACAGATCGGTTGAAATTCTCAGCGTCGATGGATTGAGATATCTCGATTATCCTGTGTTGCAGAGCCTTTTTGAAATCCGCAACGGTAATGAGTTGTGGTTGAAGAAGGATGCCGAGTTAGAGTACGATCGGCTAAGACCCCAACCTCAAAGTCAAGGTGATGACAGCACGGTAGCAGATAGCTACGAGATTGTGTTACGTCACCAGATTAATGATGAGAGCTCTACAGATATTACATTCACGCTGAATGTGGACAACGTTCTAGAAGATCCGGTTATCAATATTAATGGAAACCAACTCGTGTTGCCAACCACCACCGAAGCGGCTCAGAATTTCTATACCGGGATTCGTCTGGAAATTTACGATCCGGACAACATCCGGAGCATTCACGATAACATAGAAAAATTCGGTGTTAAAGTTGAACTGAGTGATGACCGTTTTGGAATTGCTCCTTTTAGCATTAACAGACCAACGGGATTTAATTTCAATGGTGAACCGCCCAAACAGTCCTATTCCCTGTTTTTGAAACAGGGTAATACTATCACGTCCTACGATCCGATCACCCTGATCATTAAGGCCACTGACAAATCAGATACAGTCATACAAGAAGAGATAGAATTTCAGGTCGCAAAGGTGAAATCCAGCGTTCAGGGGAATGAGGTGACGAGCTTCACTCTGGTCGATTTCACGGCTGGCACGCGTATGACGAATTCTGATTTGACTGTCACGGCTGTAATAATCAGCCGTCTGCCAACAAATAATGCAAGGCTGTTGCTGAACAATAGTGATGTGACAAAGGGGCAGGTGATCGCGATTAATGACCTGCCTAGTCTGACCTATCAACCGACTGCGAGCTACGATTTTGGGTTCAAATTTAGGTACAATGATTATTATAATGACAGCCTCCTCAGCGCCGAATATACCATGCGGATCAATGTGGTGGTGGAACAGTCTACACCTGACATCGGTGATCCGCCAGTCGGACAGGAAATGCCAGTCGGACAGGAAATCCTGTCCGTGTTTGGTGTTGAAAATAACAGAGCGTATACTGGTGAAACACTAACAGCTCCATTGAAATCTGCTGGTTCTAGCACTAACCCGACACAGCGTACTTATGGATGGGAGCAGAAGGTGAACAATGTTTGGCAGGATGTGCCGAATGCAACCAGTGTGCGTTTCACACCGACAGAGGCAGGAACCTACCGTTTGCGCGTCACAGAGACTGCATCAGGTAGCTCGTCACGGTACTTTAGCGGGGAATTCACCGTCGACACCGCGTTGCAAAGCGATCTGACCCTTGGTTTTAGTGACCCGGACGCTACCCAGAAAGAAATCCAGGAAACACATGGAAATGCCAGTGGAAAGGGTACAGGTTTTTACCTAACATCGAGCGTTTCCAATCTGTTTACGGCCTTGCGTGGCACCGAATATGTCGGGTATGTGATGACGATTGAAAGTCGTCAGGCGGATGGCTCTTTCGCCATAGATACGCGATTTTCGGTTAGAAGTAATGGCAAGCTTTCGGTCAAGGCTAATAAAAGCCTGGATTTCGAGAGCGAGCATAATCCGAATGGCCTGATTGAATTGCGAATCACCGTTAGGGACAGAGAAGGTAACACGGCAAAGCTTCATGTCCCGATCCAGTTGACTGATGTGGCGAATGAAATTCCATTTGGCAGTCTTGAACTTATGACAGGAACCGGCAGAAGCAGCGTACCGGTTGATACAGATTTACTGTTGCCTTCAGGGGTTGAATATTCAATTAATGAGGAAAATTTCAAAGATCCTGAGGGTGTTGAGCTTACCTTCACATACAAATGGATGACTTGGAGCAGGGATCCGCGAGGTACAGTGACACTCGGTACTCCGGTTACGAGCACAAGCTTCACCCCGCCGAGAGCCGGAAGTTACAAGCTTGAGCTGGATGTGAGTGATGGCACCAATGTGTTGAGAATGGAGAAAGTATTCTTCTTCTATAGGGACGATGATATAATACTTGACAACACAGCGGTCGTCCTCGGGGAGAATATGACCTATTCAACCGCCGCCGTCGCGACCATTACTCCTTCGTTTGCACCGGCGTTTTTCCTCTATAAGATTAATGATGATCTGGTGTCTGATCTCATCCGAGACCGCAGTGAAATTAAGTTTGAGGTGCGGAACCAGCATGAGCTATGGGTGAAACCCGATGCCACATTTGATTTTGAAAAGCATGTGACTTATGAAGAAGGCTCAACAAGGCCTAGTCAGGCCGTGATTAAGGTCGTGCTACGTGATAGTTCAGCCATGAATCCTTCTGCCGACAAAATCTTCTATCTCAATGTGAATGACGTGCCTGAAAACCCCATTGTGACGTTGAGGCAAAATGATTCTGCAACCTTTAACTTTACGCCTGGCTCCCGCGAATATCTGAAGAATATTGCCATCTATGATCCAGACGACCTTAAGGGAGAGGGCGAGCCAACGGATTTAAGGTATGAGTTGAGCGATGATACTAGGTTTGAACTGGTGAAATATGAGCCCAGTTATCTTAACAAGATCGTACCCGGGCATCTTGAGGGGGTTCATTATCGTCTTAAGGTTAAGAGTGATGCGCAACTCAACCCCGGTGAAACGATAACTCTGATAATCACGGTTTACGAAGGCGAAGGAACTGCTATAAACGGTCAATTAACACTGACCATTAACATTTCGGCAGCATCTGGACAGTCGACATCTGGCCAGAGCGGTGGCAGTGGCAGGGCGATGACAGAGGTCGTGCAACCGGATGATGATTTTGTGCCCGATGCGGGGACGGAAGAAATTGGCACGGTTCAGAACGATTTTCTCTGATCCTCTATCGCTGACCTGTCTTGTTTGAGTTGTTGATTTTAGCTGGGTGTTCCTGACTATTTGCCTGTTTCTTGGAATTCTATTGCCGCGCAACGCATGTTTGTTCACGAAATGTTTCACGTGAAACATTTTTGAAATTTCGTCAAAACTATCTTCCTGCACACTTTTTCTTAACCATTATCAGGCATTATTGATGTCAGATGGAAAAGGCAGAGGCAGAGGCGCATGTACGAGACGATTACCGGAACCGAAAATAAATATTTTGATGGTGGCTGTCATTGCGGGGCGGTGCGTTTTCGCCTGATCGGGCCTTTGACGCCACTTTTGATTTGCCATTGTGATGATTGTCGCCGGATTTCGGGGACTAGCTGGGCAGCGACCTCGGTGCCTGATCATTGTTTCAAAATCACCTCATCATCGGATGCTTTGCGCTGGTATGACAGCTCCAGTTGGGCCAAACGCGGCTTTTGTAATGTCTGCGGGTCATGTATGTTCTATTCTATGAATGGCGAGGGGCGTATATCCATTGCCCCGGGCGTACTTGATGATAATGATATGCTGCGTGTACGCGGCCAGATATTCGCCATCAGCCATCCCTTATGGTGCAAACCTGATCCGGATGTGCCACATCTGGATGATTTTTTCAAACCGTGATGACGTTCGTTTTGAAAGTCTGGAAATTTATGCTGATGGTGCCAGACTAACTTGTATTGCGAATTTTCTCGCGCACGGCAATACAGGGGCTTCCTTCGGCGAATAGGGCGGCACAGGCAGATCGGGCCTGGGTTTCGTCAAGATCATGAAAGCGAACGCGCCACAATGGCATATTGCCACTTGTCACCAATGTCAGGCGTGCTGGTGTCATGCCAAGCACATTATCGACCATACGCCGCGCTTTGGCAGCCGCCCGATGGGCATTGACGCGGCGGGCAAAACTGCCAATCTGAACGCTCCAGACCTCGTCAATGGCCGCATCAGGCATTTCCTCGGGTGATCTTCTTGCCCCAGAACTGGATAGGCTGAAAGTTTGTGGCGTGTCCAGAAATTCCTCTTTCGGCAAAGGTAGCTTGGCAAGCCGCCTGACTTTCACAAGATTGCTACGCTTGGGGGGCGATTTGGGCAATTTTTGTGGCATATCGACGGCGGCCACTTGCGCGCTGATCTCTGCAGGCTTTGCCCGCTTGAATTGTGCGTCCAGAATTTTCATCATATGCGCATCGCGTGACCGTGATGTTTTGCCGCCAAAGATCACACCAATCAGCCGTACACCATGCCGCTTGACCGAGGCCACAAGATTGAAACCGGAAGCATTGATATAGCCTGTCTTGATGCCATCGGTGCCTGAATAATGCGCCAACAACTTGTTATGGTTGCCAAATTTACGGCCTTTCCAGTTAAAGTTCTGCGTGCTGAAATAACGGTATAGGCGTGGGAAATCACGCCGCATGGCAACAGCCAGCCGCGCCATATCACGTGCGGTTGTCTTTTGCTGGCTATGTGGCAAGCCCGAAGCGTTTTTAAATACGGTTTTACGCATGCCCAGCGCGCGCGCTTTACGTGTCATGCGCTTGGCAAAGTTTCGTTCGGTACCTGAAATGGCCTCGGCAACGGCGGTTGCTACATCGTTGGCTGACTTGGTCACCAGCGCATAGATAGCCTGTTCGGCGCTGATTGACTGCCCAGGTTTGAGATATAGCTTTGATGGTGAACGGCTGGCAGCAAGTTTGGACACGCCAATCCGCGAATTCATATCCATGCGGCCAGATTTTATTTCTTCGAACAATAGATACAGCGTCATGATTTTGGTCAAAGATGCCGGATAGCGCATGGCATCGGCATTACGTGCATACATGACCCGGCCACTCTCAGCATTGATCACGATTGAGGCATATTTGGAAGCCATCGCTTGTTGTGGCCAGATCAGGGCACCACAAGACAGCATCATAAATATGAAAAAAGCCCGCAGTCTTTTGACATCGGCAACAGCAGTTAAGCAGATATTTTTAACAGCCATAAAATGCGTTCCTGACAAGCACCGCAACCGGCGCGTTAACCCAATCCACTTGTGCAGGAATCATACCGGAATTAAGCTTTCAATCAAGAATCTTACCCAATTTTTTACCTTTTTCTTAATAGATGCTTTTTTTAAAGCGCCTAGAGATGATTTTTTTTATTTCAACCCCTTTTCCAACAGCATTTAATGCCGATATCATAATTGTGATAAGCGTTATGTAGCGATATCGGGTAATTTAGGTATAATGTTAAATACGTTAAGATATAGGTGCGGCATTCGTTCATGCCAGCGAGCAGATTATGACAGATAAAGACAAAAAACAGGATGGAGGTTCGGGCCAGATTATTCTGGAAAGCCGAACTCAGACAAAAAAGCCCTCAATGTATAAGGTCGTGATGATGAATGACGACTATACGCCGATGGAATTTGTTGTGCATGTTTTGCAACATTTCTTTGGCCGGACGGCTGATGAAGCAACACAGATCATGCTGAATGTCCATCAACGTGGTGTTGGTATCTGTGGCATTTACAGTTTTGAAATTGCCGAAACAAAAGCTAGCAAGACTATGGAATATGCACGTCAAAAAGAGCATCCGTTGCAACTTCAATTGGAAAAGGAATAGGGTAAATGCTGTCTCGTGAACTGGAAGAGTCCCTACGCCGTGCCATGTCGAATGCGACAACACGTGCGCATGAATTTGCAACGCTTGAACATCTGTTACTTGCCCTGACCGAAGATAGTGATGCGCTTGAGGTCTTGAATGCCTGTAATGTTGATATTCAGGAGCTAGCGCGCAAGTTACAGGAATATATCGAAGTCGAGCTTGAATCGATTGTGAGCACCAAAGATGGGCTTGATGTCCAGCCAACAGCGTCTTTCCAGCGTGTGATTCAACGTGCCATTATCCATACCCAGTCATCAGGCCGTGAAGTTGCCACAGGTGCCAATGTACTGGTCTCGATCTTTTCCGAGCGTGAAAGCCATGCTGTCTGGTTTCTAAAGTCGCTCAATATGACCCGGCTTGACGCCGTATCATTCCTAAGCCACGGCAAGGATGGCAATATCGCGCGTGGCACCGAAGATCAGACTGAAGGCGAGCCTATTGACGATGCTGGCAGTGATCCGCTTAGCCAATATGCAGTCAACCTGATTGCCAAGGCCGCAAATGGCCGCATCGACCCACTAATCGGGCGGGACCGCGAAGTTGATCGCACGATTCAGGTGCTATGTCGCCGTACCAAGAATAACCCGCTTTATGTTGGTGATCCGGGCGTTGGTAAGACCGCGATTGCCGAAGGACTGGCCTTGCGGATTTATAATGGTGAGGTGCCGGAAGTACTGACAAATGCTGTCATCTATGCGCTTGATATGGGGCAGTTGCTGGCAGGTACGCGCTATCGTGGTGATTTTGAAGAACGTCTCAAAGCCGTTATGAAAGCGGTTGAAGATGATGAAAATGCCATTCTGTTCATTGATGAAATCCATACAGTGATTGGTGCTGGCGCCACATCGGGTGGGGCTATGGACGCCTCTAACCTGTTAAAGCCGGCATTGCAGGAAGGCAATCTGCGCTGTATTGGCTCAACAACCTATAAGGAATATCGCGGTCATTTCGAAAAAGACCGGGCACTGGTGCGCCGCTTCCAGAAAATTGATGTTGCCGAGCCAACTGTGGCCGATACCATCAAAATTCTGAATGGTCTGAAAAGCCGCTATGAAGCGCATCACAAGATCCGTTATACCGGTGCCGCCCTAAAGACAGCGGTTGATCTGGCAGCACGCTATATTAATGACCGCAAATTGCCTGACAAAGCGATTGACGTTATTGACGAGGCTGCCGCCGCCCAAAATCTGCTGCCACCATCACGTCGCAAGGCCACGGTGGGGCAAAAGGAAATCGAAGCGACAATTGCAACGATGGCGCGTATCCCGTCAAAGCATGTGAGCCGTGATGATAAGGCGGTTCTGGCAACGCTTGAAGATGATCTAAAACGTCTGGTCTTTGGACAGGATGCGGCGATATCGGCGCTGTCTTCGGCCATCAAACTATCGCGTGCTGGTTTACGTGAAGTTGAAAAGCCAGTTGGTAATTATCTGTTTTCGGGCCCTACTGGCGTTGGCAAGACCGAAGTTGCGCGGCAATTAGCCGAAGCGCTTGGCATTAAGTTGATCCGGTTTGATATGTCCGAATATATGGAACGGCATACCGTATCGCGTCTGATCGGGGCGCCTCCGGGTTATGTTGGCTTTGATCAGGGCGGGCTGTTGACCGATGCTGTCGATCAAACACCGCATGCGGTACTGCTGCTGGATGAAATTGAAAAAGCGCATCCAGATCTGTTCAATATTCTGTTGCAAGTGATGGATCATGGCAAGTTGACGGATAATAACGGTAAATCAGTTGATTTCCGCAATGTCATTCTGATTATGACAACGAATGCAGGCGCCCAAGAGCTATCGAAAAAGGCGATCGGTTTTGGCCGAGACATGAATGATGGTGCCGATATCGAAGCGATCGAGAAAATGTTTACGCCTGAATTCCGTAACCGTCTTGATGCGATGATACCGTTTGCGCCATTGGAAAGTGATGTGATCCGGCTTGTTGTTGATAAATTCATGATGCAGCTTGATGCCCAGCTGGCAGATCGTAATGTCGAGATTGAGTTGAGTGAGGCGGCGCGTGACTGGTTGGCCGTGCGCGGTTATGACCGTAATTACGGTGCCCGCCCGCTGGCCCGCGTTGTGCAGGAAAGCATCAAAAAGCCACTTGCCGATGCGTTGCTATTTGGCGAGCTTGCTGGTGGCGGCCTTGCCTTTGTCGATGTTAAGGATGGTGAGCTTGTGGTCGAGGTGAAAGCCCCACCGCAACGTGCCTTGCCTAGCAGCAAGCGCACGGCCTTACCCGCACCACAGGATGGCTAGCTGTCTTTTTTGCTAGTTATCTTTCTTAAATGGGCTGACAAAATCAATATGGTTCTTTTCGGCTTCGATGCCCCGGCTTTCGGCTACTAGAAACCGGGCAATGGCATCCTTGAATCCGTCATGCGCGATCCAGTGCGCCGAATAGGTTTTGGCAGGCAAATAACCGCGTTGAACTTTATGAAAGCCTTGTGCGCCAGCTTCGACGCGGGCAAGGCCGTGGGCGATGGCAAAATCGATAGCCTGATAATAGCAGGCTTCGAAATGCAGATTCGGAATATCCAGATCGGCACCCCAATTACGTCCATACAGACAATCATCACCGATAAAATTGATCGCACCGGCAATAATCCGACCCTGATATTCAGCCATGACCAGCAAAATTTTGTCAGCCATCATCTGTTGTAAATGTCTGAATACGTCATGCGTTAGATAGGCACCGCCCCATTTGCGATCGATTGTTGACATATAGAAACGGAAAAAAATGTCGATATGTGCCGGGGTGATGTCTTCACCTGTCAGGGCGATCATGTGGACACCGGCATCGCGAATCGACTGGCGTTCTTTTTTGATGTTTTTGCGCTTGCGTGACGACAGGCCAGAGAGAAAATCGTCAAAATCCTTATAGCCATTATTATGCCAGTGAAATTGCAAACCCGAACGGATTAGCCATCCTGCCGCCTCTAAAGCGGGCAGATCATCTTCGGGCAGAAAATTCAGATGCGCCGAAGACAGGCCGTATTTATCAACCATTTGGGTGATGCCATAGGCAAGTGCAACCTTGATATCGTCACGATTGTCGTAGGCTAGCAAACGCGGCCCAGTGGCAGGTGTAAAAGGCACCGCCCCCAGCAATTTTGGATAATATTGTCCACCTGCGCGCATAAAGCCATCTGCCCAGCTATGATCAAAAATATACTCACCATAGGAATGATGCTTTATGTAATGCGGCACCACGCCCAGCAAACTGCCCTCACTATCACGCAGAAGAAGATGCAGGGGATCCCAGCCACTATCATTGCCGACGCCGCCGCCAGTTTCCATGGCTTGCAGAAATTCATGCCGGACAAAGGGGTTGCCATCGCCCGCCAGCCGATTCCATTCATCAGCGCTGATTGCGCTTATGTCGCGGGATTGTTCCAGGGTAAAATCGAGACCGTCCATATATAAGAAAGTGGCAATAAAAAGCCGACCCTACAAGGGGGTCGGCGCATATTGTTGGATGATTTTAAGATTGGCCATAGCCCGGCTGGTAATACCGGATGATGGCCTGTATGCGTGGCCATAATTAACGGCTATTTGATTTCGAAAACACCATCAATTTCGACAAGACAGTTCAGCGGCAGGGCATTTGTTCCAACCGCAAAACGTGCATGACGACCAGCGTCGCCAAAAGCTTCGACCATCAGATCGGAAGCACCATTGACGATGCCAGGCTGGCCATTGAAATCATCAGCCGAGGCGACAAAGGCACCAAGTTTGACAACGCGTGTGACCCGATCGAGATCCCCATCACAGGCAACTTTGACCTGGGCGATCAAATTAATCGCACAGATACGCGCCTGTTCAGTGGCATCTTCGGGGGTGGCGTCTTTACCAACGGTGCCGGTGGCGGTCAGTTTACCATCAACAAAAGGTACCTGACCCGATACGAAAACCAGATTGCCGCTGACAACATAGGGGACATAATTTGCTGCCGGTGCTGGTGCATCGGGAATTGTTATGCCCATTTCGTTCAAACGTGTTTCGACCTTGCTTGTCATGATTTCAAGTTCCCTTAATTTTGCTGTGGCTATAAGAATATATGGAAGGTCGCATAAACCTCTGGTGAGGACAAGCGATTCCGGTGTCACTTTCCGCCCGTTTTAGATCAGAAAAAAGCCTCATACCCGGAGGTATGAGGCCAGTTCTGCAGGTTACTCTGCAGGGAGAGCCTAGCTACATCCTGTAGTGCCACCACAGGTATTACATTTTAGACAGGTTCCATTGCGAACAAGGGTAAAGTTCTGACATTCAGGACAGGCTTCACCTTCATAGCCTTGAATCCGTGCCTGTTGCACACGTTCAATGGCAATGTTCGGTGCTGTATCTGCACTTGCCACAGTCCCTGCGTCAGCCCTGGCAACTGGCGCTTCGGCTGTGCGCATGGTCGCTATACTGGCTGTTTCTGATGCCGTGTTGGCGACAGGCTCGGCAAGGGCGGCGGTACCTTCATTCGAGTACACAACAAGACCTTGCTTACGGATAAAGCCACGGCTGGTGACCTTGTTCATAAGCTCAGACTGATTTTCACCGCTGCCAGTTGTGGTGACGTCAAGATCGTCGCGATTGACATGTCCAAGATCGTGGCGGTCAAGATATGAAATTGCCAGTTCGCGGAATGTATAATCAAGAATCGAGGTTGACATCTTGATCGCATCATTGCCAGTCACGATGCCTTGTGGCTCGAAACGGGTGAAGGTAAAGGCTTCGACAAACTCTTCGAGTGGAACGCCATATTGCAGACCAATCGATACAGCGATAGCAAAGTTATTCATCAATGAACGGAAGGCAGCACCTTCTTTATGCATATCGATAAAGACCTCGCCAATGCGGCCATCTTCATATTCACCTGTCCGTAGATAGACCTTATGTCCACCAACGCTGGCTTTCTGCGTATAGCCTTTACGGCGGTCAGGCAGACGGTCACGTTCGGCACGGACGATACGCTCGACGATTTTCTCAATCACCTGCGGCGCGGCAGCAGCCACCGGTGTTTCCAGCGCGGCCATAGCCTCATCATCGTCTTCGATATCTTCAACAAGGCCAGATGACAAAGGCTGGCTCAGCTTTGATCCGTCACGGTATAGCGCATTGGCTTTCAGGCCAAGACGCCATGACAGCATATAGGCCGCCCCGCATTCTTCAACTGTTGCCGCATTCGGCATATTGATAGTCTTGGAAATCGCGCCCGAAATGAAGGGCTGGGATGCAGCCATCATGGTGATGTGGCTATCAACCGACAGGAAGCGTTTGCCGATACGTCCACATACATTGGCACAGTCAAAGATAGGTAGATGTTCGTCTTTTAGATGCGGTGCACCTTCGAGTGTCATTGATCCACAAACATGTATGTTGGCCGCTTCGACCGCGTCTTTGTCAAAGCCAAGCGCTTCGAGCATGTTGAATTCGAAATCATTCAGCTGTTCATCCGAAAAGCCCAGCTTGTCCTTGCAGAATTCGTCACCAAGGGTGAAGCGGTTGAAGACGAATTTCACATCAAAGGCGCTTTCCATAGCGGCTTCGACTTTTGCCAGTTCGGCATCACCAAAGCCTTTGTCTTTAAGCGCATTGACCGAAATCGACTGACAGTTTTTCAATGATCCCGCACCAACGGCATAATTGATAATGTCTTTGACCTGATCCTTACCATAGCCAAGCTTATCCAAGGCTTCGGGAACAACCCGGTTGATGATCTTGAAGTAACCACCGCCGGCCAGCTTTTTGAACTTTACGATGGCAAAGTCTGGCTCGATTCCGGTGGTGTCACAATCCATAACCAGACCGATGGTGCCTGTTGGCGCGATGACGGTTGACTGGGCGTTGCGGTAACCATTCTTGGTGCCAAGATCGACAGCCTTGTCCCATGCTGCCTTTGCCGCATTGACCAGATCCTGATCTGGACATGATTTTGCGTCAAGTGGTACGGGCAGGATTGACAGACCTTTATAGCCTGACGCCTTGCTGTGCGCGGCCAGACGATGGTTCTTCATCACCCGCAACATATGTTTGGCGTTTTTCTTATATTGCGGGAAGGGACCTACTTCACCAGCGATTTCAGCTGATGTGGCATAGGATGTGCCGGTCATGATCGCCGAAATAGCACCACAGATCGCACGGCCTTCATCACTGTCATATGAATGGCCTTGTGCCATCAGCAAGCCACCGATATTGGCAAAACCCAGACCCAATGTGCGATACTCATATGATAGCTGGGCAATTTCCTTTGAGGGGAACTGCGCCATCAAAACCGAAATTTCCAGCGTTAGCGTCCAGAAACGACAGCCATGTTCAAACATCTCGATATCGAATGTGCCGTCTTGTTTGCGGAACTGCATTAGGTTCAATGACGCCAGATTACAGGCAGTATCATCAAGGAACATATATTCCGAACATGGATTAGACGCGTTGATCCGCCCCCCTTCAGGGCAGGTATGCCACTCATTGATGGTGGTGTCATATTGCAGACCCGGATCAGCACAGGCCCATGCGGCATGCGCAATCTTTTCCCAAAGATCCTTGGCTTTGATGGTTTTGGCAACGCCATCATCGCGGCGTTTGATCAAATTCCAGTCGCCGCCGTCAAGCACCGCCTGAAGATAGTCATTGCTGACGCGCACCGAATTGTTTGAATTCTGGCCAGCAACGGTCAGATAGGCGTCTGAGTCCCAGTCGGTATCATAGGTTTTGAATTCAATTTCGTTATAGCCTTGCTGGGCAAATTGAATCACGCGCTGAACATAATTTTCAGGGATCATGGATTTACGCGCAGAAATAATAGCTTTGCGCAGCACCTTATTGACCTTGGGATCAAAGCGCTCATCGTCATCCAACCCGTCAGTGATCTGACAGGCAGCCATGACTTCGCCCATATGCTTTTGCGCCAGTTTCGATCCCGCAACAAGCGCGGCAACCTTTTGTTCTTCGACAACTTTCCAATCGACATATTCTTCGATATCAGGATGGTCGATATCGACAGTCACCATTTTTGCGGCGCGGCGGGTTGTGCCGCCAGACTTGATGGCACCGGCAGCCCGGTCACCAATGCGCAAAAAGCTCATCAAGCCAGATGATTTACCACCGCCGGATAGGTTTTCACCCGAACCGCGCAAGCGGCTGAAGTTTGATCCGGTGCCCGAACCATATTTGAACAGGCGGGCTTCACGTACCCACAGATCCATGATGCCGCCTTCATTGACCAGATCGTCGCTGACAGACTGGATGAAACAGGCATGCGGCTGCGGATGCTCATAAGCGCTTGCCGAACGGGTTAGCTTGCCGGTTTTGAAATCGACATAATAATGTCCCTGGCTTGGGCCATCGATACCATAAGCCCAATGCATGCCCGTGTTGAACCATTGCGGCGAATTTGGCGCGGCCATCTGGTTGGCCAGCATGAAGCGCATTTCATCAAAATAAACCTTGGCATCCTCTTCGGTAGAAAAATAGTCACCTTTCCAGCCCCAATAGGTCCAGGTGCCCGCAAGCCGGTCATAAACCTGCTTGGCGGATGTTTCGCCGGTAAAGCGCTCATCTTCAGGCAGTTTCGCCAAAGCCGCTTCATCAGGAATCGAACGCCAAAGCCATGATGGTACAGCGCTTTCTTCAACGCGCTTCAAAGCCGCAGGCACGCCGGCCTTGCGGAAATATTTCTGCGCAAGGATATCGGTGGCAACTTGTGAAAATTGCTCTGGAATTTCTACGTTCTCAGCCCGAAACACAATTGTGCCGTCTGGATTACGAATTTCACTGGTGGCGAACCTGAAAGCTAGTTTGTCGTAAGGATTGGTTCCGTCCTGGGTGAATCGTCTTTCAAAATGCATGTATTCGTCCTCTAATGGGGTCTGAGTTAGTGCGCTATGGCAATTTTTCTTGTGATTTCTATATGTTAAGAAATCTAAGCAATAATTTAGCGCTTATCACTACATATAGCGGCCAGCGAATGATTAAACTACATTATGTTGACCTAAATGGTAAATAGATAAATGTTAAAAATATGCGTTTGAGGCCATTTTTTTTTCATAATATCCACATAGGTTTTGAGCATTTGATTCAACGATTCGTCACAACTATATGAGAGACAAAGAGTTTTATGTTTTGCTATATTAAGTATCACTGGCTGGCGTGATGTGATTTTTTTAGAAGAATTTTTTTACTTTTGATCTTGTCGGAGCATGTTTTGGCAAAAAACTGACGATCACGTGAAAAAATATCTGGAAATTAAAAAATTATCTGCCTGTGTCGGCACGCCTATGGACGCCGAAGTAACTTCTAGACTATATTCAGCCCGCAGTTAGAGGAACCGTGCTTATGGATATTGTAACTTTGTTGATGCTAAAGCTTACCGCCCGCGAAATCGGTGGTGACGAGCATGGTAATCGCTATTTCGAAGAGCGTAAGGCGCGCCCAGGCAAGCCGCCGCGGCGTTATGTGCGTTATAGCGGTATGCCAGAAGCATCAAAGGTGCCGGCTGACTGGCATGGCTGGTTACATCATACCGAAGATACCCCGCCCCCGAACGGTGGCTATAAGCGTCATGACTGGCAGATTGATCATATGCCAAATCTGACTGGTACAAAATTTGCGCATCGTCCAGAAGGTCATGTGCTCAAAAGCGGCAAACGTCAGGCAGCGACTGGTGATTATGAGCCATGGACACCGGTCTGATAATGCTGTCTTGCAATTTACATAGCGCGTGTGCTGTGCTGGTGCGGATGGATAACCCTAGCAAAGCAGGGAGATGGTAAATGCAGCGTAATACACTTGAAATGATTATGGGTGCTGTGGTGCTTCTTGCCGCTGCTGGCTTTGTCACGCTTGCCTATGAGGCGGCTGATATTCAAGGCACTAACGGGTATGAAATACAGGCTGAATTCGGTGCCACTGGCGGCTTGTCAGTGGGTGATGATGTGCGTATATCTGGCATCAAGATTGGCCGTATTACGTCCCAGACGCTTGATCCGGATACCTATAGCGCGCGCATTGCCATGGCGATCAATCCCGACATCTTGATTCCGGCTGACAGTTCGGCACGGATTACCGCGGCGTCATTGCTGGGTGGAAATTATCTGGAGCTTATGCCAGGTGCCGACATAGACATGCTGGCACCAGGCGCCATCATCTATGACACACGCGATCCGGTGAGCCTTACCGATCTTTTGGGCAAAGCCGTTTTTGCAGGGGCAGATGGTGGCACGAACTAACCCCGTGTGGCGTACGCTTAACATGACAAACCCCAAAATCATATTTGCGGCTATGGTGCTGTATGTCAGTTACGCCATGCCTGTTGCGGCTGAATGGATAGATGGCAAAATAGTTGTTCTGCAAGGGCTAGATAAAATCACCGCCCGGATCACCACATTGACGACAGCTATTGATACGCCTTTGCGGTTTGGCACATTGCAATTGACCGTCAATCGTTGTGCGTTTCGTCCCCCTGAAGAACCGCCTGAAAATGTCGCTTTTTTAACGATACTTGATCGTGGTCATGATCTGTCACTAGCACCAAAGTCTGTCTTTACGGGCTGGATGTTCTCTTCGAGTCCTGCGGTGTCAGCTATGGAGCATCCGGTATATGACATCACCTTGCTGTCATGTCGTGCGCAATAGGCTAGCTGTCCACCGGCTTTGACAGCGTATCCAGAAACCCGATAGTCAATTCATCTGATGCGGTGCCAAGCCGCAGGTCAGCCGATGATGCCATCGCCTGTGCCAGCTTATCCTGAAAGGTGTCACGCGATATTTCAGTGATGCCAAATTGCACCAGATGCGGATTGGTGAATTGCGCATCAAGTAACTGAAAGCCGCCAGCCTTTAATCGGGCCATCAGATGCACAAGGGCTATTTTCGAGGCGTCGGTGGCGCGTGAAAACATGGACTCGCCAAAGAATGCCGCGCGCAAAGCCACACCATAGAGGCCGCCAACAAGCCTGTCGCCATCCCAGACCTCGATCGAATGCGCAAAACCCATCTTGTGTAAAGCGATGTAAAGCGCCTGAATATCCTTATTGATCCAGGTGTCAGTCCGATCATCTGCCAGTTCGGCGCAGCCTTTGATAATGGCAGGAAAATCATGATCGATGGTGACGTTAAAGGGGGTATTGCGCACAGTGCGGCGCAGGCGGCGGGGAATGTGAATGCCCGTACCAACAGCGTCATCCAGCGGGATCAAGGCGCGCACTTCGGGATCATAAAAGCGGATATCATCGCTGTCATGCGCGTCAGCCATAGGAAACACTCCAAGTGCATAAGCCTTGATTAGTGTTTCCGGTGCAAAAGCATAGGTCTGTGACATCCGGCTATTCCCCGAATAAAGCCCTATATCCCATTGGTTAGTCTGCTAGAAAAACTTCTTCCAGCCAGCGGATATTATAGCTTCCGTCTTTAATGCCATCGGCGTCAACCAGACGCAGATGAAGCGGCAAAGTGGTCGGAATTGGCTCGACAACAAATTCCTGCAAAGCGCGCTTCAAACGCGCTAGGCAATGATCGCGGTCATCACCATAGACGATCAGCTTGGCAATTAAGCTGTCATAATAGGGCGGTACCGAATAGCCCGAATAGAGACAGGAATCGACCCGCACGCCTGGCCCCCCCGCCGCATGAAAGGCCGTGACCTTGCCGGGAGTCGGCATAAATGTTTCGGGATGTTCGGCATTGATCCGACATTCGATCGCATGGCCAGTGAATGTGACATCTTTCTGGCTAAAGGATAAGGGCTTGCCTGCCGCGATACGGATTTGTTCGCGCACAAGATCAATGCCGGTAATGGCTTCGGTAATCGGATGTTCGACCTGCAGGCGTGTGTTCATCTCGATAAAGAAGAATTCGCCATTCTCATAAAGAAATTCCATTGTGCCGACGCCAAGATAGCCAAGCTTGCGTGTGGCTTCGGCGGCAACTGTACCGATTTTATGGCGTTCATCGGCGGTCAAAGCTGGTGAGGGGGCTTCTTCGAAAAGTTTTTGATGGCGGCGCTGGATCGAACATTCGCGCTCGCCGAGATGCACAACATTGCCATGCGCGTCGGCAATGACCTGAACCTCGATATGACGGGGCAGGCCAAGATAGCGTTCCAGATAAACCGTATCATCGCCAAAGGCAGCCTTGGCTTCGGCGCGGGCAGCGCTGAAAGCTTCGGCAAGATTATCGGCAGTTTCGGCAACCTTCATGCCGCGGCCACCGCCACCAGATGCAGCTTTGACCAAAAGCGGATAGCCAACATCGGCGGCAACTTTGCGCGCGTCATCTATTGTATGGACCGCACCAGGGGAGCCTGGCACCAAAGGCAAGCCAGCGGCTTCGGCGGTGATCTTGGCTTCAACCTTGTCACCCATCGCGCGGATATGATGTGGTTCAGGCCCGATAAAGGTCAGCCCATGCGCCGCAACAATCTCGGCGAAATCGGCATTTTCCGACAGAAAGCCAACACCGGGATGCACAGCATCAGCACCGGTAATGGCGGCCGCTGACAGAATTGCCGGAATGTTCAGATAGGATTCGGCACTGCTTGGCGGGCCGATACAGACTGACTCATCTGCCAAACGGACAGGCATGGAATCAGCATCAGCGGTTGAATGGACAATAACACTGGGTATATTCATTTCCTTACAGGCACGGAGTACCCGTAAAGCAACGTCACCACGATTGGTAATAAGAATTTTTTTGAACATGATACTTATTCTATAATTACTAGAGCTTCACCAAATTCTACTGGCTGGGCGTTCTGCACAAGGATAGTCGAGATTTTGCCTGCTTTTGGCGCGGTGATGGGATTCATCACTTTCATTGCCTCGACGATGAATAATGTCTGACCAGCCTTGACAGTGTCGCCTTCGGAAATAAAGGCAGGGGCATCAGGTTCGGGTGATGTATAGACGGTGCCAACCATTGGCGATGTGACCGCGCCGGGATGGCTGGCTGGATTGGCGGGCGCGTTGGCGGCAGGCGTCACGGGTGCAGGTGCGGCAGGCGCTACGGGTGCAGGTGCGGCAGGCGCCACGGCGGCGACGGGCATCGCCCCTGTTACACGTGACAAACGGATCGACACAGCTTCGGTTTCATATTCGATTTCCGCCAGTCCTGACGCATCAAGAATGTCAGCCAGTTCCTTGACCAGTTTGGTTTCGGATTTGGATGACGTTGATTTTGGTGCAGATGCCATTTTAGCTCTCCGTAAGCGTATCAGCGATAAAATTAATAGCCATGTAATAGGATTGTGCGCCAAATCCGGCAACAACGCCTTTTGCAATGGCGGAAATAAGAGAAACATGCCGGAAAGACTCGCGGGCATGGATGTTCGATATATGTACTTCGATCACGTCACCAGTAAATAAAGCCAGCGCGTCACGCAAGGCAACCGACGTATGTGTCAGGCCGGCGGCATTGATCACGATCCAGTCATAGGTTCCGGATGCTTGCTGAATGGTGGTGATGAGTTCGCCTTCGCAATTTGAATGGAAGCTATCCATGCTCATGCCAGCTTTGGCGCATCGTTCAGCACAGCCCGCCACAATATCAGCCATCGTCACATGCCCGTAAATATCGGGTTCACGTGTGCCAAGCATATTTATGTTGGGGCCGTTCAAGACCAGAATGTGTTTCGATTTTGTCATGAGCGTCACAATACACTTAAATGAGCCAGTAGGGAAAGCCCTAGAACTAAATCCGTTCTAACCAAGGGACAGAATGTTATGTTACCTGCTTTTGGTTTTGCCTGCACGGATTTGCATTTTACATCAAATTTATTTGAAATTTTTTCAAATTTGCGTGAAGTCTATTGAAATTACAGGGCGTTTAGCCCTGTTTGGCGCGTTCGGCTGCGATTAAACGCCGGAATTCATCAATATCTACCGCGCCCCGCACCACAGTCTCACCAATAACCAAGGCTGGCGTTCCGGTCAGTTTCAAGGCTTCGGCGGCTTGCCTTGTGCGCGCGATGATCGTCGCGACGGCATCGCTTTCCATATCGGTTTTCAGCTGCTCAGTATCGATACCGGCCTCGTTGGCGGCATCCATGATGCTCTGGGTGGTGACTTTGCCGCGATAGGTCATCATATTGATATGAAAATCGGTAAATTTACCTTGTTTTTCGGCGGCAATGCCGGCCTGAGCCGCGACCAGAGAGGACTGGCTGAGGATCGGAAATTCCTTGACCACGAGACGGATATCACCATCGTCGCGCAACACTTGCTGGATCGGTTCGAAAACACGTTTGCAATAGCCGCAATTATAGTCCGAAAATTCATAGATCACTAAACCACCATCCGGATTACCCATGCTTGGGTCACCTGCATCATCAAACAATATCTGCATGGCCATAGCTTGGCGCGCCAGATCTTCGCGCTTAGCCAGATTCATCAGCGCATCGCGCAGGACTTCTGGATTCGCCAAGATATAGTCCTTGACGATGGCTTCAAAGGCGGCCTTGTCGCTATCTTTAACATCCGCATGCGCTGGCGATGTTAATCCTTGAGTCAAAGCCATAGCGGCCATGGACAAGACAGTCAGTATGACAAAGTGATAGATTTTGGACATTCAAGGCTCCTGCGAAAATTGTGCCATAGCAATGCTGAGACGCATCTGCTTACAACAAGGTGTGATATAAGTGAACCGTTATCATGGGTCTTTGGTGCCATAGCGAAACAAAATGTCATTGGCACGGTTTCGGATGATATTGTCGAGATCCTTGCGGGCCAGAACCCGTTTTGACAAATGTACGGCGCGGTTGGTGTCGCCAGTCAGCAAGGCTTCTTCAGCTAGGCTCATATCAGCATAGGAAATTCGCCCCGACCGGCCATAGGCAATCGCAAGCTGTCGCCGCACAAAAGCCCATTCCGGTTCATGGCTGGCAGCTTTTTCGATGGCTTCAATAGCGCGCTCAAGTCGGGGTTTCTGGTTGGTTGCAATCAGGGCACGCCCCAGATTCAAAAGGATTTGCGGGCTGTCGGGGCGCGCGGCTACGGCTGTTTCATAGGCGCTGGCGGCATCGCTGGCACGCCCCATTGACAATAATATATCGCCGCGAAATTCGTAAAAAAAGGCATCGTCTGGCGCGCCTGCGATCAGCGCGTCAATGTCATTCAGGGCTGTACCCAGATCACCGCGCCGATAGGATGCGATCGCATGGCCATAGCGGGTATTGACCGGATCGGGTTCTTCATAGCGCAACACATCTTGCGGGTTTTCAGTCCAGGCGCGCATTTTTGCGGCAAGGCGAGCCATCAGCCGGTTTATTCGCCCTGGCAGGATATTATCACTGACCGCTGATTGATTGACGTGATCCTGATATGTGGTGAGCCGTGTTTCGGCGCCCGGATGCGTCGTGTAATAAGAGGATTGACGGCTTTCAGGCAAAGCGCGCTGGCTGGCCATGCGCTGCATCATGTCACGCAATCCCAAAGCCGAGTATCCGGCATCATCCAGAATCTGCAAGCCTAACTCATCAGCAACCGACTCATCACGGCGCACCGAGGCCAGCAAATTGCGTTGTGCCCGATCCTGACCGCCAATCATCACACCAACGGCGGCATCATTTGATCCGGTGCCAGCCGCCAGCGCGATTGCCGCCAAAGCGGCCAGAGCCGAAGCCGCCTTGGCGTCGGCCATCGCCTCTCCACGGCGCGGCACATGCCCCGCGACGATATGGCCAAGCTCATGTGCTAGAACGCCAATAACCTCGTCCGGGCTTTTGGCTTTCAAAATAAGCCCAGAATTTATGTAAACCGTTCGTCCCCCCGCAACAAACGCATTAAATTCGGGGGCAATGACAACACGCACCTTGATCTCATCAGCTTTAAATCCAGCGGCTATGGCAAGTGGGCTTATGATGTCTTCGAGTCCCGCTTCCAGCTCGGTGTCCCGAATAAGATAGGCGTTAGCCGATGTGATGCTGGTGATCAGACACAACAGCATCGCGGTGATGATCGTGATTGACCGAACCATAAGCAAACGCCGCGTAATGGGGTCTGTCGCGGTGGATCTGTTCGTTATCAATGTCTCTACGCGCTGCATGAAATAGTGCCTGTTATGTCCTGCGGTAATGCGATTTTGCAAAATAATGATACAGTATTAAGTCGATCAATGTTTAAAAGCATCATCATCTAAATATGTGGCAAAAATAATCCCTTCTGAAACTGGCTTAAAGTTTGCATAAAAAATCATTTAGGGCTAGATATGACACCACAAACACAATTTTATGTCTTAAATCTTATGTAAAATTAATTTTAATTGCTTAAAGCAGAGATATTCAAAGAAAATCAATGACACTGAAATCAACAACCAGCAATCAGCTGCCCCCTTTTCTGGCCATGTCCATGATGCAACGTACCCAAACCATGGAAGCCGCCGGTCATGATGTGCTTCATCTGGAGGTGGGACAGCCCTCGACGCCTGCGCCGGTCGCGGTTTGTGACGCTCTGACAAGGTCACTATCCACACTATCTTCGCATGGTTATTCGGTTGCCTTTGGTCAGAAGATCCTGCGTCAGCGTATCGCGGCGCATTATCAAGATTGGTATGGCGCACGTCCAGACTGGGAAAATATTGCGATAACACCCGGATCATCGATGGGGTTTGTGATTGCGTTCCTGTCGGCGTTTGATCGCGGTGACAAGATTGCCATCACCACACCGGGCTATCCTGCCTATCGCAATATCATGATTTCACTGGGATTGGAGCCTGTTTTACTGCCAGCGCGGGCAGAACAGAACTGGATTGCTGATCTTGATGCGCTTGCCGAAACAGGTGATCTGCCTGATGGGCTACTTTTGGCCAGCCCAGCCAACCCAACAGGTGTGGTGATGAGCGATGCCGAGATCAAAGCGGTCTGCGCCTGGTGCGATAAGCATCAGGTACGTCTGATTATGGACGAAATTTATCATGGGCTGTCTTTTAAAGGGCCAAGCACCTCGGCATTCGTGCATAATAAGAACGCCATCATCATTAATTCATTTTCCAAATATTTCTGCATGACAGGCTGGCGGCTGGGCTGGATGATTCTGCCTGACGATTTACGCGAAACCGCCGAACGGCTAGCCCAGAATCTCTATATTTCGGCTACAACGCTGAATCAGCATGGCGCGCAAGCGGCGTTTGATTGCTATGACGAGCTGAACGGGCATATTGAACGTTATCAGGAAAATCGCGATATTCTTCTGCGTCAATTGCCCCCGGAATTTCTGGGGAATGCGGCACCCTCTGATGGGGCATTCTATCTCTATGCTGATATCAGCGCCCTCACGTCTGACTCGATTGTCTTTGCCAATCGTCTGCTTGAAGACACAGGCGTTGCTTGTACGGCGGGGGTCGATTTTGATCCCGATGAGGGGCAGAAATTCCTGCGCTTATCCTATGCCGGTAGCACTGATGATATCCGTAATGCCTGCCAGCGGATCAATGACTGGCTTCCGCGTCTGGCCAAAACCGCATAGGGCTATCCAATATACCAAAAACGCCGCCAGCATGAGCCAGCGGCGTTTAAAATCTTATCCGATACTAGCCGCGTGACCACCAGCCGCGGCGGGTTTTGCCAGCTGGCTTGTCTCCATCAACATCGACCACATCCTGCGGTGCTGAGCTGATCGGTGCCCGTGCATCTGCGGCGGTAGCCTCATGATCGGAACCATTGCTGATAGCTGTGGCTGCGTCAGCTGACGCGGCGGCCTTGCTGGCGGCCTTTGTCGTGCCTTTCTTGGCGGCCGCTGTGCGGGGCTTTTTCTTTGCCACAACTTTGGTCTCGCTAACAGCATCGGCATCAGCCGCACTGGCTTTCTTCGATGCTTTTGTTGCTTTCTTCGGCGCGGTTTTCTTGGTTGCAGCTTTCTTTGGCGCGGCTTTGGCAGGTGCATCATCTGCGGCTGTTACATCAATATCAGCCTTTGCCTTTGGCGCAGCTTTTTTACGTGCCTGACGCTTTGGCTTAGTCTCACCTTCAGTATCGCTGGCAGTTGTATCAGCGTTATCGTTGCTTTGGGCTTCTGCCGTTTCAGCTGATGCTGCTTCGGTAGCCACCGATGTGGCTTTACGTCCCCGTCCGCGGCTTTTCTTGGCAGGCGCTTCGTCGGCAGTGCTAACGGCATCAGTAGCGGCTTCGGCAGATGCTACATTATCGCTTCCAGCGTCCGATGTTGCGGTCTGGCCTTCATTTTCGGCATTCGTGCCATTTTCATTGCCGTTGCGCCGCCGCCGCCGCCTGCCACCACGACGTCCACGCCGCCGCCGTTTTGGTTGATCTTCATCTGACGTGGCGTCATTGTCACCAGCCTCACTAGCCGTCTGTGCGTCATCATCTGAATCTGACGCGTCCGCTGTATCGCTAGCATTATCATTTTTGGCGTCTTTGTTATCGGCGCGATTACTATTACTATTATTATTGTTATTATTATTGGCTGGTTTTGGCGACCGACGGTTTTGCTGTTGCGGGGCTTTGCCTTGCCATCCGACGCGTTCGATCCGATATTCTGGCGAGATCAATGTGTCATCTGACAACAGCATAATGGTAATGCCGTAACGGCTTTCCAATTCGGCCAGCGCATCGCGCTTATGATTGAGGATAAACAGGGCAATGTCCCGATGCACGGTAATGTGCATTTCGTCCATTTTGCCTTTCTGCGCTTCATCCTCAATCGAGCGTAATGTTTGCAAGGCGGCTGTATCAACCGAACGAACCCGTCCAGTGCCTTCACAATGCGGGCATAGATCACTGGTTGATTCATTAATACTGAGACGCAGACGCTGGCGTGACATTTCGAGCAGTCCGAAATGGCTTATAGAGCCTATCTGGATCCGCGCCCGGTCATTGCGCATGGCGTCCTTCATACGGCGTTCAACCGCATTTTGATTGCGATTTTCTTCCATATCGATGAAATCGACGACAATAAGTCCTGACAGATCACGCAAGCGTAACTGGCGGGCCAACTCATCAGCCGCTTCAAGATTGGTTTTGAGGGCGGTTTCTTCGATATTACGTTCGCGTGTTGACCGCCCCGAATTGACATCGACAGCCACCAATGCTTCGGTCTGATTGATCACAAGATAACCACCTGATTTCAGCGTTACCTGCGGGCTATGGATCGTGTCCATCTGGCTTTCGACGCGATAATGCTGAAATAGTGGGATCGCATCTTCGTGCTTCTTGACCTTTTTCACATGGCTTGGAATCAGCATTTTGATGTGATTGCGTGCGGCTTTATAGGCCTCTTCACCTTCAACCAGAATTTCTTCGACTTCGCTGGTATAGATATCACGGATTGATCGTTTGATCAGATTGCCTTCTTCATGAATGATGCAGGGGGCTTGGGACTCAAGCGTACGCTCGCGAATATCATTCCATAATTTGGAGAGATAGGCGTAATCACGGGCAATTTCGGTTTTGGTGCGCTTGGAGCCGGCGGTACGGACAATCACCGCCATACCATCGGGAATATCCAGCCCACCAACAACAGTCTTTAGCCGTTTGCGATCAGCAACATTAGTGATTTTGCGGCTAACACCGCCACCGCGGCTGTTATTTGGCATCAGCACACAATACCGTCCTGCAAGAGACAGATAGGTGGTCAGCGCTGCGCCTTTGTTGCCACGTTCTTCCTTTACAACCTGAACAAGCATGATTTGCTTGCGGGAAATGACTTCCTGAATTTTATATTTGCGGACTTTACGTGCTGGACGGATATCATCTTCGTCACCATCGCCGCCACCAACAGTTTCCAGACCGTCTTCGGCGTCTTTCTCGTTATCCTCATCTTGTGCTTCGGCTTTATCGGCCGCCAGCAAGGCTTCACGATCTTCGATGGGGATGCGGTAATAGTCCGGATGGATTTCGCTAAAGGCAAGAAAACCTTGGCGGTTGCCGCCATATTCGACAAAGGCCGCCTGCAAGGACGGTTCAACACGCGTTACACGTGCCAGATATACATTGCCTTTTAGTTGCTTGCGATTTTCGGTCTCATAGTCAAAATCTTCAATGCGTGTTCCACTTAGAAGCACAACCCGCGTTTCTTCGGATTGTCGTGCATCTATCAATAGGCGCTTGGTCATTCGTTTGTCTTTCCCCGGCGTTCGACACTGTTATCCCGCTAGGGCTTGAAAATCTGAGTGTTGAAGGCAGGTAATGTTGATTCAGACTGCTATCATCAGCTTCAAACAGCACAACATCCGAGCAAGAGGCTCTTTTAAAGTATTTTGATGTTGTTGGTGTTAGCATGATGCAGTCCAAAGTTTGTGTTATTAGGCATGACGCCGTTGGTGATTGACCGGTCTGTTTCAGTCGCGGGACGCTTGAAGAAGGTCTGGCATAACTGCGCTGGTCATCCACCAGTGGCGGAAATTCATTGTTTTGGTATATTTCATATGGCGCAAAGTGCGTCATTGATACTTACCTAAATACGTTATACACCCGTGATAACGTTTTTGCCAATAGGGCAATTATCACGCGCTGTTTTTAGGGTACATATATAGACTAATTGCGATATGTTATTTTGATATGAAAAGCTGTGCCCATGCTCACTTGTGGGGCAGAATAGTGATTTTCAACGCGAAAGACCCTTTGATATATGCTGGCATCTGATTTTGAAATCTGTTCATCACATGCGATATTATCATTTATTAGGCCGTTTCTGGGCCGTTTCGTGCAGTATCTGCACGGTCTGATTCCCATTCTGCGATCGGTTCTGGGCGGTGTTCTCGCGCTTGCCATAGTGCTGGTGTCACCAGCATATGCGGCCGGGAATAATGTCACCGCCATCCGGCTTGGCGATATATCTATCGATGGGGTTAAGGGTCTGCGGCTTGTCATCGAAACCAAAAATCCGGCAAAAGCGTCAATGCTACTGTTGGAACAGCCCTACCGGCTGGTGGTTGATCTTGATCAAACCGACTGGCAGGCATCAAATTTGCCGCGTAAAGGGGCTTTGTCCAAGCCACCTGCCCGTGCTTACCGCTTTGGCATGCCAAAGCCTGATACCGGCAGATTGGTGATCGAACTTACCGCGCCTGCTGCCCCGCAACGCATCTTTCGGTTGCCGCCAACAGCTGGCGGACATCGGCTGGTTATCGATATGATTGATAATGGCCCAACAGCCTTTACGCTGGCGGCGCGGGCGCTTGCCGCGCGTCCGGACATGGCGGCCAAGGCTCTGGCCAAAGAAACATCACCCGCAAATGGCGTAAGTACAGTGCCTATCAAAAGAACCGTGACCTTGCCCAAGGCCAAGCCAGATAATGCGGGTCAGCTCGCCCCTGGTGA
Organism: Candidatus Puniceispirillum marinum IMCC1322; assembly: GCF_000024465.1. Classification (NCBI taxonomy): domain Bacteria; kingdom Pseudomonadati; phylum Pseudomonadota; class Alphaproteobacteria; order Puniceispirillales (SeqCode); family Puniceispirillaceae (SeqCode); genus Puniceispirillum (SeqCode); species Puniceispirillum marinum (SeqCode). Next base: position 1,092,429 of record NC_014010.1, on the reverse strand, counting down.
ACAGATTGTTGCCATGGCGGTCCCAAAACGCCCCCCCAAGAAGTGGGTTGTCTTTATTGATGCTGGCCATGGGGGCAAGGATCCGGGCGCCATCGGGCTGGCAGGGACAAAGGAAAAGGATATTACACTAGCCGCCGCCATCGAATTGGCGCGGCAATTGAATGCAACTGGCCGTGTGAAGGCCATTTTGGCGCGCAAAGATGACCGGTTCTTGAAATTACGCGAACGCATAAGGCTGGCGCGGGCGAAAAAGTCTGACCTGTTCATATCACTGCATGCGGACTCAGCGGCGAATAAATCGGCGCATGGCATGTCCGTATTCACCTTGTCGGAAACCGCATCAGATAAAGAAGCCGCCGCCTTAGCGCGTAAGGAAAATAAGGCGGACTTGATTGGTGGCCCTGACCTGGGGGTTGAAGATTCCGATGTGGCAAGTGAGCTATTACGCATGTTTCAGCGCGAGTCGATGAACCAATCAACACATTTTGCCAGTGATATTCTAAGCCAGATACGTGATTTGCGTGGCGGTGACCGCCGTGGACATCGTTTTGCCGGCTTTGCTGTGTTAAAGGCACCTGATATGCCATCGGTTCTGGTGGAGATGGGGTTCCTGTCAAATCGCAAGGATGAGGCGAACTTGCAGTCGGCAAAATACCGCCGCCTGCTATGCCAGCGTCTGACCAAGGCTATCATTAGCTATTTACAAAAACATGGCCCCAAATGAGCCAGTGGTTCTCTTCTGGGGGCGGAATAATTGACATCATTGAGGCCATATCTCATGATCGGGATATTAATGGGTAAATCAGTGTGTAAATTTCAAGAAAATTGTGACCAGTTCCGTGTCTGATAATACGCAAAATAATAATGATGACAGCACCGGATATGACGCTGGTGATGGATATGCGCCACCAGTAAGGCATGCCATATCATCGCCTAATTCATGGTCTATCATTCGCGGTATGGCAAAAGCATTCTCAATCATTATTTCATTAATAATTATCGTCGGTGTTATTGGCGTTGGGGCTGTGCTGTGGGTTTTCTGGACATATGGAAAAGGGCTTCCAGATTATCGCCAGCTGGCACAATATGAACCGCCTGTGGTGACCCGCATTCATGCTGGTAATGGCGCGCTACTGGCTGAATATGCCAATGAAAAGCGACTTTTTGTGCCTATTGATGCGATACCGCCGCAGCTCATTCATGCGTTTATATCTGCCGAAGACAAAGCCTTTTACAGCCATTTTGGCCTTGATGTGAAAGCCCTGACGCGGGCAATGGCGACAAATGTTGTCAATTATGGACGTGGAAAACGCCTGATCGGGGCTTCGACCATTACCCAGCAGGTAACAAAGAATTTTCTATTGACCAATGAAGTGTCAATCGACCGTAAAATCAAGGAAGCGATACTGTCATTGCGCATGGAGCGCGCCTTTACCAAAGATCAGATTCTGGCGCTATATCTGAATGAAATCTATCTTGGCATGGGCAGTTATGGCGTGGCGGCGGCTGCGCTTAACTATTTTGACAAGGCGCTGAACCAGCTTGATCTGGATGAAATGGCCTATCTTGCGGCCTTGCCAAAGGCGCCTAGCAATTATCATCCGATCCGCAAAACCAAGGCGGCGGTCATCCGGCGTAACTGGGTGCTGAACCAGATGCAGGAAAATGGCTATATTTCGGTTGAACAGGCCGAAGCGGCCAAAAGCAAACCGCTGGTGATTGTGCCGGATACAGGTGCTGATGGCGCTGATGCGCCCTATTTCACCGAGTCTGTGCGCCGTCAGATCATGAAAAATTATGGTGAAGATGCACTTTATGGAGGGGGGCTATCAATTCGCACGACCCTTGATCCTAATTTGCAATCGCTTGCCGATACCGCGCTGGAACGTGGCCTTGAAGCGCTTGATCGTCGTCAGGGTTGGCGCGGGCCGCTTGGCCGTCTTGAAGCTGGCGAGGATGTTGCCGCGACCTTGGCGCGCTATCAGAAACAGCTACGCCCAAAACATTATGCCGCCCTAGTTACCGATGTAGCGCGCCGTGAAGCCCAGATTTATGTAAATGGCAAAGCCGCGACAATTCCGTTCAAGCTGGCTTTCTGGGCCTATCCGCCGCGCGACGATGACGGGGTGCGCCCGCAACCGCTAAAGGATCTGCGCGATGCTATTTCGGCAGGCGATATTGTCATTGTCCAGCCACCGTCAGAAACGCCTGATCTGATCCGTGATGGATTTAAACCCGAAGCGCATCATTATGCCCTTGGCCAGCGGCCAGCGGTGGAAGGCGCGATTGTGGTGATGGATCCGCATACAGGCCGGCTATTGGCAATGAGTGGTGGGTATAATTATGCTGATTCCGAATTTAACCGGGCGGTTCAGGCGATGCGCCAGCCTGGTTCGGCATTCAAGCCCTTTGTCTATCTAGCAGCCCTCGATAATGGCTATGCGCCAACGACCCGTATTCTAGATGCGCCGCTAGTCGTCGATCAGGGTGTTGGCAAGCCGAAATGGAAGCCGGCTAACTATACCAAGCGGTTTTATGGTCCGTCGATCATGCGCGTTGGCATTGAAAAGTCGCGCAACCTGATGACCGCGCGTCTGGCGATGAAGCTGGGCATGCCCGAGATTCAGGACTATGCGCGCCGTTTCGGGATTAATGACAATTTGCCGCCGTTACTGTCGATGTCGCTTGGCGCGGGGGAGACCAATCTGATGCGGCTGACCTCGGCCTATGGCATGCTGGTCAATGGCGGCAAGCAGGTCACGCCAAGTCTGATCGACAGGATCCAGGATCGGCATGGTAAAACCATTTACCGGCATGATGAACGGCAATGTGATGGCTGTGAAAACGCTTTATGGGATAATCAACCTATTCCCGATCTGCCTGACACGCGATCACAATTAACCTCGCCAGCGTCGGCATTCCAGATGGTATCGATGCTTGAAGGTGTTATTCAGCGTGGAACAGGTCGTTTATTATCACGGCTTGATCTTGTGCTTGCTGGCAAGACAGGAACCACCAATGACAATACGAATGGCTGGTTCATTGGCTTTGCGCCGGATATGGTGGTGGGCGTATTTGTTGGCTATGACAAGCCGCGCCCGCTTGGCAAACGGGAAACAGGTTCGACAGTGGCAGTCCCCATCTTTGGCAATTTCATGGTCAAGGCACTTGCCGATAAGCCGGTGATACCGTTCCGTCGTCCGAATGGTATTTCTATTATTCCCGTACATGCCGAAACGGGTGAACGGGTGTTGCCAACCCATGAAAAAGCCATCCTTGAGGTGTTTAAACCGGGTCAGCGGCCAGGTGGTCAGTTAATCGATGCGCCAAGTGGCGTAAACACCAATGGGGCAGACAATGGACTGGCGACACAGGAATTTTTCTAGATCATATAAACTTGTCAGCGTGGCGTTGTCGGGTTAGGTACGTGCAAGCTTTATAAACAGAGAGAGACGATGCAGGCCGAAACCCAAGCCAAAATCGATGTCATTTCATCAACGCTGGAATTATTACGCAAACATGTCAATTTCGAGGTGGCGGTTGCGCGTCTAAATGATCTGGAAGCGCAAACAACCATGCCCGATTTCTGGAATGACCAGGCCGTGGCACAGGATGTCATGCGGGAAAAAAACCGGCTTGAGCGTCAGATCAATCTGATCAAGGACATGCAAGCCGAAATGGATGATTGTGTGGCGTTGATCGAGCTTGGCATTGCCGAAGGCGATGATGATGTTGTCGCCGAAGCCGAAGCGGTGCTGACAAAGCTTGTGACCGAGGCGGATAAACGCCAGCTTGAAAGCCTGTTATCCGGCGAAGCTGATGCGAATGATTGTTTTCTGGAAATTCATGCTGGTGCTGGTGGTACCGAGGCACAGGACTGGGCGCAAATGCTGGTTCGCATGTATGGACGCTGGTGCGAACAGCGCGGCTATAAGGTGCATTTAATCGAAGAAAGTGCTGGTGAAGAGGCGGGCATCAAATCAGTGACCATGCGCATTGACGGTGAAAATGCCTATGGATGGTTGAAAACCGAATCCGGTGTGCATCGTCTTGTGCGCATTTCGCCTTATGATAGCTCGGCACGGCGGCATACCAGCTTTGCCAGTGCATGGGTTTATCCAGTGGTCGATGATAATATTGAAATTGAGGTCGAGGATAAGGATCTTCGCATTGATACCTACCGCGCTTCGGGGGCTGGTGGACAGCATGTGAATAAAACCGACTCGGCGATCCGTATCACCCATTTACCAACCAATATTGTTGTGCAATGCCAGAATGACCGATCACAGCACCGCAACCGGGCAACGGCTTTTAATATGCTGAAAGCGCGCTTATACGAGCTGGAATTGCAAAAACGCGAAGAAGCCGCGTCTGATGCTGCCGCCAGCAAAACTGATATAGGCTGGGGCAATCAGATCCGGTCTTACGTTCTACATCCTTATCAGATGGTCAAGGATTTGCGCACAAATGTGGAAAAAGGTAATGCCCAAGGTGTGCTTGATGGTGATCTTGATAGTTTCATCGAGGCCAGCCTTGCCGCCCGGGTCGGTATGCAACGCGAATAGCCAAGCAAAGCTATGATGGCGGTTATATTCTATTTGGAATATGTGGGCGTTGAGACAAGGTCCTCGCGATAGGAAAGCGGGCCATAAAAGGCGGCCGAGAAATGGGCTGCTTCACGGGCTTCTATATTAAAAGGCGGCTTAAGCGGGCCTTTGAAATAGCGTTTTACCAGCATATGCCAGCTGCTGACCGGATCGCGGCGATGCAAGCCGCATACATAGTCAAACCAGCGCTTGCCAATCAGAACATGCCCCACTTCGTCACGCATGATAATACCAAGTGCGGCGGCCGTTTCACTGTCCCCGACAGCATTCAGTTTGTCGATCATGGCTGGTGTGACATCAAGTCCGCGCGCTTCCAGCACCAGAGGGGCAATTGCCAGACGCCCTAGCAAGTCATGGGCAGTTTCCTGGGCCGCTTGCCATAGCCCGTCATGAGCAGGCAGATCACCATAATGCGCGTCAAGTAAAGCCAATCGGTCATTGAGCATCAGAAAATGGCGTGCTTCATCATCGGCAACGGATAGCCAGTCATGGTAAAAGTCGCGTGGCAGATGCTGATCAGTGAACCGGCAGGCCATATCAAGTGCCAGATCAATCGCATTAAGCTCGATATGGGCGATGGCATGGATCAGGGCAACGCGGCCAGCGACGCCACCGGTAATACGGCGCTTTGGTACATCGCGTGGTGGCCGCAATGCAGGCAGAGGCGGGCGTCCGGGACGCTCAGGCGGGGCGCATGTGCCAATAGCGGTAATATCATCAGCACGCCATTGTGCAACCAATGCCCGGGTATTGAGGGCTTTTGCAATAGCATCTTTGGTGGCAATGCAATCGACAATGCCGTCAGTCAGCGTAGCGTGGCTCATATCTGTTTAATCATATCTGCCTTGGCTCATATTCATTTATAAGGCGCGTGCCGCTTCAAGGACAGCTTCGGCATGTCCGTCAACTTTCACCTTTGGCCAAGTTGCAGCCACGGTGCCATCGGCGTCAATCAGGAAGCTGGCGCGCTGGATACCCATATATTTTTTGCCATACATTGATTTTTCGACCCACACGCCAAATTGCTCACAAATATCGGTTTCATGATCGGCGCCCAAGACACAGGTCAGGCCATATTTTTCCCGAAACTTGGCTTGCTTGGCGGGTTTGTCTTTCGAGATACCTATCACCACACAATTTGCGGCGGTAAAATCATCGATTAATTCGGAAAAGGCGATAGCTTCTTTTGTACAGCCAGAGGTGTCTGCGCGTGGAAAGAAAAATACCACCATTTTTTTGCCATGATGATCTGCAATATTGAAATCATCCTTATCAGTAGGTACGACGAATTGAGGAACAGCCATTCCAGTTTCAAGCATATTAAATTCTCCGGTTTTTCTTGGATCGGATTAATGTTAGCACTCTAAATTATTAAATAGGAACGATAGTGATGTCTGCAAGACAATGCTATCTTGTCAGTAGCATTCAGACTATCTAGAAAGATAGAATAACAGGAGTCATACGGGTGTCTTTAATGGGCCATACATCAGGCGCAGACAAGGTGAAGCTCCTATTCACAACATTACTGCTTATTTTTATTTTGATTGCGGGCATCGTTGGCTTTGTGATCGTGCAGGCAGGTGGTTTGCGCCAGCTTCTGGAATATGAGCTGTCCAAAGTGTCTGCCGAGGTGGCTGCCGAGGTTGGCGCGGCGCGATTAGCATTTTCCGTTTCACCAACACCATTATCCGTAAAGGCAGAAGATATCACCTTCAGCTTTGGTGATGAGACTGTCATCGTGCCTGAAGGCGAGGTCAAATTCGGTTTTAAAAGCCTGTGGACAGGTATGCCGGTGGCGCTCAATTTGCGGGGCATCGAAATTAAGCTTGTCAAATCGGCAACAGGTTGGTCAGGTTCGGAATCTACGGCTTTGCTTAACGCCTTGTTGGGATCCCCAGCAGACAATGTTGCAAAGCTGGCAACTGACCCAGTGACAGATGATAACCGGGTTAATTTTGCAGGCTTGAAACAAATTAGTATCGAGACTGATCTTGTTACGATTACCGACGCCACAGGCGCGTTAGCACCGGTTCAGCTTACCAGCATTTATATTGACGCCCAGCTTGAAGAGTCCGGCCAGATTGTTGGTGGCATTCGCGGACAAAGACTGATCGATGGCGTCGATGCGGGGCGACTAGCGATTACATTTTCCGGTTTGCCGACTGGTGAAGATTTCATTACCGACATAACCGCAGATGAACTCAATCTGGCAGATATTGCCGAATATCTTGATCTTGAAATGGCCAGGCAAAGCCATTTTGGTACATTGTCTGGTTTTTTGAAAGTGCAGATGCGGCGTCAGGCTGTCACATCCATATTCGGTGATGTTATTGTAACCGATGGATATCTGTCACAAACGGCCAATCAAAAACGTGGCGCGTTTAAGTCAGCCGAGATTGCGTTTGACTATCTCAGCCATATTGATGTTGCGACTGTGGCCAAGGCGCAAATCCTGCTGGATGATAATCGGTCTTTCACCTTTTCTGGTGATGTTGAAAAACTCAGCGCGCCCACGTCAGTCCTGTCAGGTAAAATCGATGCTAATAGCTTACGGTTACAGTCAATTTTCAATGATTGGCCAGATGACCTTGCCCCCGCATTAAAGGCGCAGCTTCAAAGCCAATTTTCAGGTGGAATCGTTAGCAATCTTGGTGCCGAATTTATTGGAGCCTTCAATCGGGACACGTTTGTTTTAAAATTATCAAAGCTTGATCTGGCAACAAAATTTGACAGTGTAAGGGCCAATTTATCCAAGGGTCAGATCCGACGTGTTGTGGGTACTGTTGGTGGTGCCATGGATATAAATGTCGGTGTTGGTGGCGTGATAAAAAGTGCCAATCTGGCACTTGATCTGAGCAATGGTTCGATATTGCTGGAAGATTTTACAAAGTCGATGCCGGTGCAAAAGGCCGCATTACAGATGGCGTTTCGCAATGGTGATCTGACGGTTGAGAGCTTTACTGCTGATTTTGCAGGTGATGGTGCGATCACGCTGAATGGTAATGTGACAGTTGCGGCAGACTGGATGCCGCGGGATTTCAACGTGAGTCTGGAAGTTGATAATCTTGATACGCGCTTTTTTCAGGCCTTATGGCCAAGATGGGCGCTGGCAAAGACCCGTAGCTGGATGCAGGCCAACCTTCTGGCAGGACATATTGAAAACGCCCGTATGTCGATGACTGGTGCTTATGTGCCGGCAACACAAAAGCCGGTACTTAGTGATATTTCAGCCACAGGGTCATATCGGGAGGCGACGGTAAGGTGGGCGCCTGACATGCCGCTTATAACCGGTATTGATGCTAATCTTGTGCTTAATAATGATGCCTTTAATATCACCTCATCTTCGGGGCAACTCGAAGACTTTGTTCTTGAAACTGGGCGGGTGACGATCGGTCCGATCCTGACCAATGACCAAAGAATGATCGATTTGTCGCTAAAGGCGCAAGGCGGAATGACGACGGCGCTGGATATTTTCAAACGCACCGGACGCAGCAAGGTAGGCGCGATCGATCTCGAAAAACTTACCGTATCTGGAACCACCGAACTGTCACTGACATCACGTTTTCCGTTACGTAAGGGGGCTAAATTTGCCAATGCCGACACCGCTGTAAATGCCACTACGCGCAATGCCACAATCAGGGGTCTGCCGTTTGGCATCAATCTGGAATCGGCGGCAATGATTGCCTCATTTGAAAAGAACAAGGTTGATATTACCGGTGATGCAGAAGTTTTTGATATGCCCGCCAGATTTACCTTTCAAACCAACAAAGCGACCCGAGAAGTTGATTTTGTAGGGCAGTTTGAATCATCGCCGATTATGACGGGTATTTTTGCCAAAATGTCCGGACTTGATATTGAGGGTAAAGCCAGCGCTAAAATTGGCTTTAGTTCATCGACCGGATGGAATAACGCACAGATTAACCTATCAACAGACCTGACCAACGCTTCGATCAATGTGCCAGCATTGAACTGGGCGAAATTTCCGGCTGAAAACGGCGTTGTGAATGCCAGCTTTGTGCTTCGTAACGGCGTGGTAACAGCCATACAGGATATTGACCTGTCACTAGGCACGCTGGCGGCCAAAGGGCAATTAGCGCTTGGTGTTGATGGCAGTTTGCAGGCGGCCTTTTTTAACAAGCTGACAATGCCGGGTAATGATATCCGTGATCTGATAGTCGAAACAAGCGCCAAGGGCGGCTGGAGCGTTAGCGCGTCTGCCCGCACGATTGATCTGGTGCCATTGCGACGCAATAAGGGTGTTGGCGGGGGCGCGCCCATTACCTTTGATGTGACCGCTGACACGATTTACATCGACGCACAAAACGCATTATCCGGCCATATTCAGGGTTCGCGTGATGAAGCGGGTAATGGTAAGGCTGTGTTTTCCGGTACGTTATTGACCAAAGGCAAACCATTGGTCAGCGAAGGCCAGATGACAGTGAATTTTGGTCCAAGAGGTGATCACCTTAGTGGGGCGGGCCTTATTGGCGGTGCCGAAACGCAGATTACATTTAATGGCAATGGCGGCGAGCAAGCGGTTCTTGTTCTGACCTCCAAAAATGCGGGGCGTATGCTGTCCGGGCTCGGGATTACCGATGCAATACGTGCGGGATCTGTCCGGCTAGAGAATAACTTTATCAGCACTGATTTTTCTTCCTTCAATACCAACATCACACTTTCAGATTTTAATGTGGTCAAAGCCCCACGGGCAGTCCGCATATTCTCGCTTTTGGGGCCAGCAGGTATCATCGGTCTGGTTGAAGGCGAAGGCACGGCCTTTAGCAACGGCGTTGCAAGGTTTGAAAAACGCGGATCGGATATTTCTATCTCGCGCATGGAAGCCAGCGGTGGAGCTGTCAGCGTGGCTGTTGTGGGGCGCTTTAACAACAAAACACGTCAAATGGATATTTCGGGGAATCTTGTACCAGCTAACCAGCTCAGTAAAATAATAGGGGCGGTGCCGCTTCTTGGGAACGTCCTGACCGGCATTGACAAGTCGGGTATTTTTACAACCCAGTTCAGCATGATCGGCAAAATGGATGATCCTGAAACCTCGATCAATGCGGCGTCATTGGCACCAGGAGTTTTGCGCGATATATTCAGTCCGGAATGGCTAAAGCGCGAAAGCGACCGCCTGTTTGGCGCGCAGGCCGACTAGCCAGCGACAAGCATGGCATGACGTTTTTTGCCTGCTGATATCTTGGCCTTGCCATCAATAAAATCAGATAATGTCAGTTGCATGTTTTCGTCATTGATAGCCACATCATTCACCCGCGCACCACCGCCGCGTATCAAGCGCCGCGCTTCGCCATTTGATGCGGCAAAGCCGACAATTTTTAGCGCCTCGACCATGTCCAGCGCTTCAGCCCGTCCCGCCGCAAGATCAAATTGTGGCAAACCGTCTGAAACGCCCGATCCGGCAAAGGTCTGCTGGGCTGTTTGCATGGCATGCGCGGCCGCCTCTGTGCCATGACACAGGCTTGTCGCTTCATTAGCCAGAATAATTTTGGCTTCATTGATGTCGGCACCTTCCAGCGCACCTAGCCGGTTCACCTCATCCATGGGCAATTCGGTAAATAGCGCCAGAAAACGGGCAACATCGGCATCTTCGGTGTTACGCCAGAACTGCCAGAAATCAAAAGCTGATAATTTATCGTCATTCAACCATACCGCACCATCGGCAGATTTGCCCATTTTGGCACCCGATGCCGTGGTGATAAGGGGTGACGTAAGACCAAAAATTTCCTGCGCATCGACGCGGCGGGTCAGATCAATGCCGGTAACGATATTGCCCCACTGATCCGATCCCCCCATCTGGAGCAGACATCCATAGCGGCGGCGTAGCTCGAGAAAATCATAAGCCTGAAGAATCGCATAGTTGAATTCCAGAAATGAAAGCGGTTGTTCGCGGTCAAGTCGCAATTTGACCGAATCCATGCCCATCATGCGGTTAATTGAAAAATGCGGGCCAAAGTCACGCAAAAACCGGATATAGCCAAGCGTGTCCAACCAGTCGGCATTATCAACCATAATTGCATCGGTCGGGCCATCGCCAAATTTCAGATATTTTTCAAATACCTTTTTGATGCCGTTCTTATTCGCTTCGATATCCTGATCTGATAGCAACGGGCGGGCTGTATCCTTACCTGACGGATCTCCAACCTTGGTTGTGCCGCCGCCCATCAGAACAATCGGCTTATGGCCGGTTTTCTGTAAAATACGTAGCATCATGATCTGCACCAGCGACCCGACATGCAGGCTATCGGCCGTACAGTCAAAACCAATATAGGCTGGCAAAACCTTGGTGCTGGCAGCATCGTCCAGCGCTTCGATATTGGTGGCCTGATGAATATAGCCGCGGTCAGTATAGTGCTGGATAAGATCTGATTTATAGGTCATGTCATTCAACTCAATATAGAGTGCAAAAGTCGTTACAATGCACTTGTCTCAATCAGGCAAGCGGGTCGAAATCATCTTCGTTAATCGAGTCGTTCAGATAAGCTTCGACACGTTCGATCATCGGGTCAAGATGCTCGGTAAAGAAGTGATTTGCCCCAGGCAGAACGTCAACGGTAATATTGACGCCTTTCTGAATTGATAGGCGTTCAACCAGCTTTTCGACACTTTCAGGTGGCACCTGTTCGTCCAGCTCGCCATGCATGATGAGTCCAGATGCCGGACAAGGTGCCAGAAACGAGAAATCATGCGTAACAGCAGGCGGCGTAACCGAGATGAATCCCTGAATTTCAGGGCGGCGCATCATAAGCTGCATACCAATCCATGATCCAAACGAAAAGCCGGCGATCCAGCATTGCCGCGATGATGGATTCTGCGCTTGCAACCAATCCATGGCTGTTGCCGCATCGGATAATTCGCCTTCGCCATTATCATATACACCCTGGCTTCGGCCAACGCCGCGGAAATTGAACCGCATGACGGAAAATCCGCGCGCTTGGAATAATTTATAAAGAGCATAGGTCACCCGGTTATTCATGGTGCCGCCTTTATCTGGCTCCGGATGCAAAATAAGCGCCGTCGGGGCGTCACTTGCTTCGGCAGGCATATAGCGACATTCAAGGCGACCTTCAGGGCCGTTAATGATGACCTCAGGCATATTTTTTTTGCTCCACTTGTGCTATTTAATGAACGGCTTATATCTTAATAAGGCGCGATCGCCAAGCCAGCTTTGTGCAGATCGTTAATCAGATGAGAGAAACTGCAATCATGTTTGCAAATTTGAACCGTGATCTAAAGGCAATTATGACGCGTGACCCCGCGGCTAGCAATCGTTTTGCCGCGGTGATTCTATATCCAAGTTTTCATGTCATGGTGGCCTATCGCTTGTCGAATCCATTGTGGAATATCGGGCTACGCTTTATTGCGCGTTGGATCATGCAGATTGCCCGCTGGCTCACAGGCATCGAAATTCATCCCGGTGCGACCATCGGCGGTGGTTTTTTTGTCGATCATGGGTCAGGCGTCGTGATTGGTGAAACAGCCATAATCGGCGATAATGTAACGTTGTATCAGGGGGTCACGCTTGGTGGTGTGTTGCCGGCGGTAGATGCTGAATCGCAACGTTCGGTCAAACGCCACCCAACTTTGGGCGATGATGTGATCGTCGGATCAGGTGCGCAGATTCTGGGTAATATCACCGTTAATCGTTGTGCGCGTGTCGGTGGTAATTCGGTGGTCACCAAAGATGTGCCTGAGGGCGCAACCGTTGTCGGTGTTCCGGCTCGCCAGATGACAAATAAGACAACGCCGAAAACCGTTGATGAGAGCTTTCAGCCCTACGGCGTTCATGATATGGCTAATGCCGATCCACGCGAGCGCATTATCACCGCGCTTGTTGATGAAGTGCAAAGCTTGCGTGCCCGTCTTAATGATATGGAAGATCGTGTTTCGGCAACCCAGCTTCACAACAAGGCAGGAAAAACCAGCCAGCCAAGTAGGCGTAGCAATAAATCTTGATTATCTTTTTAGTTTTTAGCTGGAACCATGCGTGATGGGAATGACGCCGCTTTATTTTGACAACAATGCCACAGCACCGCTTCGCCCTGAAGCGTCGGCGGCGATACATAAGGCGATGGGCGCACCAGCGAATCCGTCATCGGTACATTCTTTTGGCCGTACGGCACGTTTGACCGTCGAGGCGGCGCGTGAATCAGTTGCTTTGCTGGCGGGGTCAAGAGCCGCAGATGTGGTGTTTACCAGCGGCGGTACCGAATCCAACAATCTGGCTTTGGCCGGCTTTGCGCATATTGTCACCTCGGCAATTGAGCATGATTCGGTGCGTGCATGTGCTGTGAGTGCCAGTGTCATCAATGTGACATCAGATGGCGTGATTGATCTGGAGCATGCGCGTGCTGTGCTTGCCGGATTGCCTGACGAGCAAAGGCCATCAACCATCTTGTCGGTAATGGCAGCCAATAACGAAACAGGCGTTATTCAGCCAGTGGCTGAACTTGTTGCGCTGGCGCGTGAAAACAACATTGCCGTGCATAGCGATATGGTGCAATTACTGGCTAAGGATCATTTCAGCTTTGCCGCGCTAGATCTGGATTACGCCAGCCTGTCGGCGCATAAAATTGGCGGGCCGGCGGGTGTCGGTGCTGTGCTGGTCAAGCCGGGCAATGCGTTGCAAAGTTTGCTACGGGGCGGCGGTCAGGAACAGGGACGTCGCTCAGGCACAGAAAACTTTATTGGCATTGCCGGTTTTGGTGCCGCCGCATCGGCTGCCTTTGGGGATGTTGCGCATTATGAAGCGATGTCAAAATGGCGCGATCAGTTTGAAGATATGATGCTTGCGCATGTGCCAGATGCGCATGTTTTTGGCCAGCAGGTGCCGCGCCTTGGAAATACCAGCTGTCTTGCGATTGCGGGCAAGTCCGCCGAAACCATGGTTATGGCGCTTGATATTGCGGGTGCCGCGATCAGTGCCGGATCAGCCTGTTCGTCAGGCAAGGTCAAAACAAGTCATGTGCTGGCCGCTATGGGGGCTGGTGATCTGGCTGGTCAGGCTGTGCGTATTTCGGGAGGCTGGCAAACCAAGAAAACCGACTTTGAAAGGCTTGCAGATGTCTTTCTTGGGCTGTACAAGCGTTAGAATTGCGGACGGTAACTGCGTGCAAGCCGACAACATAACCAAATGAAATAGGAGTGGTGACTGCGATGCCAAACATCATCTTTGTAAAGCCAGATGGCACCGAGTTGAATGTCAACGTCAATGAGGGCGTGAGTGTGATGGAAGCTGGCCGCGATGCCAATCTTGGTATTGAAGGTACCTGTGGGGGCTGTTTGTCTTGTGCAACCTGTCATGTGATTGTTGATGCCGACTGGTTTGCCAAAACCGGCGCGCCTAGCGAGGATGAAGAAGATATGCTCGATCTCGCTTTTGGCCTGACCGAAACCTCACGGCTTGGGTGTCAGTTGACAATGTCGGCTGAACTTGATGGCATCCGTCTTACAATTCCGGATGATATGTAGGGACTAAACAATGTCTGTGGCCAAAACAGCCAGCAACAATGTGCATGCCGCGACCACATCTGCGTCGGTGCAGGCTACTGATAGGCCGACTGCTGATCTATCAGCCATAAACTCGCTTGGCTTTGCCAAAGCGCCTGCCGATACACGGGTTGTCGTGGCAATGTCAGGCGGCGTTGATTCATCGGTCACGGCGGCGATGCTGCATGATGAAGGCTATGAAGTCATTGGTATCACCTTGCAGTTGTATGACCATGGTGTGGCGGTTCAGACCAAGGGTGCCTGTTGTGCGGGCATTGATATCCACGATGCACGGACAGTTTCGGCGCGGCTGGGCATTCCGCATTATGTGCTGGATTATGAGTCTAAGTTCCGTGATCAGGTGATGGAAGATTTCGCCGATAGTTATTTGCGCGGCGAAACGCCTATCCCCTGCGTGCGCTGTAACCAGACAGTCAAATTTACCGATTTGCTGACAACTGCGCAGGAACTTGGTGCGGATTGTCTGGCCACTGGCCATTATGTCCAGCGTCTTGAAACGCCAGCCGGACCAGTATTACGGCGCGGTATTGATGCGTCCAAGGATCAATCCTATTTCCTGTTTGCGACCACGGCAGAGCAGATGGACTATCTGCGCTTTCCGCTGGGCGGGCTGACCAAGGATGAAACGCGCGATCTGGCGCGCAAATATGGTTTGGCGGTATCCGAAAAACCTGACAGCCAGGATATCTGCTTTGTGCCAAATGGCCGGTATGGCGATGTTGTGCGGCGCTTGCGGCCAGGTGCTGTTGAGGCTGGTGATATTGTGCATCTTGATGGTACCGTTCTGGGTCAGCATAAGGGCGTGATCGATTATACCATTGGCCAGCGTCGCGGACTTGGCATTGGCGGGCGCAAGGATGCTGACGAAGCTGACGGCCCGTTATATGTTGTCGGTATTGATGCGGCCGCGCATCGTGTCATTGTTGGCCCGCAAAGCGCACTTGCCTGTTATGAGGTGCATCTGAGCGAGACCAGCTGGGTTGCTGGTGGCGGTGCGCCTGTTGCCGGACATCCTGTGCTTGCACGGTTGCGCAATACCGCCCCGGCGATGCCTGCCGTGCTCGAGGCAGGTGAGGGTGGCTGTGCAATTGTGCGGCTGGACGATCCGCAATTTGGCATTGCCGTGGGGCAAGCGGCGGCAATCTATGATGCGGCTGATCCTGAAAATCTGCTTGGTGGGGGGTGGATTTCGGCCGCCCCGCTTGCGGGTGCAGATGGTCAGCTATCCTAGAGCCCACCCGATAGTTTCTTTAGCACAATCAGCAGACATCCATGCTGTTCTTTAGGCCATAATCTATAGCAACGAGCTATCGTCGTTAGATTTTGTAGCAGCTAGTTCGGCGCGTTTTGCAGCGGCTTTGCTACGGCGCGATATGCGGGGCGGGTGAAGATAGGCTTCCCATTCCTGACGATCTTCAAGATCCGACAGATGCACATCCAGGGCGCGGTTAGCGATCTGAATTTCGAGCATGAATAACGACATGGCGACCATCAGCAGGACGATGCTGGTAAAGAACAGCCAGCTGCCAAAGGACACATGATCCAGATACATGGCAATCATCGCTGCCAGCGCCGCTACAAAGGCTGTTGCGGCACAGGTCTGGACAATACCAATCAGTTGCAGGCGTTTGCGCAGGCTGGCGATCTGGCGCAAAAACCGCGCGGCGTCATCGGGCGTTGTGTTGTCACGCACCGCATTGTCATGCAGATTGCGGATCAAGGTGGCCAGCACCGAATAACGGTTGCCAAAATTGATCATCATCAGGGGGATGGCGGGAAATAACACGCCGATAATCAGAATATCCTGTTGCATAGCTACCTCAATAAAGCTGGCCCAGCATAACCGCTTTGATAGGCTGGTTCCAGCCTGTTAGCGTACTGATGAGAAAGCTATTGGCTAAAATTCATCCGCCGATGCCCACTAGCCTTAGTTCAAGCAGACCATCGATAATATATTGCACCGAAAGCGCTGCTAGAATAATCGCCGTGACACGCGAAAACACCGAGGCAATGCGCGTATCGATGAAATTCTGTGCCAGGCCGGTAAGCACCAAAATCGCTGCCGTTGTCGCCATCACTGCGCCCAAGGCGCCATAGCCAATCATGCTTTGTGCCGCATTGCCCGCTAGGTCGGCTGATACCACCATAACCGATGTGATCGCCGCAGGACCCGCTAGAAGCGGGATCGCCAAAGGAAAGACAGCGACATTTTCGGCAGATTCGGTGGCTTTGTCACTACCCTGCTTTTTGCGCTTTTGCCGTTTGGCCGACAGCATATCGAGCGAAACCAGCAACAGGATGATGCCACCGGCGATCTTGAAAGCGGTGATCGAAATGCTGAGATAGCCAAGAATCCAGGTGCCGCAGAGCGCAAAGAACAGCATGATGCCAAAGGCGACCAGCGAACATTCGAGCGCTGTCCGGGTTTTGCTGGCGCGATCAAGATGCTGGGTCACAGCCAGAAAAATCGGCGCATTGCCAATCGGGTCGATAACCACGAAATAGACGATAAAAGCGGTGATGAAACTTTCCAGCATGATGGTTTTCCTGATGGCTTATATGGCGGGACATAGGCCCCGACATGAAAGTGGTAATCATGAAAGCGGTAATTAAGTTATAAGTATGACATAACAGCACTTGACCTAGCCACGCCTATCGCATTAAAACTCCCCACGCAAGGTCGAAACAATGATTTTTCACCATAGCCATGTGGCGGAGTAGCTCAGCTGGTTAGAGCAGCGGAATCATAATCCGCGTGTCGGGGGTTCGAGTCCCTCCTCCGCTACCATTTCTCTTAATAATATCAATGCATTGTAGCGTCTCAAAAATCAGTTTGAGGTGATTTTTGCGTTACACACCTCTTACACACTTTTTGGTTGGCTTCCAGTCACGCAAGACTATATCGTTTTTATAGTGATTGGATGTGTCAGATGCCTGTTTTGAGTGAAGATTCTGTGTTGATTATGGATGGAGCAGTCAAGCTCTACAGGCGTGAGAGAAGCCGCAAATGGCAGGCAGCCTTCCAAATAGACGGCCAATATATTCGCATTTCAACTGGCAAGAGTGATTTGGACGAAGCTAAACAGGCTGCCTCTGACAGCTATTTGGAATACAAGTTTCGCCAAAAGAATGGCGTCCCAGTTGTATCCAAACGCTTCTCAGATGTCGCTAAACTGTGCATCACAGAAATGAACAAGCAGCTAGAAAGTGGCGTTGGTAAGAAGGTCTATCGCGACTATGTGATTGTGCTTGAGAAATATCTAATTCCTTTCTTTGGCAAGATGCATGTCACCAGCATCACCTATGAAACACTCCAGAAATTTGCTCGTTGGCGTGAACAGCAGATGGGCAGGGAGCCCAAAGCGTCAACGCTGAACACACATAACTCGGCTCTTAACAGAGTGTTTGATGAGAGTGTTGCGCGTGGTTTTATGAACAAGACACATGTGCCAACGCTGATAAACAAGGGCAGGGACAGCGAGCGAAGACCAGATTTCACCCAAGAAGAATATGCTTCAATGATCCGTAAATTGCCACACTGGATCAACAAGACCCAACACCCAAAGTCAGTCCACATGCGTGAGCTACTGAGAGACTATGTGCTGATCATGGCCAATACAGGCATGAGGCATGGCACAGAAGCGCAAAACCTAAAATGGCAGCACATCACCCAGTTTGAAGACAATGGGCAGAGCTATCTTGAGATGAGTGTGAGTGGCAAGACAGGCCGCAGAGATATCATCTGTAGGTCTGGCACTATCAATTATCTCAAGCGCATCCATGAGCGTTCAGAGGACATAAAGCATCTTGAGTTTGAAGAATTACTAAAGCAGCGATTAGATCTGCCTGTGTTCCGTTTAAGAGATGGAACAGTCACTAATGCTCTTCACCAAACATTTAGAAATTTTCTCAAAGAGAACGAACTGTTGATTTGTCCGAGGACAGGCCAGGCTCGCACGCTCTACAGCCTCAGACACACATATGCGACATTTGCTCTGCTGAAAGATGGCATGGACATCCATACACTCGCTATTCAGATGGGCACTTCAATACAGATGATAGAGCGTCACTATAGTCATTTGACGCCGCGATTGAAGAAAGACATGCTCACAGGCAAAAGGTATGAGTTGTCGCGGGATGAGTTTGAGAAGCTTGCTGATAGATAAATCCAGATCAAGAAGGGAATAGTTATGAATTTTGATATTATGTCTAAAGCGATGGAGCGTGGCGCAGAATTCTCGCATGTGACACATTTTGCTGAGATTTTTGATAACCCACTAATGCACGAAACAGAAGATGGTGATCCAGTTGAAGGCTGGGAACATTTATTTGAGCGCTCAGAATGGGGGGGCATATTTGTCCCAACAAGCAATCATATCGATCTGATTTTTAAAGACGATAAATCTGAGGCTACTGTTTCAGTACGTGAATTCGTTGCATGGCAGCTCCTGCATGCTAGTAATTTCTTTGTATATTACGTCATTAATAAGGTTGATGGATCATCCATAGCACGAGATCTATATGAGAATTTTGACAATGACGAACCACAGTCTTGGAATGGCGACGAATTGCCCGAATATTGGGTATCTGATGCTGAAGGAGATTGGTTAGTCGAATATAACTCTGACAGTCTTGACCAAGGCATATCATTTATCCAGCGTTGCAAAGAAGAAAAACCAATCGAATTCGCATTCAAGCTTGCTGATTATATATTGGATGGATCATGCAGCCTTACCAATAATGAATGGTATGAAACAGATTTAATCGAAAATTTCGACGAACGTTCAAATTACGATAACTGGTCTGTAAAAATAATGTGTGTTGCTACTGGTAAATTTTTTACTGAAATCGAAAGTGGGTTTTCACAAGTAATGATGCGTGAAAACAAAGTCTTCTCCTACTGCATTCGAAACTACGACGAAGATTGAGAGTGCTTCTTAAAAGGATAAAAGCCTATAAATTGTGGGATTCTTGAATTTGCTAATCGTGGCGAAATTGGCATTTTCCCAAGAGGAAGCTGGCATTATTTCGAGCAAAATACATATTCAGCCGGAGTTTGGTCAGCCATCCAAAAGCTTGTTAACCTAACGCCAGGTCGGTTTGTTGCAAAAGCATGGCGAGGACGGGGCTACGATGGTCAGGCGTTTAACCCTCAAGAAACCTAATAATTGATGTTGTAATCGTTTTCTTTGTTAAACCTCTAATTGCTAGTTAAATATCACTTTACAGCACAAAAATTGATATTTTTTAAACTTCACATAAACCACGTTCGTAAGATTTTGCCTTTAGGAGGTCAAAGATCTGTAGTTTACCAATAAAGTTGTGCGCTTGACGAGTATCTCCTTTTCACAAGCTCTTAACTGCTTTGAGTTTGGCAAATTCTTCTTGAGCCATTCGCGTTGTTTAAGTGCTCTATGAAGCTGCTTTTCAACAGCTCTGGCTTTTTGCTTGGCCATTACAGCAACTCTACAGCGTTTGCGAGCTGTGTATCATTCACATCTATGTAGCGTTGCGTTACGGAGATATGTTGATGCCCAGCTAGAGTAGCTAGCAAGCGCACATTTACGCCTGAGTTGGCAAGTTTAGTAATAAATGTCCTGCGGCCACTGTGTGAGCTTGCATGCTCAAAGCCACAAGCTTTATAGATGTCTAAGAACAGCTGACACATGGTGTTGGCAGAAAAGTGCCCACCTTTTTGACTAGGGAAAAGGGCGCGTTCTGGCTGAGTTAGATTACTCTGTTCACCATAGTCTTTTAGCGCTTTTCGAAGCTTTGTGTTGACGAACACTGTTCTGGCATTGCTGCCTTTTGTATTGCGCTGAGCAAGTTGGAATTGGGATTTAACGCTTCCATCTTCATCAAACACATCGCCAAGCTTTAGCGCTGCCAGTTCCATAGCACGAAGCCCAGTGTGCAGTGAAAACAGCACGATTGTCTTGTCTCTTGTGGGATGACGCCTTGTGGCGCAATACTGCAGAACACGCTTTTGCTGAGCGTCTGTGAGTGTCATAGCCTGTTTCATTTAGGACCTCCGAAAATCTAATAGTTTATGTTCCACTATTATATTTTCTGAGATATCGGCTTTCCTACCGAAAATGGCGTTGACGATTATCTCAATAAATACATTTGGTTATGCAATAATGTCATAAAAAGCGTGTTTTATGAGATTGTTGAAGCCTACTCGTTTTCCTCATCCCATTTAATCGCCTTTTCAAGCGCGTTTTCTAGCACTTCATAATGCCACTCATCAGTACGATTTTCTTTTTCAAAATATGAGAGTGCAGCTTTCACTAACTCAACTGTTCCAAATGTATCTGACGAAACTATTGCGTCCATTGATATAGACTCAGCTAGGTCTTCTTTGAACTGTTCAAATTCATCATCATCTAATCCAGTTTCAAATTCTTCATCATCTTCGTCAGTGTCCATTTCCATATATTTGGCGTTGATAGTGTTGTCGATGGCTTCACTCATTTCGTGAATAAGCCAACCCGCTAAATCTTCTAGCTCTTTATTTGATTCATTATTCGACATCTTACTCTCCATGTTATTTGCATATTTATAGAATTTAGCGCATTTTTGTTTAATAGAAAATTTGAAGATTTTTGATTATGCCTGTTCAATTAAAAAACAAACAACTCTCAATAAAAGACATCGTTATTGAAAATGAGCTGGTAGCTGAATATTTGAGCAGCCTGCCAGCATCAGAGCGTGAATCTGCTGTTATCAGAGCACTTGGTATTGGCATCATGGCTGAGATGAAAGGCGAGATCAGTCACTTCCTAAGAGAAACTGAAGGTGAGCTTGGCAAGCATCTCTCATCACTCAAAGCGCTCTATGATCTGCGTGAACTTAGGTTCAGAGAAACCAGCGGCAAAGGTGCTGTCGCAGAAGGCCAAGTCCTGGAAGTGGTGCGTGAATTTGCTACGTCTGCTGGATTTGACAATGATGAAGTGATCGATGCCAGCACAACTTCTGGCGCAATCCGCAACAACAAAACTGGTGATGTGCTGGTTCGCGTAGATGGTGACCCAGACTGTGTGATTGGCATTGAAGTCAAGCTGGACAAAGGCGTAAGGCTTGGTGAGCTTGCAGACAGAGACCCAACTGCCAAAACGGATACTGCCGCAAGCCAACTGATCGAAACAGCTGCTAATCGTAACAGCAGAGCCAACATCATCGTTTTTGACGAAGACAGTGTGGATGGGTCTGTGCAGAAACGCTGTGCAGATGGTGTGGCCTATCTTGGCGGCATCGGTTTTGTAGTGGTCGTGAGCACAAGGCGCAATGACTATGCAACACTGGCTATGGCCTATGCTCTAGCAAGGGATTTTGCACTGAGTGAGCCCAAGCAAGGTGAGGTTGACCCAAAGGTATTGTCATTCATTGTTGAACGATTGATGCGAGTGCTCAATGACTATTCCGATACACGCACACAAGCAGAAAACATCATCAAGAGTACCCGCAAGATCATCCATCAATCAGAGAAGACACGACAGTTAGTGGAACACACAGGCACTTATTTGGAGCGCTATCTAGAATCTGGCGTTCTTACACAGCGTGATCTTCTTGATTTCTACCAAAGCCAAGGTGTTTCAGAAAAACTATTGGCATTTGATAGATCACTTGATGAAGAACTTGATAGCTAGACTTATTGGGTATCGATACGTCGCATCTGCTTCGCATCTACGAATGCTCTGCTTGCGCATCGCATGTTTTCTTTTTGATTGATTATTTTTTATTCGAGATTGCAAAGAGCAGTCAGATCAACGCCAATCTGGCGTCGATCTGAAATGCGTCTTGTCGATATTGCAAGTCGCTTGTCAGGCTATTTTACTGAACCAAATTGGAAGAGCAGGTTTTGCTATCATCTCTATTACCAGCGTTCACGCACGCATAGGACCCAAATAGCCAGGCACTCCTACACGATAGCGGGTCTCTTACGAGGTTGTCATCCGCTTCACTTTTAGACGGCGTTCCGTCTCAACCATTCCGACTTCGCAAACGTCAAATCTCTTCCGATCTTTCAGGATAAAAGGATGTCTCTCCAGTGGGATTGCATTTAAGGCATCCTGCGCATTGCACAGGGTAGTGCGAAGAAGCAAACAATGAGCAGTTCGATTGCATACCGTCTCACATCAGAACGGATTAGCAGCACATATCAGTTGGCGTGCCAGCCTTGATCTCATTTGTTGGCGACAGGATTGGCTAAATAACTTTGTAGTGATTAGCAATCTGTCGACATTGTTATTTATCAACTTGAGGAGAAAACCATGTCAAAAACGGTTTTATTTGAAGTTTTTGAACTGCTGAAATCACAGGGATTGGTCTCAACAGAAAATGAATTCAGCAAAGACTGGCTGGCACGAAGCGAGAGCTATGCAAGAGGCTTAAGATTCCATGATGCAGAGCCAAGCATTGCAACCATGGCACTGTTGGCAAGCAAGCTTCAATATTATGGCGAGAGGCTTTTAGGTCAGCACACTGAGCAGCATCGTGCGTTGGGCGAGAAGTTTCTGTCATATAGCCAAATCTGTCACAGCAAGATCAATGAGCGTTGCGTAGATCGATGGCAACGAGTGATGGCGGCTTAATCGCATGGAATACAAAGATGACATGAGGCGACTAATAGATATTGTGAAGAAACTCAGTTTCGAAGCGCCACTTGAGCAAACACTGGATGATCTCAAAACTCTGTCCACGGCCACGCATGACCTAACCGACCGTATAGAAATGCGTGTAAGAAAAAGCCTTCAGCCAGCAGATAAACCAAAATCAAAGAAGCCCAAGAAAGCAAAACAGCTAAAGGTGAGACCATTTCCTTGGGTTACACCGCCACCTTCACCGCCACAAAAGGCTCTTCCGACTGCCAATCCTGTTGCGGCTTCAGCTATCAGTGCTGGCGACTATGAGCGCATAAGGCAGGATTTCACTTCCAAGCAAAACGCTCTTGCGCCAATTAAGCCGTCACCGCCGTTAGCAAACTAACGCTTTTTTCAATCAATTGTGAATTTATTGGCTGAAAATTCACGATTTTTTTAATTTTATTTTAATTTGCCATACGGCATTTAGGTAATGCTATGCGTGTCTAAAATGTTCATGTTCGCCAAATTAGAAGAGACTTTCTAAATCGTACATATGTTCAATAACTTCCTTTGTTGAAATAGGTTTTGAGTTGATTCCAACTGGTAAAACGCCGTCATATATTTGGAGAAGCCTGTGGTTAGCAAATTTTGCTAATTGAACACAACTAGGAGAATTGTCTATCTCTGCAAGCAAATCATCGTATGAACACGGATTAAATTCCTTGAGATCCTGCTGGAGAGTATCAAGCAAATCATCAGACGTCCCATCGAAATCCCATCCACATTGGTAATAAGCTGCGTCTATGCATGTTTTGCGTAAAGCTTCTTCATTTAAGTTCCAAACAAGAAAACTCATGTCTTACTTTCCTCCATGTAGAAGTTGAGTTGTAAAGAGCTCATAGAAAGATGCATTTAGTCCGAAACCAAAGCGCACCATCAGGTTGCGTTCCCAGAAATCCAAA
Source organism: Candidatus Puniceispirillum marinum IMCC1322 (assembly GCF_000024465.1). Classification (NCBI taxonomy): domain Bacteria; kingdom Pseudomonadati; phylum Pseudomonadota; class Alphaproteobacteria; order Puniceispirillales (SeqCode); family Puniceispirillaceae (SeqCode); genus Puniceispirillum (SeqCode); species Puniceispirillum marinum (SeqCode). Next base: position 1,068,747 of record NC_014010.1, on the reverse strand, counting down.
TCCAGTCGGTCATATCCAAAGAACCACTTGCAAGGGTGGCAGAGGTCACAAAGGGCTGGTAGCCCAGTAGTTTGACTGAATAAGTCCCAGTCGCTAGCAGTGCTAATTTTTATTAAATCTTTTGGGTCCCTCGAAAGGGTGGAGCACTTTTCAACAATTCTAGGAAATAGCTCTCTATTAAGGAAATCAAAGCTACTTTTCTCCATAGGACTGACCCGAAGATTCAAGTTAAAAACTTCCTGAAAGTCATCAAATTCATTCATATCAGTATTGAAAGTTAGAATGACATTCGAATGCATCTTGATTGATTTTTGTTGAGGTTTTGCCTGATAGACTTCTGTTAGTTGAGCGTGTTTTGTTTTAGTCATGATATTCACCTTTCGTGTTTTGTTGTGATGCGTGATTGCATCGATGTAGTGAATATCGCACAAAAAATGACGCCAATTTGTTTTTCATATAATTAAATAAATATGGCATCATATTGTCATGAAAAAGTCTCGTGCCAACCGTCCATTGTTCTTTGTCTATGCACCGCCCTTGAAGGGAAAGAGGCCAAGCAATCGCCGTGCTGTTGAGCCGCCATATAAGGGCGCGCCTGCTTGGAAATGCTCAGTCTACTATTACTGGTGGGAGTATCTGCGCCGTCATGAAGGATACAGACAAACCTGTGAGAGCGCGGGCAGGGGTAAATTTGCCGACCTCTACGCTGATTTTGGCAATGTTCATAAAGGTGATTTTTGGAGTTGGTGGACAGAACATGCAGAGTTATTTGCAGAACCACCCATAAGACATGTGTCGGTTGAACACAGTGTTTCAACAGACCAAAACACGCTTGCATTGATTGTTCCATTGGAGAACAAACTATCTGTCTCAATGAAGCAGATTAGGCGTTTGTTAGAGCCTCAGGTTCAAAAAGCCGCTCGCAAAAAAAACACAGAGCCAAGCTAAGTATCCCATAGCTACAAAGCCTGTGTTGAGAACGCTTCAAGAGCATTTGTTGGTTTGGGATGCAAAACAGCAGAACCCAACTGCACATGACAGTGAGCTTGCTGATATTGCAGGCATATCAGTGAACGAAGTTGTGAATGGTGAAACCATAGCTGAGCTTAGAGCAGAAGACCTGCCAACCAGAGACTTAGAGCGTGTGATCAAGCGCCGTAAACAGTTGGCTGTTCAGCGGCATCTCAGGATCGCAGAGCAATATATAGAGCATGTTGCCTTGGGAGAGTTTCCGAAAAGAGAAGGGCGATAATTCAGGTCAAATCAGAACCTGTAATTTAAACCAAAACTCCCAGAGTTGACGTAATGGTCATTGCCATTGCTATGGATACTCTCCATTCTTGACACAGCAAAATCAATTTTAAGATCATCTGATTTCCAAATATTTACACCAAATTTCACAGTGCCACTCTCTTTGAGCTCAGTTGAAACATTCGTGCTATATATGTTGGATTGACTGAGATAGCGCATTGATGCTGGGAAGCTTTTATTTAAGAAATTGGAATACTGAACATTGCCGTATGTGCGGATTTTGAAGCCATTCCAGTCAATGATCTTTGACATTTCAGCACCTAAATCCAACTCTTGATAATCAATGTCCTGATCAAAATATCTCAGAGCCCTTGTGCCTCCGGTCTCATCAAATGTTTCTAGTTTGATATCGGCGAGATTAAATCCCCCATAATACGAGTAATCCAAGTCAGCATAATTTATAAATTGCCGTAATCTCACTGAGCCAGAGTAGGTATGTCCATTTCTCTCTCCGGTAAGTGTCTCACTTCCATCAATGCGCTTGGTCTCATAGGTTAGGTCAGAATAACCAAGAGATGCTTCGATCTGCGGTAATCCCTCTAATTTATATGTTGTGTATAAGGTCGCACCAAAATTATCTGACTCAATTTTGCTACCATCTGTGCCGATGTCAGCGTCGTCTCTTCCTGCTGATACCGCAAAGCCAATCAGTTTGTCTTGTTTGTACTCTTTATCAATTCCAATTGTGATCCTGGAATTATTAAATTTGCGCGACGGTGATGAAGATGAAGCACTAATTGAACCAACGAATACTTCCCCGTCACTCCAGATGCTCCAGTCATTGTCTGAGTTATCAAACTCAGGATTGGGATTAAAACCAGTCTCCGCTTTTAACTCTGCAATGACTAGTGATATTGCCTGGGCCTTGAGGATCTCTTGATAAAGTTCGGGGTTATTTCCAATACTTGAGGCAAGCTGGGCTAATTCGGTTTCAGTTGGCATCTCTTATCCGAATGAGGCCGACATCGCCTTTGCCGAAGCGCAGGGCCTTTCCCCCGGCGGCGACATCTTCATCCATGGTGGTCCACGCCCGGGCATCGACCCAACGGACGTCCGCGACTGGACAGCTGGCTGCATCGGGGTCACAGATCGGCAGATCGAGGACATCTATGCAATGGTGAAGGACGGAACACCTATCCAGATCTTTGCATGACGGTTTTTCTCATGCGGCGGTAATGAGCCGTCGCATTGGCCGTCAGAGCCCAGCTCCACGAAGCCAAGATGAGCGCCAACAGCATCCAGTCCCCGAAGCTCGCGTAGAGTGTCGGCGGCCGCGCGGAGGGCAGGCTAGCGTCGATGATGCCCGTTTCACCGGTATCGAGCCGCGCAACGATCTCTCCGTTCGCGTCGATGACCGCGGAAATGCCCGTATTCGCGGCTCGAATGACAGGAAGGCCTTCCTCTACGGCGCGTATCCGTGCGGAAGCCAGATGCTGCTCGGGTCCGATGCTGGTGCCGAACCAGGCGTCGTTCGTCGCGTTGAAAACCCAGTCAGGTCGGAACAGGTCGTCGACCACATGGCCTGGGAAGATGATCTCATAGCAGATCGCCACGGCGACCAGCGGCAGACCCGGAAGCGCAAGCGTTCGCGGGCCCGGACCGGGCGTAAAGTCGCCCAGCCCCGCTGTCAGCCGCTCGATCGGCAACCAGCCGCGGAATGGCACGTATTCGCCGAAGGGCACGAGATGGTGTTTCGCGTATCCGGTCAGGATTCTGCCGGTCTCGTCAAATGCCTGAACCGTGTTGAAATATCGGGTGCCATCCTCGCTCGGTACACGGTCCGGCACACCTGTGAGCAGCACCCTGCCGTCTTGCAGCGCAGCGGCAATGCGGGCCCGCGCCTCCGTATCCTCATCGAGGAAACCCGGAAAGGCGGTTTCCGGCCAGAGAAGAACGTCGAAATCGCCGGGCCAGGTTGAAAGCTCAAGATAGCGCGCGAAGGTCGCCTCGCGGTTCTCGGGCGCCCATTTCTCCCCTTGGGGAATGTTGCCCTGAACGATGCGCAGGTCGACACCGGGTGGCTGTTGTGTATCCGACTGGAGGTGAAGCGTCCCGACGGCCCAAATAGCCGCGATGCCGGCCAGCGCCATGAGCGAAACGGTCAATCGTTGCCGCCCGGACGCCATGACAGCCGCGCCGGGGAGTACCGCGACGAACACGGTGAGAAAGCTTAGCCCATAGCTTCCGACCCAGGCGGCGGTCTGGCGAAGGGCGGCGTAGTCTAAAAGTGCGTAGCCGGCGAGGTTCCATGGAAACCCTGTCAGAACGTGACCACGCAACCACTCTGCCACGGTCCAGGAGGTCGCGAACGCGAGGCAGGCCAAGAGACTGCCCATGGCTCCGCGCCGCGTGATTTCGGCGAAAAGCGCGGCGGCAATGGCCGGGAAAATCGCGAGACCTGCGGACAATCCCGTGACGGCCGGGATCGCCATCGTCCCGAACCGCCTGTCCTCGACGTAAAAACTTTCCGCGATCCACGAAATCCCGAAACCGAACTGGCCAAGACCAAACGCCCAGCCGACGAGGAAAGCGCGCCCGAAGGAGAGATCGCGAAGACCGACAAACAACGCGGAATAGGCAACGGGAACAAGCAGGAGAAGCGAGAAAGGCGGGAAAGTCAGAACGGTCAGCGCCCCGGCGACGAAACCAAGCGTCATCCGCGAAAGCAAACGGTGGCGCAGTGCTATGCGGTTCAGAATTTCCGGCTTCACGATTTGATCGGACGCCGCACGCTGATCCATGGCGCGGCGAGCAAGAGCCCCACGCCACTGACAACAAATATATCGGCCATGTTGAAGGCAGGCCAATGTGTTGTGACAATGTAGAAATCGAGAAAGTCTGTTACAGCCCGATACCGCACACGATCGATAACATTGCCCAAGGCTCCGCCAATGATCGCGCCATAGGCAAGTGTTTCGACCGCATTATCGGCGCGAAACAGCATAACCCCCAGCCAAACACAGATGGCAAGAGCGAGAGCGATGAGGCTCCACCACGGCGCGCCGCCCAACATCCCGAAAGCCACGCCGTCATTACGATAAAAGACGAGGTTGAATCCCGGAAACACGGGAATCCCGGCGCTTAAAGTGACGGCATTCGCAACGACAATGGCTTTGGTGATCTGATCGATCGCGAACGCAGCAAGTGCTGCGAAGACGCCGATCATCGGAGATACCTTGTTTAGTGACATTGCCTCATCCCAACCAGACATCAAGGAACAGCATCAGAACGAGCCCGACTGCGAGACCGAGCGTCGCCCTGTTCTGTTGGCCGCTGCGATGGGTTTCGGGGATGATTTCGTGGCTGATAACGTAGAGCATTGCACCCGCGGCAAAGGCCAGACCCCATGGAAGCAGCGGTTCCGACAGTGTGATGATGCCGGCCCCGAGCAAACCGCCAATCGGCTCGACCATGCCCGTCAGCGCCGCGATGCCCCAGGCGCGCAGCTTCGGATATCCCTCGCCCAGCAGCGACACCGCGACGGCCAATCCTTCGGGCGCATTCTGAAGCCCGATGCCGATGGCGAGCGGCAGACCGCCCTCCATACCTCCGGATCCGAAGCCGACCCCCACGGCAAGGCCTTCGGGGAAGTTGTGGATCGTGATCGCAATGATGAACAACCAGACCCGCCGCAAAGACGCCGCTTCGGGCCCTTCGCGTCCCGTCTTGAAGTGCTCGTGCGGCAGCTTTTCGTTCATCAGGGCGACAGCCCCCATGCCCAGAAGAATCGAAACGCATACGATGGCCGCAGGCATCGCGCCGTTTTCGAACATCGGCTCCGCCGCATCCAATGCCGGGATGATCAGCGAAAAGAAAGAAGCGGCGAGCATCACACCGGCAGCGAAGCCGAGCGACAGATCGCGTGTGGCCCGAGACGGGATGCGCCCGAACAGCACGGGAACTGCTCCGACTGCTGTGAGCGATCCGGCGGCAAGACTTCCGAGAAAGCCGAGCATTATTGGAGACAGATTTTCCATGGGCGGGCCAGATTATCCTTCGGCGTAGCTCGAAAAGACTTCCGTCGACCCGTCCTTGCGGATGAGGAAGACATCATAGGCCTCGCGGTCGTCTTCTGGCCCCATGCCGGGCGAGCCATAGGGCATCCCCGGAACAGCGAGGCCGACGGCGTCCGGGCGCTCCTCGAGAAGGCGGCGGATGTCAGCGGCCGCTACATGGCCTTCGATCACGTAGCCATCAATGAGCGCGGTGTGGCAGGAGACCATGCGCTGCGGCACGCCGTTGTCGAGCTTGAAGCGAACCAGCGACCCACCGAACATGTTCTCGCCCGTCGGCGCAAACCCGTTTTCTTCGAGATGATTCATCCACGAGAGGCAACAGCCGCAACCGTTCGTCTTGCGGACCTCGATCGCCGTTGCCTCTGCGAGGACCTGGGCCGCTGGTAACAGGGCGAGGGTGATTGCCAGAGCTTGGGTCATGCGTTTCATGGGTCAGAGCCTTTCGGTTGTCGTTTCGGCAATCTCGCTGCCGAGGTTTTGATTCAGAAGCGCCCGCGCCTCGGCCAGACGCGAGAGCGCGGCCGTATCATCCGCATCGCTCTCGGCTGCTTCGGCGAGCCGGTCGTCAGAGAGGGGGTCAGTCGGGCGCCCATCCACGAGGACTTCGTAGTGCAGGTTCGGACCTGTCGCCGTACCAGTCGCGCCGACGCGGCCGATCACATCTCCCGCCGCCACGCGGTGGCCTTGTGCTAGGTCTTCCGGCACGGCGCTCAGATGCGCGTAGCGCGTCATGGTGTCGGAGCCGTGGGCGATTTCGACCACTCGACTATATCCGCCGCGCCAGCCGATGAAATTGACCCGCCCCGGTGCCGTCGCTTGAACCGGTGTCCCACGTGCCGCTGCGAAATCGACGCCGGTGTGCATCCGGATGTTGCCAAAGACCGGATGCGTGCGGCGCCCGAACACCGAGCTGAGGCGCGCACCCTCGACCGGCTGTGCGAAGACGCGCAGCACCTCGCCATCGACGTAGATCGTCGCCTGACCGCTGCCGTCGTCAGGCCATACGATCTCGTAGAGCGAACCGCCGATCTCCAGTGCGGCGAAGGCGAGTTCGGGCTGTCCGATCCTGTCCTCGCCGACCCGCGCCTCACGCCAGAGAAGCCTTAGTGTTTCGCCGCTGGCCATCTCGCGGCGGAAATCCACGGTCCCACCCAGCATCTGCGCAAGGTCCACGGAAAAACGGGCGGGTATGCCGGCTTCGTCGAGTGCCGCGAAGATCGAGCTGTCGATCACGGCTTCGCCGGCAAGGGTTACGATCTCCGGATCCGGAGCCACGACCTGTGTGGACAACTGCTCGCCGAAAACCACCTCGATCCGCACTCCGTCCTCGACGGCGAGTGAGACGGTGCGGGGGCTGCCGTCCACGGTCGAAGCGACAGTGACCGAGTGCCCCGGCCGCAGCCGTCGCAGATCGTATTCCGCGCCAAGCGCGAGGGCAACTTTGGCTCTGTCAGGTGCCGCAAGTCCAGCTTCGGACAGCAAGAAATCGAGCGTCTCGCCAGGTGCAATGTCGCGCGACCATGTCGACAGGGGTGGCTCGATCGCCTGCACGGGCCTGTCGGCAAACGCGACCTGCAGAAGGGGCAGGGGGTCGAGGTCGGGTGCATCTTCTGCCCATGCCGTCGCGGGCAGCGTCACGAGGATGTCAACGTTTTGGGGAGCTTCAGGACCTTGGGGCATCCATTTACCTGCCGAGGCAAGTTCCGGCGGCACGGGTTCTTTCGACATGAAATCAGAGAGGGCGATAGCCGCTCCCGAAACCATCCCCGCAATTACGACACAAGCCGCCATAGTTCTGAGCCTCATGTCGCCCCCTCCGTTTCTTCTTCCATCGCGCGGCGAATTTTCGGCACCGCGAATTCTCTGGGTTCGTGATAGTCGATCATGGTGACGAACCGCCCAGAGGCTGCGAACAAGAAGACGCTCGCGGTGTGGTTCATCGTGTAATCGCCGCTCCCCGTCGGCACCCGCTCGTAGGTGGCGCGGAAGCCGTCCGCGACGCGCGCGATCTGCTCTTCCGGTCCCGTCCAGCCACGGATCGCAGGATGGAAGTAGCCGACATATTCGGCCATCGTTTCGACAGTGTCGCGCTCGGGATCGACCGTGATGAAAACCACGTTCATCTCGTCGGCCTCGTCTCCCAGATCGTCGAGCCATCCCGAAATGTCCGCGAGCGTGGTCGGGCAGACATCGGGACAGTAGGTGAAGCCGAAGAACGCCATCGTCGGGCGGCCGATCAGGGTTTCCGGCCCGACCGCGTTGCCTTCGTGATCAGTCAAACTGAACGACATACTTGTGATTGAAGGTATGACCGTCTTGATTTTACTCAATGGGCGAACCGCGCCTGGCCCGTCAACCTGCCACCAACCAACGCCGATGGCAGCCGACAGGCCGACAATAATGGTTATCGTGGACAGCACGATTTTCCGACCATATGTGGCGTGAAGAATCATTCGGGCCGAGTCGCGCCAGGCCCGTAAATGGGCGCTGTTACCGTGATCTTGCCACTACGTTCGAACGAAAGCGTAATTTCGACGGTTTTGCCTTTGATAAGAGCCTTTTTGAGCTTCATCATCATGATGTGCAACCCGCCAGGAGCCAGCACCACCTTGCCACCGGCGGGTATTTCAACCGAGCCGGCAGGGCCCATTTTCATAACGCCATTTTTCATTTTCATGGTGTGAACCTCGGCCATTCCCGACAATGGGGTGCTCACTTCAAGCAGGGTGTCATTCTCTGTTCCCTTGTTGCGGATTGAAAGATAGGCGGCTGCAGGGCGTCTTGTCCCGATCGATGCCCGCGCCCACTGGCGCTCGATCACCAGATCATCAAGTCGCGATATTTCCTGAGCAAAACTCGCACCTGATCCGGCAATAGTCGCTATCACCAAGGTGAAAATGGCAAAATACTTCACGATTGTTTTGTCCTCATAATCTGGCCTGTAAATCATCTGCAATCTCGTTGACTGTCGCGTTATAAGAGTAGGGCCTTACGAAGCGGCCTTTCGGATCAATGAGATAGAGGTAAGTCGTGTGTTCCATCGTGTAACCATCTGGGGCTTCCTTCTGAACAGCTTTCGCGTAATACACTTTGAACGACTTCGTTGACGCCTTGATCTGGTCAAGCGTGCCCGTCAAACCGGTAATTCGGGGATCGAAGGCACCCACGAATTCAGCCATTCGCTCTGGCGTGTCCCGTTCGGGGTCGACGGTGATGAAAAGTGGCTGCACCTTCGCGGCTTTTGCGCCGAGCTTCTCCATTACCTCGGCGATCTCGTTCAGTGCTGTCGGGCAGACATCAGGACAGGTTGTGAAACCAAAAAACACCAGCAGCCATTTCCCTCGGTAGTCTGCTGCCGAGACTTGGTCCCCACGGTGGTCAACCAGATCGAACTCACTTTTGATCAATGATTGTCCGACTTGATTAATTGTTGGCGGCTCTGGTTGGGGGCCCAATGTGCGCCAACCCGCGTACCCAGCGAACGCGAGCGTCATAACGAGTACGACCGCCCAACTGGCGTAACGGATCGCTCGTAATCTTTGCACAACGACCCCTTCGGTCGCTGCCACAGGCGCTTTTGCACTCTCATCTGTGCCGGTATTTTTATTTAAATCTTCCAAAAGCGGGCCATTTTTCTCAAGTTGCGCACAATTAGAGTGCTGTTAGAGTGCTGCACAATTTTTGCTTTAATTCTCAGGTCAGGATTTTTCTTCTGATGAACGTTCTGACAACTCAACCTCGCTTTTGACAAGATCATGCAGTTGTTGGGCTCCGAATTCTGGTAGCGGCTTACCGTTCACGAAAAACGTGGGTGTCCCTCGTATTCCGACGGTTTTAACATCGGCGGCGTCCTGGTTCAGAACGGCAACGATACCTGGTAGTTTAGCGTCTCGGCGGGCTCGTTCGACATCAATTCCTGTTTCCTTTATGAGTTCCCATATGCTTACAGGCTCTCGGCCATGCGGTGCCCACTTTGGCTGTGTTTCGAGCAGCCGCTCCAGAACCGCTTCAAATTTTCCTTGGATGCGGGCGGTTTCCAATACCCGAATTGCCTCTTCAGATGGCGGATGAAAGGCTGCGTAACGGAGTACAACACGGACCTTCCCCTGAAACTTGGACAATATCTCTTTAACGATAGGATGGAAGGCCCGGCAAGATTCGCAGGCAGGATCGAAAAATTCTACAATAGTCACTGGCGCATCACTTGAGCCAATCACCGGCGAGTGAGGTCGTATTAACGGTACCTCATTTGAGGCAGGCATCGCCGTTGCCGTTGCCGTTTTTTCAGGTGTGGGAGAATAAAGAAATGCTCCGACTGCAAACATGCCAAGCGCGGCAATAATGGTCGTGATAATAACAGATTTACGGTTCATTAGATTTTCTTTCTGTATGGAATGGTCAGCAACAATATGATGGCGGCGAAGGCAGCGAGTGATAGGTATGGCAACGGCAGGACGCCAAATAACACCTGATCCGCACCCGAGCATGATGGCCCGCCGCGCTCACACGGTTGAAGCGGCGTAGGAATAACACCAGCGAAGAGCAGACTATGCCAGACAGCGATCAGCCCGCCGATGGATGCTAGGGGCAGAACGTAAAGACGTACAGATATATCGGTTCGGAGACAGGCGATTCCCAGAATCAACGCCAAGGGAAACATTGCGATTCGTTGATACCAGCACAATACGCAAGGAACCCGTCCCATAATTTCCCCAATAAATAATGCACCGAGGGTCGACACTAACGCGACCAGCCAAGCCATATAGAGGGTATTTGTTTGAATTTTTGCCGTCTCCATAAATTCCTAATTCCTCACTTCCCCGGAGCATGTACAAGATCGTGCTGCCTTTCCCTCATGGCCTGAGTGATGATTTGAGCCGACGACCAAAAGAACAATCCCGCCATCAATCCAGCGACGATAAGGTCGGGCCATGCGGTTCCCGTGAAGTACACTCCTGCCGCTGCCCCCATGACGGCAACATTGCCGATGGCGTCGTTTCGGCTGCAGAGCCACACGGACCGGACGTTCGCATCACCATCCTTAAATCGCATCAACAAGAAGACACTAATCAAGTTGGCCGTGAGCGCCAGGACGCCAACGGCTCCCATGACCGTCGCGGATGGAATGCCGAGGATGAGAACTTGATAGACGGTTGATCCGAGTACCCAGAGTCCCATAGCCGCAAGACTGAAACCCTTCAAAAGTGCCGCCGTTGCGCGAACCCTCATGGACATACCGATGACGTAAAGACTAAGCGCGTACGTCGTTGTGTCTCCCAGAAAATCGAGAGCATCCGCTTGTAACGCCTTGGAACCGGCAAACGCCCCTGCTGTCATTTCAATAATGAACATCGCCCCGTTTATGGCGATGACAATCCACAACGCACGTTTGAATGCATCTGAAACGCCGTCGAATTGGGCGTCGTGTCCACAGCAACCAGAGCTCATAGTGTGTTCCTTAAATTGGTCGATAACGACCCTTGCCAATCTAAATAACGATTTGCAAACGCCAGCTTTTATATGCTACCACCTACAATCATTGTAGGTGCAAGAGGAAAAGTTTGATGGCCGCAAAAGACATCTCTATAGGTGAATTAGCTGAGCGGGCTGGGTGCACGGTTCAAATCATTCGGCATTACGAGAAAATCGGTCTTCTACCTGAAACCAGACGCACCAGCGGCAATCGCCGCATCTACTCCGAAGGTCAGGCCTCGCGCCTGATTTTCATCCGACACAGCCGCGAATTGGGGTTCAGCCTGGGCGATATCCGCCAGTTGCTGTCATTTTCCGACAAACCCAACCAGTCGTGTGAACAGGTGGACGCCATTGCACAGGCGCACCTCAAAGGTGTTCAGGAAAGATTGGGCCGCCTGCGCTCTATGGAGCGGGAGTTGAAGAGAATGGTCCATGAATGCTGCGGCGGTAAGGTCGCCGAGTGCCGTATTATTGATGTATTGACGGACCACTCGAAATGCCTGACCGAGAGCCACCCAAAGGCCAAAACGTCTAGGTCGAAATGATATTGTGATATGATACGATTGGCCTAGAGTTCACACCGAATGCACCGCGACTTTTGGCAGGCAATCGCTTCGTCCAGTTGGCCGGCTTCAACAGCGGTTACATTTTTTGATGTCCGCAGGAAACTGGCGACCATCAGCATGGCGCGCTTGATGAGATGAAGGACTTCAAATCAACCATGTCATAACGTACCCGGTTACCGACCTTGACGAATTTGGGCCCGACTTTGCGCCAGCGCCAGTTTTCCATCAGGCGAGGAGCCACATTCAGATACTTTGCTGCCTGATTAGAGGTTAGGTATGTCGGAGCCGTCACCTTGGTGCCAGGGATGGTATTGCCTGCTTGGCGTTCTGGCTTTTGTGACGACATTGGCTTGGTGTTTATATTCATGAGGTCACCAAGCACGTCAGTGACGGAGCTTGCTGCTTCCGTCATAGGGGCTGCCATCAAGTGAGCGTAGCGTGCGGTGGTTTGAACCTGAGTATGGCCTAGAAGCCGACCGATCACTGCGAGGCTCATCCCCTTACTGACGGCGAAGGAGGCAAAGCTGTGCCGCAGGTCATGGATGCGGACATCTTCAATTCCGGCCATCTTTCTGAACCGCCGCCACGGCTTTTGGACATTGTCCAGGTGGCTACCTTCTATTAGCCCCCAAATTACATAAGGGTTGTCTACTGGTCGTGCTGGGTGCGCATGGACTTCATCGAGTAGGTTCATAACGGTGTTGCCCACATAGACGTATTTTGCTCCTGTCTTTGAATCCGGCAATTTCAGCACCTGCATTTTGCGGTCGACATAATCCCACTTGAGGGAGCGGATTTCACCAAGGCGGCAGCCGGTGAGCAGAAGCAACTGAATGCAATAGACGGCAGCAAGGTTTTCGTCTGGGTACTGTTTGATTTCATCCAGGACGGCGCTGAGGCGTTTTACCTCTTCCTCACTCAGATAGCGCTCTCTGGCCTTTGATGGATATTTTTTGATATGACGCCGTGGATTGGTGTGGTCGTCACGCAAGCCCCACATTTCAGCGAGATTGAACATCTTGGATATAATCTCAAGGCCATGGTTTGCTTCATACGGCGTTCGCCGTAATGAATGGTGAAACTCGGCCACGTCGGATCGTTGCACGTCTTTGATTTTCATATCTCCGAAAAACGGAATCAGGTGTTTATCTAGGTAACGCCTGTAGCCCTTAGCAGTGGAAGGCTTGCAATGAGGGATGACGTGTTCTTCCATGTAGCGCTCTGCCAAGTCCCTGACGAAGAGCTCTTTGCGTTTGGTTGATTTCTCTTTTTGGGGATCTGCGCCAGCCTTGATTTCACCAAGCATGATGGTCGCTTGATTACGAGCCCGCTCAGTTGTGAAAATGCCATGCGCGCCGATGGCAACGCGTTTAATCTTTTTGTAGACCATGTATTGGACGTAATAGGTCTTTTTGCCACCGGGTGTGATACGAGCGCAAAATCCCGCCAGTTGGTCATCGAAAAGAAAATAAGGCTTATCTTTTGCGGTGGCTTTTTCGATGACGGTTTTTGTTAATTTGGGCATGGGCGACCTACACGGGCTAGAATTGCAGTGCGCGTAGGGTTGCGTGGAATCCGTATATTATCAAGTAATATCAATGCGTTGGTGTAGTGGTGCGCAAACAAAATGGCTAATGAGAACTGCTGCGTATGGCGATAAATACCGTGCACTAAAAATGCACTAAATGAAGCGAATGTTCCTGCGAAAGCTGGCGAAACCAAGAGTGACAGGATTTGCTTTCTGGATTCGGATTGCGGCCAGATATCAAAAGGTTAGCGAAAAGGTGAGGGGGTTTTAGTGTTTGGAAGTACCACAAAAACAATGGGTCGGGTTCAACTCATAGCCTGAAGGTCGCAGGTTCAAATCCTGCCCCGCAACCATTTTCCATTACACACTTTTTAACACACCTAATTTATGTGCTTGTAAACAACTCAAATAAAATATGAAAAGTTGAAGTAGTTTTATCATAATCCGCGTGTCGGGGGTTCGAGTCCCTCCTCCGCTACCATTTATCTCAATATTATCAATATATTATAGTGTCTCGAAATTACTTTGAGGTGTTTTTAGCATTCAAGAATATTTATTGTTAATCACTGCTGAATGTGTTGCGCTTTTCTCAATCTGAACATAGCCTCAAAGATAGCATATTTTATGTCAGTTATGTCCCTGTTTGGGTGTTGATTGTAATGAGAGAGGATCTGCCAAATATGAATATGAGCCAGGAAACTAACCCATTGTGCGTCAAGAAAATAGCACGATGTAGGATTGTTGTTTCTGGTTTTACTAAGGTAGCACAGAAAAGATACAACAAGTTTTGTAAAATAGAGTAAAAAGCGAAGAGCAGATCCTTTTACAAGGCGTATAACACATCTAATTGACGCCTTTGATAAAATAGAACTACTCTTCTTGTCTGTCTTGACCAATTTAGGGGAAATCTTTAGGATGCAATTAAAATCAATTCGTCTTTTTCCTGACTGCATTCGTGGTTAAAACAGGTAAAATTTTATTATGATTTGTTTTTTTTAGTTCGTGCTGGAAGAAAAAGAAATGTATGAAGATGCTAATTCCAACATGAACGTCGCAGATTGGATTGCCGCATTTCTGCATGCGATAAGCATTAAAAATGTTCACGGCTTGATGGGCGGCGGGGCCGCAGGCTTAAATGATGCCTTTATCAGAAATTCTGAGATTAAATACATTAGCTACCATCATGAGCAAGGGGCAGCCTATGGCGCGCTTGCGGAAAGCCGCTTAACGAAATTTTTTGCAGTGGTAAATCCCACAACAGGATGTGGCGGAACGAACTGTTTGACGCCTGTCGTAAACGCTTGGCAAGATTCTGTTCCTTTGGTGGTCATATCTGGAAATGTGCCAATAGCGACATGTAGCGAACATCTAAATGAAGTTAACGACATTTATGTCAGATGTTATGGCATTCAAGAGCATGACATCATTGAAAACATGTCATCTGTGACCAAGTTTGCGAAGACCGTAAAGAGCGAAGCCGAACTGTTTGATAGTTTCCTTGACGCGTTCGTTATTGCGAATACGGGCAGGAAAGGGCCGGTATGGTTGGATGTGCCTCAAGACGTACAGCATCAGCTTGTATCTGCTCAAACACGTGATAAACTCAAAATCGTTGCAGAAAAATTACAGGCATGTATCTTTGCGAAAGTTTCAAACGAGTTTCAAGTAAACGCTGACAGTCTATCTCATTTTGAAGCGTTGCTACAATCTTCGAGACGACCTCTTGTTTTATTAGGTGGCGGTGCAAGCAGCGATAAGGAAACAAAAAAAACAGTCCAAGAGTTCGTGGAAAGACATAGACTACCAGTCGTGGCGTCCTATGCGGGAACCAATATCATCAGCCATGACATTGAACATTATTTAGGTTGCGTTGGTATCAAAGGCAGTCGTGCAGGCAACTTTGCCGTTCAAAATTGTGATTTGCTTATTGTGTTAGGCTCAAGACTTCCTTTTGCGGTTATCGGATATGATGTTGCAAGCTTTGCAAAGCAAGCAAACATATTTGTTGTCGATGTTGACAATAATGAATTGCAGAAAAATGAACTTAATTTTACGCAAAACATATCTCAATGTCATGCAAGCATCATCAATTTTTTAGAGGCCGTAAACTTATCTAATCCAGCTATAGAGGTAGAACCGGATTGGTATCAAAAATGCGTTACCTCTGCCCAAAAGTGGGACGTTATTGCTTCTAATTTATCTCATTATGACTATGATGGAATTAGCATCTACCATGTTCTTGATGAGTTCAAATCCGAAGCATATGACGCGTGTAATTTTGTCATAGATGCTGGTAGTATAAGTTATGCTGGGCCTGTTGGCCTTCATTACAGACAAACGCGCAATTTTGTTTTCTCACCTGCTCAAGCTGATATGGGCTGCGCTTTGCCATCTGCAATTGGAACGGCGTTATCATCTGACGCCAAAACGATCACAATTACGGGCGATGGCAGTTTCATGTCCAACTTACAAGAATTGGCGACCTTATCTTACCATAAAGCAGATGTTGTTGTGATCTTACTTCAAAATAAAGGCTATATGAGTATATCGAATACACAAAAAAATAACTACGGAAACAGCATTTGGGGTGAGCATGAAGGTAGGGGCATTATGTTCCCTGACTTTGAAATATTAGCATCTAGCTTTGGGTTGCAATATGTGAAAGTTGATACCGTAGCTGACTTGCCGTCACTCAGGACCTTGAATGGTCCTGTGATAGTAGAAGTCTGCTGTGTTGAAGATGAAGTCATTGCGCCGTTCCAAAATCGAATAGATGGAAAACAAGCTGGCATGCATGACATGGCTCCGCATCTGTCAATTGAAGAGCTAAAGTCACTGTCGAGTGTCGACCTTGAATTTGTTAGAGATAAAAGTTAATTAAATTCAATTTTTGCAAAGTAACCTTATGACTAGTTCAAATTCTAAATATTCAGAGATGTTTGAAGGAAGATTTGTTGATACGCTTCAGTATCAGAAAAAATCTGCGCTTGAAAATTTCTATTTCAAACATTCCCCGAGCACTTTTACGCAAAAGAGTTTAGTTGATTTATTTGGGGCAATAAATCCAAAGAACGCTAAAATATTGGATTTAGGCTGTGGCCGTGGCAACCAGCTATTGCCGCAGCATGGCCATGTTGTGGGTGTTGATGTATCCAGGGCAAGCGTTGATAACGCGCAGAAGATATATGATGAGGCGTTTGTATTAGACGTATCAAAGGGCTTGCCATTTGATGATAATTCGTTTGATGTGATTTTTTCCTCAGAAGTATTTGGGCATATTTTTAATGAGCATAAAGACTTCATTTTTGAAGAATGTCAGAGGGTGTTAAAGCCGTCAGGTCACTTCCTTGGCAGTATTGAGACGGCAGGCGATAACTGGCTGACCCGTGTGCTTATCAAAAACAACGTTTATGAAGAGAATTGGATTGACCCTTGGGGGCATGTGGGCCTAGAGCCATATGATAAATATATCGAGAGAATTGCTAACTTTTTTGCGCTAGAAAAGCACTTTCCAGGCTCTACTTTTGTCTATCCAGCAGATGTTATATTCCAATGCTCAAAGATCGTAAGATATGGGGGCGTTCTTAAATATAATTGGATGAAGCGCCTTCATAATTTAGTTGTATCACCTTGGTTTAAAGACAGTATCACGATGCGTCATAGGGCGGCCGCAAACAACCTCATTTTTTTAGCTAAGAACAAAAAATGATTTGGAGAATAAAAGGAAATATCAACAGCTCTGCATTTTTTGGCAGGAAACAGAAAATCATTTCAGCCATTCTGTCCTTAGTTATTTGTGTTTCTGTTTTGCTTTTTTTCACAAGTGAAAATCTACCAATCCCCGAAGAAGATGTGTCTGCGTTACCGCTGGTTGTTCAAAATGAAAACCAAAGTTTGGGTTTCGGATTTTATAACGCCATTAAACTAAATGGCGTGTGTGACGCTACAATTTATTTCAATGAAAAATCTTCGTTGGATATCAACTCGTTCATTACTGACATTTCTTTCAAATATGTGAACGGTGAAATTCAACCTGATATATTGTCAAAGTTAACATTCTCTGAGGCGAGAATTGGCGATATGACTATTTCTGGTAACCATTTGAAGCAAATCGTACATGACATAAATCATTTTTCGATATTGGATTTTACGTCATTGCAACATATCGGAACTTGGATTTCAATTCTTGAAAGTCAGACGGTGTCTATCATAGATATCAGTGAAGTTGGCTCTGCCTATGTGAAGCTTCATGATACGAACTCATGCAATAGAACTATTGAACTAGATGCTGAAAGCTCATCTATAGATGAGGATTTCCGTTTGGCAAAAATTCAACAACTTGAAGGGGAGCTAAGACGCAGTTGGATAGGGGCATTGATGCTAAATTTGAAAGCAATTTCAAATGAGAACTCTATCATCCAAAAAGGTTACTACAAGGTAAGCCAAGGGCCGTTATTGTTATCAGGTGCATTGATGTTAGTGCTTATGTTGTTTTCTAAGAGTGTCGCATTTGTTGCTATGTACAGTCTTAATTCAATGTATTTTTTCCTAAACCAAGGCTCTCTTAGCGCATTGGCTTCGCTCTTTTTTGTCACCTTGGGCGTCATAATATGCTCTTATCTTTCAAAGCGACAAAATATTAGTATCATCATGGTGAGCATCATTTTATGCGCTATTTTAACGGAGTTTTTCTTCTCGCATTATTCTTTTGTGTCTTTTGCGCTTAATTCATTGGCTATCACTAGTATCTATTGCTTTTTGATTTCTTTTTGGGGGCAGTCTGATGAAAGGAACATTTAGAGTGCCAGCCATCATATATGGCCACCTCTTTATCACGGCGCTTTGTTTTGGGTTCTTTGGATATAATCTATCTTATCTAGACCTTAGTTTGATGTCTGACCCTTGGATGTATTTTGAGCTATTATTAGAGCGCGAAGATACAAAAATATATGGCGTTGAGACCGTCTTATTTTATTTTCATTTGCTACCCATTGCTTTCTTCTTAGCAATAGATGTCTTAGATGTTCCTTTTGAGTATAGAACCGGTGTCTGGTTTGTTTGCCTCTTAAATTTCGGTTTTTTTGCCTTTTATAAATTATTTCATAAAATAAGCTCTATGGCAGACCATCCATCGCAATTTAGTGAAGCGGGCATCGTTTTGCTATCCGTCGCTGGGGTAATAAATTTTTTCACGCTAACGCAAATGGAAAGCGGCTATGCAAACCTCCATTATTTTGGCGTTATATTCTATTGTTTTGCGGTCATTCATTTTGCACATTCACTGCAATCAAAATCGTTAAATATATTTGCGTTTTTATGGCTGGTAATAGGCGCCCAATTCATAACGACACAAATAACCTATTATGCTATCGGCCTGATTGGCGCGTTTGTGTTGGGTATGATTTTTATTCGTTGGCAAGACGTTCTTAAAACTTTGTCATTAACACTATTATGCAATTCTTGGTTTGTCTTTCTTACGCTTTTTAGTGTTTTTCAAGATACTAGCTTTGCAAATTATTTTGTGCAAGCTGAAGATTTTCAATTTTATGCTCGCTATTCGCTTCCTCATTTGGTGGCGCAATTATCGGGTAATTGGGCCACCGTGACAGGTTCTAGCCATTTCGGCGCTGCCTTAGATGATGTACCGTTTACCTCATTATTATCGTCGCTTATCTTCTTTGTGTTTGTATCTGTTTGCCTGACACGCGCACATCCAGATGATAATGTGTCTAGAAAGCTCATTATGGCAACAGCCTTTTTCTGGTTTGCAACTATGAGCGCGAACTTGTTTTCACCTGTTGCGTATCTCATTCATATTTTAGGTGACATGTTGTCGCCTGTTTTGATTTTCAGAAACACTATAAAGTTTTTCACCTTAGTCATAATGTTCCTGCTTCTCACTTTGTTATTAAGGGGCACAAAAACGCATTTGTGGCTCATGTTGATTTATACAGGTTTTTGTGTCTTGTTATTAGTCGGTGTGGGAGTTGTATCACCCATTCTGAAGGCAGAAAAGGTACCGCCCTATTGGGCTTCTGTCGAGAATTATGTCAACAAGAGTGACGATGCTACAATTTTGCTTACACCATTTTCTTTTAATTCTCACTTCCATTGGGGGGCATATAATGGCTATCGATATGGCGTACCCTTCACTCCAAATGGACAAGTTTTATTCAAAACGTTGGCGCATCCCAATAATAGAATTATTGACGATTTAGAGAGGGCAATATCTCAGGGAACATTCTGTGCGTCGCTCAAGGAAATAGGTATTACGCATGTAATCAACCGCAGCGATGTTATCACAGACCGACATGTAGAATTAGATCATTATGATTGCCTATTATTAGCAGAAAAATTTTTCCCAATTTTTATTTATCAAACAAAGTACTAAATGTGTTAACTAAATCTATATAATCCCTTCAATATCGCGGTTGTCATGGACAAATCTAGGAAAACAATTGTTGTAATATCACCCGTGTATAATGAAGAGAATTCAATCTCTTTATTTGTTTCTGAACTGGATAAAGTGGTGAGTGGGACGCATGACATTGATTTCTCGGCGATACTAGTCAATGATGGCAGTGAAGATGGCACATGGCAGTGTATCGAAGCGTTGTGTCAGAAATATTCTTTCCTTAAAGCGATAGATCTATCTAGAAATTTTGGAAAAGAGCGCGCTCTTACAGCTGGTCTTGACCACCATAATGACGCAGATGCCGTTATCTTTATTGATAGTGACTTGCAGCACCCCCCTAAATTAATTCCAGAATTTATATCGCGATGGCAGGAGGGGCATGAGGTCGTAATCGGGGTCAGAAATACGGCTACGACGACGAATATGTTCCGTAAATATTTTGGGGGTATATATTACGCATTTGTCAGAAAATTTAGTGAGATAAGCCCCATACCAAATAGTACGGATTTCAGGCTGTTAGACCAAAGTGTTGTTGAGGCAATCAGGCAGATAGGCGAAAAGGATCGTATTTTCCGAGGCATTGTTGATTGGGTTGGTTTCAATAGAACCTTTGTCTTTTTTGATGTTGACGAGAGAAGTAAAGGGCAAACAAAATTTTCAGCCTTCAAACTAATCGACCTTGCTTTAAGTTCCATAACCTCTTTAACCACCGCACCTCTGAAATTCACGTTTATATTAGGAGTTTTGAATTTGGTGATTGGTTTGTCAATGTTCTTTGTCATGATGGTTGATAAGCTGTTTTTTGATTTTCTTAATGCCTCGCCAGCGGCGTTTGTGTTGGTTCTTACATTCAGTAATTTAGGCCTTATTCTTTTGGTTTTAGGCGTTATTTCACTCTACCTATCAAAAATCGCGACCGAAGTGGCAGGCAAGCCTATCTATATCATTAGAAGAAAGATTCTGTAAAAATTGGTTTTACTTAATTTTTTTCTCGCATCTGGCGCGAACCTTTTGAATGGCGGCATGAATTATGCGCTACAGTTGCTCCTGGTGGCTTACTTAAACCCAAAAGATTTCGGTGACTTGGCGTTTCTTATGTCTCTTTGCCTCATTGTTGTTGCCCCTTGCTCTGCTGCGTCTTTCAGTATTGCGCGACTGGTAAGCAATAAGAATAATTTTCGAAAATATTTTGAAATTAATTGTTTGTTTTCAAATTATTTATATCTTTCGTTCGGTTCTCAATTATTGTTTGTAGCCCTATTCTTTGCGGTTTCGCGATTCGGCATTTTCAATTCAGAGTTTCCTTTTGATACGCTATCTTTAGTGTTTTTCTTTTCCTTTTGCACATTGCTTACCATTCAAACAAAAGTCTTTGCCATTTTATGGGGAGAAAATCGTATCCCAATACTCTCGCTTTGTGGATTATCGATAGCATTGTTGAAGATACTATTTATTTGGATTTGGCATGAAGATATTTATCAAGTCATGATGGCCATACTTCTCGCCCATGCTTTGATAGTAATCTTGACACTTTTTTTAAATAAATATTTAAACATCACAAAGCTTAAATCGTTCAAATTGAAACGCATCATTCAGTTTTTACGTGATGAAGGACGCTTTTTTGGTGTCGTTATTTTTTCAGCGCTCATTATTCAGTCTGATGTCATTATTGCGAAAACAGTATTCTCCGAAGAAATTGCAGGGCAGGTTGTAACAGCTCTTGTTTTATCTAAAGCAGTTTTCTTTATAACTTCTTCCCTCGGCATGGTCGCATATCCCATTCTAAGCCGCATAAGTTTGTCGCAGCGAGGGTTTTTGATCCTTATATTGGGAACAATAGCGATAGGCACTATATGTGCTGTGATGTTTTACGCCTTTTCTGAATTCGTTTTGACAACGCTTTACGGCAACATTAGTTCGTTAACTGTTGAAGTTCTAAAAATTTATGGATTTGCACTAATTCCCATTGGGATATTTTCAATTATCGAACATATTGGCTTTGCAAAAGGGGAAACTCATATTTTGGTGTTCCAGGGACTGTTGGTTTTGTTTCAACTGGCGGCATCTATTTGGTTTGTATCTCAGCCAAGTGACTTTAGCGTTGCCTTTTTAGTGGTCAATTTTTCTGTGGCTTTTATGTTGGTGGGATATGTCTGGTATCGAAGATTCACATAAAATTAAAACAATCATTTGGTTCAGCTGGAAGGATAGCGACCACCCCAAAGCAGGGGGCGCTGAGGTTATATCATCTTCTATAATGAAATGGCTTGTGGCCGAGGGAAACAATGTTGTTCTTTTCACATCAAGGCCAAAAGGCCTTCCTGCTTTTGAAGGAAAAGACGGTTATTCTGTATATAGGCAAGGCAATGCAATAACGTGCTACCCGCTTTGTGTGTTAAAATATTTACGAGGTAAAATGAACGCTGATTTGATTGTTGAAGAGGTAAACACTGTTCCTTTTTTCATATCGCTGTTTACCTCCAAGCCAACTGTCTTATTTTTTCATCAGCTTTGCAAAGAAGTGTGGTTCTACCAACTTCCTCGCACAGTTGGCGCCTTTGGATTTTTGCTTGAAAAAATTTGGCTATTTTTGCTCTCAGGAAAATCAGCTGTACCTATGTCAAACAGCACAAGACATGATTTGCAAAAACATGGATTTCAAAAAATATCTTCCCCTGTTATTGAAGGGGTGGAAATTACCCCACGCGAGGCATTTAATAAGACGACATTCAAAGGTCGGATTTTAAGTTTTGGGTCCATTCGTCCTATGAAAAGAACAATAGAACAGCTTGAGGCGTTTGAGTTAGCAGCAGATAAGTGCCCTACGCTTACTTTGGATGTCTTTGGGTCTGGTTCAGGTTCGTATTTTGAGAGATTTATGAACTGTCTAGAAATATCTCGTCATAAGGACAAAATAACTTATAGAGGGCATATGGCCGAGGGTCAAAAAGCTAGCACATTGCAGCTTTTTGATATTTTATTGATGACCTCTGTTAAAGAGGGGTGGGGGCTTACGATAACAGAAGCCGCTACGCAAGGCGTTACAACCATTGCTTATGATGCAGATGGTTTAAGAGATGCGGTTAAAGACGGGGTTTCAGGCGTTATTTGTAAGGATAATTCGCCAAGGGAAATGGCTAGTGAGATTGTGAAATTAGCACAGGATAGCAAAAGCATTAAGACATTAGCCTATAACGCTTGGGAATATAGCTTTGAGAATAATTTAGACAATACAAATAAGAGTTTTAAACAAGCTCTGTTCGAATTAGGTATTTTTACCAATGAATAAAAGTGATTTTTTGCCATCAGTTACGGTCACAATGATCAGCTATCAAGACGAAACAATAATTGAGACTTGCTTACAGTCCATTAGAGAACAAGACTATCCGCAAGACAAAGTGGTTATACAATTAATCGATGGTGGTTCTACGGATAGAACGGCTGATATAGCCGAAAAATATGGCGCTATATTCAAATCAATGCCAGAATTGAAAAATTATGCCTCACGAAGAGGGGGCCTTGCGCTAACGACACCTTCAACAGAGCTAAGCTTGTTTTTCTCAGCTGATAATCGGTTTGGCTCTCCTTTAACATTGTCGAAAATGGTTGCTGCCTATCTTGAAACAAAGTCTCTTGGGGTTTCAACGCTACGATACGCACATGTGAGAGATGATAGACCCATCTCTCGCTATTTTGCGTTAAATGGTGGAACTGATCCGCTTGTGGTGTTTTTGAGGCTTAATGATAGGTTGGCTTATGATGAGAAAATTTGGGGAATCGCGTTTGACGCTGACCAATATGAGTTTGGCTTATTGGCAAATTTCTCATCATTTCGCAATTTTCCGACAATCGGTGCTAATGGATTTCTGTACCCGACTAATATGTACAAGAATTCACATTACGCAAGCGATGGTTTGCATATAGACATGGCATATGAGGCCAGCAGAAAGTCAAAAGGCGGGTTTGCCTTTGTTGAGGGTGAAACAATTCATCATTGTATTGATACCTCAGTCATTGCCTTTGTTAAAAGGCGTGTTCAATACGCTGGTGATTACCAATTCGCAGAAAAAAGATTATATAAAATTTTTGATAGTCATTCGGCTTTCTGGTGCATTGTTTTTGCGATCTATTCAATTACCTTTATTTTTCCTATCTTGAGAGCTATAAAGGGCTACTTTTCAAAGCAGGATATAGCTTGGTTCTTACACCCTATCATTTGTTTTGCATTTACGGTTGGTTACAGCTCGTTCGCATTCAAAATGGGTCTCAAAAAATGTAAAGAGAAATTAAGGTTAAATTGATTAAAATGAAAAGAGTTTTGATTACAGGTGCAAGTGGCTTTCTTGGGTCCAATTTACGTGTCGCACTCGAAAAAAGTGATAAAAAATTCGATTGTATTTTTTTAAATTCATCCGACTATGACTTAACAGAATTATCACAAGCCTCCAAAATGGTGAAAGAGCATAGGCCAGATGTTGTGATTCATCTCGCTGCCTTATCTGGTGGAATTGGCGCGAATACCGAGCGCCCTGCCGACTTCTTTTTTGAAAATTCTCTTTTGGTCACAAATGTATTTCAAGCATGTGGTTCGCTTGGTGTAAAAGACATGATTTATACAATGGGGGGGTGCAGCTATCCAAATTCTGCATCATCTCCGATATCTGAAGGTGAAATGTGGGAAGGTATGCCGCAGGGTAACAGCTCAGCTTATTCGGTTGCCAAGAAGATGGGCATAATCGCTGGCCAGGCTTATGAAAAACAATATGGTTTAAAAACAAAAGTGCTAGTGCCTGGAAATCTATATGGGAAATATGATAATTATAATTTAGACAACTCACATGTTATTCCAGCCTTAATTAGAAAATTCCATGAGGCAAAAATCTCAAATTCGCCAAAGGTAAATCTTTGGGGAACGGGCTCTCCAATTCGTGATTTCGTATACGCGGAAGATGTCGCGTCAATTATTGTTGATTTAATTGACTTTAAACATATCGAGACGCCAATGAATCTTTCATCTGGCAATGGCATTTCAATTAAAGAGCTCTCTGAGCTTGTCGCATCAGTTGTTGATTATAAAGGTGTTCTTGAATGGGACACTAGCAAACCAGATGGTCAAAAAGAGAAGGTTTTTGATGTTGCGTTGATGGAAAGTTGGGGCTTCAAATGCGACACGAATTTGATGCAAGGGCTGAGGAAAAGTTACGATTGGTTCTCCACTAATTATGAGGTTGAGGGAGCTATAAGGCTTTGAGGTATTTTGTTTTAGGCGGAGAAGGGTTTATTGGCAGGGCGATAGTTAGTCACTTTGAGAGGCAGAACGCTGACGTCCAAGTCATAACCAGAAAAAATTACCAAAGCCTAATAGGCGAGAGTTGCGATATATTTATCAACGCCAATGGTAATTCAAAAAAATATTTGGCAGATAAAGACCCAGAGTTAGAATATCAACTTTCAGTTGAAAGCGTTCGTAAATCATTAAAAGACTTTTACTTTAAGAAATATGTTTTACTTTCCTCAGGTGAAGTTTACCCAGATGTCAGCACGGGTAGGCTCTGTGAAGAAGATGAAGAGATTAACGAAGATAACCTATCAAATTATGGTAAAAACAAACGGATGGCTGAGCGAGAAGTGCAACAGGCTTGTTCTAATGCTATTATTCTGAGGCTTGGTGGCTTGGTAGGAAAAGGGCTATCGAAGAATCCGATTTATGATATCTCTCATAACGAAAAACTATGGGTATCAGCCGATAGTGAAATGCAATATGTTAACGTTGCGTTTGCAGCAAAATTTATTAGCGAACTGTTAGACAAGTCTCATTCAGGAATTTATAATTTAACTGGTAAAGGGCATTTAATATTATCTGATCTTATCAATGCCGTTTCATCCAAGAGTGAAATTTCTCCTGATACGCCATTAGTAAAATATAATCTAAGCGTGAAAAAAGCATGTGAAATTCTTGAAGTGCCAGCTACGACGGTCACTGTTATGGAATTTTTGGAGACAAACAAATGAAAATATTAGGTTTACTATTTGGTCATAATTCATCATGTGCTCTCATTTCGCAAACACTGGTGGGGGCGATCTCAGAAGAGCGTCTAACTAGATCGAAAAACTCGACTGATTTTCCAAGAGAATCATCATTTGCGCTTTTGGGCGAAACCTCAATAACAGCTGATGAATTGGACTGCGTTGTTGTTGCGTCACGCGCAATCCCTTTTGTTAAGGAAAAAAATATAGAAATTTATAATGAAGAGCGCGTTGGTGTTGGGACGTCTTGGCAATCTAGAGTAAAGCTAATTTTAAATGAAATTCACTATAGGATGCCGTTCCTAAAGCCAATTTTTAGCGCTCTTTATCAGCTGAATTATCGCTATCTGATGTCAAGCGGTTACCAACGTTTGGTAACAGAACGAATTAAACGTGAGTTGAAATGTGAAACATTGGATGTGGTGTATGCAGACCATCATCTATGCCACGCCTACACAGCCTTTTACGGATTTGTGCCGCATCAAGAAAGGAAAAAACCATTTCTTGTATTCACATTAGACGGTGAAGGCGATGGATTATGTGCGACTATTTCAACGGTTGCAGATGGTGAATGGCGCTTGGTATCAAAGACAAAAGCAGGGAATTCTATTGCAAGCTTTTATGGCTCTATTACGAAATTCTTGGGCATGAAGATAAATGAACATGAATATAAGGTGATGGGGTTAGCACCTTATTGCACAAGTCCAGAAATACAAGATTTGGCGAATTTGTTCCGTTCGCAATTTACCATCAATCCAGACTTAAGCTTCTCTGCCATTGGGGGCGGAAATTATTTTGACAGGTGGCTTCCTGCAAAATTAAAGCATAAG
The DNA here is from genome assembly GCF_000024465.1 of Candidatus Puniceispirillum marinum IMCC1322. NCBI lineage: Bacteria > Pseudomonadati > Pseudomonadota > Alphaproteobacteria > Puniceispirillales (SeqCode) > Puniceispirillaceae (SeqCode) > Puniceispirillum (SeqCode) > Puniceispirillum marinum (SeqCode). The sequence continues at coordinate 1,042,579 of NC_014010.1, read as the reverse complement.
CGCTTTGATTTGGTGGCTGCGGCTGCACAATTGTTTGTCGAAGAAATTGCAGCGGAATGGATACAGCTAACCATACATAAATATGGCATTTCAAACGTCGTTTTAAGCGGAGGCTTTTTCATGAACATCAAAGTGAATCAACATATCCGCACATTAAAGGCAGTTGATAAGATGATTGTTTGCCCTAGTGGCGGTGATGAATCCATCGCTTTAGGTGCGGCCTATTACGGTCTTAAATTGAATGGCATTGAGCCTGGTGAGGCGCATGAAGCGAAAAGCCTGTATCTCGGAACAGCCATTCATAAAGTGGAATGTGAGGCTCTCTATGAGAGGATAAAAGCTGATGGCAAATACAAAGCTGAGTTTAAGTCAGATATTGTAGATGTGGTAGCACAACTTTTAGCCGATAATAAAATTGTAGCGCATGTGGATGGCCGAATGGAATTTGGCGCAAGAGCGCTTGGTAACCGTTCTATTTTAGCTAATGCGTCAAATACAGCCAGTGTTAGAACCATTAACAAACAGATTAAAGGACGTGATTTTTGGATGCCGTTTGCCTGTAGCATGTTGGAAGAGAAGGCAGACATGTATTTGGATGTTGATACATATGAATCCCTTGAATATATGGCAGTTGGGGCTAATACAAAGCCGTTAGCAAAAAAACATCTGGCCGCGGGCATTCACCAATATGATGGGTCTGCACGCCCTCAAATTGTTAAAAAAGAACAAAATCAGAAGTACCACGCTATTTTGTCACGGTATCATGAATTAACAGGTATGGGGGGTTTCTTGAATACCTCACTTAATTTGCATGGAGAGCCTCTTGTGTGCTCAGCAGAAGATGCTTTTTCAACATTCGAACGGTCTGGCCTTGAATATCTGGTAATTAGGAACCTTCTAATCTCAAAAAATGGAATGGATTCATAAGATGGAAACAGTACTTTTAACTGGCGGAGCTGGGTATATTGGCTCGCTTCTAACGGGTTATCTTTTAAAGGCTGGCTATAAAGTTGTTGTGGTCGACAATTTCTTATATGACCGTCAAACACTCAATCAATATTGCGCGAATGAGAATTTCAGTGTCATAAAATCAGATGTTCGTGATGTGGATAATTACAAGCATTTGGTGGCAAAAGCAGATATCATCATTCCACTGGCAGCAATTGTCGGCGCGCCTGCATGTGCGAGTAAGCCAAAAGATGCTGCAACAATAAATGAAGCCGCTGTTTATGATCTGTTTGATATGACGGCCAAGAGCCAGCTTATCATTATGCCAACAACAAATAGTGCCTATGGCACAGGGGACGAAAATAATTTCTGTAACGAAGAAAGCCCTTTGAACCCTATTTCCCAATATGCCAAAGAAAAGGTAGCTGTTGAAGCGCGCCTGATGGAACGCGCGAATTCAATCAGTTATAGATTGGCAACTGTATTTGGGATGTCTCAAAGAATGAGACTAGACCTGTTGGTAAATGACTTTGTTTACAGAGCAAAAACAGATGGATTTGTTGTGTTGTACGAGCCTCATTTTAAGCGAAATTATATTCATATCCGCGATGTAACACGCGCTTTTGTGTATGCTATCAAAAACGTTGATAGCATGGTTGGCAATGTCTATAATGTCGGCCTTTCAGATGCGAATATTTCCAAATTTGAATTGTGTGAAAGAATTCAGCAACAGCTACCGAAATTCATTTTCCCGATTGCCGATAATCAAAAAGACCCAGACCAAAGAAATTATATCGTGTCTAATGAAAAGTTGGAGAAAACAGGCTTTATGCCAACGCATTCCCTTGACTTTGGTATAGAAGAACTCATCAAGGGCTACTCTATGATTTCAAAGCATCAATATACTAATCTTTAGGGAAGATTGCTGTAATGATAATAGTCAAGACACCCTTGCGCGTGAGTTTATTTGGTGGTGGCACGGATTATCCCTCTTACCTCGAGAATAATGACGGCATTGTGATAGGCTCTGCCATCAATAAGTTCAATTATGTTTATGTGAACGGCAATCCTTTAAATAATGATTCAGAATACCGTTTGAATTATTCCATAAGAGAGAGTGTGCCCAATATATCGGATATAAAGCATAACTCTATCAGAGAATGCTTTCGGTTTTTTGAGATTGAACCACCATTTGAGTTGCACTCATTAGCTGAGCTTCCAGCAAGAACGGGGCTAGGTTCTTCATCTGCCTTTACGGTGGGACTGATAAATGCCCTTTCACTTTATAAAGGAGAGAGGCTAGATGCGAAGAAGATTACAGAACTTGCGCATGTGATCGAAATCGAAAAAATCGGTGAAAATGTTGGTCTGCAAGACCAGATTCTAACCTCACTAGGTGGATTCAACATCGTTGAATTCAAAGACGGAAGCTTTACTTTATCTAATGAGGGGCTTAACCAAAAAACCATAGCTAGCCTCGAGCGAAACATGGTGATGTTCTATCTTGGAAGCCAAAGATCTGCGCCGCAAATATTAGATGAGCAGATTGCGCGTAACTTAAACAAGAAAAATGATTCCACATTGCGTGAGATGACTGACATAGCTTTAGAAGCTAAGAGAATACTCACAGATAGTGACGCGAGTGAACCAGTGCATGAGATTGGCAAATTACTGTGTGAAAGTTGGGCATTGAAGAAAAAATTATCTTCTCAAGTATCAAATGATTTTGTTGATGAAATATATACAAAAGCGATGGATTATGGTGCCTTTGCAGGAAAGCTTTTGGGGGCTGGAAAAACGGGAATGATGTTATTCTTGGCCAAGCCAGATCAACATAAAACATTAGAAATGGCTCTATCACCTCGCAAAAGAGTCAATTTTGAATTCTGCTGGGATGCCTCAAAACCAGTTGGCTGATAAGAAAAAATTTCAATGTCAAAAACCACCTCTTGTCTTGTATCGATTATCCATCACCTCAGAGATGGCAAGGGGCATGTGCTTCCTTACCACAAATCATTAGCAAAAGTATCTGAGGTGCTGAAAATAGAACATATTTTCATATTGCCAGATGAGACATCTAAATTTTTTGCACCTGCGTCAAAGGTGATTAGTTTTTTTGCCCCGCACAGAAGTCTTGAACTTGAACGCCAAGATATGATGAAGCTCGTTCTGTCTTGGCGATTTGTGTTTTTGTTTTTGGACACAATGAAGCTTGGTCTAGATTTACGAAAAATTTTCAAATCGCTTGATAAAAGTTACATATATAAAAACGTCTTTTTTGAATCCTTCAACCCTTTCCAACTTGCTGCGTTATTTGTCTCGTTTTTTATGTTCAAAAATAAAAAAGACTGGCACATAATTTTGCTCCTCAGAGGAAGCGATAAGTGGGGCAATGGGTTATATTGGCTTCAATCCAAAGGATTTCACAGAGCCTTTAAGTTGCTCTTTTGGGTCAATGATATTTTTAAAATAGTCCCGAATGTGGTTTTGACCTCTGATAGTGAGAAGGTCGCCATTCGTCTGAGAGAGTATTACCGAAGGCCTGTCACAGTACTTCCCATTCCTCATACGCCAGATGTGTTGCCAGAGCTACCAAAAAAGACAAAGACACACACACAACTCTGGTGGCCAGGGCATCCTCGTTTGGATAAAGGATCTGAAGTGATTTCGGAATTCATCAGCAGAAAAGATGAGTACCTTGCGAAATTTCAATTGAGTCTGTCAAAATCTGACCTCGTGCAGACTGAGGCAGCGCATATCCAAATTGAAGAATTATCCCCCAATTTAGATGTGGACGAATATAATTTATTATTTTCCAAAATGGATGTCATTTTGCTTCCCTATTCAAAAGATGTTTATAATGAGTCAACTTCAGGCGTGTTTGTTGAATGTATTTTTGCCGAAAGACCCGCGTTGGTTCCAAATGAAACATGGATGGCTTATGAATATGAAAAGTTCGGTTTGCCAGAATTGATTTTTGATGCCTCAGTTGACGGTATGGTTGAGAGTTTACGACATGCTGAGATGCCATCAACCTTAGAAAAATTGCGAAACATGTCTAAACATTATAGAGATTTTCACTGTGTTGATGGGTTTGCGCATGAAATACGCGATGTTCTACCTTTCTTAAAGGAAGTTTAATGTCTCAGTCAGCGGACATTCAGCAGAATAGCATAAGAGTGTTTCATCATGTGATGCTTTTTGTGGCTACTCTGGTGTTTGGTGCCTCTGTGGTTTTAAGCGTTATCACCTTTGAGCAATTTTTCCTTAATAACAAAGCCGCGTCATTAGTTCTTCGCTTGGTCGCTATTCCAATTGTTTTTTCATTTATTGGGGTGTTATTTTTTAAGTTGAGCAATTTTGAAATGCCCAAAATCAGCACTTATGAAAAGCGGCTGTTTATGGTTATAAGTCTGGTTCTTGTGAGCTTGATGATAAGTCTCAAGCTTCTGAAATATATTAACTTAAACTATGAGCTTTTTGATTTAGGCCTGTATTATCATCAAATTCAATCTATCAAACTTGCCCCTAATCTGTTTGATAAATTGCTGTTTTCGTTAAAAGGACATTTTCACCCCAATCTTGTTATTTTTTCAGTTATTGAACAAGCCTTTGGGTTTTCGTCTATATTAGTTTTTCAGACTCTGTTTTTGGTTTCGTCACTTTACCCCTTATATAAGTTGGCAGAAATTCATTTCGAAAACGTAAAATTACAAATGCTAGTGATGTTAGCGTTTTTGATATCTCCTGTTATTCATTTTCTAGACATATTAGGGTTTCATCCCGATCATGTGTTTTTGCCATCAATTCTATGGCTTTCGTATTTCATGACTAAAAATAACAAAGTTGGGTTCTTTATTTTTACTGCCACAGCGGTGACTGCGGGCGAGCAATGGATGCCAAGTTTGTGCGCTTTGTTACTTGTTTACAAAGCCGATAGAGGCATTGTGAGGCATGCCCGCATCATGGCATTTGCAGTGTTTAGCATCTTTATTTTTTATCTTTGGTTTAAACTGACTAACAGCCAAGTTTATTCTGTTTTCCATCAGCCTGCCGATGCCGTATCTATTTATTCTGACCCAGCCATTTGGATAAAGAAACTATTCTTTGGATTTTGGATAGGCGCTGCCTTTTTGCCTTTTGTTGTGATGAATGCAAGATTGTCCATTGCGCTCATACCAGCCATTGCAAAGATACTTATAGTGTCTGAGGAATATCATGTTTCGGTGGAAGGGCATTACACCTATGATATTATGGCCATATTGTTTTTGATCGTTGCAACTGTTGATATAAAACAACTAGCAAAAAAGATGAGAGCCCTATGCCAAATATGTCTCTGCATACTACCTTTTTATTTTTTAGGTCAGGGCATAGGGCACGGGTCAATGCCATATAGTGTAAATTTCCATTCAAAGTTTAGCGCCTCAACATTTAATTATAGCAAATACTTGGCGAATAGTAGTATGTTTCAAATGTCAAAAATGAACGATTGGATTAGTCAGAATAGTGCGCTTTCAATAGGCGTCACTAATGACGCTTTCGTTCCAAAATTTGCTCATCGGCTTCATTATGGCCTGATAAATAAAAATGAGGATTTTGACGTCATTATATTATCAAAAAAAGCTAATCAAACATTCGGAAGTAAACTGGATGAGACGCATAACAGGTTATGGCTCAAGAAGTGGCAGGAAAACTTGCCATTGGTAGGGTATAAGACCATTTATACAGACGACTATTATACTATCTTTTCACGAGTTCAGGCTCATATGGACTAAATAAACTTAGGGCTATAACATGAAATTAGTAATACTTGCTGGCGGTTTTGGGACAAGAATTTCCGAAGAAAGTGAGAGCAAACCAAAGCCGATGATTGAAATTGGTCAAAAGCCTATCCTATGGCATATCATGAAATATTTTTCAAACTTTGGTGTTGAAGAGTTCATAATTTGTGCGGGATATAGAGCCTATCAAATCAAGGAATATTTTTTCAATTATCATCTCCATAATTCTGACCTTGTTGTGAGCTTGAAAGATGGCAAAATCGAAACGATGCATACGCAGGCAGAAAATTGGAAAGTGACTGTGATTGATACTGGTCTGAACACAATGACAGGCGGGCGCATAAAGCGTATCGAGCCGTATTTAGGAAGCGATGAGAGATTTCTGCTAACGTATGGCGATGGCCTAGGTGACGTGAATATCAGAGATTTAATAAAACAGCATATGGAAGATAAGGTGCTTGCTACGGTGACAGCTGTGCAACCCCCAACACGGTTTGGCAATCTAGAAATCGCTCAGGCTAATAGGGTTAGACAATTTGTGGAAAAGCCAGATACATCATCTTTTGTCAGTGGTGGGTTCTTTGTGCTCCATAGAGATGTTATTAATTTAATTGAAGATGATACGACTGTTTGGGAACAAGAGCCGTTGGTAAAGCTGGCTAGCCAGAATGAGTTATCTGCCTATAAGCATCATGGATTTTGGCAACCGATGGATACTCTTCGAGAACAAAGATATTTAGAAGCTTTATGGAATGAAGGCCAAGCACCATGGCAAGTTTGGTAGTGGATAAAAATTTTTGGGAAGGCAAAAAAATCCTTCTTACAGGGCATACAGGTTTCAAAGGGGCATGGTTATCTTTTTGGTTAAAACAACTTGGTGCTGATTTATTGGGGTTCTCTCAAGCTGGCTTGCTTGAAAGTCGTTTTTACACAGATGTGACGAGGGGTAAGATTGCCGAGGAAAATGGTGATATTCGCTCCCGTGAAAGCTTGCTAAAAGTCATAAATGAGTTTCAGCCTGATATTGTATTCCATCTTGCTGCCCAACCACTGGTTTTGGCATCTTATGAAGACCCTCTTACAACGTTCGATACTAATATTATGGGCACACTAAATGTGCTAAATGCTGTTTGTGAAAGCACAAAAAAAATTGCACTGATTAATGTGACCTCTGACAAATGTTATGAAAATGATGAAAGACAAACATCATTTACTGAGAGCGATAAGCTTGGGGGAAAAGACCCTTATAGCAATAGCAAGGCCTGCGCTGATTTAGTCTCAAGCTGCTATATGCATCTTGTAGAAGCAGCCAATAAATCGGATCACATTGGCATTGCCAATGTGCGCGCTGGAAACGTTCTTGGGGGTGGTGATATATCTTGCGATAGAATTGTCCCAGATATTCTATCTGCGGCTGATAGTCAAAAAGTGATTGAGATAAGAAACCCAAATGCGGTTCGTCCCTGGCAGCATGTTTTAGACCCGCTACGTGGCTATATTATTTTGGCACAAAATCTTTATAATCAGCCTCGTTATTTTAGCCAATCTTGGAATTTTGGACCCAGCAATAACGCGCATTCTTCTGTTGGCACATTAGTTGAACACCTAAAGGCGCGTCTTGATTTTAGCTGTCATATGTCAAAGGGAACCTCGAGGGCGCTTGAATCTAATTTTCTGTCGATTGACTCCACAAAGTCGAAGAATGAATTAGGTTGGAGTACATCCATACCATTTGAAGAGATTGTGCGCTTAACGGTGGAATGGCATCTTGCTGCAAATAACGGCCAAAACTTGGAAGAAATGTGTAAATCACAAATCGAATATTCTTTAAAATAGAAAGTAAATAAAGATGATTAACGAAGAGATTGCCTTAAGAGAAGAGATTGTTAAATTAACAAAAAAATACGCTGATATCAGGTTCAAGGCAGAAAAATTTGTTCCTAGTGTTACGCCTATCCCGCCATCAGGAAAGCTGATAGATGAAAAAGAGATCTCTAATATGGTAGAGGCCTCTCTTGACGGTTGGTTAACAACTGGCAGATTCAACGATGAATTTGAGCAGAAAATTGCTGAGAAAATGAACGTAAAGTTCGCTTTGACCGTAAATTCAGGCTCGTCTGCTAATTTGGTTGCCTTTTCTTCGTTAACAAGCCCACGTTTGGGTGAACGTGCGATTAAAGCAGGTGATGAAGTCATCTCAGTTGCTGCGGGTTTTCCGACGACCGTCAACCCAATATTACAGGTGGGCGCTGTACCTGTGTTTGTTGATGTTGTGTTAGGAAATTACAACATCAATCCTGCTCTTGTAGAAGATGCCATTACGAGCAAAACAAAGGCTATATTCTTGGCGCACTCATTGGGTAATCCCTTTGACTTAGACGCTATTGTGAAGATTTGTAAAAAATATGACCTATGGCTCATTGAAGATTGCTGCGATGCGCTAGGCACAACATATAATGGCAAGAATGTGGGAACCTTTGGCGATATTGCAACTTTAAGTTTCTATCCTGCGCACCACATAACGATGGGTGAAGGCGGACTTGTCTTCACCAATAGCAAAAAGCTTCAAATGATTGCTGAATCATATAGAGATTGGGGACGCGATTGTTATTGCAAACCTGGCTGTGATAATACGTGCGGCAAGCGATTTAGCTGGGAACTTGGGGACTTGCCGAAGGGTTATGACCATAAATATATCTATAGCCATAGAGGGTTTAACCTAAAGATAACTGATATGCAGGCAGCTTGTGGTCTAGCCCAGCTGGAAAAGGTGGATAGCTTCATTGCAAAGCGCCGCGAGAATTTTGCATTTCTTCATTCTGCTTTATCAGATCTCGAACAACATTATATTTTACCTAGTGCGACAGCAAATTCAAACCCATCTTGGTTTGGCTTTCCTATAACTTTAAGAGATGGACATTCAACGCCAAGGGTTGAATTGCTAAAGTTTTTAGATAGCAAGAACATAGGAACGCGTTTGCTATTTTCTGGGAATCTCACAAAGCAGCCTTACATGAAGAATGAGACATTTAGAGTGGCAGGAAGTTTGGAACAGACTGATCGTGTGATGAGAGACACATTTTGGGTTGGCATCCAGCCTGCATTGACACAAGAGATGTTGGAATTTTCTGCTGAGCAGTTGAGACAATTTGCTAAGAAGTAAATTCATGAAAGAGCAATATGGCATTGATACAGATTTTGACTTTATAAAGAGCTGTCTGGCATCGCATGATGTGGTCATAAAAGACAAAAGGATTTTGATCACTGGTGGGACAGGCTTCCTTGGAAGCTGGCTTGTAGCGTATCTTTTATGGGCCAATGACGTTCACGGTGACAATAATCACATTTCGATTGTGACAAGAGACAAATCACGATTTTTGTCCAATATGCCTGAATGCCGAAACAATCAGCTTGTGACGATAATAGAACATGACCTTGCCGTTCCCTTGGAGAGTGATACGTCTTTCGATCTTATCATCCATGGCGCAACTGATGTGCAAAAGGCTGTTTCAGATGATGATAGCTTCAATTGTGCAGCAATTGGCACGCAATCGATTATATCTATTGCCAAACTTAACCCTAATTGTCGGGTGGTATATCTTAGCAGTGGTGCTGTTTATGGCGCTAATGCGCCTGATGTGTGGTGCAAAGAGACTGACGGGCCAAGAGATCATGCTCTGGCGAGCTTGAACGCTTATACGGCTCAGAAAATTAGCAGTGAAGAGACATTATTAGTGGCTTCTGCTGGTGGGCAGTTTCGTTGTTCTGTTGCCCGTTGCTTCACATTTGTTGGTGCTTTTATACCGCGTACAAAACAATTTGCTATAAGTGAATTTATGCAAAATGCGTTAGCTGACGAAGATATCATATTATCAGGTAATGAATTAACTCAAAGGTCGTACTTATATTGTGCTGATTTTGTCGTTTGGCTTCTTGTCATCTTTATGCGAAGTGAAAATGGTGCGGTTATTAATTTGGGGTCTAATTCAGCCATTGCGATAGGTGATTTAGCATCAAAAGTAGTTGAGGTACTGGGAAGTAAATCAAGGATAGTCAAAGCGACCATGAGTCAAAACGCAACAGCGACATCCTATTTACCAAATACCGATAAGGCCGGGTCACAGCTGGGGTTGAGGCAATATACAACTTTTGAAGACGCTATTATAAAAACACGTCCTTGGTTCGACATAAGTGATGAAAATAAATAATAATAATCATACTATGCTTACACCGCGTCTTTGTAGGAACTTTATAGTATCAAATGGCTCATAATCGAAACATAACGGTTGGACTTGGTTGTAGCGCACTTTATAATGCAAGGCGAGATGGTATTACAAAATACACCGAAGGTCTGCTTTCAACGCCAAAGGAATGCGGTATTGCGTTTCAAAAAATCTTTTTTGGGTCTAAAAGGACGCCTCAAAAAAATGAGCTGCATTTGGCGTCAAAATACTCGATAGGCTCTTTTGTTAGCCAATTAAGCCATGGCCTGATTAACCCGCTGCGTTTTGATACAACAAATCTTGATCTGTTTCATAGCCCAGACCATCGGGCTCCTATGGGGTTGGGGATACCAATTATTGGCACTATTCATGATGTATTCCCCTTTGCCAACCCTGAATTTATGCGGCGCAGGTTTAATTATTTCGGCAAGCCAATTTTAGCAGGTAGCATCAGACCATTAGACCATGTGATTACAGTCTCTGAGTATTCTAAGGAACAAATTATTAAGTATTTTCCGTTCAAGGAAGAAATGGTTTCAGTTGTCTATAATGGTATAGATGATTTTTGGTTTGAAGAGGTTGCAGATAAGCAGGTTCAAAAAACGCTTAAAAGCTATCGAATTGACAATGATTTTTTTCTCTGCGTAGGGACATTTCAGCCTAGAAAAAATTACGCAAGAATAATAGATGCCTATAATCGACTAAGTATAACAGAACAAAAATATTGCAAACTCGTCATTGTTGGAGGAGGCGGTTGGCGCAATTCCGTAAGAGGTTTAATCACATCTAATGAGAATATCATTCATATAGAAGACGCCTCTGATGAAGCTCTTAGGTGTTTTTATAGAGCCGCAAAAACATTAGTTTTCCCGACCCTTGCTGAGGGGTTTGGCTATCCTATCATAGAGGCATTTGCGCAATGTTGCCCCGTAATCACATCTAATGTCACTGCAAATAAAGAGATTGCGAGAGATTACGCTTATCTTGTGAATCCTGAACAAACATCTGAGATTGTTGAAGCTTTGAAGCAGGCAATTTACGGGTCGGAAAACATCAGAGATATGAAGATACAAGCGCGCGACTACGTAAAGAATTTTTCAATTTCTGCAATGCAAGCTAGCACAGCATTCGTTTATGAAAAGTTGGTTTGATGACTCGTTCGGGTCACATTTTTCCAAAAATATTTCTACAATATCTGTCCCTCATCGTCTGTGGATTTATTTCCTTTGCGCTTGGTCTAATCATTGCAAAAGAATTAGGGCCCGCAAAATTTGGGATTTATCTTGTTCTATTTACCTATGGCGGATATTTTGCCCATTTCTTTGACTTGGGTTTGAAGACATTTATCTACAAAAATAATAACAAAACACATGATCCTTTAACTGGGGCATTGGTGAATTTTTGTTATCAATTTGTTGTTGTAATGGTATTGGCTTTGTTTATTTTTTTCTTTTTGCCAAGACATCTTTTTTCTTTCGCAGACTATTTTATGATGCTGATGGCGTTCGCGTCAATTAGCTCGCTACAATTATTTTTCAGTGCCCTAAAGGGGACTGGCGCATTAGGAAGTGAGGCATGGCTACAGTTTTTTTACAGGCTTTTATCGTTTTGCGTTATTCTGGCAGTCTTGCAATTCTCCGATAGGCTTGTCTTCATTTTCTTTGCCATGACAATAAGCGCCTGTTTAATGATTTGGTATTCATATGTAAAATTAGGCATAAAAATTACCTCTGCTGAAAAAGTGTTATTGTCCTCAACAGTGCCTTTTTTCACACTTGAACTCATGATTTCAATCTACACAAAACTAGAAGTATTGATGTTATCATTTCTATCAGTAGACCCCGTTCAAATTGGTCAATATGGCGTCGCCACGCGGATTATTGATGCACAACACACGGTTATATTCCCGTGCGCTGTCATTTATTTCAATATCTTAAAAGGTAATTTACACTTTGAGTTTGTCAGACGTTTAAGCTTACTATCTTTTTTAGGGCTTGTTGGGTTGCTTGGCGTGCTTGGCTATTTTGCGAGCTTATTAGTGATGCCTAGCTTAATCAGCTCTTTTTTTGGTGATGAATATGCTCTTTCTAGCGCTTTATACGAAAAGCTAGCGTTAGTACTAATAGCAAGCACATTGAATATATTCATTTTTCAAAAAATGATCTTTATGGGGGAGACCAAGACCTTGTTAATTTGCATGGTATTGGGATGCGTTATTTCCCTAGCGGCCAACCTGTCATTGACAGTGACTTATGGGTTATATGGCGCACTATATTCACGCGTCATTGTTGAATATGGCATTTTAGCGCTGTTTATTATATCGATTATCCTAACAAAGCCATTTACCTCAAAACCAAGCTGATTGAAGTGTTTTTGAGCACAAGTTAAATCATAGGCTATTGGGTGTTTTTCAAACTTAATTCTGAAGCTCTTTATATAGGTCTAAGTAATGCTGGCTCATGACTTTCGCGGTGTATTTTTGTTCAAACAAAAGACGCGCTTTTTGACCCATTTCTAATCTTACATGTTGATTATCTATCAAGAAGTTCATTGCGCTCGCTAAATCATTAGCTGACTTTTTGGATACAACAAGTCCGGTTTCCATATGCTGGTTAATGAGGTCAGTGCCTGTTCCCAGTTTTGTGGAGATCATTGGTTTTGAATGCGCACTTGCTTCTAGCAATACAATGCCAAAAGCTTCTGAACGCATGGTAGAAGGCAATACTAACGCAGAGCAGTTTGATAGTAGCGCATTTTTTTCTTGCTCTGTAACCGCGCCTAACAGAGTTACGTTCTTTATTGATTGTGTTTTAATTATTCTTTCAAGGTCTTCTTTTAAAGGGCCGTCACCTGCAATGATAATTTGGCTCTTTGTCTTTTTTGCTGCCTCTAGAAGTACTTTTAAGCCTTTATACCCTCGCAACGCACCTAAAAACAGCATGTAATCAGACATCAGAACCTCAGTCACTTTAGGCGCAAGTTCGGTTTCGGCCACTTTGTCCCAATCATCGGAAATGCCGAGCGGAATAACTTTTACCTTTGGCGCAAACTTTTTTAAGACAGCGCTAGATTCTTTGTATTTTTCGGAAGTTGCAACGATCACATCTACTTTTTTCAAAAACAGATATTGTAATGGTTTGTAGAAGAAGTACAGAAATTCATAACCAACAATGTCGGAATGGTAGGTTACAACTGACTTCATTTTTCTGCCAAATAAGAGAAACAGAATTTCTCCAAGGGGGTATGGAGAGTGAATGTGAATAAGGGAGTTTGGCGTTCTCAGCGCTCTAAAGTCTCGAAAAGCATTAAGTGAAAATGGTGTGGTTGCAATATAGCCGATTCTTATCGACCGTGTGACAGGCGTGCCATCCACCTCTATCAATTTTTGTTTTGTGTTGTCGCTTAAAACATGGATGTCTGATTGAACACCGTCCTTTCGTAAAAGGCGACATATCAATTCAATCACCTTCTCAATCCCCCCAAAAGTCTCAGGAAAATAGGATTTGAACAAATGGATTACGTGTATTTTGTGGGTTTCTTGATTAATCATAATATGGTTTCTAGAAAAGAGATTAATTCAAAGCGGCTACAGAATCACTAAATATTGAAATCCTCCTAGGTTTTGTTCTACGCTTAATAGATACTCTAGATTTAAAGACTAAAGTCGTAAAGCTAAAGGTTCCTATTCCATAATGTATTTGCTAATTTTATGTGGTGGTAAAGCTTCCCGATTACAGGGTGTGAATAATGATGTCCCAAAATGCCTTTTAAAAGCTCAAGGCACATCAATTTTAGGTACGCTTATCAATGAGCTGTCTGATTATTGCGCTAAAGTAATTATATCCCATGCAGATGGTAAGCCATATTATAATGATATTTTGAGCGGTGAAATTACGGGCTCAAAACTTGAAAAAATAACGCTTGTTCAAGACCAGTTTCAAAAAGGAACTGCGCACGCCGTCCAACTTCACACCTGCGGTCTAGACGGGGATTTTTGCGTGATGAATGGCGATACGCTTTTTAGCAATTATGATGCACTATTGCCCAAAGCGAATGCTAATTATGATGTTTGTTTCTCTACATCTTTTCAATCAATAGGAAGAGCCACGCAAATTTTCCCTGATACTAAAGCTGGCGGCTTTGATTTTAAGAAAGATGATATGGGGAAAGATGACACAAAGGGGCATGTGACGAACGGTGTCATTTATCTTGGTGGTAATGCTGTGAGATGGTTGCAAGATCAGACCCTTGAGAAGGAGAAGAGTATTGAAGGGGTGCTATTATCGAACGCCCATAAATGTGGTCTTTCCTTTGGGATGCATCAGTCAGGCGCTGAGTTTATCGATTTTGGAACGCCAGCCGAATATTTAAACCCGAATGATTATTTACTATCATTTGATAAAATCAAAGATGAGTAATTTATCATTTGAAAGTTTTTTGTAAAAACTCCCCTGTAATGACTGATAGATAGCAAACATTCCTTTTCTTAAATATTGCCTCAAAAGTGGTTTGGTGTGGATCACCACCTCCCACCAATAGAATCGGCCAAGATAATTGGATGAATTTAGCCTTAAAATCTGCAGAATCTGTTTTATCATTCATACTAGGGATCAAAGGTATCTAGCCGTTCTTGCACCTGATTAACAGCGCTAGAAATGCGATTGTAAATAGTTTAATTTATTTTATGTCATGGTTTTTATCGAAGCTATAAGCTAATATGTTTCATCTAACGTTACCTGAAATTATAACTAACGGTAATGAGTCTGTAATGCGTTTAGCAGATGAGTGAAAGCGTTTACTCCTACGCAACTCACCTCGGATTTAATACGCCCCAACGTTTGGTTAGTCGTATTTCACCTAAGGTAGCACAGCCTGCGGCCTACTCGTGATGGTAGCGTAAATATTCAACCTCAGAGTTACGAATGAACCCAAAATTTAGGCCTGATGCATCCCCACCCATTAAGCTAGGTACTGTCTTAATCCCATTTTATTTAAAAATTCGGTAATATAGTCAGCTACATTAACTCTCAAATTGTTGTACTTATTTATTTTAATTTTTCTTTTTGTCAGCAGGTTATTTTTTACCAAAAAGAGTTTGTAGCCGACTAATTGCCAGTTGTATCACTGCTTCATTGTTTACAGTACTGAATCTCACATACCCTTCACCATTATTCCCAAAACAATTACCAGGTGTCGCAGCAATATTGCATTTATGTAAAATCATTTGACAAAATTCATCACTAGAAAAGCCTGTGCCAGTAATATTTGGAAACGCATAAATAGATCCTTTTGGCATTATACATTCAATCCCTTGAATACTATTTAAGCCATCAACAATTAATTGTGCACGCTTATGATAAGTCGAAACCATAGTTTTCACTGTACTCTGATCACCAATAATTGCTTCTATCCCCGCTTTCTGGATAAATGGGGGGACACAAGATACAATTGTTGAGGTTAGGTTTTCCATTATCTTTATCAAAGGTTCAGGTCCTACTGCAACTCCAAGTCGCCAACCTGTCATTGAAAATGCTTTACTGAAGCCATTTAATATTAGCGTATTGCTCTGGCAATTATCGCACTGTGACGGTGAATAAAAACTTTCATCTTCAAATATCAGCCGTGAGTATATTTCATCACTGATGAGAAGAATATTGTTCTTATTTGCCATCTCATATAGCTGATGAAGAATATCAGCGCTGAGAGTTTGGCCGGTTGGGTTGCTTGGAGTATTTACAATTATTGCTTTAGTTTTTTTATTTATAAGCTTTTCCAAATCAGCAATCGTGAAGCTGAATTGTGTTTTTTCATTTAAGTTCAATGGCCTTATCGTCCCACCCAAAGATTTAATCGCTGAAAAATATGTTGGGAATCCCGGATCCGGGACGATGACCTCGTCACCAACATCAAGAACACATTTAAGAGCAAGGTATATTATTGCGTTTGCGCCCGGAGTCACTAACACTTGATTTAAATTTGGCTTAAAACCTCTAGACTGAAATGTGGCTTCTTGAACAACTTCCTTGAATTCATGAAGTCCAGAAGATGGTGCATATTTAGTAAAATTATCAGTGATTGCCTGCCGCGCAGCATGTTTGATGTTTTCAGGCGTTGGGAAATCTGGTTCACCCAATTCAAAATGTAAAACCTGTAGCCCAGAACGTTCTATTTTTTGGACTTCAGATAATATTTCAAACATTGGCTGGCTAGTTATTTCTGCACTTATTTTCGAAAAGGCAATCATCTTCTTATGTTCCAATTCTTTAAAAATTTTAATGGCTTGGATATAGCATTAGAAAATTGATATAGACGCTATCTCATAGATAAAGTTAGATTATTTTTAAAAACATATCATTTTAATCGTCGTATGAGCAAACCAAAATTTTGGTTGCAAGCGCTCCTTTTATCGCATCTATCTAAGTGCGTAAGGGTGGGAGAATACGTCTTTGTCTAACCCAGCATTTGGATGACAAAAAACACATGCAAACTGTATTTGTATGCAGATCCAGTTTGTCTTTCAGTCTGAAAGTTGGATTTGAAATTTTTTGAGTAAATTGAATAAAACACTCTTTCGAAAACATTAGAGCGAAGAGGAGTTCTATGGGGTATAGTATGCAATCAATTATTAAATTTGTCTTGTGATTTATCAGGTCCATAAAGATTGATGTTACTGACTAACACATAACGCTACTATTGAGTGAAATCAATGAAAAGGACCGCTTTCATAACAGACATTATGAGTCGAGACAGTGCCTATCAAGCTAAATTCCTTATCACCAAAGGCTGTGAGTTATAGAGTGTTCTAGACGTTATGGCTGGTTTGATTTTTGGCGCTTTCACTATCTTAGAATTTACACTTATTAAGCTTGAACTTGTGGAATAATACCTGACAAATTTGGGGTCAACATGTCTAATCCCTGCTTTAAGTACCACTATTTTGCTGTTCTCTAACAGGGTTTCTGGCACCGGAGTTCGCATACTTAAAGCGTGATGGGGCCTGATCCGATTGTATTGCTTGAGCTAAACATTGATCGCGATCAGCGCCTATATTGTGCTGTGGAGCCACTCTGCATTCAGAGCCTCCCGTCTCAATGTTCTGTTGAAGCGTTCATTGTATCCGTTCTCCCAAGGGATCTCAGGGTAGATCGGTATCGACCAGACACCAATATTTTTCAACCAGTCCTGCAGATGCCTGGCTGCAAACCCTTGGCCGCACACTTCATGAGAAGCTTGTGCAATGCGTCCAAAACATCCTCTGCGTTCATTCTGGGGCGCACCGCCATGCAGAGCGCCTCGTGGGTATAATCATCTAGTACCGTCCGTATCTTATTGCTGCGCCCATTGCTGAGCTTGTCATGAACAAAGTCTGTCGCCCAGATATGGTTTCGGTGTGTGGGGCATAGCCTGATGACGGAGTTGTCTTAGTGATAAATCTACCGTTTCTTCTTGTACCGTTGGGGGGAGTTGCAGAGCTTTTTTGCCTCATAAACGTTCGATCTTCTTGTGATTGACCCGCCAGCCTTCCATAAGCAACAGCGCGGTCACCTACTTGTAACCGTATCGCCCTTACTTTTTGGCCAATCGGATCATAATCAATAAAAAACTTCTTTTCATGATATGTTGTTATAATTTGATACAAGTTTTGGTTGGCTTTGTTCAAAGAACATGTCTGCTATTATATGGTCCATCAGGTATTATATGGTCCATCAGGGCGTAATATCGATTTGCCGATGAAGTGGTTTACTTATTTATACTGTTTTAAAATCTGTTCAGCTCAGATGTACTTTACGGTTACCCGAATGCGCCATTTTTGATCAAAACCTTTCATATTCAATCCGTCAATTGATCGCGCCAGGGCGGGTTACAGCCACTTTGCGCGCAATTCAATGCAGCGGCGTTTGCCGCCGCTGACAAGGCCATTTTCAAAGCGGCAATATCAGTGTTGCCTAGCGTCTCTGGGGTGATGCGACCAGTTTCAATAATCCACCTAAGTATTGTGGCCATAAAGGTATCGCCTGCACCGACAGTATCAACCATTATGTCGATTGTGGCGGCTGGCACATGCACGTCACCGGCCTCAACAAAGCCACGTGCGCCCGCGCTACCAAGGGTCAGGATAAATAAAGCCGCATTGCAATCAGCGCGGCAATCAGCCAGCGCTTGTTCGAGTGGCCGGTCTGGATATAACCATTCTAAATCTTCATCGCTGAGTTTGACGATGTCGGCAATCTTCATCAATTCATGCAAACGCGCAACATATTGGTTCCGGTCATGGATAAGGGCAGGTCGTACATTGGGATCAAGCGAGGTCAGAATCCCAGCATCTTTACAGCGTTGAAATTCTGTTTTCCAGGCCTCTGCATCATCGCCTTCAATCAACGCCAAGCCCCCAACATGAAAGATATTCGTCTCTGGCGGCACATAGCTGGCGAGTGTTTCGCGCGTGACCTGACGCTCAGCTGTGCCATTACGATGAAAGCTATAGGATGCCACACCATCAGCTGTAAGGGAAACAACAGCCAGTGATGTGGGTTGTTGCACACGCGGCACGGCGACCACTACATTGCTTTCAAACAGGCGAGTTGCCAGAAGATCACCGAACGCGTCTGTCGAGATAGGCGTTACATAGGTCACGTCACAGCCTTGCCGGCCAATGGCCATAGCGACGTTAAACGGGCCACCCCCTGGTTTTGCCAGATAATGCGGCTGTTCATTATCAGTCTGCTTTCCCGACACAAGATCAATCAGGTTTTCTCCGCCAACAGTAATCATTTTTAAGCTCCTTAATGGGCGTTTGCCCTTACAACAACATCTCTGGCTAAACTGGTTTTTTCGAGCCGCCCCCGCAAGCTGGAAACATCACTTGAGGTTACCAGCTCAATTCGATATGACCCATGCTGCGGGCAATGCCTTTTCTAGCACCCGTCTTGCATTGGCCAGATCATTCATCTGCACGCGGGCTTTGGCGGCTTCGGGGGACATGCCTTGATCAAGCCAGCGTTGGATCAGACGTTCCTCCAGAACAGCCTCTGATACATCAAGCCAGATGCTGGCGTCCCATTTATCCGCCAGCTCAACCCAGCCTGGCTCGTCAAATAACAGGTAATTACCTTCAAAAAGCAAAATTGACGCTGTGTCAGGCACCGTGCCGCCATTGTCGATGACGCTGTCCTGATCGCGGTCAAAAGTGGGAAACTGCTGTGCGCTGCCATCTTTCAACGCCTCGATCAAATGCGAAAAGCCAGCCAGATCGAATGTTTCAGGCGCGCCCTTAACAGACAGTAGGCCGCGCTTTGTCAATGTCACATTATCCAGATGAAAGCCATCCATTGGAATGATACAGCATGTGTCCCCAAGCTTTGTTGCCACTTTTGCGGCAAGGGTGGACTTGCCACTACCGGGGGCGCCCGCGATTGCCACTGTCAGCAATGACGAATTGGATGCCTGTGCCGAAATATCTGCCACCACTTTATTGATATCGGTGATGTGTGGATTTGTATCAATTAACATCGTACTATATTCATCCTTTCCGCTTATGCCTAACCTTCATATTAGGATGCAAAATTTACCAAGAGGTGCAAACTTAACTTGCACCAAACTTTACACGCGTTAATATTGGATGCGGTAAGGGTTGCATATTTGTCAAGTGTCTCTGCGACCAATATTGAAATGGAATGATTTGATGAGCCATCAAAAAATTAGAAATATGGAGGAGTTTGCCACGTTAAGCGGCATTTCGCGCCCCACAATTTCTAAGTATTTTAATGACCCTGACAGCGTAAGATCCTCGACGCGCAACAAGATTGAAGCCGCTTTGAAGGAATATGATTATCGTCCAAATATCTATGCGATGAATCAGAATCGGCGTCTGACCAAGAATATTGGCATCGTTGTTCCATATCTTGCAGACCCGTTTTTTGCCGAGATCGCCCGGGTGTTGGAGCGCCGCTGTATTGACGCTGGCTTTACGCCAACCTTGTTTTCTTCGCATGGTGAACAGGGATTGGAAAATGCAATTCTTGATACATTGCGATCCCTAAAGCCTGCTGGCGTGTTGCTGGCACCTTTGGGTCGTGCGTCTGATCGAAAATATGTCGAGCAATTCTGTCGTGATGTGCCAACCATATTATTTGACAGTAATATTGAGGGTGTTGGCGCCGCCTTTGTTGGTTCGGATAATTTTAGTTTTGTGTCCCAGACTGTCGAGTATCTCAGCAGAACGGGGAACGTCCCCTGTTTCTTCGAAATGCGCGATCCAGCCAATCCAAACGCCAATAAGCGGCGACATGCCTATCTTGAAATGATGCGGCGCCTCGATCTAGAGCCACATATTGTCAAAATTGATGGTATGGGGTGGGGGTTTGAAGAAATAGGTCGTCAGGGTGCTTTGAAGGTTCTGCGCGATAAATTACTGCCAACCAGTACCGTCCTATGTAGCAATGATCGTCTGGCAATTGGATTCCTGTCTGCCTGTCATGAATTAGGCGTCACTGTCGGCCGCGACGACGCTTGTGATATTCGGGTGGCGTCGCATGATGATCATCCCTATTCACGCTTTACCTGTCCGTCTTTGACAACGGCGGCACATGATTATGAATCGGTGGCGGATCATGCTGTCAAAACGTTATTTCAGCTGATTGAAGCTGGTGGCAAGCTGAATAATCGTGAAGAAACATTATTTGCCGCGCGCCTCATAATGCGTGGTTCTGCCTAGAAAAGCCGCGCCAAATATCAGTAACAGAAAAAACATTTATTTACGCGCGTTAAATTTATATTGACGCGGGCAAATATTATAGTGTTCACTTTTGGTGAGTAATATACCTAGGAGGAAGACAATGCGATTGAAACAACTAATTTGTACGGCAGCGGCGGCATCGCTTATGGCGTCAGGCGTTGCGTATGCAGATACACTTACCATTGCAACAGTGAACAATGGTGACATGATTCGTATGCAGGGCCTTACTGATGATTTTACAGCTAAGACAGGTCACTCTGTTGAGTGGGTGACTTTGGAAGAAAACGTGCTACGTCAGCGCGTAACAACTGACATCACCACCAAGGGTGGTGCGTTCGACATCATGACTATCGGCATGTATGAAACCCCAATTTGGGGCAAGAGTGGTTGGTTGGTTCCTCTTGATGATCTAAGTGCTGAATATAACGCTGGTGATATCCTGCCTGCCATGGCTGGTGGCTTGAGCTATGATGGCACACTTTATGCGGCACCATTCTATGGTGAAAGCTCAATGATCATGTACCGTACCGATCTGATGGAAAAAGCCGGTCTGACAATGCCAAAAGCACCGTCATGGTCGTTCATCGCCAAAGCGGCACGTGAAATGACAGATCGTGACAACGGCATCAACGGCATTTGCCTTCGTGGTAAGGCCGGTTGGGGTGAGGGCGGTGCTTTCATCACAGCAATGTCAAATTCATTTGGCGCACGCTGGTTTGATGAAAACTGGAATGCTCAGTTTGATACACGTGAATGGTCAGACACATTGAACTTCTACGTCAACATGATGAATGATTCAGGTCCTGCAGGCTTTGCCACAAATGGCTTTAACGAGAACCTGTCTTTGTTCCAGCAAGGCAAATGTGGCATGTGGATTGACGCCACTGTTGCGGCATCTTTCGTGACCAACCCAAAGGATTCAACCGTAGCTGACAAAGTTGGCTTCGCGTTGGCACCTGACAATGGTATGGGCGTTCGCTCTAACTGGTTGTGGGCATGGGCGTTGGCCATTCCGGCTGGCACGCAAAAGGTTGATGCTGCAAAGCAGTTCATCGAATGGGCCACCTCAAACGGTTACATTGAGTTGGTTGCGTCAAAAGAAGGCTGGGCAAATGTACCTCCAGGCGCGCGGACATCACTATATAAGAATGCAAACTACATGGATGTTCCGTTTGCCAAGATGACATTGGACTCAATCCTGTCGGCCGATCCGAATAACTCGACCGTCGATCCGAGCCCTTATGTTGGCATTCAGTTTGCGGCTATTCCTGAATTTGCGGGCATTGCAACTGAAGTCAGTCAGGAATTCTCCGCGGCCTATGCTGGTCAGCAGAGTGTTGCTGAGGCATTGGCCAAAGCGCAGGCTTTGACCAATGACGCAATGGAAGCTGCTGGCTACCGCTAGGCTTATATCTGCAAGGGGCGGTGCATGTCGCCCCTTGCGCACCTACTTTGATTATGGTGCCATTTACACCTCGCCCGGGGAAGTGATCCCATCAAATTAGGAGGCGCACCTTGGCTACCCAACATTCTCGATCAGCTGCCAGATTGATGATAGCGCCAGCGACGATATTGCTTTTGGGCTGGATGCTTGTTCCCCTGGTTATGACGCTGTATTTCTCATTCAAGAAATATCTGCCTTTACGTGGCGGTGATCTAGGCTGGGTTGGCTTCGACAATTATGTGCGTTTTGTGTCTTCCAGCTCGTTCTGGCCGGCTGTGGCAACGACCTTGATCATTGTTGGTTGGGTTCTGATCATAACAATCACCCTTGGCATTTTATTGGCCTTGCTTCTCGATCAGCCTATGTGGGGTCAGGGCATTGTTCGAATTCTTGTGATCGCGCCATTTTTCGTGATGCCGACGGTATCGGGGCTTGTCTGGAAGAATATGTTTATGGATCCGGTGAATGGTTTTTTTGCCCATCTCTGGCGGGCCTTTGGCGCTGAACCGATACAATGGCTCAGCCAGGCATCATTACCCTCGCTCATTATGATCATCAGCTGGCAATGGTTGCCCTTTGCGACATTGATATTATTAACGGCTGTTCAATCTCTCGATTCAGAGCAACGCGAGGCTGCAGAAATGGATGGCGCGGGACCGTTTAACCGGTTCTGTTTTCTAACCTTGCCGCATCTTTCGCGTGCCATCACCGTCGTGGTGTTGATTAAGACAATTTTTCTTTTATCCATTTTTGCTGAAATTTTCGTTACAACTGCAGGTGCCTTTGGCACCAAAACACTGACCTATCTGATTTTTCAGCGGGTTCTTGAAAGCCAGAATGTCGGGCTTGGTTCGGCAGGTGGTGTTTATGCCATTATTTTAGCCAATATTGTTGCCATCTTCTTGATGCGCATCGTTGGCAAGAACCTGGACAGGTGAGGAGATAAACATGGCCCGCACCGTCACCACTAATCGAAAACTGATCACGACCATTATCGCATGGACCATTGGTATTCTGATTTTCTTTCCTATTCTCTGGATTATTGTTCTGTCCTTCAAGACCGAAGGTGATGCAATCAGAACACCCATCGAAGTGCTAACCTCGGCATGGACGCTTGAAAGCTATGCTGTGGTGCAGGTGCGATCTGACTATTTAAAGCATTTCAACAATTCAGTGATTATCGCTGTTGGTTCAACGCTTGTTGGTATTCTTGTTGCTGTGCCCGCCGCCTGGTCTATGGCCTTTGTACCCTCACGTCGGACGCGCGGTATTCTGATGTGGATGCTATCGACAAAAATGTTGCCAGCAGTTGGTGTTCTATACCCGATTTATCTATTGTTCATTGAGTTTGGTATTCTTGATAGCCGTATTGGTCTGGTCGTTATTCTGATGCTGATCAACCTGCCGATAATCATCTGGATGCTCTATACCTACTTCAAAGAAATCCCAAATGAGATACTTGAGGCGGCGCGAATGGATGGGGCAACTTTACGCTCAGAACTGCTTTATGTTCTCACGCCAATGGCCATACCCGGCATTGCCTCGACAATGCTATTGAACATCATTCTGGCCTGGAATGAGGCGTTCTGGACCTTGAATCTAACTGCCGCCAAAGCGGCACCGCTAACGGCCTTCATAGCCAGCTATTCGAGTCCAGAGGGACTTTTTTATGCAAAGCTAAGTGCGGCCTCGGTTATGGCCATCGCACCAATCTTGATCATGGGCTGGTTTAGCCAGAAACAGCTTGTGCGCGGCCTGACCTTTGGGGCGGTAAAATAGGAAACAGATATGAAACAGATACAACTCAAACAGGTTTCAAAACATTTTGGTAATGTCGAAGTTATTCCGCCGCTCGATTTGCAGATTGATGAAGGCGAGTTCGTCGTATTTGTCGGTCCGTCTGGCTGTGGTAAATCCACACTTTTGCGTTTGATTGCTGGGCTTGAAGATGTGACAGCGGGTCAGATACTGATTAACGGTCAGGATGCAACGATAAACCCGCCATCCAAGCGTGGTCTGGCCATGGTCTTTCAGTCCTATGCGCTTTATCCGCATATGTCTGTGCGCAAGAATATTAGCTTTCCCCTGCGCATGGCTGGTATGGACAAGGCCGAACAGGCGCGCCGGGTCGAAGATGCGGCAAAAGTACTGAACCTTACCGATTATCTTGATCGCCGTCCTGGCCAATTATCAGGCGGCCAGCGTCAGCGTGTTGCCATTGGCCGTGCCATTGTGCGCGAACCAACAGCATTCCTGTTTGATGAACCTTTATCGAATCTTGATGCCGCGCTTCGGGTTGGGATGCGGCTTGAGATAAGCGAGCTTCATAAACGGCTGGCGACCACGATGATCTATGTGACGCATGATCAGGTTGAGGCGATGACCATGGCTGACAAGATTGTGGTGTTGCAGGCTGGCGTGATCGAACAGGTGGGAAGCCCGTTAGAGCTATATCATTCTCCATGCAATACATTCGTTGCTGGCTTTATTGGGTCGCCCAAGATGAATCTTCTTGGTGGTAAAGAGGCTTTGAAACATAAGGCGCATACCATCGGGATTCGGCCTGAGCATGTCGCCATTTCATCCACGTCAGGTGATTGGGAAGGCGTTGTTGGTGTAACTGAACATTTGGGGTCTGATACATTCGTTCATGTGCAATGCCCGGCTTTTTCGGAAATGTTGACGGTACGTGCCAGTGGTGAGTTGCAACTGTCCTATGGTGCCAAGGTTTACCTTTCACCCGACTTCACGCATCTGCATAGATTTGACGAACAGGGGTTGCGGGTGACATGAAGCGGCTGGCTGGAAAATCAGCGCTGATTACGGGCGCGGCGCGGGGGATTGGGCTTCATTTTGCTGAGGCCTATGTCAATGAAGGTGCGCGGGTTGCCATAGCTGACATCAATAGCGCGCGCGCTCATGAAGCCGCAAAGCGTCTTGGTGATCAGGTGATTGCTATCGAGATGGATGTGACCGATCAGGCGAGTATTGACGCTGGTGTGAAGATGGCTGTAACGGCATTTGACGGTATTGATATTCTTATCAATAATGCGGCAATTTTCACCGCGGCCCCAATTACCGACATCACGCGTGATGATTACCAGCAGGTATTTGATATCAATGTTGCTGGGACACTTTTTACAATGCAAGCTGTTGCCCGGCATATGATTGCACGCGGAAAGGGCGGGAAAATTATCAATATGGCCAGCCAGGCAGGACGGCGTGGCGAGCCGCTGGTTGCGGTCTATTGTGCGACTAAGGCCGCGATAATCTCATTGACGCAATCTGCTGGCATGAATCTGATTGAGCATGGAATCAATGTGAATGCGATCTCACCAGGTGTGGTCGATGGAGAACATTGGGATGGTGTTGACGCCTTTTTTGCAAAATATGAGAACAAACAGCCAGGCCAGAAGAAGCAGGAAGTTGGCGCCGCTGTGCCCTTTGGCAGAATGGGGCGTCCCGCGGATCTGGCTGGCATGGCAATCTTTCTAGCAAGTAATGAAGCTGACTACATTGTGGCGCAAACCTATAATGTAGATGGTGGACAATGGATGAGTTAATGGATCTTTCTTCCCGTAAAACCAGTGTGACGAGCCTGAATAACAATACCCTAGATGCGTTGCCATCGCATGTCGTGCGCCCGCATTATGACCGTACCAAGATGACGCCAGGTATCGTGCATATAGGTGTTGGTAATTTTCACCGCGCCCATCTTGCATGGTATGTTCATCGCCTCATGCAGCAAGGCCAGGCTTTGGATTGGGCGATCATTGGGGCTGGTGTGCGTGAACATGATGCGGTTATGCGTGAAAAGCTGTTGGGGCAAGATTGCCTGACTACATTGATTGAGCTTGACCCATTAGGCGCGCAGGCCACTGAGGTCACGGGGGCGATGCTGGACTTTTTGCCTGTTGATGCCGATAATAAGTCGCTTATTCAGGCCATGGCTGATCCCCGAATAAGGATCGTAACAACAACAATAACCGAAGGTGGTTATTACCTTGATCCAGCTAATCAGGGATTGGATCTTACGCATCCTGACATTATCTATGACGCCGAAAATCCAGATCGTCCCCGCACGGCGTTTGGCGCTATAGTTGCCGCACTGCGTCTGCGGCGTGACAGTGGCGTTGGTCCTTTCACGGGTTTGAGCTGTGATAACCTACAGGCGAATGGCACGATATTTAGACAGGCCGTTGTTGGTCTGGCGCGACTTAGCGATGCGGATCTTGCCGACTGGATTGACCGCCATTGTTCTTTTCCAAACTCGATGGTCGATTGCATTGTGCCGGCGACAGGCCCTGCCGAACTTCAACGTGTACGCGCTTTTGGCATAGATGATGATGTGCCAGTGACGCATGAAAATTTCCGGCAATGGGTTATTGAAGATACATTTTGTGCGGGTCGCCCTGACTGGAGCCTTGTGGGTGCGGAATTTTCAGATCATGTGCATCAGTATGAGGCCCGGAAAATACGTGTTCTGAATGCTGGTCATCAGGTGCTGGCCAATGCGGCCGAGATTCTAGGCGTTGAAAATATCTCTGATGCGATGATGCAGCCTTTTATTCATGCGTTGTTCAGGAAGGTGCTCACCGACGAGATAATCCCCCATGTCGATCCTTTGCCTGGTAGTCCGGTAATCGAATATCTGGATCTGATCGATAGGCGGTTCGCTAATGATGCCATTATTGATACAGTGCGGCGCGTTGCCTTTGACGGCTCGGCGCGTCATGTCGGTTTTATCCTGCCGACAATTCGTGATGGCTTGGCATCAGGGCACCCGATCGAAGGGCTGGCGCTTGTCGAAGCCTTATGGGCACGCATGTGTGAAGGCATGCGTGAAGATGGTAGCCAGATAGAGGCTAATGACCCGATATGGGATATGCTCACCGCTACGGCGGCGGCGGCGCGGCAAAGCCCATCAGTCTGGCTTGAAATGCAACAGATATATGGTGACCTTGGTCAGCATGCACGCTTTGCGGATGCCTTTGCGAAATGGCTGAAACATATCTATGAAAATGGCGTTGAATCCGCGATCCAGCTTTATGTGGAACAGAATTAACATCCTGGCCACCCTCGCCAGTCGTTACTCGCAGACCGTCTCCATCGATACAAAGGTTGATGTTGACGCGACATGCGGCAGAGATGAAATCTTTTCGGCCAATTCGATGCGATAGCTACGGATATCGCGGGTGCGGACTTTCAACAGATAATCAAAATTACCAGCAATCATATGGCATTGTTCGACGGTTTTGAGTTGCCGGACGGCGCCATTGAAGGCCGCCAGCGCTTCGGCGCGCGTGTCGGATAACGTGACCTGGATAAAGGCGACATGATCCTGATCGATCTTGGCAAAATCCAACTGCGCAACATAGCCACGGATAAAGCCTTCCTTTTCGAGTTTTTTGATCCGTGCCTGTAATGGCGATGGAGATAGGCCCACTTCATCGGATAAGGCTTTCAACGTTGTTTTGCTGTCGATGGCAAGCTTGTCGAGAATTTTACGGTCAATCAGATCCACGGTAATTTATCCTGTATTTTGTTAAAATAAAGAATATTAAAAAAATAAATACATAAAAATAAGAATAATAAACTGTATTATACATAAATACAGGATAAAGAAAAACACTCTTCTTGGTAAGATAGGAGATAAACCAAAGCTATAAGGGATAGATATGCACGGCGTACATTCTGTATCAGACGATGTATCATGGGGCGCGGGCGTCTTTCCGGCAGTGGCGCCGGTACCCGATGAGGATGCGCTTGTGTCTGGCTTTTGTCGAAATCCGGTTCTGGACAACGCAAGCCGCGATACTGTGCTCGAACAGGCCCGACAGATTGTCGCTGTGGCGCGCGATGCTGGCAGCCTGTTTTCGGCAGAAAAGATAATGGCTGTGTATAAATTATCTACCGCCGAGGGACGCATGATCATGGAAATGGCCGAAGCTCTGCTTCGTGTTCCCGATGCCGCAACGCGTGACTTTCTGATTTTTGACAAGCTGGCTTCGGGACATTGGCTTGATGCAGATGCCACCGGCTTTGTTCGGGGTCTGGAGACGGCACTAGAACTGGCCAGTGGTATTGTCCGCGGACAACGTGACAAGGGGCTCAAAGCCATGGTGTCAAAGCTGGGTGTTCCGGCTGTGCGCCGCGCGATTGAAACCGCCATGCGGCAGATGGGTGGACAGTTTGTTTTTGCTGAAACCATCGAAGCGGCTGTTACGCATCTTAATGATGGTGATAAACTATACTCCTTCGACATGCTGGGTGAAGCTGCGCGCTCGGCAGATGATTGCGATCGCTATTTTGCCGCTTATGCGCATGCTATTGCCTGTGCTGGTGCCAAAGCCAAGGCAGATGATGTCAATCACAATAGCGGTGTGTCGGTCAAGTTGTCTGCGCTATCGTGCCGGTTGCAGACTCGTTACTGGTCAGCCAGCTGTAATGCGCTAATCGATAGGGTGGTGCAATTGGCACTAGCGGCGCGTCAGCATAATATCCCACTGACCATCGATGCTGAAGAATATAGCAGGCTGAAACCCAGCCTATATGTTTATGAACGCCTGTTGGCGCATCCGCAATTACGTGGCTGGTCTGGTATAGGCATTGTGGTTCAGGCCTATGCCCGCCATGCTGGCGCCGTGATCGATTGGCTGGAACAACAGGCACAACGTCATGCTGTCCGCATACCTGTAAGGTTGGTCAAAGGCGCCTATTGGGATACGGAAATCAAGATTGCCCAGGAAAAGGGGCTCGCTGATTTCCCTGTCTATACGTCAAAGAATCACACCGATCTGGCCTATCTGGCACATGCTAAACGCCTGATGACAGCGTCGCAGCATTTCCTGCCACAATTTGCCAGCCATAATGCCTATACGCTGGCGGCGGTAACCCATCTGGCTCATAGCATCAAGCCAGCTTCCTATGAGTTACAAAAGCTTCACGGCATGGGTGATGCGGTACATAATGAGCTCAGCAAGATTACCTCGGCACCGCTTCGTGTATATGCGCCGGTGGGCTGTCATCAAGATTTGCTTGCCTATCTTGTTCGCCGGATTCTGGAGAATGGCGCGAGTTCTTCCTTTATGAACAAGCTGGCGGATGTTCAGGTTGGTATCGAGGATTTAGTAACTGATCCCTATACCAAGATCGATAACGCTAAGGCTTTACTGGCAACGGGCGTGCAGATGTTTGCACCATGGCGCCAAAACAGTCGTGGATTTGATGAAGAAGATGTCGAGTCTGTGCGTGGCTTTGCCAAAGCTATTGCGTCACCTGATATGCCCTCCCGACCAGATCAAGCAAGCCGTGAAGATGTTGCTATCGCATTTGATCAGGCGGATAATGCGTCATGGCAACATTTGTCAGCACCACAGCGCGCTGACATAGTTGATCATATTGCTGACCATTATGAACAGGCAGCAGACAGGCTTTATCATCTGCTTGTGCATGAAGCGGGCAAAACCATTGATGATGCCGTAGGTGAAGTGCGTGAGGCGGTTGATTTCTGTCGCTATTATGCTGTGCAGACGCGGCAGTTAGGTGCCAATTCCCGGGCGCGGGGTACGGTTGTTGCTATTTCGCCTTGGAATTTCCCACTGGCTATTTTTACCGGACAGGTCGTGGCGGCCTTGGCGGCTGGTAATGCGGTGTTGGCAAAACCGGCCGCACAAACCCCGCGGATTGCGGCCTTGGCCATCTCGCTGATGTATAAAGCCGGGGTGCCAGACGATGCCTTGCACCTGTTATGCGGTGGCGGTGCGGTTGGGGACATGCTGACCAAGGCGGGACAGGCCGATATGGTGGTCTTTACCGGTTCAACCGCGACCGCCAAGATTATCGAGGGGGCTATCGCCCAGTCTGGCAAGCCACATGCGCCGCTTATTGCCGAGACAGGCGGACTCAACGCAATGATTGTTGATGCTTCAGCTCTACTTGAACGCGCGGTTGATGATATTTTGACCTCGGCTTTTCGCTCGGCAGGACAACGATGTTCTGCGTTGCGGATACTTTATATTCAGGACGATATTGCCGCTGATTTAATCAGCATGATCAGCGCGGCGGCGGCGATGCTAAAGGTTGGTGATGCTGCCGATATGGACACCGACATTGGCCCGATCATTGATCAGGATGCCAAAACGCGGATCGATCAGCATGTGGCCGCGGCACGGCATGATGGTCGTCTGGTCTGGCAAGGCACAGCGCCTACTTTGGGGTGTTTTTGCGCGCCATCGATTATCAAGCTTGCCGGTATCGAGAGTCTGGAAAGCGAAATTTTTGGTCCGGTTCTGCATGTCGCCACCTATAAGGCTGGCGACGAGGCCAATGTCGTTGAGGCGATAAACAAATCTGGTTACGGGTTAACCTTTGCCATGCACAGCCGCATTGACGCCAATATCAAAGCTGTCAGCGACATGATCAATGTCGGTAATGTCTATATAAACCGTAATCAGATTGGAGCCGTTGTTGGCGCACAGCCTTTCGGCGGACATGGGTTATCAGGAACCGGGCCAAAGGCTGGTGGGGGTGCCTATCTGCGGGCTTTCATGACGATGCCGGAAACGAGCCATAGTGGTGATGCAATGTTGTCTCCGGTGCTACTGCCGGGGCCGTCAGGTGAGCGTAATAGCTATAGCATCATGCCGCGCCATGGTACGGTGCTTGTCTGTCATCCGGATGCACAAACCCGTGGCCGCCTATCACAGATCGCACGTGACCATGGCAATAGCGTGCAGGAAGTTACGGCGATACCGGATCATGACAATTTCGACGTGGTGATAACGCATGTCGATCATCATGTCGATCTGGCGGCATTGCGCAAGGCGCTGCATCGTTCTAGCCAGCGGGTGATCCCTTTCATCACCGATCAGGGCGGCCATGTATGGCTGCAACAGGAAAAGCATATCTGCCGTGATATGACCGCGTCAGGTGGCAATATCGATTTGCTGATGCGCTAGGGTTTTGAATTACATCTGGGGTTTTGCCGATGCTATATTGATATGCTGCGTCCGGTATTGATGCGCCGCAAATACTTCATACTGCTCATTGACATTAGAATTTCTTATTTGATGATTGTTGACAATCATCAAATACCTATGATTAGCTAGATCATTAAGTTCGAAACGAAATAATCAGGGGGAAAGGAGACAACTCATGAAGCTCAACCGTCGATCATTTACAATGGTTGCCAGTGCAACTGTTGCAACAATTGGATTATCAGGAGTAATGCCAGCATTCGCTGCAGGATCAATGTCGTCAATCAAATCACGCGGCTCTTTAAGAGTAGGGGTTACGCAGGCACCGCCTTGGTATTCGAAAGATCCAGCCACTGGCAAATGGACATCTGGAGTTGGTGTCTCAGCAGGTATGGCCATGGCGGCCGCGCTTGGTGTTGAGTTTGAGCCTGTCGAGGTTACCTGGGGCACGGCTGTTGCCGCGTTGCAGAGTAACAAGATCGATATTATGTTTGTGTTGGATGCCACGGCAAAACGAAAGGAAGCGGCTGACTTTCCGGTATCACCATTGTTGTTCTATTCACTTGCCGTTATGGCAAGAGAAGATCTGGACGTGTCAAGCTGGCAGGATCTAAATAAGGCAGGCATCAAGATTTCCGTGCCTCAGGCCACCAGCATGGATGCATTTCTGACCGAAAATACTGGTAATGCAGATATTCAGCGTTATCCGGGCAATACCGAAGCTATTGCCGCTTTCCAGTCAGGCCGCGTTGACGCTGTCTGCTTGTTCCATCCGCCATTGATTGCCGCGCGCAAACGTTTGGGTCGCGGCAAGATTATTGTGCCAACACCGACAAAGTCGAATCCAACCAGTGCCGCGGTTCGTAAGGGCGATACCGAATTTGTAAATTTTGTCGATGGCCAATTGAAGAGTTGGTATGAGTCACGACAAATTCAGACTTGGTATGAAGATTTTCTAAGTGGTTTCGGGTTGGATCCAAAAGCGGCTCCCGCCATCGTCAAAGAACTTCTGTAGCCCTGTTTAAATTCTATGTATGAATGGGACTTTATACCTGTATTAACGGAAACTGGTTTTTTACTTGCCGGTTTCCGTAACACCTTGGTGTTGACGGCGACGGCCTTGTCAGGGGGGCTTGTGGTCGGTCTTGTCTTGGCATTCGCGCGTTTGTCATCCCGCCGTTGGGTAAGGTTTCCCGCAGATGTAATTATTGAGGTGTTTCGCACCACGCCGCCTCTGGTTCAGTTATTCTGGTTCTTCTTTGGCTTGCCTATTGTACTGGCGGTAGAGATGACACCCTTTCTTGCCGCTGCACTTACATTCACCATTCAAAGTGGTGCGTTTTTTGCTGAAATATTTCGCGCTGGAATCGTATCGATTGAACATGGTCAATGGGAAGCCGCCAAAGCAATTGGCATGAGATATAATCAGGCTATGCGCCGCATCATTCTGCCGCAGGCTGTCAAACGCATGTTCCCCTCGATGATGGAACGTTCGATCGAATTGATGAAAACCACAACGCTTGTGGCGACTGTGTCATACGCTGATCTGTTGTTTCAGGCCAATGAACTCGCGCAGAAAACATTCCGCCCACTTGAAGTCTTTACAGTGGTGGCGCTGATTTACTTTGTGACCATTTCTATTTTCAGCTTCCTAGCTTCACGCTTCGAACGGCGCCTTACCCGTTCGGGGGAATTTTCACTATGACATATTATTGGAATTTTCAGAGTGTTTTTGACAATTGGTGGGCTTTGGCAGTGGGGCTTGGTGGCACGCTTCGGCTTTTCATAGTCTGTCTGATCTTGGGTATGAGTCTTGGCTTATTTGTAGCGCTTGGACGGCGGTCACGAACCAAAGCTGTGCGTTGGGCATCAACAGCCTTTGTCGAGTTTTTTCGCAATACGCCCGTGCTTGTACAGATATTGTGGTTCTATTATGCCTTGCCAATCCTCGCACCTGTTGAGATCAGTCCCTTTATTGCCGCTATTTTAGGCATTTCATTGAATTCGGCGGCATATTCGGCAGAAATTTACCGTGGCGGTATTCAGTCGATTGAACCAGGCCAGTGGGAGGCGGCAAAAGCCATCGGCATGAACGGATTACAAGTTCTACGCAGAATTGTCTTACCTCAAGCTATCCGGCGCATCGTGCCCGCACTTACCAACAGGGGGATAGAAATTTTCAAGATGTCAACATTGGCTTCGGTTGTGGCATATGTCGAAATGCTTCAGCAAGGTAAGTTGATTGCATCGCTCAACTTCAACCCCCTTGAGGTCTACACTGTTGTGGCCGCGCTGTTTATGATAATATTGTATCCTTTGGTTCGTGTAACCTACGCTGTCGAGCGTCATCTTTCGAGGAGTGACTAGGTATGACGCAACCATTACTCAAACTGTCCGGTCTTGGAAAATCATTCAGCGAAAACAGAGTCTTTTCTGGGATTGATCTGCAAGTTGAGGCAGGAGACCGTATCGCAATAATAGGTGCTTCCGGGTCTGGAAAAAGCACGCTTCTGCGTTGCATAAATGCGCTGGAAAAACCTGATCAGGGCTTGATTGAATTTGGCAATATTAGCTTGGCAACGGGTCAGGCCAATGGACAAGCATATAAAGAAAAGGATCTATGCGCGTTACGCCAGCGCGTCGGCATGGTTTTTCAACAATTTAATTTATTTCCACATATGACTGTTGTTGGCAATGTGAGTGAAGGTCTTGTGACGGTTCGTGGGATGAGCAAGCCAGAAGCAAAAGCCTTGGCCATAGGTGAGCTACGGCGCGTTGGTCTGGAGGATAAGGCAGACGCCTATCCATCACATCTATCTGGAGGTCAGAAGCAGCGTGTTGCAATCGCACGCGCCTTGGCGATGAGTCCGGAAATTTTGCTTTTTGACGAACCAACATCAGCGCTTGACCCTAATCTGGTTGGCGAAGTTCTGGGTGTTATCGAACAGTTGGCGAATGAGGGTAGAACGATGCTTCTTGTTACCCATGAAATTGGGTTTGCCTATCATGTAGCCAATCGTATCGTATTTCTGGCAGATGGAGGCATCTATGAAACCGGAACACCTGATGAGGTGCTGAAAAACCCGAAAGGCCACCTAACCCAGCAGTTTTTAGCCGATCACCAACGTTTTCAATTTTGACAAGGCCCATCATGTCTAATCAATCCAGTGCCCAAGGTTATCTTCCTGATCCGCGAAATGAAAACGTGCTTGTCTATGTTAATGGGGACCTTGTCCCCAGACATGAGGCCAGCATATCGGTCTTTGACAGCGGCTTTGTGTTGGGCGATGGCATATGGGAGGGGCTACGCCTGAAGAATGGGCGTATTTTGCAGCTTGAGGCGCATCTTGACCGGTTGTTTGAAGGGGCGACATCAATTGCGCTCGATATCGGGCGTAGTCGTGAAGAATTGAAACAGGCTTTAAATGAAACGCTAAAAGCCAATGATATGCATGATGGCGTTCATATCCGTCTTATGATTTCACGGGGGCTGAAAAGCACCCCTAATCAGGATCCAAGATTTGTCATTGGCAAAGCAACGCTGATCATTGTGGCCGAGTTCAAGACGCCGCGCCCAGAATCAAAGCAAAAGGGTCTGATACTATTCACCTCTACGTTTCGAACCAGTGGCCCTGATGTGTTCGATTTACGGCTGAATTCGCATAGCCGGCTTAATTTGATTCAGGCTTTGATTCAGGCGATTAATGCGGGTGCCGATGAAGCTGTTATGCTTGACCCGCGTGGCTTTGTCGCCAGTTGCAATTCTACCAATTTATTTATTGTACGTGGTCGGGAAATATGGACATCGACCGGTCAGTTTTCATTTAAGGGTCTGACACAACGCGCTGTCATTGATAGCTGGCAAGCGCAAGGTGAGACAGCGAAGGAAAAAGACTTTACACTTGCTGAATGTTATTCCGCTGATGAGATGTTTGTTACAGGTACACTTGGCGGCGTGACCCCGGTTGTTAAAATGGATGGTAGGGTGATTGGGGTAGGCGCTCCAGGGCCAGTTACAGCGTCTGTAAGCGCGGCTTATCATGACTGGTTGATGCAACGTGAACAGGATACATAGCTTATGCATGGTATAGTTAAAAAAGATGCAGACATGCTTTTGCCAGTTCGGCGGGAAACTTTTGGTGATCAGATTGTCTCCAATCTCAAGCGCGCAATTTTAAGTGGTGAGATCGAAGGCGGTTCGCAAATCACCGAAACCCAGCTGGCATCTAGGTTTGGGGTGAGTCGTGGTCCATTGCGCGAGGCTATGGCGCAATTGGCAACCGAAGGTCTCATTCATTCAGTGCCCTTTACGGGAACCCGCGTCATTAAGTTATCTGTGATGGATGTACGCGAGATTTATTCTCTTAGAACGGCACTCGAAACCCTTGCATTTCAGGAAATTTGGGACAAGCGCGATCACGCTTTTGCCGAAGAACTGGAATCCCGCCATTCGCGGTTGATGGACACGCTCAAGATAGATGATCATGTGGCGTCAAGCGAGGCCGAGGTAGGGCTTCATTCGCTTGTATATGAGCGTTGTGGTCATAAATTGCTTTTGGAAAGCTGGCAACGTGTGGCGGGTCGCCTACAACTCTATCTTGCGCTTCATCAACGTGCGCATGGCCGGACAGGCCCCATAGAGGACGCGCACGAAAACTATCTAACGCTAGCTATGTGTGATGATTTTGAATTGATGCGCAAAGAAATTGAAAGCCATATGCGCCGAGGTGTTAACCAGTTGGAAAATTATGTCGCTCTCTAGAGCCTATGACGGGTGACTGGCTGTAACGATCAGCAAATAGTCATCAAAGTCAGCAACTTTACATGATTGAACGCTATCTAGTGTGCTGGCCAAAAGGCAGTTTCAGCCAGGATTTACGGTACCCATTTATGATCCAGCTCAGCGGTGTGAATTTGATCAAGACATAATAGCCGATCATGCTGATAACAAAGGTTGCGATGATAGTGCCCGATACGACCATTAGCTGGCTAAAACCCTGACCGATCAGGATCGCGCTGACCAGCATGGCGGGCACCAGATGCAGTATATAAACTGGATATGATAGCTCAACCAGCCACCGGATCAGGGCGGTGCTATGTGTAACCAGCGCGTGACTTGCGCCTAGCATGAACATACACCACAGCACAGCGCTACTGGCGGCAAAGACCGACCCCAGAAGCGTATCAGTGAGGCTGATATCGGGGGATCGCCGATGTCCGAAAAAACCATCGACATATTGGAATGTCAGTATAAAGGCGCCAACCGCGAATAGCCCGACTATCATCAGGTTAGACCGGCGGCTTAGCGGTGCCAGCAGATCACGCCGGATATAGAGCGCGGCACCCACCAGAAAGCAGCGGGCAAAATAGATCAAGCCACCAAATTTGATATCGATATAGGTTTCGGCAATGCGGATTGCACCACCATCTAACTGGTCACAGAGCATCCGCACAGGAATCAGCGCTAATAACAGAGCTGTAAATAGACCATTGCTAACACGCCATGCGGCTACGCCTTCAGATGCTGGCCGCATCATAGCCCAGATAATCGAGGCCAGAAAGGTTATGATGATAAGATAGTAAAGGAACCAGAAATGATTCAATTGACCCGCGAAGTGACCATCTAGCATATCCATCAGGCTGGCAAATATAATCATCGTTAATCCAAGCCGCACAAACCTGTCTTTGAACAGATAGCCAGGCCCGCGGCGCTCAAACACCATCAAAGCAAAAAAACCCGAGATCATGAAAAACACTGGCATCCGCCAGTTATGTGTCCATTGTGTCAGAATTTGCAGCCATAATTCCATCTTAGGGATCATATCGGTCGAAATGCCGAATTCCCTGAATCCGTCAGCCATTTCGGGAATGTAATAGATAATAGGCGCGTGAAAAACGATCCCCAACAGCATCGCCACCGCGCGTAATAGATCAAGCCCATGATAGCGTGTTGTCTCGGTTGTCATGAACCATTCCCACTCATAAAGTAAATACTATCTTATATGCTTTATCATAAAATCTCTTTGTACCAAGGCAAGCGGTATTCTGGCGCACGGTTATGAAAATCGGTAACGCGCGCCTGGTCTGGGCGGGACGTGATCGATGATCACTTATCAAGATGCAACTTGATCTGAGGGTTGACCTTGGCGTTAGAGTCATCAACCATAGGGAACAGTTTGTGCGCGCTAGACACATCTGACCGCAGGACATATCAATTTCAAAAAGTTTCAAAGGTGGTACTTATGTTTGAAAAGAAGATATCAATTGGAATCAAGTATATTGAAAAAGGTCTGTTGACCTTGATCGCCATCCTGACGGTCATTGCCACGTTTCAGGAAATAAACATCATCTTCCAAGCAGGTAAAGTTAATCTTGCCGATTTGCTGCTTCTGTTTATCTATACAGAGGTATTGGGCATGATCGGGATTTTCTTTGCCAGCAACCGCATTCCAATCACCTTGCCATTGTTCATTGCGATGACTGCACTTGCGCGTTTGATTATCCTTCAGGGCAAGGAAATGGAACCGATCACGCTGGTTTATGAAGCAGGTGCCATTCTGATTATTGCGCTTGGCTGTCTGGTTGTGCGTTACCGGCCAGCAAATCAATATCGATACCAGAATGACGAGGGCGATGATTAGGGGTGTCTATTGCCAGACTATCGCCATCTATCGCCATCGGGGGCCCTTAAACCAGGCGACCAATGACCGTCTTGTCCCCATGGTAACGGGGCAAATTCGGTGTCGAAGATAAGACGGGAAAATCAGAATAGTGCCTTTGGATGCAAAATCGGCATTGGTTTTGACGTCATCAAACTCAAATAGGCCGCCTTCATATTCTGACGGGTCACTAAGTTGAACCGTAATCGACAGTTTCCTGTCTGACTGGCTTGATCCGTTCCATTGCACATCATGGTGCCAGTCATAATGCCCAGCCTTGGCGGCATGATATTCGGTGAATTGTATCTCGGCATCATTCTGCACATCAACGTCAAAGGCCTTGGCATTGGCCTGCTGGACATAGTCCCACAGCAGATCTTGCACCCATTGGTCTGGCATCCAGCGGATTGTGCTGCTTCGCATATCTTGCATGGATTCGGCAGTCGAAAAGATGGTCGCATCGCGGGCGGGCTGGCACAGGGCGGCAGTGGTGATGCTATCGATCTGTTCGTGGGTCAGCGCCGCTGGCCACAGCTGGTACAACTCACGCATTGATGGGGTTCATTTTTAAACGTGGCATTACGGCACTTCCTTCATCTATGACAGCGTCTTGTTCATATGGTGAGGCACAATATCGCTTTCACTGGTCATTTCCAAGACTGGTCATTTCCAAGACTGGTCATTTCCAAGACTGGTCTTTTCCAAGACTGGTCATTTTCAAGACTGGTTATTTCCAAGATATGTCAGAACTCAGCTAACCTGAACTGGGCTAATATAGGGTCACTATGGGGTGCATGGCCTCTACAGGCTGTACTTTTACGACGCTATCTATCGGAAAATAAGACCTAAATAATAAACCGCTTGTAAAGCATCCCCCAAAGCGCAAAAGTAGTGAGTAAAATTTGCATCAAAGACTTTGGGAGATAACAATGAAATTTCTAAAAACAGGCATCGTTGTCGCGGCCATTACTGGCATGGCGATTTCGGCTGCCAATGCACAAACGCTTCGCTGGGCGCGGTCTGGTGACTCGCTTACGCTTGATCCACATGCCCAGAATGAAGGCCCGACACATACACTTGCACACCAGATTTATGAACCGCTTTTACAGCGTGACATGGCTGGTCAGATCACACAGGGTCTTGCTACATCCTGGAAAGCACTGGCAGATAATCCGAATGTGTGGCGTTTTAACCTGCGCAAAGGTGTAAAATTCCATGACGGTTCTGATTTCACCGCCGATGATGCTGTTTACAGCTTCAAGCGCGCGATGATGCCAACTTCGGCCATGAAAGAACTGCTGACCAGCGTCAAGGATGTCCGAAAGATTGACGATCATACGATTGATATGGAAACCAATGGGGCAAACCCGCTGCTGA
Organism: Candidatus Puniceispirillum marinum IMCC1322; assembly: GCF_000024465.1. Taxonomy (NCBI): domain Bacteria; kingdom Pseudomonadati; phylum Pseudomonadota; class Alphaproteobacteria; order Puniceispirillales (SeqCode); family Puniceispirillaceae (SeqCode); genus Puniceispirillum (SeqCode); species Puniceispirillum marinum (SeqCode). The sequence goes on along the minus strand of NC_014010.1, from coordinate 1,003,434 downwards.
TCAATAACCTGACCAATCTGTTCATGATGGATAGTGGCTGGACCGAAGCGAATGGTGCATCTACCCCACAGGATGTGGCAGCTGGCGAAACCACATTTGCGTCTCAGAACACCAATGGAACGGGCGCGTTTGTTCTGACAAGCCGTACGCCTGACCAGAAGACCGTGTTGAAAGCCAATCCGAATTACTGGGGTAAAGGTACATTCCCGCTAGAGGTTAGCGAGATCATCTTTACACCTATCCAGTCGGCGGCGACCCGTGTTGCTGCATTGCTATCAGGTGAAGTCGATTTCATTCAGGACGTACCGGTACAGGATCTAAAGCGTGTTGGTAGCCAGTCAGGTCTGAAAGTTGTGACAGCGGCGCAAAACCGCGTGATCTTCTTTGGCATGAATAGTGGCCTTGCTGATCTGAAGACAGATAATGTCGAAGGCAAGAACCCGTTTGCCGATGTGCGTGTGCGCCGCGCCATGAACATCGCGATCAATCGTGATGCGATCAAGCAAGTCGTCATGCGTGACCAATCATCACCGACAAATGTTATCATGCCACCTTTCGTCAATGGCTGGACAGCCGCGCTTGACAAGATTCCGGCTCATGATGTAGCTGCAGCAAAAAAGCTATTGGCTGATGCTGGATATGCCGATGGGTTTTCGGTCACATTGAATTGCCCGAATGACCGCTACATCAATGACGAAGCAATCTGTCTGGCTGCGGTTGGTATGTTTGGCCAGATTGGTATCAAGGTAAATCTTGACGCCAAACCAAAAGCCCAGCATTTCCCGCTTATCCAGAACAAGACGACTGAGTTCTATATGCTGGGATGGGGTGTGCCAACATTTGACTCGCATTACATTTTCAACTTCCTTGTGCATGGCACCACCGACAAGCGTGGGTCATGGAACAACACCGGCTATGATAATGCCGCGGTGAATGACATGATTGTCAGCTTGGAATCTGAAACTGATCTTGCTGTGCGTGATGCCACTATCGGTAAAATATGGGCGCAGATTCAGGAAGACCAGATATATCTTCCGATCCACAATCAGGTGTTGAACTGGGGCATGAAAGACGGCATCACATTTGATGTGCAGCCAGAAGACCAGCCGCATTTCAAATATTTGTCTTTCAACTAAGATCATTTAAAGGAGGCGGAAATCCGCCTCCTTTTATGTACCGGTTCCCGTCATGTTGATTATTCTGCTCCGCCGACTTTATCAGGCGATTTTTGTGCTATTGCTTGTGGCATTGATTTCGTTCTGTATCTTTCGTTTTGTTGGCAACCCTGTTGACAATATCCTTGGCCAGGAAGCGACCGTTGAAGACCGTAATGAATTGATTGACCGGATGGGGCTAGATGATCCGGTGATCGTTCAATATGGGCGCTTTATCTGGAATGCCGTGCGTGGTGAATTTGGTATTTCCTATCGTACGGCAGAACCGGTATCGGCACTGATTGCCGAACGCTTGCCAGCAACCTTGGAGCTGGCCTTTGTATCGGCTTTCTTTGCTTTGTTTTTTGGTGTCATTCTTGGCGTCTATACCGCCGTCCGACGACAGGGTTTTTCGGCGCATTTTATCATGACAGCTTCGCTTGTTGGCGTGTCCTTGCCGACCTTTCTGATCGGGGTGTTATTGATCTGGCTATTCGCGGTCGAGCTTGGCTGGCTGCCTTCATTTGGTCGCGGCGATACCATCATGATCGGTGCATGGGAAACTGGACTTTTCACCATATCCGGACTGAAATCGATCATTCTACCGGCGGTGACGCTGGGGCTTTACCAGATGACATTAATCATGCGGCTTGTCCGTTCGGAGATGCTTGAGGTTCTGCGGCAGGATTTCATTAAATTTGCGCGCGCCCGCGGCCTTACTGAAAGAATGATCCTGTTCCGTCATGCGCTGAAAAACACACTTGTTCCGGTGACCACGGTAGCGGGTCTGCAGATTGGTTCGATCGTTGCCTTTGCCATCATCACCGAAACGGTCTTTCAATGGCCGGGGGTAGGTCTGATGTTTATCAATGCTGTATATTTTGTCGATGTGCCGGTTATGTCGGCCTATCTGCTTCTTGTTGGCACCCTATTTGTTATCATTAATTTTATTGTCGATATGCTGTATTTCCTTATTGATCCGCGCATCAAACAGGATCCGCTGAACAGAGGTGGATCATGAGCGGAACCCAAAAAACATCTCGCCAAAAAACATCTCGCCAAGAAACATCTCGCCAAGAAACATCACGGCTTTCACGCTTTCTGGATAGTGACTTTTTCTTTGATTATCGCCGTGCGCCTGTCACGATCATTGCATCGGTTGTTGTCGCGCTGTTGATTTTCGTTGCGGTGATGGCGCCATTTGTTGCGCCAAGTAATCCTTTTGATCCGACATCGATAAATTTGATGAACGGCTTTACCCCGCCGATGGATCCGAATGCCTTTACCGGCGAGGTGTTTCTGCTAGGCACCGATGATCAGGGGCGGGATCTGCTTTCGGCGATTATCTATGGCCTCAGAATTTCGCTGTTTGTCGGGCTAATGTCGGTATTGCTGGCGATGGGCATTGGCGTCAGCCTTGGCTTACTAGCAGGCTATGTTGGTGGCTGGATTGATAATGTTATCATGCGCTGTGCCGATATCCAGATGACCTTTCCGTCAATCCTGATTGCGATGCTGATTTTTGGCGTCATGCGCGGGGTTATTCCACCTGATCTGCGCGATGAAATGGCGGTCATTGTGCTGATACTGGCAATCGGCCTGTCCGAATGGGTGCCATTTGCCCGAACTGTGCGGGCGACAACGCTGGTTGAAAAGGAAAAGGAATATGTGCAGGCGGCGCGTATCATCGGCCTGAACCGCATTCAGATCATGTGGCGTCATATTCTGCCAAATGTGCTGGGGCCGGTCTTTGTCATTTCGACGATCACGCTGGCTTTGGCGATTATTGCCGAGGCCACATTGTCTTTTCTGGGTGTTGGTGCGCCGCCAACCGAGCCAAGCCTTGGCACCTTGATCCGTATTGGTCAGGATTTCCTGTTTTCCGGTGAATGGTGGATTTTGCTATTTCCGGCGGCGACATTGCTGGCTTTGGCGCTATCGGTCAATTTGCTTGGCGATTGGCTGAAAGACACCCTGAATCCGAGGTTGAAATAATGGCGCCATTACTTGAAATTACTGATCTTAACGTCGTGTTTCAGACCCGCCGTAAAGCGCTGAAAGCCATTGATAATCTGTCGGTCTCGATGGAGGCGGGCGAGATTCTGGGCTTTGTAGGTGAATCCGGTGCTGGTAAATCGGTTACCGGTGCCGCGATCATGGGGCTGATTGATCCGCCTGGTTATATAGCCAGTGGCGAGATCAAGCTGAAAGGCCGACCGGTAGCCGACTATGGCTCCAATCTGCGTGGCAAGGAAGTGGGCATGATCTTTCAAGACCCGCTAACCAGCCTCAACCCGTTGCGCACCATTGGCGATCAGCTTACCGAAACGATCCAGCATAATCTTGATCTCAGCCCGACCGAAGCGCGCAACAAGGCGGTTGCTGGCCTAGGCGAAGTCGGTATCGACCCTGACCGGTTTCATTCCTATCCGCATGAGTTTTCAGGCGGTATGCGCCAACGTGTGGTGATTGCGCTGGCGCTGGCGGCAGAACCCGATCTGATCATCGCTGATGAGCCCACCACCGCGCTTGATGTTTCGATTCAGGCACAGGTACTCGATCTCTTGCGCTCGGTATGTCAAAAGCGCCGCGCCTCGGTTATTCTCATCACCCATGATATGGGCGTCATTTCGCAAACCACTGACCGTGTCGCGGTTCTATATGCTGGCCGGATGATGGAAATTGGCAGTACCAGTGATGTTATAAAGCAGCCACGCCATCCCTATACCAAAGGCCTGATTGCCTCAACACCGGTTTTGGATCATGTCAGCGTTGACAGCACCTTGCCACAGATACCGGGCGCGATGCCGTCGCTCGATGCCTTGCCAGACGGATGCCGGTTTCATCCGCGTTGCGGTGATTGCAAACCCCGATGCCGCACTATAATACCTGTCTTTGAAGATCAAATAGCATGTCATCTATTCACAGGAGCCAGCGCATGACCACGCCCATGGTAGTCTGCGAACATCTGACCAAACGCTTTGATCTGTCTGATCCATGGCTGGTGCGCAAGCTGACCGGTATGCCAAAGCGCGAACTGGTTGCGGTTGATGCGGTCAGCTTTGAAATTCCACGCGGTAAAACCTATGCGCTGGTTGGTGAAAGCGGCTCGGGCAAATCAACCATAGCCCGCATGGTTGTGGGTTTGATGCGGCCGGATGCAGGCGGTGTGACGATCAATGGTCATAATCTGAATACCAGCCAGGATGCGGTCTCGTTGCAGGCCGTGCGGCAGACTTTGCAGATGGTGTTCCAGTCGCCTTATTCGTCACTCAATCCACGCTGGCGGGTAAATGACATTCTGCTTGAACCGATCCGCGCGTTTGATTTGATCAGCGATGAACAGGGCCAGAACCGGCGCGTGCGCGAATTGCTCGATCAGGTGGGTCTGTCACCGTCTGACGCGGCCAAATATCCGCATGAATTTTCCGGCGGCCAGCGGCAACGCATTTCGATTGCCCGCGGGCTGGCATCAGATCCGGCTTTCATGGTGTGCGATGAACCGACCTCGGCACTCGATGTGTCGGTACAGGCACAGGTGCTAAATCTGCTCAAAGAGCTACAGCGCGAATTGGGGCTGACCTATCTGTTCATTTCGCATGATATGGCGGTGGTGCGGGTGATGGCGCATCATATTGGCGTGCTGAAACATGGCCGTCTGGTGGAAGCGAATGTAGCGGAAACGCTGTTTCGTAACCCGCAAGAGAGCTATACAAAGACCCTGATCGACGCCACGCCAAAGGTTATGGTTTAGGGAGGTTATGGTTTAGGGGATGGTGGGATCACATATAATCCACATATTGCTTAAACCTTCGTAACAACTATTTTCAAGACTCTTTACATATATCGCCGTGGCGCAATAAAGCACCTCTAAAATTTGATCCGCTAACTTATTTTTAACCTTTTTGTACTATGCTTTGACATTGAAGTTGCTTGGTTTTCTTCAATCAAAGCATAATCATGAGGGAATAAATGGAGTCTGATCTATTAGATCGGTCAATTATTGACTTAATACATGATAGAGCGCGCCGAGTTGAAAAACTCTTGGGAGCCGATGTTGTGTTTTACAGTGGGCAAATACATCCTGCTTACTTCAGGACATTTCGAGACTTTATTGAGGAAGTTAAAAAGCGCTCTGAAATTGAGACCAACGCGATAGCTATGTTTTTGAGAACGCCGGGTGGGGCAGTTGAAGCTGCTGAAAGAATGGTTTCAGTTCTCAGAAAGCACTATAAGGATGTTTACTTTGTAGTGCCTGATGTGGCCATGTCTGCAAGCACTATTCTTTGTATGTCTGGCGATAAAATTTATATGGATTATGCCTCTAGTCTTGGACCTGTTGACCCACAAGTATTATCCCCTGATACGGGGGAATATTTACCAGCAATGGGCTATTTAGATAAAGTTGAGGTAATAACCGACAAAAACGAGTTAGCCCCAGCAGATGTAGTTTTTTTGAGGCGATTAGATTTGGGAATGCTTGCTTTATATGAGCAATCTAGGGATTTATCTATTGATTTGCTGAAAAAATGGTTGGTTAAATATAAATTTAAAGATTGGAATGAACACCAAAAAACAAAGAAAGGACAACCTGTAACTTTGCAGGAAAAAACAAAAAGAGCGGAGGAAATTGCAACTGAACTCGCCAATCATAGGAAATGGAGAACACATGGTCGTAATATTGACATAATTAAGCTACAAGAAATGAGATTAATAATTGATGACTACTCTGACAATGAAGACTTGAAAAGTGCTATCCGCGAATATAATGATCCTTTGACTGGATATATTGATAGAACAGGACAAAATTTCTATATGCATAATCATCTAATGGGAGATTGACGATATGGAACAAAAACTTGCTAGAAAAGTTGAAGATGTTTTGAAAATGCATGAAAACAAGTCAAAACAGGACAACTTGGATGAAGCAGAACGTTTAGATGAAAAATTTGAGAATGTAGAGCCTGACCCATTTAGATATTCTATTGAGCAAGCAATCGGACTTCCTGCTTTTACTAAATGAGTTACGGTGATTTTTTCTGATAAAACATTATGTCTAGATAGGTTTCCTTGATATATTTCAGAAACCAAACGGATTTGCTGGAATAGCTATTGTGGCCTCATTTGTCACACCACTGAAACGAGAAAATTTCCCCCTCATATGTCGAACGCACGACAAAATATAGCGGGCGCGGTTTAATTGCCATTCATGTGCGTCATACCTTTAATGAATAGATATATGGCGTGACAGGGTCTGGCGTTAGCCGGAACATCTTTCAAAATCCAGCCATATAGACAGATAGACACATTGGCATATCGGTCTGAGGGACATTATGGCGCGTAGATCATCTAGGGCTAGAGGATCAGCATCCAAGGGCAGGGGAAGTGCGCCAAGCCATGCGCCCGCTTCGCCGCATATAAAGCGCTGCATCCCCTTTTATGACATTCTGGATGCCGAGCAGGTCGCGCGCCTTGAAGCGCAGGTTGACTGGCTTCTAGAGGATAAAGGCATCGCCTTTTTTGACGACACGCAAGCGCTAGATCTATGGCGGCGCGAAGGCGCGACCATTGGCGGCGAGGATGGCAATATCGTACGCGCCTCGGCGGCTTGGATTCGTGATCTATGCCGCAAGGCACCGCGTGAATTTACCCAGCTGGCGCGTAATCCCGAACGTTCCGTCGTCATTGGGGGCAAAAATCAGGTCTTTGCCCCGATCTATGGGGCGCCTTTTGTCCGCGATCTGGAAAACGGGCGGCGTTATGGCGATATTGCCGCTTTTAACGATTTGGTGCGGCTGACCTATATGTTGCCGCATCTGCATCATGGCGGCTTTGTCACTTGCGAGCCGTGCGATGTGCCGGTCAGCAAACGGCATCTGGATATGCTGCTGGCGCATATGACGCTGAGCGACAAACCGCATCTGGGCGCGATCACCGAGATGAGCCGTGCCCAGGACAGCGTCGATATGGCCGAAATTGTTTTTGGCCGCGATGTGATGGCGGATAATTGCGTCATCATGGGCAATGTAAACACCAACTCGCCCTTGCTGATCGATAAGGTCGTGACGCAGGCGATCCGTGTCTATTGCGGGCGCGGGCAGGGGATTGTTGTGGTGCCCTTTATCCTGTCGGGTGCGATGGGGCCTGTCACCACCGCCGCCAGCGCCGCACAGGCAATGGCCGAAGCGATGATGGCTTGTGCCTATGCCCAGTTGATCCGTCCGGGCGCGCCATTTGTGCTGGGTAATTTCCTATCCTCCATGTCATTGAAATCGGGGGCGCCGACCTTTGGTATGCCCGAACCGGTGATTTCGAATTATGTGATTGGCCAGCTGGCGCGGCGGGCAGGCTTGCCTTTGCGATGTGGCGGGTCTTTGACCGCATCCAAGATCGAGGATGCGCAGGCGGCCTATGAATCAGCCGACGCGATGCATTCGACGATGCTGGCGGGGGCCAATTACGTGCTTCATGCGGCAGGCTGGCTTGAAGGTGGGCTATGTACGGGTTTTGAAAAGCTGGTGATGGATGCTGACCGGCTTGGTAGTTACCAGAAAGTTCTGGCGCAAGGCCTTGATGTGTCTGACGATGCTCTGGCGCGTGATGCCTATGACGAGGTGGCACCAGGCGGCCATTTTCTGGGGTGCGATCATACGATGCGCAATTATCGTGATGCGTTTTACGAACCCCAACTCAGCAATAGCGAAAATGTCGAAAGCTGGGAAGAAACCGGGGCAAAAGATATGCGCCGTCGCGCTTATGACCGCTGGACGGGTATGCTAGAGGCCTATGTGCCGCCGCCGATCGACCCGGCCACCAAAGAAGCGCTGGAAGCCTTTGTCGCCAAACGCAAGGTGGAACTGCCTGACGCATGGTATTGAGGCGATAGATTATTTGCTTGGCAGTTTTGCAATTTACTTCTATCCTGAACTCACTGTTATTTATGTATTATTGTCAATTACCGGATATCTTCGTGAATTGAGAGCATTATGCAGTCTGACGCCCGCAAACCATCGCGCAAAGGCCGCAGCCGCCGTTTAGGCATCGCCGCTAATGCACCCCAAAACAGTGCCTTTCTGGGGCCACGGCGTATTGGTGCCTATAACCTGCTGGATGAAGAGTCGCTTGTGCGCATTGAAGCGCAAGCTGATTGGTTGTTGCGCGACATTGGCGTTGAATTTCGCGGTGACGATGTTGCTTGTGATCTGTTCCGCGCTGCTGGGGCTGATGTGCAAGGCGCGCGGGTGCGCTTTGAAAGCGGTATGGCGCGCCAACTTTGTGCCACCGCCCCAGCGCAATTTACCTTACATGCGCGCGACCCACGTTATACGGTACAGCTTGGCGGCGATCATCTGGTTTTGATGCCGGGCTACGGGTCGCCCTTTGTTACCGATCTTGATCGGGGGCGGCGTTATTCGACGCGCGAAGATTTCCATAATTTCGTCAAGCTGACCTATATGACGCCATGGCTTCATCATTCGGGCGGCACTATATGCGAACCGGTCGATATTCCTGTTAATAAGCGGCATCTTGACATGGTCTATGCGCATTTGCGGCTATCGGCCAAGCCGTTTATGGGGGCGGTAACATCACCAGAACGGGCGGCTGACTCGATCACCATGGCCCAGCTTGTATTTGGTCAGCATTTCATGGACCATAATTGCGTTATGCAGGGCAATATCAATGTCAATTCGCCGTTCATCTATGATGCCACCATGTCGGGGGCGTTGCGTGTCTATGCCGCCGCCAATCAATGCGTTGCCATTTCACCAGCGATTTTTGGTGGCGCAATGGGGCCGGTGTCACCTGCGGCGATAGCTGCCCAGACTCTGGCCGAAGCGATGGCAGGCATTGCTTTATCTCAGCTTGTTCGGCCAGGCTGTCCGGTGGTGTTTGGCAGTTTCCATTCGACGATGAATCTGAAAAGCGGTGCGCTCACTTTTGGTACGCCCGAAGCCAATTTGGTGACGATGGTGCTATCCCAGCTTGGCGCGCGGCTTGGTGTGCCGGTGCGTTCTGGTGGCGGTCAAATCACCGCCGCCAATAGCGCCGATGGTCAGGCCATGCAGGATAGCAGCGATGCCATGTGGGCAACTCTTTTATCAGGGACAAATCAGGTCTGGCACGCGGCTGGCTGGCTAGAAGGTGGCTTAACGATGTCCTATGAGAAATTCATCATGGATTGTGATCATTGCGGTATGATGTTGCGGCTTCTTGGCGGGATGGCGGTGCATGACGAGGCATTGCCCGAAGCGCCCTATCATGAGGTTGATGTTGGTGAGAATTTTCTATCGACAACCCACACAATCAAGCATTTTGCGACATGCAATTATCAGCCAGAGATTGCCGAAGCAGGGGCCTATGAAATCTGGCTTGAAAAAGGGGCGCTAACAGCCGAACAGCGCGCTAATCAGCGCTGGAAAGATATGCTGGCAAACTATGAGGAGCCCGCGATGAATCCGGATATTGATGCGGCCTTGTCTGAATTCATCGCCCGACGCAAGGACTCAATGCCCGACGCATGGTATTGAGTGGCGTTTAAGCTCGGTTTTCCCTAATCTGGTCTATGCTACTTGATAAATGTTCTTGATGATTGGAGGTCTCATGCCCTGCGATAGCACCTGCCGACATCAGGCCTTGTTTGTCCAGATCAAATGAACCGGCGCGAACTTCTATATAATGGGTTGCTAATAACGCTTGCTAGCGCAGGGGGCCTGATGCGGATTGACAAAGCCATGGCTGGTACACCGTCTTTTGATGCTATGGTAATGGCTCTACATGTGACCGGAAATGCAGCCTGTATCCGCCTTGCCAACCGGTTTACAACGTCACCACCACGCTATGGATTTTATGATCTGCATCTGCGCGATGCAGGCCTTTCATATCAGAATACCTTGCTGATTGCCGAAGCCATGTCAGGAGCCATGTCGGAAAGCGCTAATGCCGATCCTGTCTTACGATCTTTCAGCCTCAGCTATAACACAGGCATCACTGACCCGGGTATAATCGCGCTTGCGCGTGTTTTACCATCAACGCTGACTGAGCTTGGGCTGGTAAGCTGTGATCTAGGTGACGAGAGTGGCAAAGCCATTCTTGACTGGGCTAACCGTGCCAAAAACCTCACTATGATATGCGTTGAAGGCAATCATTTTTCGGCATCTACCCGCCAGGGCTTTACTGATATATCGGCCAGACGCCCGCATGTCATGGTTGTTGTCTAGATAGATTAATATACTTTCGGCACATATAGATCATCGGGTAGCACGCGCCTTTCGTAATTTGGCTTGAATACGCGCTTGGGCAGGGTGACCTTTTCATGCGGGATTTCATGATAGTTAATTTTTGACAGAATATGTTCCATACAATTCAGCCGCTCACGCTTTTTGTCATTCCCTTCGACAATATACCATGGCGCTTCGGGAAAGGATGTGCGTTCGAACATTTCTTCCTTGGCGGTGGTATATTGTTCCCAGCGGATACGCGCTTCCAGATCAATAGGTGATAATTTCCATTGTTTCATCGGATCTTCGATGCGCATCTGGAACCGTAATTGCTGTTCTTCATCGGTAATTGAAAACCAGTATTTAAGTACGATAACACCCGAACGGATCAGCATCCGTTCAAATTCGGTTACATCCTGAAAAAACTGTTCAACCTGTTCGTCACTGGCAAAGCCCATGACGCGTTCGACACCAGCGCGGTTATACCAGGACCGGTCAAACAGCACGATTTCACCCCCGGCTGGCAGATGCGGCACATAGCGCTGAAAATACCATTGGCTTAATTCGCGCTCGGATGGTTTGGGCAGCGCCACCACACGCGCAACACGGGGGTCCATACGCTGGGTGATCCGTTTGATCACGCCGCCTTTGCCAGCGCTATCACGGCCTTCGCAAATGATCAGTATCTTGGCGTTATTTGCAACCACCCAATCCTGTAACTTGATCATTTCCGATTGCAGGCGCAACAGGTTCCGGTAATAGGTCTGATTATCAAGATGATTGGCGTTGCGCGTGCGTAGAGCCTCCCGAAGTTCAGGCGACAGCATGGGTTCGCTGAATTCAGTCTCAAACATTTCTTCCAGCGTTTCTTCGATTTCTAACGCCAGCCAGTCTTTTTCATTATAGTTGTCTTTGGCCATTAGTATTATCCCCATACGCAGCGCGCATGTCGTCTGACGTAATGATACGCCGTTTCATGTTTTTATACCACTTTCATGTCGGAGCCTAGGCTACAACTCGTCTGACGTATCGTCTAACGCATTGACCATAAAGCTCATCAAAACCGAGATCATATAGCCATAGAAAACCGGCAGAACCATGATCGATAATGCTGGTGCAATCGCAGTAGCTTCGAAAGATTCAGCATTCCGCAGAGTAATGACAAGCCCTATGACAAAGCCAAGCCAGCCAGATGTGACCGCGCCGCTTGCGGCATATTCCAGCCGGTTGATCAGGCCCGATGGTGCGGCGATCATAAAGGCAATCATGCCAAGCGCGACAACCAGTAATGATGGTAGATCGATGAAATGACGCGCCGAGTCATTGCTTATGATAGCCAAAGCGATAACAGCGATAAAGATAATCCAACCCACAAAAGCACGAAACATAAGCAAACTAATAAACCCTCTTATTAAAATAAAAAGTGTAACCACATAATGTTACATTTTTGTTGCAAAAAAGCGCTTTCTATAGCGTCAACCGGCTAAATACCGCACGGGCATTACCCTCAAAGATCATTTTCTTCTGCGCGTCATCCAGCGCCTTATTACCATCGATATAGCGCTTTGTATCGTCATAATAATGCCCGCTATGCGGATCAATGCCGCGCACCGCGCCAATCATTTCCGAAGCAAACAGTATATTCTTGACTGGTATCACATCCAGCAACAGATCAATACCACGCTGGTGATAGACGCATGTGTCAAAAAAGATATTATTCAGCACCCGTTCATTTAGATCGCCAAGCCCCTTATCCTGGGCAATGCCGCGAAACCGTCCCCAATGATACGGTACCGCGCCACCACCATGCGGGATGATGAATTTCAGCTCGGGAAAATCGACAAAAACATCTGAAAACATGAAATGCACAAAGGCGGTGGTGTCGGCACCCAGATAATAGCTTGATGTCGTATCCAGTGAATGCTGGCATGCGCCTGATACATGGATCATGGCGGGCACATCATATTCAACCATTTTTTCATAAAACGGATACCAGTAGCGGTCACTCAAGCGCGCATCCTGCCAGAACCCACCCGACGGATCAGGATTCAGATTACAACCGATAAAGCCCATTTCCTCTACACAGCGGGTCAATTCGGCAATGCTGTTATCGATGCTGGTGCCCGGGCTTTGCGGCAACTGACAGACCGGGGCAAAATTGTCTGGAAACAATGTACAGACACGTTTGATCAGATCATTGCAATGCGCTGTCCATGCGGCCGATGTGCTGGCATTGCCGACATGGTGCCCCATCCAGCTTGCGCGCGGTGAAAAGATTGTCAGATCGGTGCCGCGTTCCTGTTGCAGTTTGAGCTGGTTATTGGCAATAGAGTCGCGGATTTGATCATCTGATACCGCCATTGTGCCTTTTTCAAAAAGATGATCGGGATTTTGCGCCAAAGCCTCTTTCTGCGCATTGCGATAGGCTTCGACACCTGGCGGTGTTGTCGTGTAATGGCCGTGGCAATCAATAATCATTATCTTTCCTTTCACCCCCGCGGGTATTATGCGTCGTCAAACCCATAAAGCCGCGCCGGATTATCAACCAGAATTTTGCGTTGCAAAGTTTCATCACGCGCCAGCAGCGGTACCAGATCAAGCAGATCACCATCATTGGGCATGAATTTTTTGATATTCGGATGTGGCCAGTCAGTACCCCATAGCGTGCGGTCTGGCGCAATCTCTACCAATTCCTGTGCATAGGGCACCGCGTCATAAAAGGGTGGCCCCGCGGCTGAAATACGTTCCGACCCACATATTTTTACCCACCAGTTTTCGCGTTCCATAAACCGTTTCAGAATCTGAAAGGCGTCTTGATGCACGCCGGCACTGGTCGGCACACGCCCCATATGATCGACGATGATATCCATATCGAATTGCAGAAAGAAATCCTGAAAGCTGATGATATCTTCGGCATTTACATGAATCACCAGATGCCAGCCCAGCGGCTGTACACGCTCAAGCACACGCTTCATCATCTCCAGATCGGGGGTGCCGCCTAGATGCGTGACAAAGTTAAAACGCACACCGCGAACACCGCCTGCATCCAGATCGGCAAAATCTTCATCTGAAAAGCTGTCATTCGCGATACATACACCGCGGTAATTATCTGGATTATGCTTGATCGCATCTAGCATCGCCCGATTATCAGGGCCATGACAACTGGCCTGCACGATGACGGCGCGCTCAATGCCCAGCTTACCATGCAGTTCGGCCAGTTTCTCGCGAGGGCCATCGGGGGGATGATAGGTCGAGCTTGGGTGATAGGGAAACAGATCATGCGGGCCAAATACATGGCAATGCGCGTCGCACGCTTTGGCCGGTGCCTTGAAAACGGGGGTGCGTGTATCGGGATCGGGCGGCATACAGCTTTTTTTATCTACCATTTTCGCATCTGATATATCCGTCATTTTACGCACCTTTCCAGACTGACATGGGGACAAAAACCTCACCACGCGCCAGCAAGCGTGCAGTCCGCAGCAAGCCTGCGCCCATGATTTCAAAATCATGACCTGCCGACAACCGCAGCGTGACATCAAAAACACCTGACGGATGCTCTATTGTCACATCTGTCAGTGTCTCTTGCGTATCTGTCTGTGGCTCTATCTGTATCTGTGGCATGATGGCAAGATCATATACGGCGCTATCGGGATGTATCGCTGCTGTAGCCGCCGAGACTGCACCAAGCACGCCAATGGCCTTGTGGCATGTCTTTGGGATAAAGGTGCGTGTATGGATCGTGCCGCCATTGATGGGCGCTGAAATCAGGCACATCTTTGGCACGGCCTTGCCCGCAACGTCGCCAAGCCCCATGGCTTCACCTGCCAGCAATCGCACCGCCTCCAGCTTTTGTTTTAAATCATCATTCGCATTCAACGCATCTGGTGTTTCCAGACCGCTAATACCAAATTCTTCGGCACGCAAAGCGACAACGGGCATGCCATTATCAACACAGCTGGCGCTATAGCCCAGAAATTCATCACGGACTGCGCCTGTTGGCCATAAAGAACCGCAGGCAGAACCGGCGAGATCGGCATAATGACAGACCACCGGGGCTGACGTGCCAAACACGCCATCTATGCGCGCCGCCCCATCATAGACAGGCAGGCCGTTCTTGATGGGAAAGCGAAGGCGGCATCTTTTGCCACTATTGGTCATAAAGACATCAATATCGGCGTCGCTTCCATTGCGCGAAAGCAGGCCGCTTTCCAGCGCAAAGGCACCCACCGCCGACAGCAAATTGCCGCAATTGGGCGTATCATCAAGACGATCCTCGCCAACAAGTGCCTGCACAAAGCTGTAATCGATATCACAGCCATCATGCGATGACGCTTCAATAATCGCAATTTTCGACGTCAGTGGATCGGCGCCGCCAAGTCCGTCAATCTGGCGCGGGTCACCATATGCCCCCATCACCCATTTCAATACATTGTCACGCGTGATCGGGTCGGCAGGCAGGTCAGTGGCCAGAAAATAAACACCTTTGGAACTGCCGCCGCGCATCTGCATATAGGGAATGGCGGTCTGGTTGCTCACTATGCGCTCATCTTTTCTTCGATCATGTGCATCACCTGCATCGCTGGCAGACATTGTGCCAGACTGCCGTTAGGCTCACGTCCTTCTTTGATGGCGCTGATAAATTCGCGGTCAATCAGTTCGATACCATTCATCGACACATCGACTTTTGACACGTCGATTGGCGCATCATGCCCGTCAAATAGGTCGTCATAACGCGCTACATAGGTGCCGTTATCGCAGATATAGCGGAAGAAAGTCCCCAAAGGCCCGTCATTATTAAAGGACAGTGAAAGTGTACAGATTTTGCCACTAGGCGTTTTCATGATGATCGACATATCCATGGCAATGCCAAGTTCAGGATGAATAGGCCCTTGCACAGCATGGGCTTCAGTAACCATTTCACCGGTCTGATACATGAACAGATCAATCGTATGACAAGCGTGGTGCCATAGCAGATGATCAGTCCATGACCGCGGTTCGCCCTTGGCGTTCATATTGCTACGGCGAAAGAAATAGGTCTGTACATCCATCTGCTGAATAGATAGCTTGCCAGCGCTTAATTCATTATGCACATATTGATGCGAGGGGTTAAAACGGCGCACATGCCCGGCCATTGCGGTCACGCCGGTTTCGGCTTGGCGGGCAACCAGCCTTTGCGAGTCAGCCAGCGTATCGGCCATCGGAATCTCGATCAATACATGCTTGCCCGCATCCATTGCGGCAAGCCCTTGCGTTGCATGTAGTTGCGTTGGCGTTGCCAGAATAACGGCATCCAGATCATCACAGGCCAGAAAGGCGTCGAAATTATCAAAACGATGCGGCACATCAAGCCGATCAGCCGCCTTATCTGCCTTGGCCATTGACGTCGCCATAACGGCTGAAATCTGGGCATCTTCAATGGCGCTGATAGCATCCATATGTTTGGAACCAAAGGCGCCATTCGCGCCTGCAATGCCAACTCGTACCTTACCCATAAACCACTCCCTGAAAATATGCGTCTATTCGCTGTCTTTTAAAATCTGAAGTCCATAAGCCGTATTGGAAACGGGCACATGATAGAAACGATACAGTTCTTCGACTTTTGGCGCCATGGCACCGCGCATGATATTCCACATGATCATCTCGATCCCTTCTGATCCGGCCTCACGGATAAAATCAGCATGGGTGAGTTTGGTGTTGGCGATCGGGTCATTGACCAGATTATCCATGAATACAGTGTCAAAGTCGGAATTGATGACGCCGGCGCGCTCACCCTGAAGTTGATGCGAAAGCCCGCCTGTGCCCCAGATTGAAACATTGATATCTTCACCATAACTGTGAATGGCCTTGCGGATTGCCACGCCCAGATCATGACATCTTTTTGCCGTTGGCTGCGGATATTGAATCACATTCACACAAAGCGGAATGACCTTTACCGGCCATTCTGCTGGCGCGTCATAGGCCACGGATAGTGGCACGGTCAGACCATGGTCAACCGGCATATTATTGCTGATCGCCATGTCGAATTCATCAAGCACCAGACTTTCCACCAGATGCCATGCCAATGCCGGATGCCCCTGAACAACAGGCACTTTACGCGGGCCATAGCCTTCATCGGCAGGCAGGAACTTGTCCGACACGCCAATGGTAAAGGTCGAAATCTGTTCCAGCGAAAAGGCCGACGCATGGTCATTATAGACAATGATAACCACATCAGGTCTGTTCTGGGCATGCCATGCGCGGGCAGGCTCCAGCCCCTTGAAATAGCCTTGCCAGTAATCCTCGCCTTGCTTGCCATGGTCAATGGCGGCGCCAACTGCCGGAATATGCGACGTACCCATACCTGAAAAAACTTTAGCCATTGTCGCTTTCCCCCTTATAGCGGTTGCCGTCAATCGGGCGGCCACCATTCAGCATCATCTGCTGGAAGTCTTCAAAACGCATGCCGGTGCCGGACATCTTGGCACCAACCTGCTGCATATTCAGCCCGTCAAAGGCGGCAATCTTGAACGTGTAATAGATATTGCCGCCAAGCTGTAACATGCCCAGCCAGTCACGCTCGAGAACGGCGCTGCGCTGGGCAGGGCTCATGTCAAATTGATCGATATATGCGGCTTCATCCGCTTTGAATTTGGCACGGTTTTCGGCATTATTCAGCGACATACAGAACATGTTCAACCCATAACCATTCTGGTAATGCGCGGCGTCTTGCACATAGGTGCCGGGGATCGACTCGAAATCATTTTCAGGTGCTACTTCGGTCATCATCTTGCCTTTTGACAATTAGCATAATATCTGACAGTAAATTAGATTGAATTTAAGAACAATAATCAAAAATAGAACGGATTGTTCATGAAATGGAACATAAATGACATTCCTGTCTTTGTTGCGGTTGCCGAACATGCAGGCATCAGCCTCGCCGCGCGTAAGCTTGGTATGCCGAAATCATCCGTATCCCGCGCGATTACCCGGCTTGAAGCGGCGCTTGGCCTTAGCCTGTTTGACCGCAATACGCGCAATGTGCGCCTGACTGATGAAGGGCAGGTATTCCTCTCGCATGCCAGCCTGATCGTCGAACAGGCTGAAGCGGCCAGTGCCGCGCTGGCCGGTATCCAGAAACGCCCTTCGGGTAATCTGACGGTGGCGGTTCCGATGGCCTTTAGCCGCGAGATCATTGGTGGGCGTCTGGCAGAATTCACGGCAGTCTATCCTGACATAAATCTGGATATCCGCGTTGTTGGCCATCCGGTTAATCTGATGACGGATCATATTGATCTGTCTATCTCGCCGGATGTGCAGGAAGATTCGGATCTTTATTGCCAGACCTTGATGCGTACCAAGCTGATCTGGGTGGCCAGCCCTGACTATCTGGAACTTGCCAAGGTAACGGCTGATATAGAGTCCATCACCGCGCATATGCGCTTTTGTGAACAGCGCTATCTTTTGCGCAAAATGCCGGTTCTGTTTGATGATCCTGCACCCGCATCGCGTCGCTTTCTGAATTGTCTTGGTGCGATGCCAGTCAATGATCCGGTATTGTTAAGGGAAACCATCAAGCAGGGTGGTGGTATCAGTTTCATGCCTGATATCTATTGCAAGTCAGCCTTGGCTACGGGTGCATTGTTACAGATTTTACCCACGGTCAAGCTCGATATGGATGCTACCGTCTCGGCTCTTTATTTGCGGCACCGTTTCGTTCCGCAGAAAATCCGTGTCTTTATCGATTTTGCCAAGACGTGTGTGGCCACGGCGAAATAGCATTCAGCCTATCTTGCGCAAGCTGGATTCTGGTTTAAGCCGGAAACACAGACCAATCGATACACATGTGACGATCAAAATGGCACTATAGAGTCCAGCGAATGATCCGGTTTGCTGTTTGATCATGCCGCCCGCTGCATTGCCAATAATGCCACCCAAGCCCAGCGCAATATTACCAAAGGCAAAAACAATCGAGGCTTTATTACCCTGATAATTGTGGCTGATATAGGCTGGCAAAAGTCCAAAGATCGCATAAAAGGCAAGTCCGAATGCGGATGCGATAATATAGAGGTGAAAGGTTTCGACTTGTCCTATCAGCAACATTGACGTGGCAAGACCAAGTGCACCATAGGTTATCAACAACGACCAGCGAATAGTGATCCGGTCACCTAACGCCCCCATGGCAAACCCGCTAAACATTCCGATCAAACCGATCAGACGCCATGCGTTAGCGCTATTTTGCAGGTTGAACATATGTTCATCGACCAGAAATGATGTCAGATAGGTCTGGAACGGAATACATGCAAAACCATTAAGCAACATAAGACATAGAATGAGCGACGTGTTTCCCAATGGCAGGGATTTGATTTGCGACGCAACCGTTGGCTCTGTCCTCATCTGCGTTTCAGCTTGGGGCTTAGGTGGCTGATCCAATCTCTCTAATGTGCCAAGCAGAATGAATGAGCCAGCGCATAACAGCACTACCAACACACAGGATATAAGCCATATAGCGCGCCAGCCATATGTTTGAAAAACTACAGCAATGAGCAAGCTATTGATAAAAACCCCGTAAGCCGTACCTGATGACATTAAACCAAGTGACTTGCCTTGATGCCGCGATGCAAAGAAACGTTGTGACAGTTCGGCCATTGGTGTCCAGACCGCTGCGGCACTGCCACCAAGAAGCACAAGCATCGCAGATATCACCATAAAGCTGTCTGTTATGACTATGCCAGCCAGGCTCAACAGGCATGTCAAAAGGGATATGCGGATAATGGTAAAACCGCCATAACGTTTGGTCAGCAATCCGCTAAGCAAAGCACAGCATAGAAAACCAGCCTGTGCTAATCCCGTCGCTAACCCCATGTCACGATATGTAAACTCAATATCGCGCATCATTTCAGGCGCGAGTGCGGGAAACAAATATACCCCAAAACCGTATGTAACCCCGATAAAGGCAGTAAAACACAACAAGGTTGCAAAGAACATGATACCTGTTAATTTTTCCATGACGTCCTCCAAAAAGTGAATGGCGGTCATATGGCCAATAGACACATTATTTTAAAAAGAACTAATCCATACAGAACCTTATTCATGTCAAACCATGCTAGGCATTAAGCAAACGCCATTGTTACCATGGCGACTTGAATTTTGGCGTAATGGTCATTAGATGTACCTGATCGCGGGGCATGAGATGTACCTGATCGCGGGGGCGTGAGATGTACCTGATCGCGGGGCGTGATTAGGGCGCACAAAAGGCCTCAAACCGAAGTTTGACGTTGTCACAACCTGTATCTTTCTTGAGATGGGACAATGTTGAATTGTGGCGCGGGGGTCATACCTTGCCGGATAGCCAGAATCACCCCATCGCGGCGCGGATTTCCTCGTCGGCCATTTCACGTCCCAGATAGGCTTCGACCACCGCCGGATCATTCTTCACGAATTCAGGCGTGCCTTCCGAGATTTTCTGGCCATGGTCAAGGACGCTTACCGTTTCACAGGTATTCATCACAACTTTCAGAATATGCTCAACCACGACAATAGTCAGGTTATAGCGTTCTTTCAGCGTCATGATCGTCGCCATCAGATTATCGACATTGACGGGTGACAGGCCCGCGCCTGGTTCGTCCAGCAACAGCAATTTAGGCCGGGTGGCAATCGCCCGCCCCAGAGCCAGCAAACGACGCTGGCCACCAGATAGTTCGGCTGCCGGAATTTCCGCATGTTCTGCCAGTCCGATAAATTCCAGCAATTCCATCATTTCATCGCGGACAATGGCATCCTGACGGCGCACTTCGGCCCCTTTGAAAAAGGGCGCTAGCGGGCTGTATTTGGTATGTGGATGATAGCCAACCATAACATTATCAAGCACGCTCAATTCGCCATAAAGACGCAAAAGCTGAAACGTACGTGACAGCCCCTGTTCGGCAATATAATGCGCGGGTTTATTGGTGATATCGATACCATTAAATTCGATATAGCTTCCGGCATCTGGCTGATACACACCTGTCAGCAGATTGAAAAAGGTCGATTTGCCCGAGCCATTCGGCCCGATCAGACCATGCACCGTATTGGGCTCTACTTTCAGGCTGACATCATTGATTGCCTGCAAGCCGCCAAAACTTTTGCTCAGATTACGCGTTTCAAGCAGTGCCATCTAAGCGCTCCTCACTTTGTTTGATAAAGCGACGGTTGCGCTGGAAACCTTCGATCCAGCCACCAATACCGCGTGGCATGAACAGAACCAGCAGCACCATGCTCAGGCCAAACACAATCGGCTGGATGATGATCGGACGATCCATGAAATAGAACACCAGATCCTTGGTCTGATCATAGGCAATGGTGACGACGATTGCACCAATGACGCCGCCCCATACATTGCCAATACCGCCAAGCACGACCATCAACAACAGCGTGACCATTTCGATGATGGTGAAATTATTATGGTGCAGATAGCCTGGTGGCATATGCGCAAATAAGGCTCCAGCCAGACCGGCATAAACCGCGCTCAGCACAAAGGCAAGTAGCTTATATTTCACCACATTGATACCATTGACTGACGCGGCGATGGTATCTTCGCGTATCGCCTGAAAGGCGCGGCCAGTTGCCGAACGCAAAATGGCAAAAGAAAAATAGATGCCGATAACGGCGGCGGTCATTACCAGATAATAATAGCTGGTGAAGCTTTCGAAAGCGAAGCCGCCAACAGATGGTGGCGGGATCATCATCAATCCGGTGCTAGATCCCAATTGTGGTGTGACCGCAATCATGATCCGCACAGACTCGCCAAGGCCAAGCGTGGCCAGTGCCAGATACGCTCCTTCAAGCCGTACCGATGGCAGACCAACGATAACGCCAGCCAGCGCCGTGACCAGAACCGCAATCGGGATAGCGACCCATACTGACAGGCCAAAGCCCCATGTGTCGCCAAAGCTACCAGGCTCTAAGGCCAAAATCGCCGAGGTCACGGCACCAATCGCATAAAGACCGATATGGCCAACCGTTACCTGACCACAAAAGCCTTTAACGATATTCAGACCAACCGCCAGCAGAATGAACAGACAGGCACGATTAGCCAGATTAATCAGATACTCACTAAATAAAAATGATAAAATAAAGGGCAAGGGCAGGAGCGCAATATAGGCAAGTAGCCACGGCAAAAGCCGGTGTTTGCGAGCTAATGACTCACCCAATGCAACAAATTTTTCAATAATTAAAACAAAGATATTCATCTGTTTAATTGTCCATATCTCAGGGGGAAGAAAAGCTGGAGCAGGGAAATCTGCCCCAGCTTCAAAAGGTGGGCTATGACCTATTCAAGGCCAAAATCGATAGGCATGGTCACACGGGCAAGAACTTCGGTTTCAAAGTTTTCGCCACCCTTTGTGTAACCGATCAGAACGGCTGTTCTGTTACCGTCACGGCACTGAGGTGTTGCGGCCGCACAGAAGCTGATTGGGCCTGATGCCAGACCTTCATAGTTCTTCACGCCAGCAATCGCATCACGAATGGCTGTACGGTCAGCTTCAAGTGAGGCACTGTCCAGGTTCAAATCCGCACTGTTCAGAGCCTGTTCCATGATCCGCACGAGGTCATATGCCTGCGAGAAATCATGGTCAGGTGCGTGGATGCCATATTTGTCTTTAACCATTGCGTTGAACAGCTTGGCAATTGGGCGCTGATCAGCTGCGGCATAGGCCGCTGTAAAGAACACGCCTTTGACAGCATCGCCAGCAATCCGTGGCACAGGTGCGTTAGATGCTGATGATGAACCGATACGGCGAACATCATCGCCGATACCTGCTTCATATGACTGCATAAGCGCACGTGCCATTGTCTCAGCCAAAGCCGCAACCATGATACCGTCAACATTCATTGACTTGATTTTCTGCATATGTGAACGGAAATCGACTTCTTTTTCCTGCACATTGGCAATATAGGCTGGATCGGCACCAAACTGCTTTTTGATCTGACCCTGCATGGCAGCACAGTCATTGACCGAAGCCGCATCAGCCGCACAGATATAGGCGATCTTTTTACCAATGTTGTCACCAACATATTTGGCGTTCACACCACCGTAATAACGACCAGATACAGGAATGCGGAAGACCCACTCACTGCCCTTCTGGGTGATTTTTGCATTTGTTGAATGCGGGATCAGCTGGGCAACGCCGGCTTTGGCGGTTACGTCAACAATCGGCAAAGACACTGACGAACAGGTCGAACCGATAAGCATATGAACCTTTTCCTGGAAAATAAGCTTGTTGGCGTTGGCGACACCTTTGTCTGACTTACATTCGTCATTCATCAAAGTGGCTTTAATCATATTGCCATTGATACCACCAGAATCATTGATGGATTTGATTTCATCCATCATCATCTGGCCGTATTTCTGACCATTTTCACTGACCATACGCATTGTGATACCAACGCGGATGTCACCTGCAAATGCTGCCGTACTGGCAAGGGCTACACCCCCGACAAGTAAGCTAGCAAAGGTTGATTTCATGATATTCATCTTCTCCTCCATTTTAGCAATTATTACATTTTGCCTTCTTTAGTAGCGTAGCGCGAAATTTTTACCGTTCGCTATGCCTTTACTTTTGCTTCAATTCCAAACAGTCCCGACGGGCGGAACATAAGTACAAGAATTAAAAGCAAAAATGCGTAAATATCTTTATGGCTTGGCGATATATATGCCGCCCCAAGATTTTCGAAAATACCAACCATGATACCGCCAAGGATTGCCCCCGGCAGTGACCCAAAGCCGCCAACAACCGCCGCGGCAAAAGCCTTCATCAACATCAGATAGCCCATCTCGACCTGAACTGACTGCATCGGCCCGATCAACACCCCGGCCGCAGCTGCCAATGCGCATGACAGACCAAAGATCAGTGAAATCATCAACGGTACATTGATGCCCATCAGATAAGCGATGTCTTTATTATGTGCGACAGCCCGCACCGCCAGACCTGTCTTGGTGTGGCGCAGGAAGTAATGCAGCGCCGCCATCAGAACAACCGAAATGATCGCGGTTAAAACATAGCTTTCGGGAACTTCGATATCACCGGCAAATTGCAGACGTGGGATATAATCAAGATTGGCACGGAATGGCTCAGCCTCGGCACCCCAGATGAAATAAGCGACATTGACCAAGGCGACAGACATGCCAAAACCACAGATAATCATGCCCATGCCGGCCACGGTATAGCCGCCGCCAGCACTTGTCAGGCGTCGATAGAACACGCGTTCGACAAACATGCCCAGACACGCCGTCATTATCATCGCGCCGATTAACGCAACTGGATAGGGAAGCCCGACATTATTTGCCAACACCAGGCCAAAAAACGCTCCGAACATATACATTTCACCATGCGCAAAATGTACAATGTCCAGACCTGAATAAATCAGGGATATACCTAATGCGACGATGCCGTAAACAACACCTATCGTCACGCCAAAAATGATGAAAGCCATCAGAGAATTATAATCGAAGTCCATGATATTTATGTTCCCTAGCTTTATGCGTTCAGCTTTTTTGATGTGTTGGCAACAGAACCGCCGAGGAATGATTCCTTGACCGCCGGATCGCTTATGAGTTTCTTGGCTTCACCTTCCATCATGATGATGCCATCACGAATGATATAGCCATATTGGGCCAGGATCAGCGCCATGCGCACATTCTGCTCGACCACAAGAATGGTAACGCCTGATTTGGCAATCTTATTGATGTTGGCAAAAATTTCCAGCACCACTTTCGGTGCCAGTGCGGCGCTTGGCTCATCAAGCATCAGCATTTTCGGATTGGCCATCAAGCCGCGTCCAATCACCAGCATCTGCACTTCACCACCCGATAATGTGCCTGATAGCTGTTTGCGGCGTTCGCGCAGAACCGGGAAAAAGTCATATACTTTTTCAAGATCGGCGAGGGTGCCAACCCGGTCATTACGCGTATAGGCGCCAAGAACCAGATTTTCTTCAACCGTCATCGCCGGATAGGCTTCTTTAGATTGGGTCACCTGAACCAACCCTAAGCGCATCCGTTCATGAGGTTTGAGTGCGCCAATATCAACGCCGTCAAAAGTCATACTGCCTTCCATTAAAGGCAATAGACCAGACACTGTTTTTAACAAAGTTGATTTGCCAGTACCATTACCGCCAAGCAAGGCAACTATAGACCCGCGCTCGACAGTCATATCAATGCCGCGCAATATCTTTAGCTTGCCGTAGCCAGCATGAACGTTTTTTAGTTCAAGCACGGTTTACTCCCTAATTATCACTCAAAAATCTTATCATTTTTATTTTGGCGCGACATAGCTTATGTGCCAATCTAAATGTCAAAATTGATTGAAAACCATCATTTTACGAATTGATCTTTGTTGATCTAATCAGAAGTACCTGTTTATGCGCGCCAGAATTTCGTCAACGACGTGTTGTGGTTCGGCTTGCCACCATGTGAGGGTTGAAAAAATTTCAACTTCGACAGGGCCGGTAAAGCCAGTCGCTTCCACAGCGTCTCTTAATGCAGGTAATGCAATGATTCCTTCACCTGGCATACCCCGATCCAGTCTTATATCTCTGGTTTCGGCTAACCAGTCGGCAACATGATAATTGACGATGCGATTACCGGCGCGGCTGATCTGCGTCATTAGGTCGGGCTCCCACCAGACCGCATAGCTATCCAGCGCGATTCCAACATTATCTGAGCTGTCTAGCTGATCGAGTATATCATTAGCCTCACGCAGGCTGCTAATCACCGATCGCAAACCACAGACCATTGGATGCAGAGGTTCCAGCGCGATGGTGATGTTGTAAGATTGGGCAATCGGCAACAGCTTGGCCAGCATATCTATGGCATTGTGACGCGCATCTGCCAATGTTGTGTTATCGGCATCAAAGCCACCGGTGATGGCGACCACGCTTTTGGCACCGATGCTGGCGGCGATATCCAGCATGCGGGTGCCATCCTCAATACCTTTCAAAAGTTCCAACGCGCATAGGGCGTGCGCCTGCACACCACTATCATCAAGCATTTTTCTGGCGGTCTTCGTGCCAACAGCCTCGAGCATCGGCCGCCACACAGCGGTCTTGCCAATCTGATTACGTGCCAGCACATCCAGTGATGAGGCAAAGTCACATTGCTCAACCAGACAGACCTGATGAATACAGAGATCAGCCTTTGTCAGCGTGCGCATAGCATTACCATGTTGCCCGCCCGCCGGTGACATCGAAAATCTGGCCGGTGGTGAAGCTACATTGCGGCGAGGCAATCCAGGCGGCCATCGTGGCGACTTCTTGCGGTGTGCAAAACCGGCCCATCGGAATCCGGCTTTTCTTGTCACTGATATAATCAGCCGACATGCCAGTCAGCAAATCGGTTTCGGTGATCACTGGTGCGATACAATTTACCGTGATTTCAGAGGGCAAGACTTCACGAGCCAGCCCTTTGACATAGCCGACCAGGCCGGCTTTTGCCGCGCCATAGGGGACCGCCCCCGGATTGCCCTCTTTGCCAGCGACTGATGACATCACAATAATCCGGCCTTTGCCTTTGGCCAGCAGGTGCCTGAGTACCGGTTGTACCGACAAAAACACGCCGGTCAGGTCGATATCGATCACCTGTTGCCATTCATCCAGCGAATAGTCCCATAACGGCTTGGTTGGCCCGTTGATACCGGCATTAGCGACGATACCGTCAACATCACCCATCGCGGCCATGCTGGCGGCAAAGGCAGTGGCGACACTGGCTTCATTGCTGACATCGGCAATCTGGTAGTCGGCAAAAACCGGATTGCCTTGCATACCGGCATCATCCAGATCCCAGCCACAGACCCGGGCGCCTAGGCTGTGAAAATAAGTGCTGATCGCCAGCCCGATTCCACGGGCAGCACCCGTCACGATGAATGTCTGTCCTGATAGGTCAAGCAGGCGTTCCATGATTCACTCCCCGGCATAGTGCCTAGCTATTTGGTACCCATTGCAAAATATGATTGCCAACAGCAACCAGCTCGTCATCCTGATTGGTGATTTCGATATCACCGACTGACCGTCGGCGGGTCGTGTCGATCGATGAAATACGGTAAACCAGCGACACTGTATCGCCAAGGAAAACCGGCTTAAGAAAGCGTATCTTGTCATAGCCGACCGACACTGGTGTTTCATCGGCGTCGCGGCAATGGGCAATGACCATCGTCGATACGGTGGACATGAAGCCAACCATCAAGGCACCATGCGCCATCAACCGGCCATAGGATGATTTTTCCATATAGGATTTATTGACATGGTTAGGTGAAAAATCACCTGTGATACCAGCAAACATATAGACATCGCTTTCAGATACCGTTTTGGTAAAGCGTGACTCATCACCAATTTTTACATAGAAATCATCCATTGCTATCTTTCCCCTCGCATGGTCATTATCCTTCATTGATCGCTATTGTGACATGGTAACGCGCTGCCCGCTGCGCGCTGATTCCATCACGGCCAATGTGGCCATTAATGATTTGGTAGCGTCGCTTGCGGTAATGCGCGGCTGTTCTTCGCCCCGCACAACCGCGCAAAGATGCCTGCATTGCGCCTGATAGGCATCAATAAAATCAGTTGCAATCGGCGTGTCGCTGATGACATTACCCCAGTCGCCAGGTACTGCGTCGTGCCGCCATAATACTAAATTTGGAAATTCCAGTGCCGCATCCGCGCCCAGAAACCGGATGCTGTTCTGGCCGCTTTTCGGAAACCGGTCACTTTCGCCAATACCAAATTCCCATGTCCAGGGTGATGGTGTGCGATCAGACAACAGAAACGTGCCAACCGCCTGATTGGCAAAGCGCAGGCTGATGGCAACGGCATCTTCCTTGTCAAAATTCTGGTTATGGTTGGTGACTTCGGCAGATACCGACACGACATCGCCGCAAATATAGCGAAGCAGATCCATCTCATGGATCAGATTGGTCAATACCGGTCCGGCCTTGGCATCCTTGCGCCAGTCCGGCTCGTAATAGGGGGTGTCCTTTTTGGCATTCCACTGGCCAGTCATGCCGATAAGCTGGCCTAATGCGCCGTCGGCGATCATCTGCTTGGCTTTATGTGCACAAGGATAATATCGCCGCTGATGCCCGACCAGTACATGCAGATTATGCTCTGTTGAATAGGCGATGATCTGGTTTGCCTCTGCCACCGTAGCGGTAATGGGCTTTTCGATTAGCAAATGCGCACCGGCTTCCATACAGGCCATCGCATCGTCAAGATGCCGTTCGGTTGGCGTGGCTATGATAATCGCTTCGGCACCACTTTTTGCGGCCATTTCGCCTGCGCTTTTATAGATAGGCACGTCAAGTGAAACCGCATATTCAGCCGCCGCTGGCAACGGGTCGGCGATGGCAACCAGTTCACCTTCTGTTATCTGGCCAAGCGCTTCAACATGGCGTTTGCCGATAACGCCTGCACCGACGAGGCCGATTTTGACAGGACGCATTACAAAGTCTCCGTAAAAAATGATGAATCCATGATTTTTAGATCATCGGCGATAAGTGGTGTGAATGCCATTTTGTCCAGAATATTTTCTTGCAGATCGATACCGGGCGCAATCTCAATCAGGCATATGCCAGCTGCGGTCAGTTTGAAAACCGCCCGTTCGGTGACATACAGGATATCCTGTTTCTGGCGCAAAGCCTGTGATCCGGAAAAGGTGATCTGGTCAACATCCTGTTTGAATTTGCCGATCCTGCCCGGAGTGATCACCGATAAAGTGCCATCGCCAACGGCCAGTTTGGCACCACCTGTATCAAAGGTACCGCAGAACACGACCTTTGCCGCATTTTGCGCGATATCGATAAAGCCGCCTGGCCCCACCGTATTACCAGCCAGTTTCGATACATTAACATTGCCATGCGCATCAATTTCACCAAAGCCAAGAAAGGCGATATCCAGCCCCCCACCCGAATAGAAATCAAATTGTGACGGGCCATCAATCATAGAGCTGGGATTAAGCGCATAGCCAAACAGATCACCATCCAACAAGGTACCGCCATAGGTGCCATGCTCGATGGTCTGATAATAGCGTCCTTCGGCATGTTCGGCGGCAACAATTTTGGCCACCTGATCGGGAATGCCGAAACCGTAATTTACCACCGCCCCATCATGCAGTTCGGTGCGCGCGCGCCGTGCAATCACCATGCGTGCCGAAAAGGCGGGCATATCGCGGGGAACGTTGGGGTTGACTTTCTGGCCTGATACAGCCGCGTCATAGACCAGCTCATAGCCCTGTCTTTGTCCGGAATCGATCACCACCGCATCGACCAGCGCTGACGGAATCCGCACTTCACGCGCTGGCAGACTGCCGCGGACGACTTTGCGTTTGACCTGAAAAATGACCTTGCCGCCACTATTATGTGCGGCGGCTGCCATCGCATAGATATCCAGATTGGCAGGTTCTTCTTCTAGCGAGATATTGCCATCTTCATCGGCGACAGACCCGCGCAACAATGCCACATCAACGGGTATTGGCAGATAGCGCAGATAATCTTTGCCGTCGATAGTCATGACTTCGACCAGTTTATCTGTGGCAGCGCTATTCATGCGCCCGCCATCAAGCCGGGGGTCAACAAAGGTGCCAAGCCCGACATGCGTAATCAATCCCGGGCGTCCGGCGGCCACTTCCCGCATTAATTGCATCATCACGCCACCAGGCAGAACATAGGCTTCAATCTCGTTATGCCGCGCCATCTCCTGCATTCGTGGCGACCAGACCCAATGGCCGCCAATCACGCGGCGGGTCATGTCCTTATGCGCAAAGCGGTTCATACCGCGGCTGTCGCGATCACCGATGCCAAGCGCATGAATACAGGTCAGCCCGCGTGGATGGCCTGAGTCCAGAAAACGTCTCTCGACTGCCGCGTGCAGGCTTGTTGCTTCGACCAGCCCGCCGCCGCCGCCAATCAGACCGATTGTGGCATTGTCGGAGATCAGATCAGCGGCCTGATCTGCCGAAATGAATTTATCATCACTCATTATTCAATTCCGTTCTAGCTTTCATCATATAGTGCTGTCTGCCTATTCAACGCTGTAAAGGGATGTGTCGCCTTTCATCAGGCTCTTGGCCATGACCACCCGATGAATTTCCGATGCGCCGTCATAAATCCGGTAAATACGGGCATCACGGTAATAGCGTTCAATCGGCAGATCGCGGCAATAGCCCATGCCGCCAAAAATCTGTACGGCGCGATCTACCACATGCCCCAGCATTTCGGCGGCCTGCACTTTCAGCATCGAAATATTGGCGCGTGGATCTTCACCATTATCAATCCGGCTGGCGGTCTGCCATAAGGCCAGCCGAGTCGCGTTAATGTCCATAGCCGAGTCTGCCAGCATCTGCTGAACCATCTGAAAGGTGCCGATCTGGGCGCCAAATTGTTTGCGCTCGCGGGCATGTTCCAGCATCAAATCCATGATATGCGTGGCCTTGCCGGTTGCGCGTGCAGCCACCTGTGCCAGCCTGACCCGCCCTAAAGTCGACAAAGCCATTTTCAACCCTTTGCCTTCGGGGCCCAGCAGATGAGCTTGCGATAACCGTACATCGTCAAAGCTCATTTCAACATGCGAGGTGCCACGCAATCCCATCATTGGCTGATCGCGGCCAACATTGAATCCGGACATGCCTTTTTCGACGATAAAGGTGGAAATGCCGTTATATCCGGCATCGGGGTCAGTCACCGCCGTCACGACAAAAAAGTCCGAATAAAGCCCGTCTGAAATGAAATGTTTGGCTCCGTTCAAAATCCAGTCATCGCCATCACGCACAGCGCGTGTCTTGATACTGGCGGCGTCCGACCCGGCGGCAGGTTCGGTAAAGGCGACCGAACAGGTGCGCTCGCCACGCACAGTCGGCAAAAGATAGGTCTCGATCTGTTCGGCATTCCCTTCAAGCAGGATTTCATAGACATTACCAAAGGCGCGCCGGATCAGAATATCGCTGGTATAGCCATATTGTTCTTCGGCCAGCATCCAGTCAAAAACCGACAAACCACCGCCGCCATATGCGGTTGGTATATTGACCGCATATAGCCCCAGATCGCGCGATTTCTGCTGTATCTCGGCGGCAATATCATCAGCCAGAAACCCATCTGCCTCGACCCTATCTTCAAGCGGCATCAATTCGCGTTTCACAAAATCGCGGATTGTCCGCACCAGAAGCCGTTGCTGATCATCCAGCGCAAATTGCATCAGAAGTAACCCTTCGTGGCACCACCATCGACACTAATGCCCGTACCTTGAATATGGCGGGCTTCGTCCTGACACAGATAATGCACCAGACTGGCGACATCATCAGGCTGGCCAAGTCGGCGGATACCTTCGCCCTGCATCCGTTCGGCGCGTACATCATCGACTGTTTTGCCTTCGTCGCGGGCGCGTGTTTCCAGCAACATTTGCAAGCGCTCGGTTTCGGTCTGCCCCGGATTGATCCAGTTGACATTGACATCATCCATATTGCCTTGTCCGGCAAGCGCCTTGGTATAGTTGGCCAGTGCCGCATTGACCGCACCGCCAACCATAAAGCTGGCATCAGGCGTTCTTGATGCCCCCCCAATAATCATGATGGCGGTGCCATGCGCCGCTTTCAGCATCGGCCAGAACAGCCGTGACAAGCGCACGCCAGCATGGAATTTCAGCGCAAACCCGTCGATGAAATCGTCATCAGGCTGGGCGGGAAACACCCCGCCTTTGGTCGCGCCAGCACTATGCACGAAAATATCACATTTTTCATAATGCGATTGAAAGGCGGCAAAGGCGCTTTCACATCCTGCCAATGTCCGCAGATCGGCGGCGTGCGTCGCCACCGTTCCCGCTATGCTGGCCTTAGCCTGTGCCAGATGTTCGGCGTTTGATCCCAGAATCATGATATGGGCACCACTGGCGGCCAGTCTCTTGGCAATCGCCATCCCGATGCCGCGTGACCCGCCTGTGATGATAGCTGTCTTGCCTGCCAGTGATGTATCGGAAGCTGGCTGTCCGTTATCAGATTGCATAATATTCTATCCCTTCACGTAATGTGTTTCGATGCCTTTAACTAGGCCATATAATGTCTGCAAGGTTGGTACATTCAGATTGGCTTGTTTGGCCAGCGCCAACGGACGACCATAAATAAATTCAATCTCGCTTTGCCGTTGGGCAAGAATGTCGAGACATAACGACGATTTATTGTCGCCGGTTCCCCCTGGCTGGGTCATTATTTGCAACCCTGCGATGACTTCATCCTTATCCAGATTTACATTCTGCGATTTGGCGATGCTAATCGCTTCGTCAAGCGCACGGTAGCATAGATTCTTTAAGCTTTCGACAGAGAGAATCTCGGTACTGGTCAGATTGGTGATACCCGAGACTGCGCTCATGGACAGATTGCCAATCAGTTTTTTCCAGATATCGGCAGTGATATCTGCGCTTGGTTTGGTTTCCAGTCCGGCGGCACTCAAAGCTTTGGCAATCGCTTCGACCCGTGCCGATATGCCGCCCTCCATTTCGCCGATATATGTTGGCACGCGGTCAAAATCCTGAATATGGCCTAAGCCCAGCTTTGCACCAGCCATTGATGTCAGACCGCCAAGCACATTTTCAGGCCCCAGAACCTCAGCAAGAATATCCTCATTTCCCAGCCCATTCTGGAAGCTGATGAATATGGCGTTCTGCTTTGCCAGATGTTTCATGCTTTCGGCGGCGGCTCTGGTGGCTGTGCCTTTGCATTGCACCAGCACGATATCGATATCGGTAATGTCGTCGGGTGAGGTCACGGCATCCATAATGCGGCTCCGTTCGCCGCCAAGGCCCGAAACCTTCAATCCGTCTTTCTGGATCGCCGCCACATGTGCTGTATCACTATCGACCAGCGTTACATTCATGCCGCCTTCATCCAGAATCATGCCGAACAAGGCGCCCATGCCACCTGCACCCATCACCATTATGTTTGAATATACTGGAGTCATGTTTACCTCTTTGATTCTGGGTTAAGTAATGATTCTATCGCCTGAATGCCTAGCAGATACGAATGGAAGCCAAAGCCCACGATCGTGCCATCGCATATAGGCGAGATGGTGCTGATCTGGCGAAAGGACTCGCGATTGAAATTCTTTGATAAATGCACTTCGACCTTGGGGCCGTCAAATAAGGCCAGCGCGTCGCGCACCGCATAGGATGTATGTGTATAGGCGGCAGCATTAATGATAATGGCACGTCTATTCTGGCTGGCCTGTTGTAGTCGGGTGATCAGGGCGCTTTCGCTATTTGACTGAAACCAATCCAATGAAAGCCCCAGACTATCGGCTTTTTTGCGACTTGCGGTTTCGATTTCGTCCAATGTCATGTGGCCATAGATATGCGGCTCACGCGTGCCCAGCATATTAAGATTGGGACCGTTCAGAACCAGAATATCTGCCATTACCGTATCAGTCACGTTATGCACTTTCTAAAATGTCAACTCGATCACGCCCAGCGTGCCAAAATCAGCATGCACTGTGCTGCCAGCCACAAAAGGTTGCGGCACGGTTGCCGCACCGGTTGAAAGAAAGTCGTCTGCCTGCATTGAAATATTACGGCTTGCCAGATGATTGACCAGATCGGCGGCGGCTTGTGCTGGCACACAGCGCATATCACCAAGGAAATTTTCCGCAGCTGCCTTGTCGTCAACGCGCAAGGTGATGTTATGATGCTGAAAATCCAGATCCTGCCAGTCATCAACCGGGTCGCCAAACACAAACGCCATGCCGCCGCCATTATCAGCGATTGTCAGCAGTGAATTTTGTGCTTTGCTGGCGCCTTCGACCTGATAGCGGTTGCCGATAATTTCAATGGCGGGATGCAATGTCATGATCTCGGCCATATCCTCGGCGCGCCATGGTGTTTTGCGCAGCTCTGGCGTTTCCGTCAGGCGGAATGCAAATTCGGTTTCAACACGTGCATTTGGAAAGCGGGCAATCGGTAATGTCATATGCGTGCCGACATAGCATGTTGATGACGCAATGCGCCCGGGAATGATATCATCATGTCCATCCAATGCCCGCATCTGGGCGCTGGTCGCCCCCACTTTCCACCCGGCCAGACTTTCATTCAGCGCGTCGAACATGCGATCCTGCACAAAATAGGCCTCAAAGCGGTTTTGCGGAAACTGGTGCGGCTTTAATGCTACGGGCTTTGACGGGTCTGGCCATGTGTTGGCAAGCAGGTCTGCCAGCGCCGCAAGTTCGGTTTTGTCAGGTCTCATATCGTTACTCCCCATAGCGATCAGCAAAGCAATAACTAGGGCGAATAAGACAGTCAAAAATTGATCAAAAAACATCATATGATAAGGCTTGTTTGCCGCGATCATCTTTCGGCTTTCGCGTCGCTCTAGCCGGATGATGCTTTAATCCCGCGATCATCTTTCGGCTTTCGCGTCGCTCTAGCCGGATGATGCTTTAATCCCGCGGTCATCTTTCGGCTTTCGCGTCGCTCTAGCCGGATGATGCTTAAATTCCGCGATCATCTTTCGGCTTTCGCGCCGCTCTAGCCGGATGATGCTTAAATCCCGCGGTCATCTTTCGGCTTTCGCGTCGCTCTAGCCGGATGATGCTTTAATCCCGTGATCATCTTTCGGCTTTCGCGTCACTCTAGCCGGATGATGCTTAAAAATAACTTTCGGGAATGTTGTCCGAAGTGAAAATCTGGAAATCAACCAGCTCACTTATGCTTTCGGTTGCCATGCCATGATGCGCCGAGATGATTTCAATAGCGCGCAGAACCTGACGCGCCGGATTTGAATCGATTACGATATCAATCAGACCTGATCGCAAATGGGTGATGGTTTCCTTATCAAGATCATGGACGATTTTCACAAAGTCAAAATTCTGCGTATCGCTTTGCAGGCTTTTGAATAGCATTTCCAGCATATCGTCATTTGTTGTCGAATAGAGTGCTCTGATATTCGGGTTTTGACGCACGATGTTACGTATTTTCGACAAGGTGTGATCAAGAATTGGTTCGCGTTTGATAATGACCAATTGATCGCGCTTTCCCATAACGTTGAAAAACTCGGTAAAGCCGCCAAACCGGTCTTGCAAGGACTGGGCGTGCTTTTCTGGGGCAATGACCAGCACCTGCCCACCGCCGCGGCAAATGGCCTCGCATAATTTGGCGGCTGACTGACCTGCGCCAATGTCATTAATGCCAACATGCGAATGCCGGTTGCTGTGCAGAATGTCGGTGCTGATGGTCAGAACAGGCACCTGATGTGCCAGCGCACTGATCTGCGCGGCCACATTGGGGTGGTTGTTGCCATAGATGATGATCCCGTCCCGATAGCTGGCAACATCACGCACATGCGCCGCCAGCTTGTCGGGGGCATCATCATCGATATGCGTCCGATAGACAGTCACCGGAACATTCGCAAAGCTAGCCGCCATCTGAAAGGCTTTTGCCAGCCGGTCATAATAGGCCGAATGTTTGCGTGCCAGCACCGCTTCGATCCGCAATGTACGCTGGTCAATTTCGGGTAAAACGCGCCGTGTTCCCAATGTGCGGGCGCTATACAGCACCTTTTTCATGGTTTTGACGCTAACGCCGCCGCGTTCGTTCAATACGCGGTCAACGGTTGCGGTGCCAACACCCGCATGTCGGGCGATATCTTCAAACCGATTATGTTTTGGTTTTTGTCCCATGGTTTGATCATTACCAATAGCCTGATCAAAAACAATCATTTTCTGCCTGATTTTGATATATTGTGATGCTGATAGCATTCAGACCATTATTGGCATTTTGAGACGAAAAAGGACGCCCATACGCTATTTTTGTCGCACGTCGGGGTTTATCACATGAACAGAACATACCATCTCTATAATCGGTGTGATGTAAGTTAGATTTTGACCTCTATGCGGGTCGTGACAAGGATGGTAAACCATGGCGAAAGATACCCAGAATACTGACGCGGTAGGATTCGGAACTCAGATCCGCAAATCACCTTATTTTGACGCGACGATGCGCTGGGGCGCGGCGGGCTATTCGGTTTATAATCATATGTATATTCCGCGTGATTTTGGTGATCCGGTGCAGAATTTCTGGAATCTGGTCAATGACGCGATCTTGTGTGATGTTGCGGTCGAACGTCAGGTCGAAATCACCGGGCCGGATGCATCACGTTTTGTCCAGATGCTCAGCCCGCGTGATATTTCCAAATGCGCTGTTGGTCAGTGTAAATATGTGATCCTGACCAATGAAAAAGGCGGCGTGCTGAATGATCCGGTGATGTTGCGCCTTGGTGAAAATCATTTCTGGTTTTCGTTGGCTGATAGCGACATTCTGTTCTGGGCACAGGGCGTCGCGGTCAATGCCGGCATGGATGTAACGATCACCGAGCCTGATGTATCGCCACTACAGTTGCAGGGGCCAAGATCTGGCGAGATAGCGCATGCGCTTTTTGGCGATGTGGTATCTGATTTGCGCTATTACTGGCTGGCTGAGCTTGAATTTGAGGGTATCCCGCTAGTCGTGTCACGGACTGGCTGGTCAAGCGAACTGGGTTATGAAATCTATCTGCGTGACGGGTCAAAGGGCGATCAGCTCTGGGAAGCGATCATGAAAGCTGGGGCGCCATTTGGGCTCAAGCCGGGGCATACATCGTCAATTCGCCGGATCGAAGGGGGTATGCTGTCCTATCATGCCGATATGGATATCAATACCAATCCATTCGAACTGGGCCTTGACCGTTTGATTGACTTAGATATGGATGCTGATTTTATCGGTAAAGCGGCACTGACCAAAATTCGCCAGCACGGCGTCACCCGGAAACAGGTGGGTCTGGTCATCGATGGTGCGCCGCTTGCAGCTTCAAATACGACCTTCTGGCCCGTAGAAAGCGATGGCAAGGTGATCGGCAAGGTCACATCAGCCATCTATTCACCTCGCCTCGAGCAGAATATTGCCCTAGCAATGCTTGATATAGCTTATGCTGACAATGGCACCCAGGCTTTTGCCGAAACCTCGGTTGGCCGTTTGCCGGTCACGGTGGTGCCAAAGCCGTTTTATGATCCAAAAAAACAGCTGGCGTCATCATAGGGCTTGGATATGATATAAGGGCGTCATACGTCATGGGCATGGCGTCACCATAGGGGGGATAATGACATGATGGATGCTGGCGGGGACTCGATCCTGTTATCTGAACTGTCTGATACGGGTATTTTGCGACTGACCCTAAATGATTCGGCGCGCCGGAATGCCCTGTCTGAAAAAATGCTGAGTGCCATTCAATCGACTTTTGATGCGGCGGCAGATGATGCGGCTGTCCGCGTCATTGTGCTGGCCTCGAATGGCCCGGCCTTTTGCGCTGGCCATGATTTGAAAGAACTGACCGCTGGCCGCGCTGCTGCTGATGCGGGCAAGGCTTATTTTGCCACCATCATGACGCAATGTTCGACCATGATGCAGACGATTGTGCGTCATCCAAAGCCGGTCATTGCCGAAATACGTGGTATCGCTACCGCTGCCGGATGCCAGCTTGTGGCCAGTTGCGATCTTGCCTATGCCGCCGATGATGCAGGTTTCAGCACCCCGGGCGTTCATATTGGTCTATTCTGTTCGACGCCAATGGTGGCTTTGTCGCGCAATGTCGCGCCAAAACATGCTATGGAAATGCTGCTTACGGGCGATATGACCAGCGCCGCACGGGCGGCTGAAATCGGCTTGCTGAATGCGGCGGTTGCCGAAGATGAACTGACCGAAACGGTGACGGCGGTAGCGACCAGAATTGCCAGCAAATCAAGCATGACACTTAAAACCGGCAAACGCGCATTTTATCAGCAGGCGGAAATGTCTTTATCAGACGCCTATGATTATGCCGCTGGCATTATGGTTGATAATATGCTCAAGCGCGATGCCGAAGAAGGCGTTAACGCTTTTCTTGAAAAACGCCATGCTGTCTGGATTGACGAATAGGCCTTTTGACCGGCTGCTGTGGAACGTTACCAATAGCCTTTGATCGCCGTTATACGTGATCCGAAATAGGCGATGCGTGCATCGGCATCATCGCCCAGCATGTCAAAGCTGGTTTCTAATATATGTTCAATCGTTGAAATCATGGGCGCCATTTCAAACAGCCGTTTGGTTTTTGAAATCGGCACATCAATCACCAGATCGGCATAATCACCAAAGGGGGATAATATATCATCGGTAATCGCAACCGTCGGAATGTTCAGTGATTGCGCCGCCTGAACAAGGCGGACAGTTTCACTTGAATAGGGCGTTGTCGAAAAGGCAATCAAGGTATCGGCAGACGACATCTGTGCCAGATCCTGCGCCGAGCCCAGCCCCGACTCGGTCATTAAATGAAAATTATCAAACACCATCCGGCCCATATAATTCATATAGCTTGCAAAGGCTTGCGCACTGCGAAAGCCAGCAATATGAACCCGGCGTGATGTGTGGATGCGCGCGGCCACCTTGGCAATCTGCACCTGTGTCTTGGCAGTCCATAGCATTTTCGGGTCGGCGCTGGAAACGGCATCATCGGCGGCTGGCGATTTTACCGCTTCTGGATACAAATTCTTGCGAACCGCAGTTTGAAATTCGGGATAGCCCGAATAGCCCCATTTACGCGTCAGCCGAATAATTGATAAGGGCGATACATCGGTCAGGGCGGCAAGCTCGCGGATGCTTTGGAACGGAATATCAGCCAGCCCCCTTATGATCACCGCGCTGGCTTTTTGAAGGGTGCGGCTCAAGCCGGCATGTTGCTGCTTTAGATCGTCATGTAGTCCCATATCAATGATCCTATGCAAGGCCAAAATATACTGCAAGTCTAAATTGTTACATTTGTAACATATATATTAGAAATATAACAAACGTTTTACATCGCATCCGAATATGCTACTAGTTATGGAATTAAGAAAAATTATCTATATAGGTTTGCCAAGGGTGTTTTCATGATTAGTAAGTCAGTATTTCCGCGTCATAGCAAAGCCGATCTAGCTGTTGCCTCACATGGTGACGGTTGTTTCATTGTTGATAAAGCAGGCAAGCGTTATCTGGATGCTTCGGGTGGGGCGGCGGTGTCCTGTCTTGGACATTCGGATGATAGCGTGCGCCGAGCGATGATCAAGCAAACCGAAACCCTTGCTTTTGCGCATACGTCTTTCTTTACCAGCGAGCCTGCCGAGGCCTTGGCCGATCTGCTTATTGCCAATGCCCCCAAAGGCGTGACACGTGCCTATTTTGTGTCGAGTGGCTCCGAGGCCGTCGAAGCGGCCTTGAAGCTGGCCAAGCAATATTATGTTGAAATCGGCCAACCTGAACGTCACCGGATTATCTCGCGGCGGCAAAGCTATCATGGCAACACGTTAGGCGCGTTGGCGGCGGGCGGCAATGTCTGGCGGCGCACCTTCTTTGAGTCAATGCTTGCCGAGACCAGCTTGATTGCGCCGTGCTATGCCTATCGTGATCAACAGGCTGGCGAAAGCGAATATGACTATGGCCAGCGTGTTGCCAATGAACTTGAAACTGAAATTCTAGCGGTTGGTGCAGATAAGGTGATGGCCTTTCTGGCTGAACCTGTCGTTGGGGCTACTGCAGGGGCATTGGCATCGGTGCCGGGCTATTTCACCCGCATCCGTGAGATTTGCGATAAATATGGTGTGCTGTTGATTCTTGATGAAGTGATGTGTGGCATGGGGCGCACCGGATCGTTTTTTGCTTGTGAACAGGATCACATCACTCCCGATATTGTCACCATCGCCAAAGGGCTAGGTGCGGGCTATCAGCCGATCGGTGCGGCGCTTTGTACCGATGCTATCTATGATGCAATCGCTGCTGGCTCTGGGTTTTTCCAGCATGGCCATACCTATCTTGGGCATCCGGTTGCCTGTGCGGCGTCACTGGCGGTAATGCACCGTATTCTGGATGATGATTTATGCGCGCGTGTTCGCCAGCAAGGCGATCTATTGAATGACCGGCTTCATGCCCGCCTTGGCCAGCATCCTTTTGTTGGTGATATTCGGGGGCGGGGTCTGTTCCGCGGCATTGAACTGGTTCATGACCGAGCGGCTAAAACGCCGTTTGCGCGGGAACGCAATATTGCGGGCACGATCAAGAAAAAGGCGCTTGATCTGGGGTTGATCTGCTATCCGATGCAGGGCACGATAAATGGCAAGCAAGGCGACCATGTACTGATCGCGCCGCCTTTCATCATTGCCGATGCCGAGATTGACCAGCTTGTCGATCTTCTGGGCACCGCCATTGATCTCAGCATTGCCAGCTCGGCTTGATTAGCCATGCGCGCCGTAATGGCCGCTAATCATCTGCGTAATCCGTTTGATCATCTGGTTGTTGCGTTCCAGCGGTGCCAGAATCTGTTCGGCGATGGCTTGATAATCGGAATAGCTTTCGTCGCGGTAATTTTGCGTTTCGGCAACGTCGCTCTGGCTATGCGTGGTTTTATCAAGTGAAAATTCCTGCCGGATGATGGCTTGTGCTTCATCAAAATCAAGACTCAAAGCTTGCCGCAGGACATCTTCATTACTATGCCGTGTTGATTCGGCAAAACGTGGCACCCGGCAAATCAACGCCAGCGAGTCGATGATCAGCGCAATACGGACGGCGTGAATCATATCCAGACTGACGCGCTCATCACCGCTAATCCGAACATCGTCAACGCCAACTAATTTTGACAGGCGATACAGGTCAATCAGATCATCACGCAAACGCCAGACGATCTGCCGCGCGGCGCGGGTACGCCGGTCATCATTCAGCATAAACCCAAGCTTCCGATAGGCGCGCAAGTTACGCGGTTGATAGCCATGATAGCCGCGATCGATCCAGAAACCATTGTCCAGTAATTTGGCATAGGCCAGAACCGTATTCAGCGATCCCAGCTCCTTTGCTGCCAGCACATGCGCTAGCAATTGCTGCAGGCGCGGCGAACTTTCATATAGTTCGGCAAATTGATCAGCATCGATCTGCGCCGCGCTACCAAATCCCGAAATGACATTCGCCAGAAACCCAAGCTGTTGCAGAATCGCATTATGCGGAATGGCACGCATC
Source organism: Candidatus Puniceispirillum marinum IMCC1322 (assembly GCF_000024465.1). Taxonomy (NCBI): domain Bacteria; kingdom Pseudomonadati; phylum Pseudomonadota; class Alphaproteobacteria; order Puniceispirillales (SeqCode); family Puniceispirillaceae (SeqCode); genus Puniceispirillum (SeqCode); species Puniceispirillum marinum (SeqCode). Next base: position 963,038 of record NC_014010.1, on the reverse strand, counting down.
TTTGACGGATCCTGACGGCCCATACCTACCTGAACAACCCGTTTGGCAGGCCGCGAGCCGGTTTTTGGCAACAGATTGATACCAAAAATATCCAGCAAGGTGACATAGCTTGGGTCGGAAAACAGCTTTTCATGCCACGCTTTGAGCGCCAGAAACATATCCAGCGCAAAGTCGTTATTCTGATAGAAACTGTCATGCTGCCAGGCGCTACTTGGTTGTGCGGTTTCGGCGGCAAACAGATGATTGATAGTCGATTGCGCCAAGGCTGGCGAACCGAACATCCGATAGCCATCACCGCCCTGAAAACTAGATTGATGATGAATGCGTACACCCATCTCGTTGCATCGTGCTCTTGTATGCGGTGTCAGAATGAAATTCTGCCGGTCAGCAATGCGCGGGCCAGCGCATCCACGGCCAAATGATTCGCCATGTGTATTGAACATCAACAGGTCAACATCGCCATCAAGCCGGTCTTTGATCAGCTGTGCAATTTTCAGCTGTAGCCGTTCAATTGCCAGATTGGCGGCGATCTGTCCGATAAAGCGTCCCGCATCCGAAAAGCCGGTTTGCATGGCCAGCCGACCGCGGCGGCGCACATAGTCGCAGAACACATCATGCCCCAGCAATTGTTCGATCAATTGTACCCCATGTTCCAGCCCGAAAGTGGTCTCGAACAAAGGGGAAATATCCAGCCGGTCAGCAATGCCGAATTTATGCGCCAGATACAGCGCATTCATGATGGTGATTGGCTTCTCGCATTCGGCAATTAACAGGCGGATTGGTTGGTCACAATCAACATGCTTTAGAAACTGTGTTGCCAGCATCAGCTGACGCCGTGCGGTGGCACTTTCTTCATCAAGATTCTGGAAATTTATGTGCCATGCGGCTTCGGTCTTGATGCGTGTGGCCAAGCGTTCCATTAACAAACGGTTTTGCACATTATCGCCCGATAATGAAATGCCGCGGCCATCTACCGCACGCATCGCGTTACGCAATTGCACGGCATTGATCCGCAGGTGGATTTCGCCCATGCCAAAACCATGACTGGCAATATCGCCGGCAATGACCATTAGTGCGGTTGCGGTGTCATAATCGTCGATTGTCCTGGCAATATCATGCAGACGGGTGGCGACATCGCGGCTACTGATCAATTTGTTGGTGCGCTCGCTTAAACTGTCAACAGCATGGGCAAAGCTGGCTTCGGTCAAATCGGAAAAGCGTTTGATATCAGCTTGTGTCGCCTCATTTTCGGCTGCAAGTTCAGCCAGCAGCCCGGCCACATCCGGATGCGCTTCACCATGCGCTGACAGTTCGGCATGATACAGATCAAGCGCCATCTGTTTTTCGACAAGCCGCAGGGCAAAACTGTCAAGCCATGTGATATCCGAGCGCCCGTCAAGATCATAACCAACCCATGTCGATACCGCGCACATTACGGGTAAAACATCGCGCCAGCCGGCATCTCCAGCCGCACGTTTTGCCGTCAGAATGGTATGATGTAATGACCGGATCGCGGTGCGCGCATGCCCCAATGCCTGCATGGCCTCGCTATGCTCATCTTGCAACGTAATGCTACTGCGCGGCCGATAGGCATCATCTGGCATCGTACCCATTTTATTATCGCTGGCGGCTTGTGACAGGATCGCGGATATATCCTTTTCCAGCGCAAAGACCGGATGCGCGGTAAATACCGCATGATAGACCGGCTTGCCCACATCAAGCGCATTAATGTCAACACCATCTAAAACATTGATATCATCGTTATCGCGGCCAGTTTTGACATGCAGGCGGGTTGTTTGCTGATCCCACAGCTCGCTTCCCATATGCGCAAGGAAGTCATTGACTTCATCCTGGCTGATCTGGCCTTTATACAGCTTCTCGCTGATCTCGTCAGCCAGCGCCAGAATGGGATTGATATCCGAAACATGCTTACCTTGCTTGCGAAAGGCGTCAAGTCTGTCCAGAAGGTCGGCTTTTAGGTGCTTTACAGTCATAATTCTTACCCGCCAGATTGGTATCTACCGGTGTGCTCCCCAGCTTTGTCAATCATGGCTTATGCCATATATTGACGCGAAACTATCAGATTAGATGTCAAAATGATACAGGCCTATTCATTCAAAAGTTATGAATAGGGCAATGGCATGTCTATTTTAAACAATGGCGAAGTAAATGAAAATTGCGATGTTAGAGTTGGATGATCTCGTCGCTTGCGAAAAGAGCGTCACCAGCATCATGACTGACTAGTAAGGCTGGAATATGCCTTTGCTTGATTTGTGATAGGACGAAACCGCCGAATTGCTCTCGTAAATCTGGGTCAAGTGAAGAAAAAGCTTCATCCATCAATAAGGCATCTGGCTTGGCTAGTAATGACCGCATCAGGCCAATTCGTGCGGCTTGTCCACCTGACAAGCTTGCAGGATCACGGTCGCCAAAGCCATCTAGCCCAGCTTGGTTCAACGCTGTAAGTACGGCCTCATGTCGGTTCTTGCGGCTTGTTTCGGCAAGACCAAAAGCTAGGTTTTCGGCTACTGTCATATGTGGAAATAATAATGGATCCTGGAATAGCAAGCCAATATTACGTTGCTCAGCAGGTATAGGATATAGCGATATATCATTTAGATACATATCTCCCGACCAGATTAAAGCTGGGTCAGGCGTTCCGCATATCAATGACAAAAGGCTGGATTTGCCACTTCCACTTGCCCCCCGCAATAGCCGTAACTGACCAGGTTTGATTACACATGAAAAACCAGTGATCAAGGGTACATCAACGCTATAGCTTATTGAAATATCTGCTAGTTTGAGTATTGTGATCACCTTGGCGTCTGGGCAGTGTCTAAAGACTACGCTGTTAATTAGATGGGGCTTTTGTCAATATAGTAATCCATACCCTTTCAAGAGAAAACATAGGAATGATACAGAAATTTATGACATTAATATGCCGTTTTCAGCAACTTTTCATGCGTTTGATTATTTCTCTTGCTGGACTTTTCATTCTACTTGTATCGACCACTATACCTGTATTGGGTGAAGATTTTACTACAACCATTCGCGCGGCAAAAGGACAAACAGTTTATTTCAACGCGTGGGGTGGTGATGATAAGATTAATGCCTATATCGCGTGGGCCGGACAACAGGTGAAGAGCCGATATGATATTACTCTAAAGCATGTGAAACTTGCCGATACTGCGACTGCTGTTTCACGCATCCTAGCTGAAAAGGCCGCTGGCAGAGTCAATGATGGCACCATTGATATCATCTGGATTAATGGTGCCAATTTTGCTGTCATGAAACGTTCTGGACTTTTGCAACCTATGCCGTGGGTGGAAACGCTGCCAAGCTGGAAGTTTACCGATGCAGAATCGTTACCCGCCATTAAATATGATTTTGCCGAACCGACCGAAGGCAAGGAGTCTCCTTGGGGGCGGGCTCAGTTGGTTTTTGCTTATGATACAGCACGTTTATTAACGCCACCCCGGTCGGCACAAGAGCTATTGGCTTATATTCGAGCCAACCCTGGACGTTTTACGTTTCCTAACCCAACCGATTTTGTTGGGATGTCCTTTTTAAAGCAAATTTTACTTGAACTGACAGTCGATAAAACACCGCTATATGCTCCAGTTGATACAGCTAATTTTGAAAGCGTCACCGCACCGTTATGGGATTGGCTTGATAATGCCGTGCCGCATTTATGGCGCTCAGGCTCTACATATCCGGCAAATTATACAGCTTTGCGCCAACTCCTTGGTGATGGTGAAATTGACATTGCCCTGTCTTTTAATCCAGCAGATGCATCTGCCGCAATTGAAAAGGGTGAGTTGCCAGCAACAGTGAGCACATATATTCATGATGTCGGCACGCTAGCAAACGTGCATTTCCTGGCTATTCCGTTTAACGCTTCGGCACCTCAGGCGGCGCGTGTTGTTGCCGATTTTATGTTATCACCTGAGGCACAAATCCGTAAATCAGACCCCCGTATATGGGGTGATCCAATGGTATTATCCCCTAATAAATTATCAACTGCAGATATGACAGCCTTAGCTGCAGTGCCGCGAGGGGTGGCGACATTGAGTGAGTCGGATCTTGCAAATACTCTTGCCGAGCCTCATCCCTCTTGGGTGTCTCGACTAGAGGAGGCATGGAAAAGCCGTTACGCTTCTGGGTTTTAGCCCATGGCCGTTTCTACTATAACGCATAATAGGCCTTATTTGATGGCTGGGTGTCTTTTTCTGTTTTGCAGCCCGGTTTTAGTTGGCCTAATTGGTGTTATCCTGCCGAGTGTTGGATTTTTTCCAGCCTTTGGTGAGGGTGGGTTTTCATGGGCTCCAGCAAGACGTTTTATTTCAACGCCTGGCCTATCGTCTGCCATTTTACTATCTTTTTTTACAGGTATTACGGCGACTGTTCTGGCGCTTTTTTTCAGCTTTGTTGTGTTAGCGACCTGTGCCGAAAATCGGTTGATGCGATATCTTCGTCGCCTACTTGGCCCCCTCATATCTGTTCCACACAGCACCGTCGCTATTGGCATGCTTTTTTTACTTACGCCATCAGGCTGGTTGATGCGGCTTGTTTCGCCAAATCTAACAGGCTTTGATAGACCGCCCCTTTTTGCGTGGTTCCCCGATCCCTATGGGATGAGCTTAATATTAGGTTTGCTTGCCAAGGAAATTCCATTTTTGATTATTGTTGGGATGACGACTTTGGCTACCTTGCCGACAACGCGATTAATTCGGGCAGGTGTCAGCCTTGGATATGGACGAGCAGCATGCTGGCTATTTTTAATTTTACCACTCGTCTATCGACATATTCGATTACCTTTGGCAGCGGTTCTGGTTTACGGCTTATCGGTTGTTGACATGGCGCTGTTATTGGCACCAACCTTGCCTCCACCGCTGGCCGTTCTAATTTTCCAGACTATTGACCATAGTGACTTATTAACACGTTTGTCGGTGTCATTTGGTGCCTGTCTTCAACTAGCTGTGGTGATTTTGGCCATTTTACTGTGGCAAATGGGTGAAATTATTATAAGCCACTTGTTCCGGCATTTTCGAAATAGCGGCTATCGATTGTTGATTGCAGACCGCTTGCTGCCGATTTTGGCTGCTATTGGATTATTGCCAATGGTACTTGCGGTTCTTGGGTTTTTAGCAATTCTTCTTTGGTCGATTGCTGGTTCGTGGTTTTTTCCCGCGGCTATGCCGAATTCTTTTACAATGCAACATTGGGTTAGCGCTGTTGACATGATTCCACTGCTGGGAAACAGTGTGCTACTGGCCTTTTCGGCAACTGGTCTTGCATTGATTGTTGTCATGGCGGTGTGCGAACTTACACCTCGACAATTTCATCACAAAAATCGTCTTTCAGGCTGGCTTCATTTACCCCTTTACCTACCTTTGTTGGTACCGCAGATCAGCTTTCTATTTGGCTTGCAGATTTTATTTAGCTGGCAACGCCTTGATGGGACATGGGTAGCGCTGATCTGGGTTCATGCCTTGTTTATTTTGCCTTATATATGGTTGATTCTACGACCTGCCTTTGATTTTTGTGATCCACGATTTGATCAGGTGGCGGCGACCCTTGGAAAAAATGCGTACTATCGTTTCTTTCATATAAAATTGCCACTTCTGGCTTATCCTTTGGCAATTTCAATTTTTATAGGTGTTTCTGTTTCTATTGCGCTTTATGTACCAACCCTACTTATTGGGGCTGGCCGGGTGAACACGGTGACGCTAGAGGCGGTGATTCGCGCTACAGGTGGCAGTCGATCACAGGCTGGCATTGCCGCGATTTTACAAATGCTTATCCCGATGATTGTTTATATAACCGTTCAAGTCTGGCTATATATTCGATTTCGCAAGTTTTCAGCGATGCAAGATATGATGGCTTGACTATTTTGTGACCTGCTGTTGGAAAGGACGAAAGCCTAGCGATGCTACAAATTCCGGTTCGGCTTTTCATCTTGATGGGTGTCACGGCTAGTGGCAAGTCAACCTATGCCGCCATGCTGGCTGATCGCATGGATGCGACCTATATCGATGCCGATGATTATCATCCTCCTGCCAATATCGGCAAAATGGCCGCAGGCATCCCCTTAACCGATGCAGATCGCTGGCCATGGCTGGATGCGCTGGCGACGCAGATGATTATCCCTTCGGGTCTTGTCTTTATCAGCTGTTCGGCTTTGCGCAGATGCTATCGGGAATATCTGACCAGCCGGGCAGGGATGCCGTTACATTTCATCTATCTTGATGCTGACCGCTTGTTGATCGCTGCGCGTATGGCCGCCCGCGATGGTCATTTCATGCCACTGCATTTGATCGATAGCCAGTTCGCCGCTCTTGAGGTGCCGGATGGTCACGAAGCTGCCAGTCATATCGACATAAATGCCAGCAAACACGCTGTCATTGACCGGATACTTGCCGCGATCACCCCGCTCATTTAGATGTGGTTATCATGCGGGCTTTGGGTATGGGGCTTGCGGCTTATGAAGCTATTGAAACCTGGGGCTTGTGCGGCCTAGGGCTATTGTGGCCTAAGGGGTGCCACTTTCATATGCGCACATTCGGGTACGGGCGTTGTGACGCTACCATCATTGAAAAAACGTAGCAGATTTTCGATTGTCAGATCGCCCATCGCGCGCCGCGTTTCAACCGTGGCACTAGCCACATGCGGCGTCAACGTTACGTTATCCATCTTGCATAGGGCAGGCGGCACATGCGGTTCATTGGCAAACACATCAAGACCGGCACCGCCAAGCCGCCCGTCTTCGAGGGCTGCCACCAGCGCGTCCTCATCGACAACCGAACCGCGCCCGACATTAATCAAAGTGCCGTCAGGCCCCAGCGCGTCAATGACCTCACGGTTGATTTTCTGATAGGTAGAGGCATCTCCCGGCGTGATTGCAATCAGATAATCGACATCTTTTGCCATGGCTGTCAGATCATCATAAAAGCGATAGGGCAAATCGGGTTTTTCGGTGCGCGTATGATAGGCAATGTCGCATGCAAATGCGCCCAGCTTGCGGGCAATCGTCTGGCCAATCCGGCCAAGCCCGAAGATACCGACCTTTGCGCCTTCGATTGATCGGGTTAGCGGCGCGTTGCCTTGCTCTTGCCAGCGTCCCGAACAGACCCAATCATGGTCATGAACCAAGCGGCGGCTGACCGCCAGCATCAGCATGATCGCTGTATTGGCGACATCATTATTCAGCACAATGGGCGTATGCGTGACCATGATCCCGCGCGCAGTGGCGACGCTGGTATCAATCGCGTCATAGCCGACACCATAGCAGGATATGATCTTCAGATTGCCAAGCCCGGCCATGATATCTGGCGCGACACCATCATGGCCATTCGTAGCCACAGCGGCAATATCGGCGCCATGACTGGCCAGAAAACCGTCCTTATCGGCAATGTCATCCCAGACATGCACGGTGAAATGGCGATGAAATTCATCCATCATGATGGGGGTTGCCCCACCGATCAGCAGCATAGCGGTCATTGTCGTCTTTCAATCATTTGCATCAAAGGTCAGATTATCAGGCATCCTGTCCAACGGTTTGGCGTTGCTGGCCTAGCCCATCAATCCAGACATCCATAACATCCCCTTCTTTCAGATAAACAGGCTCAGGCTTCATGCCCAGCCCGACGCCTGGCGGGGTGCCTGTTGAAATTACATCACCCGGATGCAGGGTCATCAACTGCGAAAGATGCGAAATACATTCGGCAATGCTGAAAATCATGGTTTTGGTATTGCCAGTCTGGCGGCGTTCGCCATTCACATCCAGCGTCATATCAAGATTTTGCGGATCGTCTATTTCATCACGTGTTACCAGCCAGGGGCCAATCGGGCCAAACGTGTCGCATGACTTGCCCTTGGTCCACTGACCAGTCAGCTTGGCCTGAAAATCACGTTCCGAAACATCATTAACCACACAATAGCCAGCAACATAATCGAGCGCCTGATCTGGCGTGACATATTTACACGCCGTGCCGATCACCACGCCCAGTTCGACTTCCCAGTCGGTAGCTTGTGAATTACGCGGAATCATCACCTTGTCATCGGGGCCGGTGATGGCAGATGTTGCTTTCATGAATAATATCGGATGCGCTGGAATCTCGGCGCCGGTTTCGGCGGCATGATCCGAATAATTCAGCCCGATACACATGAATTTTCCAACTCCATTTACACAGGCACCAAAGCGCTGATCGTCCTCGATCAGTGGCAGGGATGCCGGATCAAGTGAACGCAATCTAGCAAGGCTGGCATCCGACAGCATATGACCATTAATATCGTCTATATGCGCTGACAGATCGCGGATCTTGCCTTCATCATCAATCAGCCCGGGTTTTTCGCTACCGATCTCGCCATAACGTACAAGTTTCATGTTTCGCCTCACTACCTGTAAAGAATATCCAATGTTGAATGACTGATTTTGCTTAGAGTTTGCTGATCACTGACTACACATAGCCTGAACTAGCCATCTGCATTAGTAAATAAATCTTTTGGTGCCAGAGCGCCGATATGTGTAACCACGATGGCGGCGCATTTATGCGCGGCCACGATCGCATCATCCATTTTGTCGCCTGCTGCCAGCCGCGCCATGAAGGCGCCGTTAAAGGCATCGCCTGCGGCGGTACTGTCACGCATATTGTCAACAGGCATGGGTGCAATATGCTTATGTCCTGATGTGGTGGCAAACAAGGCTGGCGCGGTGCCATTTTTGACAATCACCACTTGTGCTCCCCATGCCAGATAGCGGGCGGCCACCTCGGTATCATCAGTATCGCCAAAGGTGGCTTGCTCGTCCTCCAGACTTGGCAGAACAATATCGGCAATCCGTCCGGCCTCGGTGATAGCCGCGCGCATTTCATCTGGGCTTGCCCATAATTTTGGCCGGATATTACTGTCGAAAAACACTGTCCTATCGGCGTTTTTGGTGGATCTGATCAAATCCAGCAAGTCAGTGCGCTCATCGGCTGTCAGGATCGCCAGACTAATTCCTGACAGATAGATATATTGTGCCTTTGCCAGCTTATCGGCGAGTTGTTTGGGATCACGCATCATCAGGCGGGCGGCAGAGTCATTGCGCCAATAGCTGAAATGTCTTTCACCATCTTGTAGCTGGATCATATAGAGTCCGGCGGTTCGGTGTTCAATCCGGGGGATATTATCACAGATGATATTATGGCTGACCATGAAGTCGATCATGTCATCTGAAAGCTGGTCGGTGCCAAGGCCGGTATGAAACGCCACCTGCCAGTCATTGGGCATCATCATGCGTGCATAATACAGGCTGTTAAACACATCACCGGCATAACCACGTTGCCATAAATCCGGCGTCTGGGTGGGTGCCATTTCGACCATTAATTCACCAATGCCAAGACATAATTTCATTATGGCCTAATCCTTTTGCCCATGCGCCAATGCACGCACAATGCCGCGTAATTCGGCCAGCCCGCGCATACGCCCGATCAAGGGGTAGCCGGGATGCGTGCCGCGTCCGATATCTGACAGCAATTCATGTCCATGATCGGGGCGAAAAACAATCTCGTGATCGGCGCGTCCATTTTGCCAGCGACGTTGTTCTTCTGCCATTAATATTTTGACCAGTGCCACCATATCGACATCACCATCCAGATGGGCGGCTTCCTGGAATGATCCGTCATCATCAATGCTGACATTCCGCAGATGCGCAAAATGTATCCGTTCGGCAAATGCGGCGGCAATCTGTGGCACGTCATTATCGGGATTAGCCCCCAGTGATCCACTGCATAGGGTCAGCCCGTTTGCCATGTCATCGACCTCATCGAGTATCCATGCAATATCGGCATGGGTGGATACGATGCGTGGCAGCCCCAGAATATCGCGCGGCGGATCATCGGGATGCACGCATAGCCGCATGCCCAGCTCGGCGGCTGTGGGAATGACTTCATGCAGAAAGCGGCTATAATTTGCCCGCAAGCTGGCATGGTCGATATCTTTATATTTGACTAGCTCATCGCGAAGCTGGCTGATTGAATACCGATCATAGGCACCGGGCAATCCGGCCATGATACTGGCCAGCAAATGGTCTTTATCATGCGGTTGCATCTGGTCAAAATGACGCTTGGCCGCATCAATGATATCTGGCGTATAATCGGCTTCGGCATCAATGCGTTCTAGCATGAATATCTCGAATACGGCCATGTCTTGACGGTCAAAACGCAAGGCGGTGCCACCCCCTTGTACGGGCGCATTCAATGTTGTGCGCGTCCAATCAAGTAGCGGCATGAAATTATAGCAGATCGTAGTGATACCGCAGGTAGCCAGATTGGCCATCGATTGTCGGTAAGTGGCAAATAGCGGGCTCAGATCACCTTCACCACGCTTGATGCGTTCATGAATAGGCAAGCTTTCCACAACCATCCAGTCCAGCAAGCCAATATCGGCAATCATCTTCTGGCGTGCGGCAATCGCCTCAACCGGCCAGACTTCACCATAGGGAATATCATGTAACGCTGTCACAATTCCCGATGCGCCTGTTTGCGTGATTTCAGGTAGGCTGATTTTATCCAACGGGCCGAACCAGCGCCATGACTCGATCATTGTGCCTCCTTTGCCGCAATGCGCAGACATGCGTCAATGCCATCTGCCTCAATTTGCCGGTACCAGCTCTTGATGGTCTTAACAACTACATCATGGCGGATTAAATCCGCGTTGAAAATACTGTCTATTTTTAGCATTGCTGTCACATAGGCATCGTCATCTATCGCCGCCTCAATGATCGCAATAAACCTATCAGCCATCGGGTCATTGATTATATGCCCTGACAAATATTCAGATTCTACAAAAAACATCCAGCCAGCAAGTATCAGGCACAGGCTTGAGATAGGCCGGTCTGCCCGCAGATTATCCGTTATCGGTGCCAGAATGCGCGGCGGCAATTTCTTGGACGTATCATTTGCGATTTGCGCCGTATGATGCACGATAGCTGAATTACGGTAACGATCACGCAGAGCCTGACAATAGTCGGCAATTTCAACCCCGTCTGGCACATCAACCGAGGGGCATATTTCATGATGCCATAAACTATCGATGAAATCAGACAACGCCGGATCACTGATCGCGTCGCTTACTGTTGCCTTGCCATGCAGGCTGCCAAGAATGGCCAATGCCGTATGGCTGCCATTCAGACAGCGTAGCTTCATACTTTCAAACGGGGCGACATCAGCAACCATCTGCGCCCCGACGGCACCAAAATCGGGTCGCCCAAGAACCCCGAAATCATCCTCGATAACCCATTGGCTGAACGCTTCATGGATAACGGGGGCGTGATCTTCATGCCCGATGATTGTGGCGACATGCGCCCGGTCAGCATCTGTCGTTGCGGGCACAATCCGGTCGATCATGGTGACTGGAAAGCGCACTTCAGCCTTGATCCATGCCGCCAGTTCGGGATCAATCCGTTCGGCTAGTTCGATCACCACATGCGCCAGTAACCGCCCATTATCCGAAAGGTTATCACATGACAGGCATGTAAAGGGCGCAATGCCTGCATCACGCCGCATCATTAATGCCGCAACGATATAGCCTGGTGCCGATATTGGGTCTTCCGGATTGGCGATATCATGCGCGATCGCCGGATGCGTCAGATCAAGCGCACCATTATGATGGCAATAGCCTTTTTCGGTTATGGTCAGTGACACAATGCTCACCGCCTCATCGGCCATTTGCGCCAGAATACGCGCCTGTTCTTCGGTGCTGAGCGCCACATCACATAGGCTGGTAATGTACCGCGCTATATCACCATCCTTGCCGCGTTCCAGTGCTGTATAGGTAAAATCCTGCGCCGCAAGGGCGTCGCGCACAGCCGCCGATCGAAAGCTGACACCCATCACGCCATAACGCTGTTCTGGTGACGCTATCGTTGCATTCAGCCTTTCAAGATAGGCAAGACCAAAGGCACGAAAAAACGCGCCAATGCCAAGATGCACAATACGAATAGGTGGCTTTATGCGTGAATCTTTTGCTGTTTGGCTCATAATTTATAGGCCTTTTTCGCCAGCCCATAGGCCAGATCATGCGCCACAATGGCGGCTTCATCTTCGCCTAGCCGTCCGCGCATCACCAGATCGGCCAGATAGGCGCAATCAACCCGCCGTGAAACATCATGGCGTGCCGGAATCGAACAGAAGGCACGCGTATCGTCATTGAAACCGGCAGTGTTATAGAAACCGGCAGTCTCGGTGGTTAATTCGCGATAGCGCCGCATGCCGTCCGGACTGTCATAGAACCACCATGCGGGCCCCAGTAATAAAGCTGGATAGGCACCAGCAAGCGGGGCCAACTCGCGTGACAAGGTTGTTTCATCAAGCGTGAACAGGATCATCTTGAAGGCTGGATTATGTCCCATCTCGTTCAATAGCGGTTTCAGCCCGTTCACATAATCTGTACGCATCGGGATATCAAAGCCTTTGTCAGCGCCGAAATCATCAAATATCTGCTGCGCGTGATTGCGATGCGATCCGGCATGAAGCTGCATGACCATGCCATCATCACAGCTCATTCGCGCCATTTCAACCAGCATATGCCCACGGAATGTTTCGGCTTCGTCTGCGCTGATCTTGCTTTGTAATGCCTTGTCGAACAGCGCTGCCGCCGTGGCTTGATCCAGCACCGTGCTATAGGCGGTTGGATGTCCATGATCGGTTGCGGTCGCGCCAAAGCTACGGAAATAGGCACGCCGGTCACGATGCGCACCCAGATAGCCATCCCATGTGGTTGCGGGCAGGCCGGAAAGTTCGCCAAGCGCTTCAATGGCGGCGGCAAAGCTACCGTCATTCACGCCCGAAGCATGCGGGTTGATAATGGCATCGGGCCGATAGGTTGTGATAACCCGTCCGTTCCAGTCTGACGCGGCTATCACCTGATGCGATTCCAGCGGGTCAAGCGGGCTTTCTGTGGTGGCGATCACCTCGATATTGAACTGGTCAAACAGCGCGCGCGGGCGGAATGCGTCTTGGCTCAGACAGGCGGCAATCTGGTCATAATAAGCATCGGCATTATCCGTGCTTAAAACCTCATCAAGACCGAATAATGTCTCAAAAACATGATCCAGCCACATGCGGCTGGGCGTTGCCCGAAAACAGTGATAATGCGCAGCAAAAATACGCCAGACCGCGCGAGGGTCAGCCTGTTCGGTATTGCCTGTATCGTCTTTGCGGGGAATGTCCAGTTGATCAAGGGTTATACCTTGCGAAACCAGCATCCGGACAATGTAATGATCTGGCGTGATGAACAACGCGGTAGGGTTTGAAAAGCACTCATTCGTGGCAAACCATGCCGGTTCGACATGCCCATGCGGGCTGATGATGGGTGTATCTTTGACGCTGTCATATAACCGTCTGGCTATGCTCCGCCCCGCAGGGTCATGCGGCAGCAACCGATTTTCATCTAAAAGCGTCATAATAACTATCCTGACTTAACTTTTGCCGATAATCTAATGTAACCAAGCTTTCAATTATTACTACTTTTGAATAGGTATATTGGCTAAATATCTCTCTTCGATCCTCTGATGTTCACAGTGTGAATGAATTGCCTGAATTGGAAACCCTGTGCTTAGCTTTGTGATCGCTGTCTTTCTGCTTTTGATTACGCCCGGGCCCGGTGTGTTGAGTACAGCAGGTGTTGGCACCGCCTATGGTATGCGTGCTGGCATAAGTTATGTGACAGGGCTGTTTCTGGGCAGCAATCTGGTTGGCCTTCTTGTCATTTCGGGACTGGCGGCAATCATGCTGGATATTCCGGTTATCCGCATCGCTTTGGCAGTTCTTTCGGCGGGGTATTTATCCTATCTGGCGGCCAAGATCGCTTTTTCCGGTGCCCGCATTGCGATCATCAATCCGACCAAACCGCCAGCAATTTTTGCCGGCATCATGTTACAGTTGATAAACCCCAAAGCCTATGCGGTGAACACGACCTTTTTCTCGGGGTTTGCTTTTTATCCGGATTCCTTTCTGACCGAGACCATTATCAAATTGCTGATTTTGAATGCGATCTGGATTCCGGTTCATATTGGCTGGCTTTATGCAGGCCATCGTCTGCGCAGTCTTGATATCACCGGCACAGCCCAGCGCCGGATCAATCTGTTTATGGCCGTATGTTTGATTGGTGTGGTTGGCTTGTCGCTGATATCGATTTTGGGGTATTCGATATAATGATGGCGGCGCACCTAAAGCCCTAATGTCCAAAGGCTGGCGTTTTGGGATCGTCATTTGCCGCGGGCTAGGCTAAAACAGGCTTGTTACGATTGCTTTGATAAATGACCACATGGGTAGGCATATGGCTGACTCTAAGTATATTTCGGCACGCACCAGTGATGGTGGTTTGCGTTTATCCCCGACCGGCACCAGCTTTTGCCGTCTTGATCCGGCGCGTCTTGCCTGTCTTATGCGCGGGGTAAATGTCCGTATGCTGAACCCTGCCCAGATCACTGATATCGTCACACATTCTGATGTTGCGTGGGATTGATGGCGCGGTTTTCCGCCAATCTTGGGTTTCTATGGCATGATGTGCCCTTGCCCGACGCGATCCGCGCTGCCGCCGCGGCTGGATTTGATGCTGTTGAATGTCACTGGCCCTATGATGTGCCTGCCAAAGATGTTGCCGCCGCCTTGGCTGAAACCGGACTATCGATGCTGGGGCTGAACACGCGGCGTGGTGATCTGGATGCTGGTGAAAATGGCGTTGCGGCACTCCCCAACCGCGAACATGATGCACGCGCTTTCATCGACGAGGCAATCACCTATGCGGTTGCGATCAAGGCCGCGAACATTCATGTCATGGCTGGTTTTGCCACCGGTCAGGCCGCGCATGACTGCTTCATTGCCAATCTTAATTATGCGTGCACAGCCGCCGCCCCACATGACATCACCATTTTGATAGAACCGCTTAATCACTATGACGCGCCAGGTTATTTTCTGGACTCAACGACGCAGGCCGCATCCATCATTGCCGAGGTTGGCGCGCCTAATCTCAAACTGATGTTTGATTGCTATCATATTCAGCGTCTTGAAGGGAATCTCACCACTAAACTCAGCGATCTGTTGCCGATTATTGGCCATATCCAGTTTGCCGCTGTTCCGGATCGTGGTGCCCCTGATCATGGTGAGATACATTACCCGCATATCTATGCGCATCTGGCCTCGATTGGTTATACGGCACCGCTAGGTGCTGAATATAAGCCGGATGGGGCGACAGACACCTCGCTTGCATGGCTGCATAACGCCTAGTCATTTTCTTTAGCTGGCTCATGGCGCGTGATTTTTTTGTTTATATCTGGATATGACAAAATTTTTGCAAAGTTTTGATATTACATTGCACGTGATAAGCTAGCCCTATACATAAGCCAGATTGACAGCCCAATATACGAGATGAACTTATGACAGAGAACAGCTTTTCGGCAGATGTGAAGTCAGATGTGCAGGCACCGACGCCGATACCCGATAATATGTTTGCCGAGACCGTTACCGAAGTCGAACATTATACTGATCATCTGTTTCGTTTCCGCATCACACGGCCTGCCAGTTTCCGTTTCCGGTCTGGCGAATTTGTCATGATTGGCTTGCCCGAGGCAGTAACTGGTGCAAAGTCCGTGTTTCGTGCCTATTCGATAGCCAGCCCATCTTGGGATGAAACGATTGAATTCTTTTCGATCAAGGTGCCTGGTGGCCCATTGACCGAACATCTGCAGAATATCGTGCCTGGTGATACCATCCTGATGCGCAAGAAATCTACCGGCACATTGGTGCTAGATGCCTTGCTTCCGGGCCAACGCTTATGGATGATTTCAACTGGTACGGGGTTCGCGCCCTTTGCATCACTGATCCGCGATCCCGAAGCCTATGAAAAATTTGATACATTATTCGCCACGCATACCTGTCGTTATAATGACGAACTCCGTTACAGTCAGGACACCGTGGCCGCAACATTGGATGATCCGCTTGTGGGCGAACTGGCAGCTAACAGATTACATCTGATAACCAGCACGACACGTGATGATCATCCTTTGACTGGACGTATCACTACACTTTTACAAGATGGTTCGCTTTACCGGCATCTTGATATTACCGCGCTTGATCCCGAACATGACCGCGTGATGATTTGTGGATCCATGGCGATGCTAAAGGATGTGCGCAAATTGGTTGAGGCCGCAGGTTTTGTCGAAGGCGCAAACAATAAACCAGGCAGCTTTGTCGTCGAACGTGCCTTTGTTGGCTAGCATTCTGATAATGCCACAGGCTTCTGGTTTGACATCCGGTGAAACACGCATATCCGGCTTTGGCGATGGCTGATAGCTAGCGCTTATCGGTTCCGGCAAATGCCAATAATGCGCGTAATTCGTCTGGCCTCGATGTAACCTGTGCCAATGTAAAGCGGTCAAGAACAGCGTAAAAGGCATCCAGCGCATCCGCCAGCACGGCTTTGAGCTGGCATTGCGGGATCAGACGGCATCTACCCGCACCACCCTCAAAACAATCCAGAAAAACGCTATCGGCTTCGAGTTGCCGTATCAGATCACCAATATTGATCTGCGCGGCTGGACGGCTGAGCCATAAACCACCAGACCGCCCAGGTTGGCTATTGATAAAGCCAAGTCCAGTTAACCGGTGAATGACCTTTATCAGGTGGTTTTTAGAAATTGATTGCTGTTCTGCGATTTCGGAAATCATGACCCGCCGTTCTGTATTGACGGCAAGGCACATTAAGGCACGCAAGGCATAATCTGTTTGTAACCTGAGTCGCATCTTTTCACCTCTGGCCGTTTTCGGATAGGGTTGTCATTATTTAATGTATTTTAAATACATTTTATTTGGTAAAAATGGTTAATGTCAATAACGCTATAAGAAACCGAACCCCCTAGCCTTAAGACCAAGGGCGTATCAAACATTGCTAAAGGAGGTAGCGATGGCAGAACAAAAGGCGCGCCGCCGTGCTGCGGCATTCTTGACCAGCCAGTATGATGATGACGGCAATGATATTGCCAGAAAAGCAGGTGCCCGTGCTACGGCTATGAAACACAGCTTTCACGCCATCATCATCCAGTCATTTGCGGCTTGTTTAATCGTTATGATGCTGACCTATGTCATGACATTTTGGGCGAATACAGAAGTGCGATTCATGCTGGTGATCGCAATAGGCTTTCTACTGATTTACATAGCCTTGCCACTTTTGATGTTGCGGTTTGAACATGAAAAAAGTCAGACCATAAGGGCATTTCTACGCCGCCGGATCAAAATATGTTATGGCGATGTCACGGGCATGGATATGGTGCTTCAGGTCTGCTTAATCCCGTTTATGTTATGCCTATGTACCATCTTGATCTGTGTGACGCTGGTGATGTTGCGCCCCTAGATACTAGATAAATGCGGATACAGGCTAGTTCTTCAGCCGGTATCCGGTGCGGAACATCCATGAAATAATACCGATACACAGCACGCTGAATAGCCCGATGGCAATCAGGCTTTGTGCCACAGGTACATCCGCAACGCCAAAGAATGACCAGCGGAACCCCGATACCAGATAAACAACCGGATTGAACAGCGTCACTTTTTGCCAGAACACAGGCAGCATATCGATTGAATAGAAGCTACCGCCCAGAAACACCAAAGGCGTGATGATCAGCATCGGCACCAGATTCAATTGTTCAAAACTGCGTGCCCATATGCCCAGAATAAAACCCAGCAGGCTGAATGAAATACAGGTGATCACCAGAAAACTCATCATCCATACTGGATGCAGAATTTTTACCGGCACAAACAGAAATGAAGTGCCCAGAATGATGATACCGATCATCAGGGATTTAGTCGCCGCCGCCCCGACAAAGCCGGTGGTGATTTCCAAAAATGATACAGGCGCCGATAGCGGTTCGTAAATGGTGCCGATGAATTTGGGAAAATAGATGCCGAATGACGCATTCGATATGCTTTGCATCAATACGGACAGCATGATCAGACCGGGTACAATAAAAGCCCCATATTCGACACCGTCGATCGATTCCATCCGTGTGCCTATCGCCGTGCCAAACACGACAAAATATAACACCGTCGAAATCACTGGCGAGATGATGCTTTGCACCAATGTCCTGAATGTGCGCGCCATTTCGAAAAAATAGATGGCTTTTACAGCTTGGAAATTCATGCCTCTAATCCTTTACCAGATCAACGAAGATATCTTCAAGCGAGCTTTGTGCTGTTTGCAAGTCGCGCAAAACAAGGCCAGCGGCTGAAATATCCGAGAGCAGGCTGGTGATACCGGTGCGTTCTGCCTTGGTGTCATAACTATAGATCAAACCGGTTTTATCGTCATTGATGCTAAGATCATAGGCATGCAGGCTATCAGGTATCGCGGTGATCGTGTCCTGAAGCTGAATGTGAAGTTCCTTGGTGCCCATCCGCTTCATCAGGGCATCTTTATCTTCAACCAGCAAAATCTGGCCTTTGGCAATCACCGCCACACGATCGGCAATCGCCTCGGCTTCCTCGATATAATGCGTTGTCAGCAGAATTGTGACGCCTTGCGCTTTCAGATCGGCAACGACATTCCACATATCTTTGCGCAATTCGACATCGACGCCGGCGGTGGGTTCATCCAGAAACAGCACCTTTGGATGATGGCTCAGTGCCTTGGCAATCAACACACGGCGTTTCATGCCGCCGGATAGCTCCTTTATCTGCGTATCGCGCTTATCCCAAAGTGATAATTGCCGCAATACCGTTTCTACGAACCCGGCATCGGGCGGATAGCCAAACAGGCCACGTGAAAAACGCACCGTACTATCGACAGTTTCAAACGGCTCAAGCATGACTTCTTGTGGCACCAGCCCGATCAGAGTCCGCGCCTTGCGATAGTCGGCCACGACGTCATATCCACCAACCTTCACATGACCGCTTGTATGCGATAGCAAGCCACAAATCATTGAAATCAGTGTTGTTTTTCCGGCACCATTTGGCCCCAACAGGGCCAAAATCTCGCCGGCCTTGATATCAAGATCAACTGAATCAAGCGCGATTGTGCCTGAATCATAGGTCTTGTTAAGCTGGGCTACCGAAATGATAGGATCCAACATCGATCTCCTTTAATGATATAATCTAAGACGTATATGGCTATAATTATGCCTGTTAACTAGGCTGGTATATCACCTTTTACAGTCACCCGTCGGCCTTTTCTTTCTTCTGGCCAGTAGTCCCAGATCGCCCTATGCATACAGCAACGATTATCCCAGAATGCCATATCATTTAGCGCCCAGCGGAATCGGATCTGGTAATTGACATGCTCGATATGGGAAAACAGAAAGCCCAGCATAGCATCGCTTTCTGCGGCGCTCAGTTCATTGATCCCTGTGGTAAAGGTACGGTTGATATAAAGCGCCTTGCGTCCGGTCTCGGGATGGGTGCGTACAACTGGATGCGTGGCGACTGGATAGGATATATCCGCATCCTTGCGCCCGCGATCAGCATAACGCCCACGATAGAAATGCTCGGATTCATGCGTTGCGGTTAACCCGTCCAGCATCGCTCGCAGCGTCGGCGACAGATCGTCAAAGGCCGCATACATATCGCTGAACATCGTGTCGCCACCACAAGGTGGCAGGATATGCAATTGCAACAAGGTGCCAAGCGGTGGCTCGGTATCGCATGATACGTCCGAATGCCAATGTTCTCCATTGGCAACTTTAGAATCTTTATGCGCATGAATTTCGAAAATTTCGGGATAGCCTGCCATGGTCGGGGCGGCTGGATGCGCATGCAAGGGGCCAAAGCGTTTGCCAAAATCGATATGCGCTTCAGGGGTGATTTCCCTCTGGTCTTTGAAAAACAGCACCTGATGCGCCAGAAAGGCGTGGTGAATTTCGGCAAATTCTTCGTCATTCACCCCATCGGCGATCTGGATGCCGCGGATCTCTGCGCCCAGATTCGGGGCAAAGGGCGTTACGTCAATATGGCTGTAACGTTGATCGCTGTTTGATTGATCGCTGTCTGGGTGATTGCTAGTTGGGTGATTGCTAGTTGGGTGATTGCTATCTGGCATGGCATGATCCTCTATCTATAATCAAGGCTAGCAGGGTAACGGGTTGCATGGAAGCCCTTTGGCAGCGTTTTAGCTATCAGCCAGTGATTATATTAGCTGTCAGCATAGATTTTAGGCCTGCGGGCATTCTTGCATGTCTTGGTGATAAAGCGATCTATCGCTTTGATCTGTGCATCATCGAGTTTGAGACCCAGCCTTGTGCGCCGCCAGACAAAATCCTCGGCTGATCGAACCCATTCATGCGCGACGCTCCAGGCCAGTTCGACAGCATATATATCCGCCCCGAAATGTGTCCCCAGATCGGCGCGAGTGCCACAGCTAGCCAGCATATCAAATACGTCGGTGCCATAGGCTCGCGCCAGCCGCCGCACATGCTTATCACCCAGAAAGCCATATTTTGTCCCGATCATGGCGCATAGATCATCAAACCCATCAACTGGAAAATCGCCACCAGGCAAAGT
Source organism: Candidatus Puniceispirillum marinum IMCC1322 (assembly GCF_000024465.1). Classification (NCBI taxonomy): domain Bacteria; kingdom Pseudomonadati; phylum Pseudomonadota; class Alphaproteobacteria; order Puniceispirillales (SeqCode); family Puniceispirillaceae (SeqCode); genus Puniceispirillum (SeqCode); species Puniceispirillum marinum (SeqCode). The sequence continues at coordinate 942,507 of NC_014010.1, read as the reverse complement.
CACCCGCGCGGTCCAGTTGCCCGCTGTCCCGTTCAACCCGGGCAGATATGCGGTCAGTTCGGCCATCGCCGATTCCGCCAGCTTGCGATAGGTGGTGATCTTGCCGCCAAATACATTCAACAGCGGTATCTTATCTGCGGCATCGATCCGCAAAACATAATCCCGCGTTGCCGCTGTTGCCGAGGCCGCGCCATCATTATAAAGCGGGCGCACGCCAGCATAGCTCCAGACAACGTCATCATCGCTGATTGTTCGGTTGAAAAAGCCACTGACAAAGTCCAGCAGATAGGTTTGTTCTGCGGGGGTGCAAACGGGCAGTTCGTCAGGATCGTCATGATCGACATCGGTTGTGCCGATCAGCGTGAAATCATCTTCATAGGGAATCGCAAAACAGATGCGCCCATCGGTGCCTTGAAAGAAATAGCAGCGGTCATGATCATACAGCTTGCGGGTGACAATATGGCTACCACGAACCAGCCGCAACCCGTCGGTTGAATTGATCCGTGCGGTATTATTGATGATATGTTCCACCCACGCCCCCCCCGCATTGACCAGCGCTTTCGCGGTAAAGCGCTGACGGGTACCACTATCGCGATCTTCGGTATGGATGATCCAGCCATCAATGCCGCGTTCGGCCAGCGTGACCTTGGTACGTGTCATGATCTGTGCGCCACGTTGTTCGGCATCACGGGCATTCAGCACCACCAGCCGCGAATCCTCGACCCAGCAATCCGAATATTCAAAGGCTTTGGAAAATTTATCATCCAGCGGTGCTCCCGCCGGATCTTGGGTCAGATTAACAGTTCTTGTCGGCGGCAGAATCTTGCGCCCGCCAAGATGATCATAGATGAACAGTCCCAGCCGGATCAGCCAGGCTGGCCGGCGTCCTTTCATCCAGGGCATGATCCCACCCAATAGCGTTGATAGTGGCGTATTTCCTTCAAAGCGCATTTCGGCGTGATAGGGCAGTACAAAGCGCATCGGCCAGCTGATATGTGGCATCGCCGCCAACAGCACTTCGCGTTCGATCAAGGCTTCGCGCACCAGCCTGAATTCGAAAAATTCCAGATAGCGAAGCCCGCCATGAAACAATTTCGTCGATGCCGAAGATGTCGCCGAGGCCAGATCGTTCATTTCGGCCAGACCGACCGCCATGCCGCGTCCTGCGGCATCCCGGGCAATGCCGCATCCATTGATTCCGCCACCTATGACAAATAGGTCGAAATCCACTGTTTTATCGGTGCGGTGCTGTTCTGGCATGTCAGTCATCATAGGGATCCATTACGGGTAAAGCGCTCTGCCTAGTTTGTGTCATTGACGATAATTATCGATGTATTGGCGGCCTCGGCAGCAGCACAGAATGCGTCTGGTGGCCGCGCATCGGTAATGACATAATCAAGTTCCGACACATCACAGATTCGCACCGGTGCGTCACTTTCGAATTTCGAAATATCAGCCACCAGCACTTTGATACGGGCATTACGGATAATGGCGCGCGCCACCGCCACCTCACGATCATCAAAATCCAGCACTGATCCGTCACTATCCAGCGATGACGCGCCGATAACGGCAAAATCGGCTTTATAACGGCCGATGAACTCAACCGCCTGATTACCAACGATGGCGCCATCGCTCTTGCGCACTGCGCCCCCGACCAGAACCAGTTCGCGAAGCTGCGCAGTCAGGAAAATTTGGATCACGTTAATATTATTTGAAATGACCGTTAGATCATTATGCGTGGTCAATGCCTTGGCCACCTGTTCGGTTGTGGTGCCGATATTCAGAAATACCGAACAATTATCGGGGATCAAATGCGCCGCTTGTTTGCCGATCGCGGCTTTCTCGACAGCATAGGACAACCGTCTTTCTTCATAACCCCGGCTTGATGTTGATACCACACGGCGGGCACCACCATGTGTACGCATCGCTAATCCACGGTCGCATAAATCGCCCAGATCACGCCGGACTGTTTGCGCCGTTACATCAAAACGCGCCACTAATTCATCAACGTCAACTTTGCTATTATCGCGGAGTAAGTCGATAATTTCATTTTGTCTTATGTTAAGCGTCATCAAAATCTCCAGACAATAATCATGTAGCGCACCTATATTAAAAACGCACGAAATATTTTCGTTTTGTGCGCGTTTAATCGATAGCGAACATATAACGCGCATCAAATCACTCAATTTTACCGGTAAAATGCCAAAATTTAGTATTTTAACGACTAAATTTTTAGTTTGACATTCGCTTCATGTTCGTATGAAGATTGGAATAAGCCGAATTGATGGCGCTAAAAATGTTAGGGAGGATATAAAATGCGTACATATCTTTTGTCCGCGGTTGCTGCAGCTGTTGCAATAGCCGGGGCATCTTCAGCTATGGCCGACATGGCCGCAGCGAAAAAATGGATCGATGATGAATTTCAGCCATCGACCCTATCAAAAGCCGAACAGGCTGCCGAGATGCAGTGGTTCATTGACGCCGCTTCGCCATTTAATGGCATGGAAATCAATGTTCTGTCTGAAGGCATTCCAACGCACTCATATGAATCTGAAGTGCTGACAAAGGCATTTGAAGACATCACCGGTATTAAGGTGAATCACCAGATTCTTGGTGAGGGTGAAGTTGTGCAGGCTGTGCAGACACAGATGCAAACAAAGCGTAATCTTTATGATGCCTATGTTAATGACTCCGATTTGATCGGTACGCATTCACGTTTGCAGCTGGCCTATAACCTGACTGACTTCATGGCAGGTGACGGTAAAGACGTAACCAATCCTGATCTTGATCTAGGCGATTTCATGGGTACCCAGTTTACCACGGGTCCTGATGGCGATCTGTATCAGCTTCCTGATCAGCAATTCGCGAATCTGTACTGGTTCCGTAAAGACTGGTTTGATCGTCCTGATCTGCAAAAGGCGTTTAAGGCAAAATATGGCTATGATCTAGGCGTACCGGTAAACTGGTCTGCTTACGAAGACATTGCTGAGTTTTTCTCAAAGGACGTCAAGAATATCGATGGCGTTGAAATCTTTGGACACATGGATTACGGCAAGCGTGCGCCTGACTTGGGCTGGCGTATGACTGATGCGTGGCTATCAATGGCAGGTACCGGTTCAAAAGGTGAGCCAAACGGCATTCCGATTGATGAATGGGGTATCCGTATGGAAGCTGGTTCATGTAACCCATCAGGTGCATCTGTTGCCCGTGGTGGTGCTGCGAACGGCCCCGCCGCTGTTTACGCGATCCGTAAATGGGACGAATGGCTTCGCAACTATGCCCCTCCAGGTGCAGCATCATTTGACTTCTATCAGTCATTGCCAGCTCTGAGCCAGGGTAACGTTGCCCAGCAGATCTTCTGGTACACAGCCTTTACCGCCGATATGGTAAAGCCAAAGTCAGAAGGCAATAACACTGTTGACGGTGACGGCAAGCCACTATGGCGCATGGCACCTAGCCCGCACGGTCCATATTGGGAAGAAGGCCAGAAGGTTGGTTATCAGGACGTAGGTTCTTGGACTATCCTCAAGTCAACACCTTTGGATCGTGCCAAGGCGGCATGGCTATACGCTCAGTTTGTTGTCTCAAAGACAGTTGACGTGAAGAAGTCACATGTTGGTCTGACCTTCATTCGTGACAGTACTGTTAATCACCAGTCATTCTCAGAGCGTGCAGAAAATCTTGGTGGTCTGGTAGAATTCTATCGTTCACCTGACCGTGTACGCTGGTCACCAACAGGTATTAACGTTCCTGATTATCCAAAGCTGGCTCAAATCTGGTGGCAACAGATCGGTGACGTGAACTCTGGTGCCTTTACTCCACAGCAAGCTATGGATCGTCTGGCCGAAGAAATGGACATCACAATGGCACGTATGCAGGCAGCTGACGAAGCCGCCAATGTATATGGTGGTTGTGGTCCTCGTCTGAACGAAGAAAAAGACGCGGCCTATTGGTATAAGAATGGTGGTGCTAAGCCACCGCTTGCGAATGAAAAGCCAGCAGGTAAGACTGTCAATTACGATCAGCTTGTTGCACGCTGGGCCAGTAATTAGGGGGCCAGTAACTAAGCCAGTAACTAAGCCAGTAACTAGGCTAGTCTGACTTGTAGCAAAATCATGTTCTAGCGAGCATGAACCATAACTGGGCTGGGGCTCGCGTAGCCCCAGCTTTTCAAGCTTATATGACGCGCATATTCGGTGCTTATTCCTGATAGATTTAAAGTGCTAGAATGCTGATCATAGTGAAATGGCGCCAGTTTCGGATGGTTTGTTGCCGGATCAGGTTGTTTGCCGGATCATGTTGTTTTAAAGGTAGGTCTATGGCCCTCGAATTAAAAAATATCACCAAAAAGGTGGGTGGGCAGATACATATAAAAGATACCAGTCTGGTTCTTGAGACTGGCTATTTTAATGTTTTGCTTGGCAAAACGGGTGCAGGTAAGACATCGCTTATCAAATTGATGGCAGGTTTGGATCGCTGTGCGTCTGGTTCGATTATCATGGACGGACAGGATGTAACGCGTCTCAGCACGCAAAAACGTAATATCAGCTTGGTACATCAGTTCTTTGTGAATTATCCGCATATGACTGTGTTTGATAATATTGCCTCACCACTCAAGGTGGCTGGCATGGCTAAATCCGAAATCCAAGGACGTGTCGAGGATGCGGCAGATATTCTGCAACTGCGCCCGATGCTGTCACGTTATCCGCATGAACTCTCTGGCGGTCAGCAACAGCGTACCGCGCTAGCCCGGGCGATTGCCAAGCAAAGCAATGCAGTGTTTCTTGATGAGCCGCTAGCCAATCTGGATTATAAATTGCGCGAAGAATTACGCGAACAATTACCTGAATTATTTGCTGGTCGGGGTACCGTTGTTGTCTATGCGACCTCCGAGCCTGAAGAAGCCCTTTTGCTTGGTGGTAAAACCGGTTTGGTGCATGATGGCCATGTGACGCAGTTTGGCAATACGGCGGATATTTATCGCCAGCCGATGGATATTGTATCGGCCAGCGTCTTTTCTGACCCGCCTATCAACCAGATCACTGTTACCAAAAAGGGCGCCACATTTAAGCTTGATGCGGCATCTGTTGAATGGACGGCCAACGGCACCACCGCATCACTGTCTGATGGCAGCTATATTATGGCGATCCGTCCTAATAATGTTTTACCTGTTAAAACCAAGGCGGCGACTGTCGCGGTGACAGGCATGATTACGGTGACCGAACTCAGTGGGTCTGAAAGCAGTGCGCATTTCAGTTTCGCAGGTCAGAACTGGGTCTCGCTGGCGCATGGCATCCACCCTTATGAAATTGGCGCGGATCGGACCTTTTACATGGATCCGGCACATTGCTTTTTCTTTTCACCCGATGGCCAGCTGGTGGCATAGGAGATAGTATGGCAAAGATAACCCTCTCAAATCTTCGGCATAGCTATTCACCTGATCCGGCCTCGCGCGATGATTATGCGCTCAAACATATCGATCTTGATTGGAACGATGGGGGTGCTTACGCCCTGCTTGGGCCATCTGGTTGTGGTAAATCAACCTTGCTGAATATTATCTCGGGTCTTCTGACACCGTCTGAAGGGCGTATTCTGTTTGATGGCGTGGATGTTACCGACCTGTCACCTGATCAGCGTAATATCGCCCAGGTTTTCCAGTTTCCGGTAATCTACGACACCATGTCAGTATATGATAATCTGGCCTTTCCGTTGCGCAACCGCGGTGTTGATGCGGCAAAAATCGACCAGCGTGTTCAGGAAATCGCCACTCTGCTTGAGGTACAGGACTTGCTTGGCCGTCGCGCGTCAGGCTTGTCACCTGATAATAAGCAAAAGCTGTCGATGGGGCGTGGTTTGGTGCGCGACAATGTAAATGTTGTGATGTTTGACGAACCATTGACGGTGATTGATCCGCATCTGAAATGGAAATTACGGTCCAAGCTCAAAGAACTGCATCAGCGTGTCAAACTCACCATGATTTATGTCACCCATGACCAGACCGAGGCCTTGACCTTTGCTGATCAGGTTGTGGTTATGGATGAAGGCGAAATTGTCCAGATTGGCACCCCTGTTGAATTGTTTTCCCGTCCGGCGCACACCTTTGTCGGGCATTTCATTGGCTCTCCGGGCATGAATGTCTTGCCTTGTGAAATCCGTGACAAAGGTGCTTTTTTTGAGGGGCATTCTTTGCCGCTTGAAGGCAAGGTACGCGCTGGCATATCGGGTCGCACTGAAATTGGCATTCGTCCCGAATTTGTCTCCATAGGCAAAAAGGGTCTTGAAGCGACCGTTGTCAAAGTGTCCGATGTCGGGCGTCACAGCGTTATTCAGGCGATGGTTGGCGACACGAGATTATCGGCGATCATTGAAAGCGATACTCCCAATCAGGGTGATGTCGTAAAGCTTGCCTTCCAACAGGATCAGACACGCCTTTATTGTGACGGCTGGCTGGCAAGCGAGGTCTAGGAATAGCTTATGAAAACACAAAATCAAAAAGCGTGGTTTTTTGTTCTGCCGGTTCTGCTTCTGGTGGCTTTCAATGCCTTGATACCGATGATGACGGTGGTCAATTATTCGGTGCAGGAAACTTTTGGCAATAATCTGTTTTTCTGGCAGGGGCTGGACTGGTTTGAAAATATTCTGCGGTCTGAACGTTTTCATGCGGCCTTGGGACGCCAGTTTCTGTTCACCGGTCTTATTCTGGTGATTGAGGTGCCACTTGGGGTCGCCATTGCCTTATCAATGCCGCGCAAGGGCATCTGGGTTTCGGTCTGTCTGGTGACGATGGCCTTGCCGATGTTGATTCCGTGGAATGTCGTTGGTGCTATGTGGAATATCTTCACCTTGCCTGACATAGGTCTGGTTGGCTATTTCATGAATGACGTGCTGGGGATCAATTACAATATGACGCAAGACCCGCTTGCCGCCTGGATTACCATCATCGTTATGGATGCGTGGCACTGGACGTCGCTGGTTGTGTTGCTGGCTTATGCGGGGCTGGTATCGATCCCCGAGGCTTATTATCAGGCTGCCAAGATTGATGGCGCCAGTAACTGGGCTATTTTCCGGTTCATTCAGTTGCCTAAAATGAAGACGGTTCTGACCATCGCTATTCTTCTGCGCTTTATGGACAGCTTTAATATCTATACCGAACCTTTCGTTCTGACAGGTGGCGGGCCGGGTAATTCGACCACCTTATTATCGATTGATCTGGTCAAGATTGCGCTTGGTCAGTTCGATCTGGGGCCTGCGGCGGCGATGTCGTTGATCTATTTTGCTATTACCTTGCTGGTCAGCTGGCTGTTCTACACGCTGATGACCAAAGACAATCCGAACTAGGGGGATCAAGATGCAAAAACGCCATATCGTTCCACTGCTCTACATCCTGTTTCTGATGTTGCCAATCTATTGGTTGGTGGCGATGAGCTTCAAGACAACAGGCGAAATCCTATCGGGATTTTCGCTATTCCCCCAGACCTGGACGCTGGATAATTACCGGGTGATCTTTACTGATCCGACCTGGTATTGGGGTTATATCAATTCGATCACCTATGTATCGATCAATACGGTCATTTCGGTGATTGTGGCGTTACCGGCGGCTTATGCTTTCTCGCGGTTTAGCTTCCTTGGTGACAAGCATCTGTTTTTCTGGCTCTTGACCAACCGTATGGCACCGGCGGCGGTGTTTGCCTTGCCGTTTTTCCAGCTATATTCGGCGGTTGGCTTGTTTGATACGCATCTGGCGGTGGCGTTGGCGCATTGCCTGTTCAACATTCCTCTGGCGGTTTGGATTCTCGAAGGCTTTATGCAATCCATTCCCAAAGAGCTTGATGAAACCGCCTATGTTGACGGCTATTCCTTTCCGCGCTTTTTTGTCACCGTCTTCATTCCGACGATCAAGGCGGGCGTTGGTGTGGCGGCATTTTTCTGTTTCATGTTTTCATGGGTTGAACTGTTGCTGGCCAAAACCCTGACGGCGGTGGCGGCCAAGCCGATTGCCGCGACCATGACCAAGACCGCGTCAAGTGCTGGATATGAACTTGGCTTGCTGGCGGCGGCTGGCACCTTGACCATCATTCCGGGGGCGATTGTGATTTATTTTGTCCGCAATTATATCGCCAAGGGTTTTGCGATGGGGAGGGTATAATGCTGAGCTGGATGGCATGGACATTACCGACCGCATTGGTCTTTGTTGGCATTTTCTCGGCGATGGCAGTGCTGATTGTGCTGGAAATCAAATATCCTGGCGGACAGGAACGCAAAGGCGTGCTGGGTCTGACCACCACCCGCGGGGATCGGCTATTCATTTCTTTACTGGGTAGTTCATATATCTTTTTGGCATGGCTTGGATTTGTTGGTACACCTCTATGGTGGCCACTTGCCATATCGATTGTTGCCAGTATTCTGTGTTTCTGGAAAGTCTAGGCGACATGTATAAGGGGGAAATAGATGCAAAAGGATTATATCCTTGCCATTGATCAGGGCACGACTTCAAGCCGTGCGATTATCTTTGATCGTGATCTAAAGCCGCTTACCACCGCCCAGGCTGAATTCACCCAGCATTTTCCGCAATCTGGCTGGGTCGAGCATGACCCCGAAGACCTTTGGTCAACAACCATTGATATGTGCCAGCAGGCGCTCAAAGCTCTGGATATCAACGCCGGCGCTATTGCCGCCATCGGCATCACCAACCAGCGCGAGACCACCCTTGTATGGGATAAACATACTGGCAAGGCGATCTATCCGGCGATTGTCTGGCAGGACCGCCGCACCGCCGATTATTGCCGCGATCTCAAGGCCGCCGGCCATGAAGATATGGTCGCGGGCAAAACTGGCTTATTGCTTGATCCGTATTTTTCGGCGACCAAGCTACACTGGATTTTGACCCATGTTGATGGGGCGATGGCGCGCGCCAAGGCAGGCGATTTGCTGTTTGGCACGGTCGATAGCTATATCATCTGGCGTCTTACCGGGCAGGCGGCGCATGTCACCGATGCCACCAATGCGGCACGCACGATGCTGTATAATATCGCCGAAGGCTGCTGGGATCAGGAGTTGCTGGATTTATTTGAGATCCCCGCGCATATGCTGCCCGAGGTCAAAGACAGTTCAGGCCATTTTGGCACCACACATGATGATTTGTTTGACGGCGCGGCCATTCCCATTCTTGGCGTCGCGGGTGATCAACAGGCAGCCACCGTTGGTCAGGCCTGTTTTCAGCCAGGCATGATTAAATCGACCTATGGCACGGGTTGCTTTGCCTTGATGAACACAGGCGATAAAATCGTCTATTCCTCAAACCGTCTTTTGACCACAATCGCCTATCAGCTTGATGGCAAACCAACCTATGCGCTTGAAGGTTCGATCTTCATCGCTGGTGCTGTTGTGCAATGGCTGCGCGATGGTCTGAAGATCATTTCCTCTGCCTCCGAAACCCAAGCCCTGGCCGAAAGTGCCAGCGATACCGAACAGGTCTATCTGGTGCCGGCCTTTACCGGTCTGGGCGCGCCATACTGGAATGCCGATTGCCGCGGTGCCATATTTGGCCTGACCCGCAATACAGGGCCTGCCGAAATTGCCAAGGCCGCGCTGGAAAGCGTTGCCTATCAGACCCGCGATCTAACCGAAGCGATGAGCGCCGACTGGCATAATACAGGCGAAACGGTTTTGCGTATCGATGGCGGTATGGTTGCCAATAACTGGGCGATGCAGATGCTATCGAACCAGCTTGGCGCGCCGGTGGATCGTCCGGTTATAACCGAAACCACGGCGCTTGGTGCGGCCTATCTGGCTGGACTGGCAGCCGGTATCTGCGCGCCACCAGATGAATTTGCCGCCAGCTGGAAACTGGAAAAACGGTTTGAACCAAACCTTGATCGTGACTATTCTGATACCCTATATGCTGGATGGAAACAGGCGGTTGCCCGCTTGTTGCACGATCCGGAATCCTAAAGCAAATCCCCCACCCCTATCTCAGGAGACTTTAAATTGACTACCAAGGTTGCTATTAACGGTTTCGGTCGCATTGGCCGGAACATCGTGCGTGCGCTTGTCGAATCTGGACGAGATGACATTCAACTTGTTGCCATCAATGATCTGGGCCCTATCGAAACGGGCGCGCATTTGCTACGTTATGATAGCGCTCATGGTCGTTTCAAAGGCGACATCACCGTAGATGGCAATAGCCTTGATTTTGGTCTGGGCAAAATTGCTGTTTCGGCTGAGCGTGATCCCGCCGCCTTGCCGTGGGGCGATGTTGATGTTGTGCTGGAATGCACAGGTGTCTTTACCGCGCGTGACAAGGCTGCAATTCATCTGCAAAGTGGGGCATCGCGCGTGCTTATTTCGGCACCGGGCGCTGATGCGGATAAAACCATCGTCTATGGCGTCAATCATCATACATTGACCGCCGATGATCGTATTATCTCCAACGCGTCTTGCACGACAAACTGTCTGGCACCTGTAGCCAAAGTGTTGCATGACACGGTTGGTATCAAACGTGGTTTCATGACCACAATTCACAGCTATACGGGCGACCAGCCGACCTTGGATGCGTTCCATAATGATCTTTATCGGGCGCGGGCGGCGGCGGTCAATATGATCCCGACCTCAACCGGGGCGGCCAAGGCGGTTGGTCTGGTTCTGCCTGAATTGTCGGGCAAGCTTGATGGTGTTGCCGTGCGCGTGCCAACACCGAATGTATCGGTTGTCGATCTGACCTTCGAGGCTGGCCGCGATACCACCAGTGAAGAAATCAATGATGCCATTGCGGCGGCGGCAAAAGGCGCTATGGCAAATGTGCTTGATTTCACCATGGATAAGGTTGTCTCGATGGACATGAACCATGACCCGCATTCATCGATCTTTGCCGGTGAACAGACCCGGGTGATGGATGGCAATTTTGTTCGTATCCTGACGTGGTATGACAATGAATGGGGTTTTTCAAACCGGATGCTTGATACGGCAGCATGGCTTGGCAAATTGGCCTGATGCCCAAGGCTTTGCAAAGCCGGATTTTTCGTGTTTACTAAGCGAATATGTTAATGGGTATATGAGGAATGTTTGATGCGGCAGAAGAAAAACAGCATGATTTTAACCGAAGTCGAGTTGGAATTTATGAGTGCTGTTTGGCAGATCAATGGGGGTACTGTACGCCAGGTTATGGCACAGCTGGATGCTGACCGTGATCTTGCCTATACTTCGGCATCAACGATTTTGCGTATCCTTGAACAAAAGAATTTTTTAGTGAGTGAACGCTCGGAAAAGTCTTTCATCTATAAACCGCTTATTGAAAAAGAGGACTATCAATCAACCTATTTAATGAATGTGTCGCAAAAGCTTTTTGACAATACACCATCAGCTATGGTGGCGCGTCTTGTCGATGATGAGAACCTGACCGAAGACATGCTTTCTGAAATGCGTGAACTGTTGGATCGGAGGCTTGAAAAAAATGCTAAATGATCTGTTGTTAAATGAACTGGTGGTGAACGCCTATATTGATGCAAATTTGCTACTATTTGTGATTTTTGCCTTATGGTGGCTTGCCGTGCGTATCTTGTCCAGAACCGGGCTTGCGGGGGCTTATGATGCGCAATTGCGCTTACTCAATGGCGTCATGCTGGCAGGGGCTTTATGTCCTGTGGTGATCTATCTTGCTGATGGTATCATTTCCCAATATTCGTTGAATGTCTTTGATCTCATCGTTGCGCATTATCTTGACGGTGATTATGAAATCAAACCATCGACAATGCAGTTGCTGATTGATGCGCCTAGCCATTTTGTCCGTGATTTTGTTGGTCAATCGGGTACCTTCATGGTGACTCTTGCCATGCTTATCACTGCTGGCACAGTCGGTTTTCTGCTCAAAGCCATTATCAATCTGCTGGCATTGCGCCGGGTGTTGCAGGCATGTCATCCGCTACGTACCATAGGCTCGGTCACCTTTCTGATTAGTGATACGGTTCTGGTGCCGTTTTCAACACGCGGTCTGCGGCGGCGTTATATTGTGTTGCCTGAGGTCATGCTTGAAGATATGGCTGATGTCAGAATGGCGATCAGCCACGAGCTTCAGCATTTCCGCCAGCGTGATGTTGAATGGGATATGGCACTGGCCTTTTTACAACCGTTATTCTTCTGGAATCCGGCCTTTTATCTGCTCAGAAAAAATGTAGGGCGGCTCCGGGAAATGGCTTGTGACCAGTCCCTTATCACGCGTCGGCGCTATGATATTCGTGCTTATTGCGAATGTTTGTTGCGCGCGGGTCGTCGTTCAATGATGGTGGGTAATCCGGTGTCAACAATGCGCATGTCAGTCGCTTTTGTTGATATCGATGCCTTGCGTCCGGCGATTAGCAACAGCATGTTACGCCAGCGGATTCTGGCGCTCACTGGCTATGATGGCCGCAAGCATGGCTCGCGCCTGATATATATGCTGATCTTGGTGCCTTTGGTTACATTTACCATGATGAGCGCGGTGATGATGCGCAGTCCGGCTGACTGGAGTCATGATCGTCTCATGCTCTCGACCATTGTGAATCTGGAACGTCTTGAAACACGTAACAGCAATAATCTTATGATGGTCAGGCCACAACAATAAATCATGCCTCGAACGTGGCAATTTAACAGCTGTCGGTAATAACAGCAGACAGAAACTCATCAGACCATACGTCTATGGCTGGCTGGTATATCACAGTGGTTAATTCTGCTTATGCTATAAATGTGTTATGGCTGTAACAGGATGATTTCGGTTCATCTAGCCAGAGTAACAGGGGGCATCATGTCCGACATTGATCTTACATCTATCTTGGGGCCAAAAGTACCTAATTGGCAACCGCCGCCATCGCCCTTTGACGCAGGATTTGAAAATACCGGTCTGATAGGTGATCACGTTACGCTTGTGCCGCTTGATGCCGATCTTCACGCTGACGGACTTTTTGCCAGCTTTGCCGAAGATGAAAAAGGCGCCATCTGGCACTATTTGCCCTATGGTCCCTTTGCAACGCTGGCCGATTACAGCGATTATGTGCGGGTCATGACAGCATCAAAGGATGTGTTCTTTTTCGCCATTCAGGATAATGCAACAGGCCGTTTTGTTGGTGTTGCATCCTATTTGCGTATCAATCCAACTGCCGGATCGATTGAGGTTGGGCATCTTTGTTTTGCACCGGCCTTGCAATCGACCATTGGTGCGACCGAAGCGATGTTCATGATGATGCAATGGGCGTTTGAGGCTGGCTATCGCCGTTATGAATGGAAATGTAATGCGCGTAATCTGCGCTCGCGCCGCGCGGCGCAGCGGCTAGGCTTTTCCTATGAAGGCGTGTTCCGTCAGGCATTAGTTGCCAAAGGGCATAATCGCGATACCGCATGGTTTGCAGCCATTGACGCCGAATGGCCAGCGCTGAAACTGGCGTTTACGACGTGGCTTGATATGACTAATTTTGACGCCGAAGGATGCCAGTATAAATCCCTATCCACCCTGACCGCACCCATCCTTGTGGCGCGCGATCCGGCTTTGGACTAACTAGGCTTGTTATAGGTCTAACCCCATCCCCTGACAAAATCTTCCTGTGCTTCTGTTTCGATACTGCCCGGTCGCACCTGCCTGATCGCCGTGATCGCCGCCGCCGTATCAATGCCAAAACGCCCCAGCAAAATAGCTGCCATCATGCCGGTGCGACCCAGTCCGGCCTGACAATGAATCGCTATGTTCTGGCCGGTGCGGATACGCGCTTCCAGATCATCAAGCAACTGGCCAAGTGCTGCGCTCTGGTCACTATGCGGAATGTCATGATCGCGGATCGGAAAGCTGGCTCCTTCAAGTCCGGCCTTGGCAATAATCTCGTCAAGCGCTGTCACCCCCAGCCGCACGCGGTCACCCGCTTCCAGCAATGTCAGAATAACGCCCGCACCTGCCGCCGCCAGTGTTTCAATATCGGTTTTAATATCATCATCATTGGCGATGCCATGCCCCCGCAACCCCGGACAGGACGCCAGCAAAATGGCACCCAAATGACCAGTTTTGGCATGCCTGTCAGAAGGCGTCAGCGCGCCTATATCCAGCTGATTCCAGAATGCGTTGTCGATATGCCTATCCTCCCAAAGACACTTTAAAGGTGACTATGATGGGCAATCAACCTGACTCAGCTTAATGCCCGCCGCCCATAGCACCGATCTTAACCGAATAATCGACCGCAACACCATAGTCCGGATCATCATCACTATCGATAATGATCTGCCCCGCGCGTGACAGCAACTTATGACAGTCACGCGACAGATGCCGTAGCATGATCTGCTTATTGGCGGCGGCATATTTACCGGCAATATCTTCAATTGCCTGCAAGCCTGATTGATCGACAATGCGGGACTCGGCAAAATCGAGGATCACCAGCTTCGGGTCATTAGCAATATCGAACAATTCGATGAAACTGGCGGTTGAACCAAAGAAAAGCGGGCCCCTGATATCATAGACCAGCGCGCCTGTTTCACGCACCGAAGGGCGTGTCGAGGCCTGAATCCGCTTGGCCGCATTCCACGCATAGACCAGCGCCGAAATGATAACCCCGACAATCACCGCGATCGCCAGATCCTTATACACAGTCACCGCTGTCACCAGAATAATAACAAAGGCATCTGCGCGCGGTACCCGCCGCATTATCATCAGTGAATTCCACGCAAAGGTGCCGATTACCACCATGAACATCACCCCGACCAAGGCGGCAAGCGGAATCATTTCAATCAGATCCGACGTAAACAGAATAAAGGCAAGCAGGAACAGCGCGGCGGCAATGCCAGCCAGACGCGTCCGCCCGCCTGATTTCACATTGATCATTGACTGGCCGATCATCGCACAACCGCCCATGCCACCAAAAAAACCGGTAACAAAATTGGCCGCGCCCTGGGCGACGCATTCGCGCGATGCCCCACCACGCTGATTAGTCAGATCACCAACCAGATTCAGCGTCAGCAGACTTTCAATCAGGCCAATCGCCGCCAGAATAAAGGCATAGGGGAAAATAATCTTCAGCGTCTCCATATTCATCGGCACATCTGGCAAGGCAAATTGTGGCAAGCCGCCTGCGACGCTGGCCATATCGCCAACCCGAAACACATTCAGATCGCCAACAATCACGATCAATGTGACCGATGCAATCGCTACCAGCGGTGCTGGAATGGCTTTTGTAATCTTCGGTGTGACCCAGATCATCACCATGGTCACCGCTACCAGCGCCAGCGTCATATAGAGCATGGGTCCAGCCATCCAGCTTGATGTACCATCGGCATTGACGATCTGGAATTGTTGCAGCTGCGCCAGCCCGATCACAATCGCCAGCCCGTTGACAAAGCCCAGCATTACCGGATGCGGCACCATACGGATGAATTTACCCAGCCGGAAAACACCTGCCAGCAACTGCAAAATGCCCATCAGCACGACCGTAGCAAACAGATATTCCGCCCCATGATCCATGACCAATGCGACCATCACCACGGCCAGCGCGCCAGTCGCACCTGAAATCATCCCCGGGCGGCCACCAAATACGGCGGTGATCAAACCGACGATAAAGGCCGCATATAGCCCTACAAGCGGTGCCACGCCAGCAACAAAGGCAAAGGCGATCGCTTCGGGAACCAGCGCCAGAGCGACGGTCAGACCCGATAATATTTCGGTCTTGGCCTGCATCGGGGTGATAGCTGTCTTGGCTGTATTGCTGTCGGATGCAGGCGACGATGGCATGCCGATCATTTTGGCGATGCCATGGAAAAAGGGGTTGGGCATAATATCTCGATTTCGGGTTGGTGGGGCTAGAATGTTGCAGTGACTAGAATATTCCAGAGATATGCCCTGTATCACGCGCTTTGACAACCCGTCACCGCGAACTAGATGCCGTCGCTGACAAAATATGCTATGACTGAGATTGTCACGACGGGTGCAGTCTATTGTTAGAGGAATGAAGCCAATGACGCCCACACAAAATGCCAATAGGCCAGCTGGATTGAATGCGGGGCTTTATGCCGATATACGCGCTGGCATTGCCAAGATATGCGCAGACTTTCCGGGTAGCTACTGGCGCGCGCTTGATGCTGACCGGGCCTATCCCGAGGCGTTTGTCGCGGCCTTGACCAAGGCGGGATATCTGGGATGTCTGATCCCCGAAGCCTATGGTGGTTCGGGACTTGATCTAACGGCGGCGGCGGTTATTCTTGAAGAAATCCACAAACAGGGTGCCAATGCGGCGGCCTGTCATGCGCAGATCTATACGATGGGAACAGTATTACGCCATGGTAGCGATGCGCAGAAACGTGCCTATCTGCCACGCATTGCCGATGGTTCTTTGCGGCTACAGGCCTTTGGCGTTACCGAGCCGACGTCGGGCACCGATACGCTGGCTTTGCAAACCACCGCCCGCCGTGAAGGTGATCGCTATATTATCAATGGCCAGAAAATCTGGACCTCACGCGCTGAACATTCCGATTTGATGCTGTTGCTGGCCCGCACCACGCCGCGCGATGCGGTGACCAAACGCACCGATGGCCTCTCGGTTTTTCTGCTCGATTTGAACAGCCTGCTGGATAAGGGGGTCACGATCCGGCCGATCCGCACGATGATCAATCACGCCACCACCGAGGTGTTTTTTGACAATGTGTCAATTCCGGCAGACGCGCTGATTGGCGACGAAGGCAAGGGCTTTCGCTATATTCTCTCAGGCATGAATGCCGAGCGCATCTTGATCGCGGCTGAATGTATTGGCGATGCCAAATGGTTCATCGACAAGGCCAGCGCCTATGCCAGTGAACGTTCGGTCTTTGGCCAGCCGATCGGCAAGAATCAGGGCGTCCAGTTTCCGCTTGCCAAAGCCTATGCGCATATGATCGCGGCCGAGGCCATCGTCTATCGCGCCGCTGCCTGTTATGACGCTGGCGAGGATCCCGGGGCAGATGCGAATATGGCGAAATTGCTGGCGGCTGATGCGTCTTGGGAAGCAGCCGAGGCCTGTATGCAGACGCATGGCGGCTTTGCCTTTGCCGAGGAATATGACATCGAGCGCAAATTCCGCGAAACGCGGCTGTACCAGATTGCGCCGATTTCGACCAATTTGATTCTGTCCTATATTGCCGAGCGCGTGCTGGGTCTGCCAAAATCCTACTAGCCACGGCCACATCACGCCGTGCCATCATATGAAAGGGGGCTAAGATGAATGTTGATGACTGGATTGGCCATAGCTTTAGCCGCACCGATATTATCACCCCGCGTCTTGTGGCGCATTTTACCGACACCTTCACGCCGCATATTTATGCTCATTCTGATGTGCCGCTGGGTGTGTTCTGGTGCTTATGTCCGGATACGGTGCCAGCTTCGGATGCTGGTGCTGATGGTCATCCCCGCCTTGGCATCTTTTTGCCCGAGATCGGCTATGAACGGCGCATGTGGGCAGGCGGCAGCCTGACCTTTTCTGGCAGTTTCAAAACCGGCGACAATGTCACCAAAACCACGACCATCCGCGATGTTCAGTTCAAACGCGGCCAAAGCGGCAATCTCTGCTTTGTCACTATCGGGCATGATTATCATGTTGCTGATGATCTGATCCTGTCCGAGCGTCAGGATGTTGTCTATCGCGAAACCACCGACAATGCTGCCATGCTGCCGCCTGTCACACCCGATGCTGATACCACGCTTGCCAGATGGCAGGTCACCCCCACCACGCTGATGATGTTTCGCTATTCGGCCTTGACCTTTAACGGCCACCGGATTCATTACGACCAGCCCTATGCCACCGGTGTTGAAGGTTATGATGGCTTGCTTGTGCATGGGCCGATGCAGGCCACGTTGCTGCTCAATCTTGCCGCCACCCATTTAGGCCAGTCGCCAGCAACCTTTTCCTATCGCGGTGTGGCACCGCTTGTGCTGGGTGGAACAATCGATGTTACATTGACCCGCGATGCTAACGATCATCTCGCCGGATCTGTCAGAGCTGCAGACGGTACCGTAACGACAAAGGCAAAGATCACATGACATATATCATTCCCACAGCGATGCTATTTGTGCCGGGAGATCGGTCTGACCGGCTGGCAAAGGCCGCGGCATCAGGTGCCGACGCCATTGTTATGGATCTTGAAGATGCCGTTATCCCCGATAATAAGGCCAGCGCGCGCAAAGTCCTTGCAACGCTATCTGCTTTTGATGTGCCGCTATTCGTGCGTTGTAATGCTACTGACAGTCAATGGTGTGCCGATGATCTGCGTGCCATACGTGACTCGGTCGCCGCGGGTGTGATTGTCCCAAAATCAGAAACCCCCGATCAGATAGAGGCGGTACAGGCTGTTCTTGGCCCCGATGCCTTTATCATTGCGCTTGTCGAAACAGCGCGTGGCATAGCCAATCTTGCTGATATTCTGGCACATCCGGGGGTGGCGGTATGTGCCTTTGGTCATCTGGATTTTGCGCTTGATCTTGGCACCAGTCCGGATTGGGAACCGCTATTATATGCGCGTCATCAGCTTGTCTTGCAATCACGTCTGGCCAATAAGCCAAAGCCGCTTGATGGCGTCAGTGTCGAAATTGATGATATCGATGCGGTCAGCCACGCGGCAAAGCGAGCCCGTGCCATGGGCTTTGGTGGCAAGCTTCTTATTCATCCAAACCATGTGGCTCCCGCTATGGCGGCCTTTGTGCCGGATCAGCAGGCCTATGAATGGGCATGCGCTGCACTTGAACAGTCGCAATCTGGTGCCGCCGTCAAGATGGATGGCCAGATGCTTGATTTGCCCGTCATAAAAAAGGCAAAACAGATAATCCGGGACTATGAAAACCATAATAAAACAAATTCATAGCCTGTTTGATGGAGAGTGACCAATGTCGGAAAAAGAACTTGATGGGTTGTTTGTTGTCAGTATCGAACAGGCGGTTGCTGCCCCCTATGCGTCATGTAAACTTGCCGATGCGGGCGCGCGCGTCGTAAAGATAGAACGCGCCGAGGGTGATTTTGCGCGTAAATATGATGCTGATGCCCGTGGCAATAGCTCGTATTTTGTCTGGCTCAATCGGGGCAAGGAATCATTGCGTCTTGATTTGAAAGATGCCAATGATCTGGCCATGCTCCATCGGATGATTGCCAAGGCGGATATCTTTATCCAGAACTTGATGCCAGGTGCAATTGAACGACTTGGTTTTTCCTCACAAAGCCTGCGCGATACATATCCGCGTCTTATCACCTGTGACATCAGCGGTTATGGATCGACAGGTGAATTGAGCCAGATGAAAGCCTATGATTTTCTGGTACAGGCCGAAGTCGGGCTGGCACAGATTACCGGTGCCCCGCAAGCACCTGGCCGGGTGGGCGTGTCTATATGTGACATTGCCGCCGGCATGACAGCCTATCAGGCTATACTACAGGCCATCATAGCACGCTATAAAACGGGCCTTGGGCGTGGCATTGAGGTTTCATTGTTCGGGGCCTTGGCTGACTGGATGAATGTGCCTTATCTCCAGCATCATTATGGCGGCAAGACCATTGCACGACCGGGGCTGCATCATCCGTCTATCGCCCCTTATGGTGCTTATCAATGTGGTGACGGGCAGGTCATTCTGATCTCGATCCAGAATGAACGCGAATGGAAACATTTATGTACTGGTGTACTGGGTGATACAGCCATCGCCAGCGACCCTCGCTTTCACAGCAATATCGCCCGTGTTGAAAACAGGCCAGCGCTTGATGCGATGATCCTGTCGGTGTTCGCCCGTCATGACAGTGATGCGGTGATTGATTTGCTGGCCAGAGCTGATATTGCCTATGGACGGCTCAACAATCTTGATCAACTGGCCAGTCATCCGCAGTCGCGTTTTGTGACGGTGAAAACCAGCGAAGGTGAGCTTGAATTGCTTGCCCCTGGTGCCACCGTTATGGGCGAATCGCATGGCTTTGGCGCTGTCCCGACGCTGGGTGAACATGATGATACGTTGCGTCGTGAATTTTCTGATAGCAAGGTAAAATAATTTTCAGGTTTTATCCCCGCATTGATTTCACAATAATAGGTAGTAATCCCTTGTTATGAATAAACATTATTCATGCCGTGATCTTGCTGTGCATTTTTGGCACTGCCATGCTACAAAATCAACGCACCTTGAGCTGAATATTTTTCTGTTTTGTAGCAGTTTAGTAACACATCACAAGTTATAGTTTGAAGGTAAAATCTAACATGTGGGTGGTCTTATGGATTTAGGAATGGGGAAGGTTGCAGACTCCTATTCCCGTGCGTGTAAAAACCGTATCGAAGCCATGCTTGATGGCTACATCCATTCGCTAAATGAATTGGCGTCACTCGATACCCTCAAAAATATTTTATATGGTGTGCGGGTTGTTATCGATTATCGCAACCGTCATCTTACCGACTTTGCCGAAGTCCATCTCGAAAATGACCCCAAAGCCAGATTTTTCAGTGTGTCTGTTACCCGATTGGATATTGTCCGTGATGTAAGGCGGGTTATGCGGTCTGCTGGTTTTGACGAGATGAAGTTTGATGAAGATAATATGACTTTATGGATCATCATCAAACGGCCTAGCTATGACCAGCGCCATGAGTTGGCACTTGAAGCCAGCCGATTGGAACGCGCCACCCGTCAGGCCGCGGCAAACGTCAAGCGTGATACATTAGAGCGCTTACGCGCCGCCGTAGATCGTGAATATATCGAAGAATTTGATATCAAACCCACGATGGAAACGATCGAAACGATTTACGCCAGAACCGTCGAACAGATTACGCTAATAACCATCCGGCGTCGCCAACAGATTCTGGGCAGCTTTTTCGTTTTTGAAAGCAAGGAAGATGAACAACTATGGGAAGAGGAAAGAACCACCGCGCATGACAAATTATTCACTATCCATGATATTGATTACAATGTTAAAACTGTTCTGCCCATAAAATCGGGCCCCAAGAAAAAAGTGCCGAAACCTGAAAAGGTGAAACAGATTATTTATGTTTCAAAGCCAACCGATTTCAGTAACGGCATCTTGAAAGATGTTCTGCGGTCTGCTATGGCGAATAATGCCCCCCTGAAAGTGACAGGCTGTCTTATTTGCCGGTCTGATTTCTATCTTCAATTTCTGGAAGGGCCGAAAGAATCCATCGATGCCCTTTACGAAAAAATACTCGTTGATAAACGTCATACGGATATCAAAAGATTGCGTGGAAAGAACGTGAATGGACGTGTTTTCGGCGCATGGGCGATGAAATATGATTTCAACAAAAACTGGATGTGGTCACCAGATCAGGTGAAAAAAGGCGTTCTGCATAAACTCAAAGCTGATGAAGCGCTGGCGATCTTTGAAAAACTTGCCATAAAGGATGCGGAAAAAAAGAAACTGCTTGAAGAAGAACAGGCAGCGATTCTGGCAAAGACAAAACCAGCGACGAAAAAAAAAGCGGCTAATGCGACAGCACAAACATAGCCTAGTCACTACCCAGCTTCATATAGTACATTATGTTTAACCCTGTTAAACAAACGCCATTAAACTGATTAGGGAAAATATGAGCTATTTCGCTGATCTTTTATCGACATTATTCGAACGTGCTTCCAGCCTTGGCAAACTATCAGCGCGGAAACAGGCACCGCTTGATGTGTTATGTCGGGAATTATTGACCAGCAAGGGCGAGGTCTCTGGCGCTACTTTGGCACAAGCCGTTCTGAATGAATATACCGCCCTTGACGATGCGGATAAGCTTGCTTTCTTCTGCCAGCTTCGTGATGAATTTGATCTCAATGCAGATGCCGCAAAAATGGCATTGTCGGTTTACCAGCAAAACCCTGACCAGAAAAACTATGCTACATTCATGCACGCGGTTGACCCACAGCGTCAGGAGCTTATACGCCGCCTTAACCAGGTGCCTGGTGCCACCGCGCAACTTGTGGCCATGCGTCAGGATTTGTTGCGTCTGGCCAAAGACAATCCCGATATTGCTATTATTGATTATGATTTCAAAACGCTGTTTCTAAGCTGGTTTAACCGGGGGTTTCTGGTGATCCGGCCTATCAACTGGGCGAGTCCGGCGCATATCCTTGAAAAAATCATTGCCTATGAAGCGGTGCATGAAATTGATAGCTGGGATGATTTGCGGCGACGTCTGCAACCTGAAGACCGGCGGTGTTTTGCCTTTTTCCATCCTTCAATGCCCGATGAACCCTTGATTTTTGTGCAGGTGGCGTTGACAGATTCGATGGCACATTCAATTCAGGCAATCCTGTCGGATGATCGTGAGGCGATCAGCGCAGATACTGCCACCACCGCTACCTTCTATTCGATCTCTAATTGCCAGCAGGGGTTAGCTGGCATTTCATTCGGTAATTCGCTTATTAAAACCGTTGTGCAGACCTTGTCGCGGGAATTGCCCAGCCTATCGGTATTTGTGACCTTATCACCAATTCCGGGCTTTAAAAGCTGGTGTAATGGCCGTGACCTCCAGACGGATAATCTGGACACGGGTGATTTACGGCGGCTGGTTGCGCATTATCTGCTCAACGCCAAGCGCGCAGATAACCGGCCTCTCGATCCTGTCGCGCGGTTTCATCTCAATAATGGGGCCAGGGTACAGGCGATTCATGGCGACGCTGACATATCACCAAAGGGCAAACAGCAATCGGCAGGTTTGATGGTAAACTATCTATATGATGTGCCACATCTGGCTGATAACCACGAAGCATTTGCTACACATAATAAGGTTGCGGCCTCAAGTGGCGTGCAAAATTTGGCGTCAGAAGCTATAAAACAGTTTCAATTATAAGCTTTATTCACGCTTGCACTGAAAGGTTTTTTGACAGGCCGCAGTTGGGCTATCATTCGAAATTTGCGCAGGTTGCCCGCGGCTTTGCCGTTGATAAATACATTTGGTACCTTGTTCAGGGTCACGTTCGACCTTCATCAGGCGGCAAATTTCCATTTTTGGCACTTCTTTGCTGTCATCACGCGGCACATATGTTTTACCAATCGCAAGGGCAGGGCTGGCAAGGCCAGCCACAAGGCCAGCCACAAGGCCAGCCACAAGGATAGTCGCAATCAGGGTAGTGATGATAGCCTGTGGCATCGTCCTAACCCTCGCTGTTATTGGCCATGTCGATATCATCTTCGGATCCGGGCAGATAGGCCTTGCCTTGAATCGCACGCGCGCCCAGCTTGTCCAGCAAGTCAGGTTTGTCGCTGATAAGACCACGGATTGTATCTTCAATATGCTTTTCGGCAGCCTCGAATGACTCTGCGTCCATCTCGGCAACACCGTCGATGATCCAGTGAACTTTAACCTGCATTTTCGTCTCCTGTTCTGACAGCCATCGGTCATCGAAGGCTAGTTATTGAAGGTCAGCCCTTCAAAAATTGTGCCAGCCTTGACCTGTAGTTTGACGATTTCTTCATCATCGACTTTGCCTTTGGCGTCATCGCGGGCTTCGATGCTACCATCTTCGCCAATGGCGGCGGCAATTGAATACCAGATATAGGCTGTTTCAAAGTCAGCTTCCGCGAGCAATGTCGCATGATAGGACGCAAACTGCATGACCGCAGTGCGGTCGCCAGCATCGATCCGCGTCTGTAATTTGTCACGCAGGCTTTCGCGGGCATCATCCAGTGCTTTTTCGGGTATCATGTCAGCCAGCTCATCGGCCAGCTCGGCTGCTTCTTCAATGCCGCCAAGCACTGCTGACCACGCCCAGATCAAGGCTTGCTGGAAATTTTGTGGGCGGCCTTTTCCAGCATGTAACAGCACTGCCAGATTATATTGGGCATCATGTTGTGAGGCCTCTGCTTGGGCTTCGAAAATACTAATGGCAGCGTCATAATTCTTGCTTTTGACCGCTTGTACCGCGCGGTTAAATGCGGCGTCACTGGTCAGATCGGCATCGCTGGCGGTGGCATTATCCGTTGCTAGGCTGGCTTGTGTGGCCAGCGTCAGCACCAGTATTAGACCAGCCAGAATCCGGGTGCTGTATGTCAACATGCGCCTGACCATTACCGCCCTGCCATCATCACAAGTTGGAGATAGAACACCCGTAGCTTGAATTTGGAATTGGGGCGGCGTTCATATACGACGATGCGTGGCCGGTCGGTGCCTGGTTTTTGGAATTCGATCACCATATTTTCGGGCAGATGCACACCATGGCTGGTCAGCGTGCCTTGCGGGTCGCGTGAAAACTGGTCGTTAAATTCCTTATCGATCCAGATCAGCGCCAGCGCCTTACCCAAAATGTCCGGCAGGCGGTTCTGCACATCTTTGCGGTCACCCAGATGCACATCGCCATTGACCAGACGGAAGCCGCTGCTGTCATTGTCGTTGCGCCGTGCTGGCGGATTGGCTTTCGGCACAGTGATAAGCGCATTTGGTGGATTTGTACTCATGACACCCGAATGAACATATAATCATAATTTAGATAATGCTCATATCATGCCTGAAAATTGTAAAATGGCAACTAATTAAGCGATAGTAAGCCTATCAGCGATGAAAAAAACTATCGGCGTGATAAAAATATCAAAGCTGGTGATTTCGGCACAGAAATTGAATGTAGATGTGTGAAATTAATCAAAGAGGGTCACTATGCTAGCCATAATCAGGTCAGGAATCGCCGCCGCCAACAAGGAAATCGGTGTCATTTCCAACAATATCGCCAATGCCAGCACCAATGGCTTCAAGCGGTCATCCGCCCAGTTTCAGGATATTTATGGCATAGCTGGTGAGAAGCGCGCCGCCGCGCAGGTGGGCAAGGGCACGGTGTTTGACGCATCCCGCCGTAATCATGCGCAAGGGGCGTTCAAGACCAGCGGCAGCGAGCTTGATCTGGCGGTTGCTGGCGAGGGCATGTTTATCGTCGCCCCGCCGAATGCAGGCAATGAGCTACGCTACACGCGCGATGGTTCGATGCGCCTTGATGAGAATGGTTTCATTGTCAATAACGAAGGTCATTTTCTGATTGGCCTTGATGGTGCCCCGTTGCGTTTGCCGTTGCGGCGCAATCCTGCTGAAGATGGCGATGTCGCGGCTGAAGAGCTTCTGACCTCGGTTTCGATTGGCGTTGATGGCCAGATCAAGGCGACATATGCTGGCGCGATGACCCGCGGCAATGGTGCGGTTATCAATCGCGGGACCATTGCTTTGGCACGCTTTCAGAACGAGGCTGATCTGACCTCCAAGGGCAATGGCCAGTTTATCATGAATGCCAAAACCGGCTTGCCGGCGGTTGGCGCCGCTAGCCAGGGCAATTTCGGCGATGTGCTAAGCGGCAATCTTGAAGTTTCAAACGTCAAGATCAATGACGAGTTGACCAGCATGATCCGCGCACAACAGGCTTATTCGGCTTCCTCGCGGATGTTGCAGGCTGACTCTGATATCGTCAAGAAATTCCTTTAATCTTCTTGTCATTCGGCTGATACAGCTATTTCACCGGTATAGTGGCCACTATGCCGGTGATGGCGATGATGGTTTCGCTATCGATGCGCAAATCCCCGTCGAGGCTCACCGCCAACGCATCTTCCAGCGTCAGAACCAGCTCCATCGGGCGGCTACTGGCCCTGCTCATAAAACCTGTAAGCTGGTCAAAATAACGCGCCGATACGGTTACCGTGGCGGTCATAAGTGGACGATCAACAAAAATATGCAGTTGCCCACGCGCTGCGTTCTCGGCTGTCCCGCTGTCATCGGGGGCATCTGCACGGGGCTGGATCGTCACGGCGCATTGGCCACGGGCGATATTCTTCAAATTGCAGTTGATTTTCAGCGTCAGAGCTTCGCTAGACCCATCAAGAGCTGCCCTAGACGCATCCAGCGATATATCGGCCATTTGTACCGACATATTGATCTGGTCGGTTTGGTGCCACATGCTTGCCTTGGCCTCAGCCACTTATGGCTTCCTGTTCATCGATCTGTTCCATATAGCCGCGCAGGCGGGCGATGGCTGCCTTTTTGATCTGCGATACGCGCCCTGTGGTCACATCCAGAATTTCGGCAATCTCATATACATTCAATTCTTCGACATAATAAAGCTGAATAACCAAGGCCTCACGTTCGGGCAGTGTGGTCAGCGCATCTTTCAGAACGTCGCGCAATTCATTGTCGCTTATATTATCTTCTGGGGTATTTTCATTCGACACAAACCAGATTGAAAATTCGTCATACACATTATCCAGCGACTGATGCACATTCGCCTGAAAGGCTTGTTCCCATTCGCGCATTTCTTCGGGGGCTATATCCAGATCACTGGCGACCTCATCAATAGACGGATCACGCCCCAGCTTCTGGCGCAGAATTTCTTCGGATTGTCGTGCCTTTTTTTGCATCTGGATTGTCGTCCGGCACAGATTTGAATTTTTGCGCAGATGATCGACAATACTGCCGCGAATACGGATGCTGGCATAAGAGCTAAAGGTCGCCCCTTCCTGTACCGTATAATTCTGGGCGGCCATGACCAGCCCGTAATAGCCAATCTGCACCAGATCTTCGATTTCGGCGGACGCGTGAACCCGGCCATGAATATGCCATGCGATCTGGCGCACCAGCTCCATATGATCGCGGATCAGGCCTTCAACGTCGGGTTTTTGTTCCGCGTAACCGGATTTCATGGGCTATGCTCCTACCATATTTGGCGTTTTGCTGAAATAGCGAATGCCATTGGATTGGTTGGGGGTGGCGTCCATTACGGCTTTGGACAGGCTTTGCAGCGCCAGATTTTCGGGAAGATTCTTATCACCCAGACTAATCGGACGACGTTCGACAATCGATTTTCTGATCCGGTTTGACAACGGTAAATATCCAGCTAACTCTAACTTTACATCCAGAAAACGGTACACGATGTTTTGGAATTTAGCAAAATGTGCTTGCGCTTGGCCTTTGCCTGTCACCATATTCACGACAATTGAAAAATTCTGCACACCCGCTTCCAGATTGGCCGCCTTGATCAGCGAATAGGCATCAAGAAAGCTTGTCGGCTCACCAACCAGAACCACAACAACGCGGTCGGCCGCCGCCACAAAGGCAATCGAATTATCGGACGCGCCAGCGGGAACATCCGCCACCAGAACATCGGGCTTTGGCTCCAGATTATCCATCAGCCGGATGGTTTCATAGCGGGTTTTCTTGTCCAGATTCAGCATGTCCAGAAGACCACTGCCTCCCGACAGGAAATTCATCCCCAAAGGCCCCGGACAAACCGTATCGGCTAATGGCACACTGCCGCTAATCGCGTCACTGATGTAATTTTGCGGATTTACCCCCAGCAGAATATGGGCGTTGGCCATACCAAAGTCGGCGTCGAGCAAGGTAACCTTTTTCCCCATGCGGGACAGGGTCAGGCTAAGATTGACAGCAATGTTGGTTTTGCCAACGCCGCCTTTACCACTTGCAACTGCAATTGAAGATGCCATGTCAGGATCACTCCGGCTTAGAAAAAACAAAGTTGCCCGTAACGGACAAAAGTAAATACATCAGCGCTTTCATTAGCAGTTCTCTTTTAAATATTGCGCTAATATTGCGTCTGTAGCAATGGCTATTCCGCCAACAATGGACTTTGTCCCTGTCAACAGCCCGATACCATTGCCATGCGTCAGCAGACTGCAAAGCTCTGGCGGGGTGGCTTCGCACTCATCCAGTTTGGTCAGCGCAATGGTTGGTGACAATTGTTTATATAATGCGCACTGATGCGCGATCATCACACTGCTGCTACCGCCTGGAATGGCCTGCACAACGGCAACCCGCGCTGGATCCAGCGCTGCCGTGGCTTTGCGGATCGCGGCTACCGCCTGATCTGGTTGTGCTGATACATCCATAATCATCCGGCGGCTTGTTTCCTTGACCCGGATTGGCAGTTCCGCAAGCGGAAAATCAACCGATGGCATATTCATCAAACGGGCATGATCCTTGATGGTGTCACCTGCCTGTCTTTCGGATGTGACCGTGCCCAGTATCATGTTATTGGCGATACCGGTTTCCTTGCAATGCGCCGCAATTTTGGTTGCCAGCGTTGTCTTGCCGCTACCGCTTGATCCCACCACGCAAATCAGGCGGGCTTCGAACAGATCCTCGGTATTCGGGCGGATCAGTTGGCGTGCCAGTTCGTTCATAAAGCTCAACCGCGCCTTTTCATAAGTTTGGCCTTCAAACGCATGTTGCAATTCGTTCACCACTTCGGGTGAAAATCCGGCCTGACGGAGCTTGATCGTCGTGCTATGCCCCAGTTTTTCGCTAAGACCGTTCTCATCGGTAATCATCATGCCTGTCAGCATCGATTTCAGCATCGCCATATCTTTGCGCATCGCTGCCATATCAGATGGTGATGATTGATCCTCGCTTTGGCTTTTCGCCAATGCTTTCAGGGCAAAATCCGCCGTTATATTGGCATCACCCTGTGGCATGTCCTCGATTGGCTCTTGAACCAGTTTCTGATCGAAAAGCTCGGTAAAGGCAGGGGCTTTCTTGGCCACTTTTGACGGCCTGACCTTGACACGTTGCGCCGCGTCATTCGTCGCGACCATTTCGATCTTGCCATTTCGATTGGCTGTTTCCAGGATCATTGCATCATCTCCGAGCTTCTGGAAAATCTCATCCATTGCAGCTGCGGTATCTGATGCTGATACGGTTATGGTTGCCATTATTTTATCCTTTCATAGTCACATCTGTTGAGGCGAATGCCATCATGGTTATGCGCTGGCTTCGCCACTGATGGTCGCAACGACTTCGATTTTTCGTGTTTCAGGTAATTCGGTAAAGGCTAGGACAACCATATCGTCGATATGCTGACGGATAATGGCTGAAAATTCGCGGCGGATCGCTGGTGATACAACGATCACGGCTTGCTTATCTTGTGATGCCAATGTTTCATTGGCGGCTGAAATTCTTTCCAGAAGCTGCTGGGCTAGGCTGTTATCCAGCACCAGTCCCTGATCGCCACTCTGACGTGCCATTGAAATAAGCATATGTTCCAGATCGGAATTAAGCGTGATAACGGGCAAAGGCTGGTTCAAGGGTGCGACCTGCTGGATCAGCAATCCGGCAAGGGCAGGGCGCAACGCCTCGGCCATATCGGCAGTGGACAGATTACGCGCTGCCAGCCCTGACATATTCTCCAGAATGCCGCGCAGATCGCTGACCGGCACACGCTCCTCAAGCAAGGTACGCAAAATACCTGTCAATGTATGAAGCGGCACCAGCTTTGGCACAACTGATTCAACCAGACTTGGTGATGTTTGTCCCAGATTATCAAGCAGACCCTGAACATCATCCTGACCGATAAGCTGACCGGCAAATTTGTAAAGTATCTGGCTCAGATGCGTTGACAGCACTGATTCCGGTGCCACCACGACATATCCTTTGGCCTCGGCTTCGGTCTGTTGCTGGCTGGTAATCCAGATGGCATCCATACCGAATGAGGGGTCTTTGACTTCAATGCCGTCAATTTTGATATTCACATTGTCACCTGGAATGGCCAGTTTGCGATCCGGATAGACCTGATCTTCGCCTACGATGGTCGGGCCAATGCGGATGCGATAGGTGTTCGCTGGCAAGCTCATATCATCGCGGATACGAACCGCGGGCACGATAAAGCCAAGGGCCTTTGATACCTGACGGCGAATGCCGGTAACGCGGTTGGTCAATGGACCGCCAGTATCTTCCTCGACCATTTCGACAAGCCCGTAACCAAGCTGGATTGAAACCGGCGCATTATCGGCAATTTCGTCAAGTTCGATAAGATCGGGTGACTTGGCTACATCTTCCAGTTCGGCCAGCTCTTCGGCACCAACATCTTCCAGCGCTTTGCGTTCCTTTGTATAGGACCAATAGCCTGCACCGGCCGCAATCAGCGCCGCGCCGATAAACAGCAGATTAGGCATACCCGGAACAAAACCGATCAACATCAGAACGCCGGAAACAGGGGCCCATGCACGTGACAGGCTGATCTGATCGCCGATATGTGCGGCCATATCTTGGGTTGATGATACGCGGGTGACGATGATCGCTGTGGCAATGGCTAATAGCAAAGACGGGATCTGCGCGACCAGACCATCACCGATAGACAGTAGAATATAGTTTTCGGCAGCCACGCTGACTGACAGATCATGCTGTGAAATACCGATGATCAGACCGCCAACGATATTGATGATCAGGATCAAAATCGACGCTACAGCATCACCTTTGACAAATTTTGATGCACCATCCATGGCTCCGTAAAAATCGGCCTCACTGGCAATTTCTTCGCGCCTGTCGCGTGCTTCCTCATTGGTCAGCACACCGGCATTCAAATCGGCGTCGATTGCCATCTGTTTGCCTGGCATTGCATCAAGAGTAAAGCGGGCTGAAACTTCTGAAACACGGCCAGCACCCTTGGTGATCACAACAAGGTTAATAATAATAAGAATGATAAATACAAAAATACCGACAGCGTAATTGCCGGAAATAACGAATTCGCCAAACGCCTTGATGACCTGACCGGCAGCATCACCACCTGTATGGCCTTCGCTTAGCACAATCCGGGTTGAAGCCACGTTCAGACCAAGCCGCAGGATTGTGGCGATCAGAAGCAGGCTGGGGAAACTTGAAAAATCCAGTGGCCGCAATGCGTTCATCGCCACCATCAGGATCAGTAAAGACATCAGGATATTAAAGACAAAAAACGTATCAAGCAGAAATACCGGTAAGGGTAGAACCATCATTGAAATCAGCACCAGAATACCGACCGGCAAAATGCCAGTCGTTACCAGAGCCTTTGGATCGTTGATGCCAAATCGGGCGAGTGTCATTTCCATGACGCATATCCTCTGTCAGTATATTGAACAGCATGTGATGCAAACCCCGGGACATGGCGCCGGATTGGATTAGCTATATTATTGCTAATAGATTGAATAAACATGCTTTATGCCTTTTTAACTATATGTTGCAGCCAGTTGAGCTGACAGCACCCGCGTAAATAAAGGCAATAAGCGTGCCAGAATGAAAAAAACCGGCATTTTCATCGGGAAAAGCCCGAAAACCCGTCACTTGAGATGAGTGGCACGGATAATGCATAGCTGGTGCGTATCAAATTTTTGAAGAATGGAACGGACCCATGCAAAAAACATCCATGCTTAATACACCCAAGCGGAATACTTTAATTACATTTGCGGCCCTTATGGCGGCGTCATTGGCGGTGTCTGGCTGTCAACTTGCCGATAGCCTTAGTGGTAAATCGGCGATGTCCACCAGCGGCACAGGCTTATCAACGCTTGAACAAAGCCAGGCAACATCACTGGCATCGGTTGCCGAGGTGTTTGACGCGGGCGCAGACGAAATTCCGACTTTGACGGCGGTTGGTTATGCTGTTGTGTCATCACAGCCTGGGCGCTCGGATGCGCAAAAGCGTCTGATGGCTATTCGGTCAGCCCGTATGGTTGCTATGCGCGACCTTGCCGAACAGATCCACGGCCTACAGGTGGACAGTTCGACAACAGTTATCGATCTTATGGTTCAGAATGATACTTTCCGTGGTGTTGTTTCGGGAACGATCCGGGGCGCGCGTACCGTGCGTATCAACCCGACAGGTTCGGATACATACGAAATCGTTTTGGAAATTGACCGTGACATGATTGCGCATCTGATGGGAAGCGCACGCAGCGTCGGCTAAAACTGTTGCTAACAGGCGTCAGAATATACGCCGTGTCACGCTCTGGGGTGTAAAGCAGAACAATGAAAAAAGATGGTGTTTCCATTATCCCGTTCTCCCTGCCAAACTGGTGTGTACTGATTATTGCAGTACTGCCGGTTTGGTTCGTTTTGCTATGTGGTCTATTCATGTCAGCGGCGATTGGGGCTGACGGTTTCCGTTTTGCCGAGGCCACAGGCCGCGCTGTCATCATGGATGATGCGGCACAGGATGAAGCCCGTATGATTGCGCTTGAAGATGCACTTTATCAGGTGGCTTTACAGGGCGGTGCCGAGGTGAACGGCTTTTCGGCGGTGTCAGCGGATACCACCTTGACCGATCATTTTATTGTGCGTCCATCGAGCCGCATTCTTGATTATACCATCACCAATGAGATTGTTGATGATCAGCATTATATGGTTAGCGTGCGGGCGGCTGTTGGCGAACTGCCGAAAGTTGAATGTGTGACGCCGCGGCACCACAATGTGACCGTATTTGCCCCATCTATTTATGTCGGGCCAACGGTGCCTGCATGGCTGGCACCGATTGCCAGAACCAGTGTATCCGAGATGCTGATGCAGATGGAGCGTCATCCCAATCTGAAGACGCGGGGGGCGATTACCACCACGCTTGATGCGGCGGCGCTGGCGCGGACCAATGATGCGTTTGACTATACCTCGCTGACCCAGGGGCGGGTGCGGGTTGCTACAGGTGATTTTGCTTTTATCCCCGAAATTTCGTTCAATGCCCGAAAAATAGGCAAGTTTCTGCGCGATGAAATGGTGCTTGATGTGACCGTCACCATGCATGTTGCTGATGGGGTGTCCTACGCGCCAGTCCTTGATCACAGCGTAACACAGACGATCAAGCTCAGCGATATATCGCCGTCGCGTACGTTCAATGTGCTGTCCCGCGGCAAGCGTAAAGACGTCACTGCCCATATTTTCGGCATGATGCCTCGCTTCATCAATGACCTGTCGCAACAACTCACCTGCCGCCCTCTTGTCAGCACGCTAACATTAGCTGATGGTGTTTTAACTGTGCCTCTTGGCAAAAAACATGGTGTAGGCCAAAATTCACTAGCTGTGACCAGCGGTACTGATACCCTCTGGACTATTTTGCGTGTTTCAAAAGCGGATGCACGATCGGTCGTCCTAGAGCCCTTGAACCCCGCGCGTGATAAAAATATGTTACAGGGCGCAAAGGTTGAATTTATGGAGTTAACGCAATGATTATACGTACTATTTTAACAATAACCTTGCTAACTGGTTTAACAGTTTCAATAGGTGCATTTGCCCAGTCTCAACCGCTTGTTGTCCTTGAATATCCAAATCAGTCAGCGTCTGGCAATGTGGATAGCAATAATCCGTTCGTCATTGATCCAAATTACACAACTAAACACAAGGTCGCGCAAAATGAAACGCTAAGCCATGTCATTAACAAGCATTATGCCAATAGCGGACTGAATTTGAAATTCATCGAAATGGCTATTGTTGCTGCTAATGCCAAAGCCTTTGTAAGAGGTAATCCAAATTTTCTTTATGCTGATAAAACATTGCATCTGCCGTCATTGAATGAAATTCAAGATATGATCTTGGGCAAGAACAAGTCAAAGGCAACCAGTGGCGGGGGGAGTTCACAAAGTGATCAGATCTATTTCATTGGTGGATAATTTGCTGTGCATTAGCAAATTAGCGGTGCCTGTTGTTGCTGGGCTGTTTGTGGGCATTGTCAATGCAGGTTCAGCGGCTGCTGTAAGTACCAATAAAACAGTGCCGCCCTCAGTTTTGAATGATGATAAGGCTGACAGCAAGGTCGCTGACAGTGTAATTATTACTGGTGAATATATTAATGAAATTGTCACCCAGTTTTTGTCAGTCAAAGGTGTAGAAGCCACGCCAAGTTTAAATCCTGATCGCTTGTTTCGAAAGTGTGATGGCGATCTGACTGTAAACCCGATGTTTGGTAATTTTCAAACTGTACGCGTGGAATGCGAACACGCAACGGGGTGGCGCGTTGCCGTAAGAACAAAAATTAAAACAGCGACTCCAGACACCAGTATTTCTAAACCTAAAACCAGTGTTAAAGCCACCATTCGAACATCAAGAAACATAGTCACCAAACCTAACAAACAAATGGAAACGGCTCGTGTTGTAAGCCTGACCCGTAGCATGACGCGTGGCGATATAATCACACCTGAAGATGTTGCGTTTATTGATGTGTCGATGCGTGAAGTTGTTGGTGTATTTTTTGATCATGATGATGTGGTTGGACGCCGTTTAAAGACTTCAATTTCTGCAAGGAAACCAGTCTTTGCCCGCCAGCTTCATCCATATTGGATGGTCGAAAAAGACCAAGAAGTAACATTGGTGAATCGCGCTGGTGCCGTGGCTGTCAGTATGCTAGGATATGCCCTAGAAAATGGACAATTTGGTGAGTGGATTAAGGTCAAGAATGCGAATAGCGATAAAATTGTTCATGGCCAGATAATTAATTCAAAAAAAATTGCAACAGGGGCTAACATTCAGTGAGTTCTAGTCGTTAATGATCTTTAGGAGGCTATTTTAATGGTTGATGCCATAAAAAATATGGTCAATCGAGTCGAGGTTCAAAGAACCCGCGATCGTGATTTTGACAGCAAAGCAGTTGCAACAGGTGCGTCCAACGTAGCACCAGTCGCACGCGATACTGTAACGATGAGCGGTGCGGCTTCACCCCAGGCTATTGCACAACTGGCTGAAAAGCCACCAGTTAATGCTGAGGCGGTTAACCGCATCAAAAGTGCGATTGCTAACGGTGAGTACCCAATTAACCTTGATTTGATTTCTGATGCGCTAATGGATGCATACAGGGATTTGAAAACCTAAATACTGGTTATTTAGGTGACAGATATTCGCACATCCAAAACGCAGACCCTTATTGACACTGTCGAGCGCTCGCTTGACAGTGCTTTGGTGCGTCTGGACGATGCCGCTAATCTTCGTGCTATGCTGGCAGAAATTGAAAAACAGGTTCAAGATGTCTGGCCTGAAATTGAATCATCCCAAGTAGGTGGAACATTTAGTGCCGATGATAAGGTGCAACTTTCAGCAATCTTGGATAAGATAAATCTACTGGAAGCTAAAACGCGAGCTAGGCTCGTATGGTCAGATGATTTAGGAAAATATATTCGCAAATCACTTGATAAATCGATTTAGCATTGGAAGCCAGTATTGATAGCTGGCAAAAAGAAAAGGCGTTGCTATGCACAGTCTGAATACGTTTTTATCTTTTGTTATGAGCCCTGCTGGCATTGTTTTACTGACTGTTGCAATCATACTTGGTGTCGTTGTATGGCGAAGCCTCGCGGTTCAGGCTGAACAGAGGCTGCTGTCAGAAAAACTTGACGAGGCGCTCCAAAACCAAGCGCAACAATTAGAAGTTCAAAACCAAACCATGTCGCGCCTTGCTGGGCATGTTTCAAAATTGGGTGATATGATCACCGAGCATGGGGCAACATTTGATTCCATGCGCGAGGATATATTGCGTTTGACTGACGATGTCCGGGGTGAGGTTGGCACATCTAAAGCGATTGAAATGGCGCGTAAAGGTGCGTCTGCAGACGCGATAATGAAAGCAACTAAGCTATCTGCAGGTGATGTTGATGCGATTGTTCGGTTTCACGGAAAATAGATAAAAGTTAACAAGGCTACATCTTGAAAATGCTGCTTTTGCATTCAAGTTAATATACTTTGTCTGCGATGGTGACTTCTAACATCTTAGTGTGACGGTCAATTACGATGTTTGTTTGCCCGTCAGATATTGCAATCAAATTGTCAGTGCTTTGCGTGATGGGCATTCTAGTTTCACCGTCCACAGTTGTCAGGATCGCATCCTCGCCACGTTCAATAGACCTTACAATGATCTCAATAATACCTGTTGCGTTTAAACCGCATGAAAAGGTTTCCTGTTCAAATCGAGACATGCCTTTGCAACTGGTTAACCCTATTATCAGTCCAAATCCAAAAACGCCATATACAAAATATTTCAATCTATACGTCACTATTATCAGCTATCTTTTTTGCTGTCATCTGACCCTGCTTCAATCTCGTCTAGATCGGTGAGCTCTTGTAAGCCGGCGAGGAGATCTTCTTCGGTGGTTTCGACAGGTTCTCCATCGGGTGAAGAGGCGCTAGCCTTTGGCATTTTGTCCGCAACAGCCGCGGCAATCGCCTCGTTATCTGCTATATCATCAGATGGGCTAACTTCATTTTCATCATTATTATCTTCAAAAAGGGGTGCTGTTAAATCGATTTCATTAGGTATGTCCTCAGGCATGATGTCATTTTCAGCAATAATGTCATCTGTTGGTGTATCTAAAGGGTTTTCAGCTTCCCCATCCAGTTCACCAGATATATCCATCATATCATCCGACGCGTCCGGCAGACCATCAGTCGCGTCCAGCGTGTCATCTGACTCTTTAAGCATGTCTTCACTTATGTCTGTTAATTCATCAGAAATATCAATCAGGTCGTCAGGAATGTCTGATAAGTCAGCGGCCGAGGCAATCATTTCTGGAAGCGGTTTATCATTCACATCGGTTGCTTGTAATTCGGCTTTCTCAAATTCAATTAATTTGGCGGCATCGTCAGCATGAACGTCAATGACAACCCCGCTTGGGAACCGAACCCCATTAACTTCACAATTCTCAATAATGCGGACACGCATCCAGTTCGTGTCTTTAACATCACTATCAAGATCAGAAAAATCATCAAGATTATCATCTGCTACTGCGGGTGCAGGATCGATAAAATCAAGTTGTTTATCGTTACTTTTTAAGGCGCCGGACTCCATTAGTGCCATAATCCGCTGGCGCAGAATGTAAACGCGCGCCGCCAGAATACCAAGACGTTTCAGTTCATCTGTTTCGCGATCAAGCAGCCCTTTAACAAACTCATTCATCTCATCAAGTGACTGGTCATCACACTTGGCGATTACAGCATCGCGAACTTTTATAGTCTGAGGTGCCAATGGCGTTGAAGAGCCGGGACCTGCACTATTCGATAATGTCGTTCTAGCCATTTTTTTATCCTTGCCGTTGTATTTGGCATCCTTATTGCAAATTCCAGACCAATCGACGGTTTATGTTGATGTTTTTTAAACCCTGAAAAGGGTGGAAAAGCTGAGATCTATAACCATCAATGTTAACTATATAGAGGTAAGACAATGAAAGGAATTGGCGATTATTTGCAAGTGCATTCGGCAGCATTGTCTTTGCGCTCTAAACGTAACGATATTCTTGCGTCGAACATTGCCAACGCTGCAACTCCAAATTTCAAAGCACGTGATATTAATTTTGAAGACGAAATCAGTCGTGTTGCTGGCTATGGAACTATGGATGGCTCTGACGCACGTCACATCAGAACTGCGGTGAATGGTCGGCCAGATCAGGTTCTTTATCGTCAACCATTAAATCCATCATTGGATGGAAATACAGTCGAACTGAATGTTGAACAGATGGAATTTTCTGAAAACGTTATGCGTTATCAAACATCACTCACTTTTCTTAACAACCGCATAACCGGCTTGATGTCGGCGATAAGGGGCGAGTAATGGCCGATATTAAAAACGTTTTTGATATTTCTGGTCGGGCGATGGCCGCACAAATGGTGCGCCTCAACACGATCGCCAGTAACCTTGCTAATGCTGGAAACCTGGCAAGTAGCGAGGATGAAGCCTATCGCTCGATGAAGCCAGTTTTCGAAACGCGCTTTGCAGACAATGTTAATGATAGCGGCATGTCAACCACGCAAGTGGTTGGTGTAACAAAGCTTAGTCGTAAGCCTGAGCGTATTTATATGCCAGATCATCCAAAATCTGACGCAAAAGGCTTTGTCTATAGCGCTGCGGTGAATGTCGAAGAAGAGTTTGTAGAAATGCTGGAGGCTAGCCGCCAGTACCAGAATAATATTGAAGTCGTTACCACCTTACGCGCTCTGATGATGCGCACAATCAACATGGGCAAATAGAAACGGAGACCGAATAAATGAGCACTATTGATACATCTTCCCAGAACTCGCTGAATTCAATTCTGGATAAGCTTGGTGTGAAATCTGCTGATGATGAAGCTCCAGCTAATAATGATCAGCTGGGTCAGGAAGAGTTTTTGACGCTGATGACTACACAGCTGCAAAATCAGGACCCGTTTGCACCAATGGAAAATACAGACATGATTGCCCAGATGGCGCAGTTCTCGACTGTAACAGGCATCACTGACATGAATCAGACGCTAAATGGATTGGCTGAAACCCTGGCGGAATTTAGAATTGCTACGGCATCAAACATGCTTGGCAATTCAGTTATGATTCCAGGTAATTATGCCCGTCCAGATAATAATGGTGAAATTCACGGGATGCTGGATCTTCCATCTGCATCTGGCGTTACCAGCCTTGCCTTTACGGATCAAGCTGGAGCCTTGTTGCATAAAAAGGATCTTGGGCCGCAAGCATCTGGCCTTGTTGGGTTTTCTTGGGAAGATATTCCTGAAGATATTCTAAACAGCGGGGATCCAGTTCGTATCGAAGCTCATGTCGATTTTGGTAATGGCATGGAAACACTGACCCCAAGCATTTTTGCTGACGTTCTCTCTGCCTCTACTGGTGACGCGACCACAGGGGTGATGCTTGATGTTCGTGACTATGGCGAAGTGCGTGCGGCTGACGTGGCACGTTTCCGTTAAGGACGCACAGACTAGTAACCCTAATAAACTGAAATTTTGAATAATATATTGCATTACAGGAGACTAACTAATGTCGTTTTATACAGCTTTGACTGGACTGAATGGATCTTCGGCAGATATTTCCGCAACTTCCAACAACATTGCGAACGTTGGCACAACAGGCTTTAAGCGAAGCCGTGTTGAATTTGGCGATATCTTTGCGACCTCACCGTTGCAGAACTCATCCTCATCGCTTGGTTCTGGTGCAATCCTGAAAGGGGTAAAACAGCAGTTTACGCAGGGTAACATTGCATCGTCTTTGAACGCGCTCGATTTGGCGATTTCTGGTCAGGGTTTCTTTGCTCTGAAACCATCTTTGACGTCAGCCCAGACAGTTTATACGCGTAACGGTTCATTGAACGTCGATAATGATCGTTATGTTGTTGACTCGGCAGGTCAGTATCTTCTGACATACCCAGTTAACAATGACGGATCGGTAACGGCTAAAGATCTTCAAAGTGCAGTGCCTTTGCAACTTCCTGTTACATCTGGTGATCCACAGGCCACAAGTAACATTAATCTTGGTGTGAACGTTCCAGCGTCTTCAGAAGTTGTCACCGATCAAGCCCAATTTGCTGATGGTTATACATTTAATCCTGATGATGCCAGCACCTTCACAAATTCAACATCAATTACGATTTTTGATGATTTGGGTAACCCAACAATTGCGACTGTCTATTTCATCAAGACACAATCGGCATCTGCTGATGACCCAACAAATAAATACGATACGCGTCTGGTCATTAACGACCAGATCATTGATCCTGATCTTGTAAGTTCAGTTGATGAAGCGGGTAATCAGGTATTCATAGATAGGTTTGGACGCCAGACAACAACCGTTCCAGATGACAACTACTTTCTGGAAGGTAAGGGTTCGCCGCTTTACAAACTTGATGATTTACAGAAGCTGATTCCTTCATCTCCTGCAACAATCAAAGGTGAGCAGACATCCTTCGACTTTGGTGAAGAGGGTGACAAGCTGGTTGAGATTGTAACCGACCCACTGGAATTCAAAGCCACACGTGAAGGTGGTAATGCTGGTGGTGACGTTTATTGGGGCAAAGATTTTCTGCTTATCAATGTCGATGATAGTGACCAGCCTGTCAGTATTGATATCAGACCTGGTACTTATAATGCGACCCAGCTTGCTGCAGAAGTTGAGCGTTCGGTTAACGCCGCTTATGGTGATGACCGGAAGCTCCAAATTGTTCAAAACCTTGATGACAAAATCAAAATTGATCTCAAGCGGACCGATGCAGATGGTGCGGTAAGTAGCTTGGATACAGCCATCGAGGTTGATCTGTTGGGTACAGATAGTTTTGTATCAGAAAATATCACCGACTTTGATATTGATGGTTCATCCCCTGATATCACGCGTGAAGATTTTCTTGCGCATACACAGGTAAAAATCAATGAAGCACTGAATTCATATAACCGCACACAATCAGGTAATCCTTTGGGTGTTGAGAACCTGTCGTTCACGCGTTCTACAAGTAATAAGATTAACACAATCTATGAATATAATAATATCGTTACCCTTGATCGCCTAGGCAAAAGTACTGACGTGACGATCACTGCTGGTACAATAAATGATGCCAACTCAGAAGAATTTACCATTGACCTTGTCGCTGATGAGGATGGTGATGGTGTTTTTGAGAGCAGTGTGACTTTGAATTCAGGAACACTGGTTCTGGCACAGGATACAGCGACAACAATTGCCGCCGCTTTGGCAATTGATAGTGATGTGTCTGGTACGACAAGCAAATATGAGGTGTCTGCCTCGAATGGTGTGCTAACAATCGCGCGCCCGGATGGTGTCAACTTTTCCGTGCTTAAAGGAAATTCAACGTTCCCAACTGGATCATCATTACAAGTAAGCAGTGCCGATATTTCGGATACATTAACTGTAACGAAAACCACAACAGGAACAGTATCTGCAACTGAAGTTCAGAGCGTTGCCGGTCTTGATGCCACTGGCCTTGCTAATCTGGCTGGAAAGAGCCTAACACTTGGCGAAAGTGGAACGATTAATTTTGGAACCAGCTCACTTGTCGTCAGCAAAACAACAACTGGCACAGCATCGGTTGCTGAAGTTCAGTCCATCACAGGATTGACTACAACGGGGCTTGCTAATTTGGCAGGTCAAAAATTAACCGTTTCAGACGGAACAAATTCTATTTCACATACCTTCACGTCGGCACCAGCTGATGTCGCCGCGGTCGTAACAGCCATCCAGGGTGCAACAGGTTATGGTAACTTATTGTTCACGGCATCGGCTGGTACCGACGCTGTTTCGCTTACTTACAAAAGTGCAGCTGTGATTACGACAACGTCAACAGCTACCCAGGCATCAGCTGCAGTGACTGTTGATTTTACCACAACCCCAACACTTGCCGAAGTTGTATCAGCGGTTCAAGGCCATTCAAATTATGCTGATCTTGGCTTCACCGTTTCTGCTGGCACAGATGCTCTTACCTTGACATATGCAGGTAATGGTGTGGTCGCAACTACAACAGCGGCGTCAGTTGGCAAAATGGTCTCTGATGATAATGTCGACTCACAATATATGGCCTATTCCTACTTCGGTAATCGTCCATCAATGGATGTCTATGATACCCGTGTGGCAGCAAGTGGTGATGCAACAACATCATATATTTCCTATACAGCAACGCAAAATAAGATGAAAATCTTTATTGATGATGCGCAGGCTACTAACTTTACTGTGGGTGCAAACATTCGTTTGTCAGGCAAATTCCCTGCTACTGAGGGAAATGCCGGAACGCTGAATGGTCGGGAATTTGAAATCGTATCCGTGGCCTCTAGCACCACAACAGGCAATACCACGGGTCGAGGCTATGTTGAGGTCAGCACATCTGGTCTCGCGCTTGCTGAAAATGATTTTACGATTGCTGGCGCGGCGGCAGATGTCTCGGTTTATATTCTGGCTAATGAGTCAACGACAACCGAAGCCTTTTTCGAAGGATCCTATCCAGTATATGAAGGTTCACAGGAAAACTATTCAAGTAAGCGCATGGTTGTTCGCGAAATTGGTAGTAAAAGAACAGACCTTGGTGGTTTTGTGGCTTCGTCTGCCGCTTTTGATAATACAGGTACGGCAACTGATCTGGCGGCTCTTGGTCTTGATGCGATGGCTGTTGCGACAACTGCTGAAAATTCAACTATTGACTGGGTTGATGAGAAAAACCCTGCCATCAAGGTTGGTTATGATGCTGTTAACCAGCGCCTGAATTTTACAGTTGATAGAACCGTGCTTGGCAGTGGAACTGATAGTAACTTTAGCTCCTATTCGATCTATGGATCAAACGCCACTGGTTCTAACAACCTCGGTATTCCTTCACAAAGTTCGTCATCAACTGTTCCGATCAAGGGTGGAGAGATTCTTTTTGGCGATAGCTTTATATCCGATGGTGAAGAAGTTCAGCCAAACGACAAACGCTATGGCATCTCTGTAAATTATAATAGTGATCTAGAGAATTTTGAATTTTCCAGCGGTTCAACTGGTGAAACGATAGCTGGTGACGGCGCAATCGGTGTAGAAACCACTCAAAAGAGTTCAAATATACAGGTTGGTCGCTATACGATTAGTGCAACTGATGGTAGCGCTATTAAAACCATCGCTGATGCGGATGCCCGTATTATTGGTAATGGCGAAAATCAACTTCTTGGAGTTGGCTCAACAAAGACAGACTTTATCTTCACCGAAGGTAGAGGCCTTAAAGCAACAGCTGCTGTTGCATCCGGTGCAAGTGCGAACGAAGATTTGAGTAGTGTTTTCAAGCTATCTGCACAAACAGGTGAAAACGTATTCAATATTTCTGTTAATGGTATTAGCGGTATTATTGAGGTGCCGGCTGGTTCATATGTTGGCTCAACGCTGGCGTCTGCACTTGAAAAGCGGATCAACCAAATTTCGGATCCTGTTACAGGTGACCCAATTGGTGGTGTGTCAGTTAGCTATGATTTGGAAAACAACAATCTTTCATTCACAACTGGAACAACTGGTGACTCATCGACGATCAAGGTTAAGGGTATTGCCCGGCTTGGTCTTGATGATGTGCCGCTAGGTGTTGGATCAGTTCCAGAGATTTATAATCTGGTCCAGGCAACGAATGATAATGGTGTGGCTCTTTACGTAAGTGCAGATGGTAAGGTTGTCGAATCACCTCCGGAAAACTTGGTAGAAGGCTATTATCCACTTTACATTGACGAAGGTGAGTTGACCTTTGACAA
Organism: Candidatus Puniceispirillum marinum IMCC1322; assembly: GCF_000024465.1. Classification (NCBI taxonomy): domain Bacteria; kingdom Pseudomonadati; phylum Pseudomonadota; class Alphaproteobacteria; order Puniceispirillales (SeqCode); family Puniceispirillaceae (SeqCode); genus Puniceispirillum (SeqCode); species Puniceispirillum marinum (SeqCode). Next base: position 899,860 of record NC_014010.1, on the reverse strand, counting down.
AACAGGTGCGTTGGTGAGTCCAAAGAATAATGTGCACTATGAAAAGCAGGAAGAAGGTTTCTCTATCGCCTTGGATGTAGATTTTGCAGCTTCAACCCAGTTTGCACAACCATTCTCAGTGCTTTCTGTGCAGCAGGATGGTTTCACATCGGGACGTCTTGACGGTTTGGAAATTGACTCTTCGGGTACCATTCGCGCCAACTATACAAACGGTCAAAACAATCCGCTTGGAAAGATCGTTGTGGCTAACTTTAACAACCAGAATGGTTTGAAACAGATTGGTAATGCGACATATGTTGAAACCGCTGTTTCAGGTACACCACAGGTTGGTGAGGCGGGTGCTGAAGGATTTGGTAACATCCTGTCAGGTTCACTCGAACGTTCGAATGTCGATATTACTGAAGAGTTGGTGAATTTGATTACGGCTCAAAGAAACTATCAGGCGTCAGCGAAAGCGATCGAAACAACGACTGGCCTGACCCAGACCATTATTAATATCCGTATGTAACTTCGGATAAAATAGCGCTACATTAAATGCCAAACTGGCTAAGGCTGGTTTGGCATGGCTCTTGCTTATTGAACTAAGATATCAATTAGGAGATAGCCATGGACAAGTTTATTTTTACCGCGATGAATACGGTCAATAATATTTATGACAACCGATCGGTTCGCGCGCAAAACATGTCTAACATCAGTGTGCCTGGCTATCGACGAGACCTAGGTACCAAATCTGCTGGCTCTGCATTTCTAAATGTGATGAATGGATTTCAATCACGTGCATTTGCCCTGAAAGATAATAATAATATTTTCGAAAGTGCTCCCGGTCAGCTTAGTCAGACGAATGAAGCTATGGACATTGCTATTCGTGGTGAAGGGTATTTTGTTGTAAAAGGTCAAGGTGACGTTTCTTTGACACGTCGTGGTGATCTAAGTGTTGGTGCTGATGGGTTTCTTGTCAATGGATCAAAAGCAAAGCTTCTCGATGCTGAACTGAATCCAATTCAAGTGCCTGCTAATAGATCAATCACCTTTTCTGAAAACGGTGAAATAATTATTGAGCCAGTTGGTGCTGAGGCTGGCACAAGGGTAAATATTGGGCAGCTGGCAATGACCTCAGCAGTTGATGTTCAGCTTAAAAAATTTCCTGATGGGGAAATTCGTGCGGCAAATGGCGAAGTGCCTGAAATCGATCAAAAACCTAGGGTTATCCAGCACAATGTTGAACTGAGTAACGTCAATATTACCGAAGAGCTGGTCAATTCAATCGAAGATCAGCGTCAGTATGAAATAAACATTAAATTGATCTCTACTGCTCAGGAACTTGACGAAGGCACGTCATCTCTTATGCGGTTGCCTAACTAATTTCATCGGTTTGGCACGGGTCTTGCTTACATAACAGCAGAGTATTTTAATCTGCTGGAGGCAAGTAAATGTCAACGAGTTCAATGCATGTGGCCAAAACAGGCCTGAATGCCCAACAAACCAGAATGCAGGTCATCGCCAACAACCTGGCTAACGTGAATACAACAGGTTTCAAGCGTGATCGTGCAAATTTTGAAACACTCCTTTATCAAGTTCGCCGTTCAGCAGGTGAGGAAACATCCGCAGATACTGATTTGACATCAGCTTTTGCCGTTGGAACAGGTGCGCGCATCGTCAACACCCAAAAGATGATGAGCCAGGGAAGCATGATCCAAACAGATAATTCTCTTGATCTGGCTATTGAGGGGTCTGGTTTCTTTCAGGTTTTGCTTCCGGATGGCCAGATTGGCTATACACGAAATGGTTCATTTTCAACTAACGCCGAAGGTACGCTGACAACGCCAAGTGGTTATGTCTTGCAGCCTGAAATCCAGATCCCTGGAAATGCAAGCCAGATTAACATCTCTGGTGACGGTATTGTCAGTGTGATTGTAGCTGGTGAAATTGAACCTCAGAATGTTGGCCAGATGACCATTGCTGACTTTAATAACCGCCGTGGTTTGCAGCCAATCGGTGAGAGTTTCTCAATCGAAACTGCTGCTAGTGGCGCGGCCATCATTGCAAACCCTCAAGAGCAAGGCTTTGGTAAATTGGTACAGGGGTCGCTTGAGGCTTCCAACGTTAATGTGGTGCAAGAACTTGTAAACATGATTGAAACACAGCGTGCCTATGAGGTGAGCTCGAAGTCGATTACATCTGTTGATGAAATGCTGCGCTTCATCTCCAATAACCTGTAATTGATCTGTTATATTTGAGGACCTGTTATGTTGAATGCTCGCTCTTTATTTGTTGCTTTATTCATGCTTGGACTAGGTGGTTGTTCAACCTATGTCGAGAATCAGGCATCGGTTGAGTTTGAGCCAATCTACGAAACAAACGATTTTACGCAAATGGTGGCAATACCAACTGGCGGTATATTTGAAAAGACCAAAGGTGGCCTATTCGCAACAGATCGCCGTGCCCGTAATGTTGGAGACATTTTGACAGTGTCGCTAAGTGAATCATTTTCGGCAACCAAGTCGCAAACTGCTGCATCAGCCAAAACTGATAGCTTTGGTGTTACCTTACCAACAGCATTACCAAATATTCTAACTGGCGGATATTCAGATGCGGGACTAACTGGTGGTGCCGCCCGCAGTTTTTCTGGTTCTGGCTCTGCCGCGCAGTCTAATTCGCTGTCAGGCTTTTTGTCTGTGACCGTGATGCGTGTATTTGATAATGGTAATATGGAAATCAAAGGTCAGAAAAAGCTGAACTTGAACAATGGCGATGAATATGTGCGTTTGACAGGTCTTGTCCGGCCTCAAGATATTTCGGCGTCAAATCTTGTTTTATCAAATCGCATTGCTGATGCGCAAATCACTTACGTAGGTGCAGGCGAAACAGCTGACTCGGCGCGCCAAGGGTGGCTCAGCAAAACACTTCGTACAATCTCGCCATTCTAAACTGTTCTGTTATGTTAGGAATATAAAATGTCAATTCGTACCATCATTACTGCCAGTTTGATCGTTATGTTCAGTGCCTTTGCAGGCATCGGCAGTGCGGTAGCTGATCGGTTGAAAGACATGACTTCAATTGCTGGCGTGCGATCAAACCAGCTTGTTGGTTACGGGCTTGTTGTGGGTCTGTCTGGAACGGGCGATGGAAACTCAGGCCTGACGTTGCAATCTTTGCAATCAATGGTGTCGCAATTTGGTTTAGTAACAGATGCATCAAACTTATCGGGTAAAAATGCCGCTGCCGTTATGGTAACTGCTGATTTGCCAGCATTTACCAAACCAGGTCAGCGCATTGATATTACAGTTTCAACTATTGGCGCGGCAAAGTCACTACGTGGCGGCACATTGCTAATGACGCCTTTGCTGGGTGCTGATGGTGAAACTTACGCAGTTGCACAAGGAAATATGGTTGTTGGTGGCCTTGGCGTAACGGGAAATGATGGCTCATCTGTAATTGTGAATATTCCAACTGTTGGTCGTATTCCACGGGGGGCTTCTGTAGAGAAAATGGTCGAAAGTCCATTTCAGTCATCCAATAATTTAATACTTAACTTGCATCAAGGTGACTTCAGTACGGCAATTCGTGTGTCTGACGCTATCAATGATATATTTGGGCCTGATGTTTCAGTTGCGCTGGATGCGTCATCAATTAAGGTCCGCGCGCCTGTTGATCCCAAACAGAAAGTCAGTTTTGTAAGCCTGCTTGAAAATGTTGAGGTCGATCCAGCACGCCCATCTGCAAAGGTCATCGTCAATTCTCGCACAGGTACAATCGTTATTGGTGGAGATGTAAGGGTAACACCAGCAGTTGTTACACATGGATCACTAACTGTTAAAGTGACCGAAGATATGGATGTAACGGCAACGGGCACAACCACCACAAATGCTAATGGCACTGTAACCACGCCTGGTGACGCTGTTCAAACAGCTGACACTGAAATTGAAATTGAGGAAGAAACGGCCAAAGCCTTTGTTTTTGATACGGGTGTTGATCTGGCTGATATTGTTGACTCGATTAACGCTGTTGGTGCCAGTGCCGCTGATTTGGTTGCCATTCTTGAAGCGCTACGTGAGGCTGGATCGCTTCGCGCAGAAATAATTGTAATTTAGGGGGTCGCTATGGAATTAACACCTATTGATTCATCCATGGCTATGTATGAGGCCAGTAAAACCAAATTACCTGATGAAAATGAGGATTTAAGGGATGCTGCTGAAAAATTTGAAGCGATTTTTTTGCATCAATTTTTAAAAGACGCCCGTAAAACAAAACTGGCTGACGATCTTTTTGGTAGTCACGCTAAAAGTACTTACGAAGATATGCTCGATCAAGAACATGCGGATATCATGTCCAAAAAAATTGATCTTGGTATCGCTGAGGCGTTAGTGCGCCAATTTGATAAGTCAGCGATGTAAATATGGCTAGTTTATTTGATATTGGTAAATCTGGATTGAGTTCTTACCGGCAGGCTTTGGCGGTAACGGGTCAAAACATTGCTAATATAAATACTGATGGATATAAGCGCCGCGAGGCTAACCTTGAAGAAATTCAGGGTAGCACGGGTAGTGTTAATAGTGTGCCAGATCAAAGTGGCCTTGGTGTTCGGGTAACCGATGTAAGGCGCTCATTTGACGAATTTTTGCTGAATAAAGCGCGCGCCACATCATCTTATGCTGAGGGTGCTGAGGCCTATTCATCTAATATCAGCAACCTTGAAGATGTGCTTTTGCCTGGTGAGCATAATCTTGGTTCGATGCTTGCTCAGTTTTTTGATGGATTGCAAGAAGTGTCAGTGGCACCAGCTGATCGTGCCCCTAGAACAGTCGCCTTGGAACAAGCAAATGCACTAGCTGAAAGTTTTAGGCAGTTATCCACAGAGATGACCGCAGTCAAAAAAGGCATTGTTCAACAAACCAATCAGAATATCCGTGATCTCAACGGGCTCGTTGCAGAGCTTGCAAATTTGAACAGGTCGATTGGCGCGGGAACAGCTAATAAATCAAATTCTGCGTTGGATGCCCGTGATGCGCTTATTGATAAAATTAGCAACTATGTTGAAGTCACAATTGTGGGTAATGAAGATGGATCTACAAGTCTGACACTTGGTACCACTGGAACTGGTCCCGCCATTGTTCGTCATGATAGATTTGCAACTCTTCAAGTTGTTGAGGGTGATAAAAACCTTAGCTTCCTTATTGGTGAGGGGAGTGGTTTCGTTCCAACCAGCCAAATCAAGAATGGTTCATTAAAAGGCCTAAGTGATAGTTTTTCAAAGGCGTCCGAGACAATGGATAAGGTTGATGGGCTGGCATATTCATTTGTCCGTGATATTAATACAATTCATGAACAGGGCATCAATCTAGAGGGTTTGCCTGGTGGTAAATTCTTTCAGATGGCTGACATCAAAACGATTGAGAGTTCACAGAATCTTGGAAGTGGCGTGGTTATTGTCGAGGTCACTGATTATACTATTGTTGACCCTCAACCCCTTGAAATTAAATTTGATACGAAGAGCAACCTATGGGAAGCGCGTGATAAAAAAAATCAAGTGGTTGGTTCAGGTGAGTCACGAATATCTCTTCCCGGCCTAATCATTGAATTTGGTGGTAATCCTCGCAATGGGGATAAGTTTTTTCTGGAACCAGCCGCTGGATCGGCGAGTGCAATTGGTCTCGTGATTACCAGACCACATGATATTGCGGCCGCTTCAAAGCTATTATCGTCCGCAGATCCTAATAATGAAAGTGCTGCAACCATGGCCGTGGATGTTGCAGTGTATGAACCAGTCGATAATGTGCCAGACATGACAAAGGTGCTTTCGAATGGTCTTTCGGCCGTTGCGGGAACTACCTTTCGTGCTGACGGTTCAGCTGTCATAATACCTGCAAATGTAACTAACGTTGATTTGGCCAGCCTTACACAGCAATCACAACTCGCATTCTCGGTAAGTGATGAAAATCTGGGCGGTATCAAAACAGCCACCTTCAGTGTTACCGATCCCGATGGGAACGAAAAAACCTATAGCTTTGATCTCAGCTATGACGCTTTCAATCCGGATGGAACGGGATATTGGACTGATATGAATCGGGTTGCCGATCTGCTCAATAAGGGTGTGATAACGGGCACAAATGATATTGACGGCGACACTGAATTTTCCTTGATAGACCTTGGTGGCTTTGCATCTGGTTCAGGTGGTCAAATCACAATCAGCTTCTCTAAAAATACCATCGGTGATAGTGCGTCACTTAGCCTTGCCAACGCTAATGACATTTCGGGTCTGGTCACAAGCCGAAGTGATGTGGCTTCAGATATACAAATTTTTACCCGGGAAGGGCGCCATATTGCGGGGTCAGCATTAACAGCTGACGAGATCAGCGATCTTTTAACCACAGCAAATGGATTTAATGCTGGTGCTACCTATGTTGATACTTATTTGAATAAGACTGGTGAAGATGGGTATCTTGGCGCCACTGTATCCAACAAGACTAACGCAACAGACATTTTGACAAGCATTAGTGATGTGGCGACAAGTCGGACTATTACATTCGATAGTTTGGGTAATATTGATGGCAACGAAGAGTCGGTAACCGGAACAAGTGCGTCAGCAGAAACTGTCTCTTACTCGTTAACAATTGATAATATTACGGAAAAGGTCACTGGCGCGGATGTGGGCTCTACTGAACCTGCTGATATTGCTTATGCTATGGCCAAAAAGTTTAGGTCTAATGCGCCGATTGCTAATCTTACCGGTGCGGCTTCTTTGACCAAATCAAACACCATTGCCGTGTCTGAAGAAAACCGAACCATACTCGCAGAATCAGGCGTGTTGAATATTCAGTTTGATGGGGCGAGCTACCAGCTAAAAGAGTTAGCTGACGGCTCAATTGGCATTACAAGCAGTAACCAGAATACAATTTCAATCAGTTATGATTCAAGCACTTATAATATTTCTGAAACGCTAACAGACCTTCCTACTGATGGTGAAAACGTAACTGTTACATTTGAGGGGCAGAACTATACCATCACCATGATGGGCGGGGAGTTATATGTCACCGGTGGTGAGACAGGACGTCTAAGCGCCAGCTTCAATGCAGATTATAAGCTACATATCTGGTCAAATGATGGCACTTTGGTAAGCGATAACATTACGCTACCAACATCAACGACCATTGAAAACAATACCGAAGCGGCGACGCGCTTTGGACTGACGAGTGGCATAACCCAGCCGACTGCATCACTTACGCAACAAAGCATTGTTATGACGGTCTCGCAAACGGTTGCAGGCGATAGTTCGACTAATGAAGTGCAATCGATATCTGGTTTTGATGAGGCTGGCCTTGCTGCATTAGTCGGCAATACACTGACAATTGGTGATGGTACCTTGAATCTGCGCATTTTTGAGCATGATGTCAGTGTCACAACTGAGGGTTCTCAGAATGTCGCCGAAGTTCAGTCTATTGCCGGGTTTGATTATACAGGGTTAACTAATTTGGCAGGGCAAACGATCACCCTGTCTGATGGCGTCACAACCATTTCACATAAATTTATTACAGCACCCTCTAGCGTTTCGGCAATCGTATCCGCATTACAAAATGCTACTGGTTACAGCAATCTGTTATTTGACGTTGCTACTGGATCCAATGCACTGACATTAAATTATAAAAATTCTGGTATGGCGACCACCGCTAGCTATACCCAGACCACCAATGCCGTAACTGTAGAATTTTCAACGACACCATCAATATCCGATGTGGCTCTTGCTCTTCAAAGCCATAGTAGCTACGCAGACCTAGATTTTACTGTGTCAACGGGAACTGGCGCCTTAACCCTGACTTATAAAACACAAGCAGCTGTCAGCAACGCACCAACAGCTGAAATCAACAGCTTTTATGACCGAGACTTTAATATCAAGGTGAATGGTGCGAACATTATTGCAACGCATATTGACAGCACCGAAGATTTGCAAGCCAGCGCAACGGCAGACAGTCTTATGGGGCAACGCGTCACGCTTGGTGATATGCCAGATGAGGATCTTGTCGTTGTGCTTACTGGGCAAGGCGCCCGAAAAATATCGGCAACTTATGATGTGCGCCCACCTGAGGCCAAGGTCATGATCCGCGACATCGCCGTTACAGTGACAGATCCCATAAACGGTATCGTGGACTTTGTTGATACAGAAACCGGCACCACGATGGCGACACGAACTTTGGATGCGTATAAAGAAGCATCTGCTAAAGGGTTTGCTGTCAAATTATCTGGTGAATTAGAAATTGAAGATAAATTTCACATAGCCACCAATTATGATGGTGTTGGTGATGGCCGTAATCTGAAAGCTATTATTGATCTGCAAACCCCCAATGATGAAGAGCTTGATATTGGTGGGTTCCAGGAAGTGTTTGGGTCAATGGTTGCCGAGCTAGGTTCAAGCGTACGTACCAGCAAGCTGACACTCGAAGCGGCTCAAACATTGCGCGATGCAAGTCTTGAGGCAGAAGCCAGCTATTCCGGCGTGAATTTGGATACGGAAGCCTCGCGTCTTATCGAACAACAACAGGCATATCAGGCTTCGGCGCGGATATTGTCAACAGCGCGTGAATTATTTCAAACGCTGATGCAGTCAATTTAGGAGATTCAAAATGCCCATTAGTACCAAAACATTTAATGCGCAATCGCTGGCTGGATTTCATAAAATTACCGGGCAGATTCAAGAAGCGCAAATGCGTATAGCGTCAGGCAAGAAAATCCTTCGCTCGTCTGATAGCCCCATTGCGGCGACCAATATATCCGCCGCCAAAGAACAAAAGGTTCTTCTTGACCGGTTTTCATCAAATCTCGACCGGGCGCAATACCGTCTTGCCCTCACGGATCAGACGCTTGGTCAGGCGGTGACTGTCATGACGCGTATCTTTGAATTGTCTATTCAGGCGGTGAATGACACATATTCTTCTGCTGACCGTCAATCAATAAAGGCGGAAATTGGCGAGTTGAAAAAGGGTATGGTTGAACTTGCCAATAAAAAGGATCTGACTGGCCAGTCATTATTTGCGGGGTATAAGGTAAACTCAAATGCGTTTGAGATCGATAAAGATGGCGTTGTTCAATTTGTTGGTGATCGTGGCACACATGATGTACAGGTGTCTGAATCAATGCGACTTCAAACTGGTGTTGATGGGGCTTCTGCCTTTATGCGGGTTGAAAGTGATTATGGCCATGATTCGGCTTTTGAAATTATCGAGCTTGTTGAAAACCAGATATTGTCTGGTTCTTTGGAAGAAGGCACGCTGGATGATATCAGCAAAGCAATCGAACATATCACGCGCCAGCAAACTCTTATTGGCGCGCAGTTAAGCAAGGCTGACATGCAGGCAGATGCTTTGGGTCAACGAAAGCTTTTATTGAACGAAAATATCTCTGATCTTGAAGATGCTGATATTGCAAGCATTGTGACTGAAATGCAGTCAATGATCACAAGCCGTGACGCTGCCCAGCAGGCATTTGTAAATATTGGACGCCAAAGCCTGTTTGACTTTATGCGATAAGATTAAATTCAGTCCTGACGGCAAAGAGGGGTGGAAAACCACCCCTCTTTTTGTATTTGTGTTTTTAATCAGGCCGAAACTACTGAAGTAGAGCCAGCAGTGATTGCTTGGACTGGTTAGCCTGAGCCAGCATGCTTGTAGCTGCCTGTGACAGGATCTGTGTCTTGGCCAGCTTGCTGGTTTCCACAGCAAAGTCAGCATCCATGATCCGGCCTTTGGCACCTTCAGTGTTCGTCACAATCGATGACAGGTTGTTCGTTGTGTAGCTGAGGCGGTTTTGAATCGCACCCAGATCACCACGGATTGAGTTTACACTGTCGATTGCATTATCAAGGGTTGTCAAAGCTGCTACTGCACCAGTTGCTGTTGAGATGCTCAAACCAGACATTGATGAACCACCAGCGGCACTCAATGTAGGCTCATTGACATCAAAGTCAGCAGCGCCAACATTTGCATTGATAAAGCCGTGACGTGCTGCATGGTTTGCACCAGCGTTAGTCGCACCTGTATCAATCTTGATAGGCGTGTTGCTTGTAGAGTCTAGCTTGATGCTGGCATAGCTAGTTACAGGCGTGCCTGCTGTTCCACCAGTTGATAAAACATCCTTAGAGCTACCAGTTTTTACTTCAAACTTCATGGTTCCATCACCATAGTTCAAGCCTGAAACAATCGTGATAACTCCTGCCGCTGCACTAATGCCTGAGGCATCAGCAACATCAAACGGTGAACCGGTGTTTCTTACCAGGTTGGCTATGCCTTGAGCAACTGTCGTAGCTGTATCACCACTTACAACTGTGTAATCAACACTGAAGTCAGCCCCTGTAGCGCCGGTAGAACTGAATGTGAATGTACGTCCTTCTTTAACATCACCAGCAACAATAGTCAGTTCACGAGCTGTAGCTGCAACGCCACCGTCCTGCATGACACCTTTGATCAGGGCAGCTGATGAAGTAGCAGTCGATGTTAAGCCGTCAGTCAAATCAGCAACAGTAGAAAAGTCGATATTAAGTGATGTGACATTTTCGCCTGCCAGAGTGATATTGTTACCATTTTGTGTGGCAACAAGACCTGTCTCATCTGACACTGTGTTCAGCAAAGTTGTCAGACCTGCAACTGTCTTGGTTACGTGCGTCAGTTGCTGACCGTTGATGCTCAAAGTCTCACCAAGTACGATATCATCTGTATCAATGGCAAAAGTCTGAGAGAAGCTTGCTGATGCGCTAACGCCAGTTTCTGAGCTGAATTTATTGATCAGGTTCAGTTTACCCTGGAAGCTGTCTGATGCTGTTGTACCCCCATCAAAGATTTCAACACCATTGATGGTCAGATCACCTTTGACAAGAGCTGTGGCTGGGGTGGTCAGAGCGGCACCAACAGTTGTATAGGCGTCAGAAGCTGATACAGCCTTTGTCTCACGGAAACCAAGCGTCAACAAATCAGCTGTAGTACCTGGGCTTGACAAGCCTTTATTGCCAGCTTCCACACGAACAGCAGACCCATCAGTAGCCTCAAGCTTGATGAAACCTGTATAATCAGTGGCAGTTGATGTAAAACCAGCACCTTGACCTGTTGAGTCATCTTCTACTGAGATTGAAGCACCTGTGTTGTTTGACAGTACAAGTTTACCGCTTTCATTGACTGTAGCGGCAACTACACCACCAGTTTCATTGTTAATGTTGGCAACCAGCTCATCCATGCTTGATGAAGCCGAGATAACAAATGTTGTGGCTGCTGAAGCACCCATTGCAGTTGTTACAATCGAAAGACCACCAGCAGCAGTACCGTCAGTAACACCACTACCAATTGTAGCCGCGGTCAGGACGTTGAAACCAGTCGCTGTGATGTTATCAACATTTGAGTTGATATTGGCAAGAACGTCTTCTAGATCTTCACCACCAGACACATCGATAGCACCAAGAGCCTGACCGTTGATTTCAATGTCACCAGCAGCTGCGTCGGCAAGCGCAATACGAGCGCTAACAAGAGTGTTAGAGCCTGAAGCACCGCCGCCCATGCCAAGCGCACTTGTCATGGCAGATCCGATTTTCAGATCAACAGTCTGGCCATCTTTATCACCGATCTGGAACTTACCTTTATAAGTACCATCAAGCAGGTTTTGGCTATTGAAAGTTGTTGTTGAACCAACGCGGTCGATCTCGGCCTTAAGCGCCTGAACTTCATTGTCAAGTGACAGACGGTCACTATCGTTCAAAGTGCTGTTGGCAGAGTTAACGGCTAGTTCACGGATACGCTGAAGCATGTTGGTGACCTCACCAAGGGCGCCTTCAGCAGTTTGGGCTAGAGAGACAGCGTCATTGGCGTTCTTTATCGCCATTGTAAGGCCACGAGTTTGGGCTTCCATACGACCAGCAATTGCCAGGCCAGCAGCGTCATCGGCGGCGCTGTTGACTTTGAAACCAGACGATAGACGCTGCATCGACTGTTCCATTTCTTTGTTGGTATTCGAAAGATAATACTGCGCATTCAAGGCAGATACGTTTGTGTTAATAGCAGTCATAGTAAATCTCCATAACTAGGTGAAAGTTTCTTCGTCAGGAAGGTTTACGACGCATGGCAAAAATGATTAGCGTTCTGTGTGAAAAAAATTCAACATATTGAAAATAATATAATATTTATATGTCTGCTAAGTTTTTTCTGTTTGATTTATTATTGATTAAAAATTTATTTTGATTGTCTGTAAGTAAATTATTATAAATATCGAGATTGAATATAACTATTCAGTTTAAAATTAATTGGTTTGTTGGGGTATCCAATGCATTGTCCAGGTTGGGTTTTTGATGTCGCTGTTTCTAGATGCGTTGCTGAGTTTTTGTCAGCAGAGCTAAACCTTGAGGTTTTTGCCTCAAAATATGCTAACGGGCTGGCTGAGAGATATGCGCCCATTGATGAGGCGGTGTTTAGTGACACAGCTAATGAATTAATGGGGTTCTTGGCTGAAATAGATGCTGGTGAACAAGCTGTCAGTTTGATTACAGATTATTGCTATTACCGTATCCATAATGAGGGTGTTGGCAAGCCCCGCAAGCTTAAATCAATGTTTGGGTCTGCCGAAGATCCAGTAAAACAAGCCGAAGCTGGTTCTGTTGCTATGATAAAGGGGTTTCGAGCTTATGTCTTTGGACTTCGTTCAAACACGGTTCCTCAGGCACCAGCGGGATGGAAAGTCGAAGACGAAGAGGAAAACCTGCCACATCTTGTAGAGTTGGCTGGTCGAACTGTATCTTTGTTGGATGCCTTTTAGGGCTCAGCTATTAGTGCTAATCTCTCACGCCAGTTTCATTTAGGCTTTCAGCGATGCTGTCCAAGCATCCATCATGCTTGTTAATTGTGTCTTTGTGCTTTCCATGCTGGCCACGGCCGAATTCATCGCCGAGAATTTGGTCACATATTGTGACCTGACGCTTGCCATACGTGTTTCGAGTGCCGCTAGCTGGGCATCATAATCTTCTATCTCACTATTATAGACTGCTATTTTTTTATCGAGTTCATTAGTGCTGGCCAGCAATTTGCCTGCATATTCCTGAAATGTTTCAAGCAGGCTTTTGCCCACATAGACTGTTGTATCGGTGCCACCACCACTTATGGATAGAGCGACGCCGCTTGTATCACCTGATGTTGATGCATAGGCCGTCCCGTAATTTGTTAATACCGTTTCACCAAGCGTTCCAACGCCATCAGTCAGTGTAAAGCTGTAGGCACCAGGTGTGTATTCATCGCCTGATACGCTTCCTGAAACAAGTGGGCTTCCTGTTGTAACCCGACTATTCATGATCGCAGCAAAGCTATCGGGATCATTCTCAAAGGCGGCTTTCATCTCTGTTTCATTAAGCGTCAATGTGCCATCAAGTTCAGTGCGCACACCAAAATTAGCAAGATAAATTGAATCGGATCCAAAGCCAGGTATCGCTTGTGTGCTGAACGCGCGAAGCTTTTGGCGCAAACTACGGATTGATGGGTCGCCAGCGAGTGGCCCGCTCTCATCCCCATTAACACCGCGTTTGCTTTCGGCGTCTATATTAGCCGCGAGCGTATTGATATTTGTTATAAAGAGACTCATCGCGGCATAGGCAGTGTTCGAGTCGTAAGAGGCCCCAATGGTTTCTGCGCTTGTGGTCGTCGATTTTAACGTGATGGTCATACCATCGATCAGATCGGTGACGCTGTTACTGTCACGTGTCACTGAAATCCCATCAACAGTAATACTGGCATCGGCGGCACTAACGGTCTCTTGTGAGCTATTGAATTTTGTATAGCTAAGGCTACTGAGCCCCGAAGATGCAGGCGTTTCGGTTACAGCTATATTCATGCTGTAATCCAAACCTTCGCGTGATTTAATGGCAAGCGCGTAATTGGTATCACTTTTCTTAACAACGGATGCGACTATATCAAGTGAAGATGCGTTGATGTAGTCACGGACTTCGGTAAGGCTATCACCGCCACCAATTTGAACCGCTGTAGCCAAATCTTGCGCGGCCGCTGACTCATAGGTGAGGGTAAGTGCATCAGTGCCGGCGGTAATGCCAAAGGTCAAATCAGCATAGCCTGTTGCCCCCTGAAGCGCAGTTACAACTGCAGCAAGGTCGGCGGGGGCAGTTGCGAATGTATGTTCAATAGAGTTTGTGCCGTCTGAAATGGTCACAGTTTGCCCAGCCAGACTTGTCAAACCAGCACTGTCAAAACCAGCAATAGATTGAATTTCAGCCACTGAGTCGGAGCCTGTGGTTGTTTCGCTGACGGTAAATGATGACTGCGTACCGATCGTAATAGTCTGTGTGGTTACATCATCATTTGGGTCAAAAGTTTCAGCTGTCGCAAGACTAACAGAACCATTTGATTCATAGGTCAATGTAAGCGCATCTGTTCCAGCTGCTACACCAAAGGTAAGGTCTGCATAACCTGTTGCGCCTTGAATGCCGGTTACAATAGCTGCCAAGTTTGAAGGTGACGACGTGATGGCGGTGGCTAAAGAAGCCTCTCCAACCGCTTCATAAGTGAGTGTAAGGGCATCGGTACCAGCCGTAATACCAAACTCTAAATCCGCGTATCCTGTTGCATTTGAAAGTGCTGTAACCATCGCATCTAAATCTGCCGGCGCGCTATCAAAAGTATGTATGATTGAGTTGGTGCCATCAGAGAGTGTGAGTGTTTGACCTGCCAGATTGGCAAGGCCAGTGGCATCGAGGCCGGTGATTGATTGCACTTCGACAACTGAGTCAGACCCCGTTGATGTTTCGGCAACGGTTAATGCCCCCGCAGAAAATGTGTGTGACACTGTATTTGTGCCATCAGATAAAGTTATTGTTTTGCCCGCAAGTGCAGTTATAGCAACGCTGTCTAAACCAGTAATAGATTGGATTTCAACATTTGAACTACTGCCATCTGTTGTCTCGACAACGGTAAGTGATTCACGGTTGCCAAGCGATATTTCCAACGTGCCGGTACCAACACTTGATGTAACCGCTGAAAAACCATCAAAGACTAGATTCTGACTAGCGGCTAGACTGTTGATTTCGATATTGCTTGAAAAATTCTTAGCAATCGTTGAGTCAGAAATTTCTATGTCAAGCGAACTTCCAATATGTGACGCAGTCAGGCCCGTAATGCCGTCCAAAGGGGTTAACGCACTATTAAAATCGCTATAGCCCTGCTTGATTCTTCCCACACTCGAAATATTAACGGTACGCTCTTCTTTACCTGTGGTGATAAGGCTTTCAGTCGGTGCGCGTTCCGCATTTACAAGGGTATCAATCAACTCGGTCGTGTTCAGCCCTGAGCCTACATTGAGGGCGCTTAGATAATCTACTGCCATTTAATCATGCCTAAATTTTCATCTATCTATGTTAACGGCTCAAAACTGCAAGATTTATGCCGCTTTAGATAAAACTAATGCAATCTGGCTTTAAACATATTAATATTTTGTTAAGGAGGCGGGCACATGGATGTTAAATTGCCTATTAATTGGGGTTTTTGGCAGTTTAATTGAGATGCTTGTGAGTTAGAGTGATGAATTATGTTATCAATAAATTTGTTAAATATACTCCTGTTTTGACATCATTCGTGGTCGTGATTGCAACGGGATTATTGTTCGGTTTCGTCATGGCATTAATGTCAAATGGCTTTGTAAAGGGTGTTCAATATCTTTCTGACGCTCGCGGTACCTTTAGCAATCTTGATCTTACAATCGGAACAACTACCCTGTCTTTTGCGCCTTTATGTGGATTATTATTGGCTGTAGCCGCGATTTTGATTATCCGTCACTTATTTAAAATTAATCGTTTTCATGGTCCCGCTGATAGTATTTTTGCGGCTCATCGCACTGATAACGAGTTGGATGTGCGGGCTGGTATTGGTTCAACTCTTGCAGCCTTTGTGTCGGCTGCTGGTGGCGGGTCAGTTGGCCAATATGGCCCTCTTGTGCATTTTGGTGCCACAATGGGCAGTTTTATGCGCCAGCATACAGGTGGCATGCTTTCAACGGATATCTTTATTGGATGCGGTGTTGCAGGCGCCATTGCAGCTGGTTTTAACGCCCCAATTGCTGGAATTGTTTTTGCGCATGAAGCTATTTTGCGGCATTTCTCGCTTCGTGCCATTGCCCCGATTGCTATCGCCAGCATTACCGCTGCGGGC
This sequence comes from Candidatus Puniceispirillum marinum IMCC1322, assembly GCF_000024465.1. Lineage (NCBI taxonomy): Bacteria > Pseudomonadati > Pseudomonadota > Alphaproteobacteria > Puniceispirillales (SeqCode) > Puniceispirillaceae (SeqCode) > Puniceispirillum (SeqCode) > Puniceispirillum marinum (SeqCode). The sequence continues at coordinate 883,691 of NC_014010.1, read as the reverse complement.
GTCAGTAAATGGATGTTTGGCGATAGTTACGTGTTTGCCATGGATAACATCAACGTTGATCTCATCGGGCTGTTGCCAGTGGCATTAATCGCTGGTCCTTTATTTGGTCTTATTGCCGTTTTATTCATGTTGTCAATTCGACATTGTGCACGTTTTGCTGCTGCATCTGGCTGGTCACCTGCACGTTTGCTTATCACTGCCGCGATGGGGGCGGGCATTGTTGGCATGTGGGTTCCTGAGGCCCTTGGTCTAGGTACATCAGTAATTTCAAATATTCTGAACGAAGAAACGTTAAATGTTAGTCTGATGATTTTGTTTGTTGCCAAAATTGGGCTGACGGCGCTTTGTATTGGCTTTGGGATGTTTGGTGGCGTATTTTCCCCTGCCTTACTTGTTGGCGCGTCTGCTGGCGCCATTGTTGGGCGTATATTTGTCAGTCTTGGTGTCCTCAACGCAGGGCCCGGCTTGGCTATTTGTGGTATGGCCGCGGTTGCAAGCGCGGTCATAGGTGCGCCCATTTCGGGTGTTTTGATCATCCTTGAATTAACAATGAGCTATGAATTTGCCGTAGCCGCTATGCTCAGCGTTGTCACAAGTTCGATGGTAGCGCATGTTATGTTTGGCCATTCATTTTTTGACCGGCAACTTCTTGATCGTGGCATAGATGTCTCGCTTGGGCGGGGACACATAGAAATGATGGAAACCTACATTGCTGATATTGCGCATGATGACTATGTGCATTTAGATGAAACCTGTTCAGCGCAACAAGCAATCAGGATCATGGTTGACGCCAAAGCCACAGAAGCTTATGTGCTTGACGATAGTAATGGTTTTAAAGGCAAGCTAAGCTTACATGCGTTACTGGCTGAACCATCTGACAACTTGGCTATAACACATATTCAGTTGGAGCCAATATCGATCAAGCATGATGCATCACTCCAGCAAGCCATCGAAATTGCCAGTCATTTTGTTGGCGAAAACATTCCGGTTATTGATCGGCATAATAATGCTTTGCTTGGTGTTGTAACCGAAGCCGACCTATTTAAGTTATATTTGGGTTTACAGGGGCGTGTCGCCGACTTAGAGCGCGCCTGACACAAACGATTCTGAATTAGGCCAGAATATCCACATGATCGCGAAAACGAGGCGTTTCAATATGCATATTAGAAATGCGTGCCATTTTAGATAAAAGTGTGTTGTGTTGATAAGCAGGTGACATAAGTGCACGCGCCGCTAGAAATTGTTCGGCGGGCACAGCAGAAGGGGCATGCCTTGGGTGTCTAATAATCACCGCAGGTTGGTTTGGATAATCCTTCGGCATTACCTGTAAGGCGCTTGTTGCCTCGATTCCCATTACCGTTTGGCGCAAACTTGGCACAATGTTTGCAGGTGACATAGCAGTCATAGCATATGCGTTGGCGGGTTTTGCCGCTGAAACTGGTGGTATAGCTTGATTTGCTAAAGTATTAATCATGAATTTAGCAATAGCATAACTGCGTCAAAATGCAAGAAATAGGAGCGAAATTCTTCAATGAGCTACAATAAAATGATGCATGCTTATAAAAAATCTGATCAGGACGCTATTGTTGAGTCGGATGATCCCCACGCAATGGTTTTTCTTATGTTTGAAGAGTTGTTGCGCGCGATGAACAAATTCGTCGTGAACGTAGAGGATTCTAAAGGGTCTCCAGAGGAGCGCTCGAAATCTTTGTCTCGTGCATTAAGCATTATTTATGGTCTGCAAACGAGCCTTAACTTTGAGGATGGTGGTGAAATTGCTGAAAATTTGTTTCGGCTATATGAGTACGCACGTATTCAGCTAATTACCGACTCAGGGAATAATGAAATTGCGGGAACTAAGGTTGCGATTAGCGCTTTGGACGAAATTTGTGATGCATGGGGGATGATAGGAAAGGCAGTAACATGACAGTAATATCAAAAAACAAAAAATTCCCGAATAATCTGGCTTTGATAAAAGAGTTTGAGGCGCTTAGCCATGAAATTGATGATGCCATCAACCGTGCCGATTTTGCGGCTATTGAGGTTTTAGACCAATCGCGCCGGAATCTGGTGAATAAGATGGAAGTGCCTCAAGATGCCGTTGCTGACGAACAATGGTTCAAGATTGCCAGACGGTGTGTCCAGCAGAATGATGCAGCTAAAGAAAGAGTTTTGGGGCTGATGGCTGAATTACGTCAGAACACTGGGTCGAAGTTAAGACAATTGAATGGTTATCGGCCAAGCTAGTCAATATTTTCAAGGGCGCTTGATTGCGCTACTGGTTTTTCGATCATTAATTTTTTCATTTTTTCAATCAGCGTGGTGCGCCTTAATTTCAGCGCGGCAGCCGCCTGGCTGACCATACCGTCGCTTTTTTCTAACGACGCTTCAATCAGTACCACTTCTATGTCACGCAGATGTCGGCGCAGATCAATTGTATCAAAATAACTAAACCAGTCCCGATAATGCGATGGATGCGGAAGTGGGGCATCTTCTGGGTCACCAATGCCACCTAATGAAATACCACTTAAATCATCAGCGGCATCCCAAATGGCATTCATCTCTTCCTCGCGATCGGGAACTTTTAGTCGTAAAAGGTTTTCTTTGACTTGGGTGCCGGAAATGCTTTTACCAGCGAATAGCACTACGGCGCGCTCAATGACGTTGCGTAACTCACGAACATTGCCGGGCCATGTATAGCGGCCTAACTCGCTATAGCCACTTTCGGATATTTCAGGGGGAATAATATCATCATACTTACCCATCTGTGACAAAATACGCTCAACAATCTGGGGGATATCTACGGCGCGTTCAGCCAAAGTTGGCACTTGGATAGGGAACACATTGATCCGGTAATATAAGTCAGCACGAAATGAACCGTTATCTACCTTTGATGGGATATTTTGATGAGTTGCGCAGACAAGGCGGAAATCAACATTAATATCCTTGCCGCCGCCAACCCGCTGAATTGTGCGATCTTCCAACGCGCGTAGCAATTTAGATTGGAGGGAGAGGGGCATGTCACCAATTTCGTCAAGAAACAACGTGCCACCATCAGCCATTTCAAAACGACCTTTGCGGTTTTTATCGGCACCGGTAAAGGCGCCTTTTTCATGCCCGAACAATTCGCTTTCCAGCAATTCACTGGGGATGGCGGCGCAATTTACCGAAATCAGTTCACCGGTACGGTTGGAACTATTATGAATAGAGCGGGCGACTAGTTCTTTACCAACACCTGTTTCGCCCAGAATAAGCACGGTTGTTGATGATGGCGCTACCACGTCTATTAGTTTTTTTAAATCTTTTGACGCGGCTGAGTTGCCAACAATAAGCTCATCTGTTTGAAGCACAGTGCAAATCCCTCTGAAAAGTCATGTGTCAATATTCTGTTAGTAATTTGTTAACATTTCAAGCAAAACGTCAGAATTTTGAACAGTTTTTTTCAGAAATTACTTTAAAAATAAAACTAATTAAAACAATAACTAATAAAAAAAATTAACCAAAAATTAAAATTGGCAAGGTTTTTGCCTTACTTCGGGGACAACAATTTTTAACCGAAGGCGAATATTATGGGCTCAATTCACTTGGAAATCGACAGCTTCGACGCTGCATCATGTCTGGCTGACATACTTAATGACCGTATGCTTCCATTCACATCCAAAGGTGACAATGCTGCACCTGGAGATGCTGAAAATCAGGGGCGCGCAAGTGCATATGTATGTTCAGCAGCCTTTGAAGCTAAATCAGGTGGTCAGGAAGGCGTCATTGCGCTGAGCCGGAAATATCGTGCTAGCCAGGTCCTTATTGTCAACGAAAATCAGCCAGAATTTAAAATCGAAGAACAGTTTGGCGGAAAATTTATCCGTGTGTCTTTGCCTGTTAAAACAGCAAAGCTGGCTAACCCTTTGGCGGATCGTGCGCTTGACTATGGTTTGCAATTAATCGCCACATTGTTGTCCGGCGAAAAGAATGTTGCGGCTGGTGACAGCTCCAGCTTTGAGCTTCTGAACCTAGCCAAGCGTGTTGCCAGTACAGATGTAACTGTTTTCGTCAATGGGCCCACGGGCACCGGCAAAGAGGTTCTGGCAAAATTTGTTCATAATCATTCATCGCGCACCGCCGCTCCCTTTGTGGGTGTGAATTGTGCAGCTATTCCCGAAAATATGCTTGAGGCTATTTTGTTTGGTTATGAGAAAGGCGCCTTTACAGGTGCATCTACATCAAATAAAGGCATTTTCCGGGCGGCTGATAGTGGTACGCTTTTGTTAGACGAAATTTCTGAGATGCCGCTTGGCCTACAGGCCAAACTACTCCGCGTGCTTCAGGAAAAGGCGGTCACACCAATCGGTTCACAGACCGACATTCCGGTTGATGTTCGTGTTATTGCTACAACCAACCGTGATATGGCGCATGAAATCCGCACCGGCGGGTTCCGCGAGGATTTGTATTACCGGTTGAACGTATTTCCTTTGAATACCATCAGTGTTGCTGATCGCGCACTCGACATTGTGCCTATTTGCACATTTTTGATGCGTCGTCACTGTTCTGACATTTCAAATATTCCATGGCTCACCGATGCTGCGGTTGAAAAACTGACTAGCTACGCATGGCCTGGCAATGTCCGCGAACTTGAGAATGTTCTACAGCGCGCTTTGGTGCTGGCGATGGACAACAAAATCACCGTGGCAGATATCGTGACTGACGATGCCATTCATAACATGAACCGGCAGCCTCTGACTTCAGAGACTTTGCAGAATGTGGCCGTCGGGTAAGGGGATTAGACAATGACATCTATTGGGCCAGTTGGAAGTAATATATCAAGCTTGCACGCACAGGTTTTAAAGCGTGCGGATACAGCCTTGAGCAAGGAACCAGATAACGGCTTTTCAGACCGTATTGGCGATGCTTTGAAATCTGTTGCTGATACCCAGAAAAACGCTGCCGAATTGACCAAGGCCTATGAAATGGGCACAGAAAATGACCTGACTAAGGTCATGGTCAATCAGCAGGTATCATCACTTGGTTTTCAGATGACATTGAATGTCCGAAACAAGGTTCTGAGTGCATATAAAGATATTATGAATATGCCGGTCTAGTCGCATATTTTTTTGAATTTCATAAGCCACATTGGCGCATAAAGAGAGATTAAAATGGCTGAAGCAGTAAACATGGGTGACGCAAGTGCAGACGGGACAACCGTTGCTGTCAAATCAGACAGTGGAATGCTCTCAACAGTAAGACGGTTTACGTCAGACCCTGCCGTGCGCAGAGCTTTACCAACCTTTGCGGCCATTATATTTGCTGTTGCGGGTCTTTTTGTATTTGTTTTCATGCAGGCACCGCAACGAACAACCTTATATGCGTCCTTGCCCGAATCAGAAAAGGCACGCGTTGTCGAAGCGCTGATCAATTCTGGTGTCGAGGTAACCCTTGATCCAACAACAGGTGATGTGCTGGTGCCAACAAGTGATTTTCACCAAGCAAAGATGAGCCTTGCGGCGCAGGGTTTGCCAACCTCAGTGCCTGATGGCTATGCCAGTGTTGGTGACATTCCGATGGGGTCTAGCCGTTCGGTTGAAAATGTCCGCCTGAAACAAAGCCAGGAAATTGAGCTTGCCCGCTCTATCGGTGAAATCGATGGAGTTGTTTCAGCACGAGTTCACCTTGCAATTCCCGAAAAATCTGTTTTTGCGCGAAATGCGACACCGCCAACAGCATCTGTTTTCATTCAGATGAATAATGGCCGGACGCTTGGCTCACAACAGGTTGAAGCTGTAGTTCATCTTGTTTCGTCATCCGTGCCAAGCATGGCAAAAACAGATGTAACGGTTGTTGATCAATTTGGAGCTTTGCTGTCAAATCCTACCAACGACATGGCGTCATTACTTTCGGACAGCCAGTTACAGCACAGAATTCGTCTTGAAAACATTTATCGCAACCGTGTTATTTCGTTGGTTTCACCTATTGTCGGTGCAGGCAACGTTACCTCACAAATTAATATTGATATCGATTATACGCGCAGCGAAACAACCGAAGAACGTGTTGATCCCGATGGCAACGCTTTACGCAGTGAGCAGAAAAGTGTTGATATGAAATCAGACGCAAATGCGCGCGGCATCCCGGGTGCAACAGCAAACCGCCCTCCATTGCAAAGTGAAATAGATTCTGTTCAGGCTGATGATGCTGGTGCAAAAGGCAGTGTATCGACACAATCATCAAACGAAGTGCGTAACTATGAAGTAAGTCGTACTGTATCGACAACGCAAAGCCCTTCAACGCGTATCGTTGGTATTCAGGCAGCCGTCTTGGTTAGAGATAAGGAAGTTGTGAACCCTGAAACGGGTCTGATGGAAGTTGTGCCTTTCACTCCTGAAAAACTGGCAGAAATTGAAAAGCTTGTAGCTAATGCTATCGGTATTGATGCCGAGCGTGGTGACAAGCTTACTGTCAGCAGTTCTGCCTTTGTGTCAGCAATCGAAGGTGTCACAAAAGCCTGGTATGACATGGAATGGGCTATCAATCTTATGAAACAGGGTATGACACTCCTCATTATGGGTGTCGTCGTGCTGGGTGTTATCCGCCCGTTGATTGGCCGGATTATGGTGCCAGCCGCAGTTGGTGCACCAGGCGAAGCAATGGTCAGTCTTGATGATGATCTGGGCGGTGAAGCTATTGAAGTTCAAGAAGGTGAAAGCCTTGAGGACATCAAAGCCAAACTGAAGCCTAAGAAGGCAGCTATTTCGGCAGAAATGCTAGATACAGCCAACACGTATGATGATAAGGTCGCTGTGATCAGAATGATCGTAGGTGATGAAGCTGGTCGCGTTTCAAATGTGTTTAAGTCCATGATGGAACGTGACATCGGATAAATCAAATCATGTAGGCAGTTTTGCCGAAGATATAGACAAGGTTAGAAGAGAGTGACATGGCAGATGCTCCGAACAAAAAAGACGAAGCTTATGAAAAGTTATCAGGTACTCAAAAATCAGCCATTCTGATGATGTTGCTTGGTGAAGAAGAAGCCTCGGAGATTTTGAAAAATCTCTCACCCCGTGAAGTTCAACATCTTGGTGCCGCTATGTATTCGGTACAAGGTCTTGATCAGGATACGGTGAATAGGGTTCTTGATGAATTCTTGGCGATCATCAAAGAGCAGACCAGTTTGGGTCTTGGTGCTGGTAACTATATCCGTAACGTGCTGAATAAAGCGCTGGGTGAAGATAAAGCGCAATCAGTTCTTAGCCGGATCACGCCTTCAAGCAGCGATCGTCCAATTGAAATTTTGGACTGGATGGATGCCCGATCTATTTCGGAACTGGTTATCGATGAGCATCCACAGATCATCGCGTTGGTTATTTCTTACCTTGATTTCGGACTTGGTGCCGATGTGCTTATGCTTTTGCCTGATGAAATCCAGTCTGATGTTATTGGGCGTATTGCAACGCTTGAAACGGTTCAACCGGATGCGCTGCGCGAGCTTGAAGACGTTATGCAACGCAAGTTCAAAGCCAATACAACTTTGCGCGCAACGCAGGTTGGCGGTGTTAAAGCGGCTGCCCGGATTATGAACTTTACAAAACAGGATATGGAAGCTCGCATCATGAAAGAGCTTGCCAAGGGCGATAAGCTTCTTATGCAAGGTATTCAAGAAGCGATGTTTGTCTTTGATAACTTGCTTGGATCGGATGATAAATCATTACAGACGCTTATGCGTAACGTTGATACCGAAGATCTGGTTCTGGCCCTAAAAGGGGCAGATGAACCACTTCGTGAAAAGCTGTTTTCATGTATGTCGGCTCGTGCTGCGGCCAACCTTGCTGATGAGATGGAGGCCTTGGGGCCTGTCCGTCTGACCGAGGTTCAGGAAGCGCAAAAACGTATCATTAACATAGCACGTCGCCTTTCTGATGAAGGCAGTATCGTACTTGCAGGCCGTGGAGGTGATGACTTCGTCTAGAATGAAGATGATGAAGTTACAGGACATATAAAATATGAACGAAGCAGCTCTCGAAAATACGAATGGATTGGCGGATACTGAAATATCCCGTCTGATTACATTATCGCACCAGGCAAGCTATTCTCGGTCTGATATTTTGCCTGTCCGCGAACCAAGTCCGTTTGAACCTAAAACCCTTGTTGAAATAGCCATGGCGGCTCAAAAGCGCCGTGATGAAGCAAAAGCGCATGCAGTGGCTGAAAAGGTAATGGCCGAACAAATTGCTGCTGAACAATCTGCTGGTGAACCGACAGTATCACCAAAGGAAGGTTCAGGTGAATCATCTACTGAAAATCTTGATACGGCTGAAGTGGTTACAACTGAGCTAGCAGATGCAAACACAATTGATGTATCCAAAGACGTTGAGCCACAATCAGTAAATAATGCTGATCAATCAGTCGATGTTGCGCCAGGCATGGAAACGGAAAACAACGCATCTGATAGTTTGCCAGATGCGCAAGTCGATCCACAGGCAGATGCTCAAAATGAACAAACTACTCAGTTGTCGCCTGATGCAGCTACGCCATCAATGCCGGATCCTGCCGTGCTTGAGGCAGAATATAAGCGTGGTCATGAAGCAGGGCTTACCGAAGGTCAGGCAAAAGCGGCAGAACAGCTTGAGAAAGTCCTACAGAATTTTGAACAGGCTACATTGGCCTTGGCTAATCCCGATGCCCTAGATGTATCAGCTTTAAGTGCACAGATTGCCAGCCGTATAATGGCACTGGCAAGTGATCGAGCTGGTCAGGCCATTTCAGATATGCCTGAACCCTTCGCCAAGCGCATTGAAGATTTGATCACCATGGTCAAGTCCGATACAGCCAGCCCCACCATTAATCTGAATCCAGAAGATTTTGCCAGCATCAAACCGTTGGCAAGAAACCGTGAAAAGCTTAAAGGCTGCAACTTCGCCATTGATGAAACAATGGCGCGTGGTGATGTACGACTAGCGGTTGGTGGCGTCGGGCTTGTTGACCAGATTTCAAATCGTACAAACATCCAGTTATCTGAAGATCAAAAAAGTGACGAAGCCGCCAGCCAACCTGAGATATATGACGCGGCTATAGCCGCAGATGCTGATCTAGCCATCACTGCAAAGCCACAAGCTATCAACCCATCAGAAGATGAAGTGGACGCAGCCCCTGCATCTGATGCTGATGTCAAAGCGGCTGATCTTGCCCCACCTGTTTCAGACCTAACAGACGCATCTGTATCAGATACCCAAGCGGTATCCAGTGATGATAAGCGTGAAGCAGAAGCCACCAAGCCTGAGGATGCCAAGTCCCAGGATGCCAAGTCCCAGGATGCCAAGTCCCAGGATGCCAAGTCCGAGGATGCCAAGTCCCAGGATGCCAAGTCCGAGGATGCTAAGCCTGAGAGTGATAGCGCGAAATGAGTATCTTGAGCGACGCAATCATGACTGATTTGAACGCTGTGAAGTTGGATCAACCTATCTCATTATATGGACATGTCAGTCGTTATGATGGCCAGATTATTGAGTGCGATGGGTTTCCAGCAAATATAGGATCAATTTGTGAGGTGAAAACCGACAATGAGACGCCTGCAATGGCAGAAGTGATTGGTTTCAATAACGGAAATAATCTGCTTTCGATTTATGATTATGGTGCGCGTATCCTTGTTGGTGCCCGCGTGTCACTTGTTGATGATGGCGCGTATATACCTGTTGGCGAAGGCCTTTTGGGACGGGTAACCGATGCGCTTGGTGTGCCGCTTGATAATCGCCCGCTTCCCCCATTAGAGGGTCAGTGGCCATTGATGGGAAAAGAACTGAACCCTCTGCAACGTAAACCCGTTGATAAACCGTTGGATGTTGGCGTGCGCATTATCAATTCGGTCCTTTCGGTAGGCCAAGGCCAACGTGTTGGCATTATCGCAGGATCGGGTGTTGGAAAATCAGTTTTGCTGGGAATGATGAGCCGGTTTACTGATGCTGATATTGTGGTCGTTGGTATGATTGGAGAACGTGGCCGAGAAGTTGGCAGCTTTGTTAACTACATCCTTGGCAGTGAGAGCCGTGATCGCGCCGCTGTTGTGGCGGTGCCAGCTGATAGATCTCCGTTATTGCGGATACGTGGTGCCGAACGCGCAACAGCCATTGCTGAATATTTTCGCGATAAAGGTAAAAATGTTCTACTCATTATGGACTCTCTGACGCGTGTGGCTCATGCGCGCCGTGAAATCGGTCTTGCTCTTGGTGAACAGCCGACATCAAAGGGATATCCACCATCAGTTGTATCAATGATACCAAGACTTATTGAGCGCTCGGGTACCGGTGTCGAAGGGCAGGGGTCAATTACCGCAATTTATACCGTGCTTGCTGATGGTGATGATGCAAATGATCCCGTTGTTGATACAGCACGTGCTATTTTGGATGGTCATATTTTGCTCTCGCGTCAGCAAGCGCAAATGGGCATTTATCCTGCTATTGATGTTACAACATCGGTTAGCCGGGTTATGAATGACATTACTGATGCAGATCAGCAAGCTTCCGCCGCGCGCTTTCGGCGTCTGGTTTCCCTATATATGGAAAACCGTGATCTGATCCTTATGGGAGGATATACCCCTGGTCAAGACCCGGATCTCGATCTTGCCGTTGAATTATGGCCAACTTTGACCAAACATATACAACAGCCGGAAGCTGAAAAAGCAAATTTTGCAATCAGTCGTGATGCACTTATTGGCTTGATGAGAAATGCGTAATGGCAAAGGATAAAACAATTTATGATAAGCTAGCCCTAAAGGAAAAGATGCTGATGATGCAAAAGGCACGTGGCATGAAGACCTTGCAGGAAGAGTTGACACGCGTTACTTCAATCAAGGATCAGCTCAAGTCAATTGTTGACGATACGGCTATAAAAAAGGGTGAAACGAGTGTTCGTGAACTGCGTTCATCAAATTGGTATAGTGCGCAGATTCATGAACAATTGGTGACAGTCGAAAACCGGACAGAATTTCTCAGCGAAGAAGTCGGCACCCAGAAGAAACATATTGCAGAAGCTTTACACCGGCATAATAAATCGCTTGAAAAAGCTGATGAAAGGCGACGCATTCTTCGCGAAGAGCGCGAAGAAAAGGCGGCGACTGATGTGCCGCGTATTAACCGCGCACTCGCAGATCGTTAGATAGATTTCCTGATATTTTGTGACTGGCACCGAACTTGCAAAGCTTTGGTAATCAAAGTTCATTCCGGGCATGTTCCGGACATCAATCGCAGGAAGTGCAGCATGACAACTATCGATTCATCAGCCAAATCAGTAATGGTTCCAACCTCTGGAAATGAAGCTATCGCTTTATCTGAAAATGCAGCGTTGTTTGAAACGCTTTTTGGGTTGATGCAAACGGCGACAGATATTCCCAATGCTATGGAAGCCCAATCTGGCCTTATGGTTGATGGTGCGCCGGAACCAGGTGTTGATCTGGCGTCTTTGCCAGCCATCATTGCATCGGTGCCCTTGGGATCAACAATAGCTATGCCCGCAGTACCTAAAGCTGAAATTTCGGATGGTGCGCTGGCCATGGCACAAACGCTTTTGGTGGCGCAAAGCGTTGGTTTGGTTGACGCGGATGGTGATGCCAATGCTAATACAGATGCGCCTGCTACGCTTGATTTTAAAATTGGGTCACCGATTCCAGCACTGAAAAAAGATCATTTCGAGCCTGAACTTCCGGTCACTGTACCTGCTGAATTATTTGCCAAGGCGCGCGCGCTTGTTAAAGGTGAAGTGACCGCGCCATCACGAAATAATTATGGCACTGGCCCGCAACCTGTGCATCAATTGATGAGTTTCTTGAAACAAGCTGTGGTGTCAAAGGACGATAAGCTAACGCGCGTTCAGACGCTAGAGACGCCATTATCTGATGACGCTATGCCAAATATTGTTGGTCAGCCTGCTGGTGCCCTTGTCATCTATGATGCCCCGCATACCGTACCAGCAGTTCAGGTTATGGCACCTAATTCAGCCCCGATGCCGCGCATAGCTACTAAGGTGGCACCAGACAGCGTCACCTATAATGAATCCCACACTGTTTTAACAGCACCGCAATTGGCAAAGCTCGAAAGCGCAACGCCAATGCCGAATATTATAGGAAAATCTGCTGGTGCCCTTGTCACCTATGATGCCCCGCATACGGTTTTAACAGCGCCGGATATGATCGCCAAGGCCGCGCCAATGCCGACCATTGCTGGCAAGTCTGGCACCGCCGCCGTTATGTATAGCCAAGCGCATACAGTTATTGAGTCAAATGGTGAGGTGAAGGCATTTGATGTGGCGCAAGCGACAAAGCAAAATAAAGTTCAACTTAGTAATGTCATCGAAAGTGGCCTCATGCCATCTGCACCAAAGGATGTGGCAGCACGGGCATCTATCATTGTTGATAATGGCGCTATCCGCATGCAAAGTGAAAAGCCTGTTCCCCAGCGCATAGGCGGCGACACAGCGGCCATCATTCAAACCAGTGAAAGCAGTAATGGGTCAGGAACCCAGAATAACGGTAATAGAAATGATGGCGGTGGTTTTGACCAGGCATCGCGTGGCAACACGCAAATAATGACAGCGCATCGCCTGAACATGGCAGATAAAACTTGGCATGAAGGTTTTGTGCGCCGTGTTGAAAATAGCATCAAGAATGGTGACGGCGTCATTCGTATCTCGCTTGAACCAAGGCAACTTGGCCGTATGCAGGTAAAGCTTGGATTTCAGGGGGATGCAACACGCATCCAGATTACAACCGAAACCTCAGCAGCAGCAGCATTATTGTCAGAGAATGAAGGCCGGTTGAGCCAAATGCTGGATCAGGCAGGGCTCAAACTTGGCAATTTACAGACAAATACAACAGGATCATCGGGTTTCGACCAGAACAATAATATGGGTGGCCAGGCAAATTCTGGTCAGACCGGCACATCTTCTGGCAATGATGATCAATCAGCTGGCAAAAACCAAAGCTCGAATGGGCGTGACGAGGCCGATAATGGTGAAGAAACGCCAAATACATTAGAAAATGACAATAAAACAGTTTTGAATATTTTGGCGTGATGATAGATTTCTAAAGAGGACGGATTAATGGCTGAAAATGATGAAGAACCAAAGAAGTCCAAAGGATTTCTTATAAAAATTATCTTGTTCGTAGTTGGCGGATTTGTATTGATTGGTGCTGGCCTTGGCGTGGGCTACATGCTGTTTGGCGCGGCGCAACCTGATCCATCCGAGCAGATTGAGGAAATCATAGAACGCAAGATGCAGGAAGCCGAGGCTGCTGAACAGGAAGCGCTCGACAATGCGACAGCACAGCGTGTGTCAAAGGACACTCCCGAAGTTGAGAACTTTGTAACCATCTATTATGAATTTCCGGGCACATTTACGTCAAACCTTATGGGATCACGTAAAATGCTTCAGGTTGGTGTTGGTGTATCAACGCAATATGATGAAAGCATAATGGAAATGGTTGAGTCGCATCAACTTGCGCTTCGTTCAGTCGTGCTTGGCGTTTTGAGCGAGTTTGGCGAAGATGATGTCCAGGGCATCGCAGGCCGTGAAAAGCTTGCCACCGCCATGAGAGATGCCATGAATGCTAAACTTGAATCTCTTGAAGATTTCGGTGGTGTGGCAGAAGTGCATTTCACATCCTTTGTACTGCAATAAACGTTTAAGACAGAATAGGTGTAATCTTGGCATCCACGCGGAAATTAAGTAGCGACGAAGTTAATGCCCTTATCGAAGGGCTAGGATCAGACTCGTCCGCATCACCGGCGTCTTTGGACGTTGGTGACATGGCAGATGTTCGTCCGTTCAAATTTGGTTCGGATGATCTTTCGCTACTTGGTGACTATTATGCGCTTCGGATGATCAATGAACGCTTTGCCCGCTTTGCCCGTTCTGTTTTTCTGCCAATGTTGCGGGTGCAGCCACGTATTTCGTCATTCCCGCCCGAGGTAAAGAGCTTTGATGAATATGCCGCTGGTATTGACAGTTTCATGAGTCTGAATATCAGCCGCATTGAAGAATTACGAGGCAGCATGCTCACGGTTCTTTCACCGTCATTTATTTCGGTGCTAACCAATTCCTATTATGGTGGCAAAATCGAGGGTAATAAATCCCGCCGCCCGGAATTTACCGCCACGGAAGAACGTGTGATTCAGTTGATTAATCGCGGTCTTAACGAAACTCTGGAAAATTCATGGCGTGATCTTATGGAGATCACCTTGTCGCATCAAAGTAGTGAGGTGAATACGCAATTCGCATCATTTGTTGATGGTGCTGATTTGGTCATTATTTGTTCATTTGTTGTGCAATTGCCGGATATTGACGCAGCCAGTTTTGATGTGATTTACCCATTGCAGACCTTAAAGCCGATTGCCGCACAGTTGCGCTCACGTGTTCAGTCTGACCGTATTGAAGATGATCAAAGCTGGCGTGACCGGATGGAACGCGCTGTACTTGATATTCCCATTAAAATGACGGCCAAGCTAAGTGAACCTGTCGTTTCAATGAGCAAACTAATTCGCTTGAAAGAGGGTGATGTATTCCCGATCCAGATTGGCGATGGTGTCGAAGTCTTGATGGATGAACATCGTTTTTATTATGGAGAAATGGGTGAAGTTGGGGGGCAATCTGCCATCAACCTGACCTCAAGAATAGTCGAATAGTCGTAGCGGGATATGCCGGTATGTTCTACTGGATCCGTGTTTAGAGAGGATAATTAGATGTCTGACGAAGCAGAAAACGTTGTTGAAGAAGCCAAAATTCCGGGTGCTGAAAGTGCGGGCATAGATGAGCGCATCAGCAAGGAAAATATGCGCGTTCTTGAAAATATCGACGTTAGCCTAACCGTAGAAGTCGGTAGTGCCGAGATTAAAATCCGTGATTTGCTTAGGCTTAATGAAGGCTCGGTTATCGAGTTAGACCGTTTGGCAGGCGATCCGCTTGATATTTTGGCTAATGGAACCATGATCGCCAAGGGCGAAGTGGTTATGGTTGGCGAACGCTTTGGTATTCGGTTCTCAGAAATTGTCGCGCCAGAAAAGCGGATGGAAACACTTTAACGCATCCTGTCAATTTCCTGACAAAAATGAATGCTATCTGATTGATGATTATATGAAGGCTTCACACTTTTGATTTCTATCAGATAGCGACTATTAAAATTATTTATAAACAGTACGTTATGAAAAAACCTGTTTCATAATATAAGTCTGGCATGGTCTTTGCCTTGTTTGAAGTGAATTTCACTCAAGGCGGAGACGGACTATGACGCTGACAACAATCACAACAGAGCAGGGGGTTATTACCCTGGCGTTCCTGACGCTAATGCTTTTGCTGTTGATTATCGTTCGAAGATTTCGTGGCGGTATAAGAAAGCGGTTCCAGCCAGAAAAGCGAATGCACCTAATTGAAGAAATGTCGATGACACCGCACGAACGTTTGCGGCTTGTTGATGTTGCGGGCACGACGTTTTTGATTTTTACCGCAAAGGGTCAGCCAAGCACCATGGTGCAATTGGATAAAAATCTGGCTATTGCGCAACCATCGCAACAAAAATCAGTATCGCCATCAGCGAAACCAGCCCAACCATCCAAACCAATTCCATCAATTCCAACGGCAAAGCCAGCATCGCAAACGATCACGGCTGAGACACTTGATGCTGAAGAAAACCCAATTTCTGCAGCTATTAAGCAGGCGCGCCTTCGTAACCCAAAATTAGGATTAGAAGAATGACCCGTATTGTGCGCATCCTCATAACCTCTTTGCCTATTGCCATTCTTTCTCTTTGTGGTGTGATGAGTGGTGCCGAAGCACAGCTCATTGGTGATACGCCACCGGGATTGCCAGCATTCAATGTAACCGGCAGCGAAGACGGTACTTCAACCTATTCATTGTCATTACAGATATTGGCATTGATGACGGCTTTGACAGTGTTACCGTCACTTGTTCTAGGCATGACATCCTTCACCCGTATCATCATTGTTTTATCAATTTTACGTCAGGCGATGGGCACACAGCAAACACCACCTAATCAGGTGCTGGTTGCGATTGCCCTGTTTTTGACCTTTTTCATTATGGCACCAACATTCACGCAGCTGAATGATATGGCGCTTTCTCCCTATATGGAAGGGACGATGCCGATGGAAACAGCGCTTTCAGACGGCACCAATATTATGAAGGATTTTCTGGTACAAAATACGCGTGTGACTGATCTGGTCATGTTCACTGAGATGGCAGGTGACACAACTTATGAAGATCCAAAAGATGTGCCGCTAACCGTCTTACTACCAGCTTTCATCACATCCGAATTGAAAACAGCATTTCAGATTGGCTTTTTGTTATTCTTGCCATTTCTGGTCATCGACATGGTGATTGCGTCTATTTTGATGTCACTAGGTATGATGATGCTGAGCCCGATGCTTGTTGCATTACCTTTTAAACTTCTGCTGTTTGTTCTGGTCGATGGCTGGGCGATGACAGTTGGCTCACTTGTAGCCACCTACGCCGGATCATGACCGGATACGCCCTAACGATCACTTTTAAGAATAGGAATGCTGATTATGGATTTTGACTCAAATGTAGAATTTCTACGTATTGCATTTTGGCAGATTATCATTGCTGCTGGTCCCCTACTGGGAGTTGCCCTCGCGATTGGTTTGCTGATTGGTATCTTTCAAGCGGCGACATCGATTAACGAGCAAACCCTCAGCTTTGTACCAAAATTGGTGATTGTTATGCTTACCTTTGGGTTGGTGTCCAGCTTCATGCTTGCTCAATTATCCGACTATTTCGCTTTCATCTTTGATCAAATTGCCACAATCAGCTAACTGAAAAATGCTTCCTCTCGTCACCCAAAATATGGTTGCTCTTCCCGGCATGGATTTGCAGTGGGTTGTGACGTTATTGGTGCAATATTTGGTTGCAAGCTTGAGAATTGGCGCATTTATGATTTCATCGCCTATGTTTGGTGCCCGATGGATGCCCTTGCAGATACGAATTATAATGGCCTTCATGTTGGCTATGAGTGTTGCTATTCAAGTTGAACCTATTGATGTGAATGTGATTACGTCATTGCCTGGCTTTATGATCATGGCAACAGAAATCACAATTGGGCTTGCTGCAGGTCTGGTTCTGACAATATGGTTTGCCGGTGCGCTTCTCGCAGGTGAAAAAATTGCGTCAACGGCGGGTCTGGGGTTTGCCGCGCAGGTAGATCCATCAACTGGTGGCCAAACACCAGTTATCAGTCAGATATTATATCTGTTTCTTACGGTTATCTTCTTATCCTTGGACGGGCATCTGATGGTGATCCGGATCATGCTGGAATCTTATAGCATTATGCCGCTTGGGCATGTGCCAGACATGGGTATTCTTGTTGAGGCTGGTATCAGCGCTGCTGGATCGATGTTCTTTGTTGGGGCCATCATCATGCTACCTGTTGTGATCATTTTGCTGATGATCAATGTATCGATTGGTGTCATAACGCGCTCGGCACCTCAGCTAAATCTATTTTCTTTTGGTTTCCCAATTTCGATGTTGGGTGTCTTTATTGTGCTGTATTTTTCTGCAGGCACGCTATCAAGCAACATGTCAGATTTGGTGTTTAACGCGATTTCTGATCTGCAGGTAATGATGGAGGATTTGGCAAATGGCTGAAGA
The DNA here is from genome assembly GCF_000024465.1 of Candidatus Puniceispirillum marinum IMCC1322. Classification (NCBI taxonomy): domain Bacteria; kingdom Pseudomonadati; phylum Pseudomonadota; class Alphaproteobacteria; order Puniceispirillales (SeqCode); family Puniceispirillaceae (SeqCode); genus Puniceispirillum (SeqCode); species Puniceispirillum marinum (SeqCode). Next base: position 866,039 of record NC_014010.1, on the reverse strand, counting down.
ATCCAGTGATGGGCAAGAAAAGACCGAAGACCCCTCCGAACGGAAACTCGAAAAAGCCCGCGAAGATGGTCAAGTATTATCCTCCAAGGAAGCCTTTGTATTCACAACATTGGCCATGGCAGTTGTCCTTATGATGGGACTATCCTCTGTATCGTCAGCTGGACTGACACATTGGGGTACATTGTTCCGCTGGGATAATGCGGATCATATTGATACACTTGCTTTTGGCAAACTTGTGCAGTCATTTTGGATGATCATTATCATATCGACCATTATTGGTGTGCCGATGATGATTGTTACGCTGTTTACGCAGCTTGCTGTTGGCGGGGTCAATTTCGCCCCTAAGTCGATGGCGTTCAAAGCGAACCGTATAAATCCCATATCTGGTCTGAAGCGTATGTTTTCGGCTAAATCACTTGTTGAACTTGGCAAGTCGATATTAAAGGTTGTGCTACTGTTTGGTGTCGCTGGTTTGCTAATTTATGGCCAGTTGCCCAGCATTTTACGTCTATCTGAAGGCACGCTCAACGGCGCCATAGAAAAAATGGGTGACGTATTTCCGGCGCTTTTGGGTGCCATGTTGATCGTTCTATTCATTATCGCGGCGATTGATTATTCCTGGCAAAGCTACTCACATACCAAGAAGTTGAAAATGAGCCGGCAGGAACAGAAAGACGAACATAAGCAAACCGAGGGTTCACCTGAAGTGAAAGCCAAAATTCGCCGCATGCAGATGGAACAATCACAAGCCTCAAGCCAGCAACGTGAATCGCTTGAAAATGTCGCGGATGCTACAGCCATTATCACCAACCCAACACATTTTGCCGTCGCGCTTAAATATGTTGCGGGTGAAGCAGGCGCGCCAGTTGTTTTGGCTATGGGTAAGGGGCGCATTGCCGAACAGATTATCGAACGCGCTAATGATTCAAAAATCACCATAATGCGCAGCCCGCTTCTTGCCCGTGCTTTGTTCTTTACGAGTGACATTGGCGGTGAAATTAGCGAAAAATTATATAATGCTGTTGCGATCGCCTTGGCCTATATTTATCGCATTGATAATGGTGAAACGCTTGGCATGCCGGATATCGATTTGCCTGAAGATCTGCGTTTTGATGAGAATGGTAAGACAAGTAAGGATGTAGAATAATGGCACGACGCACGCATAGAAGTTTGGGCGAAATGATCAGCACTGTGAGCTTCTACGGTGTTTCGGCAGGGGCTTTCGTGCATGGTATGGCGTCACTTGAGGTTGATGAACCACTCTATAAAACAGTTTTGATTTTTACCGCTTCGTTTTTATGTTTTCTGGGCGGTGCGAGATTTTCTATTGCCAATATGTTTGATCAGTCTCAAAGGCATAAGAAATGACGCTGAAAAAAAATTCCAAGCCAATCAAAAATGCCAAACCAATCAAACAGCCCAATTGCTTTGAATGTACATTCCATTTCATTACGCATGAGCGTGGGCGGCCATATGGATGTCAGAAATTTGGGTTCAAAGGACAATTTTTGCCGTCACGGCATGTTTTTGAAGCAACTGGCATGAAATGTGCTTACTTTCAACCGAGGAAAGCGCCTGTCAGGCGTCATTCTTCGTCCTAATTCGTCAGGAGACAGGTATGAGCAGCGAATATAATGCGGTACAGGAAAGTATCAAAATCGCGCTAGATGCAGCAGACGCTGCCACAGACGTTTCGTCTGAATTTAATAAGATTAAGCGTGAAAACAAAAAACTGGAAGGGTCAATTAAAATGATTCATCGCTATACAGCAATTATATTTGCCAGTTCAATGGTTGCCGCGGTGGCAGCATTGATTTTTGCGTCTCTAATCTATTTCAGAACTTTGTCTGATTTGACCACAATGACCACAACAAGCCGTGAAGCTTTGGTCGTATTTGCAGAAAATGTTGATACGATGAACAACTCGCTAGATAAGTTGAAAGTGTCGTTGGAGGCACAGCAAGAGTTAGTCTCATTAAACAAAACGCTGATTGCCGAGCTTGATACTTTGCGGACAACGATCATTGATTCAAACCGTGAAGTTGTCGCCAGCATGCGTGACAGTAACGAGAAAATGTCAGCTGATAATGATAAGCTTGCCAAAGCCATCACAAATGGCATCGCCAATGAAATGGGAAGTCAGACCAGCAAAATTACCAAACAGATGGCGCAATTGGCTAAATCAAACGAAGGCGCCATGGACTCTCTTGCCCGCAGTATGGCAAGCAATGAGGTGCTAACCCAAGTATCAGCCAATCAGGCCGTGCTTGCAGATCATCTTGAAGCGCTAGCTGGCCAGAACAAGCAGATTCTGGCGCAGTTCAAAGCCAAAGATAATAAGGTCAGCTATCCGTGATCGATATTGCAATCCACTATCGACAAGGGGTGAAGATGGGTTCTGAAAAGGCCCTTTTTGCCTGTTATGCACCCAAGGTCATAAGATGAATGAAAACAACACCAGTACCGGCAGAAACCAGTCGGGCTCGTCGCCTGATGGCGCCATACCAAAGAGTGCCTTTGGTTATGAGACAAGCCCAAACCCAGACACAGTAAGTGATGCTGGCGCGGCCAACCCTCAGAATAATGCGCCGCGTAACAGCTTTCTGTCTATTTCTGAAATTGGCACTATTTCGCGGTCTCGGACACTTCGCCTGCAAAATGGTGATGCGATTGTCGCTGTTGATGCAAAGCCGTATCACGGTGATATTGATACCTTCTTGGACATTCTGTTCGACATCGAAGATGGCAAGTCTGTTATGCTTACAATTTGGCGTAAGGGCGTGATTTATAATATCATTGTGCGTGGTCCTCTTGGCTGCACCCTTGAATATGCAAAGCCTGACATATCCGAAGCCATTAACAATGATTTTAAAGAGGCTGATATAGGTCATCCGGATGATTATTCGACCTTTGAAGTGTTGCGCGACATCAAGCGAAAGACAGAAGTCATTGATACGCGCCCGTCTGATCTTATCATGTTTATCCCTGCCATTTGGCTTATGCAAAACCGGCTATGGGAAGCTTTGCTGGCAGTGACCTTGATTTATGGTGTCACCTTGAGCGTCCACTGGGTGCTGTTTGTGATCGCCTATATATTGCTGTCGCTTTACTTCAAAAAGGCACAGGTGCCTCTAAGACGTAGCTTCAGCCTGTTCAAAGAACGGCAGATGTGGCTCATAATAGCGGGACGCTCGATACGTGAGGTACAGGAAATATGTCGCAAGATTGATCCAAAATGTGATTTTATTGATAGCGAAGTCGGACCTGTCCTGCCTGATGAAGCACCAGCCAAAAAACGCCGCCGCCCACGCAAAAAATAGACCTATTATCTGGTCTCAGCGTCGCGGCCACACACCCTATCTATAGAGTGGCTATAGTCCATCCTCATATCACATCCTAGTCAGGCTGATGCTCATACTCATGCCTGCTTGTGGCGCTAAATATCTGTTCGGCATATCATGCAATCCGGCTTAAGGTCTTGTCTTGAACTGCCCTATAGCCAAAAGTCTTGTGGCTCAATGGCCGCTACCAGATCCCGTTAACCGATGCTGATATCGATCCATCATAGCTGTTAAAGCCAATACAATCTCTCATAAACGACAAAACCACCACCCCTTTGGGGGTGATGGTTGGTTGATACGAAACGCTGGCTGAGTTAGCCTAGGCAAGTACATAGGGTCTAATAGTTGATCTCAATCTCAATGCGTCGGTTCAGTGCGCGCCCTTCAGCCGTATCATTGCTCTCCAGTGGCATGGACTCACCAAAACTAACAGCCTGCATGCGGTTACCTGGAACTTGACCACTATCTTCGAGTGCCTGCACAACACTTGAGGCACGCGCCGCAGCCAGATCCCAATTGTCACGGAATTGCGATCCAAAGATAAGTGGCACATTATCCGTATGACCAGATACATTGATTGAACTAGAGCCACCAGCGCTCACCTCGGCGATTTGCTGCATGATCTCCCTGGCGCTATCTGTCAGCTCGGCTGAACCGGATGCAAAGGCGCCGCCTGATCCAACGGTAATAAGGACACGATCCTCTTCACGTTCGACCGTTACTAGCCCCTGACCAATTTCCTGACGCAAAGCCACTTTCAGCTCATCTTCAGCAATCGCTGCTTGTGCATTCTGCTTTTCTTGCTGTTCTTGTGCTTCGGCTTCTTCTGCTTCTGATTGTGATTGACTGGCACTGGCAGATTCTGCGGCCGCCAGCATTTTCTCAAGCTGTTGCTCAAGACCACCAAAAAGCACTTCGGCCTCGGCCTTGCCAGCGGCATCCTTGGCCTGCTCGATAGCATTCAAGGTTTCTTTCAAAAGCTGTGGCATATTTTCCTCAGGCGCGTTGGTAGGCGTGAAATTCACAATCACTTTTTCACCAAGGGATTCGACCTCGATTTCACCGCGCGCGATGGCATCTTCAAGCGCCTTAACAATATCTTCTGCATTATCAAGATCGCCGCCATCGTCATCTTTGTCTTTGTTCTTGATATCCAGATCAGGCTGTGTGTCTTTTGTCGTTTCCTGATTCATCTGGTTAGTCGCAGATGGGGCTGGGTTTGGGCTGAAATTCAGCGACAGAATAGTTGTGCCTTTTGGCTGCTCAACAATGGGAACAGTCCGCTGCACACCAAAAGCATTTTTCAAAGAACCAGAAATCTGTTTGAACTTTGGTACGTTGAATTCCGCAAAAGACAGAATAAGAACGAAGAACGCCATCAGCAATGTCGCCATGTCAGCAAAGGTAGCCATCCATGCAGGCGCACCCACGGGAGGACATTTAGGACAATCTTCCTCTTCCTTCTCTTCAACTTCTTCGACTTCTTCAGCCATCGTTCAAATCCTTTCCAACCTTGCTAATTATTGCCCTACGCGCGCTTCATTTTGCAAAACGCTATACAGCTTCTTCAAGCTTCTGCTGTATCTTAGGCGGCAGGTTAGAGACCAGTTGGTCTTGAATGTTACGAGGTGACTCACCGCGGGCAATATTGCGCAGTCCGGCAACAACCATCTCACGATAGGTAACTTCATATGTTGTATAGCCTTCAAGCTTGGTCAGCATTGGCGCAAACAAAACGTTTGCGATAAAGGCACCATAGAGTGTTGTAAGCAAGGCAACCGCCATGGCAGGACCAATCGCTTTTGGATCGGCCATGTTACCCAACATAAGCACCAAACCGACAAGTGTACCAATCATGCCCATCGCTGGTGCAATATCAATCCAAGCTTTCACAACATTTTGATTGGATTCATGACGCATCTTCATGGCCTTGATTTCTTGATTCAACTGGGCGGTAAGCTTTGTTTCGTCAGCCCCATCAACCAGCATCTGCATACCTTTAGAAAAAAACTTGTCGGGCACTTCCTGTCCCTCAAGTGCCATCATACCATCTTTACGGGCAATACCGGCCAGTTCAACCATACGCTCAATCAGATCTTCCTGCTTTTTAATAGGTGGCAGGAACGCTTTTCCCATGACGCCGAAGCTACCCAGAAAAGTTGCAAGAGGCGTTGTGTACATGACAGCAAAAAAAGTACCGCCAAAAACAATCAAAACTGACGGCGTATCAATAAATGTGCCAAGGCCACCACCTGATAGCATGGCCCACATAATCATGCCAATGGCACCAAGTATTCCAATAAGAGAAGCTATATCCATAAGTTTATTCCACCTTTAAATTGGGCGTGCATACCAGCAAGTCTTAGCAATAACCGTACCAACTTATAATCTTTGTTATTATCGACACGATTTGCGGCACGTTTTATGCACATAACAATGTTTAACGTGTCGCTAAATGAGTGTATTCTTATATTTTAGGAATACAAGATTGAGATTACGTAAGGAGATCACATGCGTGAGAAAATACGAAATCGACTATATGTATTGTCTATAATGTCATTATTCTTTGCAGTTGGGCATGTGGGCAACGCACAGGCCACCTTGTTTATGGCGCGCGATCACATTGTCGTTGATCTAAGGCATGGTGTTGATTGGCTGCGTTGTAGCATTGGTCAGCGCTGGGATGGCAAAACCTGCACAGGCGAGGTGCTATCGCTAAATCATGACATGATTGCTCAGGCCATAGAACAGGCGAATGAACAGCTTGACGGGGAATGGCGTCTGCCCACGCGCAAAGAACTCGAAGGCTTGGTATGTAATGAATGCGGTAATCCTAAAATTGATGCAGAGATGTTTCCCGGAACCGACTCAGTACCTTATTGGACAGGTCAGGTAAATGAGTTTGCCAAGCGTCATATGTGGTCTGTCAATTTTGCGACAGGTTTTACATATGGCCGTTTTTTCCCATATCAGCAACTAGCTGTTCGCCTTGTTCGCGATCGTCATTAAGTGCCGCATTGGCCTGACGCCGTTCAAGCCAATAAAACAGAAGCTTGAATAAAAACATGATGCTTCCACCGATGCAGATAACAGCGGCAACCCGTTCGGTAGTGATAACGCTCAGATGAACTGCTCTGTCACCTGCAGCTAGACCAAAAATGACAATCATCAAAGCCATCATTATGAAGGCGCGAATAAATTGGCACCGGTGACACACAGCACCTCTATTCGGTTTTAGGCGGCTAAGAGTAATCATCCTCGTCCTTTAACAGCAAAATTTATTAAACAGTAGAAACTTATTAAACAATAAATCATAAGGTAAATACCAGCACTACAATAATCATGCCATGTCACATCGATTATCTATAAAAGGATCACAAAAACTCGTCTATTTGTTGACACATAGCATTCTTTCCAAAATGGAAATATTTCAACCATATGTATTATAACGATATTTTTGTCGGAAAAGTGACAAGTCCCCCTGTCAAATAGAAGCTTTGCAAGCTTCATTTTTGCCTCGCATAGTGAATTCAACAGGGAGGTAGCTATGCAGTTAATGCCATCAGTAAATTTGAAGCAAAAGCAATCTTTGGTTATGACACCACAGTTGCAACAGGCCATCAAATTGTTGCAAATGACGAATATGGATATCGCCGCGTTCCTAGAGGAACAAGTGCTTGATAACCCCTTTGTTGAAGTTTCATCACCTGACAAACCAGATGATGGTGAAAAAATGAAAACCAGTGATGCTGATGCACAAGAGACTGCACATGATGCGTTTGCTGATGTTGAAAACGGTTTAAATGGTACATCCGATTTGTCGTCATCCATTGAGAATGGCACGGCATTGGCGGATGACCCGACAGCCCATAGTGATCTTGAAAATAGATTCAGTTCTGAAGGTCTTGATCTTGGCCGTTCGTCAGGTTCATCGAATACAGGAACGGATAGCGATTGGGATGACTTGATTGGTCTGGTTGCTGAACGTCCGGCAAGTCTGCGTGAATTCGTTCTGCGTCAAATTGACCTTAGTATTACCGACACCAAACAGCGTTTTATTGCTTATGAACTCACAGACGCTTTGGAGCCAAGTGGATGGCTTGGCCGGTCAGTAGAAGATGTGGCTGATATGTGCACATGCACCATTGACGATGTCGAAGATGTGCTGGCTGTTCTTCAGACACTTGAGCCCGAAGGTGTTTTTGCGCGTGATCTAGCGGAATGCTTATATATACAGGCACGCGAGCAGGATGATCTATGTGAAACAATGGCTTTGGTTCTGGATAATCTAGATGTTCTTGGCCGTGGCGATATGCAATGGCTGGCGCGCAAAGCAAAATGTGATGTTTCTGACATTGCTGATATTCTGATGCGTATTCGTGAGTTCAATCCAAAGCCTGGCGAAGGTTTTGAGAGCAACCAGTTTATTGCCAGTGCCCCTGATGTTGTGGTTACAAAGGGCAAAATGGGCTGGATTGTTGATCTGAACAGGTCAACTTTACCGTCACTTGTTATTGATGAAGATTATGGAAATAAGGTTGCAGCTAGCAACCGAGGTGCCAAAAAAGATGAAGCCAAGAATTTTGCTGGTGACGCATTGGGATCTGCACGCTGGTTGAAGCGCGCCCTTGAACAGCGTAATTCAACAACGCTGAAGATAAGTGGTGAAATCATTCGGCACCAAAGTGAATTTCTTGTGCATGGATTGGCAGCTTTGAAACCATTGGCACTCAAAGATGTTGCCGAGGCGGTTGGTATGCACGAAAGTACCGTTAGCCGGGTAACAAGTGGTTTGACAATCTCGACGCCAAAGGGATGTTTCGCTCTGAAATCATTCTTTAGCGTGTCTATTGCAACCACAGACTCAGGTGATGGAACAGCAGCTGCTGCGGTTCGCAATATGATTAAGGAAATCGTCGATGGTGAGACCAGCGGCAAACCCCTTAGTGATGATGCGATTGCGGCGTTGGTTGCCAAAAAGGGTGTGAAACTAGCCCGGCGTACCGTGGCTAAATATCGTGATATGCTCAGAATTCCATCATCATCAGAGCGTCGTCGCCAGGCGCGTATGAATGTGGCCAGCTAATCTAGGGTAACTATTAAAATTTTGGAAAGTAAATACGGTTGCTTGGGGGGAGGCTTATTCTAAAGCCTCTTACCGCCCACAGCCATGCGCGTATTGATAAATTCTTCGCTACTTGATGCGTAATTCGCAAAATAATCACTCAAGGGCACCGTAACCGTTTCGGTTGTATTCTCAGCTTCATCAAAATGCACAAACTGCACACCTAAATTGCCAGCATCACTATCTGCGGCAAAATCATGATCTGTATGCAATTCATGCCTAGTAAAGCTATCCGCAACTAAATCAAAGGCGCGGGCATCTAAATCACTATCGAGTCGGTCCTGCATGGCTATCTCTCCTTGAAAATGTTACCAAGAGTTTCTATGCAGATATGAGTGCATTTATCATGCCAAGTTGTTTTACCGTCGTATATGTATGTGCATTTATACAGCTAGGTTTTGTGGTGATGCGGGGGATATATATTTTAATCAGATGCAGAATGTTAGAGGATATTAAGACATCCCCTAATCGGGCTTTGTTGTACCTCGCTCGCTCAGCAGTTCGATCAAAGCTCTTACATGTTCATCAGATAGGTTAAGTTCGGTCTGCATTTTCTTGATACGTTCAAGTTCTTCCTCCGATATTACGCCGTCAGCAAGCGCGTGCAGGATTTCAGCCTCGAATATATCTTTGCGGCGCGCGACTTGATTGGCAAAGGCCGTGGCAACAATACCTGTTAGCAAGGCCACAACACAAATGCCCATAATGGCTGTTGCCGCGCCGACGAGTTTGCCAAGGGATGTCATCGGCGACACGTCGCCATAACCAACAGTTGTCAGCGTAATCATTGACCACCACATTGTCGTCGGTATTGATGAAAAATTCTCAGGCTGGACTTCGTGTTCGACGACATACATCAAGGCGCTGGATACAAATAATGCAATGCAAAAAAGATACAGCGCCGCGCCAAAAGCATTGCGCTCTTCACGAATTGCCGAGATTAAATCCTCGAGAGCTGTTGAATAATGCGAAATTTTCAACAGGCGCACAAGCCTTAGTACGCGAAGCCAGCGCAGGTCTATCTGCCCCAGGATTAATGGCAATATACTTGGCAAAATCGCAATCAGGTCAATCAAACCGGTAAAGCTGAAGATATAGCCAAAACGCAATTTTGCTGGTGTGCCACCTTCGCGATCTATATTCGCATCACTTGACCAGATGCGCAGAATATATTCACAGCCGAATATAGTCACCGAGAACAGCTCAAAAGCCCAGAATAGATAACCATATTGGATGCTTAAATGGTCGATTGATTCAAGTGAAACAGCTAGTAAGTTCAACAGGATCAATGTTGACAGCGCCCGGTCACAATACATGCTGACCTTATCGTCACCATTCGAGCGGGAGAGTATTTCAAGTACCCGTTTTTTACTCAAGCCAGACATGCAAACGCCATCTTATTTTAAAGTGCCATATCAAAAAAGATAATGTTATCCTCTCACGCATATGACTATACATCCTAAATCACACAGCGCAAATTTTAGCTTGTAAAGTGCTTAGGTGCCAAGAATATCTTCGGCGATTTCGGCTGTTTCAATACACCGATCCACAAAGGCCATTGTGTGCGCACGGCCATGGATTTGATACATACGCATGATGCCAAAGCGGCTGGCCGCCAGCGCCACTGATGCCGGGTCCCGGCGCAGACCAGCAACCATATTCAGCAATTCCTCAATATTGTCGCGAATGGTTTCGATGCGCTCACGTTCGGTTTGCGGCATTTTTTGGCTCTGCATATCCACAGGGGCGTGGCTAGCGGATTTGTAATGATCTAGATATAGGACGTCGCCCATAATCATATCTCCTAATTTTCAGCCGATAGGTTTTGCATAGGGCAACGCATCAGGCGAACATGGTAATAATGTAATCCAGAGATGGGGTCGGCCATTTCGACAAGCCGAACAGGCACCATCATATTGGCATTGATTGCATAGGCACCGTTACGAAGCAGAATCAAGCCATCCTCAAAATTGCCCCGATGTGTCAGCCGCATCATGCTTAAAAAGCGGCATCCCTCGAGATGCGCTGTGGTTTTATCCATAAAAGCGATCTGTTCGCTTCCAGCGACAGGTTTTGGCGGTGGCGGTGGCGGTGGCGGTGGCGGTGGCGGTGGCGGGACTGCCGCCTCGGTGCTATCAGCGCTTTTGGTCATTTGCGAAGCCGTTAATGCGGGCGCGCTACTATCAACCACATATAAGTTACAGGCAGATAAAAGCGTAACAAGGCTAATAATGGGAAGCGCACGAAACATCTTCATCTACCTTTGAAAAATTCGGAGGCGTTTCCTCCTCACATATTAACGGCGCAAAGTGACAGTTTTTTAGGAAATAAATATCCGGCGTGACAACTTAACGATCGCTGGAAACAACCCGCAATTCACCACTAACGCTCATGGCCCGACCTACATCAAAGAATAATTGTGGATTCAGTGATTGGCCATTCACGCGCATTTCATAATGCAGGTGGGCACCTTCGGTTCGGCCGGTTCTGCCCATATTGCCGATCACGGTACCTTCACTGATATCCTGACCCTTTTTGACGCGTATCTTGGAAAGATGTGCAAACACGGTTTCGATGCCAAAAGCATGACGCACCCTGACCACATTGCCAAAGGAGCCAGCATTCCCTGCAAATGTCACCGTTCCTGGTGCTGATGCCAGTATATCTTCCTGCCATGTGCCAGCCAGATCAATGCCGTGATGGAATACTTTCTTTTTTGTCACCGGATGCTTGCGATAGCCATAATTGCTCGAGATATAGAAATATAGCATTGGCGGTTTGAACGGAATTTTGCGCAAGGCAGAACGATGATTGTCTAAAACCAGAACCAGCGTTTTAAAATCTTTACGATCGAGTGCCGCGCCAACCGATGAATAGTCTGGTAAATTTTCTACTAATAGACCAAGATTGGCAACGCGGCTTCGGATTGTATCAATCTCTCTGACCATGGACACAAGCAGTTTCATTTCCTGAACAGCGCTGTCTATTTCAGGGAGTATGTTTTCGGGCTCGATCTTCTGCATGCGAACCTGAGCATTATCAAGCGCGGGGGCGGGTGTCTGCCGCAAGGTAATTGCGCTTACTGTGCCTTGATTTGGCAACGCCAAGCTTGGTTCATTAGCGCTATCAGGCTCATTCAAAGTGTCATTATTATAAAAGCTGTTAAAGGCAAAATCTGGAATCAAATTACCTAATGCGGCCAGTTCAATAGCGGCGCGTTCTCTTGGGCTTGGCTGGGTTTGAACGGATTTACCAACATCTATCGTCTGTTTAGGCCGCAACGGGGCTAATGGCGCGGCGGCAAGCTTAGGCGCCGTTTCACTGTCATCTGCTAGGGATATTGACGGGTCTGAAACCGGATCTGTTTTTTTCGCCAGCAGATTGGCGGCCATCATAGCTTCTTCATTTCCGGCAGTTGGCAGCGCATTCACACCAGCCCGTTTTGAAATCATACGGGCAAAGGTATCGTCAGACGTCGTTATGCCATCTGCTTTCTTTTTTGATGCGTTGGCAAGCGCGGCGCGCGCTTTGGCAGGTTTTCTGGGTACGTCTTGTGGGTTTGCATTCTTTGTCTTGGGGGCAAGCGTTATCACCTCTAGCTTGTCTGTGATACGATCCGAATCCAAGTCAATTTCGGTGATGCTGGCATTCGCCGTCTGGATAGAATCTCGGCTGACAACACCAACAGCGTTATATCCCAGAAACACGGTCGAAATAGCGATAACGACGGTGCCGACAAAACAAACAACCGCTGCGGAAATCACATAAGTGGGCTTAACGGTAATCTCAACTGGACCATTCTTGGTCATGAACAGAAATCTGTTTTCGCGCAGAAACCATAATCTATTATTCATTGTTAGAGGCGAATCGGCACGGTTGCCATGGATCATTGTGGGGGTAAAACGTTGAATGATTTTGCCGAGTATTTTGCGCATGGATCTATCCAAGCTTCCACATCAACACGCCAATTACGGCAATATTCGAAAGAGTCTGAATGACACAAAATGCCAGCAATGTTTTGTTAGAGACCTGATTTTTTACGTTTAAAGTAAAAGCGGGCATCTGTAACGCTGAGTCGAGCGCCGATTTTGTATCATTCTGCGGCACCTCTTGAGGGGCAGGGCTTGTAACTTCTTGAGCTGTAGAGTTCTCATATTGAGGCTGCGCTGTAGCCTGTGCCACCGCCAATTCAGCAATATTGCCAACTGATCGCGAGCGAGGTTCTTCGCGCTGAGAAACCGACGCCGAACTGACTTCGTTTCGGATTTCTTCAATCCGCTTTCGAATGTCAACTACATCTTCACTCATAACTTCCTCAAACGCGCGACTTAAAAAAAAATAAAATGAGCCGTTAAGACTAATGACCAAAATCATTCAACGGGTAAATTCATACTATTATTTACGACTGTTTTAGTAAATTGTTACCTTTGTAACGTATCGGCAAACAATTAATTTTAACTTTATTAGAAAAAATTTGATAAGCTCGCGTTATCAGGGGGTTGTTATGTTTAAAAATTCAGAGTCAAACGGCGCAGATAGTGTAAATGTGTCTGTAATCGATGACCAGATGCGAATCACCGGAACAGTGGTTTCGGATGGTGATGTTATTCTTGCAGGTCAATTGGATGGGCAGATTATTTGCAATAAATTAACTGTCGAAGATGGTGCCATTCTTAATGGCAGTATCGAGACTGGGGAAGTTGTCATCTCGGGGACGGTTACAGGTGATGTTGTCTCCATTAACGCTCAAATCGAGGCGTCTGGTCATTTTGAGGGTGATTTAAAATGTATAGGCATAGAAGTTGAAGCTGGGGCTCATGTTGTTGCCAAATTCAAAAAAGCGCCAGCAAAAATCCTAAAGGCGGCAGCCAAATTGGAAACCGAAGCCGACTAAATAGCCGCAATTAAAAACCAATTTATTAAGATTAGAGGATAGAAGAATGGATATATCTAAAACCAAAGCTGTCATAGGTGAGGGCGCTCATTTTTCAGGCACGATAAGCAATGCCAAGTCAATCGAGATCAATGGCACCGTCGAAGCAGATCTGGAAGCTGAAAAAGTTTCAATCGGACCAGAAGGTGAATTTCGAGGCGCGATCAAATCTGATCTGGTTGTTATTTCAGGTCATTATCATGGTGAAATGCACGCCCATAGTGTGTGGGCAACCGAAACAGCGCAGATCGCTGGCGAAGTCCATTATCAATCTTTGCAAATGGATCGTGGTGCCGCACTGAATTGCCGTGTTGTTCATAACTGGACCGAAGATACGGGCAATAGTGTTGCGGAGCCGGAAGATGAAGATGCCGCCAGCGATGATGCTGAAACAGGTGATGAAGCCTCATAAATAAAAATTTAGTCCAGTTCGGTCTGGCGCAGTAAAGGAAAATAGTTATGGACGGAAGTACAAACATCATACAGGGCATGGTCGTTGAAGGTAAGCTTGACGGAGGTGAATCACCGGTTGTTATTTCAGGTAATTTTTCCGGTGAGTTGATTGCTGTTGAAGTATTCCTTGAAGAGATGGGCGTTTTCAAAGGCACTATGAACGCTGATCGTGTTGAAATAGCAGGTGATTTCAACGGAACTTTGACCACTGAAGAACTATCAGTTGGGTCAACAGCAAAAGTTGATGGAGAGTTAAGAGCGAATTCACTTGCCATCGAACTTGGTGCCGAAGTTATCGGATCGGTTGGGCGCAAGTCTTAAAATCTAAACCCTAAACTCATAAAGATATTCCAAACCAGTGCGCACCTTGCGCGCTAGTTTTTTCATGAACATAGCAATTTGATACAAAAATTAATTGTGCGATGATTATAAAGCCTTAAACTGAGTGCTTTAGGACGCAGTCATGACAGAAGATTTCTTTCGCAAATTAAGCAAAAAGGAAATTGACGCGCTAACAAATGTTGATCTTGCCAGCCACAGCAACACAAACATTGCTTCGCGTAATCTTTTATTTCTCCTTTTATCTTATTTTGTCATCGTATTATGCACATTGACATTCATAATTTTGAAAAAGGAATTTTTTATCAACGAGCTAAGATTGATGGAAAATGTTGATCTTCAATTTGCCGAAGCGACACTCAATCAACGGATTATCAAAGTCATAGTCTTGTCAGCTATAATCGGCGTGAGTGCCATAATAAATCGCTATTTTTCGCTGATTGCTGTTCTTGTGTTTGTTGCCGCCATTTTCGGCCTGGTAGATGATTTCAGTATGCGAATCACACATTCGGACGATCCATTTTCACTAACAGCTTCAACAGTTACCATTTTGCGTTTAGTTGCGATTGGCCTTATTGGAAAGATGATTTTGCAAGCGATTGGAGAGTCATCGCAAAAGGACATGGATTTCCCCTAACTGCGCACTTTATCCAACTGCATGACATCTAGCTGGTGGTGTTTTGTTAAAATCTGCGCTAACCATAATGAAACGTTTGGATTGTTAGTGTGTTATGCGGACTCAAGTTGCAATTATAGGGGCAGGGCCCGCTGGCCTGTTATTATCGCATATCCTTTATCTTAGAGGAATTTCATCGGTCATTATTGAAGCGCGGTCACAAAGCTATTGTGAGGCGCGTATTCGGGCCGGCATTCTCGAACAAGGTACAGTTGATATTTTACGGGCCGCCGGCCTAGGCGCACGAATGGACCGTGAAGGATTGCCTCATCACGGCATTGATATTGCTTTTGATGGGGGTATTCATCCCATCAGCATTGAAAAATATGATGGTGGCAGACAGGTTATGGCCTATGGCCAGACTGAAATTGTCAAAGATTTATTTCGTCAGCATGTGGATAATGGCACGGTCATTATAACTGATGCCGAGGTGACTGCAATTCATGACATTGATGGCATTTCCCCGCAGATACTCTACCGTCGTGAAGGCAAAGACCATACACTAAACTGTGATTTTGTGGCTGGCTGTGATGGATTTCGCGGTGTGTCCCGAAAGGCTATGCCAACATCTATACGCAATGATTTTGATCTGATTTATCCCTATTCATGGCTGGGTATTCTGGCCAAGGCAACGCCTATGAATAAAGTTGTCATCTATGCCCAGCATCCAAGAGGGTTTGCTTTGCAATCGATGCGATCGAATGACATCAGCCGCCTCTATATTCAGGTTGATAATGATGATCATGTTGATAACTGGTCGGATGAGGCATTATGGGATGAATTAGATGTCCGGATTGGCGTTAAGCAAAATCGTGGTGAGATCATTCAAAAGGGCATCACACCGATGCGGTCATTCGTATCTGAGCCTATGTCCTCTGGACGTCTGTTTCTAGCTGGCGATGCTGGCCACATTGTGCCACCAACCGGGGCAAAGGGGCTGAACCTAGCCATTGCTGACATAGCCTTATTATCGGCTGCCTTCATTGATTTCTATTGTGCTGAAAGCGAAGTCCAACTGCAGGAATATTCATCTCGTGCGCTTCGCCGCGTTTGGAAAGTCGAACGCTTTAGCTGGTTCTGCACAACTTTGCTCCATACCGATCATCGCCATTCGGAATTTGAAAAGAAACTTCAACGTGCTGACATGGATTATCTTTTATCATCAGATGCCGCGATGAAATCATTTGCCGAAAACTATGCTGGGCTTCCTGTCGAAATTTTGCCTGATCTATAATCTGATGCCATCGGGTGATAAAGCGGCTTTCTTGACCTTGTTCCAATAGCGGAAAAACCGCCCCAGATCAGGTGTACGTTCCAATGACACAAAAGCATCGTCGTCAATGATATGCGTTGCCCCCAAACGGCTGACGAAATCTATGAATGCGTATAGCTGGGGATTTGGTGTTTCTGGGATAAATATATCAGTCACAGACTGATCTTGTATTAAGTCAACAATCACCTCATCCATTTTGCCATAATATATATCAACAGGCATTGTGCTGAGCGTTTCATAGATAAAAACCAGCCGTTTGAAGCTATATCCAGCATCCGCAAAATAATCTGGATCCCAGATGAAAACAGGTTTTTTCCAGTCGCTGTGATCGGACAGGGATTTCGTGTCATCGTTGAAAATAGGATGGCTTAAGCGCAAAGCATCTTCATGAAGAATGATAAGATTAGCCATTATGATCCTCACGATACGGAAACAGCATGCTGTCCAACTCATCATAGGAATAGGCAAGCGGCAGATTATCCTGTGATGCAACATTCAACCCTGGTGCGGCATATTTAGCGACATTCTCAAGATTGTAAAAATAGGGTTTGTTGGCAAAGGTGCTGGCTACCCATTGCCAGGATAAATTATTGCTGGCTGGATCGCCATCAAGCAGGTGATGCAGGAACCATTGCGCACCAGCTTGCCATTTTATGCGCCGCCAATGCACAATATAGGCGGCAACATACATCCGCGCGTGATTATGCAGATAACCAGTCGTGCATAGTTCATGAATGAAATGATCGATAACAGCAACGCCCGTTTCGCCAGCTTCAATATCCGCAGGTAACGTTTCAGCATAATCATCTGCCGTAAAACCGGTCTTATAGGCTTCGATGTCATGCCATATGTCGTGCGGATTTTGACGGTAGCGTCTTTGCCAGTAATCGCGCCAGGCCAGTTCCTGAATGAACTTTTCGGTTTGTTGTGGTTCACCGCTGATCGAAAGAGCATGGTTCCGTACATCATTAAGCGAGATAATGCCATGCCGGATATAAGGCGATAACCGCGACACATCACCATCAAGATAGTTACGCGTATGCGCATATTGATCTGGATTAATATTTTTCAGTGCGATTTGTGCAGGTTCTTCTCCACCTATCGTTGCGCTTACAATAGAGTCATCACTCTTGGGGCTAAGGCTGGCAACATATGCGATGAGCTCTTCGCGGCTATCAAAACGGGACTTAAGGGGCTGAAGTGACATGTTCTGACCTGATATGGGCGGATATGGCGGATATGGCGGATATGGCGGATATGGATTGCCGCGTTCATTCTGAAGTGACTGCTATATGGGTGTCATTGCAATATATGCAATATTAGTTATGTTTTTTAGACAGTCATTTGATTTTCCGCAATCTGATACACATATAGATCTCGTTAAGGGGCAAAGTCATGCATGTTGTTTGGTTTAAAAAGGATTTGCGTGTATGGGATCATGCGCCACTGGTTGCGGCCTCTGCTGCTGGTGCTGTCTTGCCTATTTATGTTGTCGAGCCTGCATTATGGGCGCAGCCTGACATGTCATATCGTCATTATGCGTTTCTTGGTGAAACCCTTGCCAGCCTTGATGAAAGCCTAACCAAATTAGGTCAGCCCCTGGTTATATATGCGGGTGATATGCCAAGCGTGCTAGCTGGCATCCATCAAAAATATGGTATAACGGCGCTTTATTCGCATGAAGAAACGGGGAATGGCTGGACATATGCCCGTGATCTGGCTGTTCAAGAATGGTGTAAGGACCATCATTGTCCGTGGCATGAATTTGCGCAGTATGGTGTGCATCGCCCGCTTCGTTCACGGCGGGGCTGGGCTGGCAAATGGGACAAGATGATGCAGGCCGATGTAGTGCCTGCGCCAGATCATTTATCATCAGTTGGGATAAAGGGGGTACCATTGCCCAGTGCTAGTGCCTTGGGTCTTGTTGATGATGAATGCAATGAGCGGCAGAAAGGTGGCCGAAACGAGGCGATTGCGCTGTTAAAAAGCTTTCTGGCAAGCCGTGGGCAAAAATACCGTTATGAAATGTCATCACCTGTGACCGCCGCTGATAGCTGTTCGCGTCTATCGGCACATCTGGCCTTTGGTGCTGTGTCACTGCGCGAGGTATTTCAAGCCTCAAGACGCCGGCAAATGGCAATACGCGACAGTGGCACCGGCAATAAGCGAGCATGGCAGAATGCCCTAAAAAGCTTTGAAAGCCGACTGCATTGGCATTGCCATTTCATGCAGAAACTTGAAGATGAACCTGCCATTGAATTTAGGCCTTTTCATTCGGCTTATGAATCTCTCGACAAGACGCATGCCGATGCCGCTTCCCGACTTACCGCATGGGTAGAGGGGCGCACCGGCTATCCCCTTGTCGATGCAGTTATGCGGTCACTGACAGCGACTGGCTGGCTGACCTTTCGAATGCGTGCCATGACCATGAGCTTTGCCAGCTATCATCTATGGCTGGATTGGCGATCTCCAGCCCGGCATCTTGCGCGTAGTTTTATCGACTATGAACCAGGCATTCATTACAGCCAATGCCAGATGCAGTCGGGCATTACCGGCATTAATACGATCCGTATCTATAATCCGATCAAGCAAAGTCAGGATCAGGATCCACAAGGCATTTTTATCCGGCGCTGGGTACCTGAGCTGCGGCATATATCGGATAATTTGATCCATACGCCATGGATACGGCCAGATCAGGCACCGGACTATCCTGCGCCCATCGTCGATGAGAAAATCGCCCGTAAAAGCGCTAGCCAGCAAATGCACGACATACGCAAATCATCCATGCACCGCCGTGAAGCGGCGCGTATTGTGACCAAACATGCGAGTCGGAAAGAGGGGGTGCCACTGTCCCGCAGGATACAATCAGGCACTGACGATATGCACATCAAACGCCGCCAAAAGCAGCTGGATCAGGATAGCCAGCTGGAGCTTGGGCTATAGCAGGCTAAAATGTTTCACGTGAAACATTTCGTGAACAAACGCTGGTGACTGTCGCATTACTGGTCACGGCAGATAGCCATATGACCCTGTTTACCCAAGTTGCGCCAATCTCGTCGCGCTGATCCGATGATGCCAATTTAGCCACATTATGCCTGGAAATGTTGATTTAGTTACGATCCACCTAGCCGCGCCCGACAAAAGGCATCTTTGACGCCATTATTGTCATGAATTGGACATTGGTTTCTAGCGGCAGATTGGCCATATGCAGAACCGCGTCGGCAACATGTGCCACATCCATCGTGGCTTCGGCCTTGATTGTGCCATCGGCCTGCGGCACACCTTTGGTCATCGGTATCGCCATGTCGGTCAGCGCATTGCCTATATCAATTTGCGAGCAGGCAATATCAAACGGGCGGCCATCCAGCGACAGGGTTTTGGTCAGACCGGTAATCGCGTGCTTGGTTGACGTATAGGGTAACGATCCCGGGCGTGGGGCATGCGCCGAAATCGACCCATTATTGATGATACGGCCACCTTGCGGGGATTGCGCGCGCATCAGGGCAAAAGCCGCACGGGCGCATAAAAATGATCCGGTCAGGTTGATATTCACAACATCAAGCCATGTCTGGACGGGGATTTCGTCAATCGGCATGGCTGGACTGCCAATACCCGCATTGTTAAACAGAACGTCTAACCGTCCCCAGTTGCTAAAGGCGGTACTGAATGCGGTTTCGACAGCATCGGCGTCACTGACATCGCATGGCAGGGCAAGGGCATTTTCATGCCCGTTGGCGGTTGCATCGAGCGTGTACTTGCGCCGGCCAATCAAGCCGACCTTGTAACCAGCATCAAGAAAAGCCTGTGCTGTTGCCCGCCCAATACCGCTACCCGCGCCCGTGATGATGATTGTTTTCGCCATGAAACCTGCCCCTTACCAAATCGTGGTTAGTTTAGGCAAACGAAAGCGATGCGTCCAGCGATCAAGATGTACCCGACTAAATGATTTCAGACTAAATGAATTCAGACGGGGGTGATAAATCCTGACTTTCGGGCATATTATAGTCGTCAGTATCCGGATGAAATATTTCCATATTTTGATGCGATCGACTTTGTGACGATGCGGGTTCGTCAAGATCGGTAATTGTGATACGGAAACGTGTGGTTTCTGGCTGTTTTAATCCCGTATAGACAAGAGAAAATTCATAAGTTTTGTTGCCATCACTATCAGTTGGGTTTTCGTAATCGGGTGCGGTTCTGAATTGAAGACCAAAATATGTATCTGCAGTTCCAAATCGTACTATTTCAATTTTATCAGCATCTTTACCAGTTAAGCGAATTGTAACTATTCCTTCAGCACCTGTGGCTTTGTCAGTTGTTCTAAAGGTGGCTGAATTTCCATCTTCAGCGATGACGAGATTTTCAAAAGTGATCTTCTGTATGCGAGATACATTTTTCAATGTCATTATATTGTTGGTAAGTATCCAAGACGTGTTTTCCGCGACATCGAATGCTCTAATCACACCTCCGTCAGTGGAATCCAAATCGCCTATTACGTCGCTCACTGTTACCGCATAGTTTACGTAGGAGACTTCCGATTTGCCAGTTTCAACAAAGGTCATTGTGTATTTTAATTTAAAATTATAGATATTATTTGCATCTTTATCGGATGGTTCTTCGTAATTGGGGGTATCTATGAATCTGATTTCTGACCCAAGGCCGTCAAGCCTGATCATACGGAAAAATTCGGCATCATTCCCGACAAGCTCTATTTTTACAGTTGCCGAAAGATATGAAAATTCAGAGTTTGAATAATCTAGCCTAAGCGTAACACTTTTACCGTCAGGCGCTATATTTATGTCGCTAATATTTGCCCTGCCCGGAGATTTACCAGCAAGTGATGCGATTTCACGGGCATGTTTTTCCAGCAGTTCTCGATTAGTTTCTTCGCTATCAGATGAAACCAACGTCGTGTTTTCCCATATGCTTATCGCAACGTCTGAACCATCATCCGAGATTTTTACCCTTGGTTTGCCGAGGCCACCGCCACCGCCACCGCCACATGCTGCCAGCATCAAAAGTATCAAAGGTGTAAATCTATCCAGCGAAATCCGGTTCTGGTTTTTCTTCAGCGTGACAATATCAAGCACCGTATCAGCGTCTTTCAAATTTAGGTTAAACCTACATTCCGGGGGACGAACGTGCGCTTGCTTCATAGCCTAATATCTCCGACGATTAATATTCCATTCTAAAGTATAGGAAAAAAAGTTTAGTATATCGTTAACGATACGATATATTTTGTCAGTGTATCCCAGCAAACCAATCTGCATATATGATAGTTATCGATATTCCAGAAAGACGGGATCGATTTATAAGTTAATTTTCGAGGACATATTTTGGGTAGTAATAACGCCTTTGTCATTCATCCAGACGTAAAATACGCGCCAACATCACGCCCAGCCGACATGATGCTGGAAGAAGCCTGTATGCTTGTCGAGGCCATTGGGCTGGATGTGGTTGTGGCGGAAACGGTCAATATTTCGCAACCGCGTGCGGGCTCATTTCTTGGCAAAGGCTATGCCGACCAGCTTGCCGAAATGGCCGAGGCCTATGATCATCCTCTGATCATTATCAATACGACTTTGTCGTCGGTGCAGCAGCGTAATCTGGAAACGCTGACATCATGCAAGGTCATTGACCGGACAGCTTTGATTCTAGAGATTTTTGGTGCACGCGCGCAGACCCATGCAGGACGGCTTCAGGTCGAACTGGCGGCACTGACATTCCAGCGTTCGCGGTTGGTACGGAGCTGGACGCACCTTGAACGCCAGCGCGGTGGTGGTGGTTTTCTGGGTGGCCCTGGTGAACGCCAGATCGAGCTTGATCGGCGCATGTTGATGGATCGGGTCATGCGCATCAAAGGTGAGTTACGTGAGGTTGAAAGAACACGTCATTTGCAACGCCGTAATCGTGATCGCAGTGAAACGCCAACATTGGCTCTGATTGGCTATACGAATGCCGGAAAATCAACCTTATTCAATATGTTGACCGGCGCAGATGTTCTGTCAAAAGACATGCTGTTTGCGACGCTTGATCCGACTATGCGGGGTATGAAGCTACCATCGGGACGTCGCGCGGTGCTTGCCGACACGGTTGGATTTATCAGCCAGCTACCGACTGAATTGGTTGAGGCGTTTAAAAGCACACTCGAAGAAGTGGTTGAGGCTGATATTCTGGTGCATGTACATGATGCCTCATCACCAATGGTGGCAGAAGAATATGCCGATGTGTGCCAGATACTTGAAGAGTTAGGGCTTGATGCCGAGATGCAGGCCGAGCGTGTGATTCATATTCTGAATAAATCGGACAAGATCGATGATATGGCAGGGGATATGGCTGGCGAGACCCGCGAATATCTGGAAAATCTAGTCGGCAATGGTGTGTTTGTGTCCGCCCTAACTGGCGCTGGCATTGATGATGCATTATTAGCGCTGGATGAGAAGATCAATATTGATGACATACGACTTGATGTTATGCTGGCGCCTGAAGATGGCGCTCCACGTGCATGGCTTCACGCGCATGGCACAGTGCATAATAGCTTGTTTGATGAGGCTGGAAATGAAACGGTATCTTTGACGATGAGCATTGCCAACCGGAACCGCTTTCAAGCGCGTTGGCCACATTTATAGAGGTAGCCGCCAAGCTTTAGCACCTTTGACGAGATGATTTCATCAGCCATCTTTTCATGAAGGTCTCTTTAAATTAGGTTCTTTGGGCAATCAAATCTATAGTTTTGATATAGTGCTTTATTATAAGCTGATTCTAATTAGATATTTATCCATAAGGACATAGTGAAAATGAGTGGTGAACGGATTGTTTTTCTGAATGGAAAATTTGTAGCTGAAGGCAATGCCAAACTATCAATTTTTGACCGTGGTTTGCTGTTTGCCGATGCTGTTTATGAAGGATTTGGCGTTATTGACCGTCAAATTGTAGATTTTGAATATCACATTCATCGGTTGGAACGGTCATGTGGTGAGCTTGCCATGGTTTCGCCAATGGATAAGGACGCATTATTTGAGATGCTGATGCGGTTGGTTAGCGAAAATGATCTGGTTGAAGGGTTTTTATATCTGCACGTTACGCGCGGCGAGGGTGATCGCAGCTTTTTCTATAATGACAGTTATAAGCCAAATATATTTGCCTTTACGCAAGGGGCTAAATTTATCGCTGATGATCCGGCACCAGCTGTTAAGGTTCTGACAGCACCAGATTTGCGATGGGTGCGCCGTGATATCAAGACAACGAATTTGCTGGCGCAAGTCATGGCCAAGCAGGCAGCGCATGAAGCGGGTGCCTATGAAGCTTTGATGATTGATGAGGATGGTTTTATAACCGAGGCAGGGTCTTCAAGCTTTTTCTTTATCAAGGATAAGACGCTTATTGTGCGGCCAGTGAGTAATGAGATTTTGCATGGCATTACGCGGCAGACCATGTTGCGTGTTGCCAGCGAACAGGGGATAGCGGTCGAGGAACGTATTTACAAGCTGGATGAAGCGTTGGGGGCTGACGAAGCCTTTTTGACGGCGGCCTCAATTTATGTGCTGCCAGTCAGCCATATTGACGATAATATGATTGCTGACGGTACGCCTGGTGCTTTTACACAAGCTTTGCGCGCTGGATTTTTAAAAACAGCGCGCGCCGAATTTTACCAGCCTAGCTAAGCTAGGGGTGAGATGATGTCTGATAATCAGCAAAATGATAATGCGACGCATGATAGCTTGATGAAGGGCGCGCCCCCTTCGCCGCATGATCAAGTAACGCTGGCAAATTGGCGTGAACCCGGATTTGCCCGTTGGTCATTTTCGCATATGCGCCAGCTTCTGCCTACCAGTCCGATAATGGCAGCATCGCCCCCTTTGGATCTGAATGAAGCGCGGCAGGATCTAGGATCCATGCGGTTTACCGGTGCCGATGGTAAGGATATGACCCTCGATACATTTTTGCGTAACAGCCAGACCGATTGCTTTGCCGTGATGCAGAATGGCCAGCTAATCTATGACTGGTTTGACGGTTTTGGGGCGCCAGACCGACCACATATTGTGTTTTCGGTATCAAAGTCTTTAACCGCTTTGGTGGTGGGGGTGTTGGTGGATCAGGGTGTGCTGGATGTAACACGCACAATATCCGCCTATGTGCCGGAGGTTGCCGGTAGTGCATATGAAGATGCGACGCTTCGCCAGCTACTGGATATGACAGTTGCGTCCAGCTTTGTCGAGGATTACGAGGATGTGACAGGTGTCTTCATGGCCTATCGGCGCGCATCGGCGTGGAATCCGGTCGAGGAAGGCCATACAACAGATGGTTTAAGAGCGTTTCTGGCGAAGATGCCAGCCGCGGGTGATGGACAGAAACATGGTGAGATTCATCATTACTGTTCGCCGCATACCGATATGCTGGGCTGGGTCATCGAGCGCGTATCGGGTATGTCGCTATCAACATTGTTTTCACAGCTGATTATGCAGCCATGCGGGACGCGGCATGAGAGTTATATCACGCTTGATACATTTGGTGCACCACGTGCCGCAGGGGGCTATTGCATGGCGGTGCATGACCTGTTGCAGATTGCCGAAATGACCCGATGTGAAGGCGCGTTGGGTGGTCAGCAGATTGTTCCGGCTAGCTGGATCAGTGAGTTCCGGAACTATGCCGATAGCCGTGCCTGGCTGAAGCAAAAGAAAGGCGAGGGACCACGTCTGTTTCCAAAGGGTACCTATCGTGCCAAATGGTACAAGCCAGGGTTTGACGAAGATGAATATTGCGCTATCGGGATTCATGGCCAATGGATCTGGGTAAACCCCAAGCGCGAGACCGTGATTGTGCGTATGGCGTCGAACGGGACAGCCATTGATACGGATACGGATCGAGATTTGCTATGCGCCTTGCAGGCTGTTGCGCGTGCAGTTGGCTAGGTCAGAATTTCAACAAGTTTCAGGCGTTTGAAAGCACTAACCTAGGCTGTTGTCATAAGGTCGCGCGTTCGTCCGCATGGTATCAGTGATTTGTATCAGTGATAAGTGACCTAACAGGCGTGATCACGATGTTTTTGCCAGTCATCAATAATCAGTCTTGGCTTGATTAGGTCTTTTAAATCGCGGCGCACACCAATCCACCGCAAGTGAATGGAGTTGCGCACAATTTCTTCATCATGCACTTTTAATTCATCGGCAATGGGTGCCCACTTAAAAACAGCATCCGAACTGGATTGAAAAGCGGCAGATCCACTCTCAATCGCTTGCCAGTCTGCAAAGGCTATCCGCTGTTTTCCTTTTTCACAAATCTGCATGAATCGCTTGGAATCGATATCTTCCTGGGAATTGGCTGCAAAAATATCCTCGATCATTTCGGTGCAATAAATACTTAGCTGATCGTGTGCCAGTATCGCGTCACGGTTGATTTGCGCCCCTACAAAAAGCGTCAAGTCACTAATGGCGGCACCATAAATATGCCAGCGCGCAATTCGCAAAGAGGTCAAAAAATCCGGGTTGGCAAATAATTTTGGATGCTGCATGCCCGCCCGTGCTTTTACATAGGTGTACAACGTGGTCTGTGAAACGAATGCGGATCTTGATTCAATAAAATCAATAAGTTGCTTGTGCGTGGTGATGGGATCAAGCTTTCTTAATCCTAGCGTTTGCAGTAGTGATTTCAATTTCTGGAACATATTTGCAATCACGTTTTTTAAAAATCGATTGTCATTTTCAACTTCTTCACTAACATCTGTTTCCTATATTGTCGCGGTCAAAATAATAACAATTACTATCTGCGATTTGTACATAGATATGTTGTTTCAGGAGCACGAATAGTTCAGGGGTCAGCATATGGTGGTTTTTCTGGAGAGTTGAAACCACGTAAACGGAGGGATTACATCATGAGTAAGCAAGACTCAGGGGCGCTAAGCCACTGGGACCGAACCAAGAGTTTGCTTTTTACGACTCTTGCGATTTGGTTCGTTTTTTCATTTGTGGTGCATTGGTTTGGCGAACAGCTAAACGGCGTCGCAGGTTCATTCCCGGGAGGCTATTTCATGGCTGGCCAGGGTTCACAGATAGCGTTTGTTATTCTCATCTTTTGGTTTGTGTCAAAGCAAAACAAATTGGATGAAGAATTCGACGTTGCTGAAGATTAGAGGAGGGTGACATGAAACTTGAGGGTGGATTTATTAACAATCTTTCCAAAGTTTATGGAATCTATACTCTTGGATTTCTTGGCTTTGTAATTCTAATGGCAATTCTCGAACAGCTTGGTGTGAGCGCAGATACAATCGGCTGGCTGTTCGTTGGTTTCACCATTTGTATCTATGCTTTGATCGGCATTTTATCCAGAACAATGGAATCCAGCGAATATTATGTCGCTGGTCGTGAAGTGCCGGCTGTGTTTAACGGCATGGCGACGGCGGCTGACTGGATGTCAGGGGCGTCATTCATTGCGATGGCTGGTGGTATATATCTTAAAGGCTATCCGTATATGGCATTCCTCGTCGGTTGGACCGGTGGTTATGTGCTCGTGGCTAGTTTGCTGGCGCCATATCTGCGCAAGTTTGGTTGCTATACTGTGCCTGATTTTATCGGTACGCGTTACGGTGGCAATCTTGCCCGTCTGTGTGCGGTGATCATTCTGGTGGTGGCGTCATTCACATATGTGACAGCACAGATTACAGGAACGGGTATTGTGGCGTCTCGCGCGCTGGCTATTCCATTTAATGTAGCTGTCTGGATCGGCCTTGCAGGCATTTTGCTCTGTTCAATGCTGGGGGGTATGAAAGCGGTTACGTGGACACAGGTTGCCCAATATATCGTGCTGATTATCGCCTATATTCTTCCTGTGGTGTGGATGTCCAACAAGTTCGATTATGGACTGATACCGCAATTTGCACAATTTGATGCTGTCTTGCGTGTGCAGGAACTTGAGGCCTTGCATGGTGTTGGCACTGTTATGCCGACTGCCGAGGCACAAGCTGCGGCTGGTAGTCTTGCCGCGTTGAAAGTTGGTATTAATGATGCCAGCACGACATTGATGGCGAAATGGAAGTTCTTGACCTTGGTTATCTGTATGATGGCTGGTACAGCGTCTCTGCCGCATGTTCTTATGCGTTACTTTACAACGTCTTCAGTAAGAGCCGCGCGTCAGTCCGTGGGCTGGTCATTGGCATTCATCTTCCTGCTATATTTCACCGCGCCTGCTTTGGCGACATTCACCAAGCTTTCTCTGCTTGATCCGAACCTGGCAACAGGCATTATCGGCAAGTCGATTGCCGATGTGAACGCGCTGGAATGGGTTCAGAAATGGAGCAATGTTGGCTTCCTGAAAATCTTTGATGGCAATGGCGATGGCATTTTGCAGATCAATGAATTCTTCATGAAGGGTGATATTG
The DNA here is from genome assembly GCF_000024465.1 of Candidatus Puniceispirillum marinum IMCC1322. Classification (NCBI taxonomy): domain Bacteria; kingdom Pseudomonadati; phylum Pseudomonadota; class Alphaproteobacteria; order Puniceispirillales (SeqCode); family Puniceispirillaceae (SeqCode); genus Puniceispirillum (SeqCode); species Puniceispirillum marinum (SeqCode). The sequence goes on along the minus strand of NC_014010.1, from coordinate 838,525 downwards.
TGGTTCTGGCAACACCAGAAATCGCAGGTCTGCCTTATGTCATCTCCGGCCTTGTGGCCGCTGGTGGTCTGGCGGCTGCGATGTCAACAGCTGACGGTTTGCTTCTGGCGATCGCGAATGCTTTGTCACATGACCTTTACTACAAGATGATTGATCCAAAGGCTGATACCAAAACACGCCTAGTTGTGGCTCGTATTCTGTTGCTGGCGGTTGGTGCCGCTGGTGCTTATGTCGCGTCGCAAGGTTTGACAGGTATTCTTGGTGCGGTTGCATGGGCGTTCTGCTTTGCAAACTCGGGCTTGTTCTTCCCGCTAGTCCTTGGTGTCTGGTGGAAACGGGCAAACCGTCAAGGTGCTGTCGCCGGTATGATCGGTGGCTTTGGCGCTGGCGCATGGTATCTGTATATGGTGCAGTTCGCTGGCATGACGCCATGGCTTGGCCTCGACGGTCTGCGGTTTGGTATGATCGGTATGCCGGTCAGCCTGATTCTGATGGTTGTGGTCAGCTTGGCTACCGAGGAGCCGGATGAGGAAACCCAAAAGATGGTTGACGAAATCCGCATTCCGAAAGGCAAAGCTGTGCTGGACGCATCGCAATAATTGGTCACTTGACTGATTATGTTTCACGAATGAAAGGGGCGGGGGCTTTTCCCCGCCCTATTTTTTGCTACTGTAAACGGATGTTTAACGAGGCATAGAGAATTTCAAGAAGCAAGTAGGGAATGCTAATTATGGAAAGTGGCTTTTCAACAATCGTCCTGATAATGGACTATCTGATGGGCGCGGCTATGTGGACTTTGATTGGCCGCTTTGGCATGTCGCTTTTTGTCGCTGAGAATTCAGATTTCTTTTTCATGAAAGCCTTCATCAAAATCACCAACCCGATGCTGAAGGCCATGCACCGATTAACACCTCCCTTTCTGATCGATAGGATGAAGCCGCTCTATGTGGCGTGGTTTCTCTATATGATCAGATTTTATATTATGCCGGCCGTGTTGGGCTATGATGTGATGGGCATGCTATCCTTTCCACTCGAGTCTAATATAGCGCTAATAATTTACGATTTTGGACAAATTTTCAGATAAAGCTAAGAGATGCCTATATGGTGAAAACCAGTTGGCTTTGGGAGAGTGATCAATGAGTGCATATAAATCTCTTTTTGCAAAGGCTACCAGTGATAGTCAGGGGTTCTGGCTTGAGGCTGCGAACGGCATTGATTGGGTGTTGCCGCCATCTTCTGCACTGGATGAATCGCGTAAGCCGTTTTACAGTTGGTTTCCCGATGGGGTTATGAACACATGTTTTAACGCTGTTGACCGGCATGTGATGGCTGGTCGCGGTGCGCAGAATGCATTGATATATGACTCGCCTATCACTGGTTCGTCAAGCAAACTTACGTTTGCCGAGCTTCAGCAAAAAACCGCTCAATTCGCCGGTATGTTGCAATCTTTTGGTGTGGAAACTGGTGACCGTGTCATTATCTATATGCCGATGATTCCCGAAGCGGTGATCGCCATGCTTGGATGCGCGCGCATAGGGGCTGTGCATTCGGTTGTATTTGGTGGTTTCGCTGCGGCTGAACTTGCCAAACGTATTGATGATGCAACACCAAAAGTCATTATCAGCGCCTCTTGTGGGCATGAACCGAACCGCATTGTTGAATATAAACCCCTGCTTGATGCGGCGATTGATATGTCTGAACACAAGCCGTCGCATTGTGTGATTGTCCAGCGTGATGCCTTGAAAGCCGAGCTTGTTCCGGGACGCGATTTTGAATGGCATGACGCGCATGATGGGGTAGCCGAATTGCCGCCTGTGCCATTGGCAGCATCGGCGCCACTTTACATTCTCTATACCTCAGGCACTACGGGCCAACCAAAAGGTATTGTCCGCGATAATGGTGGACACGCGGTGGCGCTAAACTGGTCGATGTCAGCCATTTACGACATGAGCCCCGGCGAGGTTTACTGGGCAGCGTCGGATATTGGCTGGGTCGTTGGGCATTCCTACATTGTTTATGCCCCTTTGCTGTTCGGATGCACCAGTGTCCTGTTTGAAGGCAAACCCATTGGAACACCTGATGCAGGTGTGTTCTGGCGGGTGATTGCCGAGCATAAGGTTAAAGTGCTGTTTACAGCGCCGACAGCATTCAGGGCGATTAAGCGCGCTGATCCAGAAGGTGCCTTGATGAAGCAACATGATCTTTCATCGCTGGAGTATCTGTTTCTTGCTGGCGAACGCGCCGACCCAGATACGGTCACCTGGGCCGAAAACAAGTTGAAAGTTCCGGTCATTGATCATTGGTGGCAAACCGAGACGGGGTGGTCTATCTGTGCTAATCCCATGGGTATCGAAAAACTGCCTATCAAGCTGGGCTCACCTTCGGTGCCGATGCCAGGTTACGAGATTGATATTCTTGATTCCGAAGGTGCGATTGTGCCGCCAGGTGAGTTGGGAGCTATCGCGATCAAATGGCCTTTGCCGCCATCTGGCATGTCAACAATCTGGGGCGCTGATGACGCGTTTGTGGAAAAATACTTCACCACGTTTCCGGGATATTATGAGTCGGGTGATGCCGGGTTTAAGGATGAGGACGGTTACGTCTATATTATGGCGCGAACCGACGATGTGATTAATGTTGCAGGGCACCGGCTTTCGACAGGGCAATTAGAAGAGGTTTTGGCTGATCATCCCGATATTGCCGAATGTGCTGTTATTGGGGTGGCTGATGAATTAAAAGGTCAGTTACCATTAGGCATGATCTGTCTTTATCCAAATTGCCAACGTCCGGCTGAGGATATTGTTGCCGAGGCGATTGCGCTTGTAAAAGAGCGCGTCGGACGGGTGTCGGCCTTTAATCTGGTTGTTGTTGTCGAACGTTTGCCCAAAACGCGTTCGGGAAAAGTATTGCGCAGTACGATGGCAAAGATTGCTGATGGCCAGCCTTGGACAATACCTGCAACAATTGATGATCCAACTATTCTGGATGAAATAGCAGCGCAATTAAAGACGATTGGATATGCTGAGAACGCATAAATAGGGGGCTACATGGACGCATCATCATCAGATACCCCCAATCGGGCTGGTGGACGATCATCACGCAGAGAAAAGCGGAAACTTCATGTGCCGTCTATGCTGCCGACGCTGGAAAGCCGTTTGCCACTGACGGAACCAATGGATGAAGACCAGATTGCCCGCATTGATGATGCGTCAATGTCTATTCTGGAAGATGTTGGTGTTGTGTTTCGTGACCCAGTTGCGCTTGATGACTGGCGCAGTGCCGGTGCCCGTGTTGAGGGCGATCTTGTTAAATTCGACCGCGCACACATACGCAGTCTGATAAGCTCGATTCCCGAAACGATAACGCTTCATGCACGCAATCCCGAAAACACGATCGGTCTAGGCGGTCGTAAATCAATGTTTATCCCGATGACGGGTGCGCCTTATTTGCGCGATCTTGATGATGATCGACGTTTGCCGACGCTGAATGATCTGGGAATGTTCCATAAATTGGCGCATATGTCGCCAGCATTGCATTCTTCAGCGCATCATATTGTTGAACCAATGGATCATCCGGTGCCGCACCGGCATTTGCAAATCACCTATTCTTCGATGAAATATTCGGACAAGACATTCATGGGTATGACGACGTCGGGTAAAAATGGCGAAGATGTCATGGATATGTGCGATATATTGTTTGGCGCTGGATATCTTGAAGATCATGCTGTTGTTGTCGGCAATATCAATGGCAATTCGCCATTGGTGTGGGATGAAACGATGCTGGGCGCGATGCGTGCCTTTGTCCGACGTAACCAACCGGTTCTTTGCTCGCCCTTTGTACTTGGTGGTGCCAATACGCCAGCTTCGACTGTGCCTGCGGTTGCGCAGTTGAATGCCGAAGCGCTTTCGGCACTTGCCTATACGCAGGTTGTGCGCAAAGGAGCACCAGCGATCTATGGGCATTATCTATCAACGGTATCCATGCGGTCAGGGGCGCCGATGGCAGGAACGCCCGAAATTTCGCTGATGAATTTCATGATTGGTCAGATGGCACGGTTTTATGGTGTGCCTTGGCGGACATCGAATACACTTGGTGGTGCCAAAACACTTGATGCGCAGGCAGGCTATGAAAGCGCAACAACCTTGATGGCTGTTTTGATGGCTGGCGCGAATTACATATGGCATTCGGCTGGTTGGAACGAGGCCGGCATGCATTGTTCGGTGGCCAAATTCATGGTTGATGCCGAACAATGTGCAATGGGATATCGCATGGCAGAGGGGTTACGCTGGGACGATTTTGATGAAGCATTATCTGCCATTCGAGATATAGGGCCAGGAGGTCATTATCTGGGTCATGCCCATACGCTTGAGAATTTTGAGCGTGCCTTTTTTATGCCTTCGTTATTTGACAATAATTCATTTGAACAATGGCAAGCAGAAGGCGCACAGGATGTCACCGCGCGTGCGCTGTCAATGGCGCGCCAGATGTTGAATGAATATGAAGAACCAAAGCTGGATGTGGCGATCAACGATGCCTTGCTTGACTATATTGCCCGCCGTGAACGCGAAATTCCCGAAGATAAGGGGCTAAATGAAACTTATTAGGTTTTATGCCATCAGACTTCTTTGCCAGCACGCCATTCGCGGTATTTGATCGTCAGGGTGGCACCAATTGTTGCAAAAGGTTCCATAGGCAGTTTTTTGGGCTGTGGATAGGATAGCATGCGTTCTAGGCTTTGATGATTGTCATGAAGATTGCCGGTAACAAGATCAGCCGCCACGATGCCTGATAATGTGCCGCGGGCAGTGCCCAGCCCATTTTGACAGCAGGCGGCGGTGATGCCGTCTTCAATCGGACCAAAGGCAGGCACATCATTCAGACTAAGGCATAATTTACCGCCCCAGCTATATTCCATTTCTATATTGCCCATTTTCTCGAAGCGGTCGGCGAAACTACGTTCATGATGCGTGCGCTTGACTGTGGCAACATGGTCAGGCACTTCCATAGAGCTTACAAAACTGGCTTGATTTCGGACAATGATGCGGTCACCAGAGCGTCCTGATATGCGGCGTATCGTACTGCCGACAGGGTCTGACGGGGTGATGCCCCAGCGTGATGTCCCGCCAAGCTTTCGTACTTCTTCCGCATTCATGGCACGGGTCATCGAAGCGTAAAGAAAAATATGCATCAGCCGTCTTTTGAAAAAGCCGAAGCTTTGCGCATGACCATTTACCGCCATGATGATTTGGGGTGCTGTGATGGTGCCATCAGGTGTCTTGGCTTGCCAGTCGGGCCCTGTCCGATTCAGTGATATGACAGGGCTGTTTTCAAAAACATCGACTTTGTTCCGAAGGCCATCACGTAGCCCACGTATATAGGCGCTAGGGTGAAGCATTGTTGTGCCGGGTGTGAAAAGTCCCTGATGATAATAATCGCTACCAGATAGCTCTTGCATCTGCTGCGCATCAAGAATTTCAAAGGCTTCGCCAAGATTCTGCAGATGATCGGCATAGGTCAGATTATGCGCGACGCCTTTGGCGGTGGCAGCACCATTGACCTTGCCACTTTGTGAAATGGTTTCAGCATCCATTCCATATTCATCTGCGGCATCAAGCGCGAAATCTATGGCACGGCGGTTCATCGTTATTTGAAGTTGGTCTTCGGTATTGTCACCAGCATAGTCTTTGGATGACAGCACATGCGGCAGATCAATCATGAAGCCAGAATTGCGTCCGGCGGGGCCTTCACCAATGCGGCCAGCTTCCAGTACGACAATTTTTGCGCCATTTATGTCTTTTGTGCTGGGGGTTAGCTGTGACAAACGCCGCGCCGCTGATAGCCCAGCAAAACCGCCCCCAATCACCAGCCAATCGGCAGTCATATCCTTATTCAAAGGCTGTGGTGGCTTGTCATCTGGTAGTATCGCGTTCCAGCCTGATATGCCCGGATTATGCGGTAGGTTTTTGGTGGTTATATGACTGATCATGAATGGCAAAACCTAGATGGATGATTATAGGGACTTACAATCATGTATTTATATTGATTGGTAAATAATTTTCATTTCATGAGATCGTTTTTTGAGTATTTATGATAGTTTAAGACTTGTATTACGTGCATATTAAGCCATTATCACCAACAAAGTATGAATTATGTTTTGGGAGATTAATGATGAAAAAAATTATTATTGCCGCTTTGGCTGTAGCGGTTTCAGCTACACCGGCGTTTGCGGCTGATATCAAAATCGGAACGCTTCTTGGTTATACAGGCCCGATCGAATCACTAACGCCAGATATGGCGGCGGCGGCTGAGCTTGCGATGAAGGAAGTTACCGATTCAGCTGCATTCATGGGCGGGTCTTCTGTGACCTCAGTTCGTGGTGACTCTACTTGTATCGATTCAGCGGCTGCAACGGCGACAGCTGAACGTCTGATCACGTCAGATGGCGTCAAAGCTATCATGGGCGCTGACTGTTCAGGTGTAACAACAGCTATTTTGCAGAATGTTGCCATGGCCAAAGGTATTGTGATGGTTTCACCATCAGCCACATCGCCAGCATTATCGACATTGGAAGATAATGGTCTGTTTTTCCGGACCGCACCATCAGATGCGCGTCAAGGTCAGGTTGTTGCTGAGATCTTGAATGAAAAGGGCATCAAGTCTGTTGCCATGACATATACCAATAATGATTATGGTAAGGGCCTGGCAGACAGCATCCAGATGAATTTTGAAAAACTGGGTGGCAAAATCACCATTTCAGCTTCGCATGAAGATGGTAAAGCCGATTATGGCGCAGAAGTAGCCGCACTAGCCCAGGCTGGTGGTGAAGTGTTGGTCGTTGCTGGTTACCTTGACCAGGGCGGTAAAGGCGTCATTCAGGCATCATTGGACACAGGTTCATTTGACACATTTGTGCTTCCTGATGGCATGATTGGTGACTCACTTCCACAGGCTATTGGTCCTGATCTTGATGGTTCATTTGGAACTATCCCAGGTACCGACAGCCCAGGTGCTGCAAAGTTTGCAGAACTTGCCATGGCCGCTGGTTTCAAAGACGGTCCTTTCGCGGCTGAGTCTTATGATGGTGCGGCTTTGATCATGCTGGCCATGCAGGCTGCTGGTTCAGCCGAAAGTGCTGATTTCAAAGGCAAGGTGATGGATGTTGCTAATGCGCCAGGTGAAAAGATTTATCCTGGTGAACTAGCCAAGGCGATGAAGATCATTGCTGATGGTGGTGACATCGATTATGTCGGCGCGTCTGCTGTTGAGCTGATTGATGCTGGTGAGTCTGCTGGCAACTACAAGGAAATCCTTGTTAAAGGTGGCGAGATCACAACAGCACGTTTCCGCTAGATTCGGTATATTTTATGATCCAGACATTATTGGGTGTCTGGATCATTTTATTGTTTTGTATTTTTCATGATAGTTATTGAAAACATTAGTAAGCATTTTGGCGGCATTAAAGCTGTCAATAATGCGTCTATGGTCATTGAAACAGGTTCAATTACAGGGCTGATTGGCCCTAATGGTGCTGGTAAGACCACCTTATTCAACGTCATTGCGGGGGTCTATAAACCCACATCCGGACAGGTGTTTCTTGATGGTGAAGATATCACCGGCTTTGCACCGCATGAATTGTTCGAAAAAGGCATGTTGCGAACGTTTCAGATCGCGCATGAATTCTCGACATTAACCGTGCGCGAAAACCTGATGATGGTACCTGGTATGCAATCTGGTGAGCGTTTGATCGATACATGGATCAATCCGGCACGTGTCCGTTCTGAAGAAGCTGAGATCAGGGCAAAGGCTAGTGACGTCATTGATTTTCTGCAAATCAGTCAGGTTGCGGATGAACTGGCGGGAAATCTATCTGGTGGACAGAAAAAACTGCTTGAGCTTGGCCGCACGATGATGGTCGATGCAAAGATCGTGTTTCTGGATGAAGTCGGTGCAGGTGTGAACCGTACATTGCTTAATTCCATCGGCGATGCCATTTTCCGCCTGAACAAGGATCGTGGTTATACGTTCTGCATGATTGAGCATGATATGGATTTTATCTCCAGATTATGTGATCCAGTCATTGTCATGGCCGAGGGTAGTGTGCTTGCAACAGGCACCGCGCTTGAAATCAAGGCGAATGAAGACGTCATCGAAGCCTATCTTGGCACCGGATTGAAAAACAATAAGAGAGCTAAAAAATGAGCTTTCTGATTGGTGATAAAATGACCGGTGGATATGGCGGTGCCGACATTCTGCATGACTGCACAGTAAGTGTTGAACGCGGCGAGATCGCTGTTGTTGTTGGGCCAAATGGTGCCGGTAAATCAACAGCTATGAAGGCCATGTTCGGAATGCTTGATTTGCGGGCAGGCAAAGTATTGTTTGATGGTGAGGATATTACCGATTTGAAGCCACAGGATCGGGTGCTCAAAGGCATGGGTTTTGTGCCGCAAACCAGCAATGTCTTTACCAGCATGACGGTTGAAGAAAATCTTGAAATGGGTGCCTTTATCCGCCGCGATGATATTGCCGAGACAATGGATCAGGTCTATGGGCTGTTTCCCATTCTGCACGAAAAACGGTTGCAGCCTGCGGGCGAACTGTCTGGTGGTCAGCGTCAGCAAGTGGCTGTTGGCCGGGCTTTGATGACAAAACCAAAAGTGCTCATGCTTGATGAGCCTACCGCTGGTGTGTCGCCGATTGTCATGGATGAGCTGTTTGACCGGATCATTGAAGTCGCGCGCACCGGCATTGCTATTTTGATGGTCGAGCAAAATGCCAAACAGGCGCTGAATATCGCTGATAAGGGTTTTGTCCTTGTGCAAGGTGAAAATCGCTATACCGACACGGGATCGGCATTGATGGCTAATCCGAATGTGCGTAAAGCATTTCTGGGAGGGTAGATGATGGCTGATTTTCTAAACCCTCTGGCTATTCTGGCAAATTACATTCTTGTGCCTGGCCTGGCTTATGGTAGCCAACTGGCACTTGGTGCCCTAGGCGTAACGCTTATCTATAGCGTCTTGCGCTTTTCGAATTTTGCGCATGGTGAGACGATGGCCTTTGGTGCCATGATAACGATCATGGTGACCTGGTGGTTGCAATCACTGGGCGTCAGCATAGCCCCGCTACCAACAGCATTATTGGCTTTGCCAGTTGGTATCTTGGGAACAACCATCCTGTGCCTGACAACGGATCGGGTGGTTTATCGCTATTATCGTGAGCAAAAGGCGTCATCCGTTACTTATCTTATTGTTTCGGTTGGTGTGATGTTCGTTACCGGCGGCCTAATACGTTTCATTATTGGCCCGAATGATCAATTATTTGGTGATGGTGCCCGTTTTATCATGAAAGCGCGTGCCTTTAAGCAGATGACCGGTCTGAATGAAGGGCTGGCGATAAAAACATCGCAAGGCGTAACAGTGATCACGGCAGTCATCGTTGTTGCGGCTGTGTTCTGGTTTTTAAACCGAACACGGACAGGTAAATCGATGCGCGCCTTTTCAGACAATGAAGATCTAGCGCTTTTATCTGGCATTAATCCAGATAGGGTCGTGATGATCGCATGGATTATCACCGCTGCATTGGCAACTATAGCGGGCACTTTATATGGTCTTGATAAAAGCTTTAAGCCGTTTGTCTATCTGCAACTGCTATTGCCAATTTTTGCGGCGGCTATTGTTGGCGGTGTAGGCAGTCCGGTTGGAGCAATTGCTGGTGGATTTGTCATTGCTTTTTCCGAGTTGATCATCACTTTCGCGTATAAGCGTGTTGTAACTTATATGCTACCAGAAAGCATGGCGCCCGAGGGATTGGTGCAATTCCTATCTACCGATTACAAATTTGCCGTTTCTTTTGTCATCCTGGTGATTGTGCTTCTGGTGAAGCCAACCGGTATCTTTAGTGGGAAATCAATATGACAGATAAAGAAAGAAATCTTGTCTATTTCTCAATCATGGCAGGCTTGCTCGTTTTTGTCGGCTTTATTCAGAGCTGGAGTGTGTCACTATCGCTTTTAAACCTGTGTTTGATTTCGGCGATCATGGCGCTTGGGGTTAATATCCAATGGGGCTATGCAGGTCTGTTTAATGTTGGAATCATGGGCTTTGCCGCGCTTGGTGGTCTAGCAGGGGTGTTGGTTGCATCGCAACCTGTACCTGAAGCGTGGCAAGTAGGTGGCCTTGGCATCCTTGGTGGCCTTATCGCCGGTCTTGGCATGATCGTTGCGGGCATATTTGTCTGGCGCAAGACTGCCAAAATGGGGCGGCGGCGTTACTGGCTGACGGGCCTTGCTGTTCTAATTGGCTATATCATTATGCGGATGATTATTGACCCTGCTATTTTAGCGATTGAGTCGGTCGAGCCAGCAAAGACCGGATTTCTGGGTGGCGCTGGCATGCCGATCATTTTCAGCTGGCTTGTTGGTGGTGTTTTTGCCGCTGGTGCGGCATGGGTGGTTGGAAAAATATCACTTGGTCTTCGGTCGGATTATCTGGCGATTGCCACATTGGGTATTTCAGAAATTATTATCTATTTTCTCAAATTTGAGGATTGGCTTACGCGTGGTGTCAAGAATGTGGCTGGTTTGCCGCGTCCCGTTCCCTATGAAGTCGATTTAAATAATTCAGCCGGTTTTCAGGATTGGGCAGAAAGTTTAGGTGTGCAGGTCGATGACGCATCATCCATTGTCGTTAAATTATGCTATGCCATTTTGTTTACGGCTGTATTGCTGGTAATTTTGTGGCTGTCTGAGACGGCATTGCGTTCACCCTGGGGTCGGATGATGCGCGCCATACGGGATAATGAAATCGCTGCCAGCGCGATGGGCAAGAATGTCACCTGGCGGCATTTACAGGTGTTTGTTCTAGGTTCAGCCGTTGTGGGTGTTGCAGGTGCGATGCTGACAACTCTGGATGGCCAGTTTACCCCGACTACATATCAACCACTTCGGTTTACCTTTCTGATATGGGTTATGGTTATTGTTGGTGGATCGGGAAATAACTGGGGCTCAATCCTTGGTGGTTTCATAATCTGGTTTTTCTGGATTGAAGCCGAACCAATGGGATTATGGCTTATCGATACGCTTACCTCGGGAATGTCAGAAGATCACTGGTTACGCGTGCATCTGATGAATAGCGCCGCGCATATGCGCTTGATCACAATGGGTCTGGTTTTACTGTTGGTGCTGAGATTTGCCCCTCGTGGTTTGATACCCGAGGTTAAACGCTAGCTAAAAGTGATTGCCTTGAAAGGCAGATTTGCCCTACAAAATAGATAGACAGCCCTTACAATCGGAACATTATAATGCTTGAAAAGCTCATTCCAGCGAAAGCTGATCCCATTCTTGGTCTAGGTAAACTTTTTGCTGCCGATGCACGCGAAAATAAAATCGATCTTGGCGTTGGCGTCTATAAAGATGCTGACGGTAAAACACCGATTATGACAGCTGTTAAAAAAGCCGAAGTCCGGTTACATGCTGAGCAGACGTCAAAATCCTATAAGGCGCTCGCCGGAGATGAGGTGTTTAGAGATGAGATGCGCAAGCTTGTATTGGGAGATGCAGTTGCGGCAGATCGTGTGGCAACCTTGCAAGCACCAGGCGGCACTGGCGCATTACATCAGCTTTTCGAAGCCATGAAATTATTGAATCCCGATGCAACTATATGGGTCAGCAACCCAAGCTGGCCATCGCATGTGGCAATGGCTAAGCATCTTGGCTTTAAAACTGAAAATTACGATTATTTTGACCCAGCAACAAGCGGGGTTGATTTTAATGGCCTGATGGTGTCGCTTCAAGGCATGCAGGCTGGCGACATGCTCGTGCTTCATGGCTGTTGCCATAATCCAACAGGTGCCAATCTGACAGCAAATCAATGGCAATCCATCACCGATCTTGTTCTGGAAAAGAATGTCATGCCACTTGTTGATATTGCCTATCAGGGTTTTGGCGACGGTCTGCAAGAAGATGCTATATACATGCGTACCATGGCTTCACGGATGCCAGAAATGATGGTAGCGGCGTCATGTTCAAAGAATTTTGGCCTTTATCGTGACCGTGTTGGTTGCGCGATGGTTATTGCCAAGGATGCGGACTCTGCAACCGTAACACAGGGTAATTTGGCAACTTTGAATCGGATGAATTATTCCTTTGCACCTGATCATGGAGCTGCTTTGGTGGCCATTATTCTATCGGACAGTGAATTACGCGCCGAGTGGGAAGCCGAATTAGAAGAGATGCGCCTAGCCATGTTGACGGTGCGTGAAGATCTTGCCGAAGCATTGCGTCAGCAATGTAATTCAGATCATTTTGACTTTATAAAAGACCATCGTGGTATGTTCTCACGGCTTGGCCTTTCGCCTGAACAGGTTGAAATGCTTCGTGTTGATCATGGTATGTATGTCGTTGGTGATAGTCGTATCAATGTGCCAGGCTTGTCTGGAGGGCGCGTGGCTCCCTTTGCCAAAGCAGTTTCTATGGTTGCTAATATTTCAAAATAATGTTCGTGATCTTTTCATCCTGATATAAGTTTAGCTGACGTCAGGGGGTACCTTCATTGGATAGGATACGGCTATGAGAGATGGTGGCAGCCTTTTGATGGAATGCCTGATAACACTGGGTGCCAAGGTAGGCTTTGGTGTCCCGGGTGAATCCTACCTTGCTGTTTTGAATGCCATGTTCGATCACCAAGATGAATTCCGTTTTATCATGGCGCGACAGGAAGGTGGCGCAGCCTATATGGCTGAGGCATGGGGCAAACTCACTGGTGAACCAGGGCTTTGCTTTGTGACAAGGGGACCCGGTGCCACAAACGCGTCAATTGGCGTGCATACGGCAATGCAGAATTCAACGCCAATGCTGTTATTTGTCGGTCAGGTTGGTGGCGATATGATTGGCCGTGAAGCGTTTCAGGAAATTGATTATACAGCCTATTTTGGTAGTATTGCCAAATGGGTTGTCGAAATTGATGACGCGGCACGTATTCCGGAATTGATCAGTCGGGCGTGGATTACGGCTTTGAGTGGCCGCCCGGGACCTGTCATTGTGTCTTTGCCCGAAACATTGCTGACGCAACAAGTTGCGACCCCACCATGCAAGCCTGTTCGCATTCCCGAACCCGGCATATCAATGTCGCAATTGGATGCGGTTGAAGCCATGCTCAATAGGGCGGACAAGCCGGTTATCATAGTTGGGGGAAGCCGCTGGCATGATGACGGTGTTAAATCGTTATGTAATTTCAGTATGACGAATAATCTGCCAATTGTTGCGGCGCACCGGTTTCATGACATCATTGATAACCACCACGATTGCTATGCTGGTGATGCCAGTGTTGGCATGCATTCCTATATGAAGTCAATGTTGCGTGAGGCTGATTTGATTCTGGCGATCAATATCCGTTTTGGTGAAATGACAACCGATGCCTATCAGCTTTTTGACAGCCCCAACATGAAAGCCAAATTGATTCATAGTCATGTATCTGATGGTGAATTAGGTAAAATTTATGCGGCAGATATACCGCTTCATGCGGGACCTAACTGTTTTGCCGAAGCCTTGTCAACACGCACGCTGGTGGCTAATTCAAAACGTCAAAAATGGTGCCATACAGCCCGAAAAACCTATTTATCAAGTTTCAAAATTGATCCTCAGGACAGCCCGGTCGATATGAGCGTGGTGATGGCAGTTCTGGACGATGTTCTGCCTGACGATGTGATCGTGACACATGGGGCAGGTAATTTTGCGCTATGGCCAAATCGATTTATGAAATTTGGACATAAGGCACGGTTGCTGGGACCACAAAGTGGTGCAATGGGTGCAGGGGTTCCCGCCGCCATTGCCGCCAAGGCCAAGTATCCTGATCGTACGGTTCTGTGTTTTGCCGGTGATGGTGATTTTCAGATGAATGGAAATGAACTAGGCACAGCGATGCAGGAGAATATCCAGCCTATAATCCTGATTTTGAATAACGGCACCTATGGCACAATACGGATGCATCAGGAACGCACCTATCCAAACCGTGTTTCAGGAACCGATCTGGTGAATCCCGATTTTGTTACATTGGCATCAGCATATGGGTTTTATGGTGAGCGCGTCGCCAGCACACAAGCGTTCCGTGCTGCTTTTGAGCGTGCGTTGGCATCGCCGACCGGTGCCGTATTAGAACTCATGATAGGCACCGAAGCCATTAGCCCGCGTGCTACAATTTCGAGCTTACGTGAACACAGTAAAACATAAGAACTACATTTTTAAATATATAGGATCAGTCATGAGTGCCTTGGACATAGATTTCATCCGTAGCCAGTTTCCGGCTTTTTCTGAGCCATCACTGGCAGGGCAGGCATTTTTTGAAAATGCGGGCGGCTCTTATACATGCAAACAGGTTGTTGATCGTCTGCATCGTTTTTATCGTGAGCGAAAGGTGCAGCCCTATGCACCGTATGAGGCGTCGCGCCTTGGCGGTGAGGAAATGGACGAAGCACGCTCACGGCTTGCGGCTTTGATGAATATTCATAGCGACGAACTCAGTTTTGGTCCATCAACCAGCCAAAACACCTATGTATTGGCACATGCGTTTGGTCAGATGCTGTCTGCGGGTGATGCCATTATCGTGACAGATCAGGATCATGAAGCCAATACCGGCGTGTGGCGGCGACTTGCCGCGCAGGGTATTGAGGTACGTGAATGGCATGTTGATGCTGAAAGCGGTCAGCTTGACCTCAAAACGCTAGCGTCGATTCTAGATGAAAGCGTCAAGCTGGTTTGTTTTCCGCATTGCTCGAATATTGTGGGTCAGGAAAACCCCGTCGCCGATATTGCGCGAATGGCACATGGGGTCGGGGCGGTTACCTGTACCGATGGGGTTAGCATGGCACCGCATGGGTTGCCTGATATACACGCCCTTGGAACCGATATTTATCTGTTTTCAAGCTATAAAACCTATGGCCCGCATCAAGGCATCATGTTTGTGGCGCGCGATCTGGCGGATCGATTGCCAAATCAGGCACATTTTTTTAACAGTGATGTACGCTATAAGCGCTTTACCCCCGCTGGACCGGATCATGCGCAGATTGCTGCCTGTGCCGGCATGGCTGATTATATTGATCTTATTCACAAGCATCATTTTGCTCCAAATGCTGATGCGGCGGCGCGCGGTAGGGCGGTGCGTCAGTTGCAACGCGATCATGAAGATTTGATTTTAGCACCGTTGCTTGATTATCTGCGTAGCCGAAATGATATCCGTATTCTGGGTACTGACAAGGTGGGGTATCGCGTGCCAACCGTTGCTGTGCATTCTGATAAACCAGCGCCAGATTTAGCCAAAAGGCTTGTACAGCATGGCGTTATGGCAGGGGGTGGCGATTTTTATGCTGTTCGCCTGATTGAGGCGATGGGCGTTAAAAGTGACCCTGGCGTGCTTCGTTTGAGCTTTGTACATTATACGCATGCCGATGAAGTGCAAAAGCTGATTACCGCACTTGACGCTACATTATAGAAAACATCTTTCAAGCTGATGGCTTGACCTGTGCTGATAAACGACTGTAATTTATTGGATAATATGTGTGGTTATTTTCCGCCATGATTTCTAAAGCATTGCCTTTGCATGTATTGGCTGTCGGCCAATCGGATATTTGTCGATAGGATTTTGATGACAATAGATTTTGATGAAATCATTAATCGCGTGAACACCCATTCGGATAAATGGGACACCATGCAAGCAAATTACAACGTATCGCCGCATGACGGCATTCCCATGTGGGTTGCCGATATGGATTTCAAACCCCCGCAGGCGGTGGCTGATGCGGTGAAAAACATGCATGCGCATGGCGTGTATGGCTATTATGGCGATGATACAAGTTTCCGTGATGCGCTTGTTGGCTGGATGCATCGGCGGCATGGATGGACTGTGCAGCCTGACTGGATCGTGAATACACATGGTCTGGTAAATGCGCTATCGCTTGCTGTTCATGCCTTTACCGATATTGGCGATAGCGTGGTCATTTTCTCGCCAGTCTATCACGCGTTCCAGCGGCTTATCAAAGCGAATGACCGCAAGGTGATCGAATCCGAACTCGTGCTTGACGATGGACGCTATTCTATGGATCTGGATGCCCTGGCGTTGCAACTTCAGGGGGATGAGAAGCTGATGTTTCTGTGTTCGCCGCATAACCCCGGTGGCCGTATATGGACAAAAGATGAATTACGAGCGGTTGCCGCTTTTTGTGCAGAACGGGATATCATCCTGATTAGTGATGAAGTGCATCATGATCTTATTCTGGATGGTCATGAGCACCATGTGCTGGCGAAAATTGCGCCGGAATTTGAAGCTAATCTTATTACTTTGGCGGCAACGACAAAGACATTCAATCTTGCAGGTGCCATGCTTGGCAGTGTGATTATAGAAAATGAAATGTTGCGTGAACAATTTGTAAAAGCGCATAAAGCGGCAGGCACGTCGCTTAACCGATTTGGCATGATCATGTCTGAGGCTGCCTATAAGCATGGTGATGAATGGCTTGACGCTCTACGCTTATACCTATCCGAAAATAACCGTATTTTTGCCGCAGGGATTCGCAGAATTCCTGGTTTGACGATCATGCCTCTGGAGGCGACTTATCTGACCTGGGTAGGGTTTGCTGATACCGGCATGAGCGCAGATGAATTTAATGACCGCGTCACGCAAAAGGCACGTATTGCCGGGAATTTTGGTAGCAGTTTCGGGGCAGGTGGTGATGATTTTATGCGCTTTAATCTGGCGACACGCCGCGCCCTTATCGAAGAAGCTGTAGAACGCCTTCAGGATGCCTTTTCTGATCTTCAATAAGGAAACAAGGCGCCATATAGGGTACAGGGTACATATTGAACATTTCACAGTTAACTCTTCAATCAACGAACAAGCGAACAGGTTTGTTGCTGGTCTGTGTGGCGGCTTCGGTGTGGGGATTGATCTGGGTGCCCATGCGTTATGTCGAAAGTCAGGGCATCAGTGCGTTATGGGTTGTGGTCATTTTTCAGACTTTGCCCTTTATGGCTTTGTTTCCATTTTGCCGAAAATCACTGCTGTCAAATCGTCAGGACTGGGGTGTTTATCTTGCCGCCGGTGGTGCGATGGGTATTGGCTTTGCGCTTTATTCTCTTGGGCTTGTGGTGGCATCGGTTACCAAAACTACAGTGCTGTTTTATCTGACGCCCATATGGTCAACCTTACTTGGCAGCATATATCTGGCTGAAAAACTAAACAGAGAACGCTGGATAGCGATAAGCATGGGATTGATTGGGTGTATTCTGATCATGAAAATGAATGTTTTTGACATACAGTTTTCAAAAAGTGATTTTCTGGGGTTTCTATCAGGCTTAAGTTGGTCAGTGGGGTCGATCATTATCGGTAAATACCCAAACACCAATGTCATGAATATCACCTTGTTTCAATATGCCGTAGGCGGCTTAATAGCCGCTATAGCGGCGGTGTTTCTGGGCATACCAATGCCTGATATGGGTATGTTAGTAAGTGCATTACCAGTAGCATTTGTGGCATCAGTATGTATTTTTCTGCCATCGGTTCTGATTATCTTTCGCGTCAATCAATATGTGTCGCCCGGGCTGGTAGGCATTGTAATGTTGTCAGAAGTTATCGTTGCGGCCCTATCATCCGCCATATTTTTAGGTGAACATCTTGATTACTGGCAATGGGTCGGGTTTGTCGCGATCATTATGACAGGGGCGTATATCGGCATTATGTCCAGTAATATGACGACTGACTAAACGGGTTTATGACGTGTCGCAAGTATGCGCCCGCTGATGATAACAGCCGCCGCAAATCCACCTGCAACAACGATATCCGCATAGGGTATATGCTGGGTCAGATAGGCTTTGAGAAGCGGGTCATGAACGATCAAATCACCCGCAAGCCACCCCAATAATCCTGCGCCCATAGTGATGATAACTGGATAGCGAGACATCAGCTTAAGGATAATTGCACTGCCTCCGATGATGATAGGCACGCTTAGAAGCAAGCCAAAGACCACCAGATACATATTACCTTTTGCCGCCGCCGCAATCGCTATCGAATTATCCAAACTCATCACAAAATCGGCAATTATGATGGTGCGAATAGCCGATGCAAGACCTTTGGAACTATTGACCTTATGTTCACTTTCATCATCATTTTCCATAAGTAGCTTGACGCCAATCCATAAAAGTAAAAGCCCGCCAATAAGCTTTAGACCAGGAACGGTTAGCAAAGTCGTAGCAAAGAAAACGAGGATAACACGTAAAATGATCGCGCCAGCTGTGCCCCACAGAATGCCCAGCTTTTTTTGATGGGCAGGCAAGTCACGACAGGCCAAAGCAATTATGATCGCATTATCACCCCCCAGAATTATATCAATCGCAATAATTTGAAGAATGGAGATGACAAGAGCATCAGTCATGAACGCTGACATGAATTCTGGCATGGGTTAGACTTTCTAGGTTTTTAATCTTGAAACAGCTTTAATTAATCTGATTGAAGATAGGTGCAGGGGTAGCGAAATGAAAGGGTCGATTTTGCTCAATTCTCTAATTATTCATCATTTTCTGTAATTCAAAAATTGCGAATGATTATCAATTTGGCGCTTGCAAACAGTTTTTGATTTTGATAATCATTCTTATTAATGATGTCACTTATATTCATCAAACATGACATTAGGTGATTGGCCTTTGTCGCGATCATATCCGTAAAAGACAGTTGAATAGGCTTTATGGTAGCAACATTTTTAACCAACTGGGCGGGTGCTTCGCGCCAGTATTTGGATCGCTGGTTGGTCGGTGTTGTGTTGTTATGTGGTTTGTTTCTGGCACCGGTTTTGGCGCTTGTTATCACAGCTAGTGGTGATAGTGACGGCCTTTGGTCACATCTGCTGAATACGGTTTTAGGGACTTATGTAAGTAACACGCTCATCTTGATGGTTGGCGTTGGTGTGCTTGCCATCGGTTTTGGTGTCAGTACGGCTTGGGTTGTGAGTCGTTATCATTTTCCTGGCAAGACAGTGATGGAATGGGCCCTTTTGTTACCTGCGGCCATTCCTGCTTATATTATAGCTTACACATATACAGATTTCTTTGAATATGCCGGCTTTGTTCAGAGTGGTTTGCGTAGCGTTTTTGGTTGGCAGACAGCCCAAGATTATTGGTTTCCGGAGATCAGGTCGCTTGGTGGGGCAATATTGGTGATGGCCTCAGTTCTCTATCCTTATATTTATATGGTCACACGTGTTGCTTTTCGTCTGACCCCAGCCAGCCTTTTTGAAATTGCACTTGTGCATAATAAATCACAATTTTGGACAGTCGGATTGCCACTCGCTAGACCAGCGATTATGGCGGGTCTGGCACTGGTATTAATGGAAGTGGTTTCGGATTTTGGTACTGTTGAATATTTTGCTATTCCAACCATAACGCTGGGCATTTTTAATGTCTGGTTGGGGATGAATAATATCGTTGCCGCGGCACAAATTTCGCTGGTGGGCTTCGTCTTTATTGTCAGTTTGCTGGGACTAGAGCTTTATGCACGCGCACGCCAACAATTTTCTGGTAATGGAAAACCGCCTACGCCAGTCACACCTATCGTGCTACATGGTAGCAAGGTGTTTATCTGCTGGCTGATATGTATGATCCCGCTTGCGCTTGGTTTCCTCATTCCAGTTCTGGTGTTGCTGAGTTTCGTATTGGTGAATAATGCGGGTGCTGATTTTGCTGCAGTCTCGGGCATTATATCAAACACCCTGATGATTGCGGGTATGGCATCAGTTTTTGTGATGGTTGTTTCATGTTTTATTGTACTGACCGCAACATATCGCTCGGGCAAATGGGTGCGCTCGCTGGCGTTGCTATCATCGCTTGGATATGCCTTCCCTGGAACCATGTTGGCTATCGGTGTGCTGATTTTTGCGAGTGCATTTGATCGCGTGATTGCAACTATTACCAACGGGCATATATTGGGTATCCTAATTAGTGGTCTGGGAGTTTTACTATTTGCCTATATTGTTCGGTTTCAGGCTGTTGGCTATGGAGCCATGATATCAGGGGTTCGACGGTTACCACCTAATATGATGAATGCCAGCCGCATTCTTGGACATGGATATTCAAGCAGTATAAAGCTGGTCATTTTACCCCTTTTACGGAGCTCTCTTCTTGCAGGCGGTTTGCTGGTTTTTGTTGATGTCATGAAAGAACTACCCATGACTTTATTATTGCGTCCGTTTAATTTCGAAACATTGGCGACCTTTACGTATCAATTTGCCAAGGATGAAATGCTTGAACAAGCGGCCTTGCCCGCTTTGATGATTGTCATTGCGGGGCTGGTGCCGGTTGCTTTAATGAATATGATGCTTAAACGAAGCCGTTAGACTTTACAAATAAGGTAATAGCTGTGAGTTTATGGTTTTCTATCAAGGGCTCGACGAATGACCAAAATCGCTTGCATTGATGATTTGCAAAAGCTCGCCAAACGACGCGTACCAAAAATGTTTTATGATTATGCCGATAGTGGCTCATGGACTGAGTCAACCTATCGGGCGAACGAAACTGATTTACAGGACATAAAATTCCGCCAGCGTGTCGCTCTGGATGTTAGTAAGCGGTCAACCGAAATGACCATGCTGGGGGAAAAGGTTACCATGCCTGTTGGGCTGGCACCTACCGGACTTACTGGTATGCAACATGCCGATGGTGAAATTCTGGCCGCACGCGCGGCGGCTGCATATGGTGTGCCTTTTACGTTGTCCACCATGTCGATCTGTTCGATTGAGGATGTCGCCGAAGATACGAATAAACCTTTCTGGTTTCAGCTTTACGTGATGCGGGATCGCGATTTTGTCTCGCGCCTGATTGAGCGCGCCCGCGATGCAAATTGTTCTGCCTTGATGGTGACACTTGATTTGCAAATTCTTGGGCAACGTCACAAGGATGTTTATAATGGGCTGAGCGCCCCACCAAAGCTGACCATCAGAAATATGGTCAATATGGCGACCAAGCCCCGCTGGTGTTTGGGTATGCTTGGCACAAAACGTCGTGATTTTCGTAACATCGTCGGGCATGTAAAGGGCGTTGAGGATATGTCGTCATTATCAAGCTGGACGAATAGCCAGTTTGATCCGTCATTATCGTGGGACGATGTGGCAGCAATCCGCAAACAATGGGGTGGCAAGCTCATCATCAAAGGCGTGCTGGATGCCGAGGATGCCAAAGCGGCTGTAAATATTGGTGCTGATGCCATTGTCGTATCTAACCATGGTGGTCGTCAGCTGGATGGTGCGATGTCTGCGATTGCGGCGCTTCCGGCGATTGTTGATGCTGTTGGCGATAAGGCTGAAGTCTGGATGGATAGCGGCATTCGTTCAGGGCAGGATGTGTTACGCGCGATTGCACTGGGTGCCAAGGCAACGCTGATCGGGCGCGCTTTTCTTTATGGGCTTGGGGCGCGTGGACAGGATGGTGTGCGCGAGACGCTGGAAATAATACATAAAGAACTTGATGTCACGATGGGCTTGTGCGGCAAAAGCGATCTTGCCAGCATTGATGACAGTATTCTGTTGCGCTAGGGGTGAGGGCACACGCGTCTAGCTATGCTTAATTTAGTTATATAAGGCGCCTTTTCCAGCCGCCCCAACGCTAAGGCCGGTTAAGCGTGCCATATCCCACGCCAAAGCTGAGTTGCTGGAAATTACCGGAATGCCAAGTATGGCTTCAGCTTCGGCAATTATAGGTGCGCATTTTAATGATGTGCAGGCAACAAAAATAGCATCAAGCGATGTGGTGCCAGCATTGTTAGCGACAGCGGTGATCGCCGCCATAATGGCTGGTGGCGATATACATCCTACAATCGAGTCGCGATCTTCATCAAAACTGGCAGCGGTGGCAACGGTAAATCCGGCAGATGACAGGTCATTACACATTTTTTGCGAAATATCCGAGATATAGGGTGCCAAAAACCCGATATTGCGCGCGCCTAGTTTTGACAGGCCCCGCTTAACGGCGGTCATGGGCGTTGTCACATGTTTCGCATCTACATGCGATTTGATGATCTTTTCAACATTGTCTTCGCCGATGAGTAATGACGCTGAGGTACAGCCATAACCAACGGCATCAAACGCATATTTTGGAGGAAATAGTGATAATGCTTCTGCAAAGCGATCTTCCATCATTGTCAGATTATCGGCAGTTACCTGATCGTCGCAGGCGATCCGTGTATGGATCAGTGACAACGCACCATCACCCAGAAAATAGCGGAATTCATTTTCGATT
This sequence comes from Candidatus Puniceispirillum marinum IMCC1322, assembly GCF_000024465.1. Lineage (NCBI taxonomy): Bacteria > Pseudomonadati > Pseudomonadota > Alphaproteobacteria > Puniceispirillales (SeqCode) > Puniceispirillaceae (SeqCode) > Puniceispirillum (SeqCode) > Puniceispirillum marinum (SeqCode). The sequence goes on along the minus strand of NC_014010.1, from coordinate 816,255 downwards.
GTGAGATCCGTTTCCAGTGTCACAAGACCAAGCTGTAAGGGCTGATCCTGGGGTGCGATCACATCAAAGGGCAGTCGGCTGAATGCTGTTTTAGCGGTGCGGTTTTCATCCATCATCTGTTTCCTTTATCACCTGGTTGTTATGCAATGATCGGAAGATCACGATCAGCACGATATGATAATAACTCAAATCCATCCTTGGTCACGACCAAATTTTCTTCGGCGACCATAAGGAACCCATCACCATAGATAATCGATGGTTCAATAGTCAGGGCCATACCAGCCTCAATCACGGTTTTGTCCCATATCGTATGTGAGGGCGTCTCGGTCAATTGCGTGCCCAGACCATGTCCATATCGGCCAACATCACCGCCACCATCATCTGGATCTGCATCAGGCCGCAAAATATTATCCATGGCATGAAACAAATCAGACGCGGTTATGCCGGGTTTCAGGATATCCAAGGCCGCCTCGGTGGCGTCATAGAGTTGATGATGCGCGCTCTTGGCATCATCAGTGGCGTGGCCAATGGCAAAATTACGGTCAAAGTCGCTGAAATAGCCGTCCCATATGCATCCGGTATCGAGCATAAAGACGTCGCCTGCGGCAAGCATGCGGCCATCTGGCGGGGCGATGATATCAAAATATCCACCCGGACCAGCGGAGCCGACAAGGTAACTGACATCGTCAATACCCGCCTGCAACGCCCGGATTTTGAATTCGCGGAATAATTCGCGCAAAGGCAGGCCTGCTGTTACCCAATTTGGGAGATCGGCAAATACCGATGATACCATGCCACACACATGACGTGATTTTGCTATCTCGGCTGGTGATTTGATCATCCGGATATGCTGAACATCGGTTGTCATATTGACCCATTCTATATCCGTCAACCGGGCGCGTAATCTATCAAGATCGGCCAGAGGCATACGGATCGCGGTTTCACGTCCCATAAGCATACCAAGTCTGCTTTTTGATCCCATATGGCTGGTAATGGCGTCATATACGAGGCTGATGCCATCGTCATCCTCGGCTGGTGATGGCCAGCTTTTGATGTCACCGACATAGCAGTCTTGCATAAGTGGGACGCCGATTGTCGGTATTATGGCAATTGGCTTGCCATCTGCCGGAATCAGAATAAACCAGGGACGGGTTGGGCTTTGCCAGAATTGCGTCATAAAGCCGGTAAAATAGCGAATTTCAGCTTCTGAACTCAGCAGTAAAGCATCTACATCCCTATTGTGCATTGCCTTTTGAATGCGTTGACAGCGTTGTTCGAATTCTTCTGATGTAAAGCCGCGTTCCATGTGCATATATGTCCTTATCACGCTAGAGATTGATACCGGTTATGTCGCTGTAAAGTGCAGGATCGGTTGCGCCTTCAGTGCCAATCAAAAGCACTATGGCGTTTTCATCCAGACCAAGCTGATCTTTGAAGGCAGGGTCAGATGTTGCGGCGATCAAAGCGGCAAGGCCAGATGTCGAGCATTCACCCGCTTCGATTTTGGTGCTATCAGTGGTTAGCTGGCCATTTGCAAAGGCCTGCATAAGCGGGGCAACACCATCATCGGTAATGCTAAGGCAGTGCGATAGGGTCGGGCGCAGCATATCCCACGCCAGAGACGAGATTTCCCCACATGACAGGCCAGCCATCATGGTTTCTTCGGCAATATCAACCAATGTAGGACGATCATTGCGAATGCTTTCAAGGAAACAGGCTGACATCGCGCTTTCAACCGAAATGGCTTTGCACATATTGCTACCCATATCATCCCAGAACGGGCCAACGATTCCGCTGGCAAGACCGCCAACGCCAACAGGCAAAAAGGCATGTGTCGGGCGCTGCTCGCCCATCTGATCCATGACTTCAGCTGAAATGATCGAATAACCTGCCAAAACCTGACGTGGCACATCCAGATAGCCATCCCATGACGTATCTGATACCAGCTGCCATCCATGTTTTTCAGCGTCGCTTTTACAGGCAGCAAGCGAGGCTTCGTAGTTACCATCAACCCGGATTACATCGGCACCATAGGCTTTCATGGCGTCTTCACGGGCGGTGCTGACATGCGCATGGATATAAATCTTGGCATTACATCCGGCCTGCTGGGCGCCCCATGCAACCGAACGTCCATGGTTACCATCAGTGGCGGTGGCGGCGGTGAAGTCTTCTGGCTTGCCGCCTTTGCTGACAAAGCTATTTAGCACGTCAGCAATCGCATAGGCACCCCCAAGTGCCTTGAATGATTGCAGGCCAAAACGTGTTGATTCATCCTTATAAAGAACCGATTTTACCCCACAGGCATTTGCCACAACGTCAAGTTCCAGCAACTGTGTTGGTTCATAGCCAGGCCAGGCGGCGATGACGGATTGTGCGGTCTGCATCTGGGCATTGCTAAGCACATGCTCGTCATCCGGAAATGTACCCGGATTATGGTTCTGGTTGGTGATACATTCGACAATGCTGCATTGTCCCATCGCCTGATCTAAATTACTCATTAAAATTGTCCTTTTTTATCTGCGCCGGCGTAAAAAATATCTGAAAGGCAGTCATTAGCCTTTTGTCTGAACGCAAGATCATCTGGTTGCATTGGCTGGCTTGGACGACCTGCATATTGGTGATATTGATAGGTATCATTACCGCGCGCATGTTGTACCCAGATTTTGCCAATCACCTGATCGACATTGGCGCCGATATAGCTCTGGATTGCAAACCCCATGCGGCGTTTGTCACTATGATTAGGGCCTGACCCATGCACAATGCGTGGATGATGAAGCGATAGCTGTCCGGCTTGCATGATGACAGGCACGCTATCTTCCATTCTGATATCAGGCACGGTCTGGCCACGGGTCAGGATATTATCCTCGCCAAATGTATCAACATGATCTTGCAAGGGGGCTTTATGCGATCCGCTGACCATGCGCATACAGCCATTCTGTTCATCGACATCATCGATTGCCAGCCAGGCGGTGACCCAGTTATGCGGTTCCAGTCCAATATAGCGGGCATCCTGATGCCAGCTGACAAAACCCTCAGTGTGCGGCGGCTTGATGAATAATGTTGTACCACAGACCAGAATATCCCGGCCTATCAGACTTTCAACGGCGTCAAGAATCCGGCTGTCATGCGTGATGGCGTCCAGAACAGGCAAAACATAATGGGCATTATTGCGACCGGCACCTGCTAGCTCATCATGATATTGTTCGTCTGCCGCTTCGATGTCAGCCCGAATAGAGGCAATTTCGTTGGCGGTAAAAATATCGATAGGGGCAACAAAGCCATGATCATCATAGTGCTGTTTTTGCGCATCCGTGAGCATTAGAAAACCCTCTTAATTCTATATTAAGTTTATCTTTTGCGCGTAAAGCGATCCGAGTAAAGCCCAAATTTGCAATCGCTTTAGATTGGTATCGGTGGTTGCATACACAGACTAACTATATTAGCGTTTTTGACGATTTGCCAGATTGCCATTTGACCAAATGGCTGTCAGACAAGCTTATACGTCACATGAATGAAGGAGCCTAGTAGATGAGCGGACATGGGTATGAAACCGGGCGGTTGAATCTGCCGTTCGTTGGTTTATGTACATTTGGCAAATATCCATATCAGCCAGACTGGGACAATATCGAAGCTGATTATGCGGTGCTTGGTGCCCCATTTGATTCTGGCACGCAATTTAGAGCAGGGGCACGCTTTGGCCCACGCGGTATCCGTGAGGCATCAACGCTGTTTTCCTTTGGTCATGCCGGTGCTTACGACCATGAAGATGATGTCACCTATCTCGAAGCTGACAAGGTGCGGATTGTCGATATAGGCGATGCTGATATTATCCATACCGATACCATGCAAAGCCACGCCAATATCGAGGCTGGCGTCCGCGCGATATTGAAAGCGGGGGCTGTTCCCATTGTTCTGGGCGGCGATCATTCGGTCAATATCCCCTGTATCAATGCCTTTGCAGATCAGGAGCCGTTCCATCTGGTGCAGATCGATGCGCATCTGGATTTTGTCGATGAACGGCATGGCGTGCGCTATGGCCATGGCAATCCGATGCGGCGCGCGGCCGAAAAACCCTATGTGACAGGGTTGTCGCAAATTGGTATTCGCAATGTGTCATCAACAGCCCGCGACGGCTATGAGGATGCCCGCAAAATGGGATCTGATATCCAGTCGGTGCGCCAGTTCCGCGCGATAGGCGTAGCGGCGATGCTGGATCGGATTCCAGCAGGAGGACGATATTACGTTACCATTGATATTGATGGCTTTGATCCATCGATTGCGCCAGGTACAGGTACGCCGTCGCATGGCGGATTTCTGTATTATGAAGTGCTGGAATTGCTGGCTGGCCTGATTAAACGTGGTGATGTGATTGGTCTTGATCTGGTCGAAGTGGCACCAGATTATGATCTGTCGGGTAGCACAACGACACTGGCCGCGCAGATATTGCTGAACATCATTGGCCGGATTGATTATGCGCGGCGCACCGCATAAAGACTAGCTTTCATAACGGCAGGAATTGTTGACTTTCCTCCCCAGCCAAACCCATAGACCCGAACCGGAGTTTTTGATGACATTACATTTTTCTGACAGCGAATTTGCCACGCGCAAGATGGCGGTGATGACCGAGATGAAACAGGCCGGGCTCGATGCGATGCTGATATTCCGGCAGGAATCGATGTATTGGCTGACAGGCTATGACACGTTTGGTTATGTGTTTTTCCAGACCTTGGTGCTAACGGCCAATGGCGATGTTGTGCTGATGACGCGCGCGCCCGATTTGCGCCAAGCGCAGAATACGTCGAACATAGCGGATATTCGCATCTGGGTTGATCGAGATGGCGCCAGCCCCGCTGATGATTTGCGCGATATTCTGGTCGAGCTTGGCCTGAAAGACGGAAAATTCGGTGTCGAATATGAAGCTTATGGTCTGACAGGGCGCAACGCCATGCGGCTGAATACGGCGCTGGATGGCTTTGGCGAGATGGTTGATGCGTCAGAGATGATCTCGCGCCTTCGGCTGGTCAAGTCAGCTACCGAGATTGCCTATATAAAACGGGCAGGGGAACTATCTGATGCGGCGCTGGATGCCGCTTATGAACTGGCCAAGCCAGGTGCCGATGAAGGCGAGATTCTGGCGGCGATGCAGGGGGTGATCTTTGCGGGCGGGGGCGATTATCCGGCGAATGAATTTATCATCGGGTCAGGCAAGGATGCGTTGTTATGCCGGTATTTTTCCGGACGCAAAATTTTGCAGGATCAAGACCAGCTTACCCTCGAATGGGCGGGGGCGTACCGGCATTATCATGCGGCCATGATGCGTACAATCCCGATTGGGCGGGCGCTCGATGCGCATATTGACATGCATGCGGCGTGTGTCGAGGCGCTTGACGCCTGTCATGATGCCTTTCGCGTTGGCAATAATGTTGGCGATGTGTTTGATGCCCATGCCCGCGTTATGGACGCCCGCGGCTATAATCATGCGCGGCTCAATGCCTGTGGCTATTCGATGGGCGCGACCTTTTCGCCAAACTGGATGGACTGGCCAATGTTCTATCAGGGCAATCCGGTGCAGCTCGAACAGGGCATGGCCTTTTTCATGCATATGATCCTGATGGATAGCGAAAGCGGCGTGGCGATGAATCTGGGCGAAAGCTTTGTGCTTGAGGAGACAGGCGGCACCCGCCTCAGCACCTCAAGCCGCGATCTTTTTGTGGGTGAATGAGTGTTGCCAGTATTCTCATACTTTTGAATCTAGCAAAAATCTAAATTAGCAAATTGAAAAAATACCAATTTATTTCAATATGTTAAAAAATATTTGCGCATCGTTCATTTTCAAGTTATTGGATGATCTGGTAACGCACAAAGTTTTTGTTTTCGAGTCTTGTCATGTGCAGGGAGCATTTTGAACAAAGGCTATGAATATGCCTAAAAATGGCAACGCGGCGAAACTACCATCACAATTCAAAAATATTCAAAAACTTGTTGATGACGTTTACAGAAATTCAACATCGCCGTGGGTTGTTACTTATTCAGGCGGTAAAGACAGTTCTGTTGTGCTGGACATGTTTTTGCGTTCAGCGAAAAAATACCCAGATGGCAAGCACATCTATGTAGTTTCAAACAATACGCGCGTTGAAAGTCCGCTGGTTATTGGCCAGTTGGAAAAAATGCACAAGATTTTGAGACGCTATATCGAAGCTGAGGGTTTGAAAGTGTCGGTACATATGACCGAGCCGCCACTATATGACAGCTTCTGGGTTAATCTGATTGGTAAAGGTTATCCTGCACCTAACCAGATGTTTCGCTGGTGTACTTCGCGCCTAAAAATTGACCCAACGTCAGCATTTATTGACCGTACAATTGGTAATAAAGATTTGATGATGTCAGTAGGGACAAGGGCGGCAGAAAGTGCATCGCGGAAGCGTAATATCGACAAGCACTCGGTATCAGAGTTTTTTTCTACTCATACCACACGTCAAAACACGCAGATTTTTATGCCAATCCGATATTTGACGGATGATGATGTCTGGGAATATCTGGCATCTGTAACGCCGCCTTGGGGTGGCGATTATATGGATTTAATAAATCTTTACCGTGAGGCTTATGGTGGTGAATGCCCTGTTGTGGCGGATGCCTCAGCATTGAGTCAACCAAGCTGTGGCGAGCGTTCGCCCCGCTTTGGGTGCTGGACATGTACCTTGGTAAAGGATGACTCCAGCCTCCAAGGTCTAATAGCTTCGGGTTATATGAATTTGAAGCCGCTTTACGATTTTCGAAATTGGTTAGTTGAAACACGTGATGACATCACAACTAGATTGCCGTTTAACAGGCAGGGTCAAACAAGATACAAAAACGGCTTATTAGTGTATGGACCATATAGATTAGAACATCGCTTAGAAATTTTAACAAAATTAATGACCGTTCAGAAGACTGTTGGTGCAAATCTGATATTAGATCAAGAAATTGATTTAATTCACGATCTTTGGGAGGAAGATAGAGTTTTTTTTCAGAGGTACATAGGAGTTCGGATCCCACTGAACAAGTTTGACGAGAGTGAATTCGTCACATTTTAGGAAAAGAAAATGTCAGGAAACTTTCAAGTACAAGTAAAGAATATTGAGCACGTCTTTGGTTCCAAAAACCAATCTTCCCAATCTTCAGAAAATCCTTTTCCAGTGTATCATGTTCCTCATTATCAACGAGGGTTTTCTTGGAAAAAAGACGAAATTGTTGAGTTCTTAGAGGATGTTCGAGATGCCAGCAAATCTCAACCAGACGGATATTTTATTGGTCCGATTACCATTCTGCTAAATGAAAATACAGATCGGTGTGAAATTATAGATGGGCAGCAACGCTTAACAACGATTGCCCTGATTATAAATCATTTATCTGCGTGTATGCTCAAATCTGGTGATCCAAAGACCCAAAACGAAACAAGAAGGTATTTAATAGCTAGAGATTGTAAAGCCGTAATTCATCACCTTCGTAAGGACGATAGGGAAACCTTTGAGAGTGTTCTCGAATTATCTGAAACAAAGCCACAACTCAGTATAAAGGAAGCCAATGAAATTATCTGCCGTCACTTTGAAAATTATAACGAGTCTGAAAAATCAAAGTTTTTAAGCTATCTCTGTAATAAGGTGATTTGTATCGCTGTTGAATGTCTTGATGATGATATTTCATATCAAATTTTTGAAACCCTCAATGCTAGAGGAAGAGGCCTTTCACCACTTGATTTAATTCGAAATAAATTATTTTCTACAATTCAAGATGAAAAAACTTTGAACTTATTGCTTGATGAATGGGATCGACTGTATGTTGTTTTGAAGCGTGTATTAAACGGCGGTCAAACAGACTCCCATATTCAAACATTATTTTCTATAGTGCTCAGTATTAAGGCTGGTAAATGGCTTGAGCCAAAGAGTTTGTTTCCAGAGCTCAGGCAATACCTGAGAAATGAAACTGATGCTTCAAAAGTGTCCACTGATTTGATCAATTTAGTTTGCTCAGACTTGGCTAATACAACCTATATCAGATGGATTAGACCAACTCAAAGTAGCAATCGACCATCACTTCAGGATTGTTTACTAGATTTCAATCAATACAAAATTTTAGGAACCTTCGCTTATTCCCTTTTAACAAGAGATTTTGGTGATGAGGTCACTGTTGGTGCCATAAAAATGGCGGGAGCGCTGATAAAGCGAACTCAGGTTTTGGGCAACATTCCGGGGATGCAATATGGCCAACTATTTACTGAAATGGGCAAAGAAATTTACCAGAAAGAGGTTCTTGAGGACGATGTATTAGAATATGTTCATGAGAAATTGAAAGATCATGATGCTAGCTCAAAAGGTAAACTTGTATTAGATGATGAACAGTTTGTAAGAAGATTATCTGACCTGCCGGTAATAAAAGAAGAGCGAGCACGAGATATTTTGATCGCAATCTATAACGCTAAACGGGACGTGCAAACACTACGAGTTTCATCCAGTTCTGATTTGCACGTAGAGCATATTCTGCCCCAAGAACTACATAAAAAAAACTGGCCAAACTTTGATACTGATACACATCGCACCTATCATCAAAGGCTTGGAAATATGATGATTTTGAGTGGTAAAAAGAATAAACAGGCCGCCCGAAGAAAATTTATTGAGAAGCAGAAAAAATATTATTCTGCTGAGGCAGGTAATGAGTTTTCGAAAGTTGCTTTTATTGATGAATTTGATGACTGGAACGAAGAAACAATTAAGGAAAGACAACACACCATCGCCAACGAAATAGTAAATGTTTGGGCATCGAAGATAACGTGATTTTATGATTTATACCGCCGGACGTTACCGCCCGACGATCATTTCATCGGTGCCAAATGGGAATTGGGTGATGTTTTCCGCGCCATCTTCGGTGATAATCAGGATATCATGCTCACGGTAGCCGCCAGCCCCTGAGTCGCCTTCGGGGATCATGATCATTGGTTCCATCGACACCACCATGCCCGGTTTCAGTTCGGTCTGGATATCCTCGCGCAATTCAACCGAGGCTTCGCGCCCGTAATAATGGCACAGCACGCCAAAGGAATGGCCATAGCCAAATGACCGGTATTTCAACAAGTCCCACTCGCGATACATTTCATTGAGTTCGGCCGCTACATCGGCACATTTGGCACCGGGTTTCAGCAGTTCCATGCCACGCACATGCACGGCGCAGTTTTTCTGCCAGAGATCGTGATGCGCGTTCGATGCCGACCCGCAAAACAGGGTGCGTTCCAGCGCGGTGTAATAGCCGAACATCATCGGAAATGTGTTGAGCGATAAAATATCACCATCTTCGATCAGCTTGTTGGTGACCGGATTATGCGCCCCATCGGTATTGATGCCCGACTGGAACCATGTCCATGTATCCATCAATTCGACAAAGGGAAAGGAATCGGCAATCGCCCGCACCATGGCATTTGTTGAGGCTATAGCAACTTCATGTTCGGGCACGCCAGCTTTTACAGCTTCCATAACCGCACGGCCACCAACGCGGCACATTTCGGCACCTTTGCGGATCAGAACATGTTCTTCGGCACTTTTGATGGTGCGCAGATTCATCGCGGCGGTGGCACAATCGACCAGTTCGACGCCCGGAAACTGTTCCTCAAGCAGGACTTTTAAATCCAGATTGACATGATCAAATTCGATACCAAGACGTTTTACGCCCTTGAGAAGGTCTTTGAGGGCGGTGAAATAGCTGTCACGACGCCAATCGGTGTAGGTCACATTATCGCCTGTCGAACGGCGCCAAGGCTGGCCACCATCAATCGCAGCCGAAATAGTGGTGACGCCATCCTTGCCCAGAACCGCACCATAGCGCCGCCCAAACTGGCAATATAGAAAGCCCGAAAAATAGCAGACATTATGATAGGATGTGAACAAACAGGCATCAATATCCAGCTTGCCCATTATCGCCATCATCGCATCACTACGACGATTCATTTCACCACTAGAAAAAGGCTGGAAGGTCTTTTCCCCATTATGCCAGCGGGTAACATGAAGCATCTGATCGTCGGACATTATATACTCCTGTAAACTATTTATAATCGTGATTTATTTTTGGCATTAGAGAAAAATAAAGAGCTGGTCAATCGAATTCACTGCATTTAGATACCGACTGCAAAATATGATGAAGCCGTTGCTGTTTTGGGGATGTTATTTTGGGGGTGTTGTTTTTGCTGTGCCGTAAAGCGTGCATCGTTTTTGGCATTGCTGGTGGTCACATTAAGCACTGGATATTGGGGATGGATTGTTGAATTCTAAAGCACTGTTAAGCCACTTTAAAGTGCCAGAAAATGATTGACATATGCCAGACATGGAAAGCATTGTTAAAAAAATAATAAAGTACTGTTAAACAAATAATAAAGATAAATCATCTTGGTAGTATTATAAAATGTCAGTAATGTCCGCGCCGCAAAACGCTTTTGTATCATTTCAGGGTGTTCAAAAAAGCTATGATGGTGTCTCGCTTGTGGTCAAGGATCTGAACCTTGATATTGCCGAGGGTGAATTCGTCACCATGCTTGGGCCATCAGGTTCGGGTAAAACAACCTGTCTGATGATGCTTGCCGGTTTTGAAACCGCAACGCATGGCGACATCAAACTCAATAATGTGGCGATCAACAACATCCCGCCGCATAAACGCGGTATCGGGATGGTGTTTCAAAATTACGCACTGTTTCCGCATATGACGGTGGCTGAAAATCTGGCCTTTCCGCTTAAAGTCCGTAAATTCAATTCGTCTGATGTAGAAGACAAAGTTCGTAACGTTCTAGATATGGTGCAGATGCGGCAGTTTGCTGATCGTAAACCAGCCCAGCTTTCGGGTGGTCAGCAACAGCGTATCGCGCTAGCAAGAGCACTGGTTTTCAACCCTAGCCTTGTTTTGATGGATGAGCCGCTTGGCGCGCTTGATAAGCAACTTCGTGAGCATATGCAGTATGAGATTAAGCATATCCATGAAAATCTAGGTGTGACGGTTGTTTATGTAACGCATGATCAATCCGAGGCATTGACCATGTCAAATCGGATTGCGGTGTTTGATGATGGCATTATTCAACAGCTTGACGATCCCGTTACGCTTTATGAAAAGCCGGAAAATGCCTTCGTTGCGCAGTTTATTGGCGAAAATAACCAGCTTCCAGGTGTTGTGGATAATGTAAGCGGTAATGTTGCCAGCGTTAAGCTGGATCAGGGCGATATTGTTAAGGCTTTGGCTGTGAATATTGATGGGCCAGGTTCCAAAACAATGCTGTCTATCCGCCCAGAGAGGTGCGTATTGACCGACAAGAAATCTAAGTCAATGAGCGCACTGGATGCAAAGGTTTTGGAACTGATCTATCTAGGCGACCATATCAGGTGCCGGATGATGGTGACTGGCAATGATCAATTTATCGTAAAGGTGCCAAACACGGCAGGACCTTTGGGACTGGACATTGGTGCAGATTTATTTGTGGCTTGGAATACGGATGATTGCCGGGCACTTGATTGCGGGACAACAGTTTGACCATGACAATGGTCATGAATTGACGGTCCTTACAAAGGGTAATGCAAAGCACCTCGGATCGTTATGTGCGTAGAACCCCATAAGGGGTAACAATAAGGGAGAAAATATTATGTCTAAACTTACCAATAAACTGGTCGCTATTGCGGCAATGTCGGCTTTTACGGCAGGCAGTGCTGTTGCGGCAGACCTGACAGTCGTATCATGGGGTGGTGCGTACACCAAATCCCAGGTCGAGGCCTATCATAAGCCTTGGATGGCTAGCACAGGCAAGACCATTGTGTCTGAAGATTACGGCGGGGGTATTGCCGAGATCAAAGCACAGGTTGAGTCAGGTAACGTAACCTGGGATGTTGTTGACGTTGAATTGTCAGACGCGATCCGCGCTTGTGATGAAGGTCTTCTTGAAGAAATCGATCCCAGCATGCTGCCAGCAGCGCCTGATGGTACGCCGGCGGTAGATGACTTCCTGCCAGGTACATTGCATGATTGCGCTGTATCAAACATCATCTGGTCATCTGTATATGTTTACGATTCAAGCAAGGTTCGTAACTGGAATGCGCCAAAGACCATGGCTGACTTCTTTAACACCGATGCCTATCCGGGCAAGCGTGGCATGCGTAAGAATCCTAAGGTGACTCTGGAATTCGCATTGATCGCCGATGGCGTTCCAACAAGTGAAGTCTATGACGTTCTGGGTACCGAAGAAGGTGTTGCACGTGCGTTTGCCAAGCTTGATACCATCAAAGACGATATCGTCTGGTGGGAAGCTGGTGCACAGCCACCACAGTTGCTTGCTGACGGTGAAGTGATCTTCACAACAGCGTGGAATGGTCGTGTGTTCAACGCGGTTGCGGCTGAAGACCAGACATTCGAAATGGTCTGGGACGGTCAGGTTTATGACCTTGATCTCTGGGTCATTCCAAAAGGCAGCAAGAACAAAGAAGCGGCAATGGACTTTGTTGCCTTCTCAACTGCCACTGAGCAGCTTGCTGCACAGGCCTCATGGATTTCATATGGTCCTGCGCGTGCATCTTCAGTTGCCAAGATTGGTACTTACCATGATAACCCGGCGATCAACATGGCAGACCACATGCCAACAGCTCCTGCTAATTTCAAAAATGCGTTGCAAAACGATTTTGAATTCTGGGCTGATAATGCTGACGAATTGAACGAGCGTTTCAATTCTTGGTTGGCCAAGTAAAGACCAAACATTTGAGGCGGTTGTTTTTATGACCGCCTCTTTTATTTATATTTGAGATATTATGAACACCATTTCCGAAAACATGAATAAGGCACCAATTGTGGCCGCTGATGGCACGCCGCTTAAGAAAAAGCTGGCTCAGGCCATGTTCCGTAGCCGTTTGCGGGCTGCGGGTTTGGTTTTACCACTTTTTGGTTTTGTGCTGGCCAGTTTTGTGATCCCCATTTTTGCCCTGATGTGGCAAGGGGTTTATAACGATACTTTTGAACGGCTCATGCCTGCAACAACTATCCAGCTCGCGGCTTGGGATGGGGTCAGCGAACCGACGGAAGACATGTATGCGGCGCTGGTGGCTGATCTGATCGTGGCACGCAAGGAAAAAACGGCAGGTAAAGTGGGGTCTCGTGTAAACCAACAACTTTCAGGTGCACGGTCATTATTTACCGGTACCGCGCGCAAAGCGCATAAATTAGAAGCCCCCTTCAAAGAAAGCGTTATTAAAACCAAAAAGAAATGGGGCCAAATCGAATATTGGCAGGCAATGAAATTAACGTCAGATAGTCTGACACCCGGGTTTTATGCGTCCTCGGTTGATAAGACTCTCACTGTTACAGGTGATTTCGTCGCTGTTGATGAAAATAGACAGATTTATGTAAAGCTGTTCATCCGGACATTTATGATTTCGGGTAGTGTCATGCTGATGTGCCTTATCCTAGGCTATCCAGTTGCTTATCTATTGGCCACTTTGCCGCTGAAAACGTCGAACCTTCTGATGATTATGGTTCTATTGCCTTTCTGGACATCCTTGCTGGTTCGAACTACCGCATGGATTGCTATCTTGCAATCTCAGGGGGTGATCAATGATCTGCTGGTGTGGATAGGTATTGCCGCCGATGATGGACGGTTTTCGCTGATCTATAATATGACGGGCACTATCGTTGCGATGACGCATATTTTATTACCATTCATGATCCTGCCTTTGTATTCGGTCATGAAGACAATCCCTCCATCCTATATGCGGGCGGCACGTTCACTTGGGGCAACGCCAACATTGGCGTTTATCAAGGTTTATATGCCGCAAACAATTCCGGGTGTCGGCGCAGGTGGATTGCTGGTCTTTATTCTTGCAATTGGCTATTACATCACCCCAGCTTTGGTTGGTGGACAGGATGGTCAATTGATTTCGAACATGATTGCCTATCATATGCAAAAATCACTGAACTGGTCGCTGGCGGCGGCTCTGGGTGGTATTTTGCTAGGATGCGTCTTGCTTCTTTACTGGGCATATGACCGTATCATTGGCATCGATAATATGAAGCTGGGATAGCGCGATTATGGCACAACTTCCTCCCTATACCTCGACTGGCGAACGGATCTGGCATTACACATTCCGCGTGATATGCGGGCTTGTATTCATATTTTTGATGTTGCCTATTTTGGTTGTGTTGCCGTTATCATTCAATGTGTCTCCATATTTCAGCTTTACCGAAGGCATGCTGGCTTTTGACCCGGAAGCCTATTCGCTGCGCTGGTATAAAGATATTCTTACGAATGGTATGAAAGTCCCCGATGCGCCGTTTGACTGGGCGTGGGTCAGCGATACATGGAATAACTCGCAATGGATGCGGGCTATTCGTAACAGCTTTTTCATTGGTATCTGTGCGACTTTGTTATCGACGGCGCTGGGGACTTTGGCGGCGATTGGTCTGAGTCGTGAAGAAATGCCATATCGTCGGCTGATCATGTCAATTCTCATTTCACCGATGATTGTGCCATTGGTTATTACCGCGGCAGGCATGTTCTTTTTCTATTCCAAAGTACAGTTAAGCCAGACCTATTTAGGCGTGATCATGGCACATGCGGTGCTGGGAACGCCTTTTGTTATCATTACAGTGACGGCAACCCTGGTTGGTTTTGATAAATCGTTGGTGCGGGCTGCCAATTCACTAGGTGCCGGGCCAATTACGACCTTTTTCAGGGTGCAGATGCCACTAATCATTCCCGGAGTCATCTCGGGCGGACTGTTTGCCTTTATCACGTCATTTGACGAAGTGGTAGCCGTGCTGTTTCTTGCCAGCCCTGAACAGCGTACTATTCCGCGTCAAATGTGGTCAGGTATTCGTGAGCAGATCAGCCCGACGATTCTGGCAGTGGCCACTTTACTGGTTATATTATCTGTTATTCTGCTGACGGTAATTGAGTTGCTTCGGCGGCGGTCAGATCGTTTGCGCGGCGTCACCACAAGCTAGCTTTCACTACAAGTCAGCTTTCTTCTAGCGTCAAAATTTTACGTTCATTGTCTGCACCTTCATGACCTTTTCGTTGTCCTGATCGCTTGAAAAGGCTTGCAAGTGGCATAATATCATTTCACTAAAATCTATTAAAACGTGTATTACTATATAAACATGCTATTTTATGATTATTGACACTTTGTTCTTTAGCAATGAAAGTCAGGTAGGTAAATCATAGTTACGTTACAAATTTATAACTATAGATTGCATTACTAAATTACCATTATTTGTTTTACCGTTTCGTTCTGTTACGTCTGCCCACAGGTGAAAGTTTCGACCTGTGCGCGCTAATTGAGGAGTTGGTTATGACACAATGCATGTTACTTGCAGTTGATGGTAGCCAAGGTGGTGACCGTGCCTTGGAATATTCTATAGCTCAGGTCAAGGATCGCGGTATTGAGTTGATTGTCGCCTATGTTATCGAATGGTCTCCCTATTCATTCAATACACCTGAAGAAAATGCCGAACGGCATAAGCGTCGTGAGAGTGAAATTTCACGTGCCAAAAAGACGATTATTGACCCGGCAATGGAAAAACTTGCAGGTCATAATATCAAAGCGGAATCAATTGTCCGACATGGGGCCCCGGTGGAAACGCTCAACGACCTCGCCAAAAAACATAATGTAGATCAGATCGTGATTGGCCGTCGTGGTCAATCAGGCATCAAATCATTGTTGTTTGGAAGCGTGGCAGGAAGCCTCATTCAGACATCTGAAGTCCCAATCACTGTTGTACCATGATGCCCGGCTAGGCCATCGCGGATGCAAAGCTAAAAAAGGGGAATTTATCAATGCATCGCTTTATTCTTCCACTCATATTCTCGTTGCTGTTTATAACTTCGGCGCATGCGGGAATTGACGAAACTATCAACAATTTGACAAAGCCAATTGCCATTTTAATTGGACAAATCGTTTTTTTCAAAATCCCGATCTTTGGTGCTCAGTTGCCAGTAGTTGTACTTTGGCTTGTTGCGGGTGCCGTTTTCTTCACGTTTTATATGGGGTTTGTAAATCTGCGCGGATTTAAACATGCCATTCAGTTGGTACGCGGTGATTATGCCGATCCCGATAGTGCGGGTGAGGTATCTCACTTTCAGGCTTTAGCAACAGCTGTTTCAGGTACGGTTGGTATCGGTAACATCGGTGGTGTTGCCGTTGCGGTGACCGTTGGTGGCCCTGGTGCCACATTCTGGCTGATTGTTGCAGGCTTTCTTGGCATGTCCACCAAGTTTGTTGAATGTACACTTGGTGTGAAATATCGATCTGAAAACCCTGATGGCTCGGTTTCGGGCGGTCCTATGTATTATCTCAAAAAGGGCTTTGCCGATCGCGGCATGGAAGGGTTTGGAAAATTCATCGGCACCTTTTATGCGATTGGCATTTTTATCGGTGCACTTGGTATTGGTAATATGTTCCAATCCAATCAGGCATATGTGCAGTTAAACCACGTTTCAGGTGGCGCACTGGATGGGCTGGGATGGCTTGTTGGTCTTATTCTGGCGGCTGTTGTCTTTGTGGTTATTATCGGTGGTATTAAATCTATCGCCAAGGTGACCGAAAAGGTCGTTCCGTTCATGGCTGTATTTTACTGCCTTTTTGCACTGATCGTTATCTTGCTTAATTATGCCTCGATTCCAGAAGCGATCGCCAATATCTTTACCGGTGCCTTTACTGGCGAGGGAGTTGCAGGTGGTGCGCTTGGTGCGATGATTATCGGTTTCCAGCGTGCTGTCTTCTCGAACGAAGCTGGTATTGGTTCGGCGTCTATCGCCCATGCGGCTGTCCGGACAGACGAGCCTGTAACCGAGGGTTATGTGTCTCTGTTAGAGCCTTTCATTGATACGATTGTGATCTGTACGATCACAGCGCTTGTCATTGGCACATCTCAGGTTGCTGATCCTGGCTTTGCTGGTGATGCGAAAGGCATTGCCATGACATCATCAGCCTTTGAACGGCAATTCTCATGGTTCCCATATCCGCTTGCTTTGGCTGCGGTGTTGTTCGCATTTTCAACGATGATATCGTGGTCATATTACGGGCTCAAGGGATGGACATATATGTTTGGTGAAGGTGAAAAAGGACAGAATATCTACAAGGTTATATTTTGTGCGTTTGTTGCCTTGGGCTGTATGGTTCAGCTTGGACCATTGCTGGATATTTCAGACGCGCTGGTCTTCCTGATTTGTGTGCCTAATATCCTTGGTCTTTATTTCCTTGCACCTGTTGTGCGTGCGGAAATGAATTCCTATCTGGCGCGCTTGGATAGCGGAGAAATCAAGAAGTTCAAGTAATGGTGAATATTCAGAGCCTGACAAATAGGTTCGCCAATGCTCACTAGACAAACTTCGATAAATGCCCCGGTTCATGCTGGGGCATTTTTAAATTTATTATGTTGCTGTGAAATATGCGCAAAATGAAATATTGTATTGTCCAGTTCTGGGCAGATAGTACCAAGTGGATTTTTGATGCCAGCGTTTCTTTTACATTTATGGAACACACCGTATGTGGTTCTGACATTAGCCACCATGATGTGGGCAGGTCATACGATTGCGGCGCGCATTTCGGTTAATGAAATTTCACCAATGCTGTTGATGGAATTGCGCTGGATACTATGTCTGCTTGTGCTGATTGTGTTTTGCCGAAAACAACTCATATCTCAAATACCGCTAGTGAAAGAACGGCTTGGCTGGGTCTTTATGATGGGTGCTTTTGGCATGGCTGGCTTTACTGTTTTTTTCATTCTGGCCGCGCAACATACAACAGCGGTCAATCTTGGTATCACGCAAGGGTCGATTCCTGCCTTTGTCATGATTATCGGTCTTGTTGTTTTACGGACGAAGATTAGCCTTTTGCAAATTTGTGGCCTTGCGCTCTCGCTTGCAGGGGTCGTGCTGTTGGTCAGTGGCGGTTCATTTAGCGTGTTTAAAAGCGTCCAGTTCAATGTTGGTGACTTGTTGATGCTGGTGGCGTGTCTTTGTTATGCCGGCTATACAGTGGGCTTGAGCCGCAGGATTGTTATGTCGCCCGTCTTGATGTTGGCATTTTTCTCGGCTGCTGCAGTGGTGACGTTAACGATATCTAGTGCCATCGAATATGCACAAGGCAACTTAGTCATGCCCGGTTTAAAGGGATGGTTATTGGTGATTTATTGCGCCATTTTTCCTTCGTTATTAGCGCAGCTATTGTTTATGCGTGGGGTTGAACTGGCGGGATCTAACCGCGCAGGCCTATATGTTAATCTGGTACCGGTGTTTGCTGCACTATTTGCTGTGATCATTCTGGGCGAGGTTATGTATTTTTATCATATTTTATCTCTTGCATTCGTGCTTGGTGGTATTTACATGGCAGAAAGAGGTAAGAAAGCACTGGTACGGTAACGACTTGACTTGACAAGATTTTGTTACCGTGGTTGTTGAAAAGATGTGTTTAAGAGTATTTCTTTCGAACATTGATTTATATCCAGATACACGGATTTACTTCTATAAGCGGTTAATTGATGTATTTGGCAGTGACAGGATAATGGCATGATTGATAAAACAGATCTCTACATTGATGGGGAATGGGTTAAAAGCATTGACGGGCGGGTAGTTCCGGTTATTAATCCGGCAACCGAAGAAGAATATGCCTCAATCACGCTTGCGGGCAAAGCCGATACCGAGTCAGCGATTGCGGCGGCAAAACGCGCATTTCCAGCATGGTCAATGACATCACCTGAAGAGCGTCTGGATTATCTGAAAAAGCTTCTTGAGGTATATCAGGCACGCGAACGTGAGATGGCACATACCATTTCTGACGAGATGGGCGCGCCGATTGACCTGGCTATTTCTGAGCAAGCCAGCTCTGGATCATCGCATCTCAAAGCTTTTATTCGCACATTGGCCGCTTTTGAATGGGTGCGCCCATTGCGCCCGGGTACGGCTGGTCAGGATCTAACCTATGAACCGGCTGGTGTGGCGGCGTTGATCACGCCATGGAACTGGCCCATGAATCAGGTTGTCTTGAAAGTCGGTGCGGCCATCGCGGCTGGGTGCACAATGGTGTTAAAGCCATCCGAAATTGCGCCGATGTCAGGTATGCTATTTGCCGAAATGGTTCATGAAGTTGGTTTGCCTGCGGGTGTTTTTAATTTGATTAATGGCGATGGTGTTGGTGCGGGCTCAATCATGTCATCACATCCTGATATTGATGTTGTCTCCTTTACCGGGTCAACGCGTGCTGGCATTTTGATTACGAAAGCCGCTGCCGACAGTGTCAAAAATGTATCTCTGGAACTGGGGGGCAAATCGCCTAATCTGATTTTTGACGATTGCGATATTGAAGCTGCCGTAACGCGTGGCACCAAATTCTGCTTTAATAATACGGGGCAGTCATGCAACGCGGCAACGCGGATGCTTGTCGAGCGCAGTGCCTATGATCAAGCGGTCGAAGTGGCTGCCAGAGTTGCCGATGAAACCAAGGTAGATATGCCATCCAAAGAGGGTAAGCATATCGGCCCGCTTGTGTCTGAGGCGCAATTCAATAAGGTGCAGGATCTGATTCAAAAAGGTATTGATGAAGGTGCGCGTCTTGTTGCTGGTGGTGTAGGTCGCCCAGATGGCTTGAACCGGGGATATTTTGTCAGGCCGACGGTCTTTGCCGACACAAATAATGACATGACGATCATGCGCGAAGAAATCTTTGGCCCGGTTTTATCAATTATGCCGTTCGATACTGAAGATGAGGCAATCGCAATCGCCAATGATACACCATTCGGGCTATCAGCCTATTTACAGACCGGTGACACCGAACGCGCACATCGTGTCGCGCGCCAGCTTCGTGCAGGCATGGTGCAGGTGAATGGGGCGTCGCGCGCATCAGGAAGCCCATTTGGTGGATTCAAGCAATCAGGTGTTGGCCGTGAAGGCGGTGCGATGGGTATTGAAGAATTTCTTGAAGTCAAAACAATCAGTGGAATTGTTGACGCCTGAGCAATGCTTAATCGTTGTCACTAAGACCTGAACCTGCTCCCGCAAGGCGTGACTGCTCAGTAGGTGGCGCATATGTATGATGGGCAAAGGCTTCAAATGTTTTGATACAGGCCGATGCCGTGGCAGGAATGCGACCGATTGTTGCCTTTGCCTTATGTTTTGCAATGGTTTCGGCCGAAAGCGTGCCGGGGCTAATGCGGCAATCGGCCTTTTCAATTAACAGTGCCGTATTGATGATATCACTGGAAAAGCCGCTGGCGCTAATATCGATTGTCAGTTCGTCTATATGCAACGTCCATTCATTATGGCGTGCGCTGGCGGATATAAAAGGCACAAGAAGTAAGGGTTCACGAATGATGCCAAGGTCGCAAGGCAGAGCTATGGCACCATCAGAGATAGCCGCCCCAATAGCAATGGGACATTGTTCTGCCTTGTTTACATAATCTGCCTTGTACCAGGTGAGGTGCCGGCATAATGAAGCAATGCCCGGGGCACTGCGATGAGCCAACCATATCACGGCATGACTGGATTCTTCGGCAAGCCCCCATGACATGCCAGCGCCTCTTGCGGCTTTCAGGGCAAGTGCACCAGTTTCGCTAAGAGACCAGCTGGCATCAGACATGTCTATTGCAACGGTGGATAAACCAGATCATCAGGATCCAGGTTTTCCAGTTCTTCGGGGAAGGGGGCGCCTTGATACATTGTGATGCGGAGCCAGCGGTCTGACCGCGGATCAAATTTGGTAGCGCCAAAGAATGATAATTTACACCGTAAAAGATCAATCGGCATCATATTGGCAGCGATTGTATTATCGCGGATTTCCGCATAATCAAGACCATTAATAAGCTGGGCGCGGCGCACGATATGCCGATGTTCAGGATGTGCCATTAAAAACGTGGCTAGGGTATCGTTGTCCCCCCAGTCTTTCATGGCTTCATAGCAGGCGATCACATCTCGCCCGGGCGCCAGAGGTTGCTCGTATGGGGCAATCGGCTCTTCAAACCGTTCACCAAGTCGCGGCTCTAGCTTTTCTTGAGATACATACCAAACGCGCGCCTGTTCGGCTTTCTGAGAAAAATCAAGGGTGCCCGCCCAGCCATATTGGGTGGTTATGAGTTCACGAAATGCCGCTATCGTCTGGGTTCCGTCAATGATATGGCGGGTTGTTTCATCAGCAGACATGGTGCTGGCAAGATCATCGACAAGATCACCAAAGGGTTCGATGAGCAACGATACGAGTTGTTCCTGGCCTTCAATCGTCAGATTATCGGTTCCCCACAGATAAATCACATCCCATGGATAGGCCTGATCAGAGTCAAAAGTTTGCATATATGCAGTAAGGCTGGACAGGTCTGTGCGCAAGCCTTCGGTTTTTGAATTTTGATATGGATGCTCTACCTGCCACGCATCAGCATTTATAGCCGCACGTTTCACCAGCGATATAAAATGCGCCAATGTCACGGTGTCAGTTGAGGCTATTGCCCGCACCCGTCCTAATGCTGTTTCGCGGGCATTTATCCACGCATGGATCAGAGCCGGATGATTGATCAGAAATGGTGCCATACCAAGGCCTGTAGAATTGCCAACACCAAACCGGCGGCGGATATCAGGGGCGAGTGTCACGGCTGTATCAGGCTGTTGAATTTTGGCCATATGTTCAACCATGTCTATGGTAAAGGCACGTATCAGCCATACGGCAAGTAATTCGGGTTGAAAAGACCCTGCGAATTCAGGGCGGTCAGCCCATGCGTGCCGATCTGCAGCACCAAACTTTCCAGATCCATATACGGCACTTGTCCGCATGAGATAGCCGATGGGTTCTATCTTTGCCAGATCTGGCTGGGTGCCAGCGGCAAGGCAGTCACGAACATAATCAAACAGTCTGACGGATTTGTTTGCCCGGGACAAAACCAACTCATCATCTGAAATGCGGCCTGCCTCCTGAAGAGGTACATTTTGTTTCAACCGTTCAATGTCGGCTTTACTAACATCCCCGTCATGCAAGCTGAATGTGGCATCCCATGCTTCGGCAATAACCCGGTCAGACCTCAACTCATCAGGCAGATCATGGGCAAACGCAACCAATGTATAGGTACGTTGGGGGCCAATAGCACTGTATGTGGCAACGCCGACACCATTGGCATCAATGTCCCAGATAGGGCGCGTGAATGTCCAGTTTTCGCTTTTGAGGCGCCGGAGCAAGACCCGCATGAAGCTGAGCCTGCTTTGATGGAAAGACCCCATTCGCGCAAGACGCATGACATCGTTACCTGCCCGAAGCGGTATATGTGTCTGGTTATTTGCCGTAACAGTCTTTGCCATGATAGACCCTGTTAAATATTAAACGTCTGATGCACCAAAATTGTTATCGTAAAACCGCAACCAGTTCTCTCCCATGATAGCGGCGGTTTCTGTCGCCGAAAAGCCATGAGCCATCAAGCCCGCTTCAATATTACCAAAATGGCGATTATCTTCAAACCACTCTGGCATAGGGGGAAAGCCTGCATTTGAGGCTGATCCTTCGCCATAATCGATTTCTTTTGTCCAACGGCCAACGCGCATCCATTCAACTACAGAGTCTGGCTGATCCTGGCATAAATCCGAGCCAAGACCGATATTATCTATACCCATCAAATCGGCTGTTCGCGCAATCATCTCGCAAAAGCTAGCAAGCGTGCAGTTGGATTTATCTTTCAGATGATGTGGATACAGCGAAAACCCAAGCATGCCGCCGGACGCACCTAGTGCTCTTAACACATCGTCAGACTTGTTTCGTTTGGCTGGATGCCAGAAATCAGGATTAGCATGAGTTATGGCTATAGGGCGTTCGGACACATCTATAGCATCAAGCGTTGATCGTTCGGCAGAATGGCTCATATCAACCACCAGCCCAACGCGATTCATCTCTTTGATAACCTGACGTCCCATCCGTGTGATGCCGGTATCTTCATCTTCATAACAGCCGGTAGCCAGCAGGGATTGATTGTTATAGGTAAGCTGCATAAATCGTGCGCCAAGTGTGTGGCATATTTCCACCAGCCCAATATCGTCTTCGATAGGTGAGGGATTTTGAAAGCCGAAAAAGATAGCGGTACGGTTTTCGGCTTTTGCACGGCGGACATCGTCCCCTGTCTTGCCATGGAAAATAAGCTCTGGAAAGCGTTCAAACCATAGATTCCACTTTTCGACATTGGCGACCATCTCACGAAAGGTTTCGTGATAGGCAATCGTCACATGAACAGCATCGACATTGCCTTCACGCATTTGGCGGAATATTTTTTCAGACCAGTTGGCATATTGTAGATTATCGATGCGATGCATGATTATTCCGGCGTTCCTGATGCAATATAGGATGTTTTGACAGTGGTGTAGAATTCTTCGGCGTAACCACCCTGTTCCCTTGGACCGTATGAGCTGTCGCCCCGCCCGCCAAAGGGAACATGATAATCGGTACCGGCTGTGGCTAGATTGACCATAACGCATCCAGTGCGGGCGTTACGACGAAAATGTGTTGCGCGTGCAAGTGACTTTGTGATGATCCCCGAGGTCAGACCAAAATTCGTATCATTTACAAGGTTCAGAGCTTCGTCATATGTACCCGCTTTGATAACACAAGCTATGGGTGCAAACATTTCTTCGCGATTGATACGCCAGTCATTGCTGGTATTGGCTACCAAGGCCGGGGTCATGTAATAGCCCTCGGTCTCGCGCGTTACGCGTTCGCCGCCACATAGAATTTCACCGCCCTCGCTTTTTGCTAGATCAATATAAGCCATATTTTCGTTTAACTGCGTTTCACTGACCACTGGCCCCAACTGGGTGCCGTCTTTAAGCGCATGATCCACAACCATCGACGAGGTCGCCTTTGATAGTTTCTCGACAAATTCATCGTGAATTTTTTCATGCACTATGAGGCGGGAGGAGGCGGTGCATTTCTGGCCAGTGCCGCCAAAAGCCCCGCCAAGCGCACAGGTGACAGCCAGATCAAGATCACCATCTTCCATGACAGCCAATGCGTTTTTTGATCCCATTTCCATTTGAACTTTGGTCAGGTTGCCAATTGCCGACGTGGCGATCTGCTTGCCAACATCAACCGAACCGGTAAAGCTGATGGCGTTAATCGCCGTGCTTTCGACAAGTGCCTGACCAATGCTACTGCCTGGTCCCATCACCAGATTGAACAGACCTTTTGGTAAGTCCTGACGTGCGATGATCTCGGCAAGGGCAACCGCCGAAGCTGGCACCAGATTAGCTGGCTTCCAGATAACGGCATTGCCGAATGCCAGTGCAGGTGCAATTTTCCAGACGGCCGTGGCTGTCGGAAAATTCCATGGGCTGATGATGGCTACAACGCCCACGGGTTCACGCCGAACATCAATTTCAATATTGGGGCGCACAGAGTCGGCTGTATCACCCATTTGCCGTAATGTTTCTGCGGCGTAATAGGTAAAGAACTGTCCGGCACGGTAAACTTCGCCTTTGCCTTCGGCTAATGGCTTTCCTTCTTCTCGGCTCAATAGAGTGCCAAGCTCAGTGCTTCGCGCCATCAGTTCATTGCCAATATTCATCAGGGCTGTTTGCCGGGCTTCAAGGCCAGTTTTCGCCCAGATTTTCTGGGCGGATTCAGCCGCTTCAAAAGCCATATCCAACTGTGCCTGACTAGCCTGGGCATATGTGCCGATAATATCGCCCAGGTCAGACGGATTACGGTTTTCGATGGCACTGTCGCCCTCAAGCCATTCGCCCGCAATGAAATTTTTCTGTAACGCCATGCCTATGCTCCACGCTTTTGCTTATGATAAATTTAATGTGCACCGCTTTGGGTGTTTTAATCTTCTTTGGTGACGGAGAAGCTTCGCCCATCAACCTGAGTGAATTCAGTTATATTATCTTTATCCACCCCTTCAATACAGGCAACGTTATAGGCAAAGCAAGGTTTGCTTCGCCGCCAGTGATGCGTATAGATGCCACAATTCTTGCAGAAATAGTGCCGCGCCACCCCGGTATTCCACTGATATAGTCCTAAACTATCTTCACCTGACACAAGGACAAATTCCTCGGGTTCCGCCTGTGCCATAAGCGCATTTTTGCGGCTACAAAGCGAGCAGTTGCATTTTACAATATCACGAAGCCCGGTATGGACTTCGAATTGAATGTTACCACAATGGCATGAACCTTTGAGAATTGTCATCAATACACCCTATTTCTGGTAAGACAGATTACATCCTGCATGGGCTAGATCTGAGGTATGAATTTATGTGAACACACTGCCTCAAGACATGTTTAATTTCAATCTGAATTCTCAATAGCAAGATATGCCGGTTATCGGAGTTTATGTTGATTGTATTTGATGCTTTCGCAGAATTGAAATTGCTGATAGAGGACATTAATCGTCGGAAAATCCGAAGTTAGAGAGATGTTTGATATGTGGCAGGATAGTTTTAATAAGCCCGTTATTGTGCTTGCGCTATTTGCCTTTGGTATGGGTGTTATTCCGATAAATGATGCTCTCATAAAGTTGATGAGCGTTTATCTTTCGCTTGGTCAGATCATGTTCGTGCGGGCGATATTTTCAATTATACTTGTTATGCTTGTCAGTCGTGGCATATCCAAAATGTTTAAGCTACCAGCACATGTGTTCTGGCTGTTTGTGGGACGCGGCATGTGCATTGTGGTGGCGATGATTAGCTTCTTTGCCGCGCTTGGTAGTTTGCCACTGGCCATAGCCATTTCGATATTCTTTGTATCGCCGCTTTTCATCACCTTGCTTTCGGTGCCAATTCTTGGAGAAACCATAGGTATTCATCGTGCTATTGCCGTTTTGATTGGGCTGGTGGGTATGATTGTCATTATTCAGCCTGGTGGTGATGAATTCCGTCCGGAAACATTGCTGGTTGTGCTGTCGGCATTAAGCTATGCACTTTGCCAGATATGGACGCGGCGGCTTAGTGGCATGGGTGATCTGGCCACGATGGTATCAGTCCAGCAAATTTGCTATCTCGTGGTTGGTGGTTTGCTACTGATAATGAATATATTCATGCAGCGTCCGGATAGTGATAATCCAACGATCGATTTTCTGTTGCGTGCGCCAGCGTCGCTGTCCCTGATGGATTATCTGTTTATTCTGATTTGTGGAGTTTCGGTTTTATTGCTGTCTGTAACGTCAGCACATGCCTATCGCGTTTTAGAAGCGTCGGTCATTGCGCCGTTCGAATATGTGGCGATCCCGTCAGGTATTTTCTGGGGCATGTTGATCTGGGATGAATGGCCGGAAACGAGCGCCTGGATCGGGATGGGGCTGATTTTGATAGGTGGCCTTTATATGGTCTATAGGGAAAAGGCGCGTGACGTTGATGTGACATTATCTGCCCCTATGCCAGCCGCAGCGGCGCCATCACAGAATTTAGATTATAAAGATGACGATTCGAACGATATTCAAAAATAGCGTTACATTTCGGCTTTGATGGCAGCTATCTGCGCTTCTAGCATTGGTATTACAGGTGCATCTTTGGGCAAGCTTTCAAGAAGCTGTTTCCATATATTGAGGGCGAGACCTTTTCGGCCATCCTGATAGGCGGCAAGACCCGTCAAAAACAACGCCCTTGGTTGCATTGGGTCACGTTCCAGAATGGCGGCCAGACGTTCTCGCACAGGCAATGTAACCTGACCTTCTGCAGCGCGCACCATGGCTTCGGCTTGAATGGCCATAAGCGGCGTAGAGTTTGGTGCTATTTCAAGTGCCATGCCAAGGGCAAATAATTCCGTTTCATAATCATTTAGCATGCTCGCCTTGTCAGCCAGATCCAGCCAGTTAGCTATGTCATCAGGGTTGGCCGCTGTTGCCTCTTGCGCCTTTTGCAACGCATCAATGCTGGCAGTACGCATTTGCTTGAGGTTGTCACGTTCCTTTGCAATATCTGCTTGCCGTGCGGCCAGCGGCTGATCAGGCAGATCAGGTCGCCCTATTATGGCGTAAATGCCGAGAACAAGCGCAATGGCACCGGCGCCCATGATGAATATCGCCGGATCAAACCGTCCGGATATCCTGGCGTCAGGGTTTTGCGCTCTCTCGGTTTTATCTGCCGAAGCAGTTACCTTTGTTTCGGGCTTGGTTTTGCGCCGTGCTGTAAAGATAATCAGCACACCTAGGCCAAGCGCAATGATAGGGGCGCCCCATAAAAGCCATGTAGATGAAGATACAGGCGGTTTGAACAAGACAAAATCACCATAACGTTCACGTATAAACGCAATGACTTCAGCATCCGTATCCCCGGCGACAAGACGTTGGCGGACAAGTTTGCGCAGATCAACCGCCAGTTCCGCGTCAGAATCATCGATTGACTGGTTCTGGCACACAAGACATCGTAATTCACGCCCGATATCACGAGCGCGCATTTCCATCGCTGGATCATCCAGCCTTTCTTCGGCAGTGATCGCCAAGGCCTGCTGTTGATATGGGCCAATCGGCATAACAAGAGCGCCCATCAAAAGCACGCCAATCAGCGCCAATTTGATAAAACGCAGTTGCGCGAGCCATTGGCGTATCATAGCCCCAGACTTTCCAGAATTGGCTCAATATCCTGTTCCAGAACCGTACGGGTAACGGGGCCTGCATGGCGAAATAATACGGTGCCGTTTGCATCAAGAATAAAGGTTTCGGGCACACCATAAACACCCCAACTGATCGCGGTCATGCCATCTTTATCAACTAAAATGGCACGAAAGGGGTTTCCGTATTCAGCCAGAAACTTATTTGTATCTTCAAGACGGTCTTTATAGGCGATGCCGACAATATCAATACGCTTTGATAAAAGCCCAAGGGCTGGTGCCTCGGCGCGGCAGGGCGCGCACCAAGACGCAAAATAATTTACCAAAACTGGCTGACCCTTAAATTGGCCAAGGTCGGTTTTGTTGCCAGCCATATCGGGCAGAATAGTTGTGGGCGCCGGTTTGTTGAGCAAGGCTGAGGGTAGTTGGTTATCCGAACGCTGTCCGTCAAGCATACCCAATAATGTCCAGCCAGCGATCAGCGCGACCAGCAAAAACCCAAATAAGGGGATGATGAAGGTTGCCCTGTTCATGATGCACTGCCATTTTTGGTTTCGAGGCGACGGCCACCAAGCATAGCCAGCCCACCACCAAGCGCCATGACAATCGCGCCGATCCATATAAATCCGATGAAGGGGTTTTGATAGATGCGCAAAGTCCAGCCAATCGTTTCGTTACCATCGCCAAGTACGGCATATAGATCACCTGAAAGACGGCTTCTTATGGCAGCTTCAGAGGTGGTTTGCTGTTCGACAGGAAAGCGACGTATTTCAGGCGTTAAAGTATCAAGTTTTGACGCGTGCTTATCATACAGATGAAGCAGGGCTGTCTGGGTGACATAATTGGCACCTTCGCGTGCCTCGACGCCTGCAAATTCAAAATAGCGGCCTTGTCCCATAACAGTATCGGGTAATTCAATCATGCTGTTGGCTGTGGCGCGGGTGATAGTCTCACTTCGATGATAGCTGTCAGATACCGCACCAAACAGGAATAAAGCGAAGCCAAAATGCGCTAGAGTGACAGCATGTGTAGCAACGGGCAAACCTGTGAAACGTCGCCAGCTATGGGCAAGCGGTACTTTGAAAAGCTGAACGCGAACAGCTATTTCGGCAATGATACCAGCGACCAGCCAGATAATGATGCCCGCCGCTGCAATAGCGGTAACGCCAGCCGGTTGCAGGGCAAAGACATAGGTGATCATTGCAATCAAAACGGCTAATGCCATGATCGTGAATATTTTCGATAGCCGACCCAATGACTGCTTGCGCCAGGCAAACAGTGGCCCTATGGCCATGCCGATTGCCATGAGTGCCAGTAGCGGATTGAATGTTGCGTTGAAATAAGGTGGCCCGACTGAAATTTTGCCACCATTGGCAAGCTCGTAAGCTAGCGGATATAATGTGCCTGTCAGAACAACAACTGTTGATGACACCAGCAACAGGTTATTCACTATCAGCATGCCCTCACGGCTGATGATGGCAAAGTCACCAGAGCTAGCTAGTCTTGGGCCGCGCCATGCAAATAACGCTAGTGGAATACCTATAGCCACCATCAAAATGGCTAGAATGAACACGCCACGCGAGGGATCGCTGGCAAAACTATGCACTGATACCAGAATGCCTGAGCGAACAATAAATGTGCCCAGCAGTGACAATGAAAAAGCCAAAATAGCTAGCAAAATAGTCCAGCTTTTTAGCGCGCCGCGCCGTTCAAGCACCAGGACTGAATGAAGCAAAGCTGTTGCAACAAGCCATGGCATTAACGAGGCGTTTTCTACCGGATCCCAGAACCACCAACCGCCCCAGCCAAGCTCGTAATAAGCCCACCAACTGCCTAGCCCGATGCCTAGCGTTAATGCGCACCATGCGGCCAGAATAAAGGGGCGCACCCATCGTGCCCATAATGTGTCAATATGCCCTTCGATCAATCCGGCGACAGCAAAGGCAAAGGCCAATGACAATCCCACATAACCAATATATAGCATTGGCGGATGCATCGCGAGGCCGGGATCCTGTAAGACAGGGTTGAGACCACGTCCGTCAAAGGGAGGGGGTGAAAGCCGCGCAAAGGGGTTTGAGGTGAACAGGCTAAAGGCGATAAAGGCGGTGGCGATCACACCTTGCACGCCCAGAATGCGGGCTTTCAATATTGCTGGCATTGATGTGAAGCCTGCGGCCAAAGCGGCGGCAAATAAGCACAGGATCAGAATCCATAATAGCAATGAACCCTCATGATTACCCCATAAGCCTGATATTTTATAGATCATTGGCTTTGACGAATGTGAATGTTCAGCGACCAACGCGATTGAAAAATCTGATGTAATAAACCCATACATAAGCGCCAGAAAAGCAGCCATTACGAAACCACAAGATATAAGTGTGATCGTCGAGGTTGCGGTAACCATTTTAGGATTATGACTGACGATCCCATAGGTAGGCACAAAGATTTGCAAAACCGACAGCGCAAACGCGATAATCAGAAATAGATGACCAGCTTCAGCAATCATTGTGCGTCACCTGTTTCCATTTCGCTACCTTGCCAGACACCCTGTTCTTTCAATTTTTCGGCAACATCGGCAGGCATGTAGTTTTCATCATGTTTAGCAAGAACATTATCGGCCATAAAAACCCCATCAATAATGCGTCCTTCGGCTACAACGCCTTGGCCTTCGCGAAACAAGCTGGGCAACGCATTACCATATGTGACAGCTATGTCATATTCCCCGTCGGTGACAACAAATTTTGAGTCTAGACCTACAATATCGAGACTGCCGTTTTTCACCATGCCGCCAAGCCGCAATTGCTGGTCACGGCCAAGATTGGTTTCAGCAATCTCTTTGGGTGTGTAGAAAAAAACGATATTATCTTGCAATGCTGTCAGCGTAAGTGTGACAACAACCCCTAGCAAAGCGGCGTATGACGCAATAATTATCAATCTTCTGCGCTTTGGTACCATCAAAAGCCCCTGGTTAATTCCATCACTAGGATATGGGCATTGGTATGCCTAAACGCCAGTTTTGGCAAGATATTCACCCGTTCAAAATAGCGGCATGATGGCGCATGAAAGTGCTTGCTGTTGAAATCCAAAGCAAGGCATTGTAACAATTCGAATGTAAATCACGCTTCATCAGCTTTTTACAATAGGCGTGCGGCATGCTCTAGCTAAAGGTCGTTTCATGCGGTTAAAGAAAGTTTTGTTTCAACTGGTATTAACTATTTCGCTCTGTTCTTTCGGGACATCAGCAATAGCTGATGATGTTGCCAATGGAGAAAAAGTGTTTAAGCGCTGCAAGGCCTGCCACTATGCCGATAAAGAAAAGAATAAGACAGGCCCGCATCTTGTCAATATCATTGGGCGTAAAGCCGGTTCGATAGAGGGGTATAAATATTCAAAGGCGATGCGTGAGTCCGGACTTATCTGGGATGAGGCCACTTTAACGGCCTATTTAAAGGCACCTAAAAAATTCCTTAAAGGCACTAAAATGGTGTTTGCAGGTCTGAAGAAGGAGTCAGACATTCAAAATGTGATCGCATATTTGAAAACCCAAAAATAAAAGCGTAAAAGAACATCTCTTGTTATTGTGAGCATTTGCTCCTGAGGTTTTTATGGACTTAATGAATCGCTATCCACGGTTAAGCGATCTGCGCCCAGTCGCATCGCGCCGTATTCCCAAATTTGTTTTTGCCTATCTGGACTCAGGAACAGGGCATGATACGACGCGCGATGAAAACCGTGCCTTTCTCGATTCTATTCAGCTCACACCTCAATTTTTGCGTGGCCGGATTGATGCTGATATCAGCACTACATTATTTGGCAAAACCTATAAGGCGCCGTTTGGTGTGGCACCAATTGGCCTTGCCTCGCTGATCTGGCCAGGTGCTGAACAGATCTTGGGCGCGGCGGCAAAGCGCAACGGCTTTCCATATGCGCTTAGCACTGTCGCCAGCGACTCGGTTGAGCGTGTGAGTGAAGTAGCTGACGATATGACATGGTTTCAACTCTATGCCCCGCGCAATCGTGAATTGATGAAAGATCTTCTGAGCCGGGCTCGTGCTTGCGGTGTTAAGAATATTGTTTTGACTGCCGATGTGCCTTCACCAAGCCGCCGTGAGCGTATGCGGATTGCTGGTGCGCCGCTGGGTAGTCGCGGTAATTCGAGTTTTAGCCCACAGGTTGTGTGGCAAAGCATGATGCGTCCCGAATGGGCAATTCGTACTTTGCTAAATGGCGGCGCGCGGTTCCGCAATATGGAACCTTATGCCAAGAATGATGGCGCCATGGGAATAACCAAATTTATTGGCGAACAGCTAAACGGGTCGCTTGATTGGGATTATCTGGCAGATATTCGCGCCGAATGGGAAGGCAAGCTTATTCTAAAAGGTATTTTGCATGGTCAGGATGCGGCACGCGCTGTGAAAATGGGTGTCGATGCGCTTGTTATTTCAAATCATGGTGGCAGACAACTTGATGCAGCACCACAGCCTCTTGCCCAACTTGCCGGCATTCGTGCCGTTGTTGGCGATGATATACCGTTGATTGTTGACAGCGGCATTCAATCAGGTCTTGACGTTGTTCGCGCGCTGGCAATGGGCGCAGATTTTGTAATGATTGGTCGTGCCTTTATGTATGCAGTAGCCGCTTTAGGTAAAAAAGGTGGTGATCATGCCGCAGATATTTTGCTTGAAGAAGTGCGTGATGTCATGGCGCAGCTTGGATTGCAAACCATTGCTGACGTCAAATCTCTAAATCTTTCCTAAGCATCGTCTATAAGAGGTCAATAAATGTCCAGCTTGGTTCCCGCTTTTCTGTCGCGCCTAATCTGCAAATTTTTTGTATTATTATTTGTTTCGGTCTTTGGCATGCAAATGGCCTATGCAGACATGCAGGTTGGAAAACTGGTGATAAGTGATATTGCCATTCGTGCCACTGCGCCAGGCATGTCGGCAACGGCGGGTTATCTAACAATTGCCAATCATGGAATGAAAGCCGACCGCCTTGTAGCTGTAAAAGCCGACTTTGCCGAAAAATCAATGATTCATGAAATGACCAATGTCGATGGCATTGCAAAAATGCGGCATGTCATGGGCGGGGTTGAAGTGCCCGCACATGGTAATGTGGCTTTAGAACCTGGCGGTCTGCATTTGATGTTCATGGGGCTAAAAGATACGTTAGCTGTTGGACAGACATTGTCAGTCACGCTTGTTTTTGAAAAGGCAGGTACGCAAAAACAGGATGCCATGGTCAAGAAGCCTGCCGATATTGGTGGTATGTCAACTGACTCAAAAACCAAGAAAAAGCATTCGCATTAATTATGTAAGGCTAGAAAATCCCAGCATCCATGCCTGCAGCCATACCCAGTGATAATTCGGCAACGTCATCGATGAAAGCCGGATTCCAAGTGCCATGAAGAACCAATGGCGGTGCCATCATTCGCCATCTCAAACCTGTGAGAATACTGTTTAACGCATGTGTGGTTGCGGTGCCATCAAGGCCAGCGCGAATGTAAACCCCGACAGATTTGCCAGCGCATATATCAATCCAGTTATTATAGCATCGATCAAACATATCTTTGGTTGCACCCGCCATGTAACCGATATTTTCGGTGGTGCCAATAATAACGCCGTCGGCTTTTATTACGTCTTTGGCTTGGACATCAAAGGGGGATAAAAGCCTAACCATAAGATCATCTGGCGCGTAGTTATTTGCGGCATCAAAAGCGGCGCGCGATAGCGCTGCCGTATTATCTGACGGTGCATGGGCGACGATCAAAAGCTCTTTTTTCATATTGATATCATACCCATGAAAAAGCTATGTGAATAGAGGTGCTATTTTGCGCTGGCACATCGCCCCACCCAGTGACTATCATGTGACCCTCACCGGATGAAAGGAAGTCTATCCATGGCTCTAAAAGCTGAAAAATTAAATAAGGACGCTGTTGAAAAGGCATTAGATGCGCTTGATGTCTGGCGTATAAGTGATGATCACATAGGTCTTGAAAAAACGTTTAAATTTACCGATTTCAATGCGGCTTTTGGGTTTATGACACGGGTTGCTTTGGCGGCTGATAAAATGGACCATCACCCTGAATGGTCAAATGTCTATAATAAGGTACAGATGAGATGGACAACGCATTCCGAAGGTGGCATCAGCAATCTTGATGTTATTCTGGCTGAAAAATGTGATATATTTGCCAAAAGTGCATCATTGAAATAATTCGGGCAAGCACCAGTCCATTAGTAACAATCAAAAAATCTGCAACTCACATATTTGATAGGTTCACCATGTCCAATAAAATCATCAAGCCCGAAATCCGTAAAATCGTCACCTATGAAGACACCACCTTCATTGAAGGGTTTAAGGCGGTTGCTGAGCCATGGCATATGTTTGCGGCGGCAGCCGTATTTACAAATCCATGGGCAGGACAATTTGTTGATGATTTGCGCCCCGGTATTCAGGCAATAGCCCCCGTGATTGGAGAGATGCTTAGTGCGCGTGTTGTTGACATGGCAGGTGGTGGCGACAAAATCGAAGCCTACGGCAAGGCAGCAATTGTGGGCATGAATGGTGAGATTGAACATGCGTCTGGCGTGACCCATACCCTACGCTTTGGCAATTTCTACCGTGAAGCGGTAGGGGCAAAATCTTATCTAAGCTTTACCAATCTTCGCGGCCCAGCCAATACCGCCATTACCATTCCGATGATGGATAAAATCGATGCGGGACGGCGGTCACATTATCTGACTTTGCAATTTGCAATTGGCGACGCGCCAGGACCTGATGAGATTCTGGTAGCACTTGGCGGCGCAACGACCGGACGTCCGCATCATCGTATTGGTGATCGTTATCAGGACCTTGCCGAAATGGGCAATGATGTGGATAACCCCGCCGGCGTTTAGTATGTTCACAAGATTGTGATTTGATATTACGGGCTTTTGCGCCACAGTCATCAAATATCCAATACTATGATTATATGTGAGTCCAGACTAGAGGTTAGTAGCGGATCATAACTTCTGGAGCGTGTCATGGGCACAGTGGCACAAACATCATTGGTGATGATTTTTGGCTTGTTCTTGGCCATTTCATTTGGATTCGGTCTGGATCTTGTTTCCGCATTTCTGCCTGACATCCAGGCGGAAATCGGTTTTGATTATAACTATCTTGGGCTTTTAACAGCAGGCGGCAAGATAGGTCTGATCATTGGTGGTGTGACCTGTTATCTGTTAGCCCCTTTGTTTGGTAATTGTCGTCTTGTGGTGTTAGCTGTTGCGCTGACTGGATTGAGTCTGATTGGGTTGGGATATGCAGAACAGCCTTGGATGGTTGGCCTGTGCATGTTTTTGGCTGGATTTGCGACCATTGTCTCATGGGCCCCAATGGTTGGCGTTTTTGCCCGCTTTATTTCCAAGGCGCATATGGGTAAGGCCTTTGGTGCGGTTGGAACGGGCGCCGGAATAGGTACATTTGCCAGCGGATCTATTGCCCCCTATTTTATAAATAATTTTGACTGGCGAGCAGGGGTGATAACAGTTGGCTTAGGCTGTCTGATATTTGTTGGCTTATCGGCAGTATATCTTTGGCACATGAATATTCTTGAAAAAAAGATCAGTGCATCAATAGCGCCTCAAGATTTGCAATCCAAGTCTGTATCGCTTGGCACATTGCTGTCTCGTGATGTTATGATGCTGTGGTGTTTGTTGTTCTTTGTTGGTTTTACCATGCAGCCTTTTCAGAATTACCTGTCTCCATTTATCCGCGATGAATTGCAATATTCAGCCGAAATTGCCCGTGATGCGTGGGTGGCGATGGGGGCAACAGGTTTGTTTGCTGGCATTGTAATGGGGATGGCGTCTGACCGTTTTGGCATTGGTAATGTCATAATCGTGGCCTTGGCTTGTTTGATCGCGGCGAATGTGTTTTTGATTCTGCACCATGATACACTTTATTTCATCGGGGCCGGTATCGGGTTCGGTCTATGTTTCTATTCGGTGCCAGCGCTCATTCCCACCTATATAGGTAAGGTATATGACGCCGTATTAGCCACGCAGATTTTTGCAGGTGGTAATATAATGCTGGGTATCGGTGCGGTATTTGGCAATGTGTTTGGCGGCGTCACCAAGGAGTATCTGGGCACTTTCAAAATATATTATATAAGCGCGATTATGGCGGTATTTGTCATGATGGTGCTTTGTTATTTTGTCATGTGTAGGCAGCGGCCAAAGGCCAGAGCTGTTTGAAACCCTAAAAACCGGAATAGGTTAGTGCCCATAATATCATCAGACCTGAGGAAATCGTGGCCAAAACCGAACGTGTAATCAGGGCAATGACTATGGCCACAAGCGCCGCATAAAAACGTGTATTATCGACGATCGAGATCATGCCGGCATCGTTAAACAGCACCGCCGGTGCGATGATTGCGGTTAAAACGGCTATCGGCACGAAGCTAAGCGCATCTTCAAGCCAGTTCGGTAATTGTTTGGGAGAATAGCCCGAGAACATGCTAATGCGTGTGGCAAAGTTAATCAGTCCAGTAGCGATGATAACAAACCAGATCATGACGGCCCTCCGGCGTCCTGCCTTCGTGGGCGCCGCGTTACAGTTTTGACGCTCCAGCCAGCCACAATTCCGCCTATGGCCGCCAGAACGATCCATGTTTTGAAAGGTAAATTTTGGCCTGTAATAGCGATGGTGCCAGCGGTGATGCAGGCAGCAAGATCAGCACGGGACTTGATGGCGGGGGCCACTATGGCGATGAATGTCAGAGGGATGGCAAAACCAAGCGACCATTCAGGCGGAATTGTTGTGCCTGCCAATACGCCTGTAATGGTTGCGCATTGCCAGCTAATCCATAATGTCAGGCCAGCGCCAAGAAGATGAAAATGCTGGTTTGGGCTATAAGGCTTATTCGTAAAGCGCCGGATTGAAATCGCATAGGCTTCGTCGGTAAGCAAATAGCCCAGAATAATGCGCCACCGCAGGGGAAGAGGGCGCAGATAGGAGGCTATTGATGCGCTGTAGAGTGCATGGCGTAAATTGATCACGCTTACGGATCCGCCCACTACTAAGGCTGGTACATTGCTTGCCCATAGTTGGACAAAGACCACCTGACTGGCACCGCCAAACAAAATGGACGACATCAGAATGGTTTGAAGTGGTGTTAATCCGCTGGAAATACCCAACACGCCAAAAACAAGGCCGAATGGAATAATGCCAAGCATCATTGGCAGCTCATCACGCACACCGAGCCAAAACTCGTCTTTGGATGATGTTACGGCTTTGTCGGGCATGGGTTCTGCATTTTGTAATTGGGTTTCTTTGGTGCATATCTAATATGCTGAACAAGCACCATTTACATCTATTATGGAACCTATGACAAGTATGGGTCATAAATATTTAAGTATGGTTTCGCCGCTATTGATTTGCACCTATCTGCAAATCAGATATGATCCGGTTATTATTGTAACGGCGAAAGGCTAGTGTCGTGTTGCTGAATGTGCCTATGTCAGTTGGTGAAGTGCTGGATAAGATCACCATCCTTGAAATCAAGTTGGAAAACATCAATGACACGGCGAAATTGGCCAATGTCGAAACAGAATTATCGCATCTGCGGCCGCTGGTTTCAGACGAGATGTTTTTAACCGATCATATGGTCGATTTGATTGACCAGTTGAAGTCGATTAACAAAGCGTTATGGGATATCGAGGACGATATCCGCATTCAAGAATACAAAGGCGATTTCGGATCACGGTTCATCGAGCTTGCCCGGGCTGTATATGTGACAAACGACGAGCGCGCGCATATCAAGAAACAGATTAACCTAGCCACTGGTTCGGTCATCGTCGAAGAAAAATCCTATGAAGATTACAGTCGTGATGAGGCCGTCAGCTAGATAAAGAGCCTACTTTCGTAATCTTTGATAGCTTTTCGAATGCCATGATGATTTTTTCAGTCGGGATAGAGCTAATGTCACCATCATCGGGTGCTGCAACAGCTTGGCTTACAGACCGATAGCGCAAAATATCGCTTTCACGGGCAAACAGGATCAGAGCAGGCAAGTTGCAATTAAGGGCAAGATTGGCGGTGAATGAATCCACCCCAACATAAAAGTCAGCACGATGATAAAGTGCCACATCTTTTGCCATCGATGGATTATGTGCCAGACTGTTCACTAAGGCGGCTTGTATTTTACGGCTTTTGTCGGCGGTCATGGTCTGCCACTGTGTCATACATTCTTCGTGATAGGCGTGGGCGTCGGGCCCCGCATTCAAAATAAATGTACCGCCAGTTACTTCAGCCAGATGCATAATTGATTCTAATGCCGCGTTTATGGACCAGCGCCGCATGGGATCAGCGGCAAATAGATTCAGAATTATGATAGGCCCTGATAACGGTGCCAACATCTCGTCAGCCTCAGCCAACGCATGCTTTGAGGGCAAAATCGTTGGCGTTGTTTCATCCAATGTCAGGCCACTTGCGGCAACAAAATCATCAATTGCGCCGATAAAGGGGCGATGTCCCCATACATCACTGCGGGTGCCGTTAGTGTCATTAAGCCGGTGATGCAATATGGCGCGATCAAGCCAATGGCCATACAAGCCAACACGGTAATTGATGCCTGCCGCCATCGCAGCGATTTTGAAACTGGTTGACCGATGCATAAAAAAGGCCGTGTCATAGCATTGTCTTTTGATGGCATCAACGGCTACCTGTCCACGAATAACAGGGACATATCGTCGAAGAGGTCTCGCATCAATAATCCTGCCAACCCACGAGCTGTTAGCCAGAAGCTGCCCTATGGGGCCTGGATGAATGCAGGCAATGTCGATGACGCCATCTTTAGCTACGGTGGCGAGTGTGCGTAGCTGGGTCAGATGATAAATCTGGTCGCCAATCCCGCCAGCAACAAAACCGATACTATGCCCGAATGCAGGTTTTGAGTCCGAAATGTGAGCATTGTCAGCAATCATAAAACGCTTCTTGAAAAAATGCGCACAATGCCAGACGACATCAGTGCAACTAAAAATTAATATCTAATTTAGTATTTTATAATATTTTACTAATAAAACATACCCGTTTTGCTCAAACAGAATGATGGCTCCTCGTATGAAATGTGACTCAATTTGCAACTTTGTCTTGTGCGACCATCATGATACGTCTCATTATATCAGAAATATTTGTTTTAGTTTAATTGGATATTAAGTTGTTGTTATTGAAATTGTCCAAGTCAACCTCGTTTATTGCCAGAAAATTTGCAGGAACCAGAAAAAGCCTCGCAAAAGCCTTAGTCAAGGATGCCACTGAGGGATGTATATGTGATGACATCATATTTCATTTTGACAAAAGGCTTATGGATCAAAAGCGACTTATTGCCCTAGCATCAGGTGCGCTAGAGCGTGAAGAGTTTATTCTAGCCAAACGTTACTTCAATAAAGACGACAGGATTATGGAATTTGGCTGTGGCCTTGGTGTGGCGGCGGCACGATTGATAAAGGCGGTACAACCGGCCTCAATCATTTGTTTTGAAGCGAATCCTCTTGCCATTGAATATGCATCAGTATTATTTAGTAATAATAATATGAATGTAAATTTGCTTCAGGGTGCGCTGGGGGATGGTAGTAAGAAGAATTTTTATGCTTGTAATGACTATATTCTGAGCTCGTTTGACGAGCCTAGTGAACATCAAAACTATAAAAAGATAGAAGTGGCAACCTTTGAGCTTTCCGATTTGATTCACCGACATAAGCCAAATGCTATTTTTTGCGATATAGAGGGTGCCGAGCAACATTTCTGCGACCCACACAAGATGGAGAATATAGATAAAGTTGTCATTGAGTTCCACCCAGAAGTCTATGGCAAGGCTGTTCTGAAACAATTGTCAAAAGCTTTTATAGATGCTGATTTTCAACTCAGAGAAACACTCAAGCAAACCTATTTTTTTGAACGAACTGCCTAGAGCAAATTATTGCTTTTACCCAAGTTTTTGAAAATTTGGCATTTGCATTCTTGGCAAACATTCTTGTCACAATATTGACATTATCTGACATAGCCAGGATAAACCGCGTATATAAATGCATCTTAACAGATTAGAAATGCTTTCGCGGGAGACAGATTATGACAGCCCCCTTTTTGTTTGCCGATGAGCTTGATGTAAAAGGCAAGCGTGTGTTGCTTCGTCTTGATCTCAATGTGCCGCTTCAAGATGGCAAGGTCAGTGAAGATACGCGCATAAAACGCATTTTGCCTGGGCTAAAGGATATGCTGGCGGCAGGGGCGTCGGTGATCATTTTAACCCATTTTGGTCGTCCAAAAGGCAAAATGATGCCTGAATTTTCGGTTCAACCGATAGCCGATTGTCTGGCCAAGCTTATAGGTAAGCAGGTAGCAATCGAGGCTGATGTGATAGGTGCTGGCGGCAAAGTAGCTGCCGCTGGATTACAGTCTGGACAGATATTGATGATGGAAAATTTACGCTTTTTCCCTGGCGAAGAGGCGAATGACACCGATTTTGCGGCGGCACTTGCGGCACTTGGCGATATATATGTTGGCGATGCTTTTTCATGTACGCATCGGGCGCATGCGTCGGTTGAGGCCCTGCCAAAAATGATGAAGGCAGCGGCTGGACGGGCACTTGGGGCTGAATTAACAGCATTAGAATCGGCGCTTGCCAATCCAAAAAGACCTGTGGCAGCCCTTGTTGGTGGTGCCAAGGTGTCCACTAAACTAAATGTGCTCAATAATCTGGTTACTAAGGTGGACGGGCTCATTCTGGGTGGAGGTATGGCAAATACATTTTTGCTTGCCAAGGGGTTTTCTGTTGGGGCGTCACTGGCCGAACCCGATATGGTTGATATAGCCAGTGCCATTATACAGCGTGCCGAAGAAAGTAACTGTAAACTAATTCTGCCTGATGACGCCCTAGTAGCTGGCGAGTTTAAAGCTGGGGCGGTGCATCGTATTGCCACCATAGATACTATCGAAGATGATGATATGATTCTGGATGCCGGGCCAAAATCGATAGAGTCGGCGATTGCATTTCTGGCAACCTGTAACACTGTTGTCTGGAACGGCCCGATGGGTGCTTTTGAAATTCCGCCTTTTGATACGGCAACAAACGCCATTGCAAAAGCTGTTGGTATGCGTTCAGCAGGCGGTAGCACGATGAGCGTGGCTGGAGGCGGTGATACGCTGGCAGCCCTTGCAAATGCTGGTGTTAGTGACCAATTCAGTTATGTATCAACGGCTGGTGGTGCGTTTTTGGAATGGCTTGAAGGCAAGACATTGCCAGGCGTTGAAGCGTTGCGAATTAACTAGTGGTGCGTCATGGTTGCAGGGTGAAGCACCCCTCTTGACCATATAAGTTTGCGGAGATGTAAATGTTATTCCAGAATCCTTTTAAATCACGTTTGCCTGAAGATCCCGAAGCTTTGCCCGGTCGATCCAATCCGATTTTTACGGGTGAACCGCATTGTGTGCTTGGCACACCGACAACAGCCCCATTCCCCGCACATCTTCAGCAAATTATCTTTGGCCTTGGCTGTTTCTGGGGAGCTGAGCGTCTGTTCTGGACCATTGATGGCGTCTATTCAACGTCTGTTGGCTATGCGGGTGGCAAAACGCCTAATGCAACATATGAAGAGGTTTGCTCAGGTCAGACCGGTCATAGCGAAGTTGTACTTGTCGTGTTTGATCCTGCGATTGTTGATGTGACATATTTATTGAAGGTTTTCTGGGAAGCTCATGACCCAACTCAGGGCTATCGCCAAGGTAATGATATTGGTACGCAATATCGCTCGGTTATTTATGCTGATGATGCGGCACAATTAGACGTTATTCGGGAATCGGCAAAGGTCTATGGACAGGCGCTAAAGGCCTCGGGTAATGACGAAATCACCACTGAAATCAGGCTGGCACCACCATTCTATTATGCTGAGGATTTTCACCAGCAATATTTACATAAAGTGCCTAACGGATATTGTGGCCTGCAAGGTACAGGTGTGGTGTGCGTTCTCGATTGAGCCTTAATAGGTTGCCTAGAATAAGGTGATAACATCGCCTTAAAAAGCCATCTAAATAACAAAATACTTCGCAAAAATCGTTAATCCAATTATTCAGAAAAGTCTGAGTTATGGAGATTGACGATGGTTGACTTAGGCTTGTTTAAGGCAATATTGCGGATAAGCAATGCTGGTTTTTGTCCGGTTGTACGATCATTCGAAAAGCGAAGCAGTAGGGTGCGATCAGGCATGTTCGCAATAGCCATTGCAGTTATGTCGTTTGGATATCTAGATGCTGCTGACTCTTCGGATATTCGCGGGCATGATCTTTATATAAAAATTGGTGACGTTGTTACTTATGTTCCCATTACCCAGTTAAAGGAAAAATCTAAACTGCAAATCATTGATATTGTTGGTAGTGCTGTCGAGAGAACCATTCATGAGTTGAGTGGATTATCATCCGATCAGATAAACCAGGCACGTGTCATCGCAAAGTCTGACGTCTTTACCGAGCAGATCTTGATGCGCGTTCAATTGATTTACAAGCAGGCGGCGCATACGGGTATAGATATTGAAACGCTTGTTAAGCTTGATAATGTATTTGCCGCTAATGATTTGACCGCACGTAAAGCGGCAGATATGGTAGATACTGGTGGTGTAATGGGCGCGCAGGAAGGCAAATCACTAGCCGTTCAGCTTAACTAGGCGCATGTGAAAACAACTGATCAATCTGCTGATTAGGGCATTGACCTATTGATAATCAGGTGTTAATTTCCGCGCCAATTGAGTTTTAAAGGGTTTCGTGTTGCGCATAATTGCTTAAAGCGCTTTGAACCATAAGAATAGACAGCTGATATGGTTGTCAAAATCGGAGTCTAGGATTATGAAAGTCGCAAGTTCGCTAAAGACATTGAAGTCTCGTGATCGCAATTGCCAGGTCGTGCGTCGTCGCGGTCGGCTTTATGTTATCAACAAAAAGAACCCACGTCTAAAGGCGCGTCAGGGTTAATCAGACTTTCTTTTATTGAAATTAACGATGCGGCTGGGGAAACCTGGCCGTTTTTGTTTGAATTAATCGTCTGAAAAAATTGAAAAACTTGTCTAACCAGTCCAGAATACAATCTATCAATGGGGATGGCTTTAATATTTTAAGGCGATAGTGCTTATAGAAGCGCATATTACGTTTGATAAGGAGTGCGAAAAATGCATATGCCTGAACCTGATAGTGATGTGATTGAAAGGCGCGATGAAATTTGCGCTACGTTACGAACAATTATTCCGGCTGAGTGCGTGATTGACTCGGTAGAGAGCATGCGTGCTTTTGATTCTGATGGTCTTTCTGCCTATCGCCAGCTTCCACTTGCCGTTGTTTTGCCCGAAACTGTTGCGCAGATCGCCGACGTGATGAAATGGTGTCATCAGAATGGCATAAAGGTGGTGCCGCGTGGTGCGGGGACGTCCCTTTCAGGAGGGGCTTTGCCATTAGCTGACGCAGTTCTTCTTGGTCTGGGTAAATTCAATAAAATTCTAGACATTGATTTTGATAATCGCTGTGTTGTTGCTCAGCCAGGGGTGACCAATCTGGCGATTACCAATGCGGTTGAGGATCAAGGTTTCTATTATGCGCCTGATCCGTCTAGCCAGATTGCCTGTTCGGTTGGTGGAAATGTTGCCGAAAATTCGGGTGGTGTTCATTGTCTGAAATATGGCCTGACAACCAACAATCTGCTTGGCATTGAAATGGTAACTATTGAAGGTGAAATTCTGCGCCTTGGGGGCAAACATCTGGATGCCGGTGATTATGATCTGATGGGTATCATGACCGGCTCTGAAGGTTTGCTTGGCATTGTATCAGAAGTAACGCTGCGCATTCTGCAAAAGCCTGCCACGCGTCGGGCTTTGCTTGTTGGTTTTGAGGATACTGAGTCTGCTGGCAAGGCTGTTGGTGATGTTATTGGTGCTGGCATTATCCCAGCTGGCATGGAAATGATGGATGGTTTGGCCATTAATGCGGCAGAAGATTTTGCCAATGCCGGATATCCACGTTCTGCTGCTGCCTTGATCATTGTCGAGCTTGATGGGCCGGAGGTTGAGGTTGATACGTTGATAGACCGTGTTGAAGTGATTATGAAAAATGCCGGCGCATCATCAATCAAGGTCAGCCAATCTGAAGAAGAACGCACCCTTTTCTGGGCGGGACGTAAATCGGCATTTCCCGCGGTTGGGCGTATCTCGCCAGATTATATGTGTATGGATGGCACAATCCCGCGGCGGCGCTTGCCCGATATGATGATCCGGATGGCGTCACTCAGCCAGAAATATGGACTTCGTGTTGCCAATGTATTTCATGCTGGTGATGGAAATCTTCATCCACTCATTCTTTTTGATGCGAA
Organism: Candidatus Puniceispirillum marinum IMCC1322; assembly: GCF_000024465.1. Lineage (NCBI taxonomy): Bacteria > Pseudomonadati > Pseudomonadota > Alphaproteobacteria > Puniceispirillales (SeqCode) > Puniceispirillaceae (SeqCode) > Puniceispirillum (SeqCode) > Puniceispirillum marinum (SeqCode). The sequence continues at coordinate 772,327 of NC_014010.1, read as the reverse complement.
TGAGCCAGGTGAGCTTGAACGGGCAGAAGATTTTGGTGGTGATATCTTGCGCGCCTGTGTTGAGATGGGTGGTGTCTTGACAGGTGAGCATGGTGTCGGCATTGAAAAACGCGATCTGATGGGTATCCAGTTCACCGAAGATGATATGAAGCAACAACAGCGTCTAAAATGTGCCTTTGACGCCGATCACTTGCTCAATCCCGGTAAAGTGTTTCCGCATCTTCATCGCTGTGCTGAACTTGGAAGGCTCCATGTCCATAAAGGCAAGATGCCACATGCCGATATCCCAAGATTCTAGGTTTTGGTAAAAATGTGTCCGACAGACCCAGTTTAGTGAGACCCAGTTAAGTGAGGCCCAGCTATATGAGGCAAGGTTCATGGCTAATTCATTAGCAACGACATCAGCACAAAGCCTTGCTGATGCAAGCGACATCATTAACGCGGCGATTGCTGATGACATCCGCCTTGAGGTGCGCGCTATGGGTACCAAAAAAGCTTTGGGGCGCATGGGGGCTTATGATGGCGTTCTTGATGTTACTAAGATGGCTGGTGTTGTTGATTATCAGCCAGAAGAACTGATTTTGACATTACGTGCGGGAACCCCCTTGGGTGAGGTTGAGGCCTTGCTTGAGAATGCCAATCAGATGCTGGCTTTTGATGCTCCGGATTATGGCAGGTTTCTGGGGGCTGGCAGTGCTGGCACCATTGGTGGGGTGATGGTGGCTAACCTGTCAGGGCCGCGACGTCTGACAGTAGGGGCGGCGCGTGATTTCATGCTTGGCTTTGAAGCCGTGTCAGGTCGTGGTGAATTTTTCAAGTCGGGCGGCAAAGTCGTCAAGAATGTGACAGGCTATGACCTGTCAAAGCTGATTTGTGGATCTTTTGGCACATTGGCGGTGCTTGATGAAATAACCATTAAAACCCTACCACGTCCAGAAACCAGCCTTTCGCTTTTGTTTCCTGCTGATGATATGGCCAGCGCGACCAAGATGATTACTGATATATTTGCGACCCCACATGAACCAGGATCGGCAGCTATTCTGCCGCGTGACATTGCCAAAAGCGCGGGCATAGATATGAATGCGCCCATGATCATTGTGATCCGCCTTGAAGGTATTGCCGTTTCGGTTAAAGACCGCGCTACCCATCTTTTGAATGCCAATTCAGCTGGCGAAACGCTAGTGCATAATAAATCTAAAAATATATGGCAGAAAATTCGTGATGTTGATCTGCTTTCTGATGCTAAAGCTGATGTGTGGAAAGTCTCCTGCACCCCATCGATTGCCGCAGGATTTCTTGAAAAATTAGGCCAACAGGCTGAATTTGACTTTTATGCTGACTGGGCTGGCGGCCTTATCTGGCTAGCGGGCGCATCCGATAAAGAGTTTGGTGATGCTGTTCGCTCGGCCTTGGGGGCGGACGGCTTTGCGATGCTTATGCGTGATAGTGGCGACACCAAGACCCTTGTGCCGCCGTTCCAGCCATTGGCAAAACCAATGTTTGATTTACATAAACGTGTAAAAGCGGCCTTTGATCCAAAATCTGTATTAAATTTTGGCCGTATGCATGATGGCATTTAAGAAAGGTTAATGTCTTGCAAACGCACTTTTCGCTTGAACAGCTCAGCGACCCAAAAATTAAAGAAGCCAATGATATTTTACGCAAATGTGTGCATTGCGGCTTTTGCACGGCAACCTGCCCAACTTTTGTAGAGACTGGTGACGAGCGCGATAGCCCGCGTGGCCGTATCTGGCTGATGCGCGAATTATTGGAATCGCCAGAAACCGTATCAAAAGATACCCGCCATCATCTTGATCGTTGCCTTGGATGCCAGTCTTGCATGACAACCTGTCCTTCGGGTGTTGATTATGTCCATCTGCTTGATATAGGCCGCGAGAAAATCGACATTGTTGCCCCACGTGGACTTGGCGATAAACTAATGCGCCGGATGCTTGGCATGACCATTCCTCATGCGGGACGTTTTCATATGATGATGCGTTTTGCGGGCATCGGGCGTCTTTTTGCACCGCTTATGCCACGTCAACTTCAGGCGGCATTGAACAAATTACCCCGAACCATACCAAAATTAGATGTGATTGGATCACAAAACGAAATTTTCCCAGCAGATCAGCAACAGCCGATTAAGCGTGTCGTGCTGTTGGCAGGCTGTGCGCAACGGGCGCTGGATCCAGATATTAACCGCAGCACAATCCGCGTTTTGAACCGGCTTGGTGTTGAGGTGGTTGTACGCGCCGAGGCCCATTGCTGTGGGGCATTGACGCATCATATCGGTGAAACCGAGTCGGCGTTGAAATCCATTCGTCTGGCGATTGACGCATGGGATGAAGAAATCAATGGTCAGGGTGTTGATGCGATAATCGCAAATGCGTCTGGTTGTGGAACAATGGTCAAGGATTACGGGCATGTGATGGCTGATGATCCTGCCTATGCGGCGAAAGCCAAGCATATATCAGCGCTTTGCAAAGATGTTTCGGAAATTATAGATGACATTGGTATAGATGACATAATCAGGCCAGCCGAAGATGGGGTCAAACCTGTTATTGCCTATCATTCCGCCTGTTCACTGCAGCATGGTCAAAAAATCCATGATGTGCCGCAAAGCCTTCTGCGGCGTGCTGGCTTTGACGTGCGCCAGCCAGTGAATGGTCATCTTTGCTGTGGGTCTGCTGGTGTGTATAATATTTTACAGCCAGATATGGCTGATAATTTGAAAGCACGAAAAAAAGACAGTCTTATCAAAACGGGTGCAGATTATGTGGCAGCCGGGAATATTGGCTGTATTGCCCAACTCAATGACACTGATTTGCCTGTGCGCCATACGGTTCAGTTTATCGACTGGGCAAGCGGAGGGCCAAAGCCCTGATATGACGTATTAGTCGATATCGAAAAAGTCATTGCCTTTATCATCAGTGATAATGAAAGCTGGAAAATTTTCGACTTCAATCCGCCATATGGCTTCCATGCCCAGTTCAGGATATTCCAGAACCTCAACCTTTTTGATCGATTCAAGGGCGAGTTTGGCCGCCGCACCACCAATCGAGCCAAGATAAAAGCCACCGTGTTTTTTACAGGATTCGCGTACCTGACGTGACCGGTTGCCTTTTGCAAGCATCACCATAGAGCCGCCTGCTTTCTGGAAGGTTTCGACATAGGAATCCATGCGTCCAGCGGTGGTGGGGCCGAATGATCCGGATGGCATGCCTTCAGGCGTTTTGGCAGGACCAGCATAATATACCGGATGGTTTTTGATATAGTCCGGCAAGCTGCCGTCTTCGTTTAAGCGCTCAAGTAATTTTGCATGGGCAATATCACGCGCGACGATCAAAGGACCGGTGAGCGATAGGCGCGTTTCAACCGGATGCTTGGTCAAACTGGCTAGAATGTCTGCCATTGGCTGGTTCAAGTCAATTTTGACGACATCGGTAGTGGCATCCATTTCGACATCAGGCAGGAATTTTGCCGGATTACGTTCAAGTTTTTCGATGAATAGACCATCGGCATTGATTTTGGCTAATGCTTGACGATCAGCCGAGCAGGAAACACCAATACCAATCGGGCAGGATGCACCATGTCGGGGCAAGCGGATAACGCGTACATCATGACAGTAATATTTGCCACCAAACTGGGCGCCAATGCCAAGCTCGCGTGTGATGTTAAGAATTTCTGCTTCCCATTCTGTATCACGCCACGCATGGCCAAGATCATTACCAGTTGTGGGCAGGGCGTCCAACGAACGGATTGACGCCATTTTAACAGTTTTCATTGTCAATTCGGCTGAAGTGCCGCCAATCACAACAGCCAGATGATAGGGTGGGCAGGCGGATGTGCCTAATTCCAGTATCGCGGTACGAATAAATTCACGCAGACTGTCAGGATTCAGAACAGCTTTGGTTTTCTGGTGCAGGAAGGTTTTGTTTGCAGAACCGCCGCCTTTTTGAATAAAGGCAAATTTATATTCCAGCCCCTTGCCAGCGCTGATATCGATCTGGGCCGGCAGATTTGTGGCCGTATTACTTTCCTCAAACATACTATGCGCGGTCAGTTGCGAGTAACGCAAATTACTGTTTTGATAGGTGTTATAGATGCCGCGTGAAAGCGCTTCGCCATCATCACCATCGACCAGAACATGATCACCGCGATAACCACTGACAATAGCTGTGCCAGTATCCTGACACATAGGCAAAAGGCCATCTGCAGCGATAACGGCATTTTTCAGCATCTCAAGGGCAACAAAGCGATCATTTCGACTGGCCTCGGGATCATCTAGAATGGCGGCAAGCTGACCAAGATGACTGCTTCGTAATAAATGCGAGATATCACGCATGGCATGTTCGGCTAAAAGGGTAAGCGCCGCCGGATCTACACGTAGGAAAGTTTCACCATCAAGTTCCACCAGCTTTACATGTTCTTTGGATATACATTCATATTCTGTGTCATCAGTGCCCACTGGAAACATTGGGCTATAAGCGAAATCAGCCATCATCTACATCCTGAATGATAAATAGTTACATTGTTGCCATAGGAACAATAAAAACAATAAACAGAATTTGTTTAGTTGGGACGGTTTCTGAATGTGTCCAGCGATACCACATCAGCGGTCGTTTCTTCGCCATTTTCAGCCTTGGCATCTGGCGAGGACTGGTCACTATCCCCGAGATCTTCATTATCCTCATCAAGTGTCCCGAATTGGAGGCCAAAACCGACAGATGGATCATTGAAACCCGTAACCGATGCAAATGGAACGATCATCGGTGATGGTTTTCCACCAAAAAACAAGGTGACGGAAAAACTGTCATCGTCAACCTCCAGATCAGCATATTGATGCTGCAGAACGATCGTCATGATGTCGGGGTGTTTGATTTTAAGATCATCAGCCAGTTCCACACCCGGATAGTCAGTTTTGAAACTGATATAAAAATGTGTGTCACCAGGTAGGCCAGCCTTTTGCGCAATCAGCAAAGACCCCCGCACAACTGAGCGCAATGCGTCCTCAACCAGAAGCTCATAATTTAGACCAACTTGCTGACCGTCATCATTTTCCATCGGTGGCGCCTTTTTCAATGTCTCTGGCTACATTAAGCCGAGCCAGCTTTGCGATCTACCCCAAAATAAGCGGAACGCTTCTGTTGCCAGGTGCGCCCCAAACCCCGCCAAACTGAGCTCAATCAATCTGGACTTAAGATCGGTTACTCCCGCTGCCTTAGGCTGCGATTGCTACCGGAGCAGTGTTGTCATTTGCAACTACTACATGGCCCGATAACGGTGGGTACCATACCGAACGAAAATACTGCCTTTACTACATGCGTCGATCCTATTTCGCCCCCATGCTATCAGCTCCTGATTGACCCAATTTTATAAAACTAAAGGGGTGAGCTGATATGGTGGAGGCGCCGGGTACCGCCCCCGGGTCCGCTCTGCTTATTACACAGCACGTTTATCGCCATAGCTGGTAAACCAGCACCCTTAATATAGGGCTAATAGTCACGCAATGGAAGCTTAGTTTTGATATAGTATGTTATTGCCTATAAAGCGCTTGCCCCTTGTTGGGTGTACATGGCATTTTATCAAGCAATCCGCTATGTCTTCTGCGCCACATCCAAGGGATGACTATTGATGCAACAATATCTTGACCTGCTTGCCCGCGTTATGGATGAAGGTATTGACCGTGATGATCGCACGGGGACAGGCACAAGAGCTGTTTTTGGCCATCAGATGCGATTCGATCTTGCCGATGGCTTTCCTGTTCTGACCACCAAAAAACTTCACCTAAAGTCTATTATCCATGAATTGCTTTGGTTCATTAGCGGTGACACTAATATCCGTTATTTGCAGGATAATGGTGTCTCGATCTGGGATGAGTGGGCGGATGAGAATGGTGATCTTGGCCCTGTCTATGGCCAGCAATGGCGACGCTGGAAAACGCCTGATGGTGCGGAGATTGACCAGCTTGCCGAATTGATTCGCATGATTCGTGAAACACCAACGTCACGTCGTCTGATGTTATCTGCATGGAATCCGGCGGATATTCCGAACATGGCTTTACCGCCATGTCATTGCCTGTTTCAGTTTCAGGTTGCTGACGGGCGATTATCCTGCCAGCTCTATCAACGAAGCGCTGACATATTTCTTGGTGTGCCGTTCAATATCGCGTCCTATGCCTTGCTAACGCATATGATTGCGGTGATTTGCGATCTGGAAGCGGGTACATTTGTTCATACATTGGGTGATGCCCACATCTATGCGAATCATTTTGATCAGGCGCGCCTGCAATTGACGCGGACTCCGGGCGCATTGCCAAAGCTACTCATTCACAATCGCCCCAAAGATATTGATGGCTTTAAGTTTGAAGACTTTGAAATTATTGATTATAACGCGCAGGCTCATATTTCCGCGCCAATTGCCGTTTAGGGGGTTTCATGTCTGAAACGATCATTCCGGCTATCCAGATGACCGCTGTTGTGGCGATGGCAAAAAACCGCATCATTGGTGATGGTAGAGGTCTGTTGTGGCATTTGCGCGACGATTTGAAACGCGTTAAGGCACTGACTATGGGGTGTCCGCTGATTATGGGGCGTAAAACCTGGGACTCGATTGGCCGGCCTTTGCCTGGGCGTGCCAGTATCGTTATGACACGTGATCCAGATTGGGTCGCCGAAGGTGCGTATAGGGTTGCCGATATATCTGCGGCTATCACGGCCTCAATCGACTGGATCAACGCTAATGAAGGCGCCAAGCTTAATATCATTCTATTTGGTGGCGGCGAGATTTATCGACAAGGATTGGATTACTGCACTCGAATCGAATTGACAGTCGTTGATCTGTTACCTGATGGCGGCACAGAGCCTGCCTATTTCCCCGACTTCAATATGGCTGACTGGCACCAAACCATCGAAGCGGACATGCCTGCAGATGCTGAGTCTCCAGCGTTTCAATATCAGACGCTGACGCGTCCAGTCGCGCCGCGCCCGCTGACAACAGCATAAATTGATTATTATCTATTCGAAGATAATCTGTGGGGCTGCGGCCTTGCCGATATCGAGGGCATTCAGAACGCCGGCAGCAATCTTGCGATAATGCGCGGCATGCGGACTGTCCGGTGCGCTGGCAACAATGGGCTTGCCGGAATCCGAGGTTTCGCGGATATCCATCTCCAATGGTACTTCGCCAAGGAAAGGTACGCCAAGTTTTTTCGCCTCGGCTGCGGCACCACCATGGCCAAAAATATTGTGCCGGCTACCACAATCCGGACAGCTAAAGAAGCTCATATTTTCCACGATACCCAAAAGTGGGACATTTACCTTCTTAAACATATTCAATCCCTTGCGGGCGTCAATTAAAGCAAGGTCTTGAGGTGTTGAAACGATAACTGCACCCGCAAGTGAAGCGCGCTGCGACAGTGAAAGCTGGGCATCGCCAGTACCAGGCGGCATATCAATGACCAGAATATCAAGGCCATTCCACGCCACGTCACGAAGCATTTGTTCTAGCGCGCTCATCACCATGGGGCCACGCCAGATTGTAGGTGTCTCTTCGGCAACAAGATAACCGATAGACATGGTTTGCAACCCCCAAACTTCAATAGGTTTGATCTTCTTGCCTTCGCTTTCGGGCTTGCGGTTTTCCCCGATCAGGCGCGGCAAAGACGGGCCGTAGATATCAGCATCCAGAATGCCAACCTTCTTGCCTGTTTCAGCCAGGGCTAAAGCTAAATTTATTGCTGTTGTTGATTTGCCAACACCGCCTTTACCTGACGCAACAGCAATAACATGCGTTGCAGGCTGGAGTGTTCCGTGATCCCCCTGAGGAGGACTTTGTGGCGCCGCTTGTTGCGTTGGGGCGGCCTGATGCGCTGTTAACAAAGCGGTTGCAGATAAAACACCATCAAGCGCCAGAACTGCTTTTTCAGCAGCCCGTTTCAAGGGTTCAGCGGCGTCTTTGTCCTTTGGATCGATTTCGATTGAAAATCCAACATGGCCATCTTTGATAACGATCCCCGAAACCGCGCCAGAGGTGACAATGTCAGTGTCTGCACCGGACGCCATTATCTTTGACAGCGCGTCTCGTATTTTTATGTCATTCAATTCGTTTGCCATGCTTGAAAAAAACCGTTCCCGTACAAATATGTTGTCTATTGATTGGTGACATATGCCTTTGTCTAGCTATTTACAAGCTAAACAGTGTAAATGCTACCAAGCTTACTATAGTTTATTAGGCATTAGTGTCTGATTAGCTTATAGTCGGCGTGAATTTTTGAAACGGAGCACAAATATTATGCCATGGAATAATCAAGGCAATGATGGCGGCGGACCTTGGGGACAAGGCGGCGGCACTGGTGGAAATAACGGCGGCGGCAGCGGCCCATGGGGTCAAGGTGGAAGTGGCGGCGGTAAACCCCCGCAAGACATTGATGAACTTGTCCAGCAAGGTCGTGACACTTTACGCCGTATTATCCCGGGGGGCGGCCAATCTTCTGGACGCTCGTTTATCCTTCTTCTTATCATTTTTGCTGGCATTTGGGCGGCTACTGGTTTTTACCGTGTTAATCCGCAACAGCAGGGCGTGGTTTTGCGCTTTGGTGAATGGGTGCGTACCACAGCGCCGGGCTTGCACTATCACATACCGTTTCCGGTTGAAACTGTTCTGACCCCCGAGGTCACACGTGATAATAGGATTGAGATTGGTTACCGCGATGTTGGTGGCAGTAGCTCTTCGCGTCGCGATATTGCTGATGAAAGTCAGATGATTACTGGCGATGAAAATATTGTCGATATTGATTTTGTGGTTTTCTGGCGCGTGTCAGATGCAGGCCAGTATTTGTTCAATCTTGCTGAACCCGATGAAACAATCAAGGTTGCTGCGGAAGCGGTGATGCGTGAAATCATTGGCCGTACGACAATCCAAACAGTCTTGACTGAAGGTCGTCAGGAAATTCAGGTACAAGCCCGCCAACAATTACAAGACTTGCTCGATGAATATAAGGCTGGTGTGCGTGTGCGTGATGTCCAGCTTTTGGCGGTTGATCCGCCTGCCGACGTTATTGACGCCTTTAACGAGGTGCAACGTGCACGGCAGGATCGTGACAAGCTCAAGAACCAAGCAGATGCATTCCGTAATGACATTGTCCCACGGGCACGAGGTGAAGCTGCCCAGCTTGTTGCAGAGGCACAAGCCTATGAAGCTGAAGTTGTAAACAGGGCAAAAGGTGATGCGTCACGTTTTGATCAGGTGTATAAAGCCTATTTACAGAACAAAGATGTAACCAAAGAGCGTATCTATATTGAAACGATCGAAAAAATTCTCAGCAATGTTGACAAGATAATCATTGACGAGAGTTCATCTGGTAACGGCGTCGTACCTTATCTGCCGCTAAACGAATTAAACAAAAAGTCAGGGGGCAACTAAAATGGCATCTCTACGTTTTATAAGCCTTGTCACCGTTGGTCTTTTGGGAATAGTAGCCTATGGGTCGCTATTCACCGTCAATCAAACCCAACAAGCCCTCGTCATTCAGTTTGGTGAGCCTAAGCGCACCATTCAGGAACCAGGCCTTGCTTTCAAACTTCCGTTCATTCAGGACGTGGTCTATTATGAAAAGCGTGTATTGAGTTTGATCCCACAGGATGCTGAAGAAGTCATTCTCTCGGATCAGAAGCGTTTGCAGGTAGATGCTTATGCGCGCTACAAGATTGAAGACCCTTTGTTGTTCTTCCAAACAGTTCGTAACGAACTAGGTGCGCGTGGTCGTCTTGAAGCAATCATTGACTCATCTGTTCGTCGGGCTCTTGGACGTGAAACCTTGGGATCGATCCTGACAGGCCAAAGAAATGACATCACCCGCTCTATTGGTGATGAAGTGAACGAGTCTGTATCATCGCTTGGCATTAAGATCATCGATGTGCGGTTACGCCGTGCTGATTACCCGGAAGCCACAAGTCAGAACATCTTTAACCGGATGAAGTCTGAGCGTGAACGGGAAGCCAAGGAATTCCGTGCAACAGGTGAAGAAGAAGCGCAGAAGATCCGTGCTGATGCTGAAAAAACCCGTACGGTGATCATTTCCGAAGCCAAACGTGAAGCGCAGGAAACACGCGGTGCTGGCGATAGTAAAGCAATTCGCATTTATGCTGATAGCTTTGGCCAGGATGCTGAGTTCTTTGCTTTCTATCGCTCGATGGAAGCCTATGACAAGTCTATGACCGATAGCGGTACATCAATGGTCATATCACCTAACAGCAGCTTTTTCCGGTTCTTCAAGAACAAAGATGGCATGACTGGTTTGTCAGCAAACTAGGGGCTTCTTAACATCATGTTGCCATTTTTTGGTCATCATATGTGCCTAGTTTAACGGTTAAAGCCTTTATATGTGGGTTAATCCTGATTGGATGGGGATGTCAGTATGATGTCCCCATCAATCGATGGGGGATTTATTAAGGAGATATCAAGAATGTTAGTCAATTTGATGCGGTTGTTGGCACATGTAAGTGCCAACCATATCAAACCTGGTGTAGCGGTGTTTGTGGTTATTTTTATGTCTATCAGCTTTGCTGGTGGAATTGCAGGTGCCAGTGAACGACCAGACAGTTTTGCAGATCAGGTTGAACGTTTGTCCCCAGCGGTGGTCAATATTTCGACCACGACCATTGTTAATGATGGTCAGCGCATGGAAATGCCTCAATTTCCGCCAGGATCACCCTTTGAAGAATTTTTCAAGAATTTTGGTGATAATAATCGTCAAAGACGTGCCCAGTCATTAGGGTCAGGCTTCATCATTGATGATGCAGGTATCGTTGTTACCAACCATCATGTTATCGAAAATGCCGAAGAGATTAGGGTCATTTTAGCCGATGAAACCAGCTTTACGGCAAAAGTACTAGGTCAGGACAAGAAGACCGATATTGCAGTCTTGAAAATCGATCCTGGCGATACAGAGCTTGTATCAGTCAAATTCGGTGACTCGGATGCTTTGCGTGTTGGTGATTGGGTGTTGGCAATTGGTAATCCGTTTGGTCTTGGTGGTACCGTGACAGCTGGTATTGTCTCGGCGCGTGGTCGTGATATTGGCAATGGTCCGTATGATGATTTCATTCAGACCGATGCTTCGATCAACCGTGGAAATTCTGGTGGCCCACTTTTCAATGTTGAAGGTGAAGTGATTGGTATCAATACGGCTATTTTTTCACAATCGGGTGGATCGGTCGGTATCGGCTTTGCTATCTCGTCGAATTTGGCAAGCCGGGTTGCTGACCAGCTTACCGAATTTGGAAAGACACGTCGCGGTTGGCTAGGTGTATTCATTCAAGAAGTGACGACAGATATTGCTGAATCTTTGGGGCTTGACGAAGCTGTAGGTGCCTTGGTGTCAACAGTGAATGAAAACAGCCCTGCCTTTGTTGCGGGTGTTGAGCCTGGTGATGTGATTTTAAAATTTGACGGCAAGGCTATTGAGCGTATGCGTGATCTACCACGTATTGTTGCTGAAACTGATATAGGCTCAAAAGTTAAGGTTGAACTTTTCCGCCAAGGCAAGAAAATGACAGTCACGGTCGAACTGGGCGAGCTTGAAAAAGCCGAGCTTGTTGGGCTTGTTGACAGTGACTCAAGCTCTGAACCGGGAAATAAACAGAGCTTTGGAAGTCTTGGCATGTCAGTTCAGGATATCGATGCTAAACTTGCCGAAGAACTGGGAATTGATCCTGAATTGACCGGCGTTGCTGTTGTTGAGGTGCTACCCGGAAGTCCGGCCGCAGATAAGGGGCTTGCCCCCGGTGATATCATTCGGCGTTATGGTCAACGTCGTGTTGAAAACGCGCTTGGTTTGGCCAAAGATATCAAGGCGGCAGAAAATGGTGGCAAGTCAGGCATCCTCATTCTGGTTGAGCGTGATGGCCGAGAACGTTTTGTCCAGATTGGTTTTGCTGAAAAGACAGAATAATCTGTTACAAAAAAAGAATAAAAGGGCGCTATTGTGGCGCCCTTTTTAATTTTGTGTTTTAAGATATTTATCTTGGCTTCAAGAAACAAATTCGCTGTCACGATAGCCTTGCAAATATAATAATCCGGTTAGGTCAGTATGGTTGAGTTGCAAGTCTATATGTTGACGAAGTAACGGTTTGCCCTGAAACGCCACGCCAAAGTTGGCGGCTTTTAACATTGCAAGATCATTGGCGCCATCACCGATTGTGGCGGCATCAGCCATAGTCAGGTCATGGGTCGTGCAATATTGTGCAAGATAGGTTGCCTTTGCATCACGATCTAATATGGGCTTTCTGACCGTACCCTCAATCAGGCCAGACGATATATTCATATGGTTGGCGTGACTATCATGAAACCCGCACATATCAGCGATATATGATGTGGCAAAGTCAAATCCTCCAGATACAAGATAGCAAAAGGCACCATTAGCGCGCATGGTTTTAACTAGCGCAACAGCACCAGCGGTGAGTGTCATCTCATCAAGCAGTTGCTCAAAAAGCGAGGCTGGTTTGCCAGTTAGCATCGCGACACGGGCATCGATGGCGTCTTCAAAATCTATCTTGCCGGCCATTGATTGTGCGGTGATATGTGCGATTTCGTCACCAAGCCCGGCAAGCCTTGCCAAATCATCCAGAGATTCCGAACTGATGATCGTGCTATCCATATCGGCAATCAATAGACGTTTGCGCCGATTTTCAGTAGGAACAATATTTACATCGATGCACAGGTCATCTGCAATTGTCCGAAGTTTGCCGATATCGAATGCTTTATCATTTGCCACAGTTATTTCGGCAGCATAACCCCTGGCTAGCCATGATGCCTCGCTAGAGATATTAATGTCTCGCGCTGTGGCCAGCAGGGGCGCAATCCAGTCGGCGGCGCGTGCTGGTGTGGTCGTCGCCTTGCTGCTAGAGAAAATAAGGACACTATTCATGACAAACCTTTGTTTGGGTCAGTGTTTTTCATTTATCACCAAGATATGCTGGGATGTATCACGACACTGCAAAATATGCCATAAGGTGCTGGGGTAAAATTTATGATTAAGCATTATATTATGATTGCAGGGCCAACCGCTTCGGGTAAGTCCAAGCTCGCTATCGAGATGGCGCGTCGAACAGATGGTGTCATTATAAATGCAGACTCCATGCAACTTTACAAAGATCTTGCGGTTGTGACAGCGCGCCCATCTGATGCAGACATGGCGCAGGCACCGCATCGGCTTTATGGCGTCCTTGATGGCCATGTAAGAGCCTCAGTGGCGATGTGGCTGGACATGGCCGCTACCGAAATGAGAGGCGCATGGGAAGCTGGAAAAACACCAATTATCATCGGTGGAACCGGCATGTATCTCAATGCTGGCCTATACGGCTTGGCGTCAATTCCCGATGTGCCTCGTAACATTCATGACAATGCCGTCACGCTTCATGCCGAAATAGGGGGGGCTGGATTCCGTCAGGCATTGGCAGCGCTAGACCCCGTAACTGCTGAGCGCCTATATGATGGGGATACGCAACGGCTTATTCGCGCCATGGGGGTTGTTCAGGCCACAGGCCGTCCGATCAGTGCATGGCAGCAAGACCCACATGAGGGGGCGTTTGAGGGGGTGGCCACAACCATTAAGTTGTTACCGGCGCGAGATATTCTTTACCAGCGGATAAATACACGTTTTGATATGATGATTGAGGCAGGGGCGCTTGATGAGGTCCAAAAGCTGGTAGCGCGGAACCTTGATCCGGGTTTGCCAGTGATGAAAGCGCTGGGGGTTCGGCAATTGTCGGCATATCTGGCCGGAGATGTGGCTAAAGCCGATGCTGTTCGTCAGGCGCAACAGGATAGTCGGCATTATGCAAAACGTCAGATGACCTGGCTTAGAAATAATTTTAATGCGAAATTTGAGGTAAATGAGAAATATTCGGAAAGTTTTTTTGAGAATATCTTTAACAATCTTCGCGAAAATAGGTTGACCTAGCGTTAAAAAGCTGGCACCTATCATTAAACAAAGAGCTGAATCACATTGGATTTCTTGAAGAAAAATAAAAGACTACAAAAACAAGTTGTCTAAATTACGATTCTGCGTCGATAAAGTAGGTTAAATTTACGTCACGCTGCCTGAAATGGCAGCTTTGTTTGTTTGATAGATATCACTAAAGGAAAAAATAATGGCTAAGTCATCCCCTGGGAATAGCCCTAAATCTACCGAAGCCCCTACACAAGCTATGGCTGGTGCTGAAATTTTGCTCAAGACGCTCGAAGATGAGGGGGTTGAAGTCATCTTTGGCTATCCGGGCGGGGCGGTTCTGCCTATTTATGATGCTTTGTTTAAAAACAATAAAATACGCCACATACTTGTGCGCCACGAGCAGGCCGCTGTGCATGCGGCTGAAGGTTATGCACGTTCAACTGGTAAAGTAGGCGTTGTGTTGGTGACATCTGGCCCGGGAGCGACAAATGCCGTTACCGGTTTGACCGATGCCTTGATGGACTCGGTGCCTGTCGTCTGTCTGACAGGGCAGGTGCCCACACATCTGATTGGTAATGATGCGTTTCAGGAAGCCGATACAACCGGTATCACGCGTGCTTGTACCAAGCATAATTACCTGGTCAAAGATGGCACTAAGCTACAGCATACTGTTATTGAAGCCTTTCATGTCGCCAGTACCGGGCGTCCAGGGCCAGTATTGATTGATCTGCCAAAAGACATTTTGATGGGCGAATATGGCTATCATGACACATCTGTAGATGATGCTGTTGTTTCGAAGGCGCGTGGACGTTATGCGGTTACCACCCGTCCGGACAATGACGTAATCAAACAGGCAGTGGCGATGCTTAAGCGCGCGCGGCGCCCGATTATCTATGGTGGCGGTGGTATCGTCAATTCAGGTCCGAAAGCGTCAAAACTATTGCATGAACTTGTGCATATGACGGGCTGGCCAACGACATTGACTTTGATGGGACTTGGCGCGTTACCAGCATCTGATCCCCATTTTCTGGGCATGCTAGGCATGCATGGCACCTATGAAGCCAATCTGGCAATGCATGATTGCGATATTATGTTGAATGTCGGTGCACGTTTTGACGATCGCGTCACAGGTCGTATTTCTGGCTTTGCACCAAATTCGGAAAAAATCCATATTGATATCGACTCATCATCAATCAACAAGAATGTTGCTGTTGATTTGGCTGTTATTGGCGATGCGACGGTGGTCTTGGAAATGTTGATCGCCGAGATGAAGGCGCAGTCATTCAAACCACACGCTGACTCGCTTGCGTCTTGGTGGAAGCAGATCAAAGGGTGGCAAGCACGTAAATGCCTTGGGTTCGATCAATCAGGCGATATTATCAAGCCTCAGCATGCGATCAAGCGTCTTTGTGAAATGACACGAGAGCATGATGTATATGTCACTACCGAGGTTGGCCAGCATCAAATGTGGGCAGCGCAATATTTCGACTTTGAAGCACCTAACCGGTGGATGACATCGGGTGGTCTAGGCACCATGGGTTATGGATTGCCATCAGCCATGGGGGTGCAGGTAGCACATCCCGACGCGCTGGTGATCGATATTGCGGGTGAAGCGTCCTTCATGATGAATATGCAGGAACTATCTACGCTGGCGCAATATAATCTGCCTGTGAAGATGTTCATCATCAATAATGAATGGATGGGTATGGTCCGGCAATGGCAGGAACTTATTCACGGTGGCCGTTATTCGGAATCCTACAGTGAATCATTACCTGATTTTGTCAAGCTGGCGGATACCTTTGGCATGACAGGGCTTGTTGCGCAATCAGCGAATGAGCTTGATGATGTCATAACACAAATGCTTGCGGTTGATGGGCCGGTTATTGCCGACATTCGGGTAACGAAAGATGAAAATTGTTTCCCGATGATCCCATCAGGTGCGGCACATAACGAAATGTTGCTTGGTCCAGCTGATCAGGCTGAAAAGCCGATTTCTGAAGAAGGCATGGTGTTGGTCTAAACAGCAAACTAGACCGTATCCTAAGGAGTTAAGCATGAAGATGACTGACGTGGTTGAACGCCACATAATTTCTGTACTAGTTGATAATGAACCTGGCGTGTTGGCACGTGTTATTGGGCTATTTTCGGGACGAGGCTACAATATCGAAAGCTTGACCGTGTCCGAGGTGGATGTAGAGTTTTCTATTTCGCGGATTTCCATCGTTACCAGCGGCACGCCAATGATCATTGAGCAGATAAAGGCGCAGTTATCGCGCCTTGTGCCAATCCATGATGTTTGCGATCTTACCGAAACGACAGCCTTTATCGAACGTGAACTTGCATTGGTGAAAATCATCAATAAAGGTGATGAACGAATAGAGGCTTTGCGAATTGCTGACACTTTCCGTGCAAGAACACTAGACAGCACACTAGATAGTTTTGTATTTGAAGTGACAGGAAATTCATCCAAGGTTGGCGCTTTCATTGATTTGATGCGCTCGCTAGGTGAAGTCGAGATCGCGCGAACAGGTGTATCGGCTATTTCTAGGGGTAATCTGGTCGATCTTTCGGCTCGATAGTTTAATATTTAAACAAGTCACCATCATTACATGGTGCAAGCAAGCATAGACTTGCTTTTACGTTTTTGAACCAGGAGAAATTTATCAATGCGTGTCTATTATGATCGTGATGCCGATGTAGGGCTTATCAAAAAGAAAAAGGTCGTTATCGTAGGCTATGGAAGCCAGGGCCATGCCCATGCTGCCAATCTGAAAGATAGTGGCGTTGCGGAAGTGGCAGTAGCGCTTCGTCCTGATTCGGCTACGCGGGCAAAAGCCAGCGAAGCTGGTTTCAAGGTTATGGATGTGCCAGAAGCTGCGGCATGGGCAGATGTCGTTATGATGCTGACTCCTGACGAATTGCAGGCGGATATCTATTCAGACGAAATTGCTGAAAATATCCGTCCGGGTGCTGCGATTGCATTTGCGCATGGCTTGAATGTGCATTTCAATCTGATCGAGCCTCGCGGCGACATTGATGTGATGATGATCGCGCCAAAAGGCCCTGGCCATACTGTGCGCTCGGAATATGCCAAAGGCGGCGGTGTTCCATGTCTGTTGGCTGTTGATCAGGATGCATCAGGTAACGCACATGCTATTGGCCTGTCATATGCTTCTGCTGTCGGCGGTGGTCGTTCAGGCATTATCGAGACAACTTTTCAGGAAGAGTGCGAAACTGATCTGTTCGGCGAACAGGTTGTCTTGTGTGGCGGCTTGTGCGAACTAATCAAAGCGGGCTTTGAAACGCTGGTCGAAGCTGGCTATGCCCCAGAAATGGCCTATTTTGAGTGTTTGCATGAAGTGAAACTGATTGTTGATCTGATTTATGAGGGCGGTATCGCAAACATGAATTACTCAATCTCAAATACGGCTGAATATGGTGAATATGTCACGGGTCCACGTATTGTAACCGAAGAAACCAAGGCCGAGATGAAACGTGTGCTTGAGGACATTCAGTCAGGGCGCTTTACACGTGACTGGATGCTTGAAAACCGTGTCCGTCAGACCAGCTTTAAAGCCACGCGCCGTCGCAATGCAGAACACCCAATTGAGGAAGTTGGCGCGCGTTTACGTGGAATGATGCCATGGATTGGTGCAAACCGTCTTGTTGATAAGGCAAAGAACTAGATTTCGCCGCATTTATCATCTACATCTATAAACAAATGGTGACAAAGGACGTTTGTTCTTTGTCACATTGGCGTAAAGTTACTCATTGTGAGTAACTGTAATTCTGGAGACACCGAATGATTGGCTCGCTACTTGGATTGTTCTCAGCAGATATTGGTATCGATCTGGGTACTGCTAATACACTTGTTTATGTCAAGGGCCGAGGCGTAGTTCTGGATGAACCATCCGTTGTCGCCATGGCCGAAATGAGAGGCAAAACTCAGGTCTTAGCGGTCGGTGAAGAAGCAAAAGTGATGCTTGGTAAAACACCTGGTAACATTCGTGCGATCAGGCCTATGGCTGATGGCGTGATTGCTGATTTTGAAGTTGCCGAGGAAATGATTAAGCACTTTATCCGCAAGGTAAATGGCCGCTTATCCTTTGCAAGTCCGCAGGTGATTATCTGTGTTCCATCTGGCTCGACAGCTGTTGAACGCCGCGCCATTCAGGAGTCAGCCGAGGCCGCAGGTGCGCGCCGTGTGTTTCTGATCGAAGAGCCAATGGCGGCAGCTATTGGCGCTGCTTTGCCGGTGACCGAGCCATCTGGCTCTATGGTTGTTGACATTGGTGGTGGCACAACAGAGGTGGCTATTCTGTCACTTGGAAATATCGTTTTTGCTCATTCGGTGCGCGTCGGTGGTGACAAAATTGACGAAGCAATTATTGCTTATATGCGCCGCACGCATAATTTGCTGATCGGTGAGGCAAGTGCCGAGCGTATCAAGAAAACTATTGGTATTGCCCGCAAGCCGGAAAAAAGCAGTGGTACCAAGATCGAGGTGCGTGGACGTGACCTTGTCAATGGTGTGCCAAAGGAAATTACCATTACCGAAGCCCAAGTTGCCGAAGCTATTTCAGATCCTGTTCGCCAGATTGTTGATGGCGTTAAAATGGCACTTGAACAGGCGCCGCCAGAACTTGCTGCCGACATTGTCGAAAAAGGCATTGTCATGACAGGTGGTGGTGCGTTGTTACGCGATATTGATGGCGTGCTTCGCGATGCAACCGGCCTTCCAATTTCGATTGCCGAAAATCCGCTTAGCTGTGTGGCTCTTGGAACCGGGCGTTGCCTTGAGGAACTCAAAACTTTGCGGAATGTTTTGATCGGCGCTTAGGGTAGGCAGGGCTATGCGAGCGTCTGATAAACATAGAGTCAGACAAAGGCGTGTAGCGCATGGTCTGCTAATGGTGATTAGCTTTTCGCTGATGTTTGTTGGCAAGGCCGACATTCTCGCTTGGCGCAATGCCCAGATGGGTGCGAATGATTTTCTGGCACCAGCCATTGATTTCATTTCTATTCCCGTTCGCGGTGTTGAAACGATGGTCGAAGGTATTCGGACGGTGGCTTCTTTGCGGGCTGAAAATGTTCGGCTTGTAGCTGAAAATGATTTGCTGAAACGCTGGCAAAGACGTGCTGAAATTCTTGAAAGTGAAAATCGTCAATTACGGAGTGTTACTGGCGCTCTTGCGCCTCAGGGACGCGTTCCGCTGACGGCACGCGCCGTAACAGCACCTGGGGGCAGTTTTGCCCATACAGTGCTTATTTCGAATGGTGTTGATAAAGGCGTCCAGCCAGGCAACCCCGTGGTCACAGCTGATGGGTTGGTGGGTATGGTTGTGGATGTGGGGGCATCCCACTCGCGTGTTTTGTTGATCAGTGATATTAACGCGCGGATTCCGGTTATTCTGGCATCGTCATCTTGGCCAGGTTTGACCATGGGTAAGAATGGCACCTATCTCGAATTGGCCTTTTTGCCTGAAGAAGCAACACCAGCGGTTGGTGAATTGGTGCTTACGTCCGGTCATGGCGGTGTTTTACCGGCAGGTTTGCCTGTTGGCCGGGTCGATCTTGCCGAGAAGGGTTTTGTGCGCATAAAGCCAGCTGTTGATTTCCGGCATTTGAGTTTTGTGACAATTCTGTTGGGTGGGCTCGAAGGGGTGGATACGGACAATCTGCAGTTGGAAGAGTTCTATACACCTTTGCCAATCGATGAAAGTACACGCTTACTTGAAGGTCTAAATGCTTCAGGGGCCCGGCAATAATGAAGAAAACCGGACAGTATTTCGAAAAGGCAATGGAACATTCAGAAGTGTCTGGACAGTTTCTGATTGGTTTTGTTGGTGTGATATTGGTGCTGTTTGAAGGCACATTGGCAAGTTGGCCAGTATTCTATGGCGCGGTGCCGTTATTATCGCTGATTTTTGTCTATTGGATGACCCTGTATCACAGTAAATTGATGCCGTTCATAACCATTTTTATCATGGGTTTGCTTTCTGATATTCTGTTTTCTGATCTCATAGGTGGTCGTGCAACATCCTATATGCTATTGGCATTATTCATGAATTTGCGTGTGACTGACCCTCAGGATGATGAGTTTTTAAAAGTATGGGTTAATTTTGTGGTCGCCGTAATGACGGTGATGCTGTTCCAGTTAATATTCTTTTCGGTAATCAATTTTTCTATTCCTTCGTTGTCACCAATGATGTTCCAGATTGGCGTGACATTAATTCTGTTTCCGATTGCGTATGTTTTTCTTTTCGCCATTTCAAACTTGCTTGAGCGAATAAAGGTGTTCGCATGAATAGGGCTAAGGAAAGAGATTTCCGCCGTAATGTATCGAGGCGCGGTGCCATATTGGGTATTGGACAGCTATTGCTGACAGGGTTTCTTGGTGGCCGACTCTATCAACTTCAAGTTACACAAAATCGGCGCTATCAACGCCTTTCTGATAAAAACCAGTTTGACCTTCGTGTTGTGGCACCTCCGCGAGGTCGTATTTATGATAATAAAATGCGTCTGATTGCTGGTAATGCTGAATCGTTCCAATTGCGGATGACGCCGATGCATGTCAAAGATATGGCAGGTACATTACAGTCTCTTTCCAAGGTTATTGACCTGCCTGAAGCTATACAGACTGACATTTTAACAAAAGCAAAGAAAGGGCCATCTTTCCGTGAGCTTATCGTCAGGCGTAACCTGACACAACGCGAATTGGCACGGCTAGCCATTCGCAGTGCCTATCTCCCCGGCGTTTCCTTTGAAAAGTCATTGCGCCGCATTTATCCGCAGGGCGCATTAACCTGTCATGTCACTGGTTATGTATCCCCGATTAGCAGTGATGAAATCGAACAGGATAGTAGCTTGCGCCAGATGCCTGATTTATCAACGGGAAAAATTGGTGTTGAATATGCGCAAGAGCCAAATCTGCGTGGCATGCCGGGCTATGAAAGAATCGAGGTCAATGCAAGAGGTCGTCCAATTCGTGTGTTACGCGATACCGACCCCCGTGCTGGTGCCGACCTTCAGCTATCTATTGATATTGGCGTTCAGCTTCATGCCAGTAAGGTATTGCGCAAGGGGCGCTCAGATGTCGTATCCTTTGCCGAAAAGGACGTGCAAGCGGGTTTAGCGTCTAATCCAGAGCTGGTTGCGCATATTACCAGTGGTGATGATTTGATCTTGCGCGACCCAAAGGGGCGTTTGACGCCGCCTGAGTCAGGTGCGGTGGTGGTTATGGACATTCATAATGGGAACATTGTGTCGCTTGTCTCAACCCCGATGTATGACCCGAATATGTTTACCGAAAAGCTGCTGACCCGTGATTGGCGGCGATTGAATAATCACCCGCGCCGCCCCCTGTTGAATCGCTCGACATCTGGAATGTATGCCCCCGGTTCAACCTTCAAGATGGTGGTTGGTCTTGCCGCCTTGGAAGCGGGCATAATCTCGGAAAAATCATCTTTCTTTTGTAAAGGGGATATGGAACTTGGCAATGCAACCTTCCATTGCTGGCGTAAAGGTGGGCATGGCCGCATGAACCTCACGTCGGCGCTGGAACAATCCTGCGATGTTTATTTTTATGAAGTGGCGCTTAAGACAGGCATTAAACGTATTCGGAATATGGCGCTTCGTCTTGGGCTTGGTAATGTTACTGGTGTTGATATCCCTGGCGAAAAATCTGGTATTATTCCTAGCCATGAATGGAAATTGGCAACGCATGGCAAAGTATGGACGCCTGGCGAAACAGTCGTGGCAGCGATTGGACAGGGCTATGTGCTGGCAACGCCATTGCAGCTTGCTGTCATGACTGCCCGTATTGCCAATGGTAAGTTTGCAGTTAACCCATCACTGGTGATGCATGACCCGAATAATCCACCCGTTTTTGAGCCGCTTGATATACCCGAGTCAGCTTTGGCGATCATTCGCAAAGGTATGTTTGCGGTAACTGGTGGGCCGATGGGCACAGCGCGCAATTACGCCCTATCCCAAAAATATGGTGGTATGTCAGGTAAAACGGGCACGGTGCAAGTTAAGCGGATTACCAAACAGCAGCGTGAAGATGGCATCACCAAGAATATCGACCGACCCTGGAAAGAACGTGACCATGCCTTATTTGTGGCATATGCACCCATAAATGCGCCTAAATATGCGATTTCGGTAGTTGTTGAACATGGTGGCAGTGGTTCATCAATGGCGGCGCCAATAGCCCGCGATATAATGGCGAAAACCATTACCGAGCTTGGCGTATGATGGCCGTTGGCAAAGTTTTAGTGCGCATTCCGTGGCACATCATTTTTCTTGCCGGCATTCTGGTCGTGGTAGGATCATTAGCGCTATATTCGGCATCTGAAGGATCGTGGGTACCATGGGCAGGGCGTCACGCCATGCGTGCGGGTGCTGGTCTGGCCATTGTCATCGTTTTTGCCTTTATCGATTTCAAATATATACGTGCGATTGTGTATCCGCTGTTTCTGGCGACAATCATTGTTTTGATTCTACTTTTATTCATTGGAACAGGCAGTGGTGTTTCACGCTGGATCACCGTTGGAGGCTTTACCTTTCAGCCATCAGAGCCTGCAAAGATTGCAGTTATATTGGTGCTGGCACGTTACTTTGATGAACAGCCAGCTGATAAATTTCAATCGATCCTGACCTATTTGCCTACCTTGGTGCTTGTTGGTGTGCCCTTTTTGCTGGTGCTGAAACAGCCAGATCTTGGCACTGCGCTTATGCTTTTTCTGGGCGCTGTTGCTGTTATTTTTGTCGCGGGCATACCGTGGCGCTATGTCACGATTGCTTTCATTTCAGGCTGTGCGGCCATTCCTGTTTTATGGATGAATTTACATGCCTATCAAAAAGCGCGGGTGATGACGTTTTTGAATCCCGAAGCCGATATGCTTGGGACGGGTTATCAGATCACGCAATCCAAAATTGCATTGGGATCAGGTGGCATGTTTGGTAAGGGGTTTTTGCTAGGCAGCCAGACGCATCTGAATTATCTGCCGGAAAAACAGACCGATTTTGTATTTACCATGATTGGTGAGGAATTTGGTCTGGTGGGTAATTTGTTTATCATGCTGATCTATATGCTGATTATTGCGGCTATTTTGCATATCAGCTATCGCGTGGCCTCGCGATTTGCCCAGCTGACCTGTGTCGGTATTGCGGTGATGCTGTTTCTTTATATGTTCGTCAATGTAGCTATGGTTACCGGCTTATTGCCAGTAGTCGGGGCGCCGCTGCCGCTGATTTCATATGGTGGCACCGCTATGCTCACGGTGTTTGCGGGCATTGGCATTGTGGCAAGTGCCAACGTGCATGATCGGATCGAATAACAAAACGCATAACTAATTTAGCTTAATCTAGTTTAACGTATAGAATTATGACAACATCCAAATAGCATTTGTGACTGGGTGATGCACGGAAAGGAATAAGATGTTTGAGTCGTTTTTCCCAAGGCCAAAATTATTTTTTACGAGTTTGCTAATTTGGGCGTCTATTGTTGTTTTGTTTTGGTTTACATTAGGGACTGACGTTGGTGAGTTTCTCGGGTTTGAATTTGCTGAAGAAGGCGCACCCCCCGTCATAGGCATGGGCTTTTTCGTTACCCCTAATTTTTTATGGTTCTATCTGTATTTTATTATGGCAACGATACCATTCTGGTTGTTCTGGCAGACACTATCGCCCAACAAGTGGCATAGATGGTCAATTTTGGGATCCGCCCTTATTTTGTTTAGCACCTATTACGGTGTTCAGGTGTCTGTTGCGATCAATCACTGGCGGCGTCCATTTGGTGACACGCTTCAGAATGCATTGATGGGTGAGGGCAATGTTACCATGGGTGATTTTTATGGGCTTATGGGCACATTTGCCGAAATAGCCTTTATTGCCGTAGCCATTTTCACATTCACCCGCTTTTTTGTGAGTCACTATGTGTTTCGTTGGCGGACAGCGATGAACGAATATTATACCGCACAATGGGAACGTGTTCGGCATGTCGAAGGCGCATCACAACGTATTCAGGAAGATACGCAACGGTTTGCCAGTATTGTCGAGGGCCTTGGTGTCTCAATCGTAGATTCGATTATGACGCTATTTGCCTTCTTGCCTATTTTGTTCGAGTTGTCCGTGCATGTCACCGAACTTCCCATTGTTGGTGAGATCCCAGCACCATTAATGACCGCGGTGATTTTCTGGTCGCTTTTCGGAACATTTCTATTAGCCGTGGTCGGCATTAAACTGCCTGGTCTTTATTTTAAAAACCAGCGGGTCGAAGCGGCGTTCAGAAAAGAACTTGTGCTTGGTGAAGATGATGCAAACCGGGCAGAGCCTATCACACTTGAAGAATTATTCCTGAATGTGCGGCGCAACTACTTCAAGCTTTATTTTCACTATCTGTATTTCAACGTCACACGGTCTTTATATCTACAGGCAGATAATCTGTTCGCCTATTTCATTCTGGTGCCAACAATTGTGGCTGCTAAAATCACTTATGGTATTTTACAACAGATTTTAACAGCCTTTGGCCAGGTCGCATCATCATTCCAATTCCTGGTCAATTCATGGCCTACCATCGTTGAACTATTATCAATTCATAAGCGTCTTGCGTCTTTTGAAGCTGCTATGGCTGATATGCCATTGCCAAAAATCGATCAAGACTATCTTGATGCACAAGGAAAAATTCAGGAGTAAACGAAGTGGTATCTTTAGCGTTCGATAATAGCGCTACTTGAATGGGTGCCAAGGGTGGGGGTGATAATAACCTCACCCCCGCGGGCATTTACTATATCTGCCCCAACAACGTCTGACGCTTTGTAATCACCGCCTTTTATAATCACATCAGGTTGCAATGTGCTGACAAGATTATAGGGCGTATCTTCTTCAAATACGGCGACCCCATCAATAAATGGAAGCGATGCTAGTACATTGGCGCGGCTGTCACTGCTTTGTAAGGGGCGGTTATTGCCCTTTAGGCGTTTTACCGAAAGATCGCTGTTTAAGCCTACAATCAGGCGATCACAATGCGCGGCAGCCTGTTGCAACAGGTAAATATGTCCTGGGTGCAATAAATCAAAGCATCCATTGGTAAAACCGACTTTGGCACCGCTTTTACGCCATTGTTGACACTGATCCGCCCAATAAGGCCAGTCAGTAGCTATCTTTGTAGTTGGCAGTTGGGCTAGAATTTCACCTGGGCTGACGATAGCGGTGCCTGACTTGGCTACCGCGACGCCAGCGGCAAGATTGGCTATATCGACAGCAAGCGGATGCGCGATATTTTGCGCAACACAGGCCGCCACTGTGGCAACCACAGTATCGCCCGCACCCGAAACATCGAATACGTCTCTGGCTGTTGCCGCGCCAAGGATGGTTGTGCCACCAGCCACGGTCAAAACCATGCCACGGGCGCTTAAAGTTGCCAGAATGCCGCCTAGCTCATGTTTGACGATAAGGTCATGCGCTACATTTGTTATATCATCTATCGCGTCAAGTGCTTCATAACTGGCAGCGCGTAATTCGGACAGATTAGGCGTCAGAATATCAACGCCTCTATAAGCTGAAAAATCAGCCAGTTTTGGATCAGCTATGGTTTTTATATCTGCCTGTTTGCACAAAGTGACAATCTTCTGAATGACGGCTGGTGTCAGGCAGCCCTTTGCATAATCCGATATAATCACAGCATCGACGGCTGGCGTCGATTTCAGGCAGGTTTCAATCTGTGAAAGAATAGCATCTGTCACATCAGGCATTAGCGGAGATGTATCCTCATCATCAACCCGTAAAATCTGCTGGCCAGCTGCCCGATAGCGCGTTTTCAATGTCGTTGGGCGGCCAGCAACAATATGAGGTGCAAATGTAATCGCTGGATTCTTGCCAAGTTCAGCAGCTAGAATTTGTCCAGCGTCATCATCGCCAATAGCACCGATCAGTGTGGTTTTCGCACCAAGAAAGGCTAAATTACAGGCAACATTGGCACTGCCACCTGGCATCTGTTTGACAGCTGATTTTTCAAGAATAGGAACAGGGGCTTCAGGCGAAATGCGGCTGACATGGCCATCTATAAACCGATCTAGCATAACATCACCCACAACCAGAATATGGCTGTTCTGGATGGTGCAAAATGCTTCTGAAATGGTTGCTAGATCAGCTGTCATCCATTCATTTCCTGTCCTGTGGTCTTTGTTTTCTGGCGCGATTTAGCCTATTTTTTTTGGTTGTTATTCTTTTGTTTCTTATCTTGGGCTCGTGCACGAAATGACGTGGCTGCATTATCGATATTTTTTTGTTTGCCGCGGGCAATGGCGATGGCGTCATCGGAAACGTCTGATGTGATAGTGCTACCGGCACCCACTATTGCGTTGGCCCCGATACGCACTGGCGCGACAAGAGCCGAATTTGAGCCTATGAAGGCACCATCTCCAATGAGAGTTTTGAATTTGTTGGTACCGTCATAATTGCAGGTAATTGTGCCTGCGCCAATATTTGCCTGTTCACCTATCATCGCATCACCAAGATATGTCAAATGGTTGGCCTTGGCACCCGCCGCAAGGTTGGTGTTTTTGGTTTCAACAAAATTTCCGATTTTAACGCCATCTCCAGCAATTGTTCCCGGACGCAGTCTTGCGTAGGGGCCAATGATACAGCATGGTCCCAAGCTAGCCCCTTCAAGATGGGAAAATGATTTGATTATACTGCCTTCACCAATATGTGTGCCGGTGCCGATCACAACATGAGGCTCAATAATAACATCGCGTTCGATGATCGCATCTGCGGACAAAAACACAGTCTCTGGCGCGCGCATGGTTACACCCTGATCCAAAGCGGCACTGCGCAGACGTGATTGGATAATGCCTTCAACCTTGGCAAGGTCAGCGCGGTTGTTAACGCCAGTGATTTCGGCTTCATCAGTTTTGCAGGTGACCACCTTATGGTCGCGCGCATTCGCAATGTGAACAATATCGGTCAGATAGATTTCACCACTGGCATTGTCGTCTGACACCGCGTCAAGAAGATCGAATAGTAGCGGGCATGCAACCGCCATAACGCCCCCATTGACGAAATCTATCTGCCGTTCGGCATCATTGGCATCTTTATGCTCTATAATGGCGTTTAGCTGTCCATTTTCGGCGCATATAAATCGTCCATAACCTGTCGGGTCAGCCGCATGAAAGCCAAGCACGGCTAGGTCGGCACCATCTTTGATACATTGGGTGAGCTGGCTTAAGGTGGCGGCTGTGATTAATGGCGTATCGCCAAACATGACCAGCGCGACACCTAAAAAACCAGCCAATTTGTCTTTGGCGGCCAATACAGCATGGCCAGTCCCACGTGCGTTTTCCTGTATGGCGAATTCTATGTCGCCAAGCCAACTTTGCGTGGTTTCGGAATGTGGTGGTAAAACAGTTACGATACGCGATGCCCCAACCGCCTGCGCCGCATTTAGTGACCAGGCAAGCATCGGCATTCCGCCAACCTCATGAAGTGGTTTTGGCAAAGCAGACTTCATCCGCGTGCCTTGGCCGGCAGCCAGAATAATTGCGACAACGTTCATGACACTGTTATAGAATGAAACACGCTAAATTCCAAACAAATGCCAGTAACTGTGTCATGTTTTAATAAACGGGCAGCCTAGGTCGAAAAACTGCTGTTGCGAGGGTGGCATGCCTTTCATTTGCCTTAAAATGTCTTTATCAACAATGCAGGGATTAACTTTGGCATAATCATGCCTTGGCATAAATATGAAGAGGTGTGACGATGTGTGGAATTGTTGGCGCGATTGGATCGCAAACATGTAGTCCTCTTTTGCTTGATGCGCTTAAAAGGCTTGAATATCGTGGCTATGACAGTTCGGGCATTGTTACGCTTGATGGATCGCGCTTTGACCTTCGTCGTGCTGTTGGAAAGCTGGTTAATCTTGATGCGGTGCTGACGCAAAGCCCATTAGCCGGAACCGTGGGGATTGGCCATACGCGCTGGGCAACGCATGGCGGTGTGTCCGAGATGAATGCGCATCCGCATGTCGCATCTGATCGGGTGGCGATTGTCCATAATGGCATTATCGAAAATTATCGGCCAATCCGCGCCCGTCTGATAGAACAAGGTCATAAATTTTCTAGTGATACTGATAGTGAGGTTCTGGCGCATTTATTTGTCGAAGCTTTTGATGCAGGTCTTAATCCAGATCAGGCTATGCAAAAGGTTCTGGCAGAAATTGACGGGGCTTATGCCTTTGCTGCCATTGTCGAAGATTTCCCCGATGTTATCATGGTTGCGCGAAACGCATCACCACTGGCCATAGGTCTTGGTGAAGATGGTTCTTATATAGGCTCTGACGCCACGGCGCTTGCGCATCTGACGCGCAAGGTGATCTATCTTAAAGATCATGACTATGCGCTTGTCCGTGCTGATGGCGTTGATATATTTCTCTCTGATGGCACCCCTGCCAACCGTGAAACTATAATTGTAGCGGCTAGCCTCGGTATGATTGACAAAGGTGGTTATCGTCATTTCATGGAAAAGGAAATCCATGAACAACCAGATGCGATTTTGAATTCATTGGCAGGCATGACTGGTGAGGATGGCCGCATTTCGGCCAACATGTCGCGTGAAGAATTACAGGCCATTGATGGCATCGTCATGCTTGCCGCAGGCACCAGCCATTATGCGTCGCAGGTTGCGCGCTACTGGATTGAAGGGCTTGCAAGAACCCCAGTGGCTTGTGAAATTGCATCCGAATATCATTACCGAAACCCGGTAACCACGGGCATTACCACAGCTATTGCCATTTCCCAGTCAGGCGAAAGTCTTGATACATTAAAAGCCATGCGCCATGCCGCAACATGTGGTCTATCCACCATTGGTCTGGTTAATGTCGATGGCAGTACCATTGCACGCGAGGCAGACGCCATATTACCAACACATGCGGGGCCTGAAATCGGCGTTGCCAGCACCAAAGCCTTTACCGCGCAGCTCACTGTGCTGATCAGTTTTGCGGTTGCGCTGGCCGAGGCTAAAGGCCATATCGATGCCGCGCGTGCTGATGCTATTCATGATCAGCTACAGGCACTGCCGGGTCTGGTAGGCAAAAGCTTGAAGCTGTTTGACGACTTACGTCCCATTGCCCATCAGTTGAAACATGCGCGCTCGACGATTTATCTGGGGCGGGGTCATCTATTTCCAATAGCCATGGAAGGCGCGTTGAAACTCAAGGAACTCAGCTATATCCATGCCGAGGGCTTTGCATCAGGCGAGATGAAGCATGGGCCGATTGCGCTGATTGAAGATGATTTACCGGTTGTGGCATTGCTCGCGGCGGATGAATTGATGGAAAAAGCTGCCAGCAACCTCAAGGAAGCAAGTGCCAGAGGTGGCCGTATCATTCTGATCGCTGATGAGCGTGCTGTAAATGACATTGATTTTGAAGCTGATATCATCACGGTGCCCGCGGTTGATCCGATAATTGCGCCGATTCTTTTGACCATTCCTGTGCAGATTCTGGCCTATCTGACAGCATTGGATAAAGGCACCGATGTTGACCAGCCACGCAACCTCGCAAAATCGGTAACCGTGGAGTAGTTTCGAACGGACGCACTTTGTTAAAGGTTATTAATGTCTCACTGTAACTTTTAGATCATCTCACCTCTGGTATTCACATTATTCTGATTACCAAGAGTCACCACATGATCTAATCAAAAGCATAAATTAAAAATTGAAAACTTAAGAATGTATGTCTTGAATAATTATCCGGTTGGACAAAGTTAATGAATATCAGATTTGCTCAAGAAACAGATTTAGACTCAATCCAGAAGGTTATTGAAACTGCATTTTCTGATGAAGAAAACAAAGTCATCATGAACCTAGTCGCTGAACTTGCAAAAGAAACCACAATTCCATCTATAAAGTCATTGATTGCTGAAAAAGACAATCAGGTGATTGGTTATGTGTCCTATAGTCCAATATTTTTGAAATCTGACTCTACTATCTCTGGGTATATTCTTGCCCCACTTGCTGTGTCTCCAGAACATCAGAAACAAGGTGTGGGTTCAAATCTCATCAACAGTGGAATAGATATGCTCACCAAAGATGGCGTTAGTGTTCTGGTCGTTTATGGTGATCCCGAATATTATGGACGGTTTGGATTGAAGGAAGAAGTTGGTCGTTCATTTATGCCACCATATCCACTGGAATATCCCTTTGGATGGTTGGGAATGACACTTAAGGATACGGCTATTCCCGATACGCCAATCAAGTTTGAGTGTGTTGCGGCACTATCAAAGCCAGATATGTGGTAATAGTCAGCGTTTAATGACTATATCGATAATCACAGAGGGTGAAGGTCAACTCTCTTATCCATTTTAATGGCCTTAACCTAATGCAAAAGCAACAGCGCAACTTGAATACAACCGTTACCGTGGAATAAGTCAAAGTCAGGTCACAATACATGCCAGCATTACAGGATTTGCCAGACGAACAGGATGACAAAAACCCATTCAGAGATATGGGGTTTATAACATTCTGGGTGGTTTCAACGATCTTTTATCTGACGTTTCCATTGTCGCTTTTGCTGTGCTATCTGACGCTGGGGTCGGTGCGGACGAAACAATTACTTCTGGCACTTGTGAATGACTTTCTGCAGACAATAATGATATTGATTGTTGTTCTGGTCTTGGTGATCTGGCTGGCCTATCATTATATTGCCCCGCTTTTTGGTGGCTAATGTCTGGCCATTATTATGATGACAGGTTCACCTATTCATCAGCTTTCAATGGGTCTTCGCCATATTGGTTGCGACCTTCATTGCCTTCGGTCACAAGAAACAGGATCATCAAAAGCCAGCCAAGTATGGGGATGAAATACAGTAATTGTATCCAGCCTGTTTTATTGCTGTCATGAAGTCGTCGTGTGGTGACAGCGAAAAAGGGTATCGCCAGACCTATCGTCATGAGCATTTTGATCCAGCCAGCCCACCCCCATCCGGGATGAATATCCCAATGCGCTTCAAACCGGCCTGAACCATTATCATAAAAATGGCCTTTGACATGATATCGATGCATGTCATCCACGCCGTAATATAGTAGATCCACAAACATGCCAACCGTTGTTACGATCACGATCATACTGAGCACAAAAAGCCAATATTCTGCCCGCCGGGCACGGCCCGTGAATGTTGCATATTTGTAAAAGGGCGTTTTTATAAGATGCCATGCCAAAGCCCCGTTTTGCTCCTTTAAAACCATTTTTCTGCCCAGTCTGTTCATCCCTGAAAGTAGCCTATTAACGGTAATGACATTGGCCCCTATCTTTCGGTGCGGGGGCATAGTCATATTCAAGATAAATTTTAGAGCAATAGAGTTAAGAAAACGTTTACTGATATGCGGTTTTGCTATTTTTCAGCGCAATTTTGAATTTGATTACCATATGCGTGCCCGTTCGACTTGACCCCTTTTGTTAGTTGGTGGTTACTGGAACAGCTATTGAGACAATACGAACAAAGGAGGCAACTATGAATGTTAGACCCGTAACCCAAGCTGACCGTAACGCGTGGGAGCATCTCTATCGCGGCTACGCTGATTATTACAAAGTTGAGACCAATGACGCCAAGCTCGATACCTTGTTTACTTGGCTTTGCGATGTGGATCATGTTTGCGAAGGCCTGGTTGCCGATAAATCAGGTCAGCTTATCGGGCTGGCACATTTTCGAGCCATGCCATCGCCTTTACGCGCCGCCAATGTTGGATTTCTGGATGATTTATTTGTGGATCCAGCCCAGCGCGGTAGCGGTGCGGCGAAAACATTGATACATGCGATTGACGCCATCGCCGGACAGCGTGGGTGGGATGTCGTGCGGTGGATCACGCGTGATGACAACTATCGTGCCCGTGCTTTATATGATAAATTATCGACACGGAGTAATTGGCTGGTTTATGAGATGACGGCTGAAACTACAGGGCGTTAGCATGATCATTAGTGCATTTGGGGTTGCTGATACAGATGCTGTTATCAAGCTATGGCAGGTGTGTGATCTCGTCCGTGCGTGGAATGATCCACAAAAAGACATTGATCGTAAAATGACTGACCGCAATGGCGCGTTCTGGGTTGGGCGCGTTGGTGGTGATATTATGGCGTCAGTCATGATTGGCTATGATGGACATCGCGGCTCGATCAATTATCTGGCTATCGATCCGGCTTTCAAAGGGCAGGGATATGGTCGCCAGTTAATGCAGCAAGCCGAAACATTCTTGATTTCGATCGGTTGTCCCAAAATCAGCTTTTGCGTCCGGCGTGATAATGAACCTGTTGTGCAGTTTTATGATGCGCTTGGCTATAAGCCGGATGATGTTTTCTTCTTTGGAAAGCGACTTATCCCTGACGATTAACGACCAAGTTAGCACTGAAGCTCTATAGTCATTCACTTTTTGTGGCGTTTGCTATTTCAGACTGCGACAGCGCTCCTAGATGTTTGAAACTGATTGTAAAATTGAGTTCATCGACGGTTTTGATGTCTCTGTCCTTGGTCGGGTCATGCTTGTAATTGACTGTTACGGTGATGCAATCCTGTACCCCGCCATTCCATATTAGAGTGGCACTTTTCTCGCCGCCTCTGGTTTTACTAACGGCAAAGGTGCCAGCACCATAGCCAAGCGATGCGCTGGTTTTTTCCTGTTTGGTTGTGCCGTATGACAAATCCCATATCTGGGTTGCGGATACATTCCAGCCATTATCAAAGCTGCGGATTGCATTCGCTGTTAGTTCTTCACGATCATCGCTGGAACTTGCAAAATAGGCCTTGTTCAGTTGGTTATGATCAAGTGACCAGTTTGTGATACCAACATTACCTGTGATTGTCGTTTTAGACTCATTAAGCGTAAAATCATGTGAAGATAGGCGCCCTGACCATGTGACTTTATAGGCGCCAGGTGGATCGATCGACGCGCTAGCAACATAATCGGAATAGATATCATCTGAATTGATGCTGAGCCCGGTAGTCCGCTGAGAAGACAGGCGCCTGCTTACACCGGCAAAGCCTGATATTTCTCCAAGTACGGCATCTTGTGTGATGGCTGATACGCCAACATCCATTCGGCTACCTGGTAAGATATAGTCTTTTCCCTGATAGCGGTTAAGCAGAAACAGATTAGCTTCATCAATTCGGTAATCAGCAGCATCCCTGTTTGGTATTTTATCTGTGTTATCTTCGCCCGCCACGTGAACCAGCTTGGCTTGCGGTTCGATAACAACCAAACGGTCAAGAATAGATGTTGCTAATGGCAGGCGATACCCCAAGGACATAATAGGGTTAACGGCAGTCACAGTGCCAGTTTTGGTTGTCGCGGTGGTAGGTTGGCTATGCAGGTTGTAAAAGCTACCAATTATATTAGCATCATAGCTGGCAATGCCATAAGTCATTGGGAAGTCTTCGGTTATTTGTGCCGTACCACTCCAGCGTGACATATCGTAACCCTGGTCATTATCCAGCTGGAAGGCCTGTATTTCAGTGCGCAAAACCTGATTTCTACGAAACCCGGCTTTAACCTCTTCATAATATATATTGGGAAGTAATGACGGTTCATTAGCCAGAGCCGTTTTTGTTTGAAGTGTCTGAATATCGTTGGCCTCGACCAGATAATAGCGCTCTGATTTAATCCTTTCAGCCACAATCTCTGACTTTAGCGACGTTGACTCATCAAAATTATAGCGGCGCATAAATGTATCTTGGCTAGCTCTATTCAGGCGCGCTCTTAACTTCCAGTCATCACCTAATGTCGATGTAAATAATCCATCAATAGCACCGACAGCTTCACGGTTTTTCTTATAAGTTTCAACTGAGGCGGTATAGATAGCTACGTTCAAATCGGAATTATCCCATTTCTGGCGATAGCGGGTTTTGACCGCTGTGCCACGATGCTGAAATCTGTATGGGGTGAATTCTATGTCACGCGTGTCGTCAATGACCTGATAATAAGGAATTGAAGCTGTAAATCCCAGATCCGAACTGATGACGAAGCTTGGCGTTAAAAAGCCTGACCGCCGCCGTACTGTCCAATCTGGATGCGCTAAATAAGGGAAATAGCCAACAGGAATATTCAGCACATGCATACGAACATTATTGTGACTGATTGTGTTGGTTTTTTCGGATCTTATTGTAGATGTTGTTCGTAAATCCCATATTGGCGTTTCACCATTTTCAAAATCACATTTACATGGTGTGAAACGCGCACTTTGGAAAACAGCTTTGTCGCCGACAGTTTGTTCCCCATTTTTTGATTTCATCGATGTACCGTCAGCAAATTTGGTGCTGAGTGTTTCAGCAACGATATGGGTGAATTCATTATCAACTTCCATAACAATCGCTTTGTGGCGTGTGCCGTCCGGCAATGTCATGACCACATTGCCGCGTGCGATGGCGCGATCATTTGGCTTGTTATAGGTGACTTCGTCGGCACGTAATGTCTTGCCAGCCTGCTTTAATACAACATTGCCAGTAGCATACATGCTACCATCTTCTTGGTTAACTTGCACCTTATCGGCTTCAAAGGCGATTGGATTATCGTCTGCCATAGCCGTGGCTGACATCAACGAAGTTGCGACAAAAACAAAGCTGAAAAACTTAAAAAACACGCGCATTTCTTATCCTTAGATATATACGTAACGATCTATGGCTAACGAGTTTTGTTGCCTATGTCCATGCAAAGTAGCTGTTGATCCATGTTAACAGAGGTTAACTCTCGCGTAAAAGTGCTAGCAGACGCAACGCGTCTGCATCTTGCGCCATTTGTTGAGCTGTAAAAGGAAAATCACGCCATGCCTTATGCTGTAGGGATTGGCGCATGTTATCGTCATCCAGTAATGTTTTAAAAGCGTTGCTGAATGTGATGATATTTGGATCATCAACAAGTAAAGCGCGGCCTTCGGCCACCTCTGGAATCCCGCCACGCCGCGTTGTTATAAGTGCACAACCAGCGGCCAATGATTCAAGGACAACTTTTGAAATTGGTTCGTTCCATAAAGATGGGCAGGCTGCAATTGCTGCCCGTGCCTGTAGCTTTTGCATATCTTTGATGGGAATGAAGCCCAGCATTTCAGCGCGGGATCCCAATGGCGCTATCACGGTAGCAACTTTATCTTCGTAACTACCGCGTTTGGCCTGCTCAAAACGTCGCGCGCCTGCAATGATTAGCCGCCATTCGGGAAAGTTTGGCAGAACCTGTGCAATGGCCTCGGCACATTCAAGAATGCCTTTTTCCGGAACCATGCGTCCAGCTAGCAATATGAAAGGTTCTTTTTTTGGTTGTTTCTGTATCCAGCGGTTCGTGCCATTTCTGGCCACACCAACAATATGCGCTTTTGGATGTTTGTCGCCTATACCATCAAGAAAACAATCGCGAATATAATTGGAAATGCAAATCACTGCCGCCATATGATCAAGTAAAAACCGGCGCTCAGCTATGGTTTTTGCCCCTTTCATAGTGCGAGGATCATTGTGCAGATAAAGCACTATATTCAAGTTTTTGTTTTTTCGTGCAAGATACCCCGCGACATGACAACGGCTATGGACTTCAACAATGTCTGGCATGGTCGTAGCGGCGATATGCTTTAAATAGGCATTTGCAAAACGAATATTTTGTCCTCGAAACAAGCTATGTTCTGGTTTAAGCCCAGTGAAATTGACATCGGAAAATGCGTTTTCGACGGCAGTACCATAGATATGGAATATGTCTGGCGTCGCACTGGCAATAGCAAGGTCACGAACAACACCGGCAATCGCCCCTGCATTATCGGGTGTAAAACGTTCCTTTGAAGGTAACAGCATATCAATGCGTGGTTTTTTTGATAGCGATGATAACGACAATAGTGTCTCTCAAAGGTGGTTGCAGGTAGGTCTGAGTTGGATATGAAGATATTAAATCTACATATGAACATTCTATTACATACCAGCAACTAAACAATATGCTATGACACATAAATAGATGTATTTTGGCGATTATATGGCTTGGGAATGCAACCGATGACGACGCAAAAGTCAGTTCTTGTGATTAAACACGGCGCTCTTGGTGATTTGATACAGGGTCTTGATGCCTATGCTAGTGTAAGGGCAGGCTTTCCGGATGCGCATATTGCATTGCTGACATCACCAGCCTTTGCGCCTTTAGTTGGCAAAATGCCGTGGTTTGATGAAATTATCGTTGATCAGCGTGCCTCATTTTTCAATCTTGTCGCAACGGTTACTGTGGCGCGTCATTTACGGCGAAAATGGCATGCGATCATTGATATGCAATGTAGCAAGCGTACAGCAAATTATCATCGTTTGTTTGTTGCCGCCTCAACTGACTGGTATGGTACGGCCACAGGCTGTTCACATCCGATGCCTGATTTTACAGGCGTCAATAATCAACAACGCATGCTGACTACTGCCAAAATGGCTGGTGGCGTCAATATCAAAGCCGATACGAGCTGGTTAAACGCTGATATCGCCCAATTTGGACTGCCAAAGCGCTTTGCTGTTTTAATCGCTGGTTGTTCACCAGCCAAGCCAAGTAAACGATGGCCTTCACATCATTTTGCCAGTCTGGCTAACACCCTTATGAAGCAAGGGTTTGCGGTTGTTTTGGCCGGGACAAATGCTGATCGTGAAGCGGTGGACGCGGTGCGTGGCAGCGCATCAGACAGCATAGATTTAGCAGGAAAAACCGATATTCCCATGTTAGCGGCTTTATGTTCCCAATCTAGTCTCGTGGTTGGCAATGATACGGGGCCTGTTTTTCTGGCTGCCCGAACAGGCACACCTACAGTTATGCTTCTTGGTGGTGATACTAATCCAGATATGTCTGCCCCTGTTGGGGCG
The DNA here is from genome assembly GCF_000024465.1 of Candidatus Puniceispirillum marinum IMCC1322. NCBI lineage: Bacteria > Pseudomonadati > Pseudomonadota > Alphaproteobacteria > Puniceispirillales (SeqCode) > Puniceispirillaceae (SeqCode) > Puniceispirillum (SeqCode) > Puniceispirillum marinum (SeqCode). The sequence goes on along the minus strand of NC_014010.1, from coordinate 735,524 downwards.
CATTGTTCATGGATTCAAGACGTACCGATCAGTAATATTACGCCAGATATGGTGATTGACCGGCTAAGCTCGATGAAAGCGCTCTAAGATAATCTAAAAAGACGAGCCTGGCTGTTTCAGAAAGTCAATTTCTTCCTCGGTTGATGGCCGCCCCAAGATGGCATTGCGATGCGGAAAACGGCCAAACCTGGCAACGATATCACGATGCTTCACGGCAAATTCATGGGTTCGATCTGTAGTCAGTTCCTTGAACAAGGGAAGCGAGGCATCCTGAATGTGGATATCTTCACTATGCATCATTGGCATAAGCATGAAATGACGCCAATTCGCATCGGGATGATCCAGGTATCCGCGTTCTTTGCATCGTAAACTCAGCGCAAGGGCCATCTCGTCGCCAGCAAAAGCACGTGGTGTATCGCGGTAAACATTACGGGTAAATTGATCCAGAACAATGATCAGCGCAAGGCATCCCGCATCACTATCGGCCCAGCTGTCAAGACGACCAGCCATAGCATGGGCGATTGTTTTATCAAATTTGGCTTTTATGAGCGCGTCAAAATCATCATCTTTTTTAAACCAGTGTTCGGGGGTGATTTCGTGAAACCAAAAATTTATAACCTCATCATTTTCGGGCATTTTAGGCATGTTTAAAACCTCCCTATGTCAGGATTACTGTTTCCATCATAATATTTTACCTGGATTCATTAAATTCTTGGGATCTAATGCTGTTTTTATCGCGCGCATCGTATCCATGATTTCAGGACTTTTGACAGAGGCAAGCTGATCACGCTTGGTCTGACCTATGCCATGTTCTGCGCTGATGGAACCATTATATTTTGCGACATTTCGATAGAGCAATTCATAAAGATGTGGCACTTTTTCGTTAAAATCTGAATTGCTATTAGGCCCTTCGACCAGATTAAAATGCAAATTGCCATCACCCAAATGTCCGTAACCACAAATCCAGATTGTTGGATCAATCTCTTTGATACCTGCAACCATCTCGGCATAAAAAGGCGCTAGATCCGATTGTGACAACGAAACATCAGAACGGGCAACATTACCTGATAATTTATGGGATTCAGGCGCATTTTCACGAACATCCCATAAGGATTGACGTTGCGCATCACTGGTGGCGATTGTTGCGTCAATGACCAGCCCATCTTCAAAGGCGCTGGCCAGCACATCTTCAATGATTTGATTTAATGGTAATGACCCCGTTGCATCGACGTTACCGCTTGCTGGATTGGTGCTGGCAATTTCCATAAGCACATTCATGGCACCGCGTGTTTTTAGCGGTTGAGGAATATTGGGAAATTTGTCGAATAGAACATGCAAAATATCAGCCGGAATCAGCTCAAACGCTTCAACAGTGCCGCCTGATGCCGCTTGCAGACGATGCAACAAAGTTACAGCCGCCTCGACATCTCGCACTTCGGCAAAGGCGGTGCTTCGCGCCACCGGTAAAGGAAATAGACGCAAGGTGGCGGCAGTAATAATACCCAATGTGCCTTCTGATCCAATAAACAGATTTTTCAGGTCATATCCGGTATTATCTTTGCGCAGACCACCTAGCAAATCGATGACCTTGCCCCCCATTAATACAACTTCTAACCCCAAGGTGAGCTGACGGGCAGAACCATAACGAACAACATTTAGGCCGCCTGCATTTGTGCCCAGATTGCCCCCTATGGTGCAACTGCCTTTGGCGGCAAGGTTTAGGGGAAAATAGAGTCCTTTTTCTTCGGTGATGTCATGCAGATTTTGCAGAATACACCCAGCTTCAACCGTCATTGACATATTCTGCACATCAATGTCGCGTATCGTGTTCATACGGCGCAAAGATAATAAAATCGTATTACCTGTTGCGTCTGGTGTCGCGCCGCCCATAAAGCCCGTATTGCCCCCCTGCGGAACCACGACAATATTTTCGGATTCGGCAAAGGCCATAACCTGCGACACTTCATCCGTGGTTGCGGGCAGAACAACGGCATGCGCTTTGCCATGATAGCGGTCATGCCAATCAGACAAAAAGGGTGCCATTTCTGCAGCCGCATTCAATACGGATTTTGCGCCAACAATTTTGGTTAAACTGTCAATAATACTATTTGGCATATAGTTCTCTACATAATCTGAATAGTTAACGGGGCGCAGATGCGCGGCGCAGTCGGTCATTAATAGCTTCGCCCAGTTCATGATCGGGAATAGGGGCTATGGCAATATGCGTGGCATTCTGTTTGGCACCTAGCTTATCGGCTTTATGCAGTAAAGCAAACAGGTTGGCGGCAGCTTCGGTAAGATTTCCCGATAGGCTTAAGTTTAACGGTGCCTCGTGCATCTGGCTACCGAAACCGATGGCTATTTCGGTATCTTCTGCATTTGTTGCATTCATCCGAACGCCAAGCTGTGGCGCATAATGGCTAGCAAGCTGTCCGGGGCTTACAGGTCTTTTGTCATCATTACCTGCTATGGTTTGCTCCAATAACCTGTGGCCAGCCTGATTTAATACATCATTAACCGCATCACGAGTGATGCCGCCAGGGCGCAGAATAACCGGAATGTTGGCGCTACAGTCAATGATCGTTGACTCGAGGCCGCTTTCGCATGCTCCGCCATCAAGTATCAAATCAATTTGCCCGCCTAATCCATCGATAACATGGCTGACTGTGCTGGGGCTAATGCGGCCGGATGGATTGGCACTTGGTGCGGCAAGGGGGCCGCCAAAGCTGCTTAGAAGCTGGGTAGCCGCTTCATGCGATGGGACCCGGACTGCAATTTTGTCTAAACCGGCAGTTGTCAGCATGCTGACCTTGCAGTCTTTGGTTCGATCAAGGATCATGGTCATTGCGCCAGGCCAGAAATTGTAAGCCAGAATTTCGGCAATTGCGGTTTTTTTGCCAAGTGTGAAGGCCATGTCAATTGTTGCCACATGGCTGATAAGCGGATTAAAGGATGGCCGCCCCTTGGTTTTAAAAATGCCAGCCACAGCATGGTCATTGCAGGCGTCGCCGCCCAGCCCATATACCGTTTCAGTCGGAAACGCCACAAGCTGTCCGGCGCGCAATAAATCAACAGCGCGCGCCACACTATTTTCGGAGATTGAAAGGCATTCGGTCATGCCATTACATACATCATTGCATGCTGTGCGCCTAGCCTTAGGTTTGCGATAAGCTGGTTTGGGGGCAAGCGCCTCTTTGATTATGGACTTTGTTCTGGAAATGCCATCTATTAGATTTTTAGACTCTGGAATATCGATAGGGCACCCGCATGTGTGGACGTTTTACCAGCACCGCAACACCAGAAGAACTTATGCGGCTTTTTGGCGTGTCGATGCTAAAGAATATGCGCCCGCGATGGAATGTGGCACCCAGCCAGTCGGTTACAATCATCACGCGCGAAGGCTTACAAAATGAAGCTGTGACCGCAAAATGGGGGTTGCCGCCTGCCACCAGCAAGGCCAGCTTTTTGATTAATGCACGTATGGAAACGGTTACTGAAAAACCAACCTTTCGCGATGCGTTTCGCCTGTCGCGCTGTATTGTGCCATCAAGTGGTTGGTTTGAGTGGTCAGCCCCAAAAACCCCGTGGCATGTGCAGCTTCGTGATGGTGATGTTATGGGCTTTGCCGGCTTGACCTTCCAGCGCGGTGGTGATCTGCATTTTGTGATTATGACCAGCGCCGCGAACGAAAAGTTAAGTGAAATACATCACCGTCAACCACTTGTCATAGCCGCTGATGCCTGGAATCAATGGCTTGGTAGTGATCTTGAATTAGCCGCAAGACAGTGCAAGATTGCCCCATCGCACTTATTTAACTGGTACCGGGTTGCTGCTGATGTTGGCAATGTAGGCAATGATAATCCGGAACTCGTGACGCCGCTTTCGGCTGACGCGTTGTTACCAGCAAAGCCCGATCAGGCAGATTTGTTTGATTAGATATCGCTGATCGTGGCTTTGCGTACCACTATCCCGTAAAGGTGCCAAAGCACAAGCGCACCAGCCCCGCGATAAGGCCGCCAGGCCTCGCCCAAGGTTTCCATCTCAGGTGCCTTTGGTCGATGTGACAGTTTCTTCAGCCGCTTCATCCCTTCTTGAAGCGCAATATCGTTAACAGGCCAAGCATCCATATCGCCCAAAGCAAAAAGGCGGAAATTATCTGCTGTCCAGGCGCCTATGCCGCGAATTTGCACAAGCCGGTCTTGCACTGCCTGTCCATCCAAAGTGGCCAATTCATGCAGATCAATTCGTTTGGATACGATTTCGTCAGCGATACCGATGATATATTCGGCTTTGCGGCGCGACAAGCCAAGTTCGGCAAGATCATCAGGTGATTTTGTTGCAATGACATCTACTTCGCTAACGCCATTTGCTTCCATTCTATTCCAGATTGATGTGGCAGCTGCGCGCGAAATCTGTTGTCCGACGATCGCGCGCGCCAAGGTATCGAAATTGGCAGGAAGCGATCTATCAGGTGGTGGTCCATACTGCTTTATGACATCAGCAACATCTGCGTCAATCGCGCTCAGCTGATCAATGGCGCCGCCAGACGCAAGCAGTATGGTTTTCATGTCAATTAACAAGTCATTTGTCATATCACGTAAGGTATAATTTGATTAAACTATAAGGAACGCTAGGATTTTAACTGAAAACAGAGGAGACGATCAATGCGTATCTGGGATTTACCGCTAAGACTGTTTCACTGGGGATTGGCCATATCCGTAATTGGCGCGATCATGTCTGCAAAGATTGGGGTGCTTGTTGTGCATGAACGATTTGGACTTGCTGTCATGGCGCTTGTTGGATGGCGTATTATATGGGGTTTTGTTGGTGGCCATCATGCACGCTTTGCCAATTTTTTACGTGGACCTGTTACCGTTATACAATGGTTGCGTGGAGAAATTGCAGGGCGGCACAAAGTCCGTGGTGCGGGGCATAGTCCGCTTGCTGGTTATGCTGTTTTGGCACTTTTGATGATTACATGGTTTATGGCTTTCAGCGGCTCCATTTCAACTGACGGCATCCTGTTTGACGGGCCATTGGCTCACCTTCTGCCTGCCTATAGCAAGACAGCCAGTTCAATTCATCATTTGGGTGAAAAAGTATTATTTCTTATTTTGTTTCTGCATATTGCAGCTATTCTTGTTTATAAATTTATCAAAAAACGTGGCTTGACCATGGCGATGATCAAAGGGCGGGCAACTGATCTTCCGGACACCATAGAAGGAGCCGATGGATCGATTTCCCGTAACCGCACAATCTTTGGTGTTTTTTTGATGCTGATCATGGTCGCTGGTGCGCAGATGTTGACCCTATTACGTCCTGCATTTTTCTAGAGTCCAGTAGATTTTATTGGTGTGTTGTCTATGAATAATATATCACTGTTATATTATTTAGCTATTGTTTTTGCCGCCTAGTTTCTGTGCTCGCCTGAGCCGAATGCGGGGTCGGTAAAACTGGGATTCCTTGTGACTTCATCAATTTCGTTATCTGTATCGCGCCCATTTTTGGGATTGCTTCTTAGCTTCATAGCCGTATTACTTGGTCTTGTAACGGGTATTCTTATTAAGAAAACCGCCTTAGATGTTGGCATTGTAACCACATTATTCTATCGGTTTCTGTTCTCAATTCCGTTGTTATGTATCTATGCGTTATATGTGCGTGGTGGACAGTTCCTTCAGATAAACCAGACCAAGACTTTGGCTTTGCGGATTATTTTTGGCGGCTCTGGCATAATTTTCTGGTTCTTGTCGATACGAAATATGCCTTTTGGCCAGGCAACAGCGCTATTTCAAAGTGCGGTGATTTTTGTAACCATTTTTTCGCCACTGATGCTTGGCGAGAGAATAGGTATATATCGTTGGTCAGCGGTGATTGCTGGTCTGTCTGGTGTTTTCATTGTAACTGATCCATTCGCTGGTGCGCTTTCCCTTTATGCGCTATTTGGTGTTTGTGCTGCAATGTCGGGGGCGGCGTTATCAATTGTCTTACGGCGCCTTGGTCGTGGCGATGCACCAGCCAGCGTTGCCCTATGGTATAATGGGTCAGGCACAATTGTGGTGGGGCTTGTTGTTTTCATGATGCCGGAATTGCTTGATCCGGTTGGTGGGCAATTATTGTATGATTTGATCTTACTTGGTGTCATTGGTTCGGCATTACAAATATGCTTTACAAGCGCCTATCAATACTCGGATGCGGTGGTTGTATCATCTATTCGTTATTTGCAAATTCCGCTTTCGGGAATGGCAGGTTATCTGATGTTTGCCGAGGTCATGAATATGACGCAGATCATTGGTGTTATAATCATCATATCAAGTTGTTTGGTGATCGCATGGCGCGAATTTGTCCGTAATCGTGAAACCACAATTGCGCCGGAATGACCTTAAATAAGGGGCTGGTGTAAAGCCTGTTGCAAAAGCATCCTGATATTCTATAACGGGCATCTGATTATTTTATAGGTCCCTTAGGAGGCTCTGATGCCAACACGTCTTATTCGTATTATGGGCGAGTCCGATATTGTCGATATCGATATGGATGCCAGCACGGATGCCGGATTGCCGCTATTGATGGGTTTGGTTGCTGAAGATCGCGTCAATATTCTGGGACATTGGATGGATCAGGATCGTGGCGAAAAGCTGGCGGCTGATCCAGCGCATCTTGCGGCGATGACGTTAATTGCCAAGGACCATGTCGAAAATCACGCGATTGCCAAACAATTTGATGTGGGCGCCAATTTCATTGTTGTGACTGTCCTGCGTGAGAAATGGCCAGTTGGTTCCAAAGCAAAATTTCAGACCATCGCCAACCGGGTTAGTGCTGAACATACCTATGTGATACATCCATGTGGCGCGGCTAAAATTGAAAATCTTGATGATGATGATCTGCTCAAGCAATCAGAGACCAACCAGCTTGCCTTTGCCCTGCCATTTTTCAAAAAAAACCGCCGGCGCTTTGCCAATAGCAGCGCTGTTCAGGGGCTCATCAAGCAGGGTTTCGCTAGCTAAACACGTTCGATAATCAGCGCCCCTATGTTTATAAGCCGCAACCTGTGCAAGCACTATGGTATCTGAGGTTTCCACCGCCGAACGTGCCAATGGCACTAGGCTATGCGCTAATCATATAATTGGCTGAGCTGATGGCGTGGTTAATACTAGCTCTTTAATTCGGCAATATGTTTGAAAAAGTCCAACGCTTCGGCATTTGCCAAGGCCGATGTGTTTTTTACATCACGCCCATGAATGATGTCACGCACCGCAAGTTCGGTTATCTTGCCGGATCTTGTGCGCGGTATATCTGGCACAGCCGCGATAACAGCCGGAACATGGCGCGGGGTAGCACCCTTGCGGATAGCTGCCTTTAAATCAGCTTTGATTTTATCTGATAGAGCGCACCCATCAGCCATCTTAACAAACAGGATCACGCGAACATCATTATCCCAATTCTGGCCGATGACAAGAGCTTCGATAACTTCGGGAAAGGCTTCAACCTGACGATAAATTTCGGCAGTGCCGATACGAACACCACCCGGATTAAGCGTCGCATCTGATCGTCCATGAATGACAATGCCGCCACGCTCGTTCAATGTTGCCCAGTCGCCATGTCGCCATAGTCCCGGAAAATGTTCAAAATAGGCAGCTTTGTATTTGCTTTCATCCGGATCGTTCCAGAACATTACCGGCATCGATGGGAAGGGGGCGCAACAGCATAATTCGCCTTGCTTGCCGCGCACAGGCATTCCGTCATCATCAAGAACGTCAACAGCCATGCCAAGACCACGTGTCTGAATTTCGCCTGCATAAACAGGTTGAGATGGTGCGCCAAGGACAAAACAGGACACAATGTCCGTTCCTCCCGAAATTGAGCACAGCTGCACATTATCTTTGATTGATTTGTAAACAAAATCAAAGCCATCAGAAGATAGCGGTGAGCCTGTCGATAAAAGGCTGCGAAGTGCACTTAGATCAACTGATTGCCTGGGATGGTATCCGGCATTAGAGACAGCGTCGATATATTTGGCCGATGTGCCAAATAGGCTCAGTTTCTCGGTCTCGGCAATTTGCCACAGGCGTTCAGGGCCGGGGAAGAATGGATTGCCCTCATAAAGTACAATTGTTGCTTTCATCATTAAGGCTGAAACAAGCCAGTTCCACATCATCCAGCCACAAGTGGTGAAATAGAAAACATTGTCGCCTGCTTTGACATTGCTGTGCAGACGATGTTCCTTGATATGCTGTAACATCGTGCCACCAGTGCCGTGCACAATACATTTTGGCGCGCCAGTTGTGCCGCTTGAATACAGAATATATAGCGGATCATTAAAGGCGATTTGTGTAAAATCGGTGACTGGCGTGGTACCCAGCGCCTCGGCGAATAGCGTGGCATTTGCAAGGCCTGATAAATCGGGTGTTTCGTTCAGATAGGGAATGATCAAAATTTTGCTGACTGACGATACCGTGGCCACCAGATCCGCAATAATCGGTAAACGGTCTATGTGTTTACCTGCATAATGATATCCATCACATGCAAGTAGGATTTTTGGCTCGATCTGGCCAAAGCGATCACGCACGCCATCAAGACCAAAATCAGGCGAACAGCTTGAAAAAACCGCACCAATCGTCGCTGATGCCAGCATCATGATGATCGTTTCAGGAACGTTCGGTGCATAGGCGGCGACGCGGTCTCCCTTTTTAACGCCAGCTTGCTGTAACCATCCAGCCAATGACATGACGTTATCATATAGCTCTTGACGGGTGAGGCGCTGGTGTCGGCCATCCTCACCATAGGCGCTGATAGCGATGGTATCATCCGCGTCGCGTATCATATTTTCGGCAAAATTGATTTTGGCATCCGGAAAAAATTTTGCCCCTGGCATCTGGCCGGCATCGATCAGAACACGATCACCTTTACGACCAATGACGCCATGCCAGTCCCATAATGCCGACCAGAATTGTTCGCTATTATCGATAGACCATTGCCATAGCTTCTGGAAATCTTGATCACCGTCATAAGCATTGTTTTGCGTCAGATAGGCAATGAATTTGCTGATCTCGGCATCTTCTAAAAAGGCCTGGTCAGGACGCCATAAAAGCTGGTCATGTGATGTGGATAAGGTTGGCATCATGTAAATATCCAAGTAAAAATATGTCTAGCATCTATGGGGCTAGTCACCCTATCATAATAATGATGCGGTGCAATCTTCAGCATGAAAATCCCTTTTTAAGAAAATTGGAAAATTGTTTTCTTTTTTATGCAAAAACAATGCCTTGCCTAGTTTCTGGTGCATTTGATCCTAAAAAATAAGACCTCTAGATAGTAGCCAATATTAAATGTTTTGTTTAAACGTTAACAAATAGTTAAATTATGTTAACGTTTACCAATTGCCATTATGCAAACCGGAGCAAGCAGAATAATGAACCAGCATCTCAAAGAGCTGATAAGAGATCAGGTTGCACCTCTGATTGAAAGTGCATTTCCCCCATTGAACAAGCCCCTTCTTGAAGTAGCGAAAAGCCGCTGGATGACCTCGGATAAGAGCAATCTCATAACACAGCTTGAGCTAATGCATTCGGGCAATAAAGGGCTACTTTATTGTTGTGCCTCGCGTGATGGAACGGGCCCTCTTAAAGCTTCATTCCTGACCATGCTTTTACTTGAGGATACGATAGCAACAAGCAGTTCACCATTTGGCATTTGTTCGGGTGAAGCCTCAATTACGGTTTACCGCTTTGTGGATCTCAGCGATGCGACAAGCGCGTCATTGGCAACTATGATTAATAATTTTCACAATATGGCGGCGGTTATTTTGCTTGATTATGTTGATGATACCGAATTTACCGACGTCATTAGCGAACTTGATTTTGCTTGAGCAATCATCATCACCTATTGCATCTCTGCGCTTTGACCCATATGTGTGTTTAATGTCAGGTGCCTGTCTGTGAAACGGGTACTGTCTTTTCTACAGACATGAAGCGGGACAAAATGGAATATATGTATGATTTGGTGGTTATCGGCGCTGGCTCTGGCGGTGTCCGGGCGGCCAGAATTTCAGCAACTCATGGTGCCAAGGTTGCGGTGATCGAAGGCGACCGGCCGGGTGGCACCTGTGTGATCCGGGGCTGTGTGCCAAAAAAGCTACTTATGTATGGATCGATGTTTTCTGCCGATGTCGAAGATGCACGCGGTTTTGGCTGGCATATTGAGACGCCAACACATGATTGGGCACATCTGATTACCGCGAAGAATACCGAACTAAACCGGCTTGAGTCGATCTATGTATCTTTGCTTGAGAATGCTGGTGCTACATTACTTCGTGGCTTTGCCAAGGTTACTGGCCCGCATAGCGTTACCGTGAATGATCAGGATATCACCGCCAAAACCATCCTGGTGGCTGTTGGTGGCCTGCCGCAGATAATCGATGTGCCTGGCATGAATGAGCATGCGATAACCTCGAACGAGGCGCTTGATCTAGATGATTTTCCGTCTGAAATTTTGATTTATGGTGGTGGCTATATTGCGCTTGAATTTGCGGGTATTTTCAATGGCTATGGGGCGAAAACACATCTTGTCTATCGGGGTGATTTGCCTTTGCGCGGCTTTGATGAAGATGTGCGCCGGCATATTGCTGTAGCGATGCAGGATCGCGGTATTATCTTGCACCCGGGAACGACCGTTGATGCGCTTGCGTCTGACAATGGCAGAAAAATTGCCAGTCTCAGTGATGGTTCAACCATTCATGTTGACCAGGTGATGGCCGCGACTGGACGCAAGCCCAATACCAGCCAGCTAGGTCTCGAGCAGGTTGGTGTCGATATGGGGCGCAATGGTGAAGTGCTGGTGGATGCTTATTCGCGTACATCCATACCCAGCATCTATGCCGTTGGTGATGTCACTGATCGGGTGAATCTGACGCCTGTTGCCATCAATGAAGGCCATGCTTTTGCTGATACCTTATATGGTAACAAACCACGCACCATCAGCCATGAAAACATTGCCTCGGCTGTGTTTAGCCAGCCGCCAATAGCCACTGTCGGTTTAACCGAACCCGAAGCCACGGCAAAATATGCCAAAATCCGAGTTTATGAAAGTCAGTTCAGGGCGATGAAAAACACCATTTCGGGACGCGGTGAAAAAACCTATATGAAACTGATTGTCGATGATGTCAGTGACAAGGTTGTTGGTGCCCATATGATGGGGCCGGATTGCGGGGAAATTATGCAGGGTGTGGGGATTGCCGTCAAAGCTGGCGCTACAAAGGCTGACTTTGACGCCACCATTGGTATTCACCCCACATCAGCCGAAGAATTTGTGACCATGCGTTCACCGCGTGATTAGCCTGTTTTCCGAGTTGGATGCTTCATCGCCTATCTGTGGCAAGGCCAGCTCATAGTCATTGCTACATGGCGAAAAAGCTTGAATTTTTGGCACAGATACGCATGATTGGGCTTGTTCAAACATCAAAAATGCACTTTCGACCTTTCGTAGTGCAAAAGAGGATCAGAAATTATGGAATGGCAGCCAACTAGCTGGCGCTCGCACCCTATTTTGCAGGTGCCCGAATATCCCGATGCCGATAAGGTACAGATGGTCGAGAAAAAACTTTCGGCTATGCCGCCGCTTGTATTTGCTGGTGAAGCGCAAAGCTTGCGTGATCGTCTTGGCGATGTCGCCGAAGGGCGTGCCTTTCTTTTGCAAGGTGGTGACTGTGCCGAAAGCTTTGCTGAATTTTCAGCCAATAATATCCGTGACAGCTTTAAAGTGTTGTTGCAGATGGCAGTGGTTCTGACTTTCGGTGCTTCAATGCCTGTTGTGAAAATTGGCCGGATGGCAGGACAATTTGCCAAGCCGCGATCGGCACCAACTGAAATCATTGATGGTGTCGAACTGCCAAGCTACCGTGGTGACATGGTCAATGCTATGGGCTTTACCGAAAAGGAACGCGTGCCCGATCCAAAGCGGCTGTTGCGCGTTTATGAACAATCCGCCGCCACGCTCAATCTTCTTCGTGCTTTTGCCCAAGGTGGTCTTGCTGATCTGAATAAGGTGCATAGCTGGGTTACAGATTTTCTGCGTGATGCGCCTGAAACTGCAAAATTTGAAGCGCTTGCCGAGCGCATTGAAGAATCTCTTGCTTTCATGAAGGCCTGTGGAATCACCTCTGCGACCGCGCGGCCGTTGGCCGAAACCGAACTCTATACAAGTCATGAAGCGTTGTTGCTGGGCTATGAAGAGGCAATGACGCGCCGTGATACGATCACTGATGAACAGGGTTGGTATTCGACATCGGCGCATATGGTCTGGATAGGTGACCGTACTCGCCAGCCTGACGGCGCGCATGTTGAATATATGCGTGGCATTTCGAATCCAATCGGATTGAAATGCGGGCCAAGCCTTGATCCAGATGAATTATTGCGTCTGATCGATGTGCTGAATCCAGACAATATTCCGGGTCGATTAACTTTGATTGCCCGCATGGGCGCTGACAAGGTGCGTGCTGGTTTGCCACCATTGCTCAAAGCCGTGCAAAATCATGGTGCGCATGTGGTCTGGTGCTGTGATCCGATGCACGGTAATACCATCAAGGCATCAAGCGGTTATAAGACCCGACGGGTTGATGATGTTATGTCTGAAGTGCGTGGATTTTTTGATGCGCATGACGAAGTTGGCACCTATCCGGGTGGCGTACATTTCGAAATGACAGGACAGAATGTGACCGAATGTGTTGGCGGTGTTGTCGATGTAACTGAGGCGCGTTTGGGGGATCGTTATCATACGCATTGCGATCCACGTTTGAATGGTGCACAGGCGCTGGAGCTTGCGTTCCTTATTGCCGACTTGATGAAACGTCGCCGTGGTGGACAGGCTGAATTGTCGCAAGCCGTCTAAGTGTTTCACGCGTCATCGTTGCGGATAGCGGGGAGACATGATGTCAAAATTTGCCAGTACAGGGCCCACGCCAAGCGCTCAGCCTAGCTTGACGGATACCTATTTCAGACATACGCGCAATATCGTACAGACCCATGGCGATTGCGATGTGACCTATGCTGTATTTATGCGCCGACCTGTCACACTGGCTGGAAAATTGGCGTTTGACTGGCTTGAAGCGATGGCCGAAAGCCGGGGTGTCACGTTACAGATCGAAAAACTATATGCCGAAGGCGCATGGATAGGTGCAGGTGAGCCAATTTGCTATATCAGTGGCCCATTTTCAGCACTGGTCGATCTGGAAACAATATTCTTGCAACGTTTGGGGCCAAGCTGTGTAGCAGCTTACAACGCCTACAATATGTGCATTGAACTGCCGTATGTCGGGTTTTTGGCAATGGATGCACGCCATTGTGCAGGTTCGGAAATGGCTGAATTAATGGCGTATGGCGCATCGGTTGGTTCGACAAAAGCCAAGGCCAAAACAGGCGCCGTTGGGTTTATCGGGTGTGCAGCAGATGCCACAGCGCATTTCTTTGGTACCGAAAAAGGTATGGGCACTATGCCCCATGCTCTGATTGGATATGCCGGATCAACCTTGCGGGCGGCACAATTATTTCATGAAACAATCCCGGATGCACCATTAACAGTTCTGGTTGATTACTTTGGCAATGAAATCACTGATGCGCTTGAGGTAGCAAACCATTTCAAGGATATGGCAAAATCAGGTGCTTTGTCGATCCGTCTTGATACGCATGGTGGCCGTTACGTCGAAGGGCTGGATACGCAGACCTCATATGCCGTGCTTGAGCGGAATGTGCCCGAAGCAATCCGCGGATATCGAAGTGATGCCGAACTCAAGAATTTGATGGGTACGGGCGTCAGTGCAGCATCGGTCTGGCACCTTCGTGAAACGCTTGATTCACATGGATTTGAAAATGTAAAAATTGTTGCTTCAAGCGGCTTTGGCCCTGATAAATGTCGTGTGTTTTCATTGGCAAAAGCACCCCTTAATTTAATTGGTACAGGCTCGTTTCTGCCCCAAATATGGTCTGAAACCTATGCGACCGCTGATATTATCGCCTATGATAAACAGGCGCGGGTAAAAGTGGGTCGGGAATTCTTAATTCGTAAATAGAAACAGTATTATGATTGATAAACCCATCTCGATTGCGCTTGCACAGTTGAATTCTCATCTGGGCAATATAGCCGCCAATGTAGAATGTCTGATTGATGCCCGTGAAAAAGCCAATGCTGGCGGTGCGGATATCATTGTGACGCCAGAAATGTTTTTGTCTGGATATCCGTGTGATGACCTTGTCCTGCGCAGTGACTTTATGCACGAAGTTGCCGCAGGGATTGCCCGTCTGACACAGGTAACCGCTGATGGCGGTGCGGCGATCATTGTTGGTGCCCCTTATCGGGAACAGGATGGCGATGTCGTCCGTATCTACAATTCGGTATTTGTTCTTGATGACGGTAAAATTATCGGTCGGCGTGACAAGGTCAATTTACCGAATTACGGCGTTTTTGACGATAAACGAAATTTCACGGCTGGTGCAATGCCTGGGCCCGTGCTGGTACGTGGCTTAAAACTTGGTTTACCTGTTTGTGAAGATATATGGACGCCTGATGTCGTAGAATGTCTGCAGGAATCTGGTGCCGATATGATCGTATCGCTGAATGCGTCGCCTTTTGATAGCCGTAAAAATGATCAGCGAATGGCGCATGCCGTCAGCCGGACAATCGAGTCATCTTTGCCGCTTTTATATGTTAATCTAATTGGCGGTCAGGATGAACTGGTGTTCGATGGTGGGTCATTTGCCCTTAATGCAGATGGTAATCTTGCTACCCATTTACCTAGCTTTTCTCAGGCTGTGGTTCAGGTGCAAGTCAAATCTGATTTTGGTGCCCTATCTTTAACTGGCCAGATTACCCCGCCCGACGAAGATCTGGCCGCAATCTATCGTGGCTTGATGCTGGGTGTCCGTGATTATGTGCAGAAAAATGGATTTCCCGGTGTTGTGCTTGGCTTGTCAGGCGGTATTGACTCGGCGTTGGTTGCCGCCATTGCCGCCGATGCGCTTGGTGCTGATGCTGTTCATGCGGTGATGATGCCGTCACCTTATACCAGTGATGAAAGCCTTGAGGATGCTGCTGATCTTGCCAGCCGTTTTGGTATGCGCCTTGATACCATTTCAATCGGGCCAGCGATGGCGGCAATGGACGAAATGCTGGCTGATCAATTTGCGGGCAAGGATCCGGATATTGCCGAAGAAAACATTCAGTCTCGATTGCGCGGTACAATCTTGATGGGAATTTCAAATAAAAACGGTGCGATGGTCATGGCAACCGGCAATAAATCCGAATATGCCGCTGGCTACTCTACGCTATATGGCGATATGTGTGGCGGCTTTGCCCCAATCAAGGATGTCTGGAAGGTACAGGTCTTTGACCTATGCCATTGGCGTAATGCAAATCTACCTCGTGGCGCGGCAGGGCCTGAAGGTGAAGTCATTCCAAAACGCATTATCGACAAGCCACCATCCGCCGAATTGCGTCCAGATCAGAAAGATACCGACTCATTGCCACCTTATGAACGACTTGATGCCATTATGCAGGCGCTGACCGAAGACGCAGCTGACATTGATGCTATCGTTGCACAGGGCTATGACATTAAAGAAGTTGCCCAGGCAAGCCAGCTTCTGTTTCGTGCCGAATTTAAACGATTTCAGGCGGCGCCAGGACCAAAGATGACATCAATTGCCTTTGGCCGTGATCGCCGTTTACCATTAACGTCTGGATTTAGCCCCCTAAAAACGTCTATGAAGTAGGCAGGCAGGGTCTAAACCAAATTGACAACGCAGTAGCGTGACCAGGAGATAAAATGAGTGCGATAAAGGTTCGTTTTGCGCCAAGCCCGACAGGTAACTTGCATGTTGGGAATTTACGCACAGCTTTGGTCAATTATCTATTTGCCCGCAAATTTGATGGGCATTTTATGTTGCGTATTGATGATACCGATGATGAAAGATCAACAGCAGCGTTCGAAGAGTCAATCCGTGTTGACCTTACATGGATGGGCATGACATGGGCGTCCGAAGACCGTCAGTCTAACCGGCTTTTGCGCTATGATGACGCGCTGGCAGATCTGGTCGCCAAAGGGCGCGCCTATGCTTGCTATGAAAGCCCCGAAGAATTATCGCTAAAACGCAAAGCCCAGCTTGGTGCGGGGCGCCCACCTGTCTATGACCGGGCAGGCTTGAAGCTGACTGACGAAGCCAAGGCCAAATTCGAAGCTGAAGGGCGTAAACCACATTGGCGCTTTTTGCTGAATGACACTGAGGTGCGCTGGCATGACAAAGTGCGTGGCGATGTTGCCTATCACATGTCCAGCCTGTCGGATCCGGTGCTGATGCGTGAAGATGGCCGGGTGATCTATACATTGGCATCGGTGGTTGATGATATTGATCATGGCATAACACATATCTTGCGCGGGGAAGACCATGTGACCAATTCGGCTGCCCAAATACAATTATTTGAGGCGTTGGGCGCTAGCGCACCAACAATGGGTCATGTGGCATTGCTTGCTGGTGCCGATGGCGAGGGCTTGTCAAAGCGTTTGGGAAGTCTGTCTATTAATGAATTACGCGCTAACGGATTAGAACCTGAGGCGATCGCCAGCCTATTGGCACGTATTGGGACGGCTGATTCGGTTGTGCCGCAAAATGATATGGCCGCTGTTATTGAGGGGTTTGATATCAGCCGTTTTGGACGGGCGACAGCCAAATTTGATCCAGCTGAGCTTGATGCGGTGAATGCGCGTATTGTGCAGGAACTCGATTTTGACAGGGTTGCGGACAGGCTCGATTCCCTTGGCGTAGGCGGGGGTGCCGATTTCTGGGAAACGGTTAGAGGTAATGTTCGCATTGTAGGTGATGCGGCTGACTGGTGGCAGATATGTACAGCGCCGATCACGCCAGTCATGGATGCGCCAGATGTCACAACAGCGGCGGCACATCTGTTGCCTGATGGTGATCTGTCTGCCAGCATTTGGTCGGACTGGACAAAGGCTATTGCCGCCGAAACAGGTGCCAAGGGTAAGGGTCTATTTATGCCGCTTCGATTGGCACTGACTGGCCAGGCCAAAGGGCCTGAAATTGCGCCTTTGCTAGCTTTTATGGGGCGTGATCGCGTCATTGCACGGTTGCAGGGGAAGCGCGCGTGAGTGGCTTAAAACTCTATAATACGCTGACCCGGCAAAAAGATGAATTTGTACCGCTTGATCCGGCGCATATAGGCATATATGCCTGTGGTCCAACAGTTTATGATCGTATTCATGTGGGTAATGCACGACCAATCGTCGTATTTGACGTGCTGGTTCGTTTGCTACGCCGCCAATATGGCACGGTTACCTATGTCCGCAATATCACCGATGTTGACGATAAGATCATCGCACGCGCTGATGAACGTAATATGAGTATCGCTACATTATGCGCTGATACGATCAAAAGCTTTCACGCGGATACCGAAAGCCTGCTGACCAAAGCTCCCGATGCTGAACCGCGCGCGACCAAACATATTGATGGTATGGTGGCGATGATCAAAACGCTGATTGCGAATGGGTTTGCCTATGAAGCTGAAGGGCATGTTTTGTTTCACGTGAAACAAATGCCAACCTATGGTGGCCTGTCGCGCCGTAGCATGGATGATATGATTGCGGGTGCCCGTGTTGAAGTCGCACCTTATAAGCGCGATGCGTCTGATTTCATTCTATGGAAGCCTAGCTCACAAGCCCAACCCGGTTGGGATAGCCCGTGGGGACGTGGGCGTCCCGGGTGGCATATTGAATGTTCGGCAATGTCTAAATTCTATCTTGGCGAGGTGTTCGATATCCATGCTGGCGGCCTTGATCTGATTTTTCCACATCATGAAAATGAAATCGCGCAATCCTGCTGTGCGCATAATACCGATAAAATGGCTAATTATTGGCTTCATAATGGCTTTGTCACTGTCGAAGGCGAAACCATGTCGAAATCAACTGGCCATTTTGTGACAGTCGCTGATGCTGTCGCCAAACACCGTGGTGAAGTTGTGCGCTATATACTGTTATCAGCGCATTATCGTGCGCCACTTGATTTTTCGGATCATGCGGCGTTTGACGCGCGTAATAGCCTTGATCGACTATACCGTGCCGTTGGTGATGTGGCGGCTGATGAAACGAAAGTGGACGCGGCGTTTCTGGATTGTCTATGCGATGATTTGAACACGCCAGCAGCTATGGCGCGTCTGCATGAACTGGCACGGCTGGCCAATAAAGGCGATGCGGCGGCGGCCATTGCCCTGAAATCAAGCGCTGAGGTAATGGGTTTGCTGGGACAGACTGGTGATGCCTGGGGTAAAGGTGAGATAAAAGATTTATCATCAAGCATGACTCGTGAACCCACTTCATCTGCACAATTAGAGGTGGATAATAGTGATATTGACGCCAAGATAGCCGCGCGCAATGTCGCCCGAAACCGTCGTGATTTTGCCGAAGCAGACAGAATTCGTGACGAACTGGCGGCAGATGGCATACATCTTGAAGATACGGCTGAGGGGACAATCTGGCGGCGTGGCTAGCAATTCTGGTAGTCATTTGCTAGATACTGAGCAAGGTTAGTGATGTGCCATTGTGCCATCTATAGTGTCCAAAGGGAGATGCCCATATGAGTGGCGAGAGAATTTGGCTTTTTGATACAACATTGCGCGATGGTGGCCAGACCCGCGGCGTTGATTTTTCGCATGCGGATAAGATTGCGATTGCCACGGCGCTTGACGATATCGGTATCGATTATGTCGAAGGTGGCTGGCCGGGTGCAAACCCAACCGATGATGCCTTTTTTGCCAGCCCCCCAAAGCTCAAAAACGCCAAGATGGTTGCCTTTGGCATGACCCGTCGTGGTGGCCGAAGCACCGCCAATGATCCTGGATTGAATGCCGTAATTGACGCTGATGTTCCGGCGGCCTGTCTGGTTGGTAAAACATGGGATTTTCACGTCAAAACAGCGCTTAATATTACCTTTGAAGAAAATCTAGATATGATCAGCCAGTCAATTGCCGCCGCCAAGGCACGCGGGCGCGAAGCGATGTTTGATTGTGAGCATTTCTTTGATGGGTATAAATCCAATCCGGCTTTTGCGCTTGATTGCGTGAAAGCCGCACATGCTGGCGGGGCTAGCTGGGTTGTATTATGTGACACTAATGGTGGTACGTTGCCGGATGACGTTTTTGAGATTGTCAGCGCGGTTAAACAGGCTTGTCCTGACGTGGCGTTGGGTATTCATTGTCATAATGATGCTGGTGTGGCGGTTGCAAATTCGCTAGCAGCGATTCGGGCGGGGGCGCGACAGGTGCAAGGCACAATCAACGGGCTTGGGGAACGGTGCGGCAATGCAGACCTGATTTCCTTGATACCATCTCTGGTGCTGAAAACCGAATTTGAAACAGGCATTCCAAAAGATAAATTGCCAAAACTAATGGCGTTGTCGCGGATGCTGGATGAGCGATTGAATCGTGCGCCGAATGCACATGCGCCTTATGTTGGTGCGGCGGCTTTTGCGCATAAGGGAGGGCTTCATGCCTCAGCCGCGCAAAAGGATCCCAGAACTTACGAACATGTAGCGCCAGAAACAGTGGGCAATGAGCGCCATTATCTGGTGTCGGATCAGGCAGGCCGGTCAAATATGCTGGCGCGGTTTGCCGAATTTGGTATTGAGGTTGACCCAAAGGATCCGCGTCTTGACCGTCTGATCGCAGTGGTCAAGGAAAAGGAATTTGAGGGCTGGGCATTTGACTCGGCAGAAGCCAGCTTTGAATTGCTAGCCCGGCGGATGCTGGGTGAGCCAAGTGATTATTTCTCAATTGGCCGTTTTCGGGTCATGGATGAACGGCGCTTTAACGCCAAAGGTGATTTGGTCGTTGAATCCGAAGCAACCGCAACAATCGTGGTGGGCGCGGATACACATCATGAAGCCGCAGTGGGTAACGGGCCGGTCAATGCTGTCGATACGGCAATGCGCAAGGCATTGGTATCAGCTTATCCAACTCTGGCTGATGTCGAGCTTGTTGACTATAAAGTACGCATTCTTGATGCGAATGATGATCTGGCTGGTACAGGTGCGATCACCCGTGTGCTGATTGAATTTCGTGTGCCAGACGGAACCACTTGGCGCACGGTTGGCCTATCAACCAATATCATTGATGCCTCGGTTGCGGCACTTGGCGATGGGATGATCTGGAAACTGGTGCATGATAATGTGCCAGCACCCTAGGTTGTGATGCAACCCCAGAAACGCTTAATGCGGAATTGATGATGAATGATCTGATACCGATGGATGAGTGCCCGGTGGTGATACTGGCACGTCCACAAATGGCTGAAAATATCGGGGCAACAGCGCGCGCCATGATGAATTGTGGTTTACGTGACCTGCGCATTGTAAAACCGCGTGATGGCTGGCCTAATCCGGTTGCCTTGCCGATGGCGGCGGGTGGCAAATCTATTATTGAGACGGCACAGGTTTTTGATACGTTAGCCGACGCTACGCATGATATTTGCTTTATGGCGGCGGCAACAGCGCGCCAACGTGATATGCCTATCCGTGCCAGTGAGCCTCGTGCGATTGGCAGTGAGCTGGTTCAAAAAGCCAAAAAGGGGCGCGTCGCCTTACTGTTTGGCCCAGAGGCATCGGGACTTGATAATAACGAGGTTGTGCTTGCCGATGTGGCGGTGTCAGCGGCTTTAAATCCGGCTTACCCATCACTCAATCTGGCCCAGGCGGTGTTGCTACTGGCTTGGGAGTGGCGTGTGGCCGCATTATCTGACATCGGAGATGATGATCGCTCAGAGCCGAGCGACGATTCTGCTGACGATGATGATGCCCCCATAAAAGAACGCGATTATTTTTTCCAGCGGCTTGAAAACGCATTAGATGATAGTGGTTTTTTTTCGTCAACAGAGATGGCACCAGCTGTAAAACGCAATATTCGTGCATTGATAAATCGCGCCACGCCAAGCCGTCAGGAAATAGGCACATTACATGGTATTATTCAGGCTTTGACTAGCAAGCGGCGTGATCGATAGATGGTTGACAAAAGCTATGTGAATGGCTAGTTTGCGCCATTCTCGGGAACGTGGATTACACCAGCGGGGTGTGATGCCGGTCGAAAGACCCTACCGGGGCAACAAAGGAGCCAAAAATGGCAAAATCAGATCATAAGCGGCATTCCGCTAAACATAAAATTGACCGCCGTCTAGGTGTAAACCTCTGGGGTCGTCCTAAATCTCCAGTAAATGCTCGTGAATATGGCCCCGGCCAGCATGGTCAGCGCCGTAAAAAGCCAACTGACTTTGGTGTGCAGTTGATGGCCAAGCAGAAGCTGAAAGGCTATTACGGCAATATCGGCGAGAAGCAGTTCAAGAAATATTATCAGGCAGCTGCCCGTGGTAAAGGTGATACTGGCCAGAATCTTATCGGTATTCTGGAATGTCGCCTTGATGCGATCCTGTATCGTTCAAAGATGGTGCCAACAGTGTTTGCAGCCCGTCAGATTATCAACCATGGTCATATCATGCTCAACGGCAAGCGTTGTAATATCGCGTCTGTCATGCTGAAGCCAGGTGATGAAATTGCGCTGAAAGAAAAAGCGAAAACAATCCCAGCCGTGCTTGATGCCATTGCATCAGTTGAACGCGATGTGCCGGAATATGTTGACGTGAATCATGATAAATTCACAGCGAAGTTCATTCGTATTCCAACATTGGATGAGGTGCCTTATCCAGTCCAGATGGAACCAAATCTAGTGGTCGAGTATTACTCCCGCTAACATCTCTGGCGTGTTTAGGCGTCAGGTTCAAGATCATGTAAAGGGTAGCTATTTTACGGCTACCCTTTTTTGTGTAAAATTGTAGCCTGACATAAATGATCACATATATGGCTGGAGCAACATATATGACAGGTGAAGTTGTGATGGGCGAAGATGTGACGGAAAATAAAAAGGTAAACTGGCCAAAGCCATATTTTGCTGTGGTTTTTACCGCCCAGCGAAGTCTTAGCGGCGATGACATATATGAGATCACAAGTGATCGAATGATGCATCTCGCGCAACAACAACCAGGATTTCTGGGGGTTGAGTCAGTGCGTGGTGATGATGGGCTTGGTATTACTGTCTCATATTGGCGTGATCGTGACGCGATACGTGCCTGGCGCGAAAATAGTGAACATCTTATCGCGCAGGAGATGGGGCGGCAGGAGTTTTACCAATGGTACAGGGTGCGGATCGCCGAAGTGGCCGACGATCATGCATTTTTTGCTGATACAGCTATTTGATTATGCGCGGTGCCTTTGATTAGGCGGGATGCGCGTCAATGCCGTGCGTCTGAAGCATTTCGGTCAGTTCGCCTGTTTCATACATTTCCCGGATAATGTCGCAGCCACCCACAAATTCCCGCTTTACGTATAGCTGGGGGATTGTTGGCCAATCTGAATAGGCTTTAATGCCTTCACGGATCGCATCATCTTCGAGTACGTTGATGCCTCGGAATTTTACCCCAAGATGACTTAGTACACCAACGACAGCAGCAGAAAATCCACATTGTGGAAATACAGGCGTGCCCTTCATGAACAACACCACGTCCTCGCTGGCGATATCGGCGTCAATACGTTCTTTGGTTGCTGCGTCTAGCATGTTTCACTCCTTGATTGGACAGGCGGTATTCGCCATTTATTCTGCAAAATCTTAACTTACTGGCTGGTTGGTGCCGAGGTTTGTAAAGCAAGGGCATGCAATTCACCGCCCATTCGGCCGCCTAGGGCTTTATAAACCATTTGATGCTGTTGCACCCGGTTTTTACCTTCAAACGCGCTGGAAACAACCTGACAAGCGTAATGATCACCATCGCCACGTAAATCTTCAATAGTAATGACAGCATCAGGGAAAGCAGCTTTGATAAGGGCTTCTATTTCGCTTGCTTGCATAGCCATGGCTTGCTCCTTTGCTATTTGCCGAAGGTTTCATATGAAACCCCAGCTAATACTAGTTTTTCATCAGATCCGGAATGACCGATTCACATATTTTTTCTAGCTCTATCTGAGATATGGCATCGTCAGTGCCAAATTTCAATTCACCTGAGGCATTTGTTGTACCTATTTTTTGGGCTGGAACGTCCGCCGCCCTAGCCGCAGTGATAAAGTTGGTGGCATCTGTGAGGGTGACAAGATAGCGGGCTTGATCTTCACCAAAAGCCCAGCCATGGCAATGGGCTGTGTCTGGCATATCCACGTCAACGCCAATAGACGACTGCATGGCCATTTCAACAAGCGCAACCGCCAGACCACCATCACTTATGTCATGAGCTGCACTCACCGTGCCGTCTAAAATCTGACCGCGTAAAAAGTCACCATGTCTGCGTTCGGCATCAAGATCAACAGGCGGTGGGGCGCCATCTTTGCGATTGGCGACATGGCGGGCATAAAGTGACATGCCAAGCCATCCATCACCATCATTGCTGTGACCCAGCAAAACAACATCCTGACCGGCGGTGGTAAAACGGCTTCCAATCGCCCTATCGACATCATCAATCACGCCAACCATGCCAATAACTGGGCAAGGCTGGATGGCAACGCCGTCGGTTTCATTATATAGTGACACATTACCAGACACGACAGGCGTATCAAGACGCTTTGCGGCTTCGCCCATACCGACAACCGACTGCGCTAATTGCGCCATGATTTCAGGCTTTTCAGGATTGCCAAAGTTCAGGTTATTGGTAATGGCCAGAGGGGTTGCACCAATCGCTGTGATATTGCGATAGGCTTCTGCAACCGCCTGTGCGCCGCCCGTTTTTGGGTCGGCTTCGACATAGCGTGGTGTGCAATCAGTGGTCATGGCAAGACCTCGATTTGTACCATGGACGCGAATAAGCCCTGCGTCACCGCCAGGCCCTGCCATTGTATCTGCCATCACCTGACTGTCATACTGTTCGTAAATCCAGCGTCGGCTGGCAAGGTCACTTGTGCCCATGAGCAATCGCAGAATATCGCTGATACGTCCGGTTTCTACAATATCACCCGATTTGATAACAGGGCGAGGGGGCACATCAGCTTGCGGACGATCATATTCCGGCGCGTCATCAACCAATGGTGCAATGGGAATATCACAGGCAGTACCGCCATCTTTGAGAAGCACAAGACGGCCTGTATCGGTCACCTGACCAATCGGCATAAAATCGAGATCCCATTTGTCAAAAATAGCCCGCGCCACATCTGTTGCATCAGGTTTAAGCACCATCAGCATACGTTCCTGAGATTCAGATAACATGAGTTCATAGGCGCTCATCTGTTCTTCACGTGCGGGCACCAGATCAAGATCAATCTCCATGCCAAGACCACCTTTTGACGCCATTTCAACCGAAGATGAAGTCAGGCCAGCAGCGCCCATATCCTGAATCGACAGCACCGAGTCCGATGCCATCAGTTCCAAGCACGCCTCCATCAGTAATTTGCCAGTGAAGGGATCACCCACCTGTACCGTTGGTCGCTTGGATTCGGTTTCATCGGAAAATTCGGTTGATGCCATTGTCGCACCATGAATGCCATCACGCCCTGTTTTGGCGCCAACATAAATAACCGGATTACCAGCACCCGTTGCGGCGGATCGGAAAATCCGGTCGCTATTGGCCAGGCCAACGGCCATTGCATTGACCAAAATATTACCATTATAGGATGGATCAAAATTGACTTCGCCACCTACGGTCGGAATACCTATGCAATTGCCATAGCCGCCGATGCCCAAAACCACACCGCTAAGCAAATGCCGCGTTTTTTCATGATCTGCCGCGCCAAAGCGCAAGGCGTTCAACAATGCAACCGGCCGGGCACCCATGGTAAAGACATCACGTAAAATACCACCAACACCTGTTGCTGCGCCCTGATAGGGCTCGATAAAGGAGGGGTGATTATGACTTTCAATTTTAAAAACCGCCGCCAGCCCGTCACCAATGGCAACGACACCGGCATTTTCGCCAGGGCCTTCAATAACATGCGGGCCATCTACAGGCAGAGTTTTAAGCCAGCGTTTTGACGATTTATACGAACAATGTTCAGACCACATCGCCGAAAAAATGCCAAGTTCACATAAATTTGGAACGCGCCCTAGGCGCTTATTGATCAGTTGCCATTCATCTTCGGATAGACCCATCGAGGCGGCATGTTCGAAATTCATCATGTCGTTATCCATAGTCATGATGCCAATGCCTCCAGACATGCTGATAGGAGTAAAGCCCCATCACTGCCCCCCAATGCCGGAGACATAGCGCGTTCGGGATGCGGCATCATGCCCATTACACGTCCGTTGGCAGATACGATGCCTGCAATATCCCGGGCTGCGCCATTAGGATTTGCGGGGCCATGAATATCGCTTTCAATATAGGTAAAGGCTATCTGGCCATTATCTTCGAGTTTTGCCAGATCATCGTCGCTGGCAAAATAGTTACCTTCATTATGAGCAACCGGAATGGTCAGTTCCGAGCCGGCAGCCAGACCGCTGGTAAAGGGAGAGGTGATTGTTTCAGCAACCTTTATGCGGGTGTCACGGCAGACATAATTCAGGCCAGCATTGCGCAGTAGAACGCCAGGCAACATGCCGGTTTCGGTTAACACCTGAAATCCGTTGCACACACCAAGCACAGCCCCGCCTCTGGCGGCATGATCCATCACCGCATCCATGACAGGCGAGCGTCCTGCCAAAGCACCACAGCGCAGATAATCACCAAATGAAAATCCGCCTGGAATGATAATCAGATCAACTGGATCGAGGGTGCTTTCCTTGTGCCAGACAAGCTGGGGACGGCGACCTGTTAATTGTTCCATGGCGACCATCATGTCGCGGTCACAATTTGATCCAGGAAAAACGGCGATTACAACGCGCATTGCTGACATGCTCATGCTATCGCCTATTCCTGTTCCACGATATCAATGACATAGTCTTCGATAACTGTATTTGACAGCAATGTCTCACACATCCGTGCGACGCGCTGGCGCAGGCGCGCAGGGTCACTTTCGTCAATATCAAGCGTGATCTGTTTGCCGACGCGCACTTCACTTACTTCCTGAAAGCCCAGTCCGCGGAGGGAATGTTCAATAGCGCGGCCTTGCGGATCAAGAACCCCTTCTTTAAGCGATATATTTACAACGACTTGCATCTATCTGCCTTTGATTGTGATGGTTTGATTGGTTCGGAACAAAATGCTTTAACAACGTTACGGTTCAATTTTGCTGATATCGGGAATGCGGATATTAAGACGGCTGGCTATTTCCTGATAAGCCTCGATTAAGCCGCCAAGATCACGACGGAACCGATCTTTATCCATTTTCTCGTTTGTATGGATATCCCACAAGCGGCAATTATCGGGGCTGATTTCATCAGCAAGGATGATCTCGATGTCACCGTCAATTTCGATACGGCCAAATTCCAGCTTGAAATCGATCAACCTGACACCAATCGCGTGAAACAAACCGGTCAGGAAATCATTAATCCGCAGGGTATCTTCACAGATTGTTTCCAGCTCTTCGGGGCTGGCCCAGCCAAAGGTGAAAATATGTTCAGGCGCAATAACCGGATCGCCAAGCGCGTCATCCTTTAAACAGAATTCAATCAGCGTTTGAGGCAGCTCTTCACCTTCTTCCAAGCCAAGGCGGCTACAAATTGATCCTGCCGCTACGTTTCGGACAATCACTTCGATGGGTACGATTTCCAGCTGTCGTATAAGCTGTTCCCGATCATTGATGCGCGCCAGAAAATGCGTTGGGATACCCATTGCACCAACAGCCTGCATGATATGTTCGCTGATATAGTTGTTCAGCACACCTTTGCCTTTGATAACGTCTTTTTTCTGAGCGTTAAAAGCGGTGGCATCATCCTTGAAATATTGAATCAAGGTGCCGTCATCAGGCCCTTCAAAGATTACCTTTGCTTTGCCTTCATAAAGCATTGTGCGTGTATTTGATGTGGCGTCTGTCATTGTTGTTCCTAAGTAAACACACGTTCGAAAATAGTGTCAACATGCTGAAAATGCTGGTCAAGATCGAACAAAACTTCGAGCTCATCCGACGATAGGAATGTTGCAACATCGCTATCTGCTTTCAGTTTGTCCAGATAGCTACCGCCATCAGACCAGATTTGCATCGCATTGCGTTGAACCATCTTATAGGCATCTTCGCGGCTTGCGCCTTTCTGGGTAAGGGCAAGCAGAACCTGTTGTGAATGGACAAGGCCACCAAGCTGATCGAGGTTGGCCTGCATGTTCTCGGGATAGACCAGAAGGTTTTCCATAACAGCTGAAAGGCGGTGCAAGGCAAAATCCAGCGCTATGGTAGCATCGGGGCCAAACACGCGTTCAACCGATGAATGTGAAATATCGCGCTCATGCCAAAGCGCAACATTCTCAAGCGCAGGCGTTACCGCCGCCCGAACAATGCGGGCAATGCCAGTCAGATTTTCTGTGAGAACCGGATTACGTTTGTGCGGCATTGCCGATGACCCCTTCTGGCCAGCCGAGAAAAACTCCTCGGCTTCACGTACTTCGGTTCGTTGCATGTGCCGGATTTCGGTCGCCAAGCGCTCGACAGAGCTGGCAATAACACCAAGAACAGCAAAGAACATGGCGTGCCGGTCGCGGGGAATGACCTGCGTTGACACCGGTTCAATTTGCAACCCCATTTTATCAGCAACATGTTGTTCAACCGATGGATCAATATGCGCAAAGGTGCCAACAGCACCCGAAATGGCGCAGGTCGCAATTTCTTCACGCGCCTGTTGCAACCGTTTACGGCATCGTTTGAACTCAGCGTAAAATGTTGCCAGCTTCAGACCAAAGGTTGTTGGTTCGGCATGAATACCGTGGCTTCGTCCAATCGTAGGGGTGTGTTTATGTTCCTTGGCACGTTTATCCAGCGCTGTTAGCAGGCGGTCAATGCCAGATAGCATCAAATCGGAAGCCCGCGCCATTTGGACTGCCAGCGTCGTATCAAGCACGTCGGATGAGGTCATGCCCTGATGCACGAAACGAGCTTCCTCACCAACATATTCGGCAAGGTTTGTTAGAAACGCGATGACATCATGTTTGGTTTCGCGTTCAATTTCATTGATGCGGTCAATGTCAAACGAACCACGCTCCCACACGGCGGCAGCTGCCGAAGCAGGTATGACACCTAGTTGCGCTTGGGCATCACATGCGTGCGCTTCAATTTCAAACCAAATCTGGAACTTGCTCTGCTCTGACCATATGGAGGTCATCTCCGGTCGGGAATACCGCGGAATCATTCGTCTAAAATCCTTTGCGTTGTATGAGTTGTGGTTGTAACATTGGCTATCTGGAAAAGCCAGCCAAGAACTACAATTTGTGGTTATTATTGGTGAGGAAACACAAGATGCTGATAAGACGATTGATTTTTGGTGCATTGATGACTGCTGCGCGTAACCCTGCGGTGCAGAAAAAAGCAGGTGAGGCGGCACATAAGGCATTGGATCGCGCGCGACCTAGCTTGCTAAAGGCTAGCCGTAATGCAGGTGTGATGACGCGGAAGGCAAAACAGAAAATCGACGATATTACCAATGGTCGCTAGGATAGCGACCATGTTATAAATTACAGATAGCCTAGGGTTTTCAGGCTAACGCACTGCTTGCCTGCGACGATCAGGTGATCGTGTAAATTGATAGACATAATGTTGAGAGCGTCCTGAATGGCGAGCGTCATTTCGATATCGGCACGCGATGGTTCGGCTTCGCCGCTTGGATGGTTATGCACCAATATTGATGATTGCGCATGATGTTTTAACGCGGCATTGACCACCTCGCGTACATAAACCGGGGTCTGATCAACAGTGCCTTTGGATAGGGTTTCTTCGGCGATTAACCGATTCTGATTATCAAGGCACAGAATAAGGAAATGTTCAATTGGCTGATGCGCGAGCCGGTTGATGCAATATTCCTGTACCTGCACCCAGTTGGTCAAAATAGGTTGATCTTTAATACGCGAATGCGCCAGATGCATGCCGACTGATTCGACTAGCTTTAGGGCCGCGATATAGGCGTCCCCCATCTCATCAACGGCGCGTAAATCGGCTTGATCAGCGCGCAACACGCCTGATAATGATTTGAATTTAACCATTAGCCGTTTGGCCAGTGGTTTGGTGTCGCGACGGGCATTGCCAGCGTATAACAGAACTTCAAGCAATTCCAGTTCAGTCAGGCTGTCGGCACCCTTATCGAGAATGCGCGCGCGCATTCGCTTTCGATGACCGGCCTTGTCAGGATCGTTATCATGTTGCAGACGGGTTTTTATAGTATCTGCTTTGTATGTGTCTTTTGCGCCCATAACCATAGGCATAATACAAAAGAACTAAAAAACCGTTAATCTAGCTGTGATAAGGTGGCAATGAGAAACCTGCCGGTGACAGTGTGAATATTTCTGCTGCATCTTCGGTAATGCCGATCGAATGTTCGAATTGTGCCGAGAGGCTTTTGTCACGCGTCACAGCCGTCCATCCGTCATTCAGGATCTTTGTGTCATGCTTGCCAGCATTAATCATTGGCTCGATCGTAAAGATCATGCCGGGCATAAGCGTCATGCCAGTCTTTGGCTCACCGTAATGCAAAACAGTTGGTGATGTGTGAAAGACCTGACCAAGCCCGTGACCGGTGAAATCTCGGACAACTGAGAAGCGTAACCCCTCGGCATATGACTGGATAGCATGACCAATATCACCTAGCGTATTACCTGCCCGCGCCACTTCAATTCCGCGCATCAGGCATTCATAGGTGACTTCCGTCAGCCGCTTGGCTTTGATTGACGGTGTGCCAACATAAAACATACGGGACGTATCGCCATACCACCCATCAAGAATAACAGTGATATCAATATTGAGAATATCGCCCTCAATCAATTTCTTGTCGCCGGGGATGCCATGACAAACGACATGGTTCAAAGAAATACAAGTGGCTTTTGGGAAGCCCTTATAATTGAGTGGCGCGGGAATAGCGTTATTCGCCACAATAAATTCATGGCAGATTTTATCGAGTTCGCCCGTGGTGATACCAGCAGAGACATGCGGGGTAATCATATCAAGCACACTTGCGGCCAGACGGCCAGCGTCACGCATTTTGGCAAAACCATCGTCGCCATGTTGAATAACCGTTTCAGTGCGCATTCGTCTATCTCTCCTGACCGCTATAGCCATATTTATGGCGTTCTTTGCTCTTAAACCCGTTTTGTCACAATGCCAAGCCTGAAACAAGTTTTACTGGCATAGTGACAGCGAGCAAATTTCCATAATTTTTGGTCTGCATTTTGGTATAAAAAATGTATAAAGCGGCATATAATTTTGCCGTTAGCTTTTGTGTTTAGTCTGGAAAATAAAATGTCAAATCCAACCGCCGCCATCATTGTTATTGGTGATGAAATTCTTTCCGGCCGAACCAAGGATAAAAATATTGGATGGCTTGCTGAGCAGTTGTTCTCGCAAGGCATTGATTTATGTGAAGCCCGTGTTATTCCCGATATTCGCGCAACAATAATCAATACGGTGCGGCATATGTCTTCAGAGTATGATCTGGTTTTTACCAGTGGCGGAATTGGCCCAACGCATGACGATATCACCACCGAAGCGATTGCGGCAGCCTTTGATAAGCCTGTGATTCGGCATCCAGATGCAGAAGCGGTGTTACTCAAGCATTATGCCAATACCGATCTGGAATTTAACGCGGCGCGTCAGAAGATGGCTGATATTCCGATGGATGCGGATCTTATCGATAACCCTTTGAGCGCCGCCCCCGGGTTCATTCTGCATAATGTTCATGTGCTTCCCGGTGTGCCTTCAATTTTACAAGCCATGTTCGAAGGGTTGCGGGTAAGGTTGCCTGGCGGCGTGATGATGACTCGCATAACGGTGCAATGTGGCTCAGGCGAGGGTAATATAGCGACCATCATGGAGCGCATACAAAACCAATATGATGGCATTAGTGTTGGTAGCTATCCGTGGTTCAAGCCAGGTAACTTTGGCACAGCCGTTGTGGTTAGCGGGCTTGATGCACTGATTACCGGCCAAGCAGCAGAGGATATTGCTGGTGCGGTTCTAGCCCTAGGTGTTACGGCGCATATTGTCATGCCTGGTGATACGGCCTGAGCAGGGATCAACCCCACGGTGATTTTTTATCAGAGCGTCGCTTGAAGCTAGGCACCGAGCCAGATTTTTTTGGCACTGAAGATGCTGGGTTAAGAATACGTGATCCAAGGGGGTCACGCCGGTAACGCAGCTTTGCCTCGCTTTTAATTGTGGCGAATGAAATGGGTTCCCCACTCCATTTTTGCGGGGGCAAGTCGCGATCAAACAAGGCGATATCACGATGCTTGAAAAAGGGAATGAGCGCCATACCTGCCAGAAACCCGCCAATGTGAGCCATATAGGCTACACCACCTTCATTACCTGACAGAGCTTGCGGTACAGCAACAAACTGTCCAGCAATCCAAACGCCAAGAACCAGCCAGGCTGGCAAATTGATGAAGCGGAAAAATACAAATATCACCATTAAGGTTCGCACCGAAGCCTTTGGATGCAACATGATATATGCACCAAGAATGCCAGCTATACCCCCAGATGCACCAATCATCGGAATTGTCGATTCAGGTGCTATCAATCCTTGAGAAAATGCAGCTGCAACACCGCAAAGGGCATAAAAGAGGATGAATTTTAGCGACCCCATTGCATCTTCGACATTATCGCCAAATATCCAGAGATATAGCATATTGCCGCCAATATGCATCCAACCCCCATGCAGAAACATCGATGTAAAAATGGTCATCCATGCGGGTACCAGTACCATGTCAGCCGGAAGTGACGCATCGCTTAACACGAGGGCGGGCACAAATCCAAACTGATAAAGGCTGTAGTTTGCGGCAGTCCCTGTTAATGAGAGTTGCCAGAAAAAACCCAAAATACATAATGCCAGTATCGCCCACGACACAAACGGACGACGGCCAGTCGGATTGTTGTCAAATAAAGGGAAAAAGAACATTAAATATGCCTACAATGGCGTTTGGAAGGTGATATGCTAGCCATAGATATGGGGGCAAACAATCATTTTGTAAATAAATAGCCAATATTTGTAATTGCCATATTTTTGATATATTTGCCCGCCATTATTGGCACATCATCAATAATACCTTGCTCGTCATGGGAGACTGATATGCGCATAGTGTCCAAGATAGGAAAAATAGCATCTGCCCTTTGTGGGGGGATCGCCATGTGGCTGATGGTTAGCACGGCACAGGCCCAAGTCACTGTTTATCTGGAAGATGACATCAAGGTAACCTTTTCGTCAGGTTCGTTCGATAACCGCAATTTGAATGGCGAGATGCAGGATGTTACGATTTTCATTGATGATCAGCGGGTGCTGACGGCAGATGAGGTGGAAGTTGAAACATCTGGTGAGGCGGGAACTGCCAATCACATGATTAAACGCTTGCGCATGAAGAATATTTTCTTTGATGATCTGCCGCTGAGCGTCAAGTCGCTAAATATTCGGGATATGGCACCGGCATTTTTTTCAAGCATTTCTGAACACGCAGCGCATATGAATGCAATCACCGATTCATCACATGTTTCCTTGACCGGCGTAGCCTATGCGGCGCATGGCATGTCATTGACGATTGATCGAATTACCAGCTTGCCGTTCAAGTTTGGCGCCTTGGCCAACGGTGACCCCTTTATAACTAAATTAGGTATGCAGGTCGAAAACCTGATACTGACACCATTGCAAAATAGAGGGGAATTTGCACATTTCATTGCGGCGACAGGTGAACCAAACCTGACGCTCAATATGACGCAAACACAGGTGAATGCGATCAATAACGGGGTCGTATCTAGCGATATAGTTTTGAAAACAGCGATGAATGGTATCGGTAATCTTGATGCCCAGCTTGGCATAGAAATGTCACTGGATAGTTATAATAAGCTGTTTATGTCCGATACATATGATCTGGAACCAGATGAGATTGAGGATGTTGCGCTTGACGATATGTCGATTGTGTTTGACGATCATGGCGCCGTTAATGCCGCGCTTCATATGTCGGCGCGCAAACAGAATGTTGATTATATGGTGGCACGCGACCAGACCATTACGGCCATGAAAGCAACCTTGGGTAGCTTTCTGCCCATGAGTAGTAATGATTTGATGCCCCCACTTGAAACATTTGTCAAAGATGGGGGACAAATAAGGCTCAGTGCTGTGCCAGCCAAGCCATTTCCCTTTATAAATATCACGCAATATATCTTTGCCGCCGATGCCGCTGTAAAAAAGCTGAATTTGAAGCTGTTGCAAACACCACACGCCGAGGGTGCTAACGCAGCAAAGTTACAAAAGACCAAAACACCAAACTAAATCTGGCGGATCAGGATTTCATAGTCGCATTAGTGGCCTCATAAAGAGTGCGATGGTAACAATATAGACAAGGGCAAGATTGCTTGGATCACCTTATAACGCTTCGCTTCACTATATTTTAGCGAATGGATTAAAATCTAATGATGCTTTGAAAACAGGTAGAACGTGAGTCCGACCATGTTTATCGGTATGGGGTATATGAAATAGTGAGAAAAGCGCATATGAAACGCTGGCCTGGCTTCCATGATGCGGCTAAAGCAATTAAATTCAGGTTATTGTTTAATGGTACGAGCGGGGGGACTTGAACCCCCACGGCCTAAGGCCCACGGATTTTAAGTCCGTTATGTCTACCATTCCATCACGCTCGCAACGCTTGCCGCGCGTGGCTGGCGGCAAGTCGCTATGTGATAACGTCACTTGCTAAATGATGCAAAGAAAACCTTCCAAACTGAGCAAAATTCCTGATCTGAGGTGACGAGGCCAATGCCAATCACTGAAATCATATGGACAATATTGTTTAATCGGATTTAAAGTTCTGAGTGTAGTGTCTGATCTTTATTATGCGTGATAATGGAGGGAGAAATGGACAAGCTTAAATGTGACGAATGTGGCACAAGCTTTAATTGTGGTGCACCCCCCGGCAAGGATCATTGCTGGTGCATGGAACTGCCGAATTTGCGGCAGAGTTTTGACCTAGCGGGCAAATGCGTCTGTCCGGATTGCATGACGCTTGGCCAAGCCAAAGATATGACCAAAGCGCGTAAGGCCAGAAAAAGCCAACGCGACAATTCGGCAGTCAAAGTGGCACGCCGCTAGTCCCTGAATGTCAGGGCATAAGCAATAGATGCTATTTTAAAGTATTCAGGAATCTTGTCTTGGTTTTGTTTGCCCACCCAGCATCGAAAAGCGATGCAGAAAAGCGGCACTGGCATCGGTGGCGGATTGAGCGCGCAGTTTCACATCAATAATACCACGGGGTTTGACTAGGATTTTTGCAGCATCCTGCGCGCTAAAACCTGCTAATTGTGTAGCTTCAAGCCATGCCGCCATGCGGTCGGCACGTTTGATTGAGCGCTCGACATATTCGGGTAATACAGGCGGTAATCCAAAGCGGATATGTACTGCCTTTTCAAGACGATCTTCAATATCGCGGTAAATGCCCCCCAAGGCATATTTGAAGGGCGTAATCATATCACCAATCACATATTCAGGTGCATCATGTAGCAAGGCGGCGAGTTGCCATTTTTGTTCAAGTTTTGGCGCGTTGTGACGTAACAGGCGTTCCACAAGCACCGAATGCTGGGCAACCGAGAACAGATGTGTGCCTTTGGTTTGGCCGTTCCAGCGGCTAACACGCGCCAATCCATGGGCTATATCTTCGATCTCGATATCCATTGGCGATGGATTCAAAATATCAAGATGTCGCCCACTTAGCATACGTTGCCATGCACGAGGTTCTAGAGTGGTGGATATAATTGGTTTTATTT
This sequence comes from Candidatus Puniceispirillum marinum IMCC1322, assembly GCF_000024465.1. NCBI lineage: Bacteria > Pseudomonadati > Pseudomonadota > Alphaproteobacteria > Puniceispirillales (SeqCode) > Puniceispirillaceae (SeqCode) > Puniceispirillum (SeqCode) > Puniceispirillum marinum (SeqCode). Next base: position 700,644 of record NC_014010.1, on the reverse strand, counting down.
TGGGCATTGGCATATCTTGCATATAGGATGATGATTTTTCAAGCGCATGTTCATCGCTATATTGGCCTTTGTGCTGTATTGTTGTATTGATTTGCAGTGAATTTTAATGCCAAAGGCCATTTATGGATTTTTTCGAAACACAAGAGCGCTACCGTCGCCAGGAAATGCGAGGCTGGATCATGTTTCTGGTGCGCGTTGTTATTGTCGGCGGCGTGCTCTGGATTGGCTGGTTGTGGGGACATGCCGAGCAGACAAGTCTGCAAGCCGAAGCGGATCTGGTTATCTATGAAAACAACCAGCGTATTGATACCCTAACAACGCAGGTTCAAGACCTTGAACGTATTATTGCGGAAAACAACGCCAAAAAGAAAACATCTGATCTTATCGGCGGCAATCAGGCCGAATTACGTGCCATCATTACAAAACAAATTGCCCGTGGTGTGACACCTGAACAAATAATGTCGTCACTTAAAAGTCTTGGTGAACCAATTAACTGCCGCGAAGTCGCGCGCCATGATGTTGCGGTTGCAACACCGCTTTATGCGGGACCTGAGTCCAAGCTTGAATTATTCAGTGGCGGCCTCAACCTTTTTGTTGAAGGGCAAGCAGGTAAAAAATCAGAACGTGAAACACCATGGTTTAATCCGTCATCACCTGTGCGGATAAGGCATGCCTTTTTGAATGGCCAGAAGATCATCGAAGGTGTTTTACCACTTGAGACAATAATTCCGGCCGAGGAATGGGTGCTCAAGCTAAATTATATCAATGCTGATTTGCGTGGCTATGTTACGGCTATCGTTTCGAGTTGCGTGCTACGATAGTCTAAGCCGTTGTTGTTGGACGGGACATTTCAAATAGTTCGGTAACTTTTGCATAATCCTTGTAGCCAAGCCGCGCTAGTGGCTGAAACAATGTATTGTCTATTTTGCCATCAACAACGACGTCATCATCGATATAAATGCCGGTCACACGACCAATAACCATCGAACATGGATGCGCGCCTTCATCGGCTGGCAAGACGATTGTTTGCCAATGTGTGCATTCGAGCGCAGCCGGAACATTTGCCACACGCGGTACATTGACGGTTTCACCATCTATCATGCCCAGATTGGCCAGTTCAAACTCATTAGATCCATAGGCATAGCTTCCTGAGGTGATGTTCATCGCATCCCCTTGTGCCGCCCCCACGATATTAACTGTGAACTCGCCCGTCTCCTTGACATTGCGCAACGAGTCCTTATCCGATCCATCAGGGTTTGACCCGGCTGAAAACATCACCATTGGTGGCAATTCGGCGATAGCATTAAAAAAACTATAGGGTGCAAGATTAAGGCTTTTATCGTTACCGCGACTGGCAATCCACCCTATTGGTCGAGGTGCTACAATGGCTTTTAACGGGTTATAATGCAGACCAGCGTCTTTATGTGTTCCGGGCTTAAAAAACATGCTTTTTTCGCTATTCCAATTTTGCAAAGATTGAACTTAACCTTATATATCGCTACACCTTACATCTGCTAGCATTTTTACTGTATAATTTACCATAGTTGCACTTTGTTGATATTTGCGATTTTCAGACCATTCCCGGCTGATAGGAAAAACCCATGATTGATCTATATTTTTGGCCAACCCCTAATGGGCAGAAAATTTCCATAGCCCTTGAAGAACTTGGGCTGGCGTATAATGTCCATATGATTAATATCAACGAAAATGAGCAATTTGCCCCTGATTTTCTGGCGATTGCTCCCAATAACCGGATACCGGCCATTGTCGATCATGATGGTACGGATGGTCCTGTTAGCCTGTTTGAGTCAGGCGCGATACTTCATTATCTTGCAGCCAAGACCGGTGCTTTGATGCCTGAGGACGCGCATGGCCAGAAAACGGTTATGGAATGGCTTATGTGGCAGATGGGCGGCTTTGGCCCCATGCTTGGACAAGCGCATCATTTTAATTTTTATGCCAAGGAAAAGCTGCCTTATGCCATTAAACGCTATAGCGCCGAGGCGAACCGTCTTTATGGGGTGCTAGATAACCAGCTGGCAGGTAAAGATTTTGTAGCAGGTGATGAATTGTCGATTGCTGATATCGCCATTTTTCCATGGACGCGGACACATGCGCGTCAAAATGTTGAGATAGAAAACTATCCCAATGTAGCGGCATGGCGCATCCGCATGATTGAACGCCCCGCTGTTTTACGAGGTATGAAGACGGGTGCTGGATGGCGCGCTGAAATCAAGGAAATGGATGATCCTGAATGGCGCGCTGCTTTTGGTGTTCAGGCATAGCGTAAAGCTTTAAGAAGGCGTCTGCGCTCCGTCAAATTTTAACGTACAGGCGCCAGTGAAAACCTGGGTGAATAGTGATTCTTTGCATAATGTCCATTTCGGGTCAGGTTGCCCAGACTCGCTATGCCAGATTGTTGCAATTGAAAGTACGGCTAACAAAGCAGCTAAAATCCACATGTTCCGGCTCATTTGCAGTTCCTTTCATTATATTGCTAACGACCATAGGCCAACTGACTACCATTCGGTTATATGATTAGGCAATTCACTTTCGGGCACATCCTTTTCGGTGAAGATGCGTCCGGCAACCGCATTGCCCGATGTGCGAGTGCTGTTTTTATCACCACTTACCAAAGGATGCCACGCAGGCAAATCTTGATGTTCATGGACAAGCCTGTAGGCGCATGTTTTTGGCATCCATTTCAGATCAGCCAGATTGTCCGGTGTCAAAATAACACAATCAGGAACAATCTGTTTTCGGTTGCCATAATCTTTACATGCACAGGTTTCGCAATTTAACAATTTGCAACCCACATCAGTATAATAAACGTCGCCAGTATCAATATCTTCTAGCTTTAACACGCAACATTTTCCGCATCCATCACACAGTGATTCCCACTCTTGGGTGGACATTTCATTTAGCTGTTTCTGTTTCCAAAAGGAGGCGTCTTGCACAATAGGTCTCGGTATATTTTCTGTTGATGCGTGATGTAGTTTCGCGCCAGCGGTACGGCTGTATGATCGTGCGCAAGCTGAAATTGAAACACCATACCTTCTTGCACACGAAAAAAATATTCACAACCGACAAGATAAAACTCCCACATGCGAATGAATCGGTCATCATATTCGCTGCGGATCGTATCAATGTTATTGCGGAATCGGAGGCGCCAATGGCGCAACGTTTCCGCGTAATGGTCACGCATGATTTCGACATCAATAATCTTCAAACCTTGTTTTGAAACGCTTTTCACCATTTGTTCAAGCGAGGGCAGATAACCACCAGGAAAAATATATTTTGCTAGCCAGCGGTTACAAGGATGGGGATGCGCATAAACGCCAATCGAATGGATCAAGGCGACACCTTTGGGTTTAAGAAGCTTTTTGATTGTCTTGAAATAGGTATCATAGTTCCCAGGACCTACATGCTCAAGCATACCAACTGATACAATGCGGTCGAATTTGCCCGTTTGATGGCGATAGTCACGTAAATGAAAGTCAAGCTGTTGCTGTCTGCCACTCTGATCACGCTGTTGAGTGGCAAAATCAAGCTGGCGTTCGGATAGGGTGATGCCTGTTACATGCGTTTCAGGTACACAATCGATCAACGCATGTGCCAATCCACCCCAACCGCATCCAATATCCAGAATAGTATCATGGGGCTGTATGTTTAGTTTAGCAGCAATTCGTGCCAATTTATTGATTTGCGCTTGCTCGATTGTTGTCGTGCTGTCGTCAGAATAGGCGCATGAATATTGCCGTCTAGGATCAAGAAAACTGTCAAATAGCGTATCTTTCAGATCATAATGATGGGCGACGTTGCGTTTTGAGGCACGCACTAGATTATGGTGCCGCAGGAAAGCCAGCCGATTACTAATGGCAAGGCTTGTGCGTCCTGCCCAATGCGTCAACCAATGTCTATGATTTGACATCAAGAATAGCATCAATGAATCCAGATCATCATTTTCGATGATAAGGTCACCATTCATATAAGCCTCGCCAATAGCCAGATCAGGGCGCATAACGATTTCACGAAAAACACGATTAGAGCGCAATGTGACCATGACAGAGGGGCCATCATGCCTGCCATAGCATGTAATAGGTTTTTTATCTGCAATCTTAACTGTGATCTTGCCGACATTCACAAATTGTTTAAAAACGGATAACGCAATCCAATTCAGCATGTTTTAGCCCTCATTTTAGTTACGTTCCGTTAGTTTATCCAATTATGTATAATAAATAGTTAACTCAAAACACGAATATTAAGCCGATTTTGAAACATTACTTTTCGTCAATTACCGCACTGGTTCAGTATGGCAGAAAACCTACATATGCATGATGGTGCAGATTATCGACTGGCTGAAGCGAAGCTGAGCTGGCGCGATGATATTCTGCGTGCTGATGACTATGATGATGTCTATTTTTCGGCTGAAGGCGGCTTGGCTGAAAGCCGCCACGTATTTCTAAGTGGAAATGATTTACCCTTTCGGCTGCAAGATGCGTCACATTTCACCATTGCCGAAACGGGATTTGGTACGGGGTTGAATCTGCTGGCAGTGATGGCCGAGATGGATAAGTTTCCCAACCTGCAACTGGATTATATCTCACTCGAAGCGTGCCCACTTAGGCTGGATGACCTTGCACGTGCGCATGCGCCCTTTGCCGAGGTCGCTTTGTATGCTGAAACTTTACGTGCGGCTATGCCACCGCGCTGGCCAGGGACGCATATGGTGCCTTTGCTTGATGGGCGGCTACGGCTACACCTGCTTTACGGACAGGCAGAGGACATGCTGGCCGAGATGGATTTTCGGGCTGATGCCTGGTTTCTTGATGGGTTCAGTCCCGCCAAAAATATGGCTATGTGGGACAAAGATATACTGGGTCATGTTGGCCGGTTAACGCGCCAAGGCGGAACATTGTCTAGCTTTACGGTGGCCAGCGGCGTAAGAGACGCCCTTCAAGGGGCTGGCTTTGTCGTTGAAAAATGCCCCGGCTTTGGCCGCAAACGCCATATGTTAACCGGGATAAAGCCGCTTGTTGCCCCTCTGGCCACTCGTGCAGATGGTATCAAACAGGTGGCCATTATTGGTGGCGGTATAGCGGGTGCGTCAATTGCGTCCGGCCTGAACAGGCGAGGTGTCAGCGCGACTATTTTTGACAGTGCGCCAAAGCTGGCAAGCGGGGCATCCGGCAACCGTATGGCTGTGCAAAGCCCAAGGCTGGCTGTCGATCATAATCTTGCCAGTCAGCTATCATCAATGTGTTTGTCCTTTGCGGCCAGATTATCTGACGCACTTGATTGCAGTGTTGCCCACAATGTGATTTCGCTGGATTGGCCAAACCGCGAAGCCGTGCGACAGGATAAATTCAGGCGGCAATTCTGGCCAGATAGCCTGATGCGTTTTGTCGATGCCGATGAAGCCTCTGCTTTGTCAGCTATCGCACTTCCGCTTGGCGGCGCCGTACATGATTATGGTCGCATCATCAATCCGGTCAAATATGTCGAGCGCCTTGCCGCGGGGGCGTCCTTGTCTTTGGCAACCAAGGTTACGGATATAACCCAGCTGGATGCGCAGACCTTCCGCATTAATGGCGACATGAGCGAAGCATATAGCGCTGTCGTGCTAGCTGGCGGCGCCAATATCAGCCAGATTCTGTCACATCTGCATAAAAGCGGTATTCCGCTTGACGTGACTTCGGGACAAGTTAGCCATATTCCTACGAATAATGCCGTGCAGCCATTGCAATCTGGGCTGAGCTTTGGTGGCTATCTGACGCCTGCATATAATGGGTTTCACGAGCTTGGTGCCACATTTGACCGCACTGCCGCCATGACTGTCACTGATCAGGGACATGCCCATAATATGAACCTGCTACCTGACGGTATGGCCGGATTGATTGAGGTGCCAGATGTTACGGGTGGTTTTATAGGCCGCATGAGCCAGCGTGCCAGCACGCCGGATCGTAACCCGATCATGGGGCATCTTGGGGATCGTATCTATTGTCTGGGGGCACTGGGTGCGCGCGGCATGACCTTTGCGCCTTTGCTTGGGGATATGCTGGCCGCCGAAATTACCGGCACGCCAGTATCGCTGGCGCGTGATATCTGTCATGCACTTGATCCGTTCCGCTTCAGGATGCGGTGAACGTTTATAGATAATCTTTTTAAGTCAGTTTTTTGTCGAGGGATCAATATGTTTGATTTAAGTAATGTTTAATTCCGGTCTGTAAACCTTTTCTTTACCTTTTGTAACTAAGCTAGATGCCCTAAATGGGAGGGCATCACAATGACTGACAGCGAATTCAGATCATATAAGTATATAACCGAAAATTTGCGTACGTTGGGTTGGGACATTCGCAATCCATCAAAAGGAGGATCAGTTTATACGCAAGGGGAGTTTTTCAAACATGATAAGACTCTTGCCGATGGACTCGGGCTGAAAAAGCCAGAAAACATAGTCGTCTTTGAGTCAGGGTCTGAGGTTTGTTATTGGGTTATAGAAGCAAAAAGTAAGACGGATGATTTGTCAGTTGCCCTAAAAGAAGCGCAAACGTATTGTGAAGTGATCAACATGGCGAGTGGCACCTCACCTGCAAGATTGGTGTCAGCCGTTGCAGGATCACCAGATGAATCCATCATAGTACAAACTAAATTCTGGGACGGTGATAATTGGCAGGATATAACTATAAACAACTATGCCACTACTGGTTTTATATCACAATCTCAATGCATCCAAATAATTGAGTCTAATTCTCCTTCTATTGGTGGGTATGAAGTTAATCTTGATGAATTTCTGGTGAAAGCAAACGAAATCAATCATGACCTACACATCAACGCTGTTACCGCGAGCGAGCGAGCTTGCCTTGTGGCTGGCCTGTTACTTGCACTGGTCAAAGACAACGACATGAGTCTCAATAATGACCCTGCCACCTTGGTAAATGATATTAACGCTAGAATTGAAGCGTTGCTGAAAATTCATGGTAAGCTTGTTTTTTTTGACCAAGTAACGCTGAAACTTCCGGCAACCGCTGAAAACCATTTCAAATATAGAAGAGCAATTGTAAGGACAGTTCAGCATCTTAGAGAGATGAACGTACGGTCGGCGATCAATAGTGGTGCAGATGCACTAGGTCAATTTTATGAAACTTTTTTGAAGTATGCTAATGATGCAAGTGAAATGGGAATTGTCCTCACTCCTCGTCACATAACCAAATTTGCAGCAGAGGTTGTCGGTGTTGGGGCACATGATGTCATTTATGATCCAACGTGTGGCACTGGTGGTTTTTTGGTTGCGGCATTAGATAAGGTGCGTGAAACTTGCCAGCAGACTGATGGGGAAAAGTTCGATGCCTTCCGTAATGATAACCTTTACGGGATTGAACAATCGGATCGTGTCTTTAGTATTGCATTAGTCAATATGATTTTCCGTGGCGATGGTAGTAGCAAAATTCACAACGGTAATTGCTTTGACAATCAATTTAATATGCTGAGCAAGACGGTTAAACGACAATCTGCTAGTGAATGCGAACCTAATAAGGCGTCTGGGCCATTTACTAGAATTTTTATGAACCCACCATTTGCAGTTTCTGAGCCTGAGTGTGACTTTGTTGATCACGCCATTCTTCAAGCTGCACCAAGTGCAAAGCTGTTTGCCATACTGCCTAATGGACCGATCACGGGCGACGATCATAAAAAGTGGCGAAAGAACCTCTTATTACAACACACTGTTAAAGCGGTCATCAGAATGCAAGATGACCTATTCTACCCAGTCGCGAACAAGGGCACATACGCCATTATTTTAGAAACATGGAGGCCTCACAGAATTGATGATTTGGTTTACTTTGGCATTCTTTTTGACGGTCAAAGCGCTTCACAAAAATCAAAGTTAATCGCAAAGGCAACAGCACAAGATAATATGAATGAAATTACGGACGACTTACGCAAATTTATGCAAATAGGAGACACAAAAATAGGTGCTAAACCTCGCGAGAAAATTCTTTCGCCGCTCAAACTTGACGGGCTATATGACTTTGCGTCTGAAGCTTATCTCTCAAGTAGTGAAAAAATAAGTATTGCGCCAGAAAAAAGTATCGCTGGGGTGCTTAAAATGCTCGAAAGCGTGGAAGCCAAAAATGCACCCTTCATAATCGCGGCAAAGGAAATCAGGGAATTCCAAATTTCTGAATTGATACAACCTCGAAGAGGGCAATGTCCACCAGCGAAGGGATTGGGAGCGGGCAAGGTTCCCCTCATCACTACTAGAGAAAGCAACAATGGTGTTCATGGGATGTATGATGTTCCCACTGATCAGATTAAATTTGATCTTATTACAATAAGTGCAAATGGCAGTGGTGGTAAAGCATTCTATCATCCCTATCAGTTTGGCGCTGTCTCAGATGTGCTGATTTGTAACTTGCTAGACGAAATACCTAATGACCCTGCGCTAAAACTTTACATTTGCGAGGAGATTAACAACTGTTCATGGCGATATGACTATTATCGTAAATGTAGTGTAAAGAGAATGGTTCAAGATGTGAGAATACGTGTGCCGATGAAAAACGGCAAAATTGACATAACCGGAATAAAACTACATATTTTGGATAGCTCCCCAAGTTTTTCAACACTTGAGGCAAAGTTGATTGGGCTAAAAATTCAATAAATAATGTCACTGATATATGATTTACTAAAGAGCGAGGAAGTAGAAACCTTGAAGAAGGAAATACCGTACCTTTTAAAGGCCAAGCATCTCGCGGGCTGCAACGACTTTGCCATGCGATGTGCAGGCCGGGCTGAGCAAAGTGACGAAAGCAGGGGCTATATCTTCGGGTGCCGGAATCGTGCTTGGATCTTCGCCGGGAAATGCCGAAGCGCGCATAAGAGTTGCCGTTGCGCCGGGATTGATCATGTTCACCCGCAGATTTGTTTGTTCGGTTTCTGCCGCCCAGCATATGCCCAATGCTTCAAGCCCAGCTTTTGACGCAGCATAGGCACCCCAGAAAGCACGCGGGTTACTTGCCGCCCCCGATGATACAAGAATCGCACGGCCTGCATCACTTTGCAAAAGCAAAGGCTCCATCGCCTTTATCAGATGCCATTGCGCGGTCAGATTTATCATAATGGTGTTATTCCAAACGCTTTCTTCATGATGCGATACAGGCGTTAAAGGCCCAATCATGCCAGCATTGGCAACGAGGCCATCAAGATGTCCCCAGCGCCCTTGAATGGCACTGGCCAATCTTGGAATGGCAGGGGTGTCAGCCATATCAAGTTCAACAATTGTCGCTTTGCTTCCGGCTGATTTAATCGCATCGTCAGTTTCTTCCAGCGCGCCCATGGTTCGACCGGTAATAATCAACTCGGCACCAGCTTGTGCGGCGGCAATGGCCACAGCACGGCCAATGCCCCGGCTTGCACCTGTTACAAGTATCAGCTTGCCATCAAGATCTTGACTGCTCATGGTTTGAAATGATTCCTGTATTTGGTTAATTACGTCTTTGGTAAATACGAATTTAGTTAATCACACCATGTGAAACGCGCTTTGCCGACAGACCCGTGGCCAGCTTGATTGGGTAATCACCCGTGAAACAGGCGTCGCAAAACTGTGGGCAATCGGGGTCGCGTCGTGCTTCTCCCATGGCGCGATATAGACCATCAATCGAGATAAAGCTGAGACTATCAACGCCAATTTCCTTGGCTATATCATCAACAGACATCTGGGCGGCGATAAGTTGATCTTTATCCGGCGTGTCCACACCGTAAAAACAAGGGTTAATCGTTGGCGGGCTGGCTATGCGCATATGCACTTCGGTGGCACCAGCCGCGCGCATCATCAGAACAATCTTACGCGACGTTGTGCCACGGACAATAGAGTCATCGACCAGAATTACACGTTTGCCAGCAACCGCCGATGAATTCGCATTATGCTTCATCTTGACCGAGTCGGTGCGCCCTTTCTGTGTTGGCTGGATAAAGGTACGGCCAATATAATGATTCCGGATGATACCTAACTCGAACGGTATGTTTGCTGCCTGCGCATAACCAATTGCGGCGGGCAAACCTGAATCTGGCACGGGAACAACCAGATCAGCATCAACATGCGACTCAGTAGCCAGTTCAGCACCGATAGATTTGCGCGCGTGATAAACGCCGCGTCCTTCAAGTATACTGTCGGGGCGGGCAAAATAGATATATTCAAAAATGCAGAAGCGCGATGGCTGTTCTTGAAATGGCATGATTGACGTAATGCCGGTTTTGTCGATGACAACCATTTCGCCAGGCAAAAGATCACGAACAAATTCGGCGCCAACAATATCTAATCCACATGTTTCAGATGACAGCACATAGGCGTCATCACGTTTGCCCAATACAAGTGGACGTACACCATGAGGATCACGAACGCCAATCAGCATGTCATCGGCGATGCAAACTAGTGAATAGGCGCCTTCGATCTGTTTCAGCGCGTCAATCAATCGGTTGCTAACACCCTGCTGATGAGACCGTGCGACAAGGTGAACGATGATTTCTGTATCTGTAGATGATTGGAACAGGCTACCTGTTTCAACAAGCGATGCGCGCAAACGTGCCGCATTGGTCAAGTTTCCATTATGCGCCAAAGCAAAGCCACCAAAGGCCAGCTCGGATGAGAAAGGCTGAATATTGCGCACTTCCGATGGACCTGTTGTCGAGTAGCGATTATGCCCAATGGCGATATGGCCTTTGAGAGCCTGCATCGGTGCTGAATTAGCATCAAAGTTTTCACCAACATGGCCGACACCGCGATGTGCGTGAAAATCTTTGCCGTCAAAGCTGACAATGCCCGATGCTTCTTGGCCGCGATGCTGAAGCGCATGAAGGCCAAGGGCTGTATGAACGCTCGATTCAGGGGTACCATATATGCCAAAGATTGCACATTCTTCGTGAAAATGGTCGTCATCGAATGGATTTGTGGAAACACCAGTCATGCAATTTTCCCTGTTATAACGCGCAATCATATTGTGTGTCAGGTTATCCTCTTTAAGCCGTTGGTCGTCAAGAAGCCGATATAGTGCATAAGATGCTCATTCGACCTTTTCAGCCTCGTCAGCTAATAGATCGAGGTTATCACTTGCCGTTTTACTGATATCAGATAATGGGGCATCAGAAATTGGGACTTCGTCAGTGTCAATAAGCTCTTTATCGCCTGTGCCATCGTCCAGAGGCACATTTTCCAGCAGATTGTCGCGCATTTCTTCGGGAATCACGCCTGACAGACTGTGGACGCTTTGGCGCATAAATGGCGTGCTATAAGCCTCGGTCACAATATCAGGAAGTTTGCTTTCACCATCAAGAGCGACGACTGCTGTCATATAGGCAATTAGGACAATGACATAGCCTCTTACAAGCCCGAAAATAACGCCAAGCCATCGATCAAGACTGCCCAGTCCCGCCCGTTTCAGACCTGGTGACATCAGGCTTGCAATCACAAACCATACGACGACGGTAATGGCAAATGGTAATGCCCATGATAAGGCTGACGACAGCCCTTCAATATTGATGATCTCGGCTATTAAAGGTTCAAGGGCAGGGGCGCTTAGCTTGGCGACAAAAACCGAAATAACCCAGCCAACGATGCCAAGAAATTCGCGGGTCATACCGCGCAAGGTTGAAAACAGCGCCGAAACGACCAAGACAATCACTATGCCATAATCAACTAAATTAAGGACGGAAAAATCAATCATTTTTGAGCCCAAAGTGGCAGCAGGTAATACAATGTAACTAACATCATGTCATTCCCCCCATAATGTCAATCAGGTCAGATAATGTAGATGGCTGAGCAACAGATATTTTTGACGATGTGGATAGTTTTTTACGCGGTCGTGGCATGATTGCATTATCAAAACCCAGCTTTGCCGCTTCTTTCAACCGTGATTCGGCCTGCGCCACCTGACGTAATTCGGCTGATAAAGCGACTTCGCCAAAAAACACAGTGCGTTTAGGCGCAGGTCGTCCGGTTACTGACGAGATCAAAGCTGCGGCCACCGCCAAATCTGCGGCTGTTTCGGATATTTTCATACCACCAGCTACATTCAGAAAAATATCCCGGCCTGACAAGGGAACACCGCATCGGGCTTCGAGAACTGCTGTTAGCATGGCAAGGCGGCTACTGTCCCATCCCACCACGTTCCGTCTGGGTGAGGCCAGAGATGAAGGGGCAACAAGCGCTTCTATTTCAACCAGAAGTGGACGGCTTCCCTCGATGCCGGCAAAAACAACCGCGCCAGTGACCTCGTCACGGCGGTCAGCCAGAAATAGTTCGGATGGGTTGGGCACTTCGGCAAGCCCGGTTTCAACCATTTCGAAGACGCCAATTTCATCCGTAGCACCAAACCGGTTTTTAACACTGCGCAGAATGCGGAAATGATGCGAGCGATCACCTTCAAAATACAGTACTGAATCCACCATATGTTCAAGCACACGGGGGCCAGCGATGGCTCCGTCCTTGGTCACATGCCCAACAATCAACAAGGCAGCACCTTGCTGTTTTGCAGACCGAATGAGTTCCTGTGCTGTCGCACGTACCTGCGAGACCGTTCCTGGCGCCGAGTCTAATGTGGGCAGATACATAGTCTGTATCGAGTCTATGACAATAACATCGGGGCCATCAACACCACCAAGTGACGCGGCGATATCACTGGCATTGGTGGCGGTGGCTAATTGCACATTGGTATCGCTTAGCCCAAGACGCCGTGCGCGCATGCGCACCTGATCGGCTGATTCTTCTCCCGAAATATAGGCTGCTTTCAATCCACCAGATGCCAGCTTGCAAACAAGTTGCAATAACAAGGTTGATTTGCCAATACCGGGATCACCGCCAATCAAGGTTGCCGAGCCAGGCACGAGCCCACCTCCGGATACACGATCAAATTCTGAAATATGTGATAGATGTCGCGGTAATGGTTTAGTGTCGGGCGGAAGATCCAGTGCTTCAAGCGATATGCGACGACCCTGACTACGTTTGCCTGGCCCTGAAGGGGCTTCATTGCGTTCTTCGGCAAGCGTATTCCAAGCTCCACAATCGTCGCAACGGCCTGACCATTTTGGTGATGTCGCGCCGCATTGCTGGCACACAAAGCTGACCGATGATCGTGCCATCAATTATGTCCCTTTTGCGAGGGTCTTGTCAGTGGGCCCTCAGCAAGGCCATGCACAAACTGATGCACTTCGGGAACGCCGCTATCATCCATTTTGGCCACTGGTCCGCACCAGATAATGACACCATTATGGATCATCGCAACCTTGTCAGCAATTCGCCGTACAGATGCCATGTCATGACTGATGGTAATAGCGGTCGCGCCAAGGCGTTTGACAGCATCAACAATCAGGCTATCAATCACACCGCCTGTTATTGGATCAAGCCCGGATGTGGGTTCGTCGAAAAGCAAAATTTCGGGCTTGTCGGCAATGGCGCGAGCTAGCGCCACGCGTTTTTGCATACCCCCAGATAATTCGGCCGGATATTGATCAATTACATCAGGGGCAAGGCCAAGTTGGGTAATGGTATGTTTGGCGATTTGCCGAGCCTCATCGCGCGACATTTTCTGACTTTGAACCAGACGAAAGGTTACGTTTTGCCATATCGGCAAGGAATCAAATAACGCGCCAAACTGAAAAGTCATGCCAAAGCGCCGCCTTACGGCTTCGAGCTTTTTACGATTTGCGCCTAATATTTCCTGACCATCAATCTTGATCGACCCACCATCTGCCACAATTAGCCCCAGCAGACATTTGAGAGAGACTGATTTGCCACAGCCCGAGGTGCCAATGATACAAAGCGATTCTTCGGCATCGACTGAAATATCGATGCCGCGCAAAATCTGTTTACCGTCAAATGACTTGGTAACGCCTGCAAGTTCGATTTTGGGTGTCGGCATCATCTAGACTCCAAAATACAGGGCTGTAACAAGATAATTGGCGATCAAAATCAGGATTGACGATGACACAACCGCATTCGTCGTGGCGCGACCAACGCCTTCGGCGCCGCGCCCAGAATGATAGCCATGATAACAACCCATTAGGGCAATCAGAAAACCGAAAACGGCGGCTTTGACCAACCCAAGGGTAATATCGGAAACTTCCAGATATTCTAATGTCCGCGATAGATAAATCGATGGGTTAAAGCCCAGCCTATAGACCCCAACGATATATCCGCCAAACACGCCAATAATATCGCCAATCAAAACCAGAAATGGCAAGCATAACGTTCCTGCCATAATACGAGGGGCAACCAGATATTGCATAGGACGGGTGGAAAGCGTGTCGAGCGCATCAATCTGATCAGTAACGCGCATGGTGCCAATTTCGGCGGCCATTGACGCGCCGATCCGTCCGGCAACCATTAATCCAGCCAAGACCGGGCCCAACTCACGTGTGACAGATAGAACCACGACAGTTGCAACCGTATCTTCGGCAGAAAAGCGTGCAAATCCAGTATATGATTGAAGCGCGAGCACCATGCCTGAAAACAGCGTTGTCAAACCAACAACAGGTAAAGAATAGTACCCTATATCAAGCGTTTGTCGCCATAATTGCTGCCAATAATAGGGTGGAAAAAATGTCCAGCGGATGGCAGCTAGGGTGAACAACGTTATGCGACCAAGAGATGCCAAAAAATTCAGCACGGCGCGACCGATATTTCGCACAAAGCCAGTCATAAATGTGTCACCCTGATAGATCGTTACGCCGAATATTTAGCTGTTACATTTATGACAATGTTTGCACTTTTTGGCTATAGGTAATCTAAATATAGCGTCTGATCGCACGACGGCTAATGCCTGTCAGTATTTCATAAGGAATTGTGCTGGCATCATTTGCCATATCTTCGATGCTGTATAAATCGCTCAGTAACGCGGCGGTTTCGGCTTTCAGCATGATATTGGGTGGGATGTCAGTAACATCAATCGTGATGCTATCCATGGATATGCGGCCGATCACTGGCGCACGGTGTCCAAGAATATTTACAAAAGCTTTGTTGCTTAGATTGCGCTGATAGCCGTCAGCATAACCAACACCCACGGTTGCGATACGTGACGGCCGAGATAGGCGATGCGTGCCGCCATAACCAACCGTTGCGCCTTCGGGGGCGGTGCGCACCTGAATAATGCGTCCATGCCAGGTGATACATGATTTTAAGCCGTTTGAATCAGTGATGGCTTGGTCTTTACCGCATGGATGAACACCATAAATGGCTATGCCAGGTCGGGTCATCTGATAGTGAAATTCATTACCCAGAAATACGCCACCACTATTGGCAAGGCTGGCTTTGATACCGCCAAAAAAGCTACGATATTCGTCAAAGCGTGTTTTCTGGGCAGTATTGGCAGGGTCGTCGCTGATTTCTCCTGAAATCAGGTGACTCATGATATATGTGATCTCAAGGCCGTTCAAAGCCTGTTTATTTTCAATCAGCCAGTCAGTCTGATCCGGATCAAACCCAAGCCGTGTCATGCCAGTATCCAGATGCAGCATAGCTGGATAGGTCTCATTGGCATTCTGGGCATATAAGCGCCAGCGGCTCACTTGCTCAAGATCATTCAAAACAGGTGTCAGTCGATAAGCGCGCATGTCATGTTCTTGACCGCGGTGGCATCCGTGTAGCACCATGATCTGGGCGTCGGATATGCTGATATTGTCCAGATAGGTACGAAATGACACCGCTTCATCAAGATTGGCGACAAAGAATTGGCGGCATCCAGCCTTATAGAGCGCTGCACCAACGTGATTTGCGCCCAGACCGTAGCCATTTGCCTTAACCATAGCGGCGGTTATTGTGCTTTTTGGGGATAAACTGTCAAGATAAAGCCAGTTATGGGCGATAGCGCCAAGATCAATGTCAATGCGGTTGTCAGCCGCGCCAAAAGCCGCCAGCACATTTTCATCACCTGTGGACATGTTTAGAAACCCTCAGGCAGATGGGTGCTTTCGGTCAGATCAGTGAAATGGGTAAAGCGCTTTTCGAAATGCACATTCACCGAACCTGTAGGACCATGTCTTTGCTTGGCAACAATGATTTCGGCCTTGTTTTCGGCGCTTTGCATTTTGCTTAACCAGTCAGCATGGCGGATGTTAAAGGTATCAACCGACTCTTCCATTTTCTGTTCAGGTTCACGTTTATTGAGATAATATTCCTCACGATAGACAAACATCACCACATCGGCATCCTGTTCAATCGATCCAGACTCGCGCAAGTCAGACAGGTTTGGGCGCTTGTCTTCACGCATTTCAACAGCACGTGATAACTGTGACAAAGCCAGAACAGGCACATCAAGCTCTTTGGCTATTGCCTTTAATGTACGGCTGATATTGGAGATTTCCTGCACCCGGTTTTCAGATCGAACGCCAAGCTGGG
Organism: Candidatus Puniceispirillum marinum IMCC1322; assembly: GCF_000024465.1. Classification (NCBI taxonomy): domain Bacteria; kingdom Pseudomonadati; phylum Pseudomonadota; class Alphaproteobacteria; order Puniceispirillales (SeqCode); family Puniceispirillaceae (SeqCode); genus Puniceispirillum (SeqCode); species Puniceispirillum marinum (SeqCode). The sequence continues at coordinate 684,260 of NC_014010.1, read as the reverse complement.
CAGTTAGAAGCTGTAGATAGTCAACCACGATAACCCCAAGCCCAGACGTGCGTTTCAGGCGACGGGCACGGCTGGCAAGCTGGGATACAGAAAGGGCGGGCGTATCATCAATATAGAATGGCGCTGATGAAATGGCGGTACTGGCGGCAACCAGCTGGTCAAACTCCTGCGAATCCAGTTTGCCGCGCCGGATACTTTCCGAATCAACCCTGGCGCGCTCGCTCAAGATACGTGTGCCAAGCTGTTCAGCGGCCATTTCCAGTGAGAAAAAGGCAACCGGACTGGCGACTTCACCTGTCTTTGTCGTTGTTGCGGCATGAAAGGCGATATTCGTTGCCAGTGCGGTTTTACCCATTGCGGGACGACCAGCCAGAATGATCAGATCCGACCGCTGTAAACCACCCAAGAGATTATTCAGATCGGTTAAACCAGTGCTGGAGCCTGACAGATGTCCATCATTCTTACGCGCAAGATCTGCCTGATTAACACTGGCAGCGACAATGGTATCAAATCCGCGTAATCCGGTGCTGGCTGTATCATTTTCAGCGAGACGGAACAAATGTGCTTCGGCCGTTTCAATCTGGGTTGATGCCGGGGTATCGACTTCAGGCTGGATTGCATCAGTTATGACCTGATCGCTGATCAGGATCAATTCACGGCGCAGATGCGCCTCATGGATGGTATGGGCATAATCGGGTGCCTGACTGATGCTGATAACACCATCGGCAAGATCTGTAAGGTAATTCTGGGTGTCCGAATCCGGGAATTCATCACTGCCGGTGAAAAAGCTTTTCAGCGTTACCGGATTCGCCAGTTGCCCACGTTCGATCATCCGCATGATTGTCTGGAAAATACGCCCATGAAGGGGATCGTAAAAATGTTCGGCGCGCAGACGGTCGTCAATGCGCTCCATCACACTGTTATCAAGCAACAACGCGCCAAGCAGATTTTGCTCGGCTGGCAAATTATGTGGCATTTGCCGGGTCGGGCCAGTGCCAGATACGCCAGTTGGAAAGGGTTTTATGTTGGTTTGTTCTTCAGCCATGAACCAGATAGTAGGCTAATTTTTTGGTTATTAGGAGGTGTTAAGATTAAGTTTGATGGGGATAAGTGCCTTAAAATCATCTCTTAGCCTGTGGATAGTTTTTGGGCGCGGCAGAACAGAAAAAAGCCGGAGACAGGCTCCGGCTTTGATGTGCATTAAAATGTAGTTTTAAGCGTCTTTAGATGACTCGTCTGTGTCTGTAGATGCGTCTGCTTCAGCACTTTCGGCCTCAACTTCGGCAGTCTCAACTTCGGCTGACGCGGCTTCTTCAACAGCTTCAACAGCAGCAACCGCAACATTGATATTGTCGTCTTCATCGTCAATATCCTGAACACCACCGGTAACGGCAACACCTGTTTTCAGCTGGGTTTCGGCTTCTTCAAGTGAGCGCGCAATATTGACGATGATGTCAACATGCACTTCTGGATGAAGCCGGATGCGCGTGTCGGTCAGGCCAAGGGTTTTAATCGACTTGTCCATAACAACCTGTGAACGGGTAATGGTAAAACCAGCTTCGCTAACAGCTTCGGCAATATCACGCGATGTCACCGAACCAAATAACTGACCCATTTCTGAGGCTGCTCGTACCATATTGACAGCCAGACCAGCCATTTTACCAGCTTCGGTCTCGGCTTCACTACGGCGGGAAAGGTTATCAGCTTCACGCTGGGCGCGTTCGGTTTCAAACCGTTCGCGGTTGGATTTGTTGGCACGTAGCGCTTTGCCCTGTGGCAACAGAAAGTTGCGTGCATAGCCTGGCTTGACGGTGACGAGATCACCCATCTGTCCAAGTTTTTCCACGCGTTCTAGCAAAATGAGTTGCATATCGTATCTCCTAAAATCGAATGGCTGTTTCTATGACATGACGTAAGGCATAAGCGCCAAAAAGCGCGAACGCTTAATTGCGGTTGCCAGTTCACGCTGCTTTTTCGCAGATACAGCCGAAATACGTGAAGGAATGATTTTACCGCGCTCTGACGTGTAGCGTGCCAGAAGCTTGGTGTCTTTATAGTCGATCTTTGGCGCGTTTGCGCCAGAAAATGGACAAGACTTGCGGCGGCGATTAAATGGCTTGCGAAGGGCTTCGCGTTTGATTTCTAGCTGAGTCATTTATGCCTCCTCTTTCTCGGCAACTACGGCACTGTCAGCAGATGCTTCGGGTTTGTCGTCACTTCTAGGGCGATCGTCGCGGCGGTCATCATCACGCGGTCCACGTGATGGGCGCTCTGATTTGGCCTGCATCATGATCGATGGGGCTTCATCAACTTCTTCGATACGAATGTTCATGAAACGCAGAACATCTTCATTAAGACCCATGATACGCTCATATTCCTTTAGCGTGTCACTATCGGTCTCCATGTTGAACATGACATAATGGCCTTTCCGGTTCTTTTTGATCCGGTAAGCAAGGGTGCGAAGACCCCAATATTCGCGTTTTTTGATTGAACCGCCGGTGGATGTGATGATTCCGGCAAATTCGTCGGCCATGGCTTCAACCTGGGTAGACGAAACATCCTGACGTGCAATAAACACGCTTTCATACAAGCGCATGATAACTCCTTCTGGCTCGTTGTCTGAACATCGATTTATGAACAGACCAACCGGTTTCCCGGCAAGGATTTCAAAGATTTCAAAAGCTGGTGATAGATTTCTATGCATCAACTTGTGCCGCACCATACACAAATATCTGGCAGATGCAAGCGTTTCGGCCATATATCATGTGCCCAGATGACATGACGGCACCTGTCTGCTACTAGTGACAGACTGAAACAAGTTATTTTGAACATTGTGAGGGACATATGACTACAACCAAGATGGCGTTTTTGTTTCCGGGTCAAGGGGCGCAAGCTATAGGTATGGGACGTCAACTTGCCGCATCGCATGACGTGGCACGGCATCTGTTTGAAGAGGTGAATGATGCGCTAAGTGAGGATCTGTTCGCACTAATGCAAAATGGCCCCGAAGATGTTCTACGTTTGACACGAAACGCCCAGCCAGCCTTGTTTGCGGCGTCAATGGCGGCGGTACGCGTGCTAGAAACTGAAATTGGCAAGCCGTTGACCGCGGTGGCTACATATGTTGCTGGTCACTCATTGGGTGAATATGCAGCACTTGCGGCGGCAGGTAGCCTTGGCATTGCTGATGCTGCACAGCTTTTGCGCCAGCGAGGTGATGCTATGCAGGCGGCGGTTGCTGATGGTGATGGGGCCATGGCCGCCATACTTGGTGCAGATGAAGCGCAGATTGATGCCATTCTGACTGAGGCGTCAGCCAAAGGTCTTGTACAAATCGCAAATGATAATGCGCCAGGTCAGATTGTTATTAGCGGCATGACAGACGCAGTTGATGCAGCGATCGATATTGCCAAGGATGCAGGCATTCGCCGCGCTATCAAATTACCAGTCAGTGCGCCTTTTCATTGTGACCTGATGGCACCTGCTGCCGATACCATGCAGTCTGCCCTTGGATCAGTGTCTATGTTCGATTCGATTGTACCTGTTATATGTAATGTTAGTGCTGCCGCTGAAACGGATGCTGATATGTTGCGGGCAAATCTTATAACCCAAATTTGTAGTCGTGTGCGCTGGCGAGAGACGTTGATGCTGTTGGGGCAATCTGAGATAACGCATTTTATCGAGCTTGGTACTGGTAAAGTTTTATCGGGTCTGGTTAAGCGAACATTGGAAGATGTCAGCATCGCTAACCTTGATGGTACAGATGATCTGGACAAGGTTCTGTCACAATTCTAGAACAGACTGAAACCTGCGCTTTTTAAAGACTGCAGAATTGAAAATCTATCTACGGGAGAATAGTGAATGTTCGATCTAACTGGCAAAGTTGCCCTAATCACCGGTGCCAGTGGCGGTATCGGCGCGGCTATAGCGACAGCGTTACACAAGCAAGGGGCAACAGTTGTTCTTCATGGCACGCGTGCCGCGGCACTTGAAGCCTTGAAAGCATCACTTGGTGACCGTGCACATGTTTGTACGGCAGATTTATCTGACCGAGAGGCTGTAGCTGGTTTGATAGATGCTGCAGCCGCACTTGCCGGGCCCATTTCCATTCTGGTCAATAATGCTGGCATTACCCGTGATGGTCTGGCCATGCGGATGAAGGATGAAGATTGGGACAGTGTTCTTGAAGTCAATATGACATCAACGATGGCATTGTGCCGCGCATCTCTGCGTAGCATGATGAAAGCGCGGTCAGGTCGTATTATTTCTGTTTCTTCGGTTGTTGGTGTGACGGGTAATCCCGGGCAAACCAATTACGCGGCATCAAAAGCAGGTATGATCGGCTATAGTAAATCTTTGGCGCAGGAAGTGGCTAGTCGGGGTATCACCGTAAATGTGGTGGCGCCCGGATTTATTGCGACGCCGATGACTGATGTGCTGGACGATACCCAAAAAGAAAGCCTTTTGACGCGCGTGCCGGCAAACCGGCTTGGCAATCCCGAAGAAATCGCGGCAACCGTAGTATTTTTAGCCAGCGATGAGGCAGCTTACATTACAGGGGCAACGATGCATGTGAATGGTGGTATGGCAATGCTGTAAAGATAGATGTGTATAATATAGATGTGCTTAATATAGACATCACCTTACTTTACATGGATTTATTTCAATATATCGCCAATGACTTGGCATGTTATTAGCGTTAAAATACATAAAAGCTGATTTTTAAAGCTTGTAAGGGGTGGCACAAGACAAGAAATTATGGTAATTGCCGCCCAATTTTAAATTTCTGAGTCGTTTAATCGGCAAGAATCAACCTTCTTAAAGGGGCACAATATGAGCGATATCGCAGATCGTGTTAAGAACATCGTAGTTGAACATCTTGGTGTAGATGCAGATAAGGTTGTTGAGGGCGCAAGCTTCATCGATGATCTTGGCGCAGATAGCCTTGATACAGTGGAATTGGTAATGGCATTTGAAGAAGAATTCGGTGTCGAAATTCCTGATGATGCTGCAGAAAAAATTCTCACTGTGAAAGACGCCGTGTCATTCTTGGAAGAGAGCGCATCTTAAAGTTAGAGTGCAAGAATGTTTAACGTAGCCCTGTCTAAATAGGGCTACGTATTATCGCCTAAACAGACCCGGAGGACAGTTTGCGTCGCGTTGTTGTTACTGGAATGGGAATGGTTACACCGCTAGGTGTTGGCGTTGACCATAATTGGTCTAATATTATTGCCGGAAACAGCGGTATATCCCGCATCACTAATTTTGATGTGTCAGATATATCTTGCCAGATTGCAGGCCAAGTGCCTGAAGCTGGCGTCGCAGGCGGATTGCAAATGGATGATTTCGTTGATCCTCGTGATCAGCGCAAACAAGATCGTTTCATCCAGCTGGGACTGGTTGCTGCGATTGAAGCGGTTGAAAATTCAGGATGGATGCCTGAAGGCCGTGAGGATCAGAACCGCACTGGCGTGATGATTGGGTCAGGTATTGGTGGTCTGGACTCGATTGTTAAAACAGATCAGTTGATGCATGAAAAGGGACCTCGGCGTATTAGCCCGTTCTTTATACCATCAGCTTTGATCAATCTTATTTCTGGTTTTGTTTCAATACGATACGGCTTTCGCGGCCCTAACCATGCGGTCGTAACGGCATGTTCAACTGGTGCGCATGCCATTGGTGATGCAGCACGGATGGTCATGCTTGATGATGCCGACGTGATGGTTGCGGGTGGTGCAGAAGCCGCAGTATGTCGAATTGGTATGGCTGGTTTTGCGGCAGCCCGCGCATTATCTACAAGCTATAATGATACACCTGAACTCGGTTCACGCCCGTGGGATAAAGGCCGTGATGGATTTGTGATGGGCGAGGGTGCTGGGGTTGTTGTTCTGGAAGAACTGGAGCATGCCAAAGCACGCGGCGCGACTATCTATGGTGAAATCAAAGGCTATGGTCTTTCGGGTGATGCGCATCATATTACGGCGCCTGCAGATGATGGTGATGGCGGATTCCGCGCTATGCAGGCAGCCTTAAAACGTGCAGGTCTTTCGCCTGACGATATTGACTATGTGAATGCGCACGGAACATCTACACCGCTTGGTGACGTTATTGAGGCGCGCGCCGTTGCGCGTCTGCTGGGTGATGCCGTCAAGGATATTTCAATGTCGTCAACCAAAAGCGCGACCGGACATTTGCTTGGGGCGGCTGGCGCCATTGAAGCAATTTTCTCGCTTAAAGCCGTGCAAACCGGCGAGGTGCCACCGACTTTGAATTTGAATGACGCCGAAGATGCTGTCGCAGATTTTGACCTTGTGCCACTGACATCTAAAAAACGTACTGTACGGAATGCTATGTCGAATTCGTTTGGATTTGGCGGTACAAATGCCTCGCTTATCATGGGTCAGGTTACCTAATGATGCCGACACCGATCCGTTGGTTAATCTGGTCGGTTGTTGTTGGCGTTATCATCCTTACGATTACGACTGGCGGATTATGGGCCTGGCGCGCACAGGTGCTTGACGCCCCAGGTCCGCATTCAGAAGATGTCATGTTTATTGTTGAAGCGGGCAATGGACATGCGACTTTGCGCTATCGTCTGAAAAGTGCGGGGGTGATCCATCAGACCTATCATTATGATGCCGCACGCATCATGGCTGGGGATCAATTTGTACCCAAAGCAGGTGAATATCTGCTTCCCGCCGCATCAAGCCTGAACGAAGTAATGGATATTCTGCATTCAGGACGAAGTTATCAAAGACGGATTACGATTATTGAAGGCTTGCGCTCATCTGAAGTGGTTGCCCAGATCATGGCGATGGATCATCTATCGGGTACGATCGACAAGATTCCCGATGAAGGTAGTCTATTACCCGAAACTTACTTTTTCACACATAATACAAAACGTTCGGCGCTTATTGCGCGGATGCAGGATGTAATGGCCATCACAATAGCCGAAGCCTGGGCATCACGAGCTGATGATTTACCTTATAAACGAATGCAAGATGCAGTAATTATGGCATCGATCATCGAAAAGGAGTCGAGCATCGCTAGTGAACGGCTTATGGTGGCTTCGGTTCTGGTGAACCGACTCAAAAAAGGTATGCGGCTACAGTCCGATCCGACGGTTGTTTATGACACCAATCCAGCAATCGATATGAGCAGGGTTATCACCAAGGCAGATTTGAAACGCAAAACCCCGTGGAATACATATGTTATCAAAGGCTTGCCAAAAACACCAATTGCCAATCCGGGTCGCGAATCCATTCTTGCGGCATTAAATCCAGCAGATAGTGATTATTTGTATTTCGTCTCAGACGGTAAAGGTGGGTCGCGATTTGCAAAAACACTGGACGCACACAACCGGAATGTAAGATTATTCAGACAATTTCAGCGTGCGGCAAAAAAATAGAGCGATAGGGCAGGACGTTATTATGGCCAAAAATGAAGATTCAAAGATGCAATCAAACATTATAGGTCGTCGCGGCTTTATGCTTGTCCTTTCATCTCCATCAGGTGCTGGTAAAACCACAATTGCACGACGTCTGATCGAAGAAGAAAATGGTCTATATATGTCCGTTTCAGCAACGACACGACCACGAAGACCTGGTGAGGTTGAGGGCAAGGATTATTATTTTGTCGAGGACGAAACTTTTCATTTAATGGCCAATCGTGGTGAATTTTTAGAGCATGCCAACGTCTTTGATCACTATTACGCCACGCCTGCGGTACCGGTGATGAATGCGTTGAGTGAAGGGCGCGATATTCTGTTTGATATAGACTGGCAGGGTACCCAGCAAATTGCTGATAAAAGCCGAGATGACCTTGTATCAGTCTTTATTCTGCCCCCATCCACCCAAGATCTCGAAAAACGCCTTTTAAACCGCGCTCAGGATAGTGCAGAAGTGGTCGCCAAACGTATGTCAAAGGCGGCAGATGAAATTAGCCATTATCGTGAATATGATTATATTCTGGTTAATGAAAATGTCGATAAAGCGATCAGTGATATTAAGGCCATCATGGTAGCCGAAAGGCTAAAACGTGATCGACAGGTCGGCCTGACTGATTTTGTCAAAGAACTTCGTGACCAAATTTAACCAGACTAATTATTATTTAGCCGAAGGCTTTGGTTTCATGTAGCTCGGCAAGCTTGCAAAATGACTCTATATCAAGGTCTTGTGGGCGGGTTTCTGGGTCAATGCCAGCCGCCAAAAGCAACGCTTCCCCACCAATTTTTTTCAAAGAACTTCGTAGCATTTTGCGTCTTTGGCCAAAGGCATGTCGTGTCACATCTTCAAGATATTGTTGTCTGCAAGGAAAACGGGGCGCAGCCAGCGGTATGATTTGGACAACTGACGATGTTATCTTTGGTGCAGGTACAAAGGCTTCGGGGGGGATGTCGAACAAGATTTCGGCATCGGCTAACCATCCGGCAAGTACGCTTAACCGACCATAGGCACTATCACCAGGTTTGGCTGTGATACGTAAAGCTACCTCTCGTTGGAACATTAATGTCATGGACTCAAAGTCTGCGGCATGTTCGAGCCAGCGGATCAGCAAGGTTGTAGCGATATTGTATGGTAAATTGGCAATGATGCGTCGCGGCGCTGGTTCAATATCCCAGATCGGGAAATCCATGGCATCAGCTTCAGTCAGTTCCAGTCGTCCTCTGGATGCAGATAATAGTGAAGCCAAAACATCTGGGGCCCGCCAATCCTTTTCGATGGCCAGCACCTTTGTAGCACCTTCAAGAAGCAGGGCGCGTGTCAATCCACCCGGTCCAGGACCTATTTCTATTGTTGTGCCTGTCAGAGGGGCCGCAGACCGTGCAATGCGTCGCGTTAAATTGAGATCAAACAAAAAGTTTTGCCCAAGGGATTTACGCGCACGCATATCCATCGCGCCAACAAGGTCACGCAAGGATGGCAAATTGTCGATTTCACTATTGCTGGCGTCGATATCAGCTTGGTCTGGCTGTGGTGTGGCAGATTTATCGCGCATTATTTGATGCCTGCCTTGTTGCCATATGACGCGCCTGTTTAAGCGCGGCGATTAGGCTGTCTGGCCGGGCAATAGCTTTGCCAGCGATATCAAAACCGGTACCATGATCGGGCGATGTCCGAATGAAATCAAGACCAAGTGTAATGTTAACGCCCCCATAAAAATCAATTGTTTTTATAGGTATAAGAACCTGATCATGATACATGCCCAAAACAGCATCATAAGTGGCTCTGGCTTCGGCATGGAACAAAGTATCGGCTGAATGGGGGCCCGTCACATTGATGTTCTCGGCACGAAGAGTAGCAATGGCCGGGGCTATGACCTTTTCATCTTCTTGGCCAATAGAGCCTTGCTCACCGGCATGGGGATTGAGTCCGCACACTGCTATATGTGGGTCTTTGATGCCTTCCAACCTATGCAGGCTTTTTGCTATCAGATGGCACGCATCGATAATCATTGCGCTGGTGATTGTGGGGGCGACCTCAGTAAGCGGGATATGAATGGTCAGCGGGACAACGCGCAATTGATCACATGCAAGCATCATTAATGGCGCGCCTTTATCCAGCGAGGATAGGCTGCCAAGAAATTCCGTATGGCCGGGATAGGTAAAGCCAGCTTCATATAAGGTTGCTTTGGCAATCGGGTTGGTCACCATTGCGGCGGCTTGCCCTGATTGTACATAAGTTGCCGCATCTTTAATGGCTTGGATAACCACGGGTGCGTTAGCTATATCAGGCTTGCCAGCTTGGGGTGAGACAGCCCATGAAACGGGCATGACTTGAAGCGCGCCACAATCAGGACTAAAGGCATCAAGTTGTGAGATAGAGATAATCGGTATCTCTATGCCAAGGGTGCTGGCAAGAGATTCAAGCCTTGGAACATTGTCCAAAATAACAAAATCTTTACATCCATTTTGCCATGCTTTTAGCGCAATTTCCGCACCGATACCTGCAGGATCTCCGGGCGTTACAATGATTGGTGTTTGTGCCACTACAAAGCCTCAGTCTATAAACTCGATTGATGCTTTGCGCCTAAGCCGCAACAGATAACGCTCGCTTAAGGATCCAAAAAGGCGATTGAACTGAACACGATATATGTCGTCACGCGTTGGCAAATTCAATTCAGGCTTGAGACGTTTACATACCATGAATGATGCAACACCCTCGCTAAAAGACAAAGCTTCACTAGGCTCACCAACATTCAGCTCTTTAACTAGATTTTGCATTTGCGGCGCAAGTTCGCCAAGACGAAGATCTTCCAACCTTGGCGCGGTGCCCGATCCATATTCTTCATGTAGAGCAACCATAGAGTCACAGTCATTGATGTCTGTGACATCACGTCCTAGCTGGGCTGCAGCTTCCAATCTGTCAGACTTTGTGGCCTCTGCATTGACAGGCAGAACTGCGCGAACCAGCCAAATACGTGACTGTGAAATATCATTTGCGCCATCTTTACGATCACCGGTTTTTTTGAAAATATAAACCGCACCATCAAGCTGTATTGGATCACTTACGCCGCCAACATCAAGTGGGGCGATCATGGCTTGTAGCTTTTCAGGAAGGCGTTCTAATAAAACCCATCCTAAACGTCCGCCTTGTTGGGCTGTGCCGGCGGCAGAATATTGCTGGGCAATGGCGTTAAAATCAGCCCCTTTTTTAACAGCTTTTACCATTTCGGTGGCCAGCGCCATTGTCGCCGCCAAAGGACGATTGGGTTCAGGCGCAAGAACAATTTCACTGATATTTACCTGTGGTTGTGATGCATCAGCCCTAATACGTTCAAGTTCAAGATCAATTTTTCCGTCTATTTCTGCAAATATGTCAGCAAATTTATCCTGTAAATAACCACTCCATATAAGGTCGGCAGCAAATTTTGTTTTCACCGCGTCATAATTCAGATTAAGGCGTCTAAGGGCTGCTGACCCTGACTCACTATCTGAAGCAAATGACTGGTCAATCAGATCGGTAGCTGGCCTGTTAGCCTGTTGTTGTACTAGAGGGTTTGTCGATAGAGCCGCTTGCATCTTTAACGTATCATCAACAAGCATCTGTAGAGCGTCTTTGCGAATCTGCTTTTCGATATTCTCAGTCTCTGGGAGATTTGTCACGGCTTTCAAAAACAAAACACGTTGATCAACATCATAGTTGGTGATCGGTTTGCCATCTACCTTTGCAACTATTTTAATATTTGCAGAAGCATTGAGCCCCCCTAAAGCCATCATGCCAATGAGCATGATGGATGTGGTAAAAATTCGGAATAATGAATATTGTTTCATCACATTTTCCAGTCAATTTTCGTCAAGTCGTGCCAACATGATCGAGCCAATAAGCAATACAGTAATAGCTGGTGTCCAGCCAGCCACTAATGCTGGCACAGTAAGCGAAGTGCCCATGACATGCATTAGGTAACTAAAAATAAAAATACATGTTGCTATACCAAGGCCTTTGATGACTAATTTCATCTGTCGTCCTCGATTTATTGAACGAACGGTGATACGCGTTGCTATCATTGAAATGCCAACAAGTAAAAATGGAAACGCCAATATTTTGTTAAAATGTATTTCGTGGTTGATTGTTGGCAACCCAGCTCGTTCAAGAACCGTTATAAAATGCGGAAGCGCATAAATCGAGATTGAATGGGGGGATTGACCAGATCGCGTCAGGTCAACAGCTTCCAGATTGGTTGGGATGATGAATGTGCCAAGTTCGTTCTGTAACCCATCACTGTCCCATTTAATACCGTCAACGACTTCCCAACCCATCTGAGTCAATTGTATTGACTGGGCTTGAACGCGCCAATTCAGCTCAAACCCATTCACAAAACTGTATATTGTCGGATTACTTATTTGCGCTGTTTTCATATCCAGCGCATCGCCATTGATAATGATTTTTACATTATCCTGCATGTCACGAAGCCAGATCCCGCTTTCAGATATTGTTAAATTATTTGAAATATCATCATTTAGGGTGGCCATCTGGCTATTGTATCTTTTGGACGTTACCGCACCAATCGGATTTATTACCATAACGAACAGAACGCCTATGGCTAGTGCCGACACTAAAACGGGACTCAATGACACCCAGATAGATTGCCCAAAGCCCCTAGTTACAACAAATTCATTTGATTTATTCCAAGCGTGAAAACACAGCATTGTGCCAATAAGCACTGCAAATGGTAAAATTACTTCAATAATATTTGGTAAGTTGAGCATTGCCAGCACAGATACGCTGATCTCTTCGACATCGGATTTATTGACGCTTTTCTGGCGCATAAGCTCGACGCTTTGGATTACGCTAATAATGACGGTGAGTCCAAAAAGACACAGCAATATCCATCGCGTGTAGTAAAAGGCGAAATAGCGAAATAATGTGCCAAATATAAAGAACGGGTTCATGCTTTACACATTTCTTGCAAATTTCAGTGGTCTAGCTAATGCAATACCGCAAATCAAAATAGGCAATGTGGTAACAATATGAATCAAAATCCATAAGTGAGGCATTGTAATTGTCCAGCTTCGGGCAAGGATTAACGCAACAATAAGGCCAAGGCAGCAACTGATATTTATTAGAGATCGCCGCAACCAGAGATCCCGGCGTAACTGGCCATGCAAAGTAATGGCAATAACCATCATAATGAGCGCCAATGCCAGAACAGGCGAGGCTATGCGGTAATGTCCTTCGGCTATTCTCTGAAATGCGTAATCTGCATAGGGTGATTTTTTGGCATCAAGCAAGTTGCTTATGCTATCTTCATTCATGTCGTTTGCGATGCGCTCACTTGGTTTTTTCTCGTTTGTGACAAGTGAAAGCGAATGCGTTTCAAATAAAAGTAAAGCACCTGACTCGCCGTCACTATTCACTTCTAATCGTTGACCATTGCCCAGAATTAATGTTGGGTGGTAGTCTTTTCCCACGAATTTTCCATTTTCTGCAGTCAGGATGATTGTTTTATCAATCGTTCGCGTATCTTGAATGAATACATCGCTTACAACGTCATTTTCTTCACGCGAGCCAATAAACATGGTTAGCCCCGGTACCACTTCGGTAAACACACCATCCTGCAAAAGAATTACGGGTATGCCGTTTCGAAGGTTGAATTGGAGATCCTTGTATATGCCAAATGAAGTTGGCAACAGATATACCGAATTAAAATACAGAACACTAGTTAGTAACATGCCCAAAGCTATAGGTGCTTTGGCAAGTTGAGCTGGGCTGAGGCCGACAGCCTGCATTACGGTGAGTTCACGGTCTGCAAGAATACGATGAAAGACCCAGTTTACCGCTACAAAACCGGCAATGGGAAGCGCGATAGTTAACCAAAGGGGAATTACAGTTATTGACATCAGAAGAAAATCAAAAATGGGCGCGCCCTTATTCACAACAAGTTCAAGTAACTTAATCGTCTGAAACAGCCACATGATGCCAATAAGCACCATTGAGATAACGCAGGTGGCACGAAACAGCTGGTTGAAAATGTAGATATTAAACTGCATGATAGAGCAACTCTCCATTCATAGAGTCAATACCACATACGCCTGCCAAAACGCAAAAAATATGACAGTCTAAAAATGCGAAAATGATGATGTTTCTGTAATGATATGTGATATCTATCCAATATTGGTGCGGTAACATCAGCCCAAACAGATCTTAGCCAGAACAAGAGGTTTTTATGACCAGTAAATTGAAGCTCACTTTTTCCAACGATGCCCCCGAGGGGGATTGCGTAACCATATGTCTTATTTCTACAGACAGTGTGATTATCCCGAAGCTCGATAAGGATGTTGCGGCTCAGCTGATTGCAAAGATGGCAAGCGCACAATTCACGGGTAAAAAGGGCACAAGCCTGAGTCTGTATCTTGATGTAGGTGTGTATCTGCTTATTGGCGTTGGCGAGATGATCAAGGCGGGAATCCATGCCGAGACAGTCGGCGGCAATTTGTTTACGGCACTTGCGGCGACACCTCATAAGCAGGGCTGGATTCCAGCTCTCAAGCTTGCTGATGAAGTGGCAGCTGATATCATCTTTGGTGTTGAATTGGCTGCTTATCATTTCGAACAGTATTTTACCGAAACGGATAGTGCCGAAGCATCAGTTCAGCTAACTGTTTCCAATGAATTTATTACCGAAGATGATCGTGATCTTGCTGACCGTCAGGCGCTGGCTAACGGGGTAGCGCTGGCGCGCGATCTGGTTTTTGAACCGGCTAATAAACTCTATCCAGAAGCTTTCGCTGACCGCTGTGCATCCTTGTCAGACTTGGGGCTTGATGTCGAAATTCTCGGTGAAGCTGATATGGAAGCTCTTGGTATGGGAGCACTTCTTGGTGTCGGTCAGGGGTCACGTCGTGAATCACGTATGGTGGTGATGAACTGGCGTGGTGGTAAAGACGAAGCCCCGTTAGCGCTTGTCGGAAAAGGGGTGACCTTTGACACGGGGGGCATATCGCTCAAACCTGCCAAAGGCATGGAAGATATGAAATGGGATATGGGTGGCGCGGCGGCGGTAACGGGGGCTATGGCCGCTATTGCTGGGCGTAAAGTGAAACGAAATGTAGTTGGTGTCATTGGCCTAGTTGAGAACATGCCTGACGGTAATGCACAGCGTCCCGGGGATGTGGTCACGGCAATGTCTGGTAAAACGATTGAAGTTATCAACACCGATGCAGAAGGCCGCTTAGTGCTTGCCGACGCATTGCATTATACGGAAACGCGCTTTGAACCAGCAATGATGGTTAATCTTGCAACCTTAACCGGCGCTATCATTGTATCACTGGGCAAGGAATATGGGGGACTGTTCAGCAATAGTGATGAGTTGGCCGCACAGTTGACCCAAGCTGGTATGGCAACCGAAGAAAAGCTGTGGCGTCTGCCAATGGGCAAGGCCTATGATAAGATGCTCAAATCCCATATTGCGGATATGAAGAATATTGGCGGCCCTTATGGTGGTTCGATTACGGCAGCCTGTTTCCTTGAACGGTTTGTTTCCAAAACCCCTTGGGCACATCTTGATATTGCTGGTAAAGCATGGTCGGACAAGGCCACGGCGACGGTGCCAAAAGGTGGCACTGGTTTTGGTGTCCGGTTGCTGAATCGTCTTGTTGATAATTGGACAACAGCCCATATCACGGCAAATGACGGTTAAAAGTGAAGCTTTGAAACAGTAAAGGCATCGGGTATGGCGCCGAATGAGTAAAATAGATTTTTATCACCTTACCCAGACGGATATGGAAACTGTTCTGTTGATGCTGCTCAAAAAAACACTGGCAGCGGGGAAAAAGGCACTCATTCTATGTCCCCAGCCTGCCGCCTCGGCTCTTGATACAGATTTATGGACGCGCGAACCGGACTCATGGTTTGCGCATGGGCTGGATGATGCAGATGGGCAAGATATTGCCAAAATCTGGATTTCAACCGATATGGCTGTTAATCCAATCAAGGCCGAATTTGTGTTTTTGTTGCATGGAAGTGTGCCTGCCGAAATTAGCCAATTTGAAAGAGTCTTTAATCTGTTTGATGGCCGATCCGAGGCTCAGGTTCAGCATGCGCGTATCCAATGGAAAAGCTGGGCTGATCTTGGCACTGTAGAGCGTGGTTACTTTGCCGAAACGGATGATGGCCGATGGGAGAAAAAGGCCTAAATCCATTTGTCTGATAAATCTATGAAGTTATGACTTGTGCCAAACGGTCTGCTCTTGTATTGAAGCCGAATATTCCATTATCGCTGATATCAGAGGATCGCAACATGGCACTCGAAAGAACTTTTTCCATCATCAAACCTGATGCAACACGCCGTAATTTGACAGGTCAGGTCAATGCCCGCCTCGAAGCTGCAGGCCTACGCATTGTCGCACAAAAGCGCGTTCTTCTTAGTGACCGCGAAGCTAAAGAATTTTACGCAGTTCATGCCGAACGCCCGTTTTACAATGATCTGGTGTCATTTATGACATCGGGTCCGGTTGTTCTGCAGGTCCTTGAAGGCGATGGCGCTATTGCTAAAAATCGCGAGACAATGGGCGCAACTAACCCAGCAGATGCAGCGGATGGCACAATTCGTAAAGATTTTGCTGAATCAATCGAAGCCAACTCTGTTCATGGATCAGACAGCCCTGAAAATGCGGCGATCGAGATTGCCTACTTCTTTGCTGGTTCAGAAATCACTGGCTAAATGAATATGCCGAAAAGGCGTGTCCACTTCAAAAGCACAAAGGCGGGTGAAATCCCGCCTTTTGTATATATTATTATTTATCTATTTATTTATATGAAGTTAGCCTAGAGCAAGGTTGCTGCCATGGCTATAAGCGTAACAATCACCAAGCCGATAACAATCTTTGAGGCGGTCATAAAGCCATTATAAATAGCCAGATGCGACTTGGCCTGCTTGTCAAAATCTGAAGTGTCCATGTTTACTCTCTCCTACAGTATACATTGCTTTTTAAACTGTTAATTACCTATTTTATGACCCATACCATCGTAAAAATCAATGCGGCATTAAGGCCAAATTAATGCCGTTTCAATCTGAAGTCGCGCTTTATGGCCAAGGCGGCTAAGCGCGGCTTCTCTGTTATGCCACTTAACGCCTGAGTGGCTGAGTTCAAGATCACCATGGGCCAGACTGCTAAGCACAAGCGGATATAAAATATGCTCAAGCGCTAATACGCGTGTAGCCAATGTTGTGGCGGTATCTTCTGGATTTATAGTGAGCGCCGCTTGCAGAATGATTGGGCCGTCATCGAGTTGTTCTGAAACAATATGGACGCTAACGCCATGCTGTTTGGCACCATCCGCTAGCGCGCGCTCATGCGTATCAAGCCCTTTATAGGCGGGTAAAAGCGAAGGGTGAATGTTCAGAATGCGGGCCGTAAATCGGTCGATGAATGCGGCGCCGACGATGGCCATATATCCAGCCATGAAAATATAATCAGGCTCAGCATCAGCCAGAATGGCGCACATGGCGTGGTCATGATCTTCACGTGTGTCAAAATTCGAACGATTGACAATTTTGGTTGGAATGCCGCGTGCAGCGGCACTATCGATGCCTGTACATGGTTTGTTTGCGACAACCAGACAAATCGTACTGTGATGATTAGCTTCAATGTCGTCAGCTAACGCTTCCATATTGCTACCACGTCCAGAAATAAGAATGGCGACGCGTGTCATGGAACGATCTATTTGCCTTGCCAATGATGGCTATTATTCAAAACCACCGGAGGTGAGTTCTCACGAGGACGCAAGCTACCCATGATGGTGGCATCTGGCTCAATACCGTCATGTAAGCTGGCCAGCATGGTTTCGGCTTGATCAGGGCTGGTGAAAATGATGAGGCCGATTCCACAATTAAAGGTGCGCGCCATTTCGTGTAATTCCATATTACCACTATCACGAAGCCAGCCAAAAACCGGCGGCAAATCATAAAGTGCACAATCAATGTCAAAAGTCAGATCATTGGCATAGATGCGCGGTGGATTTTCAATCAATCCACCACCAGTCACATGCACAATGCCTGATACGCCGCCATGCGCAAGGGCGGTTTTGGCGGCTTTCTGATAAATACGGGTAGGGGTTATTAAGGCCTCACCAAGCGATTGTGCTGGGTCAAACGGTGCTGCTGCGGATAGATCGGCACCAGTGACGTCAATAATTTTTCTGACAAGTGAGAAACCGTTTGAATGAACGCCAGAAGATGGGATGCCAATTGCAACATCACCAGCCTTGGGTTGGCCAGGAGCCAGTAAGGTGCCACGCTCAGCAGCGCCAACACAAAAGCCTGCTAGATCATAACTGCCAGCCCCATAAAGCCCTGGCATTTCAGCCGTTTCACCGCCGATCAGCGCACAATCGGATTCAATGCAACCATCGGCAATGCCAGCAATCACGTCAGCAGCCACACGCGGTTCCAGCTTGCCTGTCGCAAAATAATCCAAAAAGAACAAGGGCATAGCGCCTTGTGCTAGAATATCGTTAGCGCACATGGCAACCAAATCAATGCCAAGGCCACGATGAATATTGATTGCTTTGGCCAATTCCAGCTTTGTGCCCACGCCATCGGTGGCAGCTACCAGAATAGGGTCGGAAAAGCCAGCAGCTTTCAAATCGAACAGGCCACCGAAACCACCAAGATCTGCCTCAGCACCGCTTCGTCTTGTGCGCTTTGCATGCGGGGCAATTTCACGCACAAGGGCGTCACCCGCGTCTATATCGACACCAGCATCTTTGTAACTTAGCGAATTTGTATTGTTTTGTTGGTTAGACATGCTGGTCTCGGCGCATTTGAGTGATATAAGAAGTATAGTCTTTTATGCATCAGGATCATAGGCGTTGTACGTATGTCTGTAACGTTATTTTCATTTTTACGTCTTCGAGCAGACCTTTATCGGTATCTCGTCTCTGCTTTTTGTTTTCGTATTGGCTTTTTGATGAGCATCGGTCTGATCATGACATCGGCTGCCAATGCCTCTGAACGTTGTGTCGAACCTGTTTTTGGGGTTGCTGACATCGTAATTGACCAGACGGCGGACAATGCCAATGCCGCACGGACAAAAGGGATGCGTTTGGCTGCTGAAAGGGCGTTCACGATCGTGCTTGATCGGCTATTAATGGCACCAGAACGTCGTGATGCGTTTTTGCAAAAGCATGATCTAGATGAGTTCACGGATTTTGTTCACATCATTGAAGAAAATAATCTACCAAAGCGCTACATAGGTCGCCTTGATTTTTGTTTTGATGCCCAGCGCCTTCGCACGGCGCTAAAGCAGGCTAATCTTCGCTGGTCAGAATTGCAAAGCCCACCGATCCTTGTGGTGCCAGTTTGGAATGGCACAGATGGTGCCCGCGCATGGCAATTGAAAAACAAGTGGATTGGTGCTTGGCATCAATTTGTCGGTAATAATACAGGTCTGGTTTCTTTTCGTATTCTGCGACCAACTCTATATCGTGAGCGCCGGTTACGCGCCGAAGATTTGTCTGCTGCTAATCAGCAACATCTGGCCAGCGCGGCGGTTCTGGCTGAAGCACAGCAGGTGCTTTTGGTTATTGCCAATGAAGATTACGAGGGCAGCACCCGCCTAATAGATGTATCTGCTGACTTGTATGATAGTGATGGCAAATATTTATCCGCAGTTTTCAAACATGGCAAATCAGCGATAGGCAAAGTTGCAGGTAAGAATGATCTCGCTACGATCGTTAATCGCCATATTGTTAGCATTGCCAAATCAATGGAAGAAGGCTGGCATGCTGCTAATTTGATGGGGGACCCCGTTTCGAGCCGACTGACTGTTGAGGTGCCCATTGACACTTTGACTGACTGGGCATCACGTCTGCAGACGTTACGTGCGATTGCTGTGATTGATAAAATGGAAATTCATAAATTAGATATAACTTCGGCAATCATTTCACTGCAACTTGTTGGGCCCGTTACGGCACTTGAAAATGCTCTGGCAGTTCATAACCTGCAGTTACGCATGAAGGATGATGGCTTGCCTGTCTTGACTGTGGCGCAGGGTAATTAGGATCTAATATGCAGCAAATTCCAATGGATTTGTCTTTCCGGTCAGCACAGGACCGAGACAATTTTTTCATTAGTGCAAGCAACCAGCTTGCGGCTGATTGGATTGATCGCTGGCCTGATTGGCCTGGCCAGATGCAGGCGCTAAATATTGTCGGAGAGCCCGGTTCTGGAAAATCACATCTTGCGGCTGTTTGGCAAGAACAAACCGGTTCGGTGTCACTATCCAAAGCTGATGCGGATATGGTTCATAGGTTGATGGAAAAAAATGCTGAGGCACCATGCTTTATTCTTGATAATTTATCCGCAGAAAATAGCGACGAAGAGGCACTTTTCCATTTTTTGAATGCAATCAAGTCGGTTCAGGGATCGTTATTGATTTTGTCATCCATGCCCATCGCTTTGATGAATTGGAAGCTGGCTGATTTAATGTCGCGCTTGAAAGCCATCAACGTGGCGCAGATCGAATTGCCTGACGATATGCTGTTATTTGCATTACTGGAAAAATACTTTGCTGAACGACAGCTTGTCGCGCCCCATAATATGCTTCATTATATTGTTAGTCGGATGGATAGATCATTCAGTGCGGTGCATCAGATTGGTGCTGCATTAGATCGTGAAGCCCTAGCCAGTAAAAAGAGTTTGTCGGTTAATCTGGCGCGAGACGTTCTGCATAAACAACTAGAAATAGACATTTAAAACATTGCTTTCAAAGAAGATTGCAAAAAAATTAATAAGGTGAATAGCATGCTTGATTTTGGAATTGCGAATAGAAATGCCATTGTTTGTGCGTCAAGTAAGGGGCTCGGCTTTGGCTGTGCCGACGCTTTGGCAGGGGCTGGCGTCAATGTAACGATGTGCGCAAGGGGTGGTGATGTGCTTCGTGATGCGGCAAAGCTTATTCGTGACAAGCATAATGTAAAGGTGACAGAAGTCGTTTGCGATGTGACCACAGATGAAGGCCGCGCCGCATTGCTTGATGCTACCAGTGATGTTGATATTTTGGTTAATAATGCTGGTGGCCCCCCTCCGGGTGATTTTCGTGATTGGACACGTGAGACATGGATCACGGCGCTTGATGCGAACATGCTGGCTGCGTTCTCGCTGATTCAGGCTGTGATTGATCCGATGATCGAACGAAAGTTTGGGCGTATTGTCAATATCACGTCAGGGTCGGTTAAATCACCAATCCCGGCACTTGGTCTTTCAAATGGTGCGCGTGCGGCGCTTACTGGATTTTGCGCTGGTCTTTCGCGTCAGGTAGCGGAGCATAATGTTACCATTAACGGGTTACTGCCAGGTCAGTTCAATACAGACCGGATAGAATCATTAATTGCCAATTCAGCTAAAAATGACGGTCGCTCACCTGATGATGTGCGCACTAGCTTTGAACAGGCTACGCCGGCTAAACGGCTTGGCGAGATTGAGGAGTTCGGGTTTGCCTGTGCGTGGATGTGTAGCGCGCATTCAGGCTTTCTAACAGGCCAGAACATCCTGATGGATGGTGGTAAATTTAACAGTACGCTATAGTCTAGCTAAGCTCGATTACCCTGATTTTGCCGTTTTTAACGGCAAGACCAATCTCGCCCGATTTCAGTTTCAAGGCGGTGTTGCCAAATACCTCGCGGCGCCAGCCTTGTAGCGCTCTTATCGGTGCGTTATCGTCAGTGGCCAGTAACTCTAAATCGTCACTCGAAGCAATGAGTCTTGGCGCAATATTATGTTGATCGGTCGTATATTTCAGCAATACCCGAAGTAATTCCATAACAGCTTGGGGCGGCTTAACAGGCTTGCCCCGTGATGGGATGACAGGTAATTCGCTCTCGGGAATAGACGCAACATCTTGAATGACTTTGAGTACAGGTTTAACAAATTTGCCATCAGTGCCACCGGGAAAATTCCTGATTTTGCTGAATTCGTTGATTGTATTGGGCGCTGTACCGGCAAGGTCAATCAAAGTCTCATCACGTATCACCCGATTGCGTGGTACGTTACGATTCTGCGCTTCAATCTCGCGCCAGGCGGCCAGTCGCATTAACCGCATTAATGCAGGTGCTTTCAAATGCCTAATTTTAATACGTTTCCAGGCATTCTCAGGTTTGGTGACATAGGTTGCCGGATCAGAGAATTTTTTGAATTCTTCATCGAGCCAATTAGTTCGGTTTTCACTAGCAATCTTGTCCAGCATGATTGGATATATCTGTGCCAGATAAATAACATCGTCCAACGCATAGGAAATCTGTCTGTCGGTAAGAGGGCGCTTTGACCAGTCAGTAAAGCGCGATGTCTTATCGACATTTTTACCTAGAATGGACTTTACCAGACTGTCATAGCCAATCTGGTCGCCATGTCCACATACCAAACCTGCAATTTGGGTATCATAAACAGGGCTTGGCAACCCACCCATTTCATTTAGAAAAATTTCCATATCCTGATTGCCAGCATGAAACACCTTGATGATACTTTCATCTCGCATAAGGCTCCACAAGGGTTCCAGATTTAAGTTTTTAGCCAAAGGATCAATAGCCACCGCCTTGGTGCCATCACCGACCTGTATCAGGCAAAGTTGTGGGTAATAGGTGCGTTCGCGCATGAATTCTGTATCAATGGCGAGGAAGGGCTTGCCCCGAAATTCATCGACCACACGTAACAAATCTGCATTCGTTGTTATCAGGGCGTCGGGCGGTAGCTTTTCGAGTGGGATGGAATTATCGGGCTCATTGCGCTTTGCGTGGGAATATTTTTTGTGATTTTGATCCATTTTACCTCAATCCTCAATCGTGTGTATAAGGTAAAAAATCGGCATGGCAAAGATAAACCTATTGAAATCATCAACGCGCGTTCATAAATTTCTAATATGAAATCACAATATATCAAAACCGGATGCGTCACGCTTCTCTCAGGAATGATGTTTTTTTCCGTCGTACAACCTGGTCTGGCTGGGGCTGTTGTTGCGCATCGTGCGTTTTATGAAATGACAATTGGCGAGATGAATAAAAACTCGTCGGTGTTAAGTGTGTCAGGTCGGTCAGCCTATTCGGTTGAGCGCGATTGTGATGGCTGGCGTTCAGTTGAAGATTATGTCATCGAATTCGGCGGTGCAGGCGGTAATGTTCAACGCATTCTATCGCATTTCGAGTCATGGGAAGCTGACGCCGGTGACAAATACAGTTTTGATATTGAGGAAAAAAGCACTTTTGAAGGTGATAAGCAATTTGGTGGCTTTGCCCAAATGACAGAACAGGGTGGGGACGCGGTTTTTACGAATGAATTAAATGATAAAATTGTTTTGCCTAGTGATACTTATTTCCCGATGCAGCATGTTGAGGAAATAATCGAATCGGCAAATGCGGGAACTAGGATTATTGCGGCCAGTGTGTTCACGGGTGCCGAACCAGAAGATGCCTTGATGACAACAAACACGGTTATTGGGGGCTGGCGCTCAAGCGCAGCGCCAAATTCTTTTGGTGGCTTTGCTGACAAAGGTTTTTGGCCAGTTCATGTTGCCTATTTCAAGCCTTTGGCAACAGCGTCTGAACCATCTTATGAAATCAATTTTTCGTTACAGTCGAACGGTGTCGTTCGTGATTATGAAATTGATTATGGCGAATTCAGCATTAAGGCCAATTTACTAAATATCGAAGATGTCAGCTTGCCAGTATGCAATTAAAGCTGGTTGGTTTTATCCGTTTAAAAAGGCCGCACCTGCCACAACAGCATTATGCCCTGATTGTGACTGTAAAAGCTGGGTTTTGACCTTTGCGGTGTGAACATATCCTGGCCATTTGCGTGGTACAGTGGTTAATAGCCTTTCAAAGCACCCTACAGCGCCCCCAAGTATTATAACATCCGGATCAACCATATTGATGATCAAAGCGGTTGCGCGGCCAATACGGTCTTCTAGAACCTGCAAGGCACTCTCGGCGACAATGTCCATACTATGTGCCGCTGTTGCGATTGCGGTGGCAGATAGTTGGCTGTCGGTAATGCGGAAATAATCATCTTCCATGCCGCGCGCTGACACAAAGCTGTCAAGACATCCAACACGTCCACACCAACAATCATGTCCGTCCAGTTCATGTGGTACTGGCCATGGAAGGGGGATATGGCTCCAGTTTGCGGCAATGTCATTACGGCCCCGTATCAATTTTTTATCGATCACCAGCCCGCCCCAGCTACTGTCATCTATCAGCATACCAAAGACATTTTCATGGTCCTTGGCCCCAGCATGTCGTGCTTCCCATAAGGTGAAGCACGCCCCACTATTGGCCAGCGTCACATGCCGTCCCAAAGATGCCTGAAGATCAGCTTGCAGGTTTTTACCGTTTAACGACTCCAGATAGCTATTTTGTGCCACGCCTTCATGCACAAAACCTGGCACTGCAACGCCGACAATATCATCATGGGATATGTCTGCTGTTACTGTGGCTATCAGGCTGGCGATGGTACGAAGAATGTCTTGATAACTATCTAAAGGTGTTGCGGCCTGTTTTAGACATAAAAATTCACCGCCATCCGAAAGAATGGCGGTGCTGATAAAACGCGATCCAATGTCTAAACCAAGACGCATGCTGAAACCAGCACTTGGCTATTACTTGATTTTTGCTTCACGAAACAGGACATGTTTGCGTGCGCGAGGATCAAATTTCTTGAGCTCCAGCTTTTCTGGCTTTGTACGTGGGTTCTTTTTGGTCACGTAGAAATAGCCTGTATCGGCTGTGCTAACGAGCTTGATTTGAAGGGTAGCAGGCTTTGCCATGTCACTAACTCCGGATAGGGGCGCGTTAACGCCGTAAAACTGGCCGCAAATTGCGTGATTATGACGCTAATGTCAAGTCAGATCATCGGCTTTTTCGGCGGCTTGATTTGTTTTTTCTGTGACTGGATCGTTTAGCCGCTTTTGCTGATGATCGGTTTTCACCCTTTTTATGCGCCATTCGGCTATTTCGGTTTGGGCGGTCGCCACTTAATCCGCCGCTGACCCAGCGTAGCAGAATGCCGCCAGAAACGGCATTAACCTCGGCAATCTGAACGCCCAGTTCGGTGCCGATGCCGAATGTCCAGCCGGTATGACGCCCTTCGAGCCATTGACCTGATGCGTCCAGATCATAATAATCATCAGGCAGATTTTTTAGCGGCAGAAATCCGTCAGCCTTGCCATCATCAAGACGCAAAAAGGCGCCAAAGCCAGTAATGGCAACAATGACAGCATCCATTGTTTCATTTATGCGACTTTCAAAAAATGCCGCTGCGAACCGGTCAATACTTCGTCGTTCTGCTCCGGCGGCATTCGCTTCGGTTTCAGAAATATGCGTGCAAATTTCACCCATTATCTCAAGCGGCATATCTAAAAGCCCATCAACCGGTGCCTTTTTCCCTTTTGCGGCGTGATCGACAAGTGCGCGGTGAACCAGCAAATCTGCATAGCGGCGAATAGGTGATGTGAAATGGGCATAATTTCTTAGGGATAAACCAAAATGACCAATGTTATTAATATCATAGACAGCTTTAGATTGGCTGCGTAATACAGCTTCATTAACCATCAATTCATCGGTTGTGTCTTTAACATGGGCAAGTAATTTGTTGAAATGATGTGGTTGTAAAACCTGTCCACGGGTAAATTTACCACCAATAGCATCTGCCAGTTTGTGCAGACTATCCGCTTTTTTGGGATCAGGTGCATCATGAACGCGAAATACGCATGGGCGTTTGGCAGCTATCAACGTATCTGCGGCGGCAACATTGGCGGCGATCATGAAATCTTCAATCAGTCGTTGTGACTCGCTTTGTTTACGTAGGGCAATGCCAACAGCATTATTACTGTCATCAAACTCGACGCGGCGTTCCTGAAGATCAAGTGCAAGTGGCTCGCGGGCGGTGCGGTCAATATTTAACGCATGCCATGCGCCAAACAGCGCATGCAATGTGCCGTGTGGTACGTCGGCATCAGCTTCATCAAGCGTGCCATCAAATACGGCCTGTACCGTGTCATAGGTCAGACGAGCATGAGATTTGATCAAGGCGCGCTGTATTGAATGACTAATCCTTTGTCCCTCATTATCGATAAATATCTCGGCTACCATGGCGGCTCTATCTTCATGTGGCCGCAATGAGCATAGATCATTCGAGATAGCTTCAGGCAACATGGGCACCACCAAATCTGGCAGATATACAGAATTTCCCCTTGTTCTGGCTTCCTTATCAAGGGCGGAGCCTTGCCGTACGTAATGTGATACGTCAGCGATAGCGATCAAAAGCCGCCAACCACCAGTGTCAGTTGGCTCGGCAAAGACCGCATCATCAAAATCCTTGGCATCGGCACCGTCAATGGTGACAAGTGCGGTATCACGTAAATCTAGCCGCCCTTTCGCAGGTGGTGTCTTAAGCGCATTGGCTTCACTGATGACAGCATCAGGGAAATGGTGGCGTATGTTGAATTCAGCAATCGCCAGCGCGCTGAATGCGCCTGTATTACTGGATGATCCAAGATTGCGAATGATTCTAGCGGTCTTTGCCAGATACCCTTTTGAGGGCAGTAATTCGGCTTCGACAAGGTCGCCAGCTACGCAAGGTGCTGATGATGATGTCTGTAAATTAATGGCGTCGCGTTTGCCGCGTTCGGCAGGCATGAGCTTAAAGCCCTTATTTGATGCAATGACCTCGCCAAACAGCCTTTTTTGCTGGCGTTCAAGAACTTTGATAATGCGTGCTTCATATAGATTGGGGCCGACCCGGGCGAGGCGCGCTAAGATTGTCTGGCCAACAGATGGCGCGCGTCCTGCTTTGCGACTCAGGATGACACGTATTTCGGGGGCATCGGCTTCATCATCACTATTTTCACCGGCAACACGTGCCATACCATCACCATTATCGTCGAATGATACGAGTTCAAGCACAGTGACTTCGGGTAATTGATCAGGCGTTGCGATACGTCGTCCATCGCGGCGCGCCAGAATACCCTGTTCGCTCAGGCTTCGTAAAAGCCGTCGCAAGGGCGCGCGATAGTCCTGTCCAATATTGAACGCGCGGGCAATCTCACGCTGGGTAGGAGGGGTAGCACAGCTATTCACATAATCAGTAATGGCCTGTTGCGTGGGTAGCCCGGTTATAGTCTTGTCATCGCTATTGTCTTGATCAGCCACTAGCTATCTTTCTTGGCGCTCTTTTTAGCGGTCGCTTTTTTCTTGGTTGCGGCTTTCTTCTTAGGTGCGGCTTTCTTCTTGGCTGCGGCCTTTTTGGCCGGTTTCTTTGCTGGCGTTTTGGCGGCTTTTTCGGCGAGAAGCTCAATCGCCTGTTCCAGCGTCACATCTGCTATATCAACGTCTTTTGGCAGTGTCGCGCGAAGTTTATTATGTTCAACATAGGCGCCATAGCGGCCAGCTTTGACATAAACATCGCCTTTGGCTGGATGTGCGCCAAGTACACGCCCCTTTTTCTTGGCCGATTCGGCAAGCAAATCAACGGCCCGATTAATGCCTACAGTCAATAAATCGTCATCAGCAGGCAGGCTGGTAAAACCGCCTTGATATTTCAGATAAGGGCCAAAGCGTCCCAGCCCAGCCTGAATCATGTCGCCTGTTTCGGGATGTGCCCCCACCTCACGTGGAAGTGCCAATAGCGACAATGCACGATCAAGATCAATGGCGGCAGCGCTTTCTCCTTTTGGCAAGGACGCACGTTTCGGCTTCTTGGTTTCAGGGTCACCAATCTGAACATAAGGCCCATAGGGGCCTTTTCGCAGGAATACTGGCAGTTCGGTTGCCGGATCAATACCGAGATTTTTATCACCCACGGGTGCATCATCCTCAGTACCATCACTATCGGTTAGTTTGCGAGTGAATTTACAATCAGGATAATTTGAACAGCCCACAAAAGCACCAAATTTTCCAAGCTTTAGACCAAGCCGTCCATCGTCACAATTCGGACATGAGCGCATCAAAGCGCCATTTTCATCAGCTTTGAAAAAATGCGGCCCCAACTCTTCGTCCAGAACGTCAAGGACGTTTGTAATCGTCAGGTCTTTGGTGCCATCGATAGCGGATTTAAAATCACGCCAGAAATTGGCAAGCAACGCTTTCCAGTCCAGTCGGCCAGCCGAGACTTCGTCAAGCTGGCTTTCAAGCTGTGCAGTGAAATCATATTCGACATAACGGTCAAAAAAGTTGCCAAGGAACGTCGAAACAAGACGGCCGCGATCTTCAGGTATGAAGCGATTACGGTCTTTGACGACATAATCACGATTCTGCAAGACCTGAATAATTGAAGCATAGGTCGAAGGTCGGCCAATGCCAAGCTCTTCCATACGTTTGACAAGGCTGGCATCGGTGAAACGTGGAGGTGGCTGGGTAAAATGCTGTTCTGGTGACACGTTCTGTGTATCCAGATTTTCGCCTTCTTTCATTTCTGGAAGCAGATTAGAACGGGTTTCGTCCTTTTCATCTTTATCGTCTTGGCTTTCCATATATACGGACAAATAACCATCGAAAACCATCACTTGGCCATTGGCGCGCAAGGTAACAGTTCCCGCAGGATCAGTAATATCAACACCAGTTTGGTCTAGTTCGGCAGATTGCATCTGACTGGAAATCGTACGTTTCCAGATCAACTCATAAAGTCTGAACTGGTCATGATCCAGAAAGCTACGCATCGCTTCCGGGTCGCGGGTAATATCTGTCGGGCGGATAGCCTCGTGCGCTTCTTGTGCATTAGCGGCCTTGGTCTTGTAAATACGAGGGCTATCTGGCAGATAGCGGTTACCAAAGCGCGATCCAATATCGTCCCGTAAGGCAGCTATGGATTCCTTGCCAAGCTGAACGCCATCGGTTCGCATATAGGTAATCAGACCTGTTGTGTCACTGCCAATATTTATACCTTCATAAAGGCGCTGGGCAATCTGCATTGTGCGGCTTGCTGAAAAGCCAAGCTTGCGCGAAGCTTCCTGTTGCAAGGTCGATGTAGTGAATGGTGGTGATGGATTACGTTTGACGCGTTTGGTCTCAATCGTTTTAACCGATAAATCAGCAGCATTGATCTTGGCTTCAGCGGCTTTTGCGGCGGCTTCGTTTGGGATATCCAATTTGCCAAGTTTTTCACCATCAATATGGGTCAGGCGGGCTGTGAACTCACGGCCATCGGCCTTAGCCATTCTGGTATCCACGCTCCAATATTCATCGGTTATAAAGGCTTCAATTTCGGCTTCACGTTCGCAAATCAGGCGCAAGGCAACCGATTGGACACGGCCAGCTGATTTTGATCCTGGCAATTTGCGCCACAGAACAGGCGAAATAGAAAAACCAACCAGATAGTCAAGCGCACGTCGCGCACGATAGGCATCGATCAATTCTTCATCTAGCGCGCGCGGGTTGTCCATCGCTGTCAAGATTGCCGATTTGGTGACTTCGTTAAAAACAACGCGCTCGACAGGCATGTCATTTACAAGCTTTTTGGCTTTTAACTGTTCTAATACATGCCAGCTAATCGCTTCCCCTTCACGGTCAGGGTCAGTCGCAAGGATTAACTTGTCAGCATTTTTAAGCGCGCTGGTGATTTCCTTGAGATGTTTTTCAGAACCAGATGAAATCTGCCATTTCATCTCGAAATCATTTTCCGGGGAAACGGATCCGTCCTTGCTTGGCAAATCACAAACATGCCCGTATGAGGCAAGCACTTTATAGCCATCACCGAGGTAACGGTTAATGGTTTTTGCTTTAGCAGGTGATTCGACAATAACAACTTTCATTGGATGATCCGACTAATGGTGGAGGCCATCCGATATAACGTAAAATGTGATTTGTCAAAATATCTGATGCGTTTTTGTCTATTTGACGCATATTTATGCCTTGAATGCCGCTATTTTAGACACCCGGTTACCATGGTGTCGCAAAATGACCCCCGCAAGTTCCAGCTCAAGCAACGCCGCCCATACAATTGAAGCCGGCATATCGCATAGATGAATGATATCATCAATTGCCACTGGATCGGGGCCAACACCTTCAGTGATAATGTTACGGCATTTGTTAACTGCATTGCTATTGGGTTCAGGTGCATTGGCATCTTGAACAGGCGGCGGCGGCGGCTGGGATGCGGTATAGGGCCGACTCAGACATTCAAGGATATCGGATGTGTTTTGCACCAATGTCGCGCCTTCGCGGATCAGCTTGTTACAGCCTTCTGATCTTGGATCAAGTGGAGAGCCAGGAATTGCCATTACCTCGCCACCACGTTCCCCAGTTTCTCGTGCTGTTATTAACGAGCCAGACTTGGCGGCAGCTTCAACCACAATAACGCCATGTGATAAACCGGCGATAATGCGGTTGCGGATTGGAAAATGCCGCGGTGTTGGTTGCGTACCAGGCGGCATTTCGGCCAATAACAGGCCACGCTCAATGATCGAGTCAAAAAGATCAGCGTTTTCTTGCGGATAGACCAGATCTATACCACTGGCGATGACCGCAATGGTACCGGTATCAAGAGCGCCATTATGAGCCGCAGTATCAATGCCGCGGGCGAGCCCCGATACTATGATATAGCCATGTGTGCCAAGTTCGCTGGCTAGCTTTTCGGATAATCGCATGGCATTTATCGAGGCATTACGTGCACCAACCATTGCCAGCATGGGCTTTTGCAACAGATGTATATTTCCCTTGGCCGACAATAAGGCTGGTGCATCATCAAACATATCAAGCTGCCGAGGATATTGCTCGGTGCCGCGAAACAGTAATGTCGCCCCAGCGGCCTCATTAGCGTTAAATTCGGCTTCGGCAACGGCAAGGCTGGCAGGAACCAGTTTTCTGCCCCCGCGTTTGGCTAGTTCGGGTATGGCCCGCAGGGCTTCTTTTGCCGTTTTGTAACGACGCATCAGCAATTTATATGTCATTGGCCCGACATTTTGCGTGCGGATTAACCGAATACGTGCCAGTTTTTCGGAATGTTCCATCCCTATAGCTATAAAGCAGTAACCTTAACTAAAGGTTAACTCAGAAGTATAATATGCTTTATTTTTTCGTTTTGCCATTCTGGCCGATTTTGGTTTCCTGACCGGATAGCAATCGGCCAATATTTGCATGATGGCGCGTCCAGATCAGGCCTGTCATCACGATCATGAAAACCGGGATTAAATGGGCATTATCCATGCTGTCGCTATCAAGAACAAAGGCACCAATGGTTGCTCCCATTGTGGCAACAAGTGCCGCCAGTGACGAATAGCGGGCGATAAAAGCAGTGCCAAGCCATAGCACAGCAAATATAAGACCAAACCGGATGTCCAAAGCGCTCATGACGGCCAGATATGTGGCGACACCTTTCCCCCCTTTGAAGCGAATCCAGACAGGAAAGCAATGTCCAATGATGGCAATCAAACCAGCAAGTGCGGCTACATTTCCATCTGCAAAATGCTTTGCCAGCAGAACGGCAACAGCCCCCTTGCCCGCGTCTAGGATTAAGGTGAGGGCGGCGACAGAGCGTTTTCCCGTTCGTAATACATTTGTAGCACCAATGTTGCCACTGCCGATATCACGAATATCTCCCCCGCCGAACAAACGTGTCAGAACAAGGCCAAATGGAATCGAGCCCATTACATAGGCAGCTAGGCCTATCCATATATAATCAAAACCTGACATAAGCATACCGTAACGTTTGTTTAATCGCGTCTAAAGGTTTCTTTGCCGCTGACATAGGTCGCGTCAATAACGCCTTGAACGGGCTGTCCTTCAAAAGGTGTGATACGCGAAGCCGAGGCAAAGTTCACCCCTTTTACAATCCATCCTGTATCTGGACGGAATAGAATGACATCGGCCATGCTTCCGGGCACCAGACTGCCACCAGGCACATCAAGTATGGTAGCAGGTGCAAGGCTGAGAATTTCAATTGCGCGCATCATGGAAATATGGTCAGCATGCACAAGGCTCATCGTCAGTGCAAATAACGTGTCAATGCCCGATGCGCCTGGCTGTGAAGGCCCAAATGGCTGCATCTTTGCATCACCATCGACGGGCGTATGATCCGATGAAACCGCATCTATTGTGCCATCTGCCAGCCCCTCTATAACAGCAAGTCGGTCGTCTTCGCTTCGTAAAGGCGGCGATAATTTCATAGCCGTATCATAAGTGCTTACAGCCAGTTCGTTCAGGATAAAATATGGTGGAGCGGTATCTGCCGTAACGGGCAAGCCTTCTGCTTTGGCTTTGCGTACAGCGTCAATGCCGGCACGGGTGCTGATATGCGCTACATGGTAACGGCCACCGGTAAGGCGAACCAGATGCAGATCGCGGTCAATGATGATAACTTCGGCAACTGAGGGGCTGCCGATTAGGCCAAGGCGGGTTGATGTTTCGCCTTCATTCATTTCACCATCGGCTGTTAGTGACGCATCTTCACAATGTTGAATGACAGGTTTGTCAATCATACTGGCATAGGAAAGTAACCGTCGCATCACCAGTGCATCCTGAATTGATGTTAGGCCGTTACTAAATCCAATTGCACCGGATTCCGCCATCATGCCTAATTCAGCCATTTCTTTGCCAGCAAGCCCTTTTGTAGCTGCGCCGTAAACATATAGCCGTGACCCACCCTGACGCGATGCGCGAAGGCATAGCGAGTCGATCATGGCGGGATCATCAATTATCGGCAAGGTGTTTGGCAAGCAGGCAAAAGCTGTAACGCCGCCCGCCGCTGCCGCGGACAAAAGGCTGTTCAGGTCTTCAAGATGTTCTGCACCCGGGTCACCAGACTGAACACGCATGTCAACCAAGCCTGGAGCCAGATACCCATGGGTACAATCAACAATTTTTGCATCTTTAGATGGTTTGGGCGCATCGCCTAGGCGACAGTCGGTAATGATGCCGTCTTCAACAGATACATAGCCGATACCATCCATATCTTGAGATGGGTCGATGATATGGGCGTTTATAAACTGGATATCACTCATGAGGCATTATCCAATCCAAGAGCCAGCGCTTCTAGACAGGCCATACGCGCCGCAACCCCCATTTCAACTTGAGTGCGTATCAGGCTTTTTTCAACATCATCAGCAGTTGTCGAGTCAATCTCGACGCCACGGTTCATCGGCCCGGGATGCATGATCAGGGCATCTGGTGCCGACCGTTCGAGTTTGGCTTTATCTAGGCCAAAGAAATTGAAATATTCGCGCTGTGATGGTGTTTCGGTACCGGCCATGCGTTCGGTTTGCAAACGAAGCATCATGACGATATCTGCATCTCTGATGCCTGTTTCCAGATCGGTGAAGACACTGACCCCCATCTGGTCAACAGCCGCAGGCAACAAGGTTGATGGACAGACCAGACGCATTTCAGCACCCAATGTACCCAGCAGGTGAATATTTGATCGGGCGACGCGGCTATTGGCAATATCGCCGCATATGGCGATCCTTAATCCCTCAATACGACCAATACGGCGGCGAATGGTCAGGGCGTCAAGTAACGCTTGTGTGGGATGTTCATGTCTGCCATCGCCGGCATTGATCACCGCCGCGTCAACATGCTGGCTTAGTAATTTGGCGGCGCCAGCACAATTATGGCGAACAACCAGAATATCAGGGTGCATTGCGTTTAATGTGGTAGCTGTATCAAGCAGGGTCTCGCCTTTTTTGACCGACGATCCAGCCACCGCAATGTTTAATACCGAACCGCCAAGACGTTTGGCGGCCAATTCGAAAGAAACGCGGGTCCGCGTTGAATTTTCGTAAAAGAGATTGACTATTGTTTTGCCTTTGAGCGCCGCAGATATGTCTGACTGCGGATTACTGGCAAACATGTCGCCACGGTCGAGAAGGGCGCGGATTAGAAGTGGGGACATGCCCTCAATACCAAGTAGGTGTTTTGATGGAAGGCTTACTGGCACCGAGGCATCAACCGAAGCAGAGTGTTTAGATGACGTCTTGTTCATGAAAATTAGTGTATAATCGAAACTGATGCTTTTGGTCTAGCTATATTTCGAATTGGCAGAATACCATGTTACGAAACTTTTACTCAGGCGTGATTGCGCGATCATGAATTGTATCGAGTGCTGATTGCAAAATCCAGCCAGCGGCAAGGGCATCACGCCGCACTGCGCGTTTGGCGCGGGTCATGTCAGCAGCAATCATAGCGCTTTCGACCGCCTGCGTTGATAGGCGTTCATCTTGGAAAAACACCGGAACATCTCTGATCCGCATGAGGGCATAGGCAAAGTCCCGCGTCGAGTCACATCGTGGTCCAGTCGATCCATCCATATTCACTGGCCATCCAAGAACCAACCCACCCACATTTTGCTCATCCACCAGCTTAAATAGCTCGGCTACATCTGGTGTAAATTTTGTGCGGTACAGGATTTTAACCGGTGTTGCGATTTTCAACCCAGCATCAGATAAGGCCAAACCGATGGTTTTTTTGCCAATATCGAGCCCAAGCAGGCGCTGGCCATCAGAAATTGACTGTTTTACATCGTTTAGCTTGCAGATCGGCATGGTGAATGATATTTCGCTTGTTGAACTTACCCACTAACAGCAAAAAGCACAGTGATATGTCCGTTGACAAGAGCACAGTCGCTAAAATCGCCCGTCTGGCCCGGATTCATGTTGATGAAGCGCGTCAGGAGGCTATTGCCGACGAATTGAACGGTATCCTCGCATGGATCGCCGAACTTGATGAAGTGAATACAGACAATGTAGAGCCTTTGGCAAGCGTAACGGGACATTCGTTGCCGATGCGTGAAGATGTTGTTACCGACGGTGGCTATGTTGATGATGTGCTGGCCAATGCGCCTGAGTCGGCAAGTGGATTTTTTGTTGTACCAAAGGTTGTTGAATAATGCAGGACTTGCTCGCTTTATCAGCTGTTGAGGCGCGTGCTGCCCTTGACGCAAAAGATATTTCATCGGTTGAATTGACCAGCGCCTATATTCAGGCTGCTGAAGATACGGCCTCTTTGAACAGTTATGTTCTGCTTACCGCAGACAAAGCACTTGATATGGCAAGCGATGCCGACAAAAGAATGGCCGCTGGTAATGGTGGCGTCTTGGAAGGCCTGCCAATTGGCGTCAAAGATATGTTTTGCACCAAAGGCGTTACATCAACGGCTTGTTCAAAAATTCTTGATGGTTTCACCCCTGTTTATGAAAGCACCGTAACCGCGAATATGTGGGCACAGGGCGGTGTGATGCTTGGCAAGCTCAATTGTGATGAATTTGCCATGGGGTCGGCTAATGAAACCAGCTTTGCCGGGCCGGTTATAAACCCATGGGATGCTGGCGATGGTGTTGATCTGGTTCCAGGGGGATCATCAGGCGGATCAGCTTCGTCAGTGGCCGCGCGATCGGCTTTACTGAGTGTGGGTACCGATACAGGCGGCTCAATTCGCCAGCCAGCCTCTTTCTGTGGTATTGTCGGGCTGAAGCCAACCTATGGGCGTTGTTCGCGCTGGGGCATTGTTGCCTTTGCCTCATCGCTTGATCAGGCAGGGCCATTTTCACGCGATGTTGCCGATAACGCGCTATTGTTGAGTGCGATGGCAAGTCATGATGCCAAGGACTCGACTTCGGCTGCCACTCCGCTTCAGGATGTTGTCGCGGCGGTTAACGCGGGCGTCAAAGGAATGAAAATCGGAATTCCACGCGAATATCGCATGGATGGTATGGATAGTGATGTTGAAAAACTCTGGCAACAGGGTCAGGAATGGCTGAAAGATGCTGGTGCTGAGCTGGTTGATATTTCTTTGCCGCATACCAAATACGCTTTGCCAGCTTATTACATTATTGCCCCGGCTGAGGCGTCATCTAATCTGGCGCGATATGACGGGGTGCGCTATGGCAATCGCATCGAAGCAGATTCGCTTGACGAGATGTATGGGTTAACGCGTGCTGAAGGCTTTGGTGATGAAGTCCAGCGCCGCATTATGATTGGTACTTATGTGTTGTCTGCTGGTTATTACGACGCTTATTACCTCAAGGCCCAGCGCGTCAGACGATTAATCAAAAATGATTTTGACGAGGCTTTTGCAACGGTTGATGCCATTCTAACGCCAGCAACACCATCTGCCGCATTCCCAGTGGGACGCAAGGTTGATGATCCTGTTATAAATTACCTGAATGATGTCTTTACGGTGCCAGCAAATCTGGCTGGTTTGCCGGGTATGTCTGTGCCAGCTGGCTTTAATCAGGCGGGGCTACCTCTTGGTTTGCAGGTGCTGGCCAAGCCATTTGACGAGGCCTCTATATATAAAGTTGGAAAAGTTATCGAGGACTCGGCCGCGATAAGCTCTATGCCGCAACGCATGGCAGGAGGTGCGTGATGAGTGATCTAGTTGCAGGTCGCACAGGCGATTGGGAAGTTGTGATTGGTCTTGAAGTGCATGCGCAGGTTTCATCATCTGCCAAGCTGTTTTCAGGCGCCCCAACAAAATTTGGTGCTGAGCCCAATCAAAATGTATCTTTGGTTGATGCGGCCATGCCAGGCATGTTGCCGGTTATCAATAGCGAATGCGTTTATCAGGCTGTTCGCACCGGTCTTGGTCTGAAAGCCGAGATAAATCTGTTCAGCGTATTTGACCGGAAGAATTATTTTTACGCGGATCTGCCGCAAGGCTATCAGATTAGCCAGTTCAAACAGCCTATCGTTGGCGAGGGCATCTTGCGGATTGATCTTGCCGATGGATCAAGTAAGGATATCGGTATTGAGCGTTTGCATCTGGAACAGGATGCAGGCAAATCAATGCATGATCAGCATCCAAGCAAAAGTTATATTGATCTGAATCGAACTGGCGTTGCCTTGATGGAAATTGTGTCCCGACCTGATATTCGTTCGGCAACGCAAGCGGCGGCCTATGTGCGGAAATTACGGTCGATTCTACGTTATCTGGGTACATGCGATGGCAATATGGAAGAAGGCTCGATGCGCGCCGATGTCAATGTATCGGTTCGGCGTCCAGGTGATGAACTGGGCACGCGAACCGAGACCAAAAACCTGAACTCACTTCGTTTCATCCAGCAAGCCATTGACTATGAAGTTGCCCGCCAGATTGAAGTCATCGAGGATGGAGGCACGATTGATCAGGAAACCCGTCTGTTTGACACCAATACCGGCATGACCCGCACCATGCGCAGCAAGGAAGATGCGCATGATTACCGTTATTTCCCCGATCCGGATCTGTTGCCGCTAGAAATCACACAAAGCGATGTTGATAAGCTGGCGGCAGAACTGCCCGAATTGCCAGATTCGATCAAAGACCGCTTGATGAATGACTATGGTCTATCCGCCTATGATGCGGCGGTTATCACCGAAGAACGCGAGACAGCTGCTTTCTATGAAGCCGCAAGTAAGGGGCGTGACCGCAAGCTGGTAGCAAACTGGATGACTGTTGAATTGTTTGGCGCGTTGAACAAGGCCGGACTTGATCTGGCGCGTTCGCCCGTATCGCCGGATGCGCTTGGCGGGTTGGTCGATATGATCAGCGATGGCACGATTTCGGGGCGCATCGCCAAGGATGTGTTTGCCGATATGATGCTGTCGGGCAAGCAGGCTGCCGATATTGTCGAAGAGAAGGGGCTGAAGCAGGTGTCGGATAGTGGTGCCATTGAAACTCTGATCGATGATGTCATGGCGGCTAATGAAGATAAGGTTGCCGAATATCGCGGTGGCAAGGACAAATTGTTTGGCTTCTTTGTTGGTCAGGTGATGAAACAGTCTGGGGGTCAGGCCAATCCGGGCATGGTTAATCAGCTGTTGCGCTCCAAACTGGATGGTTAGGGTGCCTGTGGCTAATAATTATAGTAGCCCATGAAGGCCTCATTTACGTTCTTAGCCTTGGCATCAATCCCAGTTTGGGCCACAAAATCTTGGACTGAGTTAAAAAAGTTCAGCTTTCCATGTTTCAACGCCAAAATACCATCGACCGTATCAGTAAACTCTTCAAGATAGTGTGAGGATACAAGTATTGTCGCACCATTTTTTCTGCGCTCGGTGATACAATTCCATAATCCTGCGCGTGTATGGACATCCATTGCGGCGGTAGGTTCGTCCAGTGCAAGAAACTGCCGGTTCAGACTAAGTGTGGCAAGTGTTGTTGCCCATTTGCCATCACCAAAACTAGCTTTGCTAGGCGTTAACTCTAACAGTCGTTCGAGTCGTTCATGCCATTCTTGCGGAACAGATTTGAAAAATTCATCAAGACTAAATGCCCCTTGATTGATTCGAAATATCATTTCGATAAATTCACCAATCCTTAGTGCGTGAGGAATGGAAACATGCTGGCGAACATAGAACATATCTTCGGGTTTGATCTGCCAGTTTATTGAGCCTGCATCTGTTTTGATCTGGCCAAAAAGTATATTAAACAGGGTACTTTTTCCAATGCCATTCGGTCCCAATATGCCGTAAATTTTGCCTGACTCAAATTTGAAGTTTGCATCTGAGAATATTTGCTTACTGCTGTAGCTAAAATGCAACGCATTAACTTGGCAGGTGAAAGATTGCAGAACTTTCGTGCCTTTCATGTTCATTTGTCCCACCGTGTCTCTAGATTAAACCAAGTGATGGTTGCGCTAAGCAATCCAAGGCACACTATTAACCAGATGGTTAGCACCAACCATGATGTGTTGTTATTGCCGATAAATGAAGCGCCGACAGCTATCGGATTGATAGTATTTATTAAAGCGAGTGCCATATTGTTCGGGAACCGAATTAACTCCGCGAACGTAAGCAGCAACATGGGGGCATATGTTGATGTCACTAACCCCATGATCGTTTGAAATTTTAGAGGTATTAGATTCAGCACACTACCAGCGCAAATTACACAAAATACGACACCAAGTGCGCGCATAATCTGATGGAGATTTTCAGCAATTGTAACATCATTAAAGAAAAGACTACTGAGGGTGCCGAAAGCGGCTACGATAATGCCTGTGAAAACAAACCCTGCAATAATTTGAGCGAGAACGTAGCGTTTCTGCGCTACTGGAAAGGACACAAAAGCTTGCAGAAAATTTGCTTCGCGGCGTCCGACAAGATACGCGCCTGTACTTCGTATGGCTGTTACCACACTTACAAAACTCAACATAATAGGAAACAATTTTGCGTTCAATGAGTCGGTGGTTTGCAGAAACAAGGCTACCATTATGATGAATGGAAAGGTGACTGACCAGAACAGCCAGCCTGGCTCGCGCATTTCTTCGCGCAGAAGCAGTAGTGATAAATAATATATATTCTGAATGAAGGCGATCATGGAAACACTATGGTTTTGTTTTGCAGGCTGTCAAGATACTGTAATTATTATATAATATCAATATTTGCTAATATAAATCATTGTATAAATATTGAGGCCGCACCCGATACTGTAAATCGATAAAAGTGCCTCATGTTTTGCATGACGCCCATATAACAGGGTTTACGCTAACAGGGTTTATGCCGTCATGCCCATGCATTGACAGATTACCATCGGCCGGAAACTCAACAGTAGATCATCGGCAGTAAATAAGAGACGATTTGCGTGCCGGATACGCGCATTTCGGTTTGACAGATTTTGCTTTCATGGCTAGAGATAAGCCTGCATACGCCGTGTAAATGTTTGGTGCCTGTTCTGTAGAATGCGCATCACCCTGCGGAGGGGTGGCCGAGTGGCTGAAGGCGGCGGTTTGCTAAATCGTTAAAGGAAGAAATTCCTTTCGGGGGTTCGAATCCCTTCCCCTCCGCCATTTTATCCCTTTTTATCTCTCGAAAACACCCTTTAATACCCTGTAAACATTGTTTTTATTGTGTTTTTTGGTTTCCGTAAGACGTCACTATAGCGGATGGTTTTACACCCATTCCAGCAACAAATTGGGGTAAACATTGGGACAAATGTTGATGGTAAAAATTAACGGTAAAATATGTCATATCAATGCCAACCCTAATTCAAGCCGCAATGTATAAACCCAAGCCCAAACATTGCCGACAATGTCTTGACCAATTTTAGTTAATGGCCATAGCGTTGACGAAATGCAATTGATTGAAATCAAGATCAGATAATTTTATCTGATCAATGCAGGTTCAATTGATGGATTTAGGTGATGACAAATCTTGAAACCGAAACTTGGTTTCCACCATTATTATTTGCGAAAGGTAAACCACAACTTTTTCAGGGATTGGATAAATCAGCCCTGCAAGACATTCTTTCTCATTCGGTGGTCAAGGAGTATGAAGGTGGAAAAATGCTTGTTCAACAGGGTGATGACGTATGGTGCATTTTCATCCTATTGGAAGGGCATTTGCGTACCTTTCGCTCTGGTAAAGAGGGGGACGAAGTGACGCTTCGTATGCTTGATCAGGGCGAGAGTTGCATGGCGGCTACTGTTTTTATGGGTGGTAATTCACCCTTTGCGGTAGAGGTAACAGCGAAGTCACGTATATTGGAAATATCTGCAACATTTGTCAAAAATCTTGTACTCAAAGACAGCCAATTTTCGATAAATATGCTTAAAACGCTGGCCACACATTACGAAAGTGCCATAGATCAGGTTGATAATATTTCCATAAAAACGCCATTTCAGCGAATTGGCCATTATTTACTTCAAAAGCATATTGAACAAGGCGCAAACAGCATGTCGTTTGAGTTGAGCTTCAAGAAAGCGACCATCGCCAGCCATCTTGGCATGACGCCTGAAACATTTTCGCGAGCCTTAAAAAAAATACGGAAAATGGGTATCACTGTTGATGGAAACAAAATTAGGATGAGTGATGCTTTTGCCCTATGCCATTTTTGTGATCTTGAAATCGCAAAAAACTGTTCGCAGGCAGGTAAAGAAAACTGTCCACACTGCCATTTCTAATTTTTACAAGCCAGGGCAAAGATTTTCAACATCTATGAAATTACTTTTTTGTGGAAAAATATTTTCGATATTTTGGTTTT
Source organism: Candidatus Puniceispirillum marinum IMCC1322 (assembly GCF_000024465.1). Lineage (NCBI taxonomy): Bacteria > Pseudomonadati > Pseudomonadota > Alphaproteobacteria > Puniceispirillales (SeqCode) > Puniceispirillaceae (SeqCode) > Puniceispirillum (SeqCode) > Puniceispirillum marinum (SeqCode). Next base: position 643,890 of record NC_014010.1, on the reverse strand, counting down.
GACGCAATGTGGAGAATAACAGAGCAAATAAAGAAAAATAACCAAATGCTGTATTCCAAAAAGGGAACACCGTGAATAAAGCAAATTGGCAATCCGGCAATGACGAGAAACTTTAGGTAAACGGATAGAAATTGGATTGGATATAGGGGATCGCTACCCTTGATAAGATGCATAATACCAAAATAAGCAAAGGTCAAAAGTACCGAAATTCTGACAATTTGCATACGGTGAAATGGGATATTGGCCTCATCACTAACTATAAATGGGAAATAAACGGTAATCCCCCAAAATGCAGACGCAGAAATGTATATTGCCCATGTTGATAGACAAATAATTATAAGATTTGATATATGAACTGCCTTAAGCATTATCTAATATAACGCAAGCCAAAGAAAAATTCAAATTTGCTCAGAGATTGGCCGTGTGGCTACTTTCAAGCTTGCCGGATCGTCACTGCGTGTCGGTCATTGCTGGTATTTCTAAGCCCTTTCAAAATAGGCAGCGTATAAGTTTCCATGACGAATAGAGACTATTAAGCTAGCTTTCACGCCTCCATTGTTTAGGGTGGCTATGATGGTCATCGTCTAATCGCTAAGTCAGTGTCCGGTCAAAAATAACATCTTGAATGCGACATGAAGATTTATATGTCACTCAATTATCCTAGTGAGGCAAGAATGAAGCAACGGCGTTTGGGTAAAAATGGGACTATGGTCTCAGCTATTGGTATCGGTGCGATGTCATTTTCGAATTTTTACGGCGAAACCAACGAGTCTGAATCACATCGGTTGATGTCCACAGCACTTGATCAGGGAGTCACACATATTGATACCGCTAATGTTTATGGCGGCGGCGTATCAGAAACGGTCATAGGTACATTTTTAGCCAAACAGGGCGCACGCCGAAATGATCTTTTTTCGATTGCGTCAAAGGTAGGCATTGCCAAGGATCCAGAAACAGGTAAGCGTTACTTTGATAACAGCCCTGCATATCTAATAGCTGAGCTAGATAAGACGTTAGCCCGGCTTCAACTTGACTCTATTGATCTCTATTATATCCATCGCCGCGATGCCCAGACCTCGATTGAAGACGTTACTGAGACACTGGTCGAGCTTGTGAAATCAGGCAAAATCAAATCTTTTGGTTTTTCGGAAATTGCACCCGCGTCCTTGCGGCGCGCAGATGCAATCCATCATGTAGCAGCTGTACAGTCAGAATATTCGCTTTCGGTACGTAGTCCTGAAATGGGACTGGTGCAAACAACCAAGGAGCTTGGCACAGCCTTGGTCGCTTTTTCGCCAGTTGGCCGGTCATTGCTAACGGACAATCCACTAACTCTTGACGCCATAAGCGGGATGGAGTGGTTAAGACAAAACCCACGCTTTATCGAGCCTAATTATTCGGCAAATATCAAAGCTGGAATCAATTTCCGCAATTTGGCGGCTGATATGGGGTTGTCAGCTGCTGGGTTGGCCATTGCCTGGTTGATCCATAAGGGCGAGCATATTATTCCGATACCTGGCACAAGATCAGTGGCGCATTTTCTTGAACTTTGCGAAGGGGCAAACGTCTCGTTGTCGGATACGGACATGCGCATAATCGAAGACACATTACCAATAGGATGGGCTCATGGAGATCGCTATTCAACGCAACAATGGGTAGGGCCTGAAATCTATTGCTGAGATGTTGAAGTGGCAATTTATCCGAAGCCTTAAATTATATAACCAGACATAAAATTTAAATGATAATTAAGACTTAAATTTCAGTTTGAACTGAACTTTTCTTTAATATTGGTTATTTTCTAACCAGTTCATATATTTATTATTTGACAGAATGTACGGTTTGTTTAACGCTAAATTATCGTATCCATGCCTTAATTTTAATTGTAATTTTTGGCTGGTCAAAAAGGGAGAATATTCATGAAAACACTATTAAGAAGCTGTGCACTCGCTGCATCGCTGTTGTTGAGTTCAGTGTCTGCGCATGCCGCAAAAGACGGTGGAACACTTGCGTTTTTGGTTCAGCCTGAGCCACCAACATTGGCGTCTTACGTATCAACATCAGGGCCTATCGGTTTGGTTATGCCAAAAGTGTATGAGGGTCTGTTTGATTACGATAATGACGGCAAGATGATTCCTATTCTTGCTGAAAGCTATGATATGAGTGCAGACGGTAAGACCGTTACATTCAATCTTCGCAAGGGCGTTACATGGCATGATGGTAAACCATTTACCTCTGCTGACGTCAAATTCACTATTATGGAAGTGTTGAAGAAGGTACACCCTCGTGGCCCTAACTCTTTCAGAGAAGTGAGCAGTATCGAGACACCGGATGCGCATACAGCTATCTTCAATCTTGATAACCCTGCACCATATATGATGAGATCATTCTCTGCCTATGAATCACCGATGGTGCCAATGCATCTTCTTGAAGGCCAGGATGTTAAATCTGCTCCATTGGCAAATAACCCTGTTGGCACAGGTCCATTCAAGTTTGTCGAGTGGAAAAAAGGCCAGTATATCCGCCTAGATAAGAATGAAAACTATTGGCAAGAAGGTTTGCCTCACCTTGACCGTATTGTTGGTCGTTTTATCCCTGATGCGTCAACACGTACAGCGGCAATGGAAAATGGCGAAGTTTTGTATGCGGCTTATAACGCCATTCCTAATATCGATGCAGTTCGTTTGAAAGAGCGCGATGACATTGATGTCACAACTGATGGCTATTCAATGATCAATCCTATGGCTTTGATCGAATTCAACACCAAAGAAGGTGCTTTTGTTGATCCTGCCGTTCGTCGTGCGATTTCTACAGCAATCGATCGTCGTTTCATGATTGATACGATCTTCTTTGGTTATGGTAAGCCAGCGACAAGTGCGCTCAGCAGTAACTTCAAGGCAACAAACCTGCATGCTGAAATGCCAAACTATCCAGAAAGAGGCGACGTTGCAGCGGCTAACGCTATTCTCGACAAAGCCGGCTTCAAGAAAGATGGCAATGGCGTTCGCATGACCGCGGTTCTGGATCTTATCCCTTATGGTGAGGACTGGAGACGCGCTGGTGAGTATATGAAGCAGGCAATGGGTGACATTGGCATCCAGCTGGAACTTCGTTACGAAGACGTGCCAACATGGTTGAAGCGTGTTTATCACCGTTATGACTTTGCAATGAACATTAACTATTTCTACCAGTTGCCAGATCCGGTTCTGGGTGTTCATCGCCACTATGGTACTAACCAGATCCGTCAGGGTACACATTTTGTGAACTCATCACGGTATAGCAACCCAACGTTGGACGCATTGCTTGACTCAGGTTCGAAAGAGCCAGATGCCGCCAAGCGTACAGCTACATATAAGGAAATTCAGACAATTCTGGCCAACGACATGCCTGTCGTTAACCTGTTTGAGTTGGAATTCCTTACTGTTTACAACACCAAACTAAAAGGTGCATATGGCTCGGCAATGGGTGCATATGGTTCGTTCAGAGAAGCATATTTGGACGACTAAAGTCTTTATGGTCGGGCCAGAATACTTTTCTGGCCCGATTTACTTTATTATTTTAATCTAATTTTTTGCCTTTTGAGTGCAGATGTAACATGACACGATCCTCCAAAATTTTTAAGTATGTCGGGAAACGGTTGCTTCAGGGCATCCCGATTATCCTAGCCATTGTTGTTATTAATTTTTTCCTTTTAAATTTGGCCGAAGGCGATGCCGTTGATGTGCTGGCAGGTGAGGCTGGCTCGGCGACGCCTGAATATATGGCGCAGCTTCGGGCGAAGTTTGGCCTCGATCAACCGCTTCCAGTTCAGCTTATGGTTTATCTGAAGAATGTAGCTGTGCTGGATTTAGGCTATTCGTTCCGTCATGATATGCCGGTTAGTGATCTGATTTTTGATCGCTTTGCTGCCACAGGTTTGTTGATGACAAGCACAATCATTCTGGCCGTTGGTTTTGGCGTTCTGCTTGGTTTGCTTGCTGCAATGCGATTGAACACTTGGAAAGATGCTGTGATCACAGTGTTTGCGCTTATCACTTATGCCACCCCCTTATTCTGGGTTGGTCTGATGATGATTGTTGTGTTTTCATTGAAACTGGGCTGGTTCCCAACCAGTGGTATGGAGAATGTCGCCGCCTTTTATGAAGGCTGGGATAAAGTCAAAGACATTGCAGTGCATCTGGTTTTGCCAACGATTACCTTGTCCTTATTCTATCTAGCGCTTTATACGCGCATGATGCGTGCCTCGATGCTGGAACAATATGGTCAGGATTATGTCATTACCGCTCGTGCCAAAGGATTAACCGAACGTCGGATTACCTTCGTCCATGTTCTACGGAATGCTCTGCTTCCTGTTGTTACAATGGCAGGTGTGCAGGTGGGTGCACTAATTGGTGGATCAGTAATTGTTGAGTCAGTGTTTGCTTGGCCCGGGTTAGGCATGCTGGCTTTTGAATCACTATTTGCGCGCGACCTAAACCTGTTGCTTGGTATTTTCATGTTGTCATCAATTTTGGTCATTGCTGTTAATCTGGTTGTCGATATCATCTATTGTTTCTTGGATCCTAGAATTGAGGTTTCTTAATATGCTGGAATTCTGGGGAAGATATAAACGCAACAAATCTGCCGTTTTTGGATTGTTTGTCATCATATTGGTTGTTTTGATGGCGGGTTTTGCTGACTTGTTGTATGGGTTTGATCCGTTTCGTCTAGCTGGCAAACCATTATCCGGCCCAGGCACAAACGGGTTCCTGCTTGGCAGTGACTCGCTGGGGCGCGATGTGGCAGCGGGGATTGTTCATGGTGCCAAAACATCATTGCTGATTGGCTTGGTGGCGACATTGGTTGCCGTATTCATAGGTGTGCTTTTTGGCGCATTTTCTGGATATTATGGTGGTCGCTTGGATGACTTGCTGATGCGCGTCACCGAAATTTTTCAAACCATTCCTTCATTTATTTTCGCCATTCTGCTGGTTGCGATTATGAAGCCATCAATTATCAGTATTGTGATTGCAATCGCTGTTGTGTCATGGCCCAGTGTGGCACGACTTGTAAGGGGTGAATTTCTGGCTCTGAAAAACCGGGAATTTGTGCAAGCATGTCATACGCTGGGTATGAATGATCTACGGATCATGATGCGTGAAATTCTGCCAAATTGTCTAAGCCCTATTATTGTGGTTGGTTCATTGATGGTGGCAACAGCTATCCTGATTGAAAGTGGCCTTGCTTTTTTAGGGCTTGGTGATCCAAACATTATGAGTTGGGGGTTCCAGATTGGGGCGGGGCGCACCATGCTTCGGTCAGCATGGTGGGTCTGTACGTTCCCCGGCATTGCCATTCTTATTACAGTGCTGGCGATCAACCTTGTTGGTGAAGGTTTGAATGATGCGTTAAACCCGCGGTTGAGAGAAAGAAATTGAAAAACAAACTTCTGGATATCAATGATCTTTTCATCCAGTTACCCGCTGGTGCTGATCGCACATATGCTGTGCAAAAAGTCAATCTTGAGCTGGCTCAGGGTGAAACCCTATGCGTGGTTGGTGAAAGTGGGTCGGGAAAGTCGCTCACGGCGCGAGCTGTCATGGGATTGCTACCAGCACCGCATGTGCAGGTTTCAAACGGTCAGATCAACTTTAATGGTGAAGATGTTACCAAGGCCAGCTATGACCGGTTACGGGAAATTCGAGGTAGTGAAATATCGATGATATTTCAGGAACCCATGACCGCCCTTAATCCGGTGATGTCTATTGGGGCTCAGATTGATGAAATTTTCCGTTATCATGTCGATATGCCTAGTGCTGAACGTTCAAAAAAGGCGATTGCGCTTTTGGAAGATGTGAATCTTCCTGATCCTGAACATATCATGAATGCCTATCCACATGAATTGTCTGGTGGACAACGCCAACGTGCGATGATTGCGATGGCGCTTGCGCTTAAGCCTAAAATTCTGATTGCTGACGAGCCCACAACAGCCCTTGATGTCACGACGCAGGCACAAATTCTAAAACTGATCCGTGATATGCAGAAAGCCAACGATACAGGCGTGCTTTTCATTACGCATGATTTTGGTGTGGTGGCTGATATTGCAGATCGTGTTGCTGTTATGCAACATGGTCTTGTCGTTGAAAGTGGGACAGTGCAACAGGTGCTGAATAACCCGACTCATCCCTATACACAGGCCCTTATTGGCGCGGTTCCTAGCCTTTCTCCTCGAAAGGCACGAAAACGTTCAGAATCCCAGGTGCTGACGGCAAAGGATGTGTGCAAGACATTCGGTGGTGGTCGCGGGCTTTTTGGGTTTGGTGCAGCAACACGTGAAGTAAAGGCTGTCAAGAATGTGACTCTTGATCTTCATAAGGGTGAAACGCTGGGTATTGTGGGTGAAAGTGGGTCAGGCAAGTCAACATTGGCACGCTGTATCATCCGTCTGATGGATACTGACTCAGGTGAAATCAGCATCGAAGGCACGCAGATAAATGCACTCAACCGTGCAGAGATGCGGTTATGGCGTAACAAAATTCAGATGGTGTTTCAGGATCCCTTTGCATCGTTAAATCCACGTATCAAGGTTGGAGATATCATTGCTCAGGGGCCGGTAACGCAAGGCATAAGTAAAATAGAAGCCGATAAAAGAGCGCGTGAACTTATTTCAATTGTTGGGCTTGATGAACGTGCATTTGATCGTTACCCACATGAATTTTCGGGTGGTCAGCGTCAACGGATTGGTATTGCCCGTTCTTTAGCCTTAAAGCCGGAAATATTAATCGCTGATGAACCGGTGTCGGCTCTCGACGTGTCTATTCAGGCACAGATTCTTGATCTATTGGAAGAGATCAGAGACCAGATGAATCTGTCTATGATTTTCATTACCCATGATTTGAGGGTCGCAGCACAGGTATGCGACAGGCTGGCGGTTATGCGCTATGGCGAGGTTGTTGAAACAGGCGCAACAGCAGATGTTTTTGCTAATCCGCAACATGAATATACGCGCGATCTTCTGGCGGCTGTACCCGGTAAAGATTGGAAAAGCAGCCCGAAGCCAAAGAAAGCTGCATCAAAGAAGAAGGCTACAGCTAAAAAAACCACTGCTAATTAGAAGGTGGCCACCAAACGTTCCTGATCTCTCATTTCTAGCAGGAGACCTGCATGACTAATTTGTTTGGCACTATTGAAAGCCTGTCAGCGGCCTATGCAAAGCAACAGTTGAAACCATCGAAAGTGGTTGATGCCCATTTGCAGGCGATTGAAAAACACAATGCACATATTGATGCCTATCAAACCGTGTTTTTTGATCAGGCCATGCAAGCGGCCGCGGCAGCAGACAAGGCGTTTATGTCAGGCTATCGGATCGGGCCATTTCATGGCATTCCCTTTGCGCTAAAAGATATATATGACCTTGAAGGCCATATATGCACGAATGGGTCCATGGCGCTTAAAGATCGTGTGTCACCGAAATCAGGCACTGTGGTTCGGCGCTTGATTGCCGCTGGTGGCATTGTCCTTGGTAAAAGTAAAACGGTTGAGTCAGCTTTTGGTGGTTGGGGTACAAACCAGAAAATGGGAACGCCATGGAATCCTTGGGATTTGAAAAATCATCGTATTCCTGGTGGTTCGTCTTCAGGCTCAGGCGTTGCAACAGCAGCTGGGCTGGCTGTATGCGGTATTGGATCGGATACAGGTGGTTCGGTAAGGCTACCAGCGGCCTATTGCGGTATCACAGGTCTGAAAGTAACCGAGGGTCAATTGCCATGTGATGGCATCGCCCCGTTGGCGCAAACACTTGACTCACCTGGTCCAATGACCCAGACAGTTACCGATACTGTGATGCTATATGAAATCATGATGGGTCGGGAAGGGGGCGCTATTGACGATGACATGCGCACCCATAATGGGCTTTATCAAATGCTGGCTAAAGGTGTCCGCGGCTTAAAGTTAGGGCAGATGGCACAGTCGGAACGCGCGAATTGTACGGCTGACATTCTGGCTGGTTACGATCAGGCGATAGATTCACTGCAACGCCTTGGGGCGGATATAGAGGTGTTTTCATCACCATTTGGCTATGCCAGCCTAGCTGATGATAATGGCGCCATAACTGCGGTTGAAGCCTATAACAATCATGGGCATCTTTATGAAGATAAAACCGCGCCAATGGATGAAGATGTTCGTAAACGTATGCTGACAGGCAAGACGTATCTGGCGCATGAATATGTGCGGATGCTGGAAACCCGCCGTCAACGCTGTGTTGAATTTAACGAAGCTATTAGCGGCTTTGATGCCATACTGACGCCATCAATGACAAGCACTGCCCCCATCATTACCGATGTAGATCAGGCCATTTCACCAGGCCATTTCACGCGCCCGTTTAATTATCTGGCGATGTGTGGATTGAGTGTGCCGACAGGGCTAGCTAGTGATGGTATGCCGCTTAGCCTGCAAATTATTGCAAGAGCGCATGATGAAGCCATGGCGATCCGCATTGGTGCCGCTGTTGAGTCAGTGACCGCGTCAATCGGCCGTGCTCCGCTTTAAGCCGTTTGCATTTTTAATGCTATCGGACGCCGGTAAAGCGATCTATGACATTGCGTAGCAATCTTGATACATTGTTATCGAAATTGTTCCAGGGTAGGCTTCCGCAAAAGGTTATTGATCCGACGGAAAACACCTGTCCACCAGATGGCGTTTTGAAATAGACCATATCTGCGCGCTTGGCTTCGCTTTCGCTGCCACCAGACAGATTGGTCAAATGTGTCAATTGTTCTTCGGGCACCAACATGAACGTATCGCGTGTATCATAGGATTGCGCCAGTATGGTTATTTCTTGACCTTCATCCAACTTTGTGTCGATGCGATCAAGTTCAAACCCAGCTGCGCCGTTGCCGCTAAAGCCGAAATCACCAATTGGGCCATCATCAATGCCATCAAAAACCCAGTCAAAGGTGCTGTCATCACAAACACGTTTATAGGGCATACCCTCAAAAACACCTTGTGCGGTAAAGCCGATACCAACAAGCTTTTGCGGGGGGCGTCCATTTCGGCGCCATAATCCGCCATATGATCCATCAAACCCATTATAATATTCACCAGGTTCAGATGCCCAAGCGCGAAGTCCATCTTCCGCACGCCGAATTTCCAGAAGATCAGGGTCTTCAGTATGACGGACTATGCGCCAGTAAAAGCCGTTACCACCAAGATAGATCAGCGCACCACCCGCATCGCGGTAGGCTGTCAGCGCATCAAGCGTATTACTTGTGTGATATTCTGGATGTGTGCCTGTTGTCACCGCGTCATAACCCGCTATAGCTGCAAGGCCATCACGGTCAATTTCATCATCAGTGATAATATCATAGTCAATATTCTGGTTATGAAGCCACGCAATCAAATGGCTATCAGCCTGAAAATGGCGCAGGCCGGAACAATTCGCGGCGCCAAAAGTTATATATCCCGGACGCAAATTGAAAAGTGGACGTTTATGCGACGCATGGCAGATGCCCGCACCATCACTATGGTTGTTATAGGTTGATAAACCATATTGTGGATAGGCTGCTGGATTATGCGGATAGGCACCCCACTCTTTAATACGTTCCTGCCATGCTGGAACGTAATCTGGCCGCGCGTGATTTCCATATATGGCATAGGTAAATGTTGAAACAAGAACACATAATTTAGCTCGGCGAATACCCTTGGGCGGACAAACGAAAAACGGCATGGCATCTTCATGGTCGCCGCAGGTAATGCGCATCACATAAATGCCAGATGGCATATTATCGGGGATCGAAAATGAAAAGCTCGTCTCCCAGTCAAAGTCATAAATATCATCATCATGGAAATGGATAGCCGCATAATGTTCGGGCTTGTGCCGCCAGTTAAGTTCACTGGCGTCCCACTTGCTGCCACATACCGCACGTGTTGGCGCGTTCACCAGAGTTAACGAATGGTCGCTGTCAGAGTGCGCCAAGGCACTAGGCACTTTCAGACTGTTCATGTTTGTGGCCAAATTCCAGCTGGCTATAGCTGTGTTATCGGCACTAATTGATGGCGCTTCGATTTTACCATTGAAAAACTGACTTGGTCCTTGTGCGCCTATCATGGCGGCAAGACAAACAAGACCATCAAGATTTATTATATCCGAAGCCGTGTTAGATTGCTGCGTTACGGTTTCGCTATTGTCATTATCAAGCCGCCTGACGCTAAGCCTAAGTTCACCATTCACCTTAATATGTGCGGTTATCATATGCCATTTATGCAAGGTTAAAGCTGTTTTGCAGGTGATTTGGTCCTGTTGCGTTGTGAAGCTCACAAGGCCACTGGCGTCGAGATCAAGTCGGGTTTCGCCAATCGATAGAATGGTCTGACTATCTGCTGTCAATAAGGTTGGAAATACTGAAACCGATATCTGAATATTGTCCTTGGCATGGTGCTGTAATGGGATCGCGGTTTTGGCAAAGGATCCAGACTGAAAGGGCTGATTTTTGGCAGTGAATTGTTGCGGCGTAAAGAGATCATCACAGTTTGTTTCGACAATGCCCATACCAGCTGGATTTGCATCTGCACATATTGAACGCAAAAGCTGGGCTTTGACGGGGGCATCTAACTGGCTGGATACCTTGAAATTTATGGTATCGCCAGGTCGTCCTGACAATTTGTCAGTATAGCCAATCAGATCAACAATCATGCCTGCATCCTCACTTAAGTCGTCGCAACGTAAAATCTATAACAGATATAGCTTATGAATTTTGCATATTAACTATGCCTTTGATATGAAGCTATATGAATGGTTTAGCAGGTTTTATATCTAATCATCGACGATACCTGCTGTTTCCAGAACAGCATGAAACAGAACATCAGTTCCGGCCGCCGCCCACTCTTTACTTATTTCCTCTGCTTCATTATGCGACAAGCCATCAACACATGGACACATAACCATAGCGGTTGGTGCCACACGATTGATAAGACAGGCGTCATGACCAGCGCCGGAAACGATATCGCGATGTGCATAACCAAGCCGTTCAGCGGCGCGGCGCACGGCAGACACACAGCCCTCGTCAAATGTAACAGGATCAAATTGTCCGACCTGTTCAATCTCCATCGTCAGGCCAATTTCATCGATAATGACTTGGGCACCTTTGCGAAAGCGCTGTTCCATATCATCAATGACTTCCTGCGTTGGATGGCGAAAATCAATTGTGAACACGACCTTGCCCGGAATGATGTTACGAGAGTTAGGATACACATCGCAATGCCCTACTGCGCCAACGGCAAGCGGCGCATGCGACCAGGCAATTTCATCAACCAACTGTGTTATCCGTGCCATACCCAGACCGGCATTGACCCTGTTTTTCATTGGCGTTGAACCGGTATGCGATGATTTGCCTGTTAATGTCACCTGAAGCCATTTCAAACCCTGGCCATGGGTGACGACACCAACATCGATATTTTCATCTTCAAGGATGGGGCCTTGTTCGATGTGAAGTTCAAAGAAAGCCGCCATTTTACGGGCACCGACATCCTCGTCACCCAACCAGCCAATTCGGGCAAGCTCGTCGCCTACGGTTTTGCCGTCTGCATCTTCGCGGTCATAGACCCATTCTGTCGAATACATACCGGCGAACACGCTGGATGACATCATGGGTGGTGAAAAGCGGGCGCCTTCTTCATTTGTCCAGTTTACAACCTCAATTGGATGTTTGGTTTTAATGCCTGTATCATTCAGGGTGCGGATAATTTCCAATCCGGCGAGGACACCAAGAACACCGTCATATTTACCGCCGGTGGGTTGGGTGTCGAGATGGCTACCAATCATTACAGGCGGTAATGTTGGGTCAGTACCGTCACGATGGGCGAACATATTTCCCAATTTATCCAGCCCCATGGTCATGCCTTCAGCTTCGCACCATTGCTGAAACACACGGCGACCCTCAGCATCTTCATCGGTCAGTGTCTGGCGATTATTACCACCGGCAACACCTGGGCCAATCTTGGCCATGTCCATCAACGAATCCCAAAGACGGTCACTATTGATCCGAAGGTTTTTTCCGCGCATGTCCAGTGCTGATATATTGGTTTCGGTCATAGCTATCCTCGACTTTTGAAGTATGCGTTGAAGTCACTCAATCTGATAATGATAAACCCGATCATGGGCAAACCCAACTGAATGTTTATTGTTAATAGATATTGATGCTAATCTACAAATCCGTTTTATTAAATATTGCTGATGCAATTCTGGACGTTTAGTTAATAGCACGTTAATTTAGCATAATATTGAGAGGATAGTGCAATGCTTGTTGTGGTTTCGCCGGCTAAAAAATTAGATATGCAACCTGCGGATGGCGTGTTGCCCAGCGAACCAGTTTTTGCCCGTCATGCAGATGAGCTAGCCGCTATCGCTCGTGAGCTAAGCTTGCAAGATCTGCAAAGCCTGATGGGACTAAGCATGAACCTAGCGCAATTGAACGCTGATCGCTTTGCTGCTTTTGGAAGCCAAGACAGGAAACCTGCCGCTTTGGCTTTTGCCGGTGATACGTATCAGGGGCTAGAGGCAGCATCGCTTGATGCTGACGAGATGGCGTGGGCACAGAATCATTTGCGTATATTATCTGGCCTATATGGCATTTTGCGCCCTTTGGATGCGATCGAGCCTTATCGACTCGAAATGGGAAGCCGGTTGAGAACCTCTCGTGGTTCTTCGCTATATGACTATTGGGGACACCAGATATCCGAAGCCTTGAATGAACAAGCCTCCGCGACCAAATCCCAGATTTTGGTTAATTGTGCATCACAAGAGTATTTTGGTGCTGTCGATCTGTCTGCTCTTACGTCACAAGTCATTACGCCTGTATTTATGGAATATAAGGCGGGCAAAGCTAAAATCGTCAGCTTTTTTGCAAAAAAGGCGCGTGGGGCAATGGCGCGCTACATCATTCAGAATCGGTTGACACAGTCGGATGATTTACGTGATTTTAATAGCGGTGGTTATAGCTATCAGCCAGATCAATCGGATGCGCAAAAATGGGTTTTCTTGCGCGATTATCCTGCGTAACAGCATAGTTTGTGAGGGTTAGGCGATGAGTCTCAATTCCAAAAGAGTAGCGGACAATACGTTCGAACCGATGATAAATACCAGTAAAAGTTTGAATATTCGCTGGTATAGATGCCCAGTGGACAAAGTGCTGCTGCGCGACTTGATGAAGCCAGATGATATCAAGGGCTTATATCATGCAATCGGGCATCTGGCTTTATGGGGGGCTACAGGTACCTTTGCGTTCTATATGTTCGTTCAGGAAATATGGCTTGCCTTTTTTGCTGCCTTGTTTCTTCAAGGCACTGTAGCATCATTTTTCACCGCACCGCATCACGAGTTATGCCATAAGACCGTATTCAAAACCAAATGGCTGAATGATTTCTTTTTGTATGTATTTGCGCTTCTGAGCTGGCAGAATTTTCGTGTTTATCAGTTCAGCCATAATTATCACCATCGCTATACCTTGCATATTGAAGGTGATCGTGAAGAAGTAATGCCTGCTGCACCATCCTTACGTATCTGGTATTTAGTGCAACTTTTCACTGTCAATATTACTGGTGGTTATCAGTCTAAAGCGATCTTGCCAACGCTAGTCAATTTTATCCAAATTGCCTCAAATCGTTTTGATAATCCCTATAATTTTTGGGGGGGCGAATTATATGAAGGATGTGACGAGCATCGTGCCAAAGCCAAAAACTGGGCACGAATTGTTCTTCTCTTTCATACTTGTGTGATCGGAGGTGCGGTTGCTATTGGTCATCCTATTCTTGCGGTTTTGATTTCTGGTTCGGTATTTATCGCGAATGCACACCGATATTTTGTTGGCGTAACAATGCATTGTGGTCTGAAGCATGATGAAACCGATTTTCGTAAATGCGTCCGGACAATAACATTGGATCCGCTGTCTGAATTTTTATATTGGCATATGAACTGGCATCTTGAGCACCATATGTTCGCTGGGGTGCCATGCTATAATCTTGAAAAATTACATCGCGCGACTGCCGCAGATATGCCAAAGCCGCGGACATTGTGGGGCGCCTGGCGGGAAATGCGTGAAACCTGGCACCGACAAAAGACTGACCCTGATTATGCTTTCGATACATTTGTCCCAAGCCCAGCGGTAAATCCGATCAAACAGGAAGCTAATCTTGAGGCATCAGTTGGTGATATTGACCAACGTGCAACATCATAATGCGCTCATACCGTCATAAATCAGTTTAATCGATACGATGCTGACCATGCTGTACATGAAGGGGTAGAATATTTTAGCTTCCATCCGTTTGACTATGAAGGCACCGGTTAGGGTGGCAATGACCGCCACCGGCAACATTGGTAGCAGTGCTGAGGCATTATAGAAACCAAATTGTCCTAATGCGTAATAGGGAATAATTTTGCTGGCATTCATAAAGGCAAAAAAGACCACGCTGGTGCCTGTATAAAGACTAGGCGTTAAGCGCATGGGCATAACATGGATCTGGAATGTTGGGCCACCAGCATGGGCAACAAAGCTGGTAAAACCCGATAGCAAACCCCAGAAACGCGCTGAAAGCGGGTTATCGGCTCTAGCTTTATCTGCTGTTTTATATCTTGCTCTTATGAACGTCAAAACAACAAAGCCCAGAGCCACAAGCCCAACCAGAAGCCGCACGGCCGCGTCTGAAACAATCGATGCTGTAAGCCAGCCAATTGTAATGCCTACAAGTCCGGCAGGTACCATCTGCCATAATATGCGTTTGTCCCATTGACCGCGCCAAGACCATAAACTTACCGCATCCATCAGCAGATAGATTGGCAAAAGCAAGGCCGCAGCTTGAAGAGGGGGGATGAATAACGCCATTATAGGCACCCCTAAAAGCCCAAAGGCTCCGCCAAGGCCGCCTTTGGACAGGCCTACAAACGCAACCGCAATCAGGCTGGCAGTCAGAATAACAGGATCAGATAGAGTCATATGTTTCAATCAAACGTTTGGTTCAGCTGGGGCACGCATGATATTTAAATTTTATCATATCTATTCAATAAGCCTGTTTTACGGCGGGTGCTATGGATTTCATGTAAAATATACTGATGTGATCTGGACAAATTTAAATTTTATATTGCCTCTAGCTAGATTACAGACCCTTGATTGGTGTTCACCTTATTGTGATTGGCTTAGCAAGGACAAATGATTTAGCAATATGCTAGGTTATTTAATCAATTGAAAACAGTTTCACCCCATTGATAAAAACAGTACGCGTTAAACTAGATGATTGGGCAATATTGTTTGCAACGACTCTGGCGGTCATTGCCGCTGGATCATATACAACACTTGCTGGTCTGTTATTAACGAAATTGTCCTTGGCCTATGCTTGGAATGCAACCAGCATAAGTACTGGTGTTGCGGTGAATATGATTATGTATGGCCTTGTAGCACCATTTGGCATTTTTTTCATGGAACGATATGGTGTTAGGCATGTGTCAATCACGGCATTATGCTTGCTCATTGTTGGTAGTGCTGTCTGTTTGATTCCTAATATTGGTCTTTTCAATGTTGCTTGGGGTTTGCTCGTTGGCTTTGGCACCGGTTTGCTGACAATGGCATATGGTGCATATGTTGCGCGTCGATGGTTTAAAGAGAAAATAGGTATTGTAACGGGTGTTCTGACAGCCTCAGCGGTGGTTGGGCAGTTCGCTCTTTTACCACTGTGGTCGACACTATCAGATATATTTGGATGGCGTGCGCCACTCTTTGGATGTGCCACATTGAGTTTTTTGGCGATATTGGCTGTTATCGTCTTTGTGCATGACAAGCCATCACCTGAAACGGCCGCTGTTACCAGACCCTTTGAGGATGGTCTCTATAGGGTTATAGAAACTCTATTATTATCAATGCGAAGCCCTGCATTTTGGGTGTTGGTATTGTTGTTCCTGATTTGCGGTGCAACAACAAATGGAATTATGTGGAGCCATTTTACACCTGCCGCTGTTGATTGTGGAATTGATGTAACTGTGGCGTCCTCAATTTTATTTCTGATTGGCGTCTTTAACATTGTTGGAACTATTGGGGCAGGGTGGCTTTCGGATAGGATGAGTTCACGACTCATTCTTGCTTTTATTTTTGTTGGACGTGCAGGAACCTTGCTTTGGTTACCCCTTATACTTGTATCTGGATTTGATCCTAGATTGATAATTTTTGGGGTATTTTTTGGGGTACTCGATGTAGCGACTGTTCCCCCAATAATTGTTTTATGCAACCGCATTTTTGGCAGAGATGGTCCAGCCATTTTTGGGTGGATCAATGCTTTTCATCAGATAGGTGCGGGTGCAATGGCATTTACAGGCGCTATTATTCGCACAAATACGGGGTCATATAATATATTGTGGATTTTATCCGGGATATTTTGTCTCATTGCTGCGGGTGCGGTATTTATGTCCGCTTATGAACGGCACTCTTAGATGATCTCGTCGGTTCACAATTGTTTGGCTATCGGCTGGCATTCGGGAAAAACAGTTGCACCCCATTTCGGCGATAGGCGCCGATATGCTTTTGACCAGCTGGCGATACAAGCCAGCTTGCAAATGTTTCTGCCAGATCCTGTTTTACATAAGGGCATCGATCCGCATTGATTGTCACCACGCCATATTGATTGAACAAAGGCGGGTCACTTTCAAACAGAATTCTGTGGTTCACTTTATTGGCAAATGCGATCCATGTGCCCCGATCGCTGATGGCATAGCTATCAGCCTGAACAGCGAAATTGAGTGTCGCGCCCATGCCAAGTCCTGTATCCAGATACCATTGGTCATGACGCGCATCAGGTTTTAGCCCAGCACTTTCCCATAAACGTAATTCAGCTTTATGTGTGCCACTGTTATCACCGCGGGTGGCAAATTTGCTTTGCTGTGCGTAGATCATTCGCAAAGCTTCGGCGACGGTATCTGCCTGTCTGATGCTAGCTGGATCATCATGTGGGCCAACAACGACAAAATCATTATACATGACATTGCGCCGCGTTGCGCCATATCCAGCTTGTACAAAATTTTCTTCGTCAGGTTTGGAGTGAACCAGTAAAAGGTCTCCGTCACAATTTTGGGCGTTACGCAATGCCTGACCGGTGCCAACAGCAACAACACGTACATCAATACCGCTTTGTTTTTTGAAATGCGGTAACAGATGATCATAAAGTCCGGAATTTTGTGCTGATGTCGTCGATTGCAGAATAATAAAGGGTGTTTCGGCAAAGGTGTGACTGGATATGGTTGTAGATGCCATGACCATTATCACGATGATAAAACGCTTCAATTGACGAAATATGTGCATGGATTGACTTTCAAAAAGCAACAGATAATCAGGCATGATGATGGGCAATATAGGCTTGTGCTGCATCATGCAATGGGTTTGCAAAGAAGTCTTTTGCGTTTCTATCTTCGATCAGTTTGCCATGCTCAATGAACAGCACATGATCAGCCAGTCTATGTGCCTGGGCTATATTATGCGTTGTCATGATGATCGTTACACCGTTTTTATGCGCGTCGCTGATTAAAGATTCGATTTTTGCGCTGGCTTCAAAATCAAGATTGGCCGAAGGTTCATCCAGAAACAACAGGTCTGGTTTGCTTGCCAGCGCGCCGATAAATGCCAGTTTTTGCTGTTCGCCTCCAGATAGCTGGCGGGCAGGGGTATCCATCTGACCTATCAATCCAGCGCGTTCAAACCATGCCATTTTTTCAGTTTGGCTAATGTCGGGGCATAGAAAGTCAAAATGTCGAGACGCGCTACGCCGCAACAATATGGGCTTTTGAAAGACCATTTTCTGAGTATGTGCTGGTGGTGCCGTGATGACACCGCTATCGGGTACGATGATACCATGCAAAGCTTGGAGCAATAGACTTTTGCCCGCGCCATTATGCCCTAAGAGCATGGTAATTTTGCCTTGCAAAATATGTGTTGTGACCGCATTCAGGATCGCAGACCCATCTTTAATGATTGACAGCGCCTCGGCTTTTATGATGATGGTATCAGACATCAAGTGCCGCCTTTTTGAAGTAATGCCGCAAGAACTGGCTGGCGATATTGACCAGTAATGCAATCGAAAGAAGAACCAGTCCCAGGGCCATGGCGATAGCTAGTTCACCTTTGGACGTTTCTAACGCAATCGCTGTGGTCATGACCCTCGTTGAATGACGAATATTCCCGCCAACGATAATAACCGCGCCTACTTCGGAAATAGCACGCCCAAAGCAGGCCAGTCCAATGGTAATAAGCGCGATACGTGCGTCAACAACCAGCACCATGATGCGTCTAAAGGCATTGACACCAAGAGATGTGAAAAGCGGCTTATATTCATTGTTCAACGTTTCAAATATCTGCCGCGATAGGGCAATCGACATAGGCACGACAAGAATGCTTTGCGCAAGTATCATGGCATAAGGCGTATAGAGAATTTCCAGCCAGCCAAGCGGGCCAGATCGCGAAATCAGTATATAGATCAACAAGCCGACAACCACCGGCGGCATGCTCAAAAAGGTATTTGAAATGACAATCAGCACGGGAGCGCCAAAAAACTTCTTGCTGGCCAGAATGGCGCCAAGCGGCATGCCAATGACAAGCGAAATGAAAACCGCTGTCAAACTCACCTTTAAAGACAGGTCAATAATACCCATCAATTCAGTGTCTGACGAAAGCAGCAAATCAAATGCCAGTTTGAAAGGCGTCCAAAAGTCCAAAAACATCTCCTGTTTTGCGGCTCAAGTCGGTACCGTACAGGGCACCATAAATATCATCTGGCGCCGAAAATAACAGAATAAAATCGGAATGTCTGATTGATACGGGTGATAAGCCTAGTCGCCGTGAAGCTGACGCTCTCTTGCCCTGCCAATCATGCTTGTAAGTTCATTGGCGAGATGCTTTTTCTCGGCTGGATGCAGAAAACTCCCAATTTCGGTGCTTTTACCATGACTTGTCAGGATAACACGCTGGCGATAACGCTGGGCAGTCGTTGGGGCAATCGACGGGGTTATCTGGACGCGTAACCAGGCAGTAGATAGCGTTTCTATGTCAATCTTGCCATTTGGGTCGGTTCGCTG
The DNA here is from genome assembly GCF_000024465.1 of Candidatus Puniceispirillum marinum IMCC1322. Lineage (NCBI taxonomy): Bacteria > Pseudomonadati > Pseudomonadota > Alphaproteobacteria > Puniceispirillales (SeqCode) > Puniceispirillaceae (SeqCode) > Puniceispirillum (SeqCode) > Puniceispirillum marinum (SeqCode). The sequence goes on along the minus strand of NC_014010.1, from coordinate 624,815 downwards.
GATGATCAGATCATCTGCCTCCGTTTTCAGGGTTTCACGGCGGCGTGCGGCGCGATAATTCAGTTTGAAGGCACCCCACACAATCAATATTTCCAGCCCCAGAAACCCTATTACAGGCCATGCACCTGCCATAAAGAACCCAAAACCAATAATAAAGGCCAGTGATCCAATTGCCGCCATTACAATGCCAAAACCCTTTGGCGATAATGATCTATGCGGCCAGATCGTCAAACGCTCAGCTTCTGCGGACTTATGTGATGATGAATTCGTAATCATGTTTATAAAATGAATTTAAGTAACGTTATGGTCAAGTGGCGTTCTGACGCATGATACATATAGATAGTTTGTGTGGTTCTGTCTTGCTCTTAGCTAAGCATAGGTTACTATTCCAGAAAGGGCTTTTCGGTGGAGTTTTTATGTCAATTATAGCGCTTGGGTATCTTGGTGTGCGCAGTGACAAATTGGATGAATGGTCCAGTTTTGCAACTCGCAGGCTAGGCATGCACGCCTGTGATCGGAGTGCGGGTAGCCTATCTTTCCGTATGGATGACTGGCGTCAAAGATTTGTTGTTGCCAACGAGCCTGGTTCTGATCTTGCTTTCATGGGCTGGCAGGTTGCATCTGTTGCAGACCTTGAACGCTATGCGGCAAGAGTTGATGCGGCAGACATACCTGTCTTGCCAGCGTCCCGTGCCCTATGTGATCAGCGTTTTGTCGATAATATGATTTACTTTGACGATCCTGACGGGAATCGTGTCGAATTGTTTCACGCCCCGGAAACCACAACGGATCCATTCGTCTCGGGTCGTCCGATCGAAGGTTTTAAAACCGGTGCCTATGGCATGGGGCATGCGGTGCTTCATGTTAAAGATGCACATGCGCTAATGCCATTTTACCGTGATGTTCTCGAATTCAACGTATCTGACTATGCCTTGTCACCCATTCCTTTGTTCTTCTTCCATGTAAACGGGCGGCATCACAGCTTTGCAATGATTGGCACTGGCCGGACTGGGTTTCATCATTTCATGATTGAATATGAAAATCTTGACGATGTGGGGCAAGGTTATGATTTGGCTCAGCTTGAAGATAACGCTATTGCCTATACGCTTGGTCGGCATACGAATGACTATATGACGTCGTTTTATGCCCACACTCCATCAGATTTTTTTATAGAGAATGGCTGGGGTGGACGGGTGATTGATCCAGCTACCTGGGAGCCGCAAGAAACCTTTGCCGGTCCAAGCTTCTGGGGGCATGAACGTCTGCATCTACCCGAAGCGCCCCGAACAGAAATGCGTGAATTGCGTCTGAAAATAGCACGCAACGGCATGCGCGCACCTGGAATAGCTGACTGTCCTTGGTTATATGACCAACTTAAAGGAACTTTGCGTGATTAAAGGCATGTATGATGTGGCAATCGTTGGATGTGGGCCATCTGGCGCCAGTCTTGCCAATTTTCTGGGGCTTTACGGGTTCCGTGTTCTGGTTTTGGAACGTGCAGCTTCGGCTTATCCTTTGCCGCGTGCGGTGCATCTTGATGATGAAGTCATGCGTGTGTTTCAGGCTATCGGGCTTGCCGATGCGATAAATGATAAAGTGCGTATCAATGCAGGCATGCATTTTGTTGATAAAGAACAGAATATGCTGGTTGATTGGTCCAGGCCACAATCGATTGGCCCTTATGGGTGGTATCCAAGCTATCGGTTTCATCAGCCAGATATTGAAGCCATACTACATCAAGGTATGACGCGGTTTAGTTCTGTTGATATGCGCTGGTGTGCGACGTTGACATCGGTCAGCCAGACCGAAAATCACGCTTTGATCACTTTTGATGATGACGGTACGACAGCGCAGGCAAAGGCGCGATTTGTAATTGGTTGTGATGGCGCACGTTCGCTCGTCAGGCATTATATATGCGCGTCAAAGGATATTGTATCCAGCGATGATATAACGCGCATTAACCGTGATGATGAAATGCATGATCTGGGGTTTGAGGAACGCTGGTTAGTGCTTGATGGGCTGTTAAAAAGGCCGCGTCCTGATCTTGGTGATTTCACCATTCAGACATGCGATCCTGATCGCCCTAGCACCTATGCGCGCCAACCTGGAAACTGGCGGCGGTGGGAGGTTAGCCTGAAAGATGACGAAACCGACGATTATGTCCGTTCGGATGAATTTGTCTGGTCATTTCTGGCGCCGCGTGTGACAGCTGACGATATATCGATTGAGCGGCGTGCTGTTTATACGTTTCAGTCAAAACTGGCGCGCTATTGGCGTCGCGGCCGCGTGATGATTGCTGGTGATGCCGCGCATCTGACGCCGCCATTTATGGGGCAAGGCATGTGTATCGGCATTCGTGACGTTGCCAATTTGGCTTGGAAGCTGGCGCATATATTACGCGGCGGTGCATTTTCGATACTCGATAGCTATGATAGCGAACGGGCACCACATGCGCGCGCTTATATCGAAATGGCAACATATCTTGGCAATTTATTGAATAGTTGTGAAACAGCTGATGGGTTGCGCACTGCCTTATCCTCACCCCAACCTCAAGCAGATGACGGACAGGTCGCAGGCAATGCAAAAATGCAATCAATCGCGCCACGGCTTGGTGCGGGTATTGGCGATGCAACGAATCCATTGCGGGGCTATCGCGCGCCGCAACCACTCATGGCTGATGGTCGTTTGTTAGACGACTTTATTGGTTTGCGATGGGGTATTGTCAGCAGGGATGTCCATGCACCGGCACTTTTGCGCGATGATATATGTGTGGTTAGTGACGCGCATGAGCCAGCGCTGTCAAAGATGCTTGATGATCTGGGGGCTTTGGCTGTGATTATGCGGCCAGATCGTTATATTCATGCTGTTGTTGAAGATATCAAATCTCTATCGTCTGCGGTGGCCACTATACCAGCTTAGGCACCAAGCATGTCGGGAAGAATATGCACCCCATCATCATCTAATGGCAGATCGAAAACAGCAACAACCTTGGTTAGGGGTAACGTTTCATAGAGATGTGGAAAAAGCTGACCACCTCTTGATTCTTCCCAAATAATATCAATCGCATCAGCATCGATCTGAATAAGCCTCAAACCAGCAATACCAGCAAAGTGAAGCCGCAGAGTTTCGGCAGTTTGTGCTTGCGTCGAGAAATGAATAAACCCATCTGTTAAATCAATGCCAGCGCCAGAAAACACACCATTTTCTTCGGCCTTGGCCCAGATATCAGCAGGGCATATTTTATATATATAATTCATCAATTTTCCTGAAACGCATCCATGATTTTATGAATTAGTTGCCGCCGGTGATTGGTGGCATTTTCGTCAAGCTTGATAGCGCTACCCATGCCCCATACGGGTGCTGGCCATGCCGCGTCATCTGGATGCCGCCCAACAATATGCAGATGAAGCTGGCTGACAATATTACCGATAAGTGCCGTATTGATTTTGGTGATCGCTGGCAAGTTTGGCATTGGCGTGGTTTTTATCCCTGCGCCTATTGATGCCGCCAGCTGCAACAAAATTTGTTGTTTATCTGGTGATAGATCATGTAATTCCGTCATATCGGCAATTTCCGGCACCAACAAAACCCAGACATAACGCGCATCATTCATGACCCTTATCTGAATGTCATCATAACTTGTGACAAACAGGCTATCGGCTTCAAGTTGTTTATCGAGGCTAAAGGGCATGGTTTTGCAATCTTGACAAGCTATTGGCTTAATAGGGCATTGGATGTGTGCGGAAAGTAGCCTGAATTTCAGCCATGACCTCATCAGACAGCGCCAGATCGGCAGCGCCTAGAATGGTGTCTAACTGGTTCATGCTGGTAGCACCAATAATCGATGAGGCCATGAAAGGACGTGTCAAAGTCCAGGCAATTGCCATCTGGCAGAGGTCAAGCCCATGGCGGTTAGCTATGTCACGATAGCTATCAATCGCAGGCCATAAATGTTCATTGATACGCCCCCCCAGACTTTCATTAAGTGATCGGCGTGAACCAGCTGGCGTTACATCGGGCGCATATTTGCCCGAAAGAAGCCCCGCGGCCAAAGGCGAAAATGCCAGCAAACCAATATCTTCATTATGAACTGTTTCAGACAGGTCTGTATCAAACAGCCGGCATAGCAGACTATATTCGTTCTGGATGGCTACCATACGGGGCAGGTCGTGCTGTTCGGCCATACGAACCCATTGGCTGGTGCCCCATGCACTTTCGTTCGACAATCCGAATTCACGGACTTTACCCTCGTTTTTGAGTTCCTGTAAGGTCAGCAAAACCTCATACATATGCGCAAGCGTTTCTTCTTTATTCTGATGCGTGGGGTCATATGTCCAGTTCTGACGGAACATATATGATCCGCGATTTGGCCAATGAAGCTGGTATAAATCAATATAGTCGGTTGCCATTGATGTCAGCGACGCCTCAACAGCAAGTTTTATTGTTTTGGGCGAAATAGCGGCACCATCACGCACATTAGCATAACCTTGGCCAGCAACTTTAGTTGCCAGCATCACATCCTTGCGTCTGCCGCTTGCCTTTACCCATGCACCAATAACGCGCTCTGTGTCGCCCTGAGTTTCCTTGGATAGCGGCGTCGTTGGATACATTTCTGCGGTATCAATAATATTGACCCCATGGTCGAGTGCCATGTCAATTTGTGCTGCGCCTTCGGCAACCGTATTTTGAGTGCCCCAAGTCATTGATCCAAGGCAAATCATGCTGACATTCAAATCAGACGATCCAAGCTTTTTATAGCGCATTGTTATTCCTCTCTTAAGTAACAGCGAAAGTGAAACTACTTTTCTGGTGATAATGAGTATCGGGATAAAGTGAAATTGACGGAAAATGGGGGTGGTTTGGCGCATCCGGCCATAATTGCGGTTCAAGACAAAGCCCCGAATAGGGGCCATTCAGCCGACCGTTCAATCCGGGAACCGGCGGGCCGAGCTTATGTCCAGTGTATAGCTGAAGTCCGGGCTCAGTGCTAGCCACCTGCATCATAATACCCGAATGCGGGCTTTTCACAGTGGCTACGGGTCGGATCGGCACCTTGCTGGTGCCAAGGCAGTAATTGACATCATAGGCGCAAGGATCACAAGCGCCAATCAGTCGTACCGTGCGAAAATCATAACTGGTGTCGGTGACATCACGTATTTCACCTGTCGGAATAAATTCCGCGTCACAAGGTAAATAGGCGTCAGCATGAATTTGTAATTCATGCCCGCGAATGTCTCCGGTATCATCAAGACAGAAATAACTATGATGTGCCAGATTACAAAAGGTGGGCGCGTCGGTTTTTGCATCAAGCGTTACGACCAGCTCATTGCCAGGCTGAATTTCATAACGGCAGGTGACGTCAAGTGCGCCAGGAAAGCCCATCATGCCGTCGGGATCACGCAAGCCCAGTTCAACAAAATCATGTCCATGATCGCGAATGTCCCAGTCACGGGTGCCAAAGCCATCTTTGCCGCCATGAAGACTATGCTTGCCCAGAAAATTGGTATCGCTGTGAAAGCTCAGATCACCAATTTTTCCATGTCCGTTAGCAATGCGATTGGCAACGCGTCCAGCTATGGCTCCATAATACGGCGAATAACGAGGATAATGTTTGAACTTGCGAAACCCCAACACCAAAGGCGCGTCATGGCCCAATAGGCGTAAATCCTGAACCACTGCGCCCCATGTCAGAATCGTTGCCGAAAGCCCGTCTCGCCATATATCAATCGCTTGAACTTCACAATTTTGACGGGAAATACCGATAGATCTGATCATTGATTTACAAAAGCCCTTACAAAACCAATATATTAATGCGCGCCGTGTAAAGTATTGCAACTATAACGCTGTCACATTGATAGAATTAGATATCATGTTTATGTATATATGTTAATAATCAGTTAAGTAACCACCTGATAAGGTCAGATTTTAGGCGCCATATCAGATATGAAACGAGGTTTTTTGAATGCGGATTGCCGTTGTTGGGTCAGGTATTTCTGGGTTAGGCTCAGCATATCTTCTAAAGGATCATGCCGATGTTCACGTCTTTGAAAAGGCAACGCGTCTAGGCGGTCACAGTCATACCGTTGATGCTGATTTTAATGGTGTAAAGGTTCCCGTTGATACGGGTTTTATCGTTTATAATCCGTTGAATTATCCTAATCTTATCAATCTTTTTTCTGTTCTTGACGTGCCCACGCAAAATACGGATATGTCGTTTGCTGTTTCGCTCGCAAATGGTCAATCTGAATATGAAGGCTCAATCAAAGGGTTGCTGGCACAGCCTTCTAATCTGTTGCGCCCACGCTATTGGTCAATGCTGACTGACCTCGTGCGCTTTTATCGCACGGCGCCACGCGATGCCTATAGTGGGCCTGAAGATGAAACGCTAGGTGCCTTTATCGAACGTCAGAATTACGGTGAGGCTTTTGTAACGGATCATTTGTTGCCGATGGGGGCGGCGATCTGGTCATGTACGTCAAATATGATGAATGCCTTTCCTGTTCGTGCGTTCATGCGGTTTATGGAAAACCATAAGTTGCTTAATTTTGTTGATCGCCCTCAATGGCGTACAGTGCTAGGAGGGTCTCGTGAATATGTCACCAGAATACGCAAAGTACTGGGCGACAAGGTGCATTGTGATGTCAACATAACATCACTTCGGCGCGCTAATGGCGGAGTTATGCTCTCGATAAAGGGGCAAGGTGATCTCTGGTTCGACAAGGTCATTATGGCAGCACATGCTGATGAGTCGCTTGCTTTGATTGCTGATCCGACTGCCGATGAGCGTGATATTTTATCCGCCTTTCAGTTTCAGCCTAATCGTGCAGTGCTTCACTCAGATGCGCGTCTGATGCCGCGCCGTAAAGCGGTCTGGGCTGCTTGGAACTATATTGTGTCCAAAGACGGGTCTGGAACAGAAAGTCCGGATAATCTATGTTTGACTTATTGGATGAACCGTTTGCAATCGATCGATATGAAATACCCCCTATATGAGACACTAAACCCGCATATTGAGCCGGATCCTGACCTTGTTCATGGGGAATTTATCTATCATCATCCGGTGTTTGATCATGCTGCGATTAAGGCGCAACCAGCGCTGGCGGGTATTCAGGGCATAAATAATCTGTTTTTTGCTGGTGCCTGGACTGGATATGGATTTCATGAAGACGGATTGAAATCAGCAGTGGCCATCGCCAAAACGCTAGGTGCGTCAATCCCATGGGATAGTGATGTTGCCCCTTTTACTGTCCCCGCCGACATGGCGTCTCAGGTTGGTGCTTGATGTCAGCCTGCCGTCTTGTCATTTCGCAAATTGACCATACACGGCACGGCAAAACATCCCATTTCTTGAGCCGTAAAGGGTTATCTCTATGGCTTGACCTTGATCAACTCGAACGAATTAACCGGATGTCAGCTTTGTTCAGCGTTGATAAATTTAATCTATTATCATTTCACCAGCGGGATCATGGTGTTAATTTCAAGTCCAAGGAATCATTGGTGAAGTTGTCAGAATATGCGCGTGCCAGAGCCATCGAACTTTGCCCTGGCGAAGACATGAAATCTGTTTATTTGCTTACATTCCCTCGCATATTTGGCCTTGTATTCAATCCGGTGTCAGTCTATGTCCTATGCGATAAGTCAGGTGCCGAGCGTGTCCATATTTATGAAGTGCGGAACACTTTTGGTGATATACATTCCTATATTGGTAAGGTGACTAGCAGTCGCACAATAATGGTGGCGGAAAAACGCCTGCATGTTTCGCCCTTTTTTGCTAATAGTGGACATTATAGGCTCAAAATACGCGTCCTTGGTGATCGAATGCGGCTACTGATGCGTTACATGCAAGATGATAAAGTTGCCCTGACAGCTACCCTTCGTGGTGAAATGTGTGACTTATCCAATAAAACAATACTCAGCGGGCTGTTTTCGACTGGACAATGGCCGCTTCGCCCGCTTCTATCGATACATGTTGAAGCCTTTAAACTATGGTTAAAAAAAGTACCTTTCTTCTCAAGACCTGATCCCCCAGGCAAATGGTCACCAGCCAAAGATATCGGAAAAAGTTAAGGAGTTTTAATTTATGTTTTCCGAATTCATGTACAAAAAACAGGTTCAACTGTTTCTTGCCATTCTCGGTCGAATCGAATGTGGAAGTCTGAAATTGACGCTACCGGATGGTCAAATACATAATTTCAAATCTGCAAAGGCTGGCCCTGATGCTGATCTTCGTCTGCACACGCGCGTTGCTTTATCGCGCATTATGCGCGATGGGAAGATGGGGTTTTGCGAAGCTATCATGGATGGCGATGCGAGCAGTACCGCATTGCCAGCATTGATTGAACTTGCCGTGTATCATGATGAAGACATGGATGTGCAATTAAAACCAAATTTCATCAGGAAATGGGCTCTACGGGCATTTCATCTTGGGCGCAGAAATAGTAAAAGTGGCTCGGCTAAAAATATTTCACATCATTATGATCTAGGTAATGATTTTTATGCACATTGGCTTGATCCCACGATGACTTATTCATCTGCGGTTTTTGAAGATGATGCTGATGATCTGACGAAGGCGCAGATCAATAAATATCAAAAACTTGTCGAAATGGCCGACATTCAACCTGACGATCATGTTCTGGAGATTGGCTGTGGCTGGGGTGGTTTCGCCAAATATGTCATCTCAACGGTTGGGGCACGCGTTACAGGCATAACAATCTCAAAAGAGCAATTTGAATTTGCTACGCAAAGTATTGATGCGGCAGGTCTGGGTGGTAAAGCAGATTTTCAACTTGTTGATTACCGTGATCTCACGGGAAAATTTGATAAAATTGTTTCGATTGAAATGTTTGAAGCTGTTGGCGAGGCGTACTGGCCTACCTATTTTGATGCGGTTTCGAAATTGTTGAAAAAAGGCGGGCGAGCGGCAATTCAGTCCATCACCATCGACCATAAATCTTTTCATGCTTACAAAAGCCAGCCTGATTTTATCCAACGCTATATCTTCCCTGGTGGCATGCTACCCTCATTACCAATGCTTGATAAACCATTGAATGACGCGGGTTTGCAGCTGGTTGAAGAAAATGGCTATGCCCAGCATTATGCCCGCACTTTGGCAGAATGGCGCGAACGGTTCAATCTGGCCTGGCCAGCCATGGCTGAGGATAAATTCGACGAGCGTTTCAAGCGTATGTGGGAACTTTATCTGGCCTATTGTGAGGGCGGATTCCGCGCGGGCATGATTGATGTGAAACAGATGTTGTTGATGCATCGCTAATGACTAAAACACATAAATGAAAATACAGGATCAGGTATGAGTATCGATATACCTACATTTTTGCCCGAAGACTATTTTGACAGGCAGTTAGCTGCTTTTGGCATGTTCATTGATCGTTTTGGTACTGTTCAACGACAGTTTCGCGTCACTATTGACGGCCGCCGCACGGATGATGGCTTTATTCTTGATGAATATTTTGTCTATGATGATGGTGCGTTAGAAACCCGCCAATGGATAGTGACCGCATGTGGTGACGGCCTTTATCGCGGTGAATGTGCTGATGTTCTGGGGCATGCGACGGGTCGGTTGACTGATAATGTTTTGAGCTGGCACTACAAATTCAATCTGCCGATGTTTGGCCGCAAAGTCACGGTTCTGTTTGACGATGTCATGGCGTTACAGGATGGGTCGGTTATGGTCAATCGCGCAAAAGTCTCGAAATGGGGCATTCTGCTTGGTGAAGTGTTAATCACTTTCAGACCGGTATCCTGAAAAGCCGCAATATTGGACGCATCAGGGTTTTAATCACAGGTAACTTTGCCAGAAGTTGACTGGCACTGTCCCAATGATCGACATGCGCGGTTATTAATCCATCCTCGCCGATATGAATTTCGCTCATACCTGATAGGAACAGGTCTGATTTAGGCCAGCTTTTCAGCCTGGCGGTCATCTCCCAGCGTAGATATGCCAGCTGATCCGAATAAGCGATATCTGTTACGGAAAAACGCGGCTTATCACAGGTTTTGAACATATGTTCAAAGATGGCGCAAAAACTGTCTTTAGACTGAACATCATTGAATGGATCGCTAAAGCGGACATCATTATCAACCAGCGATAAAAGCGTGTCGATATTGTCACTGCGAAGATTGGTAAAGGCGGCGACATAGGCTTGAATGATATCAGTGCGCTGTTTGGCTTTCATGACTGTTTTTTGTATCCGGTTTGCCGCGCAACAAATTTGAAAAATAGCCGGTCAGGCAGATATTTCAGAAATTTCATTTTGCGGGTAAATGATTTTGGAAAATCAACGATGAAATCGTCACCCTCCAGCCCGTTGAGAATATGCGTTGCTGCTTGTTTGCTTGTTAGCAAATCAGGCATCTCAAAATCATTGATGGCTGTGGCTTCGCTTTCAACAAAACCGGGGCAGATGACTTGCAGCTTTATACCCTTGGGAAAGAGGTCAAAATAAAGCGACTCAGCTAGGGAAATAAGTGCGGCTTTCGTGGGGCCATAAGCGGCTGATTTAGGAAGACCTCGCCATCCAGCAACTGATGACGTAATGGCTATATGCCCTTGTTTTTTGTCAGTCATATCAGCAACTATTGGCGCTAGCGCATTAATAACGCCCATATAATTTACATCCATATGCTGTTGAAAAACGGCTGGCTCTATTTTGCTTCCATCTTGCGGGGTATAGATACCAGCATTGAGGATCGCCACATCAATCGAACCAGAGGTCTTTATCGCATCATTGACCGCGGACTGCATCGCTTTTGGGTCGGTAACATCGGCGGCGATAGGATGAAAATTGTCATTTTCTTTTGCCAGCGCGTCAAGCCGATCCCGACGCCGTGCAACGCCTGTGATTTTTGCGTGTGGGCTCAAGGCGGATACTAACGCAGCCCCTATGCCTGAGCTGACTCCGGTGATGAAATAATGGCGCATGACATATTTCCACTGTAAATTGGTGCGAAATGATCGGCAGGTCGATAATCCTGTTGTATGATGTATGTGTTCTGCTGTCAAAATACCTGTTGGCATATCCCTTTTTTTGAAGTGAGTGAACTTTGATGTCTGCCAAAACACCCATATTATCACCATCTGATACAGCCCATTGGAAACAAATATTCGCATCTGAGTTTGGCATGTCGGGTGAAGTGCTAGGATTAAATGGCGAATATGACACCAATATTGGTATTTATGATCAGGGTAAGATTATCGCTGTTGCCAAAATCGCACCCCCCGATTGTTCATTAGCGCATATTGATATGCAGATTGCGGCGTTGACTCATATCGCCAAGATTATCCCTGATGTGCCTGTGCCTCGAATCATATCGACAAGTGATGGACGATCCTATCACAAGGCGGTTGATACTAATGGAATTGCGCGCTTGATCTGGATGATGACGAGTTTGCAAGGCCAACCACTTGCCGACATTCGCCCGCATAATAGTCTATTGCTTGATGATATTGGCTATAAGTGTGGTCGGGTGACGGCTGCACTTGCAGATTTTTCGCATGCTGAATTATCCCGCGAAATGAAGTGGGATTTAACCCGTGCTGACTGGATCTATGACCATATGTCGGTGCTGGGTGATCCAGATGACCGTCAGATCGTTGGTACGATTATTGATGATTACCGCGCGTATATCAGCGCCGCGCTGGCAAAGCGACCAAAAACAGCGATCCACAATGATCCCAATGATTATAACCTGCTGGTAACGCCCGGTATGGATTCTGCTGGAATGATACCAACCCCGACATTAACAGGTATCGTTGATTTTGGTGATATGATCATGGCACCTGCGGTTTGCGATTTAGCCATTCTAGCAGCTTATATTATTCTTGATGATCCGCGCCCACTTGAAAAATTATCCGCAGTTGTTGCTGGCTACCACCGGGCTTATCCGTTGACATCTGATGATATAGCGCTGATCTATCCTTTGGTGTTGACACGGTTTGCCGTAAGCATGGTGAATGCTGGCGTGATGGCTAAAGAGCGCCCTGATGATCCTTATGTAATGGTATCACAGGCACCGATCCGTTCTTTCTTGCATAAATTCCAGCATATCGAAAATGACGAAGTGACAGCGCGTTTGCGGCTAGCATGCGGGTTGGATATTACGCCGTTTTCCAAGCAAACCCTAGAATGGATCAACAGCAATAAAGCTGATTTTGCACCTGTATTTGGGTTTGATCTTGCCAATATGCCACTTTGTTCATGCGCTGTAGGTGATACGGTTATACCTCAGAATCCCACTAATCTGACCAGCGCAGAAGCTACCCGACTTATAGAAATGCCAGATGATGATGCGCCCAAGGCGCTAGTCGGCCATTACCTTGAGCCCAGATTGGTTTACACCGAGGCGGCGTTTCTAACCGCAGCGCATTCCGTTGACGGGCGGCGAACCATGCATCTGGGCATAGACGTGTTTGCGCCGGATGATCAGGCTGTATTTGCCCCTTATGATGCGATTGTTGTGAGTGCGGTTGATCGCGCGCAACGTCTTGATTATGGCGGCGTCGTTGTACTTGCTCACAAGACCGCACATGGTGACGATTTTTACACCCTTTATGGCCATCTTGATCCACATTCAATAGCCACGCTAACTCCCGGTCAAACTATAAACAAAGGCACAAAATTTGCCACCCTTGGATCAGTTGCGGTTAATGGTGGCTGGCAACCGCATCTTCATTTTCAGCTTGGTATAAGTCTGATATTGCATGGTGATGACTGGCCTGGTGTTGCTGATCCGGATGATGTAGCATTTTACGCTGCCTTATATCCCAATCCGGCGGCTTTGCTGGGGCTGGATGAAGCGCGTATGCTTTATGATATTGCCAGCACCGATAATGCGCAGGTAGCACGAGGCGAGCGCTTTGGCGCCAATCTGAAATTATCATATAAAGCACCAGTCATGTTGTTACGCGGCTGGCGCAATTATCTTTATGACCAATATGGCCGCACTTATCTTGATGCCTATAACAATGTACCGCATGTGGGGCATGCGCACCCACGTTTACAGGCGATTGCCGCGCGCCAGTTGCAAATGATAAATACGAATACGCGTTATCTGCATCCGGCACAGATTAAATTTGCTGATAGCTTGCGGGCACGCTTGCCAGATCATCTCGATCATTTCTATTTCCTGACATCGGGGTCAGAAGCTAATGAATTGGCACTCCGGCTTGCGCGTGCGCATACAGGCCAGAAACATATGATCGTTCAGGATCATGGCTATCATGGTCATACCACCGGAACGATTGATATAAGTCCTTATAAATTTAATGGGCCGGGGGGCGAGGGGGCACCTGACTGGGTTGAAGTGGTCGAGGTGGCTGACCCCTATCGTGGCAAGTTCGGATATGATGATCCGTGCGCAGGTGCCAAATATGCGGCCAGCGTTGATGATTCTATAGCGGCGATTGATAAAAAGGGCGCAGGTCTTGCAGGATTTATCGCCGAGAGTTTTCCCAGTGTTGGGGGACAGATCATCCCGCCAGAAGGCTATTTGAAAGAGGTGTATGCACGCGTGCGCAAGGCAGGAGGTGTCTGTATTGCTGATGAAGTGCAAACCGGGTTAGGGCGGCTCGGCAGTGTCTATTGGGGGTTTGAACAGCAAGATGCCAGCCCTGACATGGTTGTGCTTGGAAAACCTATTGGTAATGGTCACCCTATTGGTGTTGTTGCAACCACCAAAGCTATCGCTGACTCATTCGTTAACGGAATGGAGTTTTTCTCGACATTCGGTGGCACTACGCTGGCTTGTCTGATAGGGGCAGAGGTGCTGGACATTATCGATGACGAAGATTTGCAGAAAAATGCCGAGACAATTGGGCATCACTTGCTAGATGGTTATCGCATATTACAGGATAAATATCAGATTGTAGGCGATGTTCGTGGCATGGGGTTGTTTACTGGTATAGAGCTGGTTACTGATCCTGCTATCAAGACACCAGCAACGCATCTGGCAGGATATGTTTCAAACCGGCTACGCGCGCATCGTATTCTTATCGGCACAGATGGGCCATGGGATAATGTGCTGAAAATTCGTCCCCCTTTGACAATTGATCACAAAGATGCAGACCTTTTATTGACGCGACTAGATAGCGTTTTACATGAAGCACAAATCATAAATGATGTTTAGGCTGACACATGATCATGATATAGGTGCCCAATGACCCAGATTATTACACCTCGTCAGAGTTTGCCTCTACACAGCGATGAGCCGCTCATTGTAAAGGTAAATCGTAATCACTCATTAGAGAGTTATCATGCGGTTGACATTGCCGTGTGCGACGCCGATGGCAAGGTGATTGTCGGCCTGGGTGATGTCGAACGACCTATTTTCCCACGCTCGGCAATGAAGCCGCTTCAAGCGATAGCTTTGGCCGAAAAATATGCGCTAGGCCAGATGGTTCCAGCTATTGATGATACGGACTGGTCGATCATCTGCGCCAGCCATAATGGTCAGCCAATACATAGTGCGGCGGTCTCGCAATTGCTTCAAAAATTTGATCTGGCACCAAGCTGTCTTGTCTGTGGTGCGCATTGGTCGATTGAACGTAATGCTATGGTTGAACAGGTGCAAAATCTAAAAGCGCTTGAACGCATTCATAACAACTGTAGCGGCAAACATAGTGGGATGCTGATACTAGCAAAGCTGATGGGTGTGACCTACGACGGCTATGCGGACATAACACATCCGGTTCAACAATCGATTATTGGTGTTTTGGATGCCATGACAGGCGTTGATATATTGAGTTATGCACATGGATTTGACGGGTGCGGCGCGCCAGCGGTCAGTGCCCCATTGGGCAATTGGGCCCGGGCTTTTGCTTTGTTTGCCGATCATGATCAATTGCCAACGCACAGGGCTGAGGCTTGCATGCGCATTATCCGCGGCATTGCATCCGCACCACTCTTGCTGGCGGGGGACAGGCGTCTATGTAGCGCACTTGCTGCCGCCTTTGGTACCCGCATCACCGGAAAGACTGGTGCCGAGGGCGTATATGCCGCAGCCCTTCATGAACTGGGTTTGGGGGTGATGATAAAATGTCGTGATGGGCAAACACGCGCTACCGAAGTCGCGCTTGGCGCAGTTTTACATGCGATTGGGTATGATATTCCAGCCTCGCTTGATGCCTTTTTCAGACCTGTTCTTCGAAATTGGGAAGGCGATGAGATTGGTGACATCACCTTCGATGGGGGTATAAAGGCTTCATATGCGTGAGCATGGTGGAAATATTGACGTTGCCGCAGCCCGATATGGCTTTGCACCGGATGATATGCTTGATCTTTCAACAGGTATAAGCCCGTTTATCTATCCCTTATCGCCGATTACCGTTGACGCATTGCAAGCATTACCAACTGCAGCCTCGCTCACGGCCTGCGTTCAGGCCGCGCGCCATGCCTACAAGGTACCTGATCGGCTAACTGTTATGGCAGGGGCTGGCACACAGGCATTCTTGCAAATTATTCCGCGGCTTGTGAACGTCGGAACTGTCTGGATTCGTCAGCCCACTTACAATGAGCATGCCCATTGCTGGGCAGACGCCGGTCATAATATTGTTGATGGTGATGTGATGCCGGATGAAGCTGATCACGCGGTCGTTGTTTTTCCAAATAACCCCACAGGTGACAGATATACAGATTTGAATGCTTTGGCGTCGAAAATTGAACGCAAGGGCGGTCTGCTGATTATTGATGGTGCCTTTTTGGATAATGCTGAAGGGGCAGAACTTTTTGCTGATTTATCGGACTATTCCTGCGTCATTCACTTACGGTCATTTGGAAAGTTTTTTGGTTTGGCAGGCGTGCGGCTGGGTTTTGCCATGACATCACCAACCTACAGCGATGCTATGCGTGGCATGCTGGGTCCATGGGCCGTGAATAATGTGGCTTTAATGGCAGGAACCTTAGCATTACAGGATGATGACTGGATCAAAAATCACAAAGATGTTTTGGAACAACAGGCCGCTGAACTGGCCAAAATTCTGACCAATGCGAATCTAAGCATTATCGGCGGTACATTTCTGTTTCAAACGATCCGTGATGCCGATGCGCTGTCATTGCATGAGCATCTGGCAAAGACAGGAATCTGGACGCGCATATACCGTGAATGGCCGGACTTGATGCGTTTTGGGTTGCTGCGCGACAGCACTGAAATGGATAGGTTGCATAATTCAATTCAAATCTGGCGAAGTTAGGCTAAACGATGACGCAATTGGTTGACTTCTATCATCGTATTGTGAGAACACTTTAATCAGTATTAGAGGTGGCTTTGATGCCAAGCATCATGCCTTAAAGAGGGAATATGGTTAAGGATGAAACAAGCCATCCGACTCCATAGCCGTCCCCGCGACTGTGAACTGGTCGTTCTTCGAAATGCCACTGGTGTCTGCCAAGGTTAACCCTTGAAAGCACTGGGAAGGCCGGAGAACAAATGGCCATAAGCCAGGAGACCTGCCTTGAAATACGGATTCAAACGGTCGGGGAGTGCCGTGAAGATGTCGTCCAATTTTTGAACGCCGTCATCAATGTACCCCGCAACAGCCTGAGGGCTTAATTTTGGGAGTACCTAAATGCATAGAATTCTTGCTTTAGCAGTCGCGTTTTCATCTATAACCCTAACGAATGCTTTTGCGCATCACCCGCTTGGTGGTGAAGTGCCACAAACGTTGCTTCATGGTTTTTTATCAGGTGTAGGGCATCCGGTCATTGGATTTGACCATTTTGCTTTCGTCGTGGCGATTGGACTTATCGCAGCCTTTCATAAACAGCGTGCCATCATGCCTGCTGGCTTCGTGCTGGGTACTATGGCCGGAACTATGATGACCATCTCAGCAATTGCACTTCCATTTGCCGAGCTTGTGATTACAGCATCCGTCATTGTTGCGGGTGTCATTGCCATGCGCGGCAAGCTTACATCAATCGTTCCAATGACAGCAGGTGCGACGGTCATTGGTCTGTTTCATGGCTGGGCATATGGTGCCGCAGTTGTTGGTGCCGAAGCGACCCCGATCATTGCTTATCTTGCTGGCTTTGGCCTTGTGCAGATGGCGATTGCCCTGTTGGCAGGTTATGTTGCTGTCAATATGTGGAAAGCGACCTCAGCCGCATCACTTCAGCCACGTTTGGCAGGTGCATTAATGGCTGGTGTAGGCGTTGCCTATATGGTCGAACTAGTCGAAGGGCTGGTTTTTCCGGCAATGTAATATACTAACGTAATGCGTTAAAAGGCAGAACGCAGTTCTGCCTTTTATAGTTGGTTATCTCTAGCAATCAGTCAAAGAAGGTTTTCATGTCACAAGCCCGTATTCCAGCAACTGTTATTACCGGCTTTCTTGGTTCGGGAAAGACAACCCTGATCCGCAATATAATCATGCAGGCTAATGGCAAAAGGCTGGCACTGATCGTCAATGAATTCGGGGATATTGGAATGGATGGCGACATGCTGCAGGAATGTGGTGCTGATTCATGCCGTGCTGAAGATATCATCGAGCTGGCGAATGGCTGTATCTGTTGCACGGTTGCTGATGATTTTCTGCCCAGTATTCAGACATTGCTGGCACAGGATCCGCCCCCCGATCATATCGTGATCGAAACATCGGGTCTGGCTTTGCCGCAACCGCTGGTTCAGGCCTTTGGCTGGCCAGACATCAAATCGCGGGTGATGCTTGATGGGGTTGTTACATTGGTTGATGGGCCAGCGCTGGCCATGGGGGGGATTGCCCATGATCTTGAGGCACTCGAAGCGCAACGTGCGGCGGATGCGGAACTTGATCACGAAAGCCCGATTGATGAGTTATTTGAAGACCAGATATCCGCAGCCAATCTGATTGTCATATCAAAAGCCGACATGTTGGATGATGACGGGGCGGCAAAAGCACGGACCATGGTTGAACGCCATCTTGACGAACCAACGCCCATTATTTCGGTTGCTGGCGGCGTTGCCCCTATGGATGCGATTTTAGGGCTGGATATGGAAGATCAGGCGCATGCGCGCGCCGAACATGCACATCACCACCATCACCATCATGATGATGATCCAGATCATCATCACGAACATGAACATGGCCATGATGAATTTGCCTCTTTTATCATTTCGATGGGGTCGGTTGATAGCGCGGCAACATTTACTGCCCAGCTGGCCGAACTGGCTGGTCAGCATGGTATTCTGCGTGCCAAGGGTCGTTTACAGGAAGCCGGTAAAGCACTTCCTCTGGTTGTACAGGCTGTTGGCAAGCGTGTGGATAGCTATTATGCACGCGATACCGAGGCTAGAGTTGGTCAGCTTGTTGTGATTGGTCTGGCTGGGCTTGACGGGGCGGCAATCGCAAGCCAGCTTGGCGGTAGTTTGGCTGATGCATCTTCTTAAAATTGATGAAAGTGGTGCCTTATATGACTCTGAAGAGGCAGTCGATCTAGCCCAGCCCCCAGGTGATATTGTCATTTTATCTTCGGCCGATACCGAGGTCAGCTTGCTGGCTAATGCGGCCGCGTCATTAAAATTAAAAAATGCAGCTATTGGTGATATTCGCATTGCGAATTACCTGAGTCTGACACATCCCTATTCGGTTGATTTATATATCGAAAAAACAGCGGCTAAAGCGCGTATTATTGTTGTACGTTTGCTTGGTGGGGCGTCTTACTGGTCATATGGTACCCAGCAACTGCGTCAGCTAGCGCAAAATACTGATATTAAGGTTATCTTTATTTCGGGCGATGGCAAGCCGGATGCCGAACTTGACTATTTATCCTCGGTTGATACCGCAATATGCGCTGACCTTGCCGCTTATCTTGACGGTGGTGGTTTGATGAACGCCGAAAGTTTTTTCCTGCGTCTTTATGATATTGCCAATGATACTCAGAATGCGCCGCCAGCCAGGCCACTTCTCCGGGCAGGACTTTATTGGCCGGATTGTGACCTGCCGGACTTTGATACCATTCGTTCACAATGGGGGGATCAAACAAGGCCGGTGGCGGCATTGGTGTTTTATCGGGCGCTTGTGCAAGCTGGTGATTTGGCGCCCATTGACGGGTTGATAGAGGCCTGTATTGCCGCAGGTATGAACCCACTAGCTATTTATGCGTCTAGCCTTAAAGAAGCCCAATCAGCGAGTATCGTTGCTGAATGTCTTCATACGGCGAAAGCGGATGTTATTTTAAACATGACCTCTTTTGCTGTCTCTGACCCGTCGGCAGTGGATAATATGCAACCAGCCAAGCAGAATATGCGCTCGGCAGGGCCGTTTGGCACCGTTGATGCGCCGGTCTTTCAGGTGGTTCTGGCGTCAAACCGTGCGTCTGATTGGCAGGATAATTCGGCAGGTCTAACCGCGCGTGATTTGGCGATGAATGTGGCTTTGCCTGAATTGGATGGCCGAATTTTATCGCGCGCCATCGCCTTTAAAAAGCCACTAAGCAAAGATGCTGTTACACATGCCATGACAACGCATTATGTGCTGGTGCCAGAGCGTGCCCGTTTTGTGGCAAGCTTAGCTGCAAAATGGTGTACATTACGCAAAAAACAGCCGGCTGATAAAAAGATCGCTTTCATCCTTGCTAATTATCCGAATAAGGACGGGCGGATTGCCAATGGGGTTGGGCTTGATACGCCAGAAAGTGCGTTTCAGACGCTGCGTGATTTGCAGGTGGCTGGATACACAATCACGAATTTACCGAACTCAAGTGCCGATTTGATTGCTGCGCTTCGCAAAGGCCCAACAAACGCCGGATGGAAAGGGCGCGAATCCCATATAACGCTAGCCCATGATGTTTATGCGCACGCCTTTGCATCATTGCCGGATGATGTGCGATCCGCAGTCATTGATCGATGGGGCACTACTGAAAAAGATCCCATGTTTGACGGTAAGGCTTTCCGCATTCCGGTTCTGGCCTTTGGGCATGTTGTCGTCGGTGTTCAGCCAGCGCGGGGATATAATATCGATCCAAAGGCAACCTATCACGCGCCTGATCTGGTGCCGCCACATAATTATTTTGCCTTTTATATCTGGTTGCGTGACATCTGGGGCATGGATGCCGTGGTTCATTTTGGCAAGCATGGCAATCTGGAATGGTTACCTGGCAAAGCGCTTGCTTTGAGTGCGTCTTGTTATCCTGAGGCCGTATTGGGGGCGGTGCCGCATTTATATCCCTTTATTGTCAATGATCCGGGTGAAGGGGCACAGGCCAAGCGCCGCACCGCGGCGGTTGTGCTTGACCACCTGACACCACCGATGACAAATGCTGACTCGCATGGGGTCATGGCGGCAATCGAGTCGCAAATGGACGAATATTATGAAGCCGCTGGCATGGATAAAGCCCGTTCTACCGCACTTTTAGAAGATATTCTGATTGACGCTGAGCGCGCGGGTCTGGCCAAGGATTGCGGCATTCTACCTGATGATGCTGCTGGTGAAAAACTGCTGAAACTTGACAATTTCCTGTGTGATCTAAAGGAACTGCAAATCCGTGATGGTTTGCATATTTTTGGCCGTAATGCTGCGCCTGATCTGTTGAATGCGTTGCTGGTACAGATTTTGCGCACCCCTCGTTATGATGGAGAGGGCGCGCATGCGTCACTGCTTCGGGCGTTGGCAGATGATCTTGAATTATCGATTGGGGATGAATTATTTGATCCTTTGACTGCCGAACGCGCTGTTTCTTGGCAGGGAACACAACCAGCCATTCTTGCTGAAATATCCAATAGCATCTGGCGAAGTCAGGGTGATACAGTGGAACGGCTTGATATGCTGGCGGCGGCGCTGGTTGCGGGTGATATCAAACCACCAGGGCCAGTATCGGCAAGGGTGCTGTCGCATGGATTAACGGTGATTAAACCATCCTTAAATACATGCGGCGAGGCTGAACGAGACGCTCTACAACGAGGACTTGCGGGTCAGTTTGTGCCTGCAGGTGCTTCTGGTGCGCCAACACGTGGACGTCCCGAAGTGTTGCCAACAGGCCGCAACTTTTATTCAATTGACAGCCGGGCTTTGCCAACACCGGTTGCGTGGCGTTTGGGATGGGCGTCGGCAAATGCGTTGCTTGACCGATATCTGCTTGATCATGGTAACTGGCCAAAGGCGATGGTGCTGTCGGCATGGGGTACATCAAACATGCGAACAGGCGGTGATGATATCGCGCAGGCACTGGCTTTAATGGGTGTGCAACCTGAATGGGACAATAATTCACGCCGTGTGACAGGGTTTGATATCATTCCTCTAGCGGTGCTGGGTCGGCCTCGCATTGATATTTCATTGCGTTGTTCAGGGTTTTTCCGCGATGCTTTTCCCGCACAGATGAGTCTGATTGATCGCGCTGTTCAGGCTGTTGCGGCACTTGATGAGCCTGATGACCAGAACCCGCTTGCCGCGGTTGCCCGTGCCGAAACAACCAAGCTTACGGATAATGGTGTGCCGCTTAAGGATGCGTTGCGGCAAAGTACCATGCGTATTTTCAGTGCCAAGCCAGGTGCTTACGGTGCAGGTCTGCAAACTCTGATTGATGAGGGTATCTGGGAACAACGTGCTGATTTTGCCGAAGCTTTTCTGACTTGGTCATCATATGCTTATGGTGAACAATTATCAGGAATTGATGCCCGTGATGCGCTAGAAGCTCGGTTGGCATCGTCAGATGCAGTGCTGCATAATCAGGATAATCGTGAGCATGATATCCTTGATAGCGATGATTACTATCAATTTGCAGGTGGTCTGTCTGCCGCCGTCGCGCATCTGTCAGGGCGTGATGTGCCCGTCTATCACAACGACCACTCATTACCTGAGCGCCCCGTTATCCGAAGCCTTGCCGAAGAAATCAGCCGTGTTGTTCGTGGCCGCGCTAGTAATCCCAAATGGATCGCGGGGGCTATGCGACATGGCTATAAAGGGGCATTTGAAATGCTGGCAACCGTTGATTATCTGTTTGCTTTTGCGGCCACCACGCGGATGGTTGATGAACATCATTTCACCGCCTTATATGAAGCCTATATAGAAGATGACCTTGTGCGCGATTTTCTTGAAACGGCCAATGACGCGGCCTATGCCGATATGCTGGCACGCTTTCAAGAGGCCATCGACCGTGGCCTATGGACACCAAGACGCAATAGCGTGCAAGCTGAGCTTGAGAAACGAAGGGGGAACCAAGATGACCGATGATCAGGCACCAAACGATATAGATCGCCATAACAGCAAAATGGCTAAGAAAAAACAGGCGCGTGACAAAATCATGGCCAGTAAGACCCAGGAAAAAGGGTTAATCATTATCAATACGGGTAAAGGCAAAGGGAAGTCCTCGGCCGCTTTTGGCATGATTTTTCGTTGTATCGCGCATCAGATGCCGTGTGCTGTTGTTCAGTTTATCAAAGGGGGCATGGATACGGGTGAACGCAATCTCATCACGGCTCATTTTGGTGATCTATGCCAGTTTCATACAATGGGCGAGGGTTTTACCTGGGAAACGCAGGATAAAGAACGTGATATTGCCGCCGCACTGGCTGCTTGGGAACAGGCAAAGGCTTTGATTCTGGATGACACCAATGCAATGGTTTTGCTGGATGAGATCAATATCGCCTTGCGCTATGGGTATATTTCGCTTGATGAGGTTATCAGCTTCCTGCAAACGCAAAAGCCAGACATGACGCATGTTGTGCTGACCGGACGTAATGCGGCTGAAGAGCTGATAGAAATAGCCGATCTTGTTACTGATATGTCACTTATAAAGCATCCTTTCCGTTCTGGCATAAAGGCGCAGATTGGTGTTGAATTTTAATGGTTGATCACGCCGTGTTTTCACCAACAGACAAGCCAACACCATGTCTTATGATTCAGGGGGCGGGTTCAAATGTTGGTAAATCGGTATTGGTCGCTGGCCTGTGTCGTTATTTTGCCAATCAAGGCCTGACTGTCCGACCTTTCAAACCCCAGAATATGTCAAACAATGCGGCTGCGACCAGCGATGGTGGTGAGATAGGCCGCGCGCAAGCTTTGCAGGCTTTGGCCTGTCGTGTTGCCGCTTCTGTTGATATGAACCCGGTTTTACTCAAACCTGAAACGGATACGGGGGCACAGATTATCGTTCAGGGAAAACGCTTTGGCAGCATGCGTGCCAAGGAATATGGCACACATAAAGCCACCTTGTTACCACGCGTAATGGATAGTTTTAACCGGCTTTGCACAACGGCAGATATCGTCATTGTCGAAGGCGCTGGCAGTCCCGCTGAGGTAAATTTGCGGGCAGGTGATATCGCCAACATGGGCTTTGCACAGGCGGCTGATATACCCGTTATTCTTGTTGGTGATATTGATCGAGGTGGGGTCATTGCCAGTCTTGTTGGTACCGATATGGTGCTTGATAATGCAGATTCAAATTTGATAAAAGCATTTTTAATCAATAAATTCCGTGGCGATACTAATCTATTTAATGATGGTATGAAAATTATCGAAAGCCATACTAAGTGGGATGGTGTTGGCATATTGCCATGGTTTGCCGATGCGCGGCTTTTGCCAGCTGAAGATATCCTTGATATCGGGTCATCGCAATCAATGGGCAGCTCAGATAAAGCACTCAAAATTGCTGTGCCGCTGTTGCAACGGATTGCCAATTTTGATGATCTTGATCCTTTGTCGGTTGAGCCCAGCATCGATCTGACACTTGTTCAGCCAGGTGATGTTATGCCTGTTGATGCGGATGTTATTCTGATACCCGGTTCAAAGGCGACAATATCTGATTTGGGCTTTTTGCGCCAGCAAGGCTGGGACGCTGATATTATCAACCATGTCCGGCGTGGTGGGCGTGTGCTGGGTCTTTGTGGTGGTTATCAGATGCTTGGTAACTGGGTACATGATCCATATGGCATTGAAGGTAAGGCAGGATCAGCCGAGGGGCTTGGTTTGCTGGATGTTGAAACATTTTTGGCAACTGACAAAACTGTCAGACAGGTTGCCGCCACGACAGCTGATTCTGGGGTTCTGGTTTCTGGTTATGAAATTCATATTGGCAGAACGCGCGGAAATGATAGGGATCGCCCTTTACTGATGATTGAAGGACGTCCGGAAGGAGCTGTATCACCAAGCGGGTTGGTCGCGGGCAGTTACGTGCATGGTATTTTCAGTAGCAATGATTTTCGCAGTGCCTTTATGCAGCAACTTGGCGGGATACAAAGCCAGCTCAATTATGACGATATGGTGGATGAAATTCTTGATAAACTGGCTGAACATATTGCGACGCATCTTGATATGGATAAAATTGCAAAAATTGCGGGGCTTTGAGTCACCAACCTAGCTAGCTAAATGCCACCATATCAATGTCAGTGCGATGGCCAAAAGAAACAGAATTTGTGCAGTGGTCAATATTTCAAGTGATTTTTGAATATCGTTGCTTTCAACCAAACGTCCGTCAGGATTCATCCGTGGCGCGACAATCAACCTATTCCCATAATATCTTGATCCGGCCAACCAAATATCCAAGGCATATGCCATAGCGGCTTCGGGCCAACCTGAATTTGGCGAGCTATGCGTGCGGGCATCAGGGACAAAAAGATACAGGGTAGAAAACCGTAAACTGCCTTTGAGCATTCCAGCAAGTGCGATTAGCAAAGCTGTCAGGCGTGCGGGAACATAGTTAAGCAAATCATCAAATTTAGCCGCGCCATAGCCAAAGGCCAGATAGCGTGCATTTTTATAGCCGATCATGCTGTCAGCCGTGTTGGTCATTTTATAGATAAGAATTCCCGGTAACCCAAGCGCAAGATACCATAGGGCAGGGGCAAAAACGCCATCAGATAGGTTTTCAGCACCTGTTTCGATGGCAGCACGTGCAATTTCATCTTCATCCAGATTGTTGGTTTGCCGTCCGACAATCATGCTGACTGCGTATCGGGCAGAACTAATGTCGCGGCGTAAAGCAACAGCAACGGCATCAATATGATCATGTAGCGATTTGCCAGCAATAAGAATAGTGACGATGACAATATCGGCTATTAGCCCGCCAAAAGATGCCACATATCCAGCAATGCCAGCAATCACGACCAGAAACAATATGGCCATTAGCCCATGCAGACGTCGTCTTCTCCCTGTCCATTTTCTGCGTTTTTGGTTCAGTTTTCGGTCACAGAAGCTGATTAATTTTCCAAAAAAAACGACTGGATGCGGTAAGTGCCGCCATAACAGCGCAGGTTCACCAACCATCCTGTCGATCAAGATAGCCGCAATCAGAACAAGCGCACGTAATTCTATATCGGAAAAT
Organism: Candidatus Puniceispirillum marinum IMCC1322; assembly: GCF_000024465.1. Lineage (NCBI taxonomy): Bacteria > Pseudomonadati > Pseudomonadota > Alphaproteobacteria > Puniceispirillales (SeqCode) > Puniceispirillaceae (SeqCode) > Puniceispirillum (SeqCode) > Puniceispirillum marinum (SeqCode). The sequence goes on along the minus strand of NC_014010.1, from coordinate 599,571 downwards.
GAAGACATCAGGATGATATGTTCCGCTAACAGTATTTTACCATGATGATAGTAAGCCATATAGGCGATATGGCTCAACGTGCTTGTTGCAATTCACCTAATTAATGGCGGTTATGGGTAATTGTAATTGTTCTAACTTCCTAGTATGCATAATCAAGGACGGTGGACTTGTGAACAAGATGAAAGCGATCCCGGTGCGGTGGACCTAAATCAGGCAACCAATTCCGGGCCCCGAGCCAAGATCTATGACGCAGCAAAATGGCTGTGTTTCTAGTTTTTGCTTTGCTTCTATCCAAAACATATCTCACCTGATTCATGATGTAACAATTTGTGACGTGAGATATGAATGTATAAGAACAAATCCTGCTTATTGATATTCGGTTTCGGTATTATCTTGAATATGGCCAGCGCGCCTGCATTTGCGCATATTGGGCATTTCGGCGAATTTGCCGGTCATAGCCATATAGCGGGTGCCGTGCTAGGCGGTCTGGCTGTTGGTCTGGCTGGCATTCTGGCTATAAACCGTAAGCGAAGACAAGATAGTGATATTAAATCAGCTAACGGTGCCAGAGGTAATACTGGTGACAATGCTGATGATGGGGGTGAACTTCCCGATGTGACCGAAGGGACAGAACAAAATGCATGATGTTAATGAAACGCAAACACCGCCAAAATATGGTGTGATGATATGTGGTCATGGTTCACGGTCAAAATCCGCAGTCACGGAATTTGCCGTACTTGCGGAAAAACTGGCACCTTTGTTTCCGGACTGGCCTGTCGAATATGGTTATCTGGAATTTGCAACACCTGTGATCAAAACAGGTCTGGATGCTTTGCGTGCAAAAGGGGTGACGCATGTTCTGGCGGTGCCAGGCATGTTGTTTGCGGCTGGCCATGCCAAAAATGATATTCCATCGGTACTTAACACCTATGCGGCTGAACATGATATTACGATACAATATGGCCGTGAATTGGCGATCGATCTGCAAATGCTGCAAGCGGCTGGTGATCGGATTAAATCCGCAGTCGATGAAGCGAACGCCACCTATGGTGCGGTTGATATTGCTGATACTTGCCTTGTTGTTATCGGGCGCGGTGCCTCTGATCCTGATGCGAATTCCAATGTTTCCAAAATTTGCCGGATGCTGTGGGAAGGTATGGGGTTTGGCTGGGCAGAAGTTGGCTATAGCGGCGTAACCTTTCCCCTTGTCCAGCCATGCCTCGAGCATGTAGCGCGGCTTGGCTATAAACGTGTTGTTGTGTTTCCGTATTTCCTATTTTCAGGCATTCTGATTGACCGTATTTATGGCTTTACCGATGAAGTGGCAGCGCATTATCCGGATATTGAATTTATTAAGGCCAGCTATCTGAATGACCATCCGAAAGTGATTGCAACCTTTGCCGATCGGGTTCGTGAGATCATTGATGGTAATAACAATATGAACTGTGCTTTGTGTAAATACCGCGCGCAAGTGCTGGGTTTTGAAGCTGATGTTGGTGTGGCACAGGAAAGTCATCATCATCACGTCGAGGGGCAGGGAATTTCAGCCCCCGGTAGCAATGTCGAAGATTGTAAATTATGTGATAGCTTCTGTAGCGGTGCGTGTCGCCTTGACAGTGACCACCACCATGATCACGGCCACGATCATGCCCACGATCATGACCATCACCACGATCATGACCATCATCATGGGCATACGCATCAGCCTTATCCGCATGCAAAACATCCGCATGGGCCGGAATCGGTGCGCAACTACAAACCCAAGTCCAGTCAGGAATCAGATAGGTGATTGGCGCTGATGACAACAACCTATTCCTATATCAAAGACCCGCAGACCATTTACGACGCATCCTTTGCGCATGTTCGTGAACAGGCACAGCTGGGCACTTTTTCAGGTGATGATGCCGAAATAGCGATCCGTATCATTCATGCGTGTGGCATGGTTGATGTGGCTGAACAGCTGGTTATTGATGCGGATGCTACATCAACTGCGGTTACCGCTTTACGAGCTGGCGCGCATATTTTTTGTGATTGTGAAATGGTTGCATCGGGTATAACACGACGTTTTCTACCTGCAGATAACCCGGTTCGGGTGACATTAAACGATCCGCAAACACCTGCCAGAGCCCTAGCTGACAAAACCACACGCTCGGCGGCGGCGGTTGATCTATGGGACGAACGGCTTGAGGGCGGGATCGTGGTTATTGGCAATGCACCAACAGCCCTGTTTCGTTTGCTTGAACGTATGCGTGATGAGTCAGTAAGACCAGCTTTGATTCTTGGTTTTCCTGTCGGCTTTATTGGCGCGGCTGAGTCAAAAATGGCGCTGGCCTCTCTCGCAGATGAGTGGTCCGTAGCAGCCAAACATGCCACGTTAGAACAGCCGTATGCGCCGCCCTTTATCACCCTTCATGGTACTCTTGGGGGGTCAGCAATTGCGTCGGCGGCATTGAATGCGCTTGCGGTGATCGCTGGGCGGTCAAGATGAGCACAGCCCCGCAAAATATTACCATTATAGGCGTTACCGAAGCGGGGTGCATGGCTTTGGCACCTGATGCACTTGCTTGTATCAAGGCCGCCGATCACATATTTGCGTCGAAACGGTTCCATGCCACGATTGATACAGATGGCATAATCGAAAGCTGGCCTACACCTTTTTCTGATTTGACTACCAAACTCGAGGCGACTGTTGGAAATATCGTAATTCTGGCGACAGGTGACCCATTATGGTTTGGCGTCGGTTCCAGTTTGGTCACGCATTTTGGTCATGATAGATGCGTAATCATGCCTGCTGTTTCTGGATTTCAGATGGCGGCATCGCGCATGCGATGGCCGCTTGCCGATTGTGAAACTGTAACCGTGCATGGCCGTCCAGTAACGGGTATTATTCCCTATCTCTATCCGCGGGCGCGACTGCTTGTGCTGACAGCAAATGCCCAATCAGCCGCCGATATAGCTGCCCTTCTGGTTGATCATGGATATGGTTCGGCGCATATCACTGTGCTGGGTGATATCGGTGGTGAATATGAAACCCGTTTTGATGCTATAGCCAGCGCATGGGCGCATGCAGACATATCTGATTTTCATATTTTGGCGATCACCGTTCCGGATCATATTGGTGCAACAGGCATGGCTCTTTCAGACAGTTTGTTTGAAACTGACGGCAAGATGACAAAGCGCGATTTACGCGCCAGCGCGCTGGCAAAATTATCACCTTTTCCGGGGGCTGTGCTGTGGGATGTAGGTGCTGGATCTGGTGCTGTATCTATCGATTTTCTGCGCCATGCACCGCGGGGAAAGGCCTATGCGATTGACCGCGATGACGCGCAGATCAAACGTGCGATGGCTAATGCCCGCCGTCACGGGGTTTCGGCTTCGCATGATAGTCCAGACGCTGCTGGCTATCACGCCATTCACGCATCCTTGCCCGATGGGCTATTTGGCCTGCCAACACCGGATGCTATCTTTATTGGTGGTGGTCTGTCCCCCGCGTTAATAGCGCTTTGCCAGCAACAACTTCGTCCGGGTGGTGTTCTTGTTGCCCATGCGGTAACGCTCGAAAGTGAAGCCATTTTGCTGTCATCTTGGCAAGCGACAAAAGGCGATTTAACACGCATAGCTGTCAATCACGCTGATCCGGTTGGAGGATATCATGGCTGGCGTGCCCTTATGCCGGTAACACAATGGGTTTGGCGGAAAAACATCAATACAAGTGGATCAAGCCTATGAGCTTAGGCAGGTTATATGGCGTCGGCACGGGGCCTGGCGACGCACAACTTGTCACCCGCCGCGCATGGAGTCTGGTTGAAGCGGCAACGGTGATTGCCTATCCGGCACCTGACAATGGTGTCAGCTTTGCCCGTTCTATTGTGGCTGATGCCATATCTTGCGATGCTATTGAAATCCCGATGGTGGTGCCAATGCGAAGCGGGCGAATGCCAGCGCAAAGCATCTATGATCAGGGTGCCGAAGTGATCAAAACCCATCTTGATGCTGGGCGTGATGTTGTTGTGCTATGCGAGGGGGATCCGCTATTTTACGGCTCTTTCATGTATCTGCTGGCACGTCTGCGTGATTACGAAGTTGAAATCATCCCCGGCATCACCTCGATGACAGCGTGTGCGGCGGCGGTGGCTCATCCGCTTGTGGCGCGTAATGATATATTGACCATTTTGCCCGCACCGCTTGATGATACAACGCTCGAAGCGGGTATAAAAGCTGCCGAAGCGATAGTCATTATCAAGGTGGGACGGCATCTTGCGCGGGTTCGTAGCCTGTTTGAACGGCTTGGTTATGCCGAAACAGCCCGCTATGTCAGCCACGCGTCATTATCGCACCAAACCTGTCACAAATTATCTGATGCCCCCGATGACGCACCTTATTTCTCAATGATTATTTTATATAAGGGTGATGACCCATGGCTTTAACCTCACGGCGTCCTGTTATGGTCGCATTGACGGCTTCTGGACTGACCCTTGCCAGATCATTGGCGTCGCGTATTGAAGCCGATATTCACGGTCTGCAAAGCCGCTGCCCTGATGCGCCATATCTGTTTGATGATACAATAGCCCATATCGGTGCATTATTCGTTGCCGGACGTCCGATAATAGGTATATGCGCATCGGGCATTCTGATTCGCGCGGTAGCGCCGTATTTGTCGCATAAAACAGCTGATGCCCCCGTATTGGCGATGTCCGATGATGGGGTAAATATTGTCCCATTACTGGGCGGGCATCATGGCGGGCTTAGGATAGCCAAAGCATTAGCATCTGAAAATGATAGCCATATCGCCGTGACCATGGCTGGCAATATCGCATGGTCGGCATCCTTAGATGAACCCCCACAAGGATGGCGCTTGGCAAACCCGGATCAGGCCGCACCCGTTATGGCAAGCTTGCTGGCAGGAACAGGCGCAAAGCGTGATGGTGAGGCACAGGCATCATTAGATTCATGGCTGGCTAAGGTGCCGCATGGTGATGATGTCGTTCTCACCGCAACCATGCAGGCTCTAGCTCCCGCAAATAATCAGCTTGTTTATTGTCCGCAGCAACTTGTTCTGGGTGTTGGGTGCGCAAGAGGTTGTGCAGTTGAGGAACTGATGCCGCATGTTTTGGCGCATCTCGACGCGCATGATCTAAACCCGTCAGCGATTGCGGCTGTGGTGTCAGTGGATATTAAGGCTGATGAGCCAGCCATAAAGGCTTTGGCAGCACATCTTGATGTCCCGTTTCTGGTTTATGACGTTGCCCGTCTTGAAGCTGAAACGCCGCGTTTGGCTAATCCCTCGGAAGTTGTCCATGCAGAAATAGGGGCGCATGGAGTGGCCGAGGCCGCCGCACTGGCGGCATCTGGCATAAACGGACGACTGCTTGTCGAAAAGCAAAAATCAGCATCATCAACTATGGCGGTGGCTTTGCTTGATCAACCATGTGCTGATATCACTATGCTGGGGGGGCGTAAAACTGGTCGGGTTATGTTGATAGGGATTGGCCCGGGACAAAGTTCGTGGCGCACGCCTGAGGCATCACGCATGGTGCAGATGGCTGATGAATTGGTTGGATATGGTCTATATATCGATATACTTGGCGCGATAGCTGCCCATATTCCACGGCGAGATTTCAAGCTTGGCGAGGAAGAAGCACGTTGCCGTTATGCGCTGGAAACAGCCGCGACTGGCAAGGATGTGGCTATTATCTGTTCTGGTGATGCGGGTATTTACGCAATGGGCGCATTGGTATTTGAATTGCTTGATCGTACAGATGATGATGGCGGCGTTAGTGATGCTGCGCGCCGGGTTGACGTTGTCAGCGCACCAGGCATTTCAGCGCTTCAGGCGGCTGCCGCACGATCAGGCGCTTTGCTTGGTCATGATTTTTGTACCATCTCTCTTTCCGATTTATTAACCCCATGGACTGCCATTGAACAACGTATTCATGCCGCCGGGGCAGGCGATTTTGTTATCGCCTTTTATAATCCGGTTTCGATGCGCCGGCGCAGTCAATTGGCAACGGCAAGAGATATACTGATTTCCTATCGTGGTGATGCCGTGCCGGTTCTATTGGCGCAAAATCTGGGGCGTCCTGACGAAAACCTGATCTATCGAACGCTTGGCACATTAGATATTAACGAAGTCGATATGCTGACCGTTGTTATGGTTGGCGCGGGGTCATCACGGATGTTTGAACGGGGGACAGGGCCCGCGATTTATACCCCGCGGGGTTACGCCAAACATCTTGATAACGCGGTCTCTAAAGGCAAGGAATCAAAGTCATGACTGTTCACTTCATTGGTGCCGGACCTGGTGACCCTGAATTAATTACCGTTCGGGGTTTGCGTCTGATCGAAAGCTGTCAGGTCTGTCTTTATGCCGGATCTTTGGTGCCCGAGGCTGTCGTGGCATCAGCCCCGGCTGATGCGCGTGTTATTGATACGGCTTCCCTGACGCTTGATGAAATTCTGGCCGAAATTACCGCCGCGCATGACAAGGGTATGGATGTGGCGCGTGTTCATTCGGGTGATCCGTCACTATATGGCGCAATTGCTGAACAAATAAGGCGGCTAAAGGTGCTTGGCATTGATTATGACATCACCCCCGGCGTGTCGGCTTATGCGGCGGCGGCGGCGGCGCTTGGTATTGAATTAACCATCCCTGAGGTCAGCCAGAGCCTTATCCTGACCCGCACAGCGATGAAATCCTCGGCCATGCCCAAAGGCGAAGAACTGACAAGTCTTGGCCGCACGGGAGCCACTTTGGCAATTCATTTATCCGTCCGCAATTTGCGCCAGATAGAACGGGATTTGACACCCTTTTATGGGGCTGAATGTCCGGTCATCATTGCTTATCGTGTTGGCTGGCCTGATGAGGCATATATCCACACTGATTTGGCACATATGCACAAAGCCGCACAGGCGCAAAAAATCACCCGTACAGCGTTGATATTTGTTGGCAAAAGTCTTGTTCAGGACATTGATTTTCGTGATAGCGCCTTATACGACGCAGATCATGTCCATGTCTTGCGGCCCAAAAAGGACAACGCAAAGCAAAAATAAAAACCAAAAACCTAAGCCTCGATGGCGGCGATAATATGCGCGTATGAGCCAGTAACGCTTCCCTTAATAAGCCCCATAGTGCCGACATCGTTAGACGCGGCATCTTTGGCATCAAACAGTGCTTCACCAGCCATTCTGGTTGCTGTTGTATAATGAAATTCATGCGCCATCAGGGTGGAGGCAAGTTTATTGTTCCACAATCCTGCCTGTTTGGTGGTCAGTGTTCTGTAGCCAAGATGAAGTTTGCGTTTGGCAAAACTGGTTTCCAGCTCCAGTAGGCCGGCCATGGCAAAGCGATTGCCATCGGCATCAACGATAGCATCACCCAAAACCATAAAGCCACCGCATTCGCCATATATGGGCACGTTTCGGCTAGCCATCTGTTGAAGCCCAGCCATGAATTGAGTGGCGGTGCTTAATTTTTGCAAATGCAGTTCGGGATACCCCCCCGGTATATAGACAAATCCGGCATCAACATGCGGTGCTTCATCATTCAACGGTGAAAAGGGTGATATTGTAGCACCTGATGATGCCCATTCATCGATGATATGGCTGTAGCTAAAGCCAAAGGCCGCATCAGACGCAATGGCAATATGCTGGGCGGGGGCACCAAGTGCCGTTTGTGATGTAGCTTGTAATGAAAGCGGCGTAGCAAGTTTCTGAATAAGGTTCAGGTCAAGATGCGTTTCGACCAGCTTTGTCGCCGCGTCAATCACGCTATCTAGGCGACCGGATGCGGCCAGATCGGCAGCTTGAACAAGGCCAAGATGGCGAGATGGCACATCAATATCAGCCGTTGTCGGGATGCTGCCAAGCATGGGAATGTCATAATGTGACATGGCTTCGGCGATCAGTGTATGATGACGTGCTGACGCCACATGATTTAATATAAGGCCAGCGATATGTGTGCCTGATGCGCCTGAGTAGCGCTGTTTTGCATGCTGGCGCAGAATATGATCAAGTCCGGCGGCTAGTGCAGCAGCGTTTTGCGCCGTATTGCGGACATCAATGACAAGGATAACCGGCAGATCCAGATGACAGGCTAGATCAGCCGTACTACCACGGCCATTATGCGTGCCGTCAAACAGCCCCATCACCCCCTCGACAATCAATGTTTTGGCATGGTGGCGTGCGATATGCCTGTGGAGCAGACTGTCAATCAATGTCGGTGTCATGGCGTGACTATCAAGATTGATCGCTGCCTGACCGGCTGCGGCTTTTAAAAAGGCGCTATCAATATAATCAGGGCCAGATTTTGCCGCAGCAATCGCGACACCTGCTTTCCGAAACGCATTTAACAGGCCAAGGGTAATGACAGTTTTGCCACTGCCTGATGACAAACCGCTAACAACAAAGCCTGAGCACGCCATTATCCGGTTTCCGATTCTGACCTTACGTCAAGAGGATCAAGATTGCGTGGAGGAACACCCTGCATTTGTCCCATCCAGTCAAGGCATTGCCGCATCAACGCGACCCGACCTATACAGACAATCGCTGGCGCGCCAATGCCCGATCTAGTTATATCTTCATGGGCTTTAACCAGCGTTGTTTCCAGCACCTGCATGTCATCGCGCGTTGCGTTATTGACCACGGCAACCGGCTCATGTGGATCACGACCAGCGGCGATTAACTTTTCACAGATATCAGGCATATGTTTGATGGCCATATACATCACTATGACCTGCGACCCTTTGGACAAGGCGTCCCAGTCAAGTGCTGATGGCATTAGGCCGGTTCGGTCATGTCCGGACAAAAAGGTTACGGACTGGTTCACATCACGATGCGTCACCGGAATGCCAGCATAGGCAAGACCGCCAATGCCAGCTGAAATACCCGGAATGATTCGTAGCTTAATACCAGCTTGCACCAGCGTTTGGGCTTCCTCGCCGCCGCGACCAAAGACAAATGGGTCGCCCCCTTTCAAGCGTAAAACGCGCTTGCCGGCTTGGGCGAGTTCAATTAGGCGTAATGAAATATCGCGTTGCTTTGGCGAGGGTTTGCCCCCACGTTTTCCAGCATATTCAATCACGGCATCTGGCTTTGCCCAGGATAAAAGCGCCTTATCAACCAACGCATCATAAATGATGATGTCAGCTTGTTGCAGGGCATTTAGCGCATGCAGGGTCAATAATCCGGGGTCACCAGGGCCGCCGCCAACCATCCACACCCATCCAGCTTCAAAAACTGGCCAATCAACGCTATCAAGCGCCGGCAAAATGCCGTTTGGCTTGCCAGTCTGGAGGTCAGAATTGGTAACATCCTGTGTCATTGACACTACACCTGTCTGATTTTGGTTGTTATCATTGGTCATTACGCGCGATATTATCCTTGTTAGCTGTCCTTTGCACGAAAATTTGACGGCAAATGAAGCGGTTATCACATTCAGACAAAATGACAGAAACCCATGACGTCAACGCTAAGCTCTAATTTACGGTTCGGATGGACAACGGGCACTTGTGCAAGTGCCGCGGTCAATGCATCCTACATGGCTTTGCTGACGGGCGAGTTTCCTGATCGCGTCACTATTGTGACGCCAAGCGGCAAAAATGCCGATTTGGAAATAGCCACAACCAGTTCGGGAGAAGGCTGGGCATGCGCTGGCGTTGTCAAGGATGCAGGCGATGATCCGGATGTCACGCATGGTGCGATGATTTGCGCTACTGTACGCTTGGGCGCGCCTGATAGCGGTGTGGTGTTTCGTCAGGGATCTGGCGTAGGCGTTATCACCAAACCCGGTTTACCCATTGATGTGGGCGAACCGGCGATTAATCCGGTGCCGCGCCAGATGATGTGTGCCGTTATTGATGATTTGGCAACGTCACTTGGGGGCACTGGTGATGTTGAAATTGAAATTTCGGTGCCAGATGGTGACAAGATTGCCCTGAAAACATGGAATCCGCGACTGGGAATTGAAGGCGGCATTTCAATTCTGGGCACAACAGGTGTTGTACGGCCTTTTTCCTGTTCAGCATGGATCGCTTCGATTCATCGTGGCATAGACGTCGCACGGGCGAATGCCTTGCCGCATGTAATTGGGTCAACCGGTGCCACATCTGAAGGGTTTGCCAAAGAACGCTATGATCTGCCTGATATAGCTTTGCTTGATATGGGTGATTTTGTAGGTGGTATGCTCAAATATATGCGCAAAAACCCAGTGCCGCGTCTGACCATAGCTGGTGGTTTTGGCAAGTTGGTGAAAATGGCACAAGGTGCGGTTGATCTTCATTCGGCACGATCGCAGGTGGATTTTGAAAAGCTGGCACTATTGGCAGAACCTTTGGGGTTCCGTTATGATGCGGTGGCGCATGCGAACAGCGTGCTTGAAATTGCACAGATGGCTGACCCTGAACAGAGGCACGCATTGGCGACCATTATTGCCGAACAGGCGCTTGATGCAGCAATGACCTATCTGAAGCGGAATGATATTGCGGTTGAAATATTTGTTGTCAGCCGTGACGGTGCCTTGCTAGGGCGTGCTGGTCGTTTGGAATCGTGATGCATCTGCTGATTTTGGCTGGCACAAGCGAAGCACGGTTCATCATTGGTGAATTGAAAGATGATGTACGCTTCACGATTACGGCGTCTCTCGCTGGGGTGACGCCATCACCAATCGATTTACTGGTGCCAACTAGAAAAGGCGGATTTGGTGGCGCTTCTGGGCTGGCCGGTTATTGCGCAACCCATAATGTCGATGCCATCATTGATTTAACCCATCCTTATGCCACGCAGATGAGCCAGAATGCCCATGCGGCGGCTACAATGTCAGGTGTGAAGCTGATAAGATATATGCGTCCGGCATGGCAGGCAGGCAAAGGTGATCATTGGCGCTATTTTGATAGCTGGACAGAAATGGCACAAGCACTTCCCGCCGGTGCTCGTGTGTTTCTGGCAGGCGGAAGCGCGGCTTTGCCAGCGTTTCAAGATGCTGATCACATAGATGTTTTGGCACGAGGGTTGAAGACAGAAAATGTTAATAAATCACATAATTTCAAATTTATAGAATCATTACCTAACAAAATGAGTGAAGATGAGGAAGCGCTTTTTAAAGCTCATGCCATTACACATATTTGTGCCAAGAATTCAGGTGGCAATGCCAGTATTGCCAAACTGCACGCGGCGCGTTCGCTTGCTTTGCCAGTCTGGTTGCTTACACGCCCTAAAGCCGATATGCAGGATAACACCTCTGATCAATTCATTTCTGGCGACATAGCCGAAATTTTGCGACATATTAAGCATATGTTTTAGTCTTGCATCCTTTGCCAGTATGTAACTGGCTGTTATAAAAGGATGAGGCGGGAATAGATATCACTGGCGTTGGCGCGATACTCATAAATTGGAATAAAGATGCACGTAACAAATATTAAATATGACCATTGGCATGTCGAACGCGACGATGATGGCATTGTCTGGCTTGGCCTTGATGTGGCGGACAAATCGGTCAATGTACTTACCACAGCTGTTTTGCGCGAATTGGCAGACATATCAAAAGGTCTATCTGATGCCCCGCCAACAGGGCTGGTGCTTCATTCGCATAAAAACCGCGGTTTTATTTTTGGTGCTGATATCAATGAATTTGAAGCATTCTCAAGCGAAGATGTGGTGAAAGCCCATATTGCCAAAACCCTTGAAACGATCCAGCGCATAGACGATTTGCCATGCCCGACGGTGGCATTGATTGATGGTGTTGCCCTTGGTGGCGGTTATGAATTAGCCCTTGGGTTTGATGTCATTGTTGGCGTTGATGATCCATCTGTGCAAATTGGCTTTCCGGAGGTCAATCTTGGGCTTTTACCTGGTTATGGTGGTACGGGCCGTATATTCAAAAGGGTAGGCCTTGCGACAGCTTTGGATATGGTGCTTTATGGTAAACCGCTAAAGGCCAAGGATGCAAAATCATGCAATGCAATTGATTTATTGGTAAATAATAACAATGAATTAAAAGCCGAAGCTATTAAAATAATTAAAGCCTATAAAGGTCGTGAATTGCCAGATCCTCTAATTGTGGATTCAACGGATCTGATTGCTGTAGAAACCGCTAAAATTGAAGCGCGTTTTACCGAAAACAACACGCCAGCCCCATTTGAGATTTTACGTCATTTCGCCATGGAAAACCCGGATCAGGCTCGGTTGATTACGGCGGAAAGCCATATTTTTGCCCGCTTGATGATGGGGGGTGCCTCACGAGGTTTACGGCGTGTTTTTGCCTTGAATGATGCAGTAAAAAAACAAGGCCGTGGCAACAGTGATGTCACCCATATTCATGTCATCGGTGCAGGTGTCATGGGCGGTGATATTGCGGCGGTAGCGGCAATGAGTGGGTTTAAGGTTACGCTTCAGGATATCAATGTTGAGGCCATTGAGTCGGCTGTAAAACGTGCTCATGGCCTGTATGATCGCCGTTTGAGGTCACCGGATATGGCGGCGGCGGCAAAAAACCGTTTGCATGTTGATCATACAGGCACCGGGCTTCATGACGCCGATCTGTTGATTGAGGCGGTAGCGGAAAACCTTGATCTTAAACAAAAGGTCTTTGCCGACGCCGAAACCAAAATGAAAGCTGGCGCGATCATGGCGACAAACACTTCGGCGATTCCTATTGAAGATATTGGTGCTGCGCTGAAAAAACCTGAGCGTCTAATTGGCATGCATTTCTTCAATCCGGTGCCGGTTTTGCCATTGGTTGAAATTGTCCATACCCAGGCCAGTGATGCTGACGCGATTCATCGTGCCATGTGTGTATCAGGGGCTATGAAAAAATTACCAATTGCCTGTAAATCATCTCCGGGTTTCATGGTGAACCGGGCATTGCTTCCCTATTTGTTTGCCGCTATCGATGCCGTGATTGATGGTGAAAACGCCGATATGATCGATCAGGCGCTAGTTGAATTTGGCATGCCTATGGGGCCCATTGAATTGGCGGATCAGATTGGGCTTGATGTATGTCATGATGCCGGCATTGTCCTCGGCATGTCGGAAACGTCCCAATCACGACTGCAAACGTTGATTAACGCTGGAACCATTGGCCGCAAGAGTGGGCAGGGCTTTTATCAATGGGATGATAAAAAAGCTATACGGCCACGAGCATCTTATGATGCAGATGCGTTACAGGCAATTGCGTTACGGTTGCTGACGCCTCTTGTGGCTGAATGCCGGGCGGCGGTTACAGAAGGTGTTGTTACATCTAGGGATATGGCAGATGCCGCCATGCTTTTTGGTGTGGGTTTTGCTGCCCATACTGGCGGGCCATTGTTCTGGGCGGATGACAATCCAGCGTTGGCTATAGTTTGAAACCCGCGCCTGATAACGTCGGCATTCCATCGACAATATATAGTAATCAGATCATAGCCGCTTTAATGTGGATGATGGTCGGGGTGTTGATGTTTGCAGGTGTGATGCTCACTGTTCGTCTTTTGCTGATCGATTTGCCAACCACGCAGACAACCTTTTTACGCTATGCCATTGGCGCCCTGATTTTGGTTCCCTTTGCTGGCAGGCTAAGCCTTGGGTTTTTGAAAAGTAAACATCGTAGCTTGTTTCTTATTCGTGCCTGTTTGCATGGGGCCGCGGTGTTTCTTTGGTTCTTTGCCGTTCTGCATGCAGCGCTGGCTGATGTAAATGCCATGCTTAACCTTGTCCCTGTCTATGTTGTGATCGGCGCGGCCCTGATGTTTGGTGAGATACTAACCGTGCCGCGCATGATCACCATTCTGGTCTCATTTAGCGGGGCTTTATTGATCGTACGCCCGGGCTTTGCCGATATTAATATTGGCATGCTGGCAATTTTTGCCGCAGGGCCTGCCTTTGCGTCATCCGAATTGATCGCCAAAAAACTTAAAGCAAACTACGATGACAAAATGATCATCATCACATTATCGGTGCTGATTGCCTTGATTTTGTTCATTCCCGCATTGCTAGTCTGGGAGCCGATGACATTATCACATTGGTTTGGTGTATGTTTGATCGGGCTTTTGGCAACTTTGGCACATGTTGCCATAATGCGGTCATTTCGCGGGCCTATGTGGGCGTCTCAATCAGGTAAATTCATCCAATTATTATTTGTTGCTGCTTTTGGCTTCATCTTATTCGACGAAGTACCGGCCATAACGACATGGGCAGGTGCCTTTCTTGTGATGTCATCAATTAGCTATATCGCCTTTGTCGAGGCACGAAAGCATAAATCATGACCGGTTTTGAAATAGTGGCGGAATCGCCATTTCTTTTCTGGGTAATGGCAGCCATGTCAGTCCTAATGTTGTCCGTTGCCAAATCTGGCTTTGGCGGGGCGTTAGCCTCCACTTCAGTGCCGATCTTGTTATTTGTGTTGCCACCTAAATTGGCTTTGGCTGTGTTACTGCCAATTTTCCTGCTAACCGATATTGGCGTTTTATTTATATGGTACAAATTCTGTAACTGGCGAATTGTCTCGATCATGTGCCTGTTTGCCCTTTTGGGACAGGTGGCTGGTTGGTTGTTATTTGACTATTTTACCGACGTAATGCTAACAGCCTTGATCGGTGTCGTTGCCGTGGTTACCGGTGTTAAATACTGGATCGATATCATCAGGAATTCAGCCTTGTCAGTTCTGGTTGCTTATGTTGATAAGCGTATCTGGCAACGTGCTGCTCTATGGTGTGGATTGTCAGGTATTTCCAGCTTTATTTCTTTGTCAGGCGGCATTCCGGCACAGGTGTTTCTGTTACCGCACAGGGTTTCACGGCAAGCCTTTGTCGGCACATTCAGCGTCTATTTCATGGTTATCGATCTGCTAAAGACACCGCTTTATCTACAGCTTGATCTATTTACTAACGATAGCTTGCATATTTCGGCAATGTTATTACCTGTTGTGCCAATTGGTGTTTTTCTGGGCTGGTGGTTGAACAAGCGCATGAATGATCGCATCTTCTATCATATATCGCATGGTGTCTTGTTGCTTATGGGCTTAAAATTGCTCGTTGATGCATTCACTGGCTGACTTTAGACTGGGTACTGGGGCGCTTTGACGCCAGAGAAAATGAGGTTCTTATGGCTAGGTGGCGACATTTTACGGTAGCGGTAGGTTTGGTGCCAGCGTTGATTATCTATGTCGGAATGATGATGGTGCTGGCTGATTATATCACCAATATTCACTGGCTTATCGATCTGGTCTTTTATGTGCTTGCAGGTCTGATCTGGATACCGGCAGCTGGCAAAGTGGTTGGCTGGCTTGCCAAACATGAAAGCCACTGAATTGGTGCTGGTTATGAAGGTTTATTGATGCGTCAGAAAAATAAAATCATTGATATTTTTTCTGATTTGATGGTTCAGGCGGGCGCGCAAACCTCGACACGCCGCCCGAATCCGGTACCGACAGTTTCTGAACATGATCCCGAAAAGCTGAAAAAAATAGACCGTCCGCATGCCGAAGCCCTAAATTTGGCTACGGATATGATGAAACAGCATGGTCTTGGTGACTGGCGCATTAAGCTTGATCATGCCCGCCGCCGGGCTGGCCAATGTGATTATAACAAAAAAGAAATATCGTTGTCGCGGCACTATGTCCGTTACGCTGAAATGGATCATATTCGTGATACGATTTTACATGAAATCGCGCATGCGCTGGTTGGGCCACATCATGGTCATGATGCCGTTTGGCGGCAGCAGGCCCGCGCGATTGGATGTACGGCGACACGGTGTCATACACTGAATTTTTCTTATGCACGCTGGATGATGCGGTGCCCTAATGGCTGTTTTGAGGTTGAACGCCATCGTCGGAAATCGGGATTGCTTTGTGCTACCTGCAAAAGCCCTGTGGTTTTTGAGCCAGGGAGACAGCATGTTTGACTATGATCACAAGCGCCTAAAACAACTTGGTGCAGCATTGCAACGATTGGCTCATCCTGCAAAGCGGATAACAAGTTTGCAATTTTTCACCGATGCTGAAGTTGCCGGTTTGCGTATGGCCGCCAAACAACAGGAATTTCGGCGTGCTCAAGGCGCAATCAATTATCAGGGGCGCTCTACATTTCAGGATTTTGATGTTTGTTTTCCAGCACCACGCGAGGGTGTTTTTGATAATCTAGCTACCTATCTTGAAACGTCCTTATGGGCGGCGGGGCAAGCTTTGCCACAAAACCCCTTTGCCCAGCCTTTCCGCCTTGAAGACTTTGCCATTCAAAAATACCCGGCAGGTTCACGAGGGATTGGCATTCATCGAGACGGGCAACGTTATCATCACATCGTGATTATCATTTGTCTTGATGGCTCGTCACGTCTATTTGGCTGTGAAGATCGCTCGGGCAGGGGCAAACGAACCATCGATGATCGACCCGGTCGTATGGTTTTACTCTCGGCACCAGGTTTTAGTAATCGAACTGGTGAAGATGCGCGCCCGCTTCATGGTGTTGACAGGGTTGCTCAAGGACGGCTTTCGCTTGGTTTCAGAGCGACGCCAGCCATTTCGATATAAATATCGACTAAACTCTTGCTTCAAATCATTATTCTTGTCACCATAAACATCTGGAGCGCCCTTCTGCTCCCTCATAGCAAAGATGGGCGCGGTTATTTGCGCTTCAGTGGCTGTTCATATGTGTGATTCAGTTACGTTTTGATTGAGGGAGATACGCCGTATGCAAATTAACATTTCAGGAAAAAATATGGATACCGGGGCGGCCTTTCAGGAACACGCCCATAATGCCCTGAACAATGTCGTCGAAAAGTATTTTCAAAATGCTGTTAGTGGCCACATAACGCTCGAGAAAGCCGAGTCTGGATTTACTGTTAAAGCGCGTGTTGCCCTGTCACGCCGGATCGAACTCGAAGCCACTGGCCAGGCTGGCGACGCCCATACGGCACTTGATGCAGCGATGACGCATGCTGAAAAACGTTTGCGACGCCATAAAAGGCGTCTAAAAAATCATCGAAATACAGTTACGATTGGCGAGGAAGAAGAAGCAATCATGACCGCGCCCATGCGCGTATATGCTTCTAGCGAGCAGGTGCATGCGTCCGACGATGTAAAGTCCGATGATGTAAAGTCTGATGATGAACTAGTGCCTGTTTTTGCAGATATGTCTTATGATATTGAAACATTGAGCGTTGATCAGGCCGTTATGCGTCTGGAACTAAGCGGTGCCAATATGCTGATGTTCCGGAATGCCAATCATCTTGGCCTGAATGTTGTTCATTTTCGTGAAGATGGCACGATTGGCTGGATTGATCCTCGTGGTATGCGCCGGATGGGGGTCGGTACGTAACATGGCCTTAATGATCGCTCTATGGTAGTGATTTTACCTGCCATAGACCGCCAGCATGCTGTGTGCCATGGCTGGCATTCATCAGATGTGCTTCCAGATAACCTAAATTTGGCACTGTAAAAGCCAAAGCGCGATCTGGCGGTATGGCCAGCATATGCGCCAGCACAGCGCAAATGGTGCCAGCATGCGCAATCAGAATCTGTGGCACGATAAATTCCTGTTGCTCCTGTATTTTGCACCAGTCAGCAACCCGCGCACACTGCTGGACAAAACTCTCGCCATCAGGCGGAATGAAGCTCGCAGTCATAAATGACCAATTATGCCGCGGTTTATCTTTAAGCTCTTTCCATATTTCATCCACTGGCTGGTCATGCCAGTTGCCAAAACTTTGTTCAACCAAGGCAGGTTCCATTTTTATTGATTGCGGTTGCAACTGTGTCATTAGCAGATCGGCCGTTTGCCGTGTGCGCTGTAGCGGGCTTATATGCCAGTCCGCCCCGGTTGGCAGTGATGCCAGTAAGTGAGTCAGATCATGGCTATGATCGGTTATAGGGGGATCATGCGGCGGCAAGCAGCCTGCCACTTTCTGGACAGCGGCATGTCGGACAAAATAAAAGCGGGTGATAGGTGTATTATGTTCCATGACAATATTATTATCCGGTAAAGCTACTGGTGGACAGAGCATAAAACAGCGTCATAAAGCCCATTTCGGCACCAATAATGCTGGCACCCATGACATCGCCAGATAGGCCGGAAATCTGGCGTTTTGCCAGATACCCAATCGAAAATGATACGATCAATGCCGCACAACTTGCACCAAGCGCAGGCACCAGCGGGAATAGATAGAAAAACGGTATCACCCATAAAGCAGTGCCGATAATCACAACAATAGGGGCAGGGCGGCTCAGCATGGCCCCCAGTTTAGCATGCGGGCTGATTGGAAACAGGCAAAGCTGATAGATGATCTGCGCACGTGCGGTGGCCAGCGTGATTGCCATAAACAGCACCAGCATCATGCCATTGCTAAATAGGGTGCTGATCGCAAAAAACAGGGTGCCACGAAATAGACTGACCAAAATCAGCGCCAGCACACCATAGGAACCGATATGACTGTCATGCATGATCCGGCTTTTATCGGTTTCTGTTTGCCCACCGCCAAAGCCATCTGCCAGATCAGCCATGCCATCTTCGTGCATGGCACCAGTAATAATGGCAATGAAGCCAAGTGCTAGAATGGCAGCGCCCGCTGGGGGCAGAACCGTTTGAACAGTAGGCAGCAATATGCAACCAGCACCAGCACCGATAATCATCCCTACAAGGGGAAATGCCCATAAGGAACGCGTGAAATCAGGGGTCTTTGATGCTTCAAAGCGAAACCAGAACACAGGAATCCGGCTGAGCAGAATGAAGGCTGATGCGCTGTCACCAAACACCGAGAAAGGCATTAAATCCTGTTTTTTTGGGGTGTGCGCGCGCGGTTTCTTCGCCATTATCCCTCGCTTACGCCAGCTTCGGCAAAGGTAGCCATACCGTTATGTGTTGCCAGAGCCGCACGAATAATCAAGGTTGCCACAGCCCCGCCACTCGCTTCGCCAAGGCGCATGCCCAGATCGATAAGCGGCTGTTTGCGCAAGGCAACCGCAAGTCTCAAATGTCCCGGTTCTGCCGACATATGCGATATAACCGTATGATCTAGGGCGTCAAGCTTGCCATCGGCGGTCAGGGCGGCGGCGGCGGCGGTGCTGATGAAGCCATCAAGTATTACCGGTATCGAGCGCATCCGGGCAGCCAAAACGGCACCGGCAATGGCAGCTAGTTCACGGCCACCAAATCCAGCCAGCAAGGCCACCGGATTAGCATCTGTTTTGCCTTGTGTATCTATAGCTTGTTCAATGATTTTGGCTTTATGTGCAACGCCATCGTCATCAAGCCCGGTACCGGGGCCCACCCAGCGTGGGGCGTCGCCGCCAAATCGTGCCATGCACAAGGCGGCGGCGGCGGTCGTATTGCCAATGCCCATTTCGCCTACGACGATAAAATCGCAATCTTCGGCAATTTGAGCCGCACCGATATTCATCGCCTCAAGAACGTCATCTTCGGTCATTGCCGGACCTTGAGAAAGATCATGTGTCGGCCGGTCAAGTTCGATATCGGTAACTGTCAATTTCAGATTAGCTTCATCGCATAGCTGATTTATCGCAGCGCCACCGGCGGCAAAATTGGCCACCATCTGACCTGTAACCTCTGCAGGAAAGGATGAAATATTTTGTGCTACAACTCCATGATTGCCGGCGAAAACCAGACATTGCCCATTATTTATGACAGGCTTTTCCACACCTTGCCATCCTGCCATCCAGACAGCTATGGTTTCCAGTTTGCCAAGTGATCCAGGTGGTTTTGTAAGTTGGTTTTGCCGTGCATAGGCCTGATTTTTGACCTCACCATTGGCGGCGGGAAGGTTATCAATAATGTCAATTACATGTGCGGTTGAAGAAAAAATCATGAATGTCTCGTATGAATTAGGTAAAAGATAAGCAAAGTTTATGGGTTAAGGTTTAAGTTTTGATACCAGCCCCGCTGTAACAAAATAGACATGATCTGCCAGTGCCGCGACATGCTGATTTAACAATCCGCTTTCATCTCTGAACTGCCGTGACAAGGCGTTATCTGGCACAATTCCCAATCCGGTCTCGCTGGCAACACAAAAGATCGTAGCCTGGCTGTTATCGAGACCATGACAAAGCTTTTCACTTTCGGCTTTTATATCCTGGTCACCGATCAACAGATTGGTAACCCAGACGCTCAGGCAGTCAATCAGCATGACAGTATGGGGATTATCATAAAGTTTGATATTATCGGCCAGATCAATTGGTGCCTCGACAAGCTTCCACGCGTCGCCGCGGCGCTGCTGATGCAGGTCGATACGTGCCTGCATTTCGTCATCAAACGCCTGTGCTGTGGCAATATATAGAAGCTGGGCATCATCTGATGCCATGGTTTTAAAACTGTCAAAGGCAAGGTTTTCAGCTATGCGGGATTTACCAGAACGTGCGCCGCCTAAAACAAAATGAATATCATGAGGCATAAAATTTCATCCTAATATCTGGCTGTATTTACGGCCTGATCACAATTGGCATTCTCTTGGATCTTGGCAGACGCAGTCATCATATCGCCTTTATAAACGCTAGTTATGGAAAATGGCCATAATTATCTTGAAAGTCAGGCTTGATGAAAAGTGAAAACAATTTCTTGATAGATTGACATTATATGCAAGCTAACCATCAAAGGGTTAAAAGTTGGTTTGTTTGATGCCGCTGTAAAAACATTATCAAACTTTGGTTTTTGATCGAGAAATGTTTGACAGACACAAAAAATGGTTATCAAAGTTACGAATATGAATGAATGTGATACATCGGCGTGATAGCCGTGTTCTGCCGGATGTTGAGGGGGCGTCATGGACGAGAATTCATCAAAAACAGGTGGTGCAAAATCTGGTCGGCGCCTACGGTCTGGGGGACGTGCCGCGAATACGGCCCGCCGGGGTGATACGCTTTTCAAACAAAGCCCGTGGCGGTTGCCCGTTAATCATGATCGCCCAATCGAGCCTCTATCCGAGGATGGTGTTATCGCCATTCATAACGGGGCTATGCATATCCTCGAAGAAATCGGCATTGAGTTTCTTAATGAAGAAGCGCAGCAGCTTTTTAAAGACGCTGGATGTAAGGTTGATGGCACCAACGTAAAAATGGGGCGTGACTGGGTCATGGATATGATTGCCAAAGTGCCACGCCAGTTTACCATAACGCCTCGTAATCCAGATCACGAAATTACCATTGGCGGTAATCACATTCTCTTTGGCAATGTGTCATCACCACCAAATTACTATGATCTTGACCTTGGGCATAAAATCGCTGGTACCCGAGAACAATGTGCAAATTTGTTGAAACTTTCACAATATTTCAATTGCATTCATTTCGTGGGAGGCTATCCGGTCGAACCGGTAGATATTCATGCCTCTATTCGTCATCTTGATGTTATTTATGACAAGCTAACACTGACTGATAAGGTCGCTCATGCTTATGCGCTTGGCAAAGAGCGTATTGAAGATGTCATGGAAATGGTAAAGATTGCGGCGGGACTTAGTGAAGCCGCGTTTCAGTCAAAACCGCATATGTTTACAAACATCAATTCAACTTCACCTCTCAAGCATGATCATCCGATGATTGACGGTTCATTGCGGATGATCCGGCGTGGTCAAGCCGTCGTGGTAACACCTTTCACTCTGGCTGGCGCGATGGCGCCTGTAACCATGACGGGGGCGGTGACCTTGTCTATTGCCGAAGCCTTATCCGCCATTGCCCTGTTTCAATACGTAAAGCCTGGCTGTCCCTGTGTTATTGGCACCTTTACTTCGAATGTTGATATGAAATCGGGTGCGCCTGCATTTGGAACAGCAGAATATATGCGTGCAACCCAGATTACTGGTCAGATGGCGCGATATTACGACATGCCTATGCGTGCATCAGGCGTTTGTGCGGCAAATATACCGGATGGTCAATCTATCTGGGAAACGTCCAATTCACTATGGTCTGCGGTGCAATCGGGAACCAATATGGTCTATCACGCGGCTGGTTGGCTTGAAGGTGGGCTTATAGCAAGTCCGGAAAAGTTCATTATGGATTGTGAAATGCTTCAGATTATCCAGCGTTATATGGAGCCAGACATATGGGATGCACAACCCGATGCCATTGCCATTGATGCGATCAGGGAAGTTGGCGCAAGCGGCCATTATTTCGGTATCCAGCACACGCAGGATCGCTATCAAAGCGCATTTCATGAACCGTTTGTCAGTGACTGGCGGAATTTTGAAGCCTGGGAAGCCGCTGGTGCAATCAGAACACCCGAACGCGCTAATAAACTATTCAAGGATATCATCGCCACGTTTCAGGCACCGCCAATGCCTGCAGACAGACATGAAGAATTGCTGGCATTTGTAGATCGGCGTAAGGCTGAAGGCGGCGCGCCTACTGATTTTTAAACAATGCAACAATATATGAATGGAATTGTATTAACATGAAAACACAAGCAAAAGTGGTTGTTATCGGCGGTGGTGTCGTTGGGGCTTCGGTTCTGTATCACCTGACCAAGCTGGGATGCCGCGACGTTATCATGCTCGAACGTTCGGAATTGACGTCCGGATCAACATGGCACGCGGCGGGCGGTATGCATACGATTAATGGTGATCCGAATGTTGCCAAGTTGCAACAATATACGATTGAGCTATATCAGGAAATCGAAGACCTATCGGGTCAGGATATCACCATGCATATGACGGGTGGTGTCATGCTGGCCGCTACCGAAGAACGCTTTGACTGGTTAAAGGGCGTTTATGCCAAGGGTAAATATCTTGGTATGGATGATCTTGAAATCATCACCCCTGAGCGCGCCCATGAATTGTTGCCGCTTATTGATCCTAGCCAGTTTGTTGGGGCTATGTATGATCCTATTGAAGGACATGTTGATCCTTATGGTGTGACCCATGCTTATGCAAAATCTGCACGAAAGAATGGGGCAGAATTCTATACTCATACAAAGGTTGAATCCCTGACACAAAGCCCGGATGGTACGTGGAATGTGATAACTGACAAAGGCACAATCAAGGCAGAACATATTGTTAATGCCGCAGGGTTGTGGGCGCGTGAAGTTGGCCGCATGGTGGGTTTGGAATTGCCCGTGCTGGCGATGGAACATATGTATCTGTTAACCGAGGATATGCCCGAGGTCGCCGAGGCAAACGCCAAAACAGGGTCTGAAGTTATCCATGCTGTTGATTTTGACGGTGAAATTTATGTGCGCCAGGAACGCGGCGGCATGCTGATGGGGACTTATGAAAAAGCCTGTGTGCCGTGGTCAGAACGCGAAACACCATGGGAATTTGGGCATCAACTGCTCGAGCCTGATATTGACCGGATTGCCCCGTCATTGGAAGTCGGCTTTCGGCATTTTCCCGCTTTTGAACGCGCGGGCATAAAGCAAATCATCAATGGACCGTTCACCTTTGCACCGGATGGTAATCCGCTTGTCGGGCCGGTCAAGGGCATGACGAATTACTGGTCTGCATGTGCTGTTATGGCTGGATTTAGCCAGGGCGGTGGGGTTGGTCTGGCGCTGGCAAACTGGATTGTTAATGGTGATCCGGGTTTTGATGTCTGGGCGATGGATATCAGCCGCTTTGGTGATTATACGAATATGGCTTACACAAATGCGCGTGTGCGTGAAAATTATTCACGTCGCTTTTCCATCCGTTATCCGAATGAAGAACTCGAAGCTGGCCGTCCCTTGCTGACCACCAGCATATATGACAGGCAAAAAGCTGCAGGTGCGCAATTTGGTGCCAGTTATGGATTGGAAGTGCCGCTATGGTATGCCCCCGAAGGGGTGAAGGATGAATTTTCGTGGCGCCGGTCAACTGACTTTGAGCATATTGGTGCCGAGGCACGCGGCGTTCGCGACTCTGTTGGTCTGGGTGATATATCGGGATTTGCCAAATATAGTGTAACAGGTAGTGGTGCGCATGCGTGGTTGGATCGATTGCTGGCGTGCAAGCTACCACCGATGGGTCGCATGACATTGGCGCCGATGCTGAAAGATGATGGCAAGGTCATCGGTGACTTTTCCCTCGCTTGTCTGGCAGAAGATGAATTTCTGATTATTGGCTCGGGAATTGCCGAAAATTACCATATGCGCTGGTTTATGGCGCATATGCCAAAAGATGGATCAGTGACGATTACATCGCATAATCTTGAGCTTGTTGGTCTGACGCTTGCTGGGCCAAAGTCGCGTGATGTTTTGCAGGCGTGCACATTTGATGATGTATCTCACGCGGCTATGCCGTTTATGTCGGTGCGCAGAATGGATATTGGCATGGTGCCAGCCATTGTTGGCCGGGTCAGCTACACGGGTGATCTTGGGTATGAAATATGGGTTAAACCTGAATATCTAACTAATCTATATGACCAATTCATGTTGGCAGGTGCAGATCATGACATCACATTATTCGGCGCCCGCGCCTTGAATGCCTTGCGGCTGGAAAAGAATTTTGGCTCATGGGGACGCGAATTCAGGCCGATTTATGGGGCTGTTGAAACCGGACTTGACCGCTTTGTTGCCTACGACAAGGACACAGACTTCATTGGCAAGGCTGCGGCGCATGCCGAGCGTGAATCTGGCGGCTCATTGCGTTTATGCAGCTTTGTTGTTGATGCCAAAGACGCTGATGTCATTGGCGATGAACCTATATCCCATGCGGGCAAGGTTGTCGGCTGGGTAACATCGGGTGGTTTTGCCCACGCATCGGGCGTATCAGTGGCACAGGGTTATGTGCCAAAGGAACTTGCCGATCACAATGATGGCTGGCAGATAGAATTGCTCAGCGAACAGTTGGATGCACGATTACAGCGCGTACCGTTATTTGATGCTAATGCAGGGCGTATGCGTAGCTAGATCAACGCACCGGCGTCAAGTGCGCGGGCAAACATCTGGTTATCAATATTACCGCCTGATGCCACGGCAATAACAGTTTTGGCACCAGCTGGATATTGTCCATCCAAAGCCGCCGCCAATGCCACAGCACCACCTGGCTCAATAATGATCTTCAGATATTTAAACGCAGTTGCAATCGCCTTGAGAGCCAATTCGTCGCTGACAACGGCACCACCGCTGAGGTTGTTACGATTGATTGCAAAGGTCATTTGGCCAGGTTGTGGGGTCACAATCGCATCACAGATTGATTTTTTGGATATATCGGCGGTCTGGATTTTGCCGCTTTCCAGCGATCGCTTGGTATCGTCATAAAAGGCTGGTTCGGCAGACCAGATATCAATATCCGGAAAGGCAGCTTTTAAGGCGATGCTTGTTCCGGCGATTAAGCCGCCACCGCCACAACAGCATAATAGGGCATCAGGCGTGATATTCATGGCGGCGCATTGGGCGGCAATCTCATGCCCGACAGTGCCTTGTCCGGCGATAATGCGCACATCTTCATAAGGGCGAACAAGCTCGGCATTATGTGTTTTGGTTATGGCTTCGCCTATTTCCTCGCGATTCTGCGAATAGCGGTCATAAAAGACAATTTCAGCCCCAAAGGCACGCGTCCCTTCCACCTTGTTTGCTGGCGCGTCTTCGGGCATCACGATTGTGGCTTTGATGCCGCGGCTGGCGGCGGCGCGGGCAACACCCTGCGCGTGATTGCCGCTTGAATAGGCAACGACATGCTTGACCTCATCACCTAGCGACCAGATCACATTACTGGCACCGCGTAATTTAAAGGCACCCGTATGTTGCAGGCACTCGGCTTTTACCAATAGCCTAATACCCAGCAACTGATTTAAAAGAGGGGACTCCATTAAGGGGGTTTGTATCGTATGAGGCGCGATGCGGATCGCGGCATCGGCAATTGTTTTTGCAGTTATTTGCAAGGCCGCGTCTGCTGTTTGTTCGATGGCCGCTTTGGTGTCTGTCATGATAAGGCTCCGACAGGATGGGTAAAAATCACGATACACCCTAGGAATAATAGGTCATAGGCGCAAGCGGTTAGCCTATCAATCGCCTTAGTTTGTTTTAGGCACTTGAGTTTGGCGCGTTGCACGCCTATTTTGGTGGCTTGTTAACATAAAGGATCACCAGATGACCAGTTCCGCCACATCACCGCAATTTGCCGGTTCATTCACAGCGCTTATTACGCCTTTTGCCAATGGTAAAATTGATGAAGCTGCGTTCTGCAAACTTGTGGATTTTCAGATCGAAAGTGGCACGAATGGTCTGGTACCTGTCGGCACTACTGGTGAATCCCCAACCTTGTCACATGAAGAGCATGATCGCGTTGTTGAGTTGTGTATAGAACAGGCCGCTGGCCGTGTGCCTGTCATTGCGGGGGCTGGATCAAATAGCACAGCCGAGGCAGTACGTCTGGCTAAACATGGTGCAGATGCGGGGGCAGATGCGGTGCTGATTGTCAGCCCCTATTACAATAAGCCCACGCAAGAGGGGCTTTATCGCCATTTCACAGCCGTTGCCACGGCGGTTGACGTACCGGTCATCGTTTATGATATCCCCGGCCGATCAATCGTGCGGGTGAGCGATGATAACCTATGCCGAATGGCCAAGGATTTCAGTAATATCTGCGGCATTAAAGACGCAACCAGCGATGTGGCACGGCCAACAAAACTGCAAACTTTGCTGGGGCATGGCTTTGCCCAGATGTCGGGGGAAGATGCCACAACCTTGCCTTATCTTGCTGCAGGTGGTCACGGTGCGATTTCGGTTACGTCCAATATCGCCCCTCAGTTAGTGGCTGAAATGCATCAGGCGTGGCAGGCTGGCGATATCAAAACCGCACAGCTCATCAATGCGCGTTTAATGCCAGTTCATGATGCCATGTTCTGCGAAGCGAGCCCCGGACCGGTCAAATATGCGGCGGAACTGCTGGGCATCTGTTCAGCAGATACGCGTTTGCCATTATGCGAAATTGCCGAAGCCAGCAAGGCACAGGTAAAAGCCGCCCTGCGAAGCGCAGGTTTGTTGAATTAGTCATCTATCCAGTTAGGTAAATCAAATGGCCTCTGGGCATATATCAACGGGCCGTATCGCTGAAAACCGAAAAGCGCGCCATGAATATGAGATCGAAGACCGTATCGAGGCTGGGCTGATCCTGCTTGGCAGTGAGGTCAAATCATTGCGGACAGGGCGCGCCAGCATTGCCGAATCTTATGCTGGTGAAGATAGTGGGCGCTTGATGCTGTTCAATGCAAATATCCCTATTTACGAACCTGCACGGGTTAATCACGAACCCAAGCGTCCTCGTGAATTGTTGGTCAAGGCACGTGAACGTAACAAGTTACTGGGGTTGATCCGGCGCGAAGGCATGACACTTGTGCCGCTTAGTCTTTATTTTAATGATAAAGGCGTGGCTAAAATTTCGGTTGGTCTTGCCAAAGGCCGAAAGAAACAGGATAAACGCCAGGCGGCAAAGGATCGCGACTGGGGCCGTGACAAAGCCCGCCTTTTACGTGGTAAAAATTAATTTTCTAAATTAATTTCATCTTTCACCATACTGAAAATATGTGAAAACATATCATCGGTCAATCGGCGCGTCTGGGTGTTGTATCGTGAGCAATGATACGAACTGATCAGCTGAAGTTTGCGTGCGTTGCCATCGGCCATCTTGCTGACGATCTGGTGATGGCTGGCATGTGTAAATAGATATTCTGCATATCTATATCCTGTTGCGCGCAGAACCGCATCATGCGCAAGTCGCCCCAGTGCCAGCACCACCTTGAGATTGGCCATGGCCATAATTTCACCGACAAGAAAGGGACGGCAATTATGCGTTTCGACAGCGCTTGGTTTGTTTTGAGGGGGCACGCATCGCACCGCATTGGTGATCCGGACATCGTCAAGCCTGATGCCGTCATTTGCATGACCGCCATATGCCCCATGCGCCATCCCAAATCGTCCTAGCATCTCAAAAAGATAACCTCCAGCCGAGTCGCCGGTAAAAGGGCGGCCAGTTGCATTTGCGCCTTTTAAACCAGGCGCGAGGCCAACGATCAAAACCTGCGCTTTCAATGATCCCATCGCATCAACAGGCGCATTATGCCATTCAGGATGTGTTTTGGCATATGTTTGCAAATAGTCATGCAGCCGTGGACATAATGCACAATCAGCTGGCGGCGGCGAAAAGGTCGAAAGTCTAGGTGTCATTTGTCGCTTTGGCAGGTGCTTTTGAACTACTTTTGGAAATATCTGCCGCAATATCGGCCATATCAATATAGACATCAGCCATGCGACGTAACTGATCGGCAACCATCGGCGGGGATGTCTTATTGGTTGACACCACCGTTGTTCGGACACCAAGCGCCTGCACATCTTCGAGCAGACGACAGAAATCGCCATCACCAGAAAACAGAATGGCATGGTCGATATGCGGCGCTAGCTTTAGCATATCGAGCGCCAGTTCCATATCCATATTGCCTTTAAGTCGGCGTCTTCCGGTTTCTTCATCAATAAATTCGCGGGTTAATTTGCTGACCACGGCATAGCCATTATAATCCAGCCAATCGACCAGCGGCCGAAGCGAGGAAAATTCCTGATCTTCAGGGATAGCGGTATAGTAATAAGCACGGATGAGATTGGTGTCTTTGGCGAAATGAGTCCGCATACGCGCAAAGTCTATATCCAGATTAAGCGCACGGGCGGCGGCATAAAAGTTAGATCCATCAATAAATAATGCTGTTTTGTCCATGAGAAAAAATCCTTTAATAAATCCTTTTAAAAATGATGATTAAGAATAAAAGCTATTCGTAATTTAATACTAATAATAAATACACAGAAGCTGAGCTTTTTCTAAAAAATAAAGCGACTTATATATTCAACTTGCCTATAACGGCGTCATATTCATGTTCTAAATGTGTTTAGGGCATGATGTGCGTGGCTGGCATAAAACCTTTAGGGATAAACATGCAAAAAACCGACATATATCTGGGCATTGGCGCTAATTTAACGCCTGATGGCTTTAACAGTCCTCAAGCGGGGTGCGAGGCTGCGCTAGACGGCCTGTCTGGTTATAGCATTGATATAATTAAAATTTCGCGCTGGTTCGAGTCGGCTCCGGTGCCGGTGTCTGATCAACCATGGTTTAAAAATGCCGTTATTCATGCCACCACATCCCTAAATGCCGCCGAAACATTAACCGCCTTACATAAGGTTGAGGCACAGTTCGGACGCCAAAGGCGAATCCGTAACGAAGCCCGCGTTCTTGACATAGACCTTTTGGATTTTGGTGGTATGCACAGTGATGACGAATCTTTGCTTTTGCCGCATCCGCGCATGCATCAACGCGCCTTTGTATTGCTTCCACTTCAGGATTTAGCGCCTGACTGGGTGCATCCGGTGACTGGTGATTCTATCCAGTCATTGATTGATACTTTGCCAGATGGTCAGATAATTCGTCCGGTATCATAATTATACGCCGAACAAGGGCTTGCGGGTTTTTTTTAATTCCTGTAAACATCCGTCAATCATTAATTTTTTGAGCTGGCTTTAGCCGCCAATCGTGGAGACCTGAATGGCACGTGTCACCGTTGAAGATTGTATTGAAAAAATCCCTAACCGTTTTGAGCTTGTTTTGACAGCTGGTCAACGCGCTCGTGGCATTTTGAAAGGCGACGTTCCGACGATTGATCGGGATAATGACAAAAACCCGGTCATTGCGCTGCGTGAAATTGCTGAAGAAACCGTCGATCTTGATGTGCTTTCTGAGGGGTTGATCAAGAAATTACAGCGTCTTTCTGTTCGTGAAGAACAGGAAACTCACGACGATGCTGCTATCGCTGCTGAAGTTGACCTATCTGAAATGGTTGGTGATTACAGTGATGATGAGGCTCAGGAAAGCGGTATGCAAATCGGTAGCAGCGAAGAGCTGGAAGAAACTGGCTTTGAAGATGTTGACCTTACCGAATTACAGGGCGAGGATTAAGCCAGCCAGCATCATTCAAACAGCCCAAAAGGATGCTGGTATTTTGAGCATCGGTGGGATCTTGGATGATTGAAACTGCAGATCAGATTAAAAACACTATGCAACGCTATGGCACTTTGGGCGATGGCGACATTTTGATGCGTGCTTTTGATTTTGGCATGACCGCGCATGATGGGCAGTTGCGCGCTTCGGGAGAGGCCTATTACACGCATCCTGTCGCCGTGGCCAATATGCTGGCGGGGATGGGACTTGACCTTGATACGGTCATAACGGCGCTTTTGCATGATACCGTAGAAGATTGTGATGTTTCGCTTGATACCATCGAAGCGACATTTGGTGCTAGTGTTGCCCAGCTTGTTGATGGTGTTACCAAACTGAGTCGGATTGGTGAACAAAATCGTCAAAGTACAGCTCAGGCAGAAAATTTTCGTAAACTACTTCTGGCTATGAGCGAAGATGTCAGGGTGTTGCTGGTTAAGCTTGCCGACCGAACGCATAATATGCGCACGTTATCCTTCATTCCAAAAGCAGAAAAACGAACACGCATTGCGCGTGAGACAATGGAAATTTACGTCCCGCTTGCTGAACGGATTGGCGTCACCAATATCCAGAATGAATTGGAGGATTATGCTTTTGGTGTGCTGAATCCTGAAATGCAGGAAACCATTAAAAACCGTCTTGAATATCTGGTGACAGAAACAGAACTCATCATTCCAACTATCAGTGTTGAGCTTCAGCATGTTGTTGAGCGCCATGACATAGAATGTAGTGTTACCGGACGTATTAAGACGCCTTATTCAATCTGGCGTAAAATGCAGCACAAAAAAGTCACCATGGATCAGCTTGCAGATATAATGGCTTTTCGTGTTTTGGTACCTGATGTTGAAAGCTGCTATAGAACGCTTGGTGCTGTGCATGGCACCTATCCATCGGTTATGGGACGATTTAAAGATTATATTTCAACGCCAAAGCGCAATGGCTATCAGTCACTTCATACAGGCGTAATTGGTCCTGAAAATCACAAAATTGAAATTCAGGTGCGGACGCCATCAATGCATGAATATGCTGAAAATGGCGTGGCGGCTCACTGGAGCTATAAAACCAAAGAAGATGTTGATAACTTCAAAAAAATAAAATGGATAAATGAACTTGTTTCTATTTTGGATGAAGAAGCAGGCGCTGATGAATTTCTTGAACATACGAAAATGGATTTATATCGAGATCAGGTATTCTGTTTTACCCCCCGTGGAGATCTAATTGCCTTGCCGCGAGGGGCAACGGCGGTGGATTTTGCTTTTGCCGTTCACACAAAAATTGGCATTACTTGTAATGGTGTAAGCATTAACGGTAAGAATCGTCAGCTAGCTACCGAGCTTGAAAATGGTGATCAGGTTGACATTCACACAGATGAGAATGCACGCCCCCGTGCCGAGTGGGAGGCGTTTGTCAAAACCGGGCGCGCCAAGTCAGGCATAAGGCGCTTTCTGCGGGCTGAGCGTATTGTCGAATTCAGCCGTGTTGGCAAGGCAATGCTTCAGAAAACTTTTCGTGAAAATGGTAAGTCCTTTCGCCAGTCAGCCATTGAAAATTATTTAACTGCACTTGGTTCAACCAAAATTGATGACTTGTTTGCGCAGGTTGGCGAAGGCCGTATTCCAGCTTTGACAATTTTTGAAACTGTACATCCCGATGCGGCAGTTGCCGTAAAAGGCAAAAGCAGCAGTAAAACCGCCAAAAAGCAAACAGTGGCGCTTAAAATAAAAGGAGATAATTCAGGAACAGCGATTATTATGGGGCGCTGTTGCCATCCGTTACCAGGTGATGATGTGGTTGGCATTTTCACTACTGGCAAAGGTGTCACGGTGCATATGATTGGGTGTGATACTTTATCCAAATTTAATGACACTCCTGAATTATGGATTGATGTTGAATGGGAACGCGAGGGGCCAAAGCGTGTTTCTGGGCGCTTAAAAACAGTCTTGTCCAATGTGCCTGGTAGCTTGGCTGCTTTGACTACAGTTATTGGCCAGCAAGGTGGCAATATTTCAAATATTTACCTGATTGACCGCACCCCTGATTTTTTCAGCTTTCAGCTGGAGCTTGACGTCAAAAATGTTGAACATTTAAGATCAATCATCGGTGTTTTGCAGTCCAATAAGCATATTGAAAGCGTGGAGCGGGATATTAATGGCTAATATTTCTGCGCAGTTTCATCTGCCAATGTTAACCAGTTTTGGGCTTGCCTATGTTTAGGCGCAGGAATCCTTTAACTCGACTGTCACAGTTGCGGGGGGTGATTTGGCCCGAGCGCGGGTTTCGCCGGTTATTTGCCTATTTGATGCAACGCGTTGTGCGGACACCCGGCAGCACCTCTTCAATCGCGGTCAGCCTGTCTTTTGGTGTGGCTATATCCTTTACGCCTTTTATCGGCTTTCATCTAATTCTGGCGGCCGTTTTGACCTCATTGGCACGCGGTAACGTTCTGGTTTCGGCGATAGGTACCTTTATTGGCAATCCGTGGACATTCCCGCTAATCTGGTACGCTGATTATGAACTGGGTATATTCATTTTACGTATTTTAGGTTTTGATTTCAGCCAACAGTTACTTTCACTGGATCAGTTTTCGTCACATCCGACCGATCTTCTGCTACCTTTAACGCTTGGGGGCTTTGTACTTGGTGCAATCAGTTGGTTTACGACCTATGGTGCGGCTTATTGGGCGATTGACGCCTGGCGTCAGCATAGGGCAAAACGAATTATGGAGGCTAAATTGCGACGCGCACAGGCAACCCGGGGCACCGGAGCTGATAAGACGCATGATACGCCGACAAAATTTGATCAGAAAACCGATCAGGACACAAAATAACACCAATCATATAAAAGGGCGAATAAAGGAATTCTTATGACCCAAACATCATCATCAGCGCTTTCCAGATTGCGTCTTGGCGTCAATATTGATCATGTTGCGACTATTCGCAACGCGCGTGGTGGTGTTCATCCCAATCCGGTTGACGCGGCTCTATTGGCAGAGCAGGCAGGCGCAGATGGCATTACGGCTCATCTTCGTGAGGATAGACGGCATATTCATGATGACGATATTCATGCGATAAAGGCGGCTATTACAGTGCCGTTGAATTTTGAAATGGCGGCAAATTCAGAGATGATCGATATGGCGCTGGCTGTCAGGCCAAATGCGGCCTGTATTGTGCCGGAACGCCGTGAAGAGGTCACTACCGAAGGTGGCTTGGCGGTTGTGGGCAATGAAGATCGGCTGGGCACATTGTTGCAGCCGCTGAAAGATGCAGGTATTCGTATTTCGCTATTTATCGAAGCAAGCGAAGCTGAAATTGATGCCGCGCGTTCTGTTGGTGCTGATATTATTGAGTTGCATACAGGGCGTTATTGTCATGATGACACTAACCGTAATTTTGAATATACCCGTATTCGATCGGCGGCAACCTATGCAGTCAAACAAGGTATAGAGTGCCATGCAGGGCATGGTCTGACCTTTGACACAGTTGGGGCGATTGCGGCCATTCCCGAAATGGAAGAGTTGAATATTGGGCATTTTCTGATTGGCGAAAGCATCTTCCTTGGGCTTCCCGAAGCCATCCGCCGCATGCGTAATCTGATGGATGATGCGCGTACAGGTTTGTCAGTATGATCTTGGGGATTGGGACTGATCTGGTTGATAGCCGCCGGATTGCGAATAGTCTTGATCGCTTTGGTGCGCGTTTTGAAACCCGTATTTTTACCGAAAAAGAAATTGAAACTGCCCGAAACAGACCTGATCCGTCACTATTCTACGCCAAACGGTTTGCTGTAAAAGAAGCTGTTTACAAAGCTTTAAGTGCTGCTGAGGTGGCTGGCCTTGGATGGCGTGAGGCCGAAACGCTGAATGATCCGAATGGTGCGCCAAGATTACATCTTTCTGGTGGGTGCAAAACGGCGCTTGAGCGCTTAACCCCAGAAGGCTATAAGGCCTCAATACATATTTCGCTTAGCGACGAGTTGCCCTATGCACAAGCATTCGTTGTCATCAGTGCATCAATGATTCAAACGGGAATTTAACATGACTAAGAAAAAAGAAAGCAAAGGCGAGCTTTTTAAAACGATAATAATTGCTGGCGCTATTGCCCTTGGTTTTAGATCATTTCTGTTTGAACCATTCAACATTCCTTCCGGCTCGATGGTTCCCACCTTGCTGGTTGGGGATTATCTGTTTGTGTCGAAATATTCCTATGGTTATTCACGCTATTCCTTCCCGCTTGGCATTTTGCCTTTTGGCGGGCGTATAGCTGAAGATGTGCCAGAGCGAGGTGATGTTGTCGTATTTCGTCAGCCGACCGATGTTTCGATATCTTTTATCAAGCGTGTTGTTGGTTTGCCTGGCGATCGTATTCAGGTCAAAAACGGCATCCTGCATATCAATGGCGAACAGGTCAAACGCACCTATCTTGGCAATACAAAAGCGCGTAATGCCTCATCGGTAATTGATTTCAAGGTCTATGAGGAATTATTACCGAACGGCACCAAACATTATATTCAGGAACGTTCAGATAATGACAGCTTCGATAATACGGTTGAATTCACCGTTCTTGAGGATCATTATTTCATGATGGGCGATAATCGGGATAATTCGCGCGACAGCCGAACATCATCGGTTGGTATGGTGCCTGCCGAAAACCTTATCGGTAAAGCGCAAATCCTGTTTTACAGCCATGATGGCAGTGCCCGTATTTGGGAATTCTGGAAATGGCCATTCGCAATTCGCTATGGCCGGCTTGGTGATACAATTATTTGATGAAATCAGTTGATCTGAAACCACTAGCCGAACGGCTGGCACATAAATTCAACGATCAATCAGTGCTTGTCCGTGCTTTGACACATGCCAGTTTTGCAGGGCCGACAAAAAGTAACGAGCGGCTTGAATTTCTGGGGGACCGGGTTCTTGGTCTTGTTCTGGCTGATTTTTTCTATGGTCAATGTCCGGATGAAGATGAAGGCAAGTTATCTTTGCGTTTGCATGCTGATGCCCGTCAGTCAAAGCTAGTCGAAGTTGGCCGTGAACTTGAATTGGCTCGTTTTATTTCGGTTCAGAACGGCATGGCGCTAGCTGAAAATGAATCGGTCATTGCTGATGCGGTTGAGAGTCTGATTGCGGCGCATTATCTTGATGGTGGCTTTGAGGTGGCGCGTCGTTTTATCCTTGCATATTGGGCGCTTGATACGGCCGCGCCAGCAGGTACCGACAA
The DNA here is from genome assembly GCF_000024465.1 of Candidatus Puniceispirillum marinum IMCC1322. Taxonomy (NCBI): domain Bacteria; kingdom Pseudomonadati; phylum Pseudomonadota; class Alphaproteobacteria; order Puniceispirillales (SeqCode); family Puniceispirillaceae (SeqCode); genus Puniceispirillum (SeqCode); species Puniceispirillum marinum (SeqCode). The sequence goes on along the minus strand of NC_014010.1, from coordinate 564,499 downwards.
GGATGCCAAGTCACGGCTGCAGGAATTGGTCATGAAACAGGGGCTTGCCTTGCCACACTATAGATTGATTTCTAAATCTGGACCCGATCATGCGCCTGAAATGATATATGAAGTATCTGTTGAGGGGTATGATTCTATCGTGGCCAGCGCTTCAAACCGGAAACTGGCAGAACAGCAAGCCGCTGCGCTTATGGTGGCCCAAATAACTAAAAAAGACCTAACCAAGAAAGAGATAACATGACAAGCGATGACGCGATGACCAAGGCTGGCTTTGTAGCGCTTATCGGGGCACCGAATGCGGGTAAGTCAACCTTGATGAATGCCATGGTTGGCCAGAAAGTGTCGATTGTTACCCCAAAGGTGCAAACCACCCGCAGCCGGGTTCGTGGCATTGCCATGCAGGGCACGGCGCAGATCATTTTTGTCGATACACCGGGTATTTTCACGCCAAAGCGGCGCCTAGACCGGGCTATGGTGCAGGCAGCATGGCAAGGCGCCGAAGATGGTGACGTTCTGTTGCTACTGCATGATTGTGCCCGCCGCGAAATTGATCAGGATACGCTGAACATCATCGAAAAGCTCAAAAAGTCTGGTCGCAAGGCATCATTGGTGCTTAACAAGATTGACCTGCCGCCGCAGGAACGCTTGCTTGAACGCGCTGACGCCATGTCCAAGCTGTATGATTTTGAACGTATTTTCATGGTGTCGGCGGAAACGGGTAACGGTATCGATGATCTGAAAACATGGCTGGCAGACCATATGCCGGCAAGCCCCTATCTGTTCGATCCTGAAGACCTTTCAGATATGCCCCTGCGGCTTTTGGCAGCAGAAATTATGCGTGAAAAGCTATTTTTGAACTTGCATCAGGAATTGCCCTATCAGCTGACGGTGGAAACCGAAAGCTGGGAAGAGCGCGACGATGGTAGCGCTGAGGTGCATTTATCGATCTATGTCGCGCGTGAAGGGCATCGTGGCATTATCCTTGGCAAGCAGGGACAGTCGATCAAGCGCATCGGGTCTGCTGCCCGCCGCGATCTTGAAGAGGCACTTGAAAGGCGGGTGCATGTCTTTTCGCATGTGAAATATCGCAAAGACTGGATGGATGACTCGGCGCGTTATTCTTTGTGGGATCTGGATTACAATGCCTGAATGGGTTGCTGATGCCGTCATTATTTCGGCAAAGCCACATGGTGAGGGCAGTGCCGTGGTGATTGTGCTGACCGCAGAAAATGGTCGTCATGCTGGCCTTGTTCGTGGCGGTAGCTCATCCAAAATGCGTGGCATTTTACAGCCTGGCAATCGCGTGCGCGTCAGTTGGCGTGCTCGGCTTATTGACCAGCTTGGACAGATGCAAATTGAATTGATTAACGCGATACCGGCTTTGATGCTAGATGATGCCTTGCGGCTTGCGGGCATTGCGTCAGCCTGTGCATTGCTTGATGGGACCTTGCCTGAACGCGAAGCCCAGCATGCTTTATATGATGGAACAAATGCCCTGTTTGATCTGATGTGTCTCGATGATCCGGATCATCGCTGGATCGAGGGCTATATCCGTTGGGAGCTTGGCTTGCTGAATGCTGCAGGGTACCAGCTTGATCTGACACGCTGTGCTGCCAGTGGTGCCCGGGAAAAGCTTGCCTATGTAAGCCCGAAATCGGGATGTGCGATCGCTTTGGATCAGGCTGGCGAATATGTCCAGCGGATGCTGACATTACCGGTATTTCTGGGTGGAATTACGAATGTTGCATCTGATCATGTTTCAGGCCTGAATTTAACCGGTCATTTCCTTGAGAAACGTGTCTTTGCGGCGCATAATCAAGATCTACCAATACAACGAAGACGGCTAGCCGATATGGTCTTAAGCCGCTATAACCAAAGCGCTCATATCGAATAGAACCAGTGACCACAAACGATTTTAACAAGGTACATTATGGCGAATGATACATATACCAATCCTGGCGAACATATTGACCAGACAAGCTTTTCCGATGCGTTAAGTGAACGGTATTTGGCCTATGCCTTATCTACGATCACATCACGCTCCTTGCCAGATGTACGTGACGGATTGAAGCCTGTGCACCGGCGTTTGCTTTTTGCCATGCGCCAGCTAAAGCTTGATCCGGGTCAGGGGTTCAAAAAATCTGCCCGTGTGGTAGGTGACGTTATGGGTAAATTCCACCCACATGGTGACGCTGCCATTTATGATGCCATGGTGCGCTTGGCACAGGAATTTGCCATGCGCTATCGGCTTGTGGACGGGCAGGGTAATTTTGGTAATATCGACGGCGATAACGCGGCCGCCATGCGCTACACCGAAGCGCGCATGACCGAAGTCGCACGGCTTTTGCTTGACGGTATCGACGAAGATTCGGTTGATTTCAGACCAACATATGATGGTGAATCCGAAGAACCTGTCTTACTGCCTGCTGGATTTCCTAACCTACTGGCCAATGGTGCCCAGGGCATTGCGGTTGGCATGGCGACATCAATCCCGCCTCATAATGTCATTGAGCTTGCTGATGCGTCGCTTCATTTGATTAAACATCCAAACGCATCGATTGATACCTTGATGCAATATGTCAAGGGGCCTGATTTCCCGACAGGTGGGTTGCTGGTTGAACCAGCGGATTCAATCCGTGATGCCTATGCAACAGGCCGTGGCGGGTTTCGGGTGCGGGCGCGCTGGGAAATTGAAAAGGAAAAGGGAGGTGGCTGGCAGATCGTTGTTACTGAAATCCCGTATCAGGTTCAAAAATCTCGTCTCATTGAACGTCTTGCAGAAATGCTTAATGCAAAGAAATTACCTGTTCTGGCTGATATCCGTGATGAATCTGCCGAAGATTTACGTATCGTGCTTGAGCCAAAATCACGTCGTCTTGAACCTGAAATCGTCATGGAAAGTCTGTTCAAACTATCCGATCTTGAAACCCGTGTGCCGCTGAATCTGAATGTACTTGATGCAACAGGACGACCTGGCGTCATGGATTTGCGTGGGGCTTTGAATGCGTGGCTTGCGCACCGACAGGTTGTTTTGCAACGGCGTGCGCATTTCCGTTTGGGCAAGATTGCGCATCGTCTTGAGGTGCTTGAAGGCTATCTCATCGTCTATCTCAATCTTGACGAAGTGATCGCCATCATCCGCGAATCTGAACATCCACGTGACGCGTTGATTGCGCGCTTCGATCTGACCGAAACACAGGCCAATGCGATTCTGGATATGCGTTTGCGTTCTTTGCGCAGGCTTGAAGAAATGGCCTTGCGCACCGAACGGGATAATCTGGTTGCCGAACAGGCTGACTTGCAGAATTTGTTGGCGAATGAAGATTTGCAATGGAAAAAAATAGCCACTGAAATCAAAGATATGAAAGATAGTTTTGCCAAGCATGACAGGCGGCGAACAACATTGGCTGATGCGCCTGAAATTGATTTTGACCCAACTGAAATTCTGGTTGAGCGCGAACCAATAACCATCATTTGCTCAGCCAAAGGGTGGATTCGTGCCATGAAGGGGCATCAGGAGCTTGATAGCGAGTTCAAATTCAAAGAGGGCGACGGTCCAGGGCTGGTTTTACATGCCGAAACCACCGACAAGATTTTGCTGTTTGCCGATAATGGCCGCTTCTATACATTGGCAGGTGATCGCTTGCCGCGTGGGCGTGGTTTTGGTGAACCTGTAAGCCTCTTGACCGATTTGCCGGCGGATATCGAAATTATCACATTATTGCGCGGTGTAGCTGGTAAAATGCTGGTTGCGGCTAGCACTGGCCATGGTCTGATCGTGGATATGCAATCTGCTATTGCGCAAACCAGAAGTGGAAAACAGATACTCAACTTGCCTGGAGATGCGCGCGCTGTTGCCTGTTGTATGGTCGATGGCGATATGGTTGCTTCGGTTGGAGTGAACCGCAAATTACTGGCCTTTCCGATTAGTGAATTACCGGAAATGACGCGCGGACGTGGTGTCATTCTGCAACGTTTCAAAGATGGCGGCCTTGCTGATGTTACAGTGTATCACAGTGATAAAGGCTTGAGCTGGCAGGCTGGTGGCGGGCGCACGCGTACCGAAACGGATATGAGCAACTGGATTGCCAAAAGGGCAGGTGCGGGTAAATTGCCGCCAACAGGGTTTCCGCGTCCGGCAAAATTCACTTAAATCCAGTTAAATGGTGTTTTTTTCAAGCTTTGATTATGTGTCTTGCGGCGCTTTATATGTTTGCCATTGCCCATCAATGAAAACACTGGCTGGCTGGAAGCGGGCTTTGTAATACATCTTGCTGCTGTCTTCGACGTAATAGCCTAGATAAAGCCATGGCAAACCTAGTTCTTTGGCAAAATCAATCATGTCCATAATCATATAAGTGCCAAGCGATCGTTTTGTTTCAGACGGGTCATAGAAGCTGTAAACGGCACTTAAACCGTCACTTTGCACATCGGTTAGTACCGCCCCAATCAAGCGCCCATCAGCAGTCATATAATTGAGTAAGACAGACTCAATAGGGCTGTTTTCGATCATGCTAACGAACTCATCCTGATTCATCGTTGCCATTTGTCCATCACCATGACGGGTGCTGATATAGCGTTTGAATAGATTGAAATGTTCTGCTGTTGGGGTGATTGGTGCAATATGACGCGTCAAATCCTCATTCGAACGCCATATACGTGACAGATTGCGCCCCATCTTGAAACCAACCGTATCAACGCGCCACGGAATACAGGCATTGCATCCGGGGCAGGCAGGCTTGTAAACCCAGTTTTCAACACGGCGAAAACCAGCCCGCGCCATTTGATCGTGCAAGGCAGGATTCTGACTGATATCGACAGCCACGCGCTGTTCGGTTCGTCCAGCAATATACGGGCACTCACTGCGCATGCTCAAGCGAACGGCAAGGGGGGGCTGATTATGAAGTCGCTTATCCTGATCCATACACTAATGTGCCAATGAACAGCGTCAGAAATCAAGCTTGGCGTTTCGTAAAAACGCTTTTGTGCCTTTACTAGTTTTTGTCGGCGTCATCAAGTTGGCGAACTGTAAAGTTTGCCTTGCGTAAATCATCGATGATCTCTTTGACATGCTCGGTACCGCGTGTTTCGATGACAGCGTCAATTTTAGCGAGTTTGGCTGGCACATCAAAAAACAGCCTTTGATGGTAAATTTCGATGATATTGCCACCACATCGTCCAATCGATGCGGTAATCGCTGCTAGCATCCCCGGTTCGTCCGAAATATCGATACGTAAACGCGCAACCCGGCCGTCGCTAGCCATATTACGGTTTAATATTGATGCCAGTAATCGTGGATCGATATTCCCACCACAGATCACAACCCCGACTTTTTGACCTGCAAACATCTCGGGATAAGCGTAAAGTGCCGCGATACCAGCCGCACCAGCCCCTTCGGAAACAACCCGTTGTTGTTCGATGAGGGCGCCGACAGCCCATTCAAGCTGCTGTTCATTTACCAGCAGAATATCGTCAACATTCTTTTCGATGGCTGGCAAGGTGACCCCACCCGGTTTTTTAACCGCAATGCCTTCGGCAAGCGTTTCTCCGCCACAGACAATTTCCTGCCCGGCTACGGCCAGTTTCATTGATGGATAGGCTTCGGTCTGGACACCATAAATTTTTAAATCAGGGCGCATGTCGCGCGCTATTGTCGATATGCCGCCCATCAGACCGCCACCACCAATAGGCACAACCAGCATATCCAGATCAGGCTGGTCTTCCAGCATTTCCAGTCCGACCGTACCTTGACCTTGCATGACTTTTTCATTGTCATAGGGATGAATAAGGGTCAGGCCACGCTCTTCAATCAGTTTTTGTACTGTATTTTCGCATTCATTCAAATTGCGCCCTTCAAGCACCACTTCGGCGCCATAGCTTCGGGTGCGTGTGACTTTGGCAAAGGGCGTTTGTGACGGCATCACGATCACCGCGGGTATGCCCATGGCTTCGGCGTGATAGGCGACCGCTTGCGCATGATTGCCAGCTGACATGGCGATAACGCCTTTTTCCCGTTGCTTGTCATCAAGCCCAAGCATGGCAACATAAGCGCCGCGTGCCTTGAATGACGACGTATATTGTTGGCATTCGAGTTTTACATAGACCTCGCACCCCAGATGACGGGATAATAAAGGTGACTTTATCATTGGCGTCCGAATAACATTGCCATCAAGTAATGTGGCCGCATCGCGGATATCTTGTGCTGAAACACCCATATTAAGAACCCCTTTGGAGATGTGATTGCCAAACATGGGGGGGCATGTTCAGCACTGTTGGATTACGTGCTTGATGACGTTAACGGGCTTTCATTATCTGCGCTAGTGCAGAAGCTATTTTGAGTGCAGAATTGTGGCAATTTGCGGGGCAAAATAGGTAATAACAGCATCGGCGCCTGCGCGTTTGAAAGCCGCCATGCTTTCCATCATGCTTCGATCCTGATCGATCCAGCCATTTTCCGCCGCCGCTAGAATCATCGCATATTCTCCTGACACCTGATAGGCGATACATGGCACACCAAATTCAGTTTTTGCCCTATTCAGAACATCAAGATAAGGCATGCCGGGTTTGATGATCACCATATCGGCACCTTCTTGCAGGTCGAGGCCGATTTCATGCATAGCTTCATCGCTATTCGCCGGATCCATCTGATAGCTTGATTTGCCAGTTGATCCAAGCGAGACGCCTGCCTTAACCGCCTCGCGGAACGGCCCATAGAAAGCCGAGGCATATTTGGCTGCATAGGACATGATGATCACATTTTGATGTCCGGCATGATCAAGGGCGGTTCTGATAGCGCCAACACGCCCATCCATCATGTCGGATGGTGCGATGATATCACAGCCAGCATCAGCTTGAAGAACCGCTTGCTGGCACAGAATGTCAATGGTTTCATCATTGGCGACCATACCATCACGGATTACGCCGTCATGACCATGATCGGTAAAGGGGTCAAGCGCGACATCGCAAATGATGCCAAGGTCTGGATAGGCGTCTTTGACAGCACGAACAGCCCGGCAGATAAGATTGTTACCATCAAGGGCACCGGTGCCGTCTGCGTCTTTCATCGATGAATCCAGAGCTGGAAAAATCGCAATGGCTGGAATCGAAAGGCCAACAGCTTCTCCCGCCTTTGCGACAAGGCGGTCAATCGAATGCCGATATTGCCCGGGCATCGACGCGATGGGTTCATCTATCGCCTGACCTTCGACAACGAACATAGGCCAGATCAGATCATCAACTGTCAGATTTGTTTCTGCCATCAGCCGACGAGAAAAGGATTGCATGCGGTTACGACGCATCCTTGTGGATGGAAATTGACCTCTACTCATGCCTGCTGGTTTCCGATATGTTTCATTTTGTTGAATATATGTAAACAAACATGGGGCTTTCTGCAATGCGACAAAGCGACATTATCTGTTCATGTGAAACCGGCTCTGGGTCACAAAGGGTTGGCGTGATCACACTTGCCCGCCCCAAGGCGTTGAACGCGCTTAGTATAGAGATGGTTACGGTTCTGCATGACCAACTAGCCGCATGGGATCAGGATGATACGGTTTCGCACGTCATTCTCAAAAGCAGTGCACCTCGTGCGTTTTGCGCGGGTGGTGATGTGCGATTAGCACGCACATTAATGACTGAAGACCCTGTTGACGGGGCGCTTGATTATTTCCGGTCTGAATATCTGGCAGATGTTGCGGTTGCGCATTTTTCCAAACCAATGATTGCTTTATGTGATGGCATTGTGATGGGGGGTGGTGCTGGCATAGCGCAGAATTGTTCACATATCATTGTTACCGATACCACGCGTTTTGCTATGCCTGAAACCGCTATAGGCCTGTTTCCGGATGCAACAGCCAGCTTGTTTCTGGGCCGCTGTCCAAGGCCGGTTGCGCTATGGATCGGTAACACGGGGGCGATGCTTGATGGGGCTGATTGTATGATGCTGGGTCTTGCCCATGCGGCTGTTAAAAGCGCTGATATTGATACCCTGTCAGACGCGCTTGTGACTTGTTCAGCGGATATGATTGATAGCGTCATTGCTGACTTTCAAATTGATCCGGGGGTGCCTGGGCTGACCGCAAACCGGGCGGCTATTGATTATATTTTTGGCGCTGAAAAGGCCGAAGACATGGTGATGCGCGCAGCCGATATGGCGCGGATCAAGGGCGATGCCTTTGCCGATAGCATCCACAGTCTATTGACCACAAGATGCCCGACCTCAATCAAGGTATTCACACATCTATTGAACCTCTCAGATACGATTGCAGACGCCGATGCTGCACTTGATCTTGATTTCAAACTTGCGCTCAAGATGATGCGCCGCCCGGACTTCGTTGAAGGTGTCAGAGCCGTTCTGGTGGATAAGGATAATGCCCCGTCATGGTCACCTGCGACACTGGCAGAGGTTTCGGATGACATGATCGCCGATATCTTCAATCATGAAGGGCTTCCATCCTTGCGTTAGGCGGGGCTTCAATCTAGATTATCGATATCTGCTGGTCATTATAGTGACGTGCCCGACTTTAATGTGCCGGATGTACCAGATCTTATTATGAATTAGCCATATCAAGGAAACTTTTATGCGTCTTAGCCAGTATTTTCTACCCCTTCTGAAAGAAACCCCGAAAGAAGCTCAAATTGCATCGCATCGCTTGATGTTACGGGCGGGAATGGTGCAACAATCCAGCGCTGGTATCTATTCATGGCTTCCGCTTGGTAAGCGTGTCCTCGATAAAATCGAAAATATCGTCCGCGAAGAACAAAACCGCGCAGGCGCTCTGGAAATTCTGATGCCGACGATACAGCCCGCCGAGCTATGGCAGGAATCTGGCCGTTATGACGATTATGGTGCCGAGATGTTGCGCATTGTTGACCGGCATGAGCGCAACATGCTTTACGGCCCTACTAATGAAGAACAGATTACTGACATTTTTCGGGCGCATGTGCGCAGTTACAAAGCGCTACCGTTAAATATGTATCATATTCAGTGGAAATTCCGCGATGAAGTGCGCCCGCGTTTTGGTATTATGCGTGGCCGTGAATTTTTGATGAAGGATGCTTATTCGTTTGATCTGGATGGCGACAAGGCACGGGCGGCCTATAACCGTATGTTTGTATCTTATCTCAAAACCTTTGCCCGCATGGGCTTAACAGCAATCCCGATGGAAGCCGACACAGGACCGATCGGCGGTGACATGAGTCACGAATTTATCATTCTGGCGGAAACGGGCGAAAGCGGCGTCTATTTTCATAAAGATTGGATGAACATCAATCTGGATGCTGATATTGATTATAATGCCGATCTCCAGCCATTTGTTGATAAATATACCAGTCTCTATGCGCGTGCTGATGATATGCATGATGCGGATAACTGTCCGGTGACAGCAGATGAATTGATGTCGCTTCGTGGTATTGAGATTGGCCATATCTTTTACTTTGGAACAAAATACTCTGAGGCCATGGGCGCGACAGTCAGTGGCCCTGATGGCAAAGCTGTGCCCGTGCATATGGGGTCATATGGTATTGGCGTGTCACGGCTTGTTGGTGGCATCATTGAAGCCAGTCATGACGATAAGGGTATTATTTGGCCAGATTCTGTGGCGCCGTTTGGTGTGGCGATCGTTAATCTGAAACCGGGTGATGCCGTGTGTGATGCCGAGGCCGAACGTCTTTACGAACAATTCGACAATGCCGGATTGGAGCCGTTGCTTGATGACCGCAATGATCGTCCGGGTGCCAAGATGGCAAGTATGGATTTGATTGGTATTCCATGGCAAATTGTTGTTGGTCCACGTGGTATGGAAAATAACATGGTTGAGGTAAAGCGGCGTAAAACGGGCGAAACTGCCGAAATGTCGCCAGATTCTGCTGTTATCAAAATCTTAAACCGATAATTGATATAACTTATGATGCGCGTCATTCACCTATCCTCTGAATTGGAAACCGTCTAATGGCTTTATTTTTCTCTCCGGTTGAACGGATGCTTGCGCTTCGATATATGCGGGCGCGTCGGGCTGAAGGGTTTATCTCGGTTATTGCCTGGTTTTCACTGGCGGGTATTACCCTTGGCGTGGCCACGCTGATTATTGTGATGTCGGTAATGAATGGATTTCGCGCCGAACTTGTCGATCGCATTCTTGGTCTTAATGGTCATGTGGCTATCTATAGTACCGAGGGGAATGGCATTAAAAACTATGATGATCTGGCACTTTCAATCACTGATATGCCAGGTGTAATTGCGGTAACACCTCAGATCGAAGGTCAGGTCATGGCGACCAAAAATGCGGTTAGCCTTGGTGCCGTTATTCGCGGTGTACGCTGGTCTGATCTTGCGGCGCGCAAGCCTTTATGGGACTCACTTGATGATAAGGCCATAGCCAGCTTTCGCGATGATGGTGGCGTGTTGATTGGCAAAACCATGGCGTTCAAGACCGGTATAGTGCCAGGCGGTACAATCACCTTGACCACGGCGCGTGGTAAAGCCACCGCCTTTGGCACCTTGCCAACACGTCGTAGTTTCAAGGTTGCAGGCATTTTTGATGTTGGCATGCATGAATATGACACTAGCTTCATTTTTATGCCGCTTGATGTCGCAGGTGAATTTCTGGGTCTGCCCACGTCGGTATCGGGGCTTGAAATCTATGTTGATGATCCGCAGAACATAGCCTTTTACCGGGCGACAATTGCCAGCACTCTGACTAAAAACCTCCGTGCCTTTGACTGGCTTGATAGAAATAAGAGCTTTTTGAACGCGCTAGCTGTCGAGCGTAATGTTATGTTTTTGATTCTGACGCTGATCATTCTGGTCGCGGCTTTCAATATCGTATCATCAATGATTATGCTGGTACGCTCAAAGAACGCTGATATTGCTGTACTGAGAACTATGGGCGCAAGCGGGGGATCCATTTTGCGGGTTTTCCTGATGACAGGTGCCAGCATAGGCGTCGTTGGCACGGCCATTGGGTCTGTTCTGGGGATGCTGTTCTGTTGGAAAATAGACGCTATTAAACAGTTTCTCGAAGGCATGACCGGTTCCGAACTATTTGCCGCTGAAATTTATTTCCTATCAAATTTACCGGCTAAGGTTGATTCGCAGGAAGTTTTAATGGTGATTGTCATGGCTATCTCATTATCTTTCATTGCTAGTCTTTACCCAGCATGGCGGGCAACACGCATCGCCCCGGCAGAGGCTTTGCGCTATGAATAGACAGGACCAAAGCCGAATGCCAATGTTGTCACTCGACAAGGTGACCAAGAACTATACGCAAGGCGAAAACAAACTGGAAATTCTTAGTGACGCTAGTTTAACGGTAGCCTCAGGGGAAATGAAAGCGCTTATCGGGCCTTCGGGTTCAGGCAAATCAACCTTGCTGAATATCGCGGGTCTTCTCGAAACGCCAACAAGTGGCACCGTTACCATAGCTGGTCATCAAACAGATAAGATTGGGCGCCGTAAGCGAGGCCAGTTACGCCGCACGCATATTGGTTTTGTGTTCCAGTTTCACCGTCTGCTTCCTGAATTTTCGGCGCTTGAAAATATCATGATACCGCAAATGCTGAATGGTCTTGGCCGTGACGAAGCAGCCGCACGCGCTGAACAATTATTACAGATGGTTGGCCTCATGAATCGTGATAGCCATCGTCCGGGCTTACTATCGGGTGGTGAACAGCAACGTGTTGCCATCGCACGCTCAGTCGCCAATGCACCGCGCGTTCTGCTGGCTGACGAACCAACGGGTAATCTTGATCCGGTTACGGCGGCAGGTGTTTTTGAACATCTATCGGCGATTGTGCATGGCACCAATACAGCGGCCTTGGTGGTTACGCATAATCAACAGCTAGCGCATGAAATGGACAGCATTTTGACGCTAAAAAACGGTGTCATCGAAACTATCAACTGATCTTTCTATTCCTTATTTTAAAAAATATTGAGGCAACTAAGCGCCAGTCCATTGCGCTTATGTCACTATGGTTTATGCTGGCTGTTCCAGCCATGATACAGGTGTTAAATGCCCACCAATTTTGTCCATCTTCGCTTGCATACAGCCTATTCACTGGCCGAATCGACTTTGCGAATCAAGAATCTTGCGCGGCTTGTGTCTGAAGATGCCCAGCCTGCTGCGGCCATCACTGACACCAACAATATGTTTGGGGCGCTTGAATTTTCCAAGGCTATGGTCAATGTGGGCGTTCAGCCCATTATGGGCGCTCAGCTCAATATCACTGACAGTCAGGGTACAGGCGAAGTTGTTTTGCTGGCGCAGAATGAAACGGGTTACGTAAATCTTTCCCATCTCTTATCTGACGCTTTGCTGAATTCAGAGGCAAACGCCAACCCGCATTGTAACTTTGATGCCTTGGCAGCACGATCTGAAGGGCTGATTTTGCTGTCCGGCGGTGTGATGGACGGATTCGTCGGCTTGCCAGCATCAGATGGTCGCCAATCGCTGGCCAAATCACGTTTGCAGGCTTTGAACACGATCATGCAGGGGCGTGTCTATATCGAACTGCAAAGACATGGCCTAGGTGCTGAGCAGGTGGCTGAACCGATACTTGTCGCATTAGCCGATAATCTTGATCTGCCACTGGTCGCCACTAATGATTGCCGGTTTGATTCACCTAAGATGGCTGGTCCACATGATGCGCTGATTTGTATTGGAACAGGGCGTAAGGTTTCCGAAGAAAACCGGATCAAATATTCACCTAACCATTACTTTAAATCAGGCAAACAAATGACTGATTTATTTGTAGATATTCCAGAAGCAATTGCAAATACTGTAACCATCGCCAAACGTTGTAGCTATATGTCGCCTGAACGGGCGCCGATCCTGCCTGCTTTTACGGCTGGCACAGATGTAACCGAAGATGTTGCGCTGGCACGACAGGCTGAAGATGGCCTTGCGCACAGGTTGGAACGTTATGTCTATAGCGATGACATGGATGCTGCTGCAAAAGCTGATATAGCCAAACCGTATCAAGATCGTTTGGCTTTTGAGCTTGGTGTCATCAATCAGATGGGGTTTCCAGGCTATTTTCTGATTGTTGCTGATTTTATCCAATGGGCTAAGAACGCGGCTATTCCTGTAGGGCCGGGGCGGGGGTCTGGTGCTGGTTCGGTGGTGGCGTGGGCGTTATCAATCACGGATCTTGATCCACTCCGGTGGGGGTTGCTGTTTGAGCGCTTTTTGAATCCAGAACGTGTGTCTATGCCTGATTTTGATATCGATTTTTGCCAGGATCGCCGTGATGAAGTCATCACATATGTTCAGGAAAAATATGGTAAAGACCGCGTTGCCCAGATCATTACCTTTGGATCATTACAGGCGCGTGCGGCTTTGCGGGATGTTGGCCGTGTACTTGAAATGCCTTATGGGCAGGTGGATCGCATCGCCAAATTAATTCCCAATAATCCGGCCAATCCCACCACCATAGCACAGGCGCTGGAAAGCGAAGCTGATCTTCGTGCCGAGCGCAATCAGGATGAACAGGTTGCTGATCTGATTGATATGTCATTGTCGCTAGAAGGTCTTTACAGACATGCCTCGACACATGCGGCGGGTTTGGTCATTGGTGACCGTCCTTTGGCTGATCTTGTGCCGCTCTACAGGGATCCACGCTCGGACATGCCGGTAACCCAGTTCAATATGAAATGGGTTGAACAGGCTGGTCTGGTTAAATTTGACTTTTTGGGGCTGAAAACGCTGACCGTTCTTCAGCGTGCGGTTGAATTTATTGCCCAGCGTGGCATTGAAATTAATCTGGATGCCATACCGCTTGATGATATCAAAACCTTTGAAATGCTGTCAGCTGGTGACACCGTTGGCGTATTCCAGTTGGAATCAGCTGGTATGCGGGATGTTCTGCGTGGCCTGAAGCCTGACCGTTTCGAAGATATCATTGCGGTGGTGGCGCTTTATCGTCCGGGGCCGATGGAGAATATCCCTGACTATGTAGCGCGTAAGCATGATCCGTCGCAGATTACCTATATGCACCCTGATCTTGAACCAGTCCTGAACGAAACCTATGGCATCATGATCTATCAAGAGCAGGTACAGCAAGCCGCGCAGGTGCTAGCTGGCTATACGCTTGGCGCAGCTGATATTCTACGTCGCGCGATGGGCAAGAAAATTAAAGCCGAAATGGATGCTCAACGGGCAACCTTTGTTAATGGCGCTGTTGATAATGCGATATCTGAAAAACTGGCCTCAGACATTTTTGATACGATTGCGGCCTTTGCTGGCTATGGTTTCAATAAATCGCATGCCGCGGCCTATGCGCTTGTGTCTTATCAGACCGCTTATCTCAAGGCTAATTATCCAGTCGAGTTTCTGGCCGCGTCGATGGCGCTTGATGCGGGTAATACCGAAAAACTGGCTGTATTCCGTCAGGAATGCCAGCAAAAGGGCATCACAATCAAGCCGCCTTGCGTCAATCATTCCTTTGCCGGTTTTCGCGTGGAGCCTGACAATAATCATCCCGAATCTGACAATGATAAGCTGGCTATTCGCTATGCGCTTGGAGCGATAAAGAATGTGGGCGCCGAAGCTATGGCGCGGCTTACCGAAAAGCGTGACGCAGGTTCAAAATTTGAACATTTGATGGATTTCCTTGAACGTCTGCCTCGTGATGCCAGCAATCGGCGGCAGATGGAAAATCTGGTGCGGGCAGGGGCGCTTGACTGTCTTCATGCCAATCGCCACGAGCTATTAAACAACATCGATTATCTATTGGCACATGCCGAAACCCTCCGACGTGACAAGGAATCAAACCAGAATAATCTGTTTGGTGACGATACCGATAGTATGGCAAGTTCATTGCGGCTTACCCCATGTGAAGACTGGGTGCCAATGGATCGTCTGAAAGAAGAGTTTGACGCGCTGGGTCTGTATCTGTCAGCACATCCGCTTGATGGATATGGCAACCAGCTTGCAAAACTGCGCATTATCACGGCTAGTGAATTAAACCGTCAAATCGAGGCTGGACGGCCACCGCAACGCGTTAATCTGGCGGGGTCAATCACCGGTAAACAGGTGCGTGTTTCACAACGTGGCAACAAATTCGCCTTTGTCCAATTCACTGATCAGACAGGTGTCTTTGAAACAACTTTCTTTTCTGATGTGTTGTCTAATAGTTCAGATTTATTAAATGATGACAAGCCATTGCTGGTTTCTGCTAATCTAAAAGTTGAAGAAAATGGGCCTCGGTTACTAGCTGCGCGTGTACAGTTGCTTGATGATGCTGTTGCGGCATGGCATGGCGGGGTTGGCTTATGGATCCGCGATGACAAACCGCTTGAACAGCTTAAATCGGCTTTACGTGATGATGGGCCTGGCAAGGCCGAGGTCAAGTTGCATTTCACTGTCGATGGGCATGATGTGCGCGTCGCATTGGCAGGTCGTTTCAAGCTGAGTGGTGAATTGCGCCAGAATTTGCGTCGTATTCCGGGGGTCCTTGAAGTCCGCGACCTTTAGGTTCATTCAGATTGAAAATATTATTCTTGTTTGGCTGATAAATGCGGCTTTCTGGCTTGCTTTTTCATGGATAAGGCGATACATCTCACCTCAATTCACACATGAGGGCGGTCCGGCATGGCAAAATCCATGCTTCAGGCCATCCGGTGAAGGCATATGCCTTTCATTTCCCTCATGGAGGTTTAACCGGAGAACAGGAGTAAATAACATGGCTCTCCCTACTTTTACTATGCGCCAAATGCTTGAAGCAGGCGTTCATTTCGGTCACAGCACCCGTCGTTGGGACCCGCGTATGGAACCGTTTATTTTCGGTGAGCGCAACAAAACGCATATCCTTGATCTCCAGCAGACTGTCCCAATGCTGCATCACGCCTTAAAGGCAATCAGTGATGTGGCTGCTAAGGGTGGCCGTGTGCTGTTTGTTGGCACAAAGCGCGCCGCGTCTGAAAAGATCGCTGAAACAGCCCGTGACTGCGGACAATATTATGTAAATCATCGCTGGCTTGGTGGCATGTTGACAAACTGGGCGACTGTATCCCAGTCGATCCGTCGTTTGCGTGATCTTGAAGCCCGTATGGAAAGTGGCGAGATTAACCAGCTGACCAAGAAAGAAATTCTACAGCTAACTCGCGAACAGGAAAAGCTTGAACGCACACTTGGCGGTATTAAGGAAATGGGCGGTCTGCCTGACATCCTGTTTATCCTCGACACGAATAAAGAAGCCATTGCGGTTCAGGAAGCTAACCGTCTCAATATTCCGGTCGTCGCTGTTGTTGATAGTAATGCCAGTCCGGAAGGCGTTGATTACCTGATCCCGGGTAATGACGATGCCATGCGTGCCATCACATTCTATTGCGAGCTGGTTCAAGGTGCTGTCCTTGACGGTTTGCAGACCGAATTGATGAAAAGTGGTGGTGATGTTGGTGCGGCTGTCGAAGCGCCTGTCGAGGTGGCTCTTGAAGCACCAGCCGAAGAAGCACCTGCCGAAGAAGCACCTGTTGAGGTGGCTGCTGAAGTTGCCGCAGATGCGGCAACGGCGGCACCTGCTGAAGACACAGTTGCCAAAGAATAACAAACATCTGTTTTCCCCACAGTGGGGAAAACAGCTTTGCTTGCATATTGCGGGCTAATGGTTTTAACAACTTTGCATATAAGGATAGCAAAATGAGTGTGACGGCTGCACTAGTTAAGGAACTGCGCGAAAAATCTGGCGCAGGTATGATGGATTGTAAAAAAGCTCTCGGCGAGACCGGTGGCGATATGGACGCGGCAATTGACTGGTTGCGGACAAAGGGTTTGGCGGCGGCTGCTAAAAAATCAGGTCGTGTAGCGGCTGAAGGTTTGGTTGCCGTTGCTGTTGATGGCACGTCAGGTGCGATTGTTGAACTCAATGCAGAAACCGATTTTGTCGCGCGTAACACCGAGTTTCAGGATTTCGCCAGAAATCTTGGTTTGCTTGCGCTTGGCGCTTCAGACATTGAATCGCTTAAGACGCTGGATTACCCGGATACAGGTCGTAACGTTTCGGAAGAACTGACCAACAAGATTGCAACGATTGGTGAAAATATGTCACTGCGTCGTATGGAAAAAGTATCGGTTTCCAGCGGCTCTGTCGTTTCATATATGCATAATGCGACAGCTGACGGTCTTGGCCGTATTGGCGTTCTTGTGGCTCTGGAATCAAGCGCATCAGCTGATGTGTTGAATGGTTTGGGTAAGCAGGTAGCCATGCATATAGCGGCAACATCGCCAGCTAGCTTATCAGTTGATGATCTTGATGCCGATATGGTTGCGCGTGAGCGCGACGTGTTGATCGAACAGGCCAAAGCCTCTGGCAAGCCTCAGGAAATCGCCGAAAAAATGGTCGAAGGTCGGATGAAAAAATACTATCAGGAAGTCGTTCTGCTTGAGCAAACGTCCGTTATTGATGGTGAAACTCGGATCGAAGATGTCATCATCAAAGCAGGTAAAGATGCCGGTGCAGACATTGCCCTTAAGGCATTTGTAAGGTTTAATCTTGGTGAAGGTATTGAACGCGAAGAGTCAGACTTTGCGGCGGAAGTTGCTGCACAACTTTCCTAAGTGAAAAACACAGGAGTTAGCCTTGGCAACAGATAGCGAAACCGTAACGGATTTGAAATATCAACGTGTGATGCTCAAAATTTCAGGGGAATCTCTGATGGGCAGACGTTCATATGGTATTGATCCTGAAATGGTTAGCAAAGTCGCCATAGAGGTAAAAGACGTTATCGCCACGGGTGTCGAGGTATGCCTTGTCATTGGTGGCGGTAATATTTTCCGGGGCGTGTCTGGTGCCGCCGCGGGTATGGAACGCGCGACTGGTGATTATATGGGCATGTTGGCAACGGTTATGAATGCCCTTGCCATGCAAAACGCGCTTGAACAGTTGGACGTTCCTGTGCGGGTCATGTCGGCATTGCCAATAAGTGCTGTTTGTGAACCTTATATACGTCGTCGGGCAACGCGGCATCTTGAAAAAGGCCGTGTTGTGATCTTTGCAGCTGGAACCGGCAATCCATTTTTTACTACGGATACCGCCGCCGCTTTACGCGCCACCGAAATGAATTGTCATGCCTTGCTGAAAGGTACGCGTGTTGATGGCGTTTATTCGGCTGATCCAGAAAAAGATAAAAATGCAAAGCGCTATGACGAACTTGGCTACTTGCAGGTGCTTTCAGATGATTTGCGGGTGATGGACGCTTCTGCTATTTCTTTAGCGCGCGAGAACAATATACCCATCCTTGTTTTTTCTATTGAAAGCGCAGGTGGGTTTGCTAGCGTATTGCGGCATCAGGGCAAGTTTACCATCGTGCACTGACCAATGAATGGCATCGGACTTTAATTTAGCTAAAGGTAGGGGAAATGGCTGATTTTGACATCGAAGATATGAAACGTCGGATGGAAGGCGGTTTTGCCAGTCTGAAAACTGAATTCATGGGGCTTCGGGCTGGTCGTGCATCGACGGGAATGCTTGAACCTATTATGGTTGACGCTTACGGCTCTAAGATGCCGATGAGTCAGGTTGGTAATATTTCGGCACCTGAGCCACGTTTGCTAACGGTGACCGTGTGGGATGCGTCCATGACCGCGTCTGTTGAAAAAGCCATTCGTGAGTCTGATCTCGGTCTAAATCCGATGGCCGAAGGTACGCTCATTCGTGTGCCAATCCCTGATTTATCCGAAGAACGCCGGAAAGATATGGTCAAAGTTGCAGGCCGCTATGCAGAAGCGGCTCGTGTCGCTATCCGCAATGTTCGCCGTGATGGTATTGAAAGTGTTCGCAAGGCCGAAAAAGAAGGTTTGATGTCTGAAGACGAACGCCATGGACTCGAAAGTGACATTCAAAAAACAACTGATGAATATGTTAAAAAAATTGATGATGCTTTTGCCAATAAAGAAAAAGAGATAACGCAGGTATAATATCAACCTATTGGCTATAATCCTTGCTTTGGATATAGCCATTTGAATTTTGGAAAACTACCAAAACGGGTTTAAAAATGGTAAAAACACCGCATCACACAGCAATAATAATGGATGGCAACCGGCGTTGGGCAAAAGGGCGCGGGCTTGACATTATTCGTGGGCACAATCAGGGCGCTGAGTCGCTTAAGGATGTTTGTCGTGCGGCACCTCAAGGCCAGATCCGCTGGCTGACGGCGTTTGCATTCTCTGCTCAGAACTGGAGCCGTCCTGAACCTGAAGTGTCTGGTTTGCTTAAATTAATGCGCCTATTTCTAATGCGTGAAATCGAAGAATTGATACATAATAATATCCGCCTACGTGTCATTGGTAATAGAGGTAATTTTTCTACAGATTTGCAGCAGCTTATCAGCAAATCAGAGACTTTGACGGCTGAAAACACAGGCCTTAATCTAACCATCGCACTTGATTTTGGCGGCCAGCAGGACATCACGCAAGCTACGCGTCAAATTGCCGAAGAGGTGGCAGCAGGAGTTATTGACCCAAAGTTGGTAAATAACGATTTCTTGAAGTCACGTTTGCAGACGGCAGTTTTGCCGCCAGTTGATTTGCTTATCCGCACTGGGGGTGAAAAGCGTATTTCAAACTTCCTGTTGTGGGATCTGTCCTATGCTGAATTATATTTCAGCGATACATATTGGCCCGATTTCAAAGCCTCTGATCTAGAAGTTGCAATTACCGAATTCAATAATAGAGAGCGTCGCTTTGGTGGCAATTATGCTGACAATGACAAAAACCTCAGCTCTGCATCAAGCGACACCACTTGATGACATTTTCGTCGCTTTCCCCATTGGCTCAGCGCCTTGTTGGGTTTGCTACCCTTGTTCCGATTATAGTCCTTGTTTGGTTTGATGCTAAAATTGCATCTTTGATTGTGTGGCTGGCTTTCATTCTTATGGGGTTGGAATTTAGCCGGTTGGTTGATTTGGCCAAGCCCTTTACGTTTATAGTGCTTGTCCTGTTTGCCTTTGTGGGTATGCCACTATGGCTTATGGTCATTGATACGCGGTTAATCTTGGCAGTGATCACAGCTATGATGGTTTTGCTAATGTGGCAAAAATCGTTTCCATTAGCCGTTTTCGTTGGCCTTACATCCTTGTGCGGTGTCAGTGCTCAGGTGATTATCAACAACCAGAACGGGCAATATATGCTGTTGGCTGTTTGTGCTGTTGTTGCTGCTTGTGACATAGCAGCATTTTTCGTTGGAAGACGTGTGGGTGGGCCAAAATTGGCACCGTCGATCAGCCCGAATAAAACAGTGTCTGGAGCTATTGCCGGTGTTCTGGCGGCTGGCATACTGTATTTTATCTTTGCGGGTATGTTCGGTCTGACATCGGTTGTAGCTTTTGGCTTTGGGTGCATAATTGGGTGTCTGGCTCAGCTTGGCGACTTGTTTGAGTCCAGTGTAAAACGGCAAATGGGTGTAAAGGACAGTGGCCGGCTTATCCCGGGACATGGTGGTTTACTTGATCGGTTTGACGGATATCTTCTCACCTTACCGATAGTCGCGTTGGTGTTTTTTATTTAATAAAGGTTCGGCATGTCATCACATTCGGTCATCACCATTCTTGGGGCGACAGGTTCCATTGGCGATAATACGCTGGCTTTGGTGCGACAAAATCCTGACCTGTTTCGCATTAAGGCCCTTGTTGGCGGCTCAAATGTTGAAAAGCTTGCCGATCTTGCGCTCGAATTCACCCCAGATGTTGTCGGTATTGCTGATGCCACCAAGCAGGCGCGTCTGGCTGAACGTCTGCTAGGTTCCGAAATAAAGATTGTTGCGGGCGATGCTGAATGTAAGGATTTAGCCGCCATAAAGGTTGATATCGTTATTGCTGGTATTGTTGGCTTGGCTGGTTTGCCATCAATGATGAAAGCTGTCGAAGCAGGCCAGACCATTGGGTTGGCTAATAAAGAGTCCTTGGTTTCGGCAGGTCATGTGATCAGCCAGGTTGCGGCAAAAAATGGGGCACGGATCATTCCGCTTGATAGTGAACATAGTGCTATTTTTCAATGTTGGCATGGATGGCAGGAACGTCTTGATGGCAATGACGTTCATGAGGGCATGTCATCGATTCAGAAGATTTGTCTAACAGCATCGGGTGGCCCATTTTTAACCCGCGCGTTGAATGAATTTGCATCTATTACGCCGCAAGATGCAGTAGCGCATCCTAATTGGGAAATGGGGCGCAAAATTTCGGTTGATAGCGCAACAATGATGAATAAGGGACTTGAAGTCATCGAAGCGCATTTTCTGTTTGATCTGCCTGCCGAACAAATTGAAGCGGTTATTCATCCCCAGTCTATAATTCACGGTATGATTCATTTTCGCGATGGATCAATAATTGCCCAGTTATCCTCTGCTGATATGCAGGTGCCAATCTCTTATGCGCTGAAAATGCCTGGTCGGTTGAACTGGGATCCGGAACCATTGGACATTGTTGCGCTTGGTAAACTCGAATTTCTGCCTATTGAGCCGGATCGGTTTCCATGCTTTGCTCTTGCACAGAACGCTTTAATACAAGCCGGAACTGCTCCGGCCATTCTAAACGGTGCCAATGAAGTGGCTGTGGCCGCATTTTTAGCCGGTCACATTAGTTTTTCGTCTATTGCCACTATTGTTGCAGATAGCCTAGCCACCAATATAGATGGTGACATTAACACGCTTGACGCTGTCATCGCTGTTGATAACGAGGCGCGGCGTGTGGCTACGGTTCTTGTTGAAAAAATTAAAGGGCAGTAATGTTATCTGTCGCAGAAACTAGGGGTAATTAAGATGGGTGATCTTGGATTCTTTGATCTGATTATTGGGTTTTTGCTACTAATAACCCCAGTCGTTTTTTTTCATGAGCTTGGCCATTATTGGGTGGCGCGCAAAGCCGGCGTGATCGTCGAGGTTTTTTCCATCGGATTTGGTCCCGAACTTTATGGCCGGACAGCCAAAAATGGGACGCGCTGGCGTATTGCGGCAATCCCATTTGGTGGTTTTGTCAAAATGCGAGGTGATGAAGACGCCGCCAGTACACCTGGACAGGACAGTGCTCATGTCGAGGGCAGTTTTGGTGGGGCTGGGCTTTACTGGCGGATGGCGATTGTCCTGGCAGGACCTGTAGCTAATTTTATTCTTGGCATATTGTTATTTGCCATGGTGTACATAACCGTTGGTAAACAGATACTGCCAGCCGAAATAGGAGAGGTTATACCGAACATGCCTGCCGCCGAGGCAGGTTTGCAAAGCGGTGATCTGATTCTAGAAATTGACGGCATTAAAATACGTGAATTCAATGATATGCGCGGTTTGATTATTGAAAGCCCGGGTAAACAGCTGGATTTTCGTTTACGCCGTGATGGTCAAGAACTTACCTTGCCTGTGACGCCTAAAGCACAATTCAGCGATCAGTTGGACATAACAGTTGGGGTGTTGGGGGTTAGGTCAGTTCCTGTTAATGCCCGTGTGCGCATGGCACCTTCGACAGCAGTGGTTACGGCAACATCGGACGCGTTTCACATGTCGATAATGATTTTGCGTGGTTTGGGGCGTGCGGTCACGGGTAACATTCAAAAAGGTGAAGTTGGCGGTCCTGTTCGCATAGCCGAAATATCTGGTACTGTGCTTAATCAGGGAATAGTGCCGTTCATTTTGCTTACCGCGGTGATTTCGATCAATCTTGGCTTGATTAATTTGCTTCCAATTCCGGCGCTGGATGGGGGACATATGGCATTTTTCCTGATTGAAGCGGTGCTTGGAAAACCATTACCACTTCACTGGCAGGCTATCTTGATGCGGGGTGGCATAGCAATTTTGATGACGCTTACGTTATTTCTGGTCTTATTTGATCTGGCACGATTGATACCTTAAGGTTATTGTATCTGGAAGGTTATTGTATCTGTGTTTTTGACGTATTTGCCTTTACTGTCTCAATAATGCATTGTTCTGGACTGAAAACTGGTGCCGTGCCTGTTCGGATAAAGATGGAGTATCCATGCGTAATTTTTTGCTAATTGCGATTTTTCTATTTGCTTCAGGTCTGTTACTTCCCGCCAATGAAATACATGCCCAATCGAATGATCAGAATATTCGTGTGTCAGAGATACGGGTGCTTGGGAATAAGCGTGTGTCTTCGGGTACGGTGCTGTCATATCTACCGGTAAATATTGGTGATGTGGTAACTCAGAGCAGCCTCAATGTCGCGCTTGAACGGCTTTTTGATACCGGTCTTTTCAAAGATATTAGCATTGATAATGAGGCTGGTGTTATCACCATTGATATTCAGGAAAACCCCATTATCAACCGGATTAATATCGAAGGGAATGACGCAATCAGCGATGAACGCCTGTTGGAAGCTATTGACGTTCAACCGCGCCGCGTATTCACCCAGAAACTAGCCCTTGAAGCGACCAGAACATTGCTTGATCTGTATCAGGCTGGCGGCCGGTTTGGTGCCTCTGTTGAGCCTAAAATCATCGAGCTTGATGAAAATCGTGTGGATCTGGTGTTCGAAGTGAATGAGGGCCCTCTTATCAAGATCAGTTCGATCAGCTTTTCGGGCAACCAACGTTATTCTGACCGGGTTCTGCGCAGTGCTATTTCAAGCCGTGAGCAGCGCTGGTGGGCGTTTTTGAGTTCGGCAGATAAATATGATGAAGGCCGGTTGGATTATGATGTGCGTTTGCTTCGCCAGTTTTATCTGGCGCGTGGTTATGCCGACATTTCGGTCACCCGGGTTCGGGGCGGTCTATTGCCTGACCGAAGCGGTTTTGCCGTCTCCTTCATTTTGAACGAGGGCACGCAATATACGGTTCGTGATATTACACTGACCAGTGAAATTGAGAATGTTGATATTCCTGATCTGATTTCGTTGTTTGATTTTTCTGATGATAATCGATACGACGTGCGCCGGCTTGAGCAGGGGCTTGTTGACATCACCAACCGTCTTGGTGAATTTGGCTATGCCTTTGTTGATGTGCGCCCTGAAATAACTACCATACCTGAAGACAGTGTTCTCGATATTCATGTCACCGTGGGTAAGGCGCGTAAGAACTTTGTTGAACGCATTGATATTATTGATAATACCCGTACGCTTGATGATGTTATTCGCCGCGAAATGGAGCTTGTCGAGGGGGATGCGTTTAACACCCTCAAGCTAGAGCGTTCAGAACGTAACATTCGCAATTTGGGTTATTTTGCCAAAGTTGATGTCCGTAACATCCAAGGTAGTAGCGAAGATCAGACCATCTCGCAGATCATCGTTGAAGAACAATCGACAGGTGAATTCAGTGTTGGTGTCGGTTATTCGACCTTGGATAAAACCAGTTTGAATTTGGGTATCGCCGAGCGCAATTTCTTGGGATCTGGTCGTTCGGTGCGCGCCAGCATCGGCCTGTCCGACTCAAAAACAGATTTTGTGATTGGCGTTACCGAGCCTTATTTCCTTGGCCGTAATCTGACTGGCAGTGCGTCGCTATTCAATGAAAAGACGAAATCCAGTTCGGTAACAACGAAACGCACAGGTGTTAATTTCGGCGTTGGCTTTAGTGCGGCTAATGATATTTATCATCAGGTCAATTACCGACTTGATCAAAGTGAAACGACTGACTCATCAACAACCGCGACGTCGGTGACGGGGGAAAATGGAAAAAACATTCTGACATCTTCGGTCAGCTATACGCTGGGCAAGGATACGCGTGATAATAGATTTGATCCCTCCGAAGGGTATCTGATGGAAATATCCGAAACGCTTGCCGGTTTTGGTGGTGATGCGAAATATTCGCGAACTGTGGGCCGCGCGGCTTATTATCAGCCGTATCTGTTTAATGCCGTTATATTGGGTGTTCGTGGGCGTATCGGGCATGTAGCAGGCCTTGGTGAAAATGTAACACAATCACAACGTTTCTCGCTTGGTGGTCGGCTTGTACGCGGCTTTACAGGGTCTGGTATTGGGCCGCGTGATACAGGTTCTAAGGCGGCTGTTGGTGGTAATAATATGTATGCAGGGTCTGTTGAAATTGTATCAGACCTTGGCTTAAGCAAGGATATTGGTCTGCGCTGGACGGCATATACCGATTTTGGTTCGGTATGGGGAACAGATTATCCCGCGGGCGTAACCAAGCCTAATGATCAAGCTATGCGTGCCTCATTGGGTGTGGGTGTCCTCTGGGATACTGTTTTGGGGCCGATGTCATTCTACTGGGCTGATCCGATATCAAAGCAATCGCATGACGAAACCAAACGATTCCAACTATCGATTGGCACGCGTTTCTAAACATTGTCTGGCTGGAACATAGCCCAAGCCGTTAAAATGATGTATAGAATAAAGAAATAGCGTTAGCTTTGTCAAAATGCTTTGGTCTGCGCGATAAGGAAACTGGATTATGCATTATCGATTAGCTAAATACGCGATTTTTTGGCTTGTTGCTTGTGTCCTCTCCGGACCTGTAATGGCCCAGGACGCGACCACGCAGAATGCTGACCTCAATGTAAAACGTATAGGTCTTGTTGATATTGAAGGTGTGCTTCGCTCTGCGGTAGCATCCGATAAAGTGCGCAAATTGCTTGATGAACAACGCGAAAAATTCCAGCAAGAGTTTAGCGTTACCGAAAAACAGTTACAGGATACCGAGCGCGACCTGACGTTAAAGCGCGGGGTGATTTCTGACGCTGAATTTGATCAACAGCGTATTGCCTTCCAGAATAAGGTAACCCAGTTACAGCAAGATATTCAGTATCGGCGTCAGGCTCTTGATAGCGCCTATCAAAAAGCACAAAATGATCTGCGCGCATTGGCCATAGATATCCTTGCCGAAATTGCCGCTGAAAAGAAACTTGATCTTATTTTGGCGCGAAATTCTGCATTGATCTTTTTACCCCATTTCAACCTCTCTAACGAGGTGCTTGAACGTCTGGATGAGCGCACGAAAAATGCAAAAATTGAGATTGAAATCACAAATCCTGACAATAATTAGGATGGTTTGGTGACAATTAATCGCACATTCTATGATTTTGACGAAACGGTAACCGTTGCTGATCTTGCTGTCATCTTGGGGGGTGTTGTTGCGCCTTCAAGCGCCATATCCGCATCCTTTATTACCGACATAGAGCCTTTGCATAGTGTGGCTAGCGGGGCTTTATCCTATGTATCAAGTCCAAAACATTTAGCCGGTCAGGCTATTCCTGACAATGCTGTCATTCTGGCATCCGAGTCATGCCTGAACAGCCTGCCTGATGCCATCCATCTGATCATCGTTGACAATCCACGCCTTGCCTATGCCAAGGCAGCGCAGCATCTCGTAACTGAACGGGTTGACCCCAAAGCGCATATGGCGACCGCAGGCATCGCACCTGACGCCCGTATTGATCCGACAGCACAAATATCACCACGTGCAACAATCATGCACGACGCTGTTATTGGAGCAGGCACCATTATTGAGGCCGGTGCGATTATCTATCCGCATGTTACCATCGGTGCGCAGTGCCATATTTTTGCCAATAGTTCGATAGCCTTTGCTGATATCGGTGATCATGTTGTTGTCCGTAACGGTGTCGTTATTGGCAGTGCTGGATTTGGCCTTGAACCTGCTTCAGATAGTATAGTTAAGGTGCCACAGTTGGGTATTGTGCGCATTGCTGATGGGTGTGATATCGGATCGAATAGCACGATTGATCGCGGTGCTTTGGACGATACAATAGTGGGCAAAATGGTCATGCTCGATAATTTATGCCACATTGCCCATAACTGCGTTATTGGTGACAATTGCATGATAGCCGCGCAGGTTGGCATGGCAGGTAGTGTTACTTTGGGTAAAAATGTTATCATTGGTGGCCAGGCTGGTATATCTGGGCATTTGACCATCGGCGATGGGGCTATAATAATGGGGCATTCGGGTGTGACTAAAAACATAGATGCCAATTCAACCGTTGTTGGGTTTCCAGCCGAAGCAAGTGGTGATTATTGGCGTAAACTGGCTGGATTGCGCCGTCTTTTGAAACAGTCAGACAACAAAAATTGACAAGGGTAAGATGATGGGCGCGGATACAGTAAATTTGAACATTGACGAGATTAAAAAGCTAATCCCGCATCGTCCGCCATTATTGCTGATTGATCGGGTCGAAGACGTGATTTCTGATCAGGAAGCGACAGGTATCAAAGCTGTTAGCATGGGTGAACCCTTTTTCGTTGGGCATTTTCCTGATTTTCCGGTGATGCCGGGGGTTCTGATTGTCGAGGCTTTGGCGCAAACGGCGGCCTGTATGGTAGCAGTGACGCTTGGTGATGCTACCAAAGGCAAGCTTGTTTTCTTTACCACTATTGAAAAAGCGCGTTTCCGTACACCGGTGCGCCCGGGTGATATGATGCGCCTGCATGTGACAAAAACCGCTGCCAAGGGGCCTTTGTGGAAATTTACCGGTATTGCATCAGTTGACGGTAAAACAGTTGCCGAGGCCGAATTTGGCGCGATGACTGTCGATCCGGCGCGTTAGGTTATGAGCAGTTCAATGGATCAATCAAACCTTACCAGCACCGTTATTCATCCAACAGCCATTATCAGTAATGCCGCAACCATCGGGGCTGGTGTCTCTATAGGTGCCTATTGTGTTGTTGGCGACAATGCTGTGCTTGGCGACGGTGTCAAATTGATGAGCCATGTGGTGATTGACGGCCATACATCGATTGGTGCGGGTACTCAAATCTATCCCTTTGCCGTGCTTGGTTGCGCCCCGCAGCATACCCGCTATGCCGGTGAGGCCTCGACATTGGAGATTGGCGAAAATTGTATCATTCGCGAGCATGTTACCATGCACCCGGGCACAGCGATCGATAATATGCGCACCATCATTGGTAATAATGGCCTGTTTTTCGCAGGCGCGCATGTCGCCCATGACTGCATAGTCGGCGATAACGTTATTTTTGCCAATAACGCATCATTGGGCGGGCATGCTAAGATTGGCGACTCTGTCATGCTTGGCGGTTACTCGGCGGTGCAACAGCATTGCCGTGTGGGCAGTCATTGTATGCTTGGCGCCCATTCGCTTGTTGACTCGGATGTGGTACCGTTTTCTATCGCCGTTGGCAATCGCGCGCGTCTGTCTGGCATAAATGTCATTGGTCTGGCACGGCGCGGCTTTTCTGATGAAAGCGTAAGCGCACTTCGTGCCGCATTTTTGATGTTGTTTAATGATGCGGATATTTTTGCGACCCGCGTTGAAACAACACGCGCTCATTTTGCTGATGTTGCCGAAGTCCAGGACATGATTGCCTTTATTGACGATGCTGGGCGCAACGGTGTTTGTCAGGCGGCCAAACGCTGAGGGGCACTATGACAAAGCTTGCCATTATCGCTGGTCAGGGACACATTCCCGTCGATATTGGCCATGCCGCCATTGCGAATGGTCATGATGTTGTGATGATGCCGTTGGAACATCAGGCCGATGCTGATTACAGTAGCTTTCAGACTGAACCTATTGGCTTGGCGAATATCGGACGTACACGCAAATTGATGCTGGATCATGCCTGTGATGCCATGATTATGGTTGGTAAGGTCAGACGTCCTCCTATTGGTGATTTGCGCCCTGATGTGGATGGGGTGAAATTGCTTGGCAAAATGCTCATGCGTGGCGATGACCAAACTTTGCGTCTCGTTGCTGAATATTTTGCCGAGGTTGGCATAAAGGTCATGGCCGCCAGTGATATAATGCCGGATCGGCATCTTGCTATAGGGCTTGTCGCTGGCTCTAGGCTTGGCAAACAGAATCGTGCTGATATAGACCTTGGATGTGCAGTTCTCGACAGCATCGGATCGCATGATATCGGGCAGGGGGTTGTCGTGCAGGATGGCCGGATCATTTCGATAGAGGCAGCTGAAGGCACCGATGCAATGCTGGCACGTTCGGCTGATCTGATTGATAAGACGGCAAGCGGTGCCGTGTTTGTGAAAATCCCGAAATCGGCTCAGGATAAACGCCTTGATATTCCCTTTATTGGCCTTGAAACGGTCAAAGCTGTTGTGGATGCCGGCATCCGTGTCATGGCGATCGAAGCTGGTGGGGTTATGCTGGCTGATCCACGTGAACAGGTAATCGCTGCCTGTATCGCAGGTAACATATCTTTGGTAGGGCTGAAACCACGGAACCAACGATGAGCGCACCGATCTTTATTCTTGCCGGTGAACCGTCTGGAGATGCGTTGGCTGCCCGGATGATGATGGCGATTGAAACAAAATATGGTAAACAGAACTGGATCGGTGTTGGTGGCGACAAGATGCTGGCACAAGGCCTGAAACCGCTGGCCGATATGGATCAATTGTCGATTGTTGGCTTTTCCGCAGTCTTAACCGCTTATTCAAAGCTATCGGCTCTTGCCAATGATCTTGTTGCACAGATAGTTGCTCATAATCCCAAACTTGTCATGACAGTTGATGCAAAGGGGTTTTCTATCCGTTTGGCGGCACGATTAAAACGCCGCCTGACGCGTTCGAATATGCACATACCCATTGTGCATGCGGTGGCACCAACAATCTGGGCATGGGGGGCGTGGCGGCGGCATAAATTTGCGCGTCATCTGGATGGGTTATTGTGCCTGTTCCCGCATGAGCCAGCTTTCTTTGACGGACTTGATGTCAAAGCATCCTTTATAGGCCACCCCGAGGCTTGGGCAAGTGAACCGGCATCACAAATTCCGGCAACCGCCGCACAACAATCGGATATGGGAACAAAGAAACTGTGCTTATTACCGGGAAGCCGGCGGTCTGAAGTTGGCTTGCTTTTGCCGCGTATGCTTGCCGCGCTTGATATCCTGCGTGAACAGGGTGTTGCTTTAGATGTGACGCTACCAACCGTATCGAATGTTCAGGAACAGGTTGAACATATATGTGCTGGTCATGGCATAGCCCAGGATATAACCATAAATACAGGTCGTGAGGCCTTTCTGACCGCCATGAACACTGCTGATGTCATGATGGCGGCTTCGGGTACTGTTACATTGCAGACGGCGCTTCATGCCGTGCCGGGTGTTGTATGTTATGCCACTTCGCCATTATCGGCCTTTATCGGGCGACGTCTGGTCAATATGGATAATGTCGTCTTGCCTAACGCCTTGCTTGGTCGGCCTGTCTATCCATTCCTGTTTCAGGAACAGGCTACGCCGCAGGCACTGGCAGTAACTGTGCAAACTATATTGGCGGATGCTCAAGCGCTGTCAAAAGCTACAGGCAACGCTCGGGCGCTGACTGATATGTTGCGCGGTGGTGGCAACAGCTTTGATGATATGGTGGCACAGGCCATGACTCCCTGGCTTGAAACCAGCCCGAAAGATAACCTGTCTGAAAAAGCTTGATCTAGCTGAATGTGATCGACAGCTTAGCGCTTGGACGCGTCAACATAGGGACGTTCGCCTGGGCCTGTATAAAGCTGGCGTGGGCGACCGATACGTTGGGCGGGGTCCTTGATCATTTCATTCCACTGCGCGATCCAGCCGACAGTCCGTGACACAGCAAACAGAACAGTAAACATAGAGGTTGGGAAGCCCATAGCTTTGAGGATGATTCCCGAATAGAAATCTACATTTGGATATAGCTTTTTATCGATAAAATACTGATCCTTAAGAGCGATATCTTCAAGTTCCATAGCAAGTTCTAACAGCGGGTCTTGAACGCCTAATTTGCCAAGTACATCATGACATGCCTTACGCAGAACCTTGGCGCGTGGATCAAAATTCTTATAGACACGGTGGCCGAAACCGAATAGCCGGAACGGGTCATTTTTATCCCGGGCTTTGGCAATATATTCAGGAATATTATCCTTATGCCCAATTTCGTTTAGCATATTTAGAACCGCTTCATTAGCCCCGCCATGCGCTGGTCCCCATAAAGATGCGATACCAGCTGCGATACAGGCAAACGGATTAGCCCCTGATGATCCTGCCAGGCGTACTGTAGAGGTTGACGCATTTTGTTCATGATCCGCATGCAGGATGAAAATCTTGTCCATCGCATCGGCCAGAATAGGGTCAACGACATAGGGTTCGGCAGGTACCGAAAAGCACATATGCAGAAAGTTCTCGGCATAGGACAGCTGGTTATTCGGATAATTGAATGGCTGACCTTGCGAATATTTATACGCCATTGCTGCCAAAGTTGGCATTTTGGCGATCAGGCGGCGTGATGCCACCATCCGCTGTTGCGGGTCGTGAATATCGGTCGAGTCATGATAGAAAGCTGATAAAGCGCCAACAACCCCGCACATGATGGCCATCGGATGCGCGTCACGCCGGAACCCGCGCAGAAAGGTCGAAAGCTGTTCATGCACCATTGTATGCCGGGTGATTGCTGTATCAAATGAGGCTTTAACGTCTGCGCTTGGTAATTCTCCTTCTAGTAGCAGATAGGCAACTTCCAGAAAATCGGATTTATCGGCAAGCTCGTCAATCGAATAACCACGATGCAGAAGCACACCCTTATCACCATCTATATAGGTCAGGCCAGACACGCATGATCCGGTTGCGCCATAGCCAGGGTCAAAGGTAAACATGCCAGTTTCGGCATAAAGCTGGCGAATATCGATGACATCAGGGCCGATTGATCCTTTATGGACAGGTAAATGTGTAACCTTGCCGGTTTCATTATCGGTGAGGGTGATCGATTTGCCGGCGCTTGAATTGTCAGCCATAATGTTATCCTTAAAGACGTTTCACGAACCACAATAGGCGCAGTAAATGCGCATGACTCTTATTGGGGGCGAGATGCTTTAATAGCGCAAATAACCTTTATTTGCAAGCCTCTGCAACCCGCGCACGCACTTCATCAGCCCCTAAAGTAGCTATCACGTCGATGATAGAGGGGGACTGTTGCATTCCTGTGACAGCGGCACGTAATGGCAAACCAATATCCTTCATTTTCAGATTGTTTTGATCCAACCAGTCCTTGATATTCTGCTTTAACGCCTCCAGCTCCCAGTCGCTATCGGCCAGATCCTGCATCAATCTGGAAATATTCTCTTTTGCCGTAACTGTTAGTAATGCCTGCGCGTCATCGCTGATCACTGGTGCCCCGTCATGCAGCAGAAAACCGATAGCATTGCCAATATCCAGATGTGTTTTGGCGCGTTCACGCAACAAAGGCAGTAATGTCATCACTCTGGCTTCGGCATCTGGGCTTGACGCATTCGTCATCGACAGCACCTGCCTGACCAACTCTTCCGGAGCCATATGGCGCAGATAATGTGCATTCATGTCATATAGCTTATCGATATCAAAACGCGATGGCGCGCGTCCAACCTTATCGAGGCTAAACCACTTAACGGCGTTCTCGCGTGAGATGATTTCGTCATCGCCATGGCCCCAGCCAAGACGCAGCAGGTAATTGACCATAGCGTCGGCCAGAAAGCCCATATCCCGATAGGCATCAACGCCCAACGCACCATGCCGTTTTGATAATTTGGCCCCATCGGCGCCGTGGATTAGGGGAATATGGGCAAAAATCGGTACATCCCATCCCATGCCGTGATAGACCATATATTGCCGGAACGCGTTATTCAGATGGTCATCACCACGGATTACATGTGTCACGCCCATATCATGATCATCTACGACCACAGCCAGCATATAGGTCGGGGTGCCATCAGCGCGCAGAATCACCATATCGTCAAGCATGCTATTTTGCACGGTCACCGAGCCCTGAACCGCATCATCAATGGTTGTTGCACCATCATCAGGCATTTTCATCCGCACAACATAGGGCATATCCGTTGGGGCGTCAGTGCGGTCACGCCAAGGCGAGCGCACTGTTGTGCCATTTTTGCTGGCCTCTTCGCGAATGGTGGTCAGTTCGTCAGCCGTCAGATAGCAACGATAGGCCGCCCCACGTTCGATCAACGTTTTGGCCACCTCGACATGACGCGGTGCTTGCGCAGATTGGCTAACCGCAGGCGCATCCCCGCCAAGTCCTAGCCACGCAAGCCCATCATGAATTGCCTTGATCGCATCTTCGGTTGATCTTTGCCGGTCGGTATCTTCGATCCGTAATAAATAGGTGCCGCCATGATGACGTGCGAATAACCAGTTGAATAAAGCAGTACGTGCGCCACCAACATGCAGATATCCGGTGGGTGAAGGGGCAAAACGGGTAACAACATTCATAATTTATTAAGGCCTTTCCGGTTAGGTTTATCCTTAAGGAGCAGGGTAGATGGCGCTAAAATCTGGTTCAATGCGGAAAATGCACCTATTTGACGGCCTTATCAAGCCGGAAAAAAGAGCGTTATTCTATGCCGCCTGTCTTATCACAGCCATTGCGCTTTTTCACCATCATGAAATCACTAATCCGCAATTTGTTTTCACCCTCGCCATGCTTGCGCTGGGGCTTTGGCTAGGCCTATATGCCGTCACCAGATCAGCTATGCTGACGGGCTTTTCGGTACGTTGTTTGGTGACCGCTATAGTTGGCATTGCCGCCGCTAGTTTGCAGATCATGCTACATCCGCCGCAATCGCTGGATAGGGGGATCACTATTACCAGCAGTGGCACCGTGACTGCGATTGATGGCACCATGGATCGCCGGATCAGACTATGGATCGCACTTGACCATCCAAATAGGGAATTATCGGTGGGGCGGCACCCGCTTATCCGCATTTCAACAGACCGGGTATCCTCACTGCCGACCATAGGTGATCATATCGCCTTCTCCGCGCGCCTTTATCCATCACCAACACCGATATTGCCGCGCAGTCCCGATTACGCCCTACAGGCGCAGATCCGCAATGTCTCAGCCAGTGGCTTTGTGATTGGCGATCTGCAACATGATGGCGGCCAACGAGATAGTCTGGCGGATCGGTTGGGACGGTTCCGGAATCAATTTGCTTTGCAGCTATCTAGGGATATGAACAAGCCTGCAGGCGGTATTGCCGCCGCATTGATGGTCGGTGATCGTCGTTTTATCAGCGAGGCAACCTATGAAACATTCCGTAAATCCGGATTGGCGCATTTGCTGGCCATTTCGGGCTTGCATATGGGGCTGTTATGTTTTGGGGTGATTGCCGCAGTACGGGCATTGGCCAGTCTGGCTCCCTCTTTTTCAATGCGTGTGCCCGTGCATAAATATGCCGCCGTGGCTGGTGTGATAACCGGGCTTGGTTATGTATTTGTCTCAGGCGCATCGATCAGCGCGGTGCGCGCCTTTATCATGGCGCTATTTGTCATTTCGGCCATTCTGCTTGATCGGCTTGCTCTCACATTACGTAATGTGGCTTTGACAGCTATGTTTGTTCTGATTCTTAATCCGGCAGCGCTTTATACAGCTAGCTTTCAGCTATCTTTTGCCGCGACCATGGCTTTGGTTGCCTGGTATGAATTTTATGCCACACGTCCGCGCTTGATCTCGGCTTCGCGTAACCCGGTATTGGCCTATATAGGGGGTGTCATCATCGCGTCACTGATTGCCTCAACCGCAACCGCGCCATTTACAGCGCAACATTTTGGTGCGGTAACCCCATGGGGGGTGATGGCGAATATAGTGGGTATTCCATTAACGGGGTTATGGATTATGCCCAGCGGCATTCTGGTTGTCATTGGCTATATGACAGGGCTTGAAGCTTATGTGAATGGTATCATGCAGGCTGGAATAGACCTGCTAGTGAGTTTGGCTGGATATATATCATCTTTGCCGTGGGCGGGATGGCGGATTTATCCACCCGGTTATATGGCGCTGGCAATTTTATCGGCTGGGTGTTTGGTATGTATCGGATGCCATCATCGGGCCTATCCGTTTGGTCTGTCATTGCTGGTTCTGGCGGTGGCTCTATGGTGGCGCACAGAAATCCCACAGGGCGTTTTATTTGCCAAAGGGCAAACACGCTTCTTGATCATGGCGGGTCAGGATGGGATCGCCCATAGCCACAGCTCGCAAAATCATCGCCGTTTATCCTCCTTTTTTACCGATATTGCCGAACGACAGTTGGCTCGTCCTGTACATCCGGCGACAATGTGCAAACCATACTGTATTGATTACATGGCTGACGGGCGCAAAGTGACGATCGTTGATCGCAGATATAATTTGACCACTGCCTGCCAAAGTCAAACTGACATAATCCTGTCGCTTGTGCCCGTCAAATACCCATGCAGAAACAATGTAAAAATCTATGATATGACTTTACATTATGGATATAATAGTCTGATTTACATTAATAATAATGAATCAGTTTATATCTCTAATAATTCCGTATCAAACCAGCGAGTTTGCCCTGTACCTCAACAGCATCCGTGCTGAAATAGCGGGTTTCATATTGTGGGTTTGCCGCTTCCAGACCAATCCGGCCAGGCTCTTTCAGCAATGTTTTCAGCGTCGCTTCCTGTTTGTTGATCAGGGCAACGATGATTTCACCATGACTGGCTGTATTTGCGCGTTCGATCACCACCGTATCACCCTCAAGAATACCGGCATCAATCATCGAATCCCCCACAATTTCGAGGGCAAAATGTTCGCCATTGCCGATCATGCTTGCCGGTACTTCAAGCTGTCTTGTCGGATCGCTCAAAGCTTCAATTGGTGTTCCCGCCGCAATGCGACCAAGGAAGGGTAACGCAATGATGTCTGCGGCCGCCGCAACAGCATTTGCCATAGCTGATGGTTCGCCAGCAGGACGTAAAATTTCGATAGCACGGGCTCGGTTAGGTAAGCGCCTTATATAGCCGCGTTCCTCAAGTCCCGATACCAGCCGATGAATGCCCGATTTTGACGCAAGGCCTAATGCGTTTCGCATTTCATCGAAAGAAGGGGGTACATCATGCGTAGCTAGATGCGTTGTTAGATAGTCCAGAAGCTCGCTTTGTTTGCGTGTTAACATGGCTTTGATCCTTGCTGTTCACATTTGTTCTCTAAATGTTCTAGCAATGTTCTGGGCCTTTGGCAATAGGCAGGATAAATGAATTAATGCGAAACTCAGAACAGGCGGGGGATTGGCAGAACCGTAACCTGATCGCCAGCATGTCGGGCGGGATCAAAAGGCGGACGCATAATCAGAACATCGGCATTGGCCAGCACTGACAACATCGAACTATCCTGTAAACTGGCCGGTGTCACAATCGCCCTACCAGCCGCATCATAGGCAAGGGTCGCTCGCAAATATTCCTGACGTTTGTCATTGTCCCGCAAATCAGATGCCAGCATCGCATGAAAAGTCATGTCTTGATGATGCCGTCCTTGCATATGCGCCATTGCTGGTGCCAGAAATATCATCGCGCAAATGGCCGATGACACTGGGTTGCCGGGCAATCCCAAAAGCGGAATATTACGAATCTTGCCAAAAATGACCGGTTTGCCCGGGCGCATGGCAATTTTCCAGAAATCTATCTGGGTTTGATTAACCGTATCAACCTTTTGATTGGCACCATCCAGATCACCAGCTATATGATCATGAACGCCCACTGACGCGCCGCCACTGGTCACAATCAAATCAAGCTCAGCATGTGCTTCCAGCGCCTCTGCCAAAGCCCCAGCCGCATCACGCGCAATGCCCAGATTAATAGGGATACCCCCATTCATCTCGACAAAATCTGCCAGATATTGGGCATTGGAGCTGACAATCTGGCCTTTGGCGGGTGTCGTGCCGGGTGGCACCAGTTCGTCACCTGTTGATAAAATGCCAATGCGGGGCTGTTTATATACCTCAAGTTCAATATGTCCTGCTGACAGGCACAGGCTGATAGCACGGGCTGATAGATGCTGTCCGGCATCAAGTACAGGCGTATCCTTTTCCATATCCAGCCCTTTACGGCGAATATGTTTGCCAGCCGGATTGCCGCTTTTGATTGTGATTGTAATGCCGTTTTCTTCTGACATGGCATCGACATCTTCTTGCAGAATAATCACATCGGCATCATCGGGCACCTTTGCGCCGGTGAAAATACGTACCGCTTCACCCCGAGCAACTTTGCCGGTAAAGGGATGACCAGCCGCCGACTCACCGCATCGCGTCAGGCGCGCTGGTAAGGTTTTTACATCTTCACCACGCACCGCATATCCATCCATTGCCGATAGATCAAAGGCTGGCACCGATGCCTTGGCATATACTGGCGCGGCTAACGTGCGCCCCAATGCGGAACCATATGACACCTTTTCGGTTGCAGTTCTGCCAAGTCCGTCAAGAATACGCTGCTTTGCCTCGGCAACAGCAAGCAGAGGAGGGCGGTTGTCATCTGCGTGTTTGTTACGGGGCATCATATTGTCCGGATTTACCGCCTGATTTATGCGTCAGCCGGATATCGGCAATCTGCATACCACGATCAACCGATTTACACATATCATAGATGGTGAGTGCGGTAACACTCACCGCTGTCAATGCTTCCATCTCGACGCCGGTCTGGCCGGACAGTCGGCAGGTAGCGGTAATGTCGACTGCATTACGGTCATGGTTGATTGTCAGTTCGACCGCCACATGATCCAGTCCAAGCGGGTGACATAGCGGAATCAGACTGGCTGTCTGTTTTGCGCCCATAATACCGGCAAGTTGGGCAATACCCATCACATCACCTTTTTTGGCGGTGCCATCTTCGATCATCGCCAGGGTTTCGGGTTGCATCATCACACAGCCCTTGGCAACAGCCACCCTTGTAGTTGCTGGCTTGTTGCCAACATCAACCATATGTGGGGCACCTTTATCGTCAAAATGGGTGAATTTTGACATTTCAACCTCGTTTCATGCAGTTATGAGCTGACTAACCAGCCGCAACCGGATTATCTAAAATAGCGGCAGTCGCGGCCGCAACATCATCGGCACGCATCAGCGACTCACCAATTAAAAAACACCGTGCCCCAGATTTTGCCATACGCGCCAGATCAGCTGGTGCAAATAAACCGCTTTCGGCAACGGCAATGTGGTCATCTGGCAAAAGCGGCAACATGGCGGCACCAACATCAAGCGAAATGTCCATGGTTTTGAGATTACGGTTATTAATGCCCATCAATGGTGACTTTAGCTTACAGGCGCGGTCAAGCTCACTGGCATCATGCACTTCGATCAGCACATCCATGCCGTAATCAAGCGCACAGGCTTCAAGCTCCAATGCCTGTTCATCGTCAAGCGCGGCCATAATCAGCAGAATACAATCCGCGCCAAGCGCGCGTGACTCGGCGATTTGCACCGGATC
The DNA here is from genome assembly GCF_000024465.1 of Candidatus Puniceispirillum marinum IMCC1322. Classification (NCBI taxonomy): domain Bacteria; kingdom Pseudomonadati; phylum Pseudomonadota; class Alphaproteobacteria; order Puniceispirillales (SeqCode); family Puniceispirillaceae (SeqCode); genus Puniceispirillum (SeqCode); species Puniceispirillum marinum (SeqCode). The sequence goes on along the minus strand of NC_014010.1, from coordinate 526,395 downwards.
AATCATGAAATCTTTACGCAGTACTGGCAGATTTACAGCATTGCGCGCCGCCACCAGATATTCAGACGCGCCTTGAAACCATTTCCGGTCGGTCAGCACCGAAAGGCAGGTCGCGCCGCCTTCCTCATAGGCTCTTGCCAAAGTTTCGGGGTCAAAATCGGCACGGATAAGCCCCTTTGATGGGGATGCTTTCTTCAGTTCGGCAATCAGGCCGTAACCGGTTTTTGAGGCGGCTTTAAGCGCATTGGTAAACCCCCGCACAGGCGAGGCCGCATGCGCCGCCTTGTCAATATCGCTAAAACTGCTTGTGGCAAATAACGTGGCGATTTCAGTGCGCTTTGTATCGATAATCTGGGCTAGAACGTCCTGCATGGTCAATCTCCGCTATTGGTGATACGAACAAGCGCGTCTAGCGCCGCTGTGGCATGTCCAGTATCAATCGAATGGCGTGCCCGTTCGGCGCCTGTTTTCAGATCAGTCTCATGCCCACCCGCTACAAGCGCAACGGCGGCATTCATTATCACGATATCACGATAGGCACCTGTTGCGCCATCAAGTAAGGCACGCAGGTGGTCGGCATTTTCTTCCGGGCTACCGCCACGAAGATCATCCAGACTGGCAGTAGAAATGCCAAAATCATCTGGTGAAATGGTGAATTCACGCACTGTGCCATGTTCGAGTGCCGCCACATGCGTCACCCCTGTCGTGGTCACTTCATCAAGACCATCGGAGCCATGCACGACCCAGGCATGTGTGGTGCCAAGCTGTGCCAGCGCATGCGCAAAAGGCGTGCACCATGCCTTGTCAAATACGCCGATCATGATGCGCTTGACCAACGCCGGATTGGCGAGGGGACCAAGCAGATTAAAAATGGTTCGGATCCCAAGTTCGGCGCGGACAGGGCCAACATGGCGCATCGCGGCATGGTGGCGGGGTGCCATTAAAAAACAGATATTAGTTGAATAAAGCGCTTTAGTGACAAGTGAGATATCACAATCAAGCTTGATATTCAGACAGGACAACACGTCAGCCGCACCACTTTTCGATGAAACAGCTTTATTGCCATGCTTGGCCACAGGCACTCCGCATCCCGCCACAACAAAGGCGGTGGCGGTAGATATGTTATAGGTGCCGATGCCATCACCACCAGTGCCGACAATATCCATGGTGCCATCGGGGGCGTCGATCGTCAGTGCCTTTTCGCGCATCACCGAAGCCGCGGCGGCGATATCCTCAACACGTTCACCGCGCATTTTCAACGCGATCAGGAACGCCGAAATACGGACTGGCGACACGTCACCTTCCATAATCTGGTTAAAGCAATCGCGGATTGTTGCCGGCGTCGGCATTGCGCCGCTGATAAGCTCATCTATCGCGGTTTTCATAATGTCAGATTTCAATATATCGGGCATGATTTACCTGTATGGACTTGCCAAGTTGCTGAACTATATGTGGCTCGTCCCGCTTTTGCAAGAAACCCACGTCATATATAGGGCTCCGTCATATATGGAGTTTGTGACTCTGCGCCATATCTTTTTTGAAAGAATGGCCATTTTAAAAAATGTTTCACGTGAAACATTTCGTGAACAAACTTGAATCGGACAGCTTATATCTTGTGCGCTTTTATGTTGGGCGATTTGATTTTTATCGCGCAGGATATTGGGCAATCGGATTTGGCAATCGGGTTAAAGCTGATCACAATCCTTGTAATCCTGTACGGCGCATTTCAGTGCCATGGCCTGGGCTGTGGCGATCTGTTTGCGGGTCATGCGGACTTCAAGACGTTCAAACAAACCATCGGTTTTTTCATAACCTTGCCCCCGTGCTAGATTACCCCACATATACGCAAGCACATCATCCTGTGATACGCCTTCACCATTGGCATACATCACGCCAAGATCATATTGCCCCGCCGCATGTCCTTGCATGGCGGCACGGCGAAACCAGCGTAAAGCTTCAACATAATTCTTTGGCACGCCTAGGCCATATACATACATAATGCCAAGATTATGTTGTGCCATGTCATACCCCTGATTAGCGGCGAGGTTATACCATTTAAAGGCCAAACTGTGATCCCGTGCTACACCTTTTCCAAGATGAAACATCACCCCAAGATTATTTTGTGCTGCGGCATCACCTCGTTCAGCTAGAGGACGAAATTCGGCTAGGGCGGTGGTATAATCGCCAGCGTTATAGGCGCGTACGCCCTTATCCAGATCAGCCGCCATTACGGGTGGTGAAAACAACAGAGGCGCTAGCAACAGGGATGACATTAACAGGCACCGCAACATCATCAAGACGCGCAGGTGCGATATGCAACGCCATATGTAAATTGGCACTATCATCCGCCAATAATACCAGAGGGGTGGTTAAAATTCCGTTATCAATTGGGCTGTTTCGCTCTGCTATGGGCTTTGCAGTTGGCGGTTCTAAAGGCTGGGAGTGCCGGGGTAGCTGTTCTGCATCTAATAGTAAAATTTGCTCATATTATAGCTAAATTTGAAATGATATTCCTTTAGGGCTTGTTGACAGGGCGACTCGCGCATGTTTTTATTCCTTATCGCCGATTTAATATCAACTTGCGGGCGATTCATAAATACGGCTAAAGCGTGATCCGGATGTCCTGACGATTTGATGTCAGCAATAAACGCCCGCTTTTAGCCGAGGCGTTTTTTAGGTTACGGCACTTTTCTTTTAATGCCGCTTTGGTTGGTGCTTCTGGATTTTGCCCAGATGTCATCAGCCTTTCGGGTCGGATCCTGTTTCGGCCATCCTTGTGAGCTGACCTCTCTTAAAACGGGTTGGGTATTTGATTCTAGCTTGTGTGCCCTGACATGTCGTCGAAAACACTAAAGAGGAGACAAAAATGTCTAATTCTGAAAATCAGCCTACATCTACACCTGTTCTGCATCCTGAAACCGCCGCGTTGCATGCTGGCTTCCGTCAGGATCCAGCAACCAATGCTGTGGCAGTGCCGATCTATCAAACGACATCCTATGAATTTGGCTCAACCGATCATGCGGCCAATCTGTTTGGCCTTGCCGAACTGGGTAATATCTATACGCGGATCATGAACCCGACAACGGATGTGCTGGAAAAACGCGTGGCCGCAATCGAAGGCGGTGTCGCGGCACTGGCGGTGGCGTCAGGGCAGGTGGCTTCGGCCTATGCGATCCAGAATCTGGCGGTTGCCGGTGACAATATCGTCAGTTCAACCGATATTTATGGCGGGACATGGAATCTGTTCAAAAACACCTTTGCCCAGCAAGGTATCGAGGTGCGGTTTGTCGATCCGTCAAAGCCAGAAAATTTCGCGGCGGCGACAGATGAGCGCACGCGTGCCTATTATGCCGAAACCCTGCCTAATCCGAAGCTGGAAGTGTTTCCAATTCAGGAAGTGGCCGATATTGGCCGGCCTCTGGGTATCCCGTTGATCGTCGATAATACGGCAGCGCCCTTGCTGGCCCGACCATTCGATCATGGCGCGGCGATTGTTGTCCATTCCCTGACCAAATATATTGGCGGGCATGGCACATCGATTGGCGGCATTATCATTGATGGTGGTAATTTCGACTGGGGGGCGTTCCCCGCACGTCAACCAGCCCTGAATCAGCCTGATCCGTCTTATCATGGTGCGGTCTGGGTCGAGGCGGCCAAGCCATTGGGGCCGATTGCCTATGTTCTGAAAGCACGCGTTACATTGTTGCGCGATCTGGGCGCACCGCTTAGCCCATTTAATGCGTTCCAGCTTATTCAGGGGCTTGAAACCCTGCCATTGCGGATCCGCGAACATAGCAAGAATGCCAGCGCGGTAGCTGATTTCCTTGATAGCTATCCGGGCATTGCCAAGGTCAATTATCCGCGGTTGCAGGATGCCGAGCCAGCGCGCCGTGCCTATCAGTATCTGAAAGGTGGCTATGGCGGCCTGGTCGGGTTTGAACTGGAAGGTGGTCTGGAAGCAGGTAAAGCCTTTGTCGATGCGCTGGAGCTGTTCCATCATGTCGCCAATATCGGTGATGCCCGTTCGCTGGTCATTCATCCAGCGTCAACAACGCATTCGCAACTGACCCCAGAAGAACAGGAAGCGGCTGGCGTCAATCAGGGCTATATCCGCCTGTCGATCGGGATCGAGCATATTGATGATATCATTGCCGATCTGGAACAGGCGCTGGAAAAAGCGACCAAGGGCGCGCGCAAGGCGGCCTAGGACGCATAGAATATATAATATGAATTGATGAGGGGCGTGGAGATGATCCGCGCCCCTTTGCGGTTGCAGGTGATGATTTTAAGCGTGCATCTGGCCTTAAGCGTGCATCTGGTCGGGGAAGCGTTGATCGAGACGCAGGATTTGTGTTTCCAGTGCCGCCAATGTGTCCTCATCAGGCAGGTCATGCCCGCAGATTTTCAGAAAATTGCCCAGAATACGGTATCCCGCCACCGAAGCAATGGATTCGGGATGGAACTGGACGCCGTGCAATTCAGCCTGACAATGCGATAGCCCCATGATCGCCCCCGCCGCCGTGCGCGCGGTCACGGTCAATTCATCAGGCAAGGTCGCTTCATCAACCACGAGTGAATGATATCTGGTAACCGGAAAGTCTTCAGGGCAATTGGCGAAAATGTCGGTGACAACGGCGTTACTATAGGTGCGCTTGACCATTGATAATTTGCCATGAACCGGCGGATCAACGCGCATGATCGACGCGCCAAAGGCAACGGCAAGCGCTTGATGCCCAAGACAAACGCCAAGCAGGGGGATTTTGCCTTTTGCCGCACGTATCAGGTCAATGGTGATGCCAGCATCATCAGGCGTGCCCGGGCCAGGCGAGACGATAATGCCCTGCGGCGCGCGCGTGATGATATCGTCAGCCGTGGCCGCGTCATTGCGGATGATCTCGACCCTGGCACCAAGGTCAGACAGGAAATGCCAAAGGTTCCAAGTGAAACTGTCGTAATTATCAATGAGGATGAACATGATGGTGCTTTACATTATCTGCTGGGTTTAGTTTGCTCTTGTAAAAAGCGCGTTTTTTTCAGTAAGAAAGTCCCAATGAACTCCTGCACAAACGTTAGGGTCAAGGTGGTCACAAATTATTACTTTTTGAATACCGCTTTGAGCATTAGCAGGCTGAACAAAACCACTTGTAAACGGTGTTGTCGCAATCGCTAATGCTATTAAACTTAAACCAATCAATGTCGCTTTTGGTGTGGTCAGGTTTTGCATTATTTTTCTCCTTGAATCGCCTTTCCGCTAAATAGCACAGTGGATAGGGCCAATGCCGAGTTTAAAACATTAAACAATGTTTTGTTAGAACCATCCAAAGATACTGTAACTTTTGATAAGCTTGCTAATTGGCAACGTGACATTGCTACGGATGCACGAGACCTTAAGGTTCTGTCACTTTAAGTAGCATAGACATGATCGCGGTAAAAGCAATCTGGAGTCAAATTTATGCAGGCAGGGTCAAAATATATGTGGTAAAATAAAACCACATAATTAACTTACTGTATTTAAACGATTATATAATTAATACAATATATTTTTTGTTTGACGAGGTGACTGTATCGCCCTATAACCGCAACAGTTTCGCAGATGAGCCAGTAAAGATGAACTGGTCTGTCTGTATCATTCTAAAATTGGAGATTGTTTTATGCCTTTGCCAAGGACATATGTTGCAACACCCAAAGACATCGAAAAGAACTGGTTCGTTGTCGATGCGCAGGATCTGGTTCTGGGACGTCTTGCGTCTTTGATCGCCTTGCGTGTTCGGGGTAAGCACAAGCCGACTTATACACCTAATATGGATTGCGGCGATCATATCATCGTTGTGAATGCCGAAAAGGTGAAGCTGACGGGTAATAAGCGTTCGCAAAAGACCTATTACTGGCACACCGGCTATCCGGGCGGTATCAAGGAACGTACAGCCGACAAAATTCTTGATGGCCGTTTTCCGACCCGTGTTGTCGAAAAAGCTGTCGAGCGCATGATCCCACGTGGCCCGCTTGGGCGCCAGGCGATGCGTAACCTGCATATCTATGCTGGCCCGTCGCATCCGCATGAAGCACAGCAGCCAGCGGTACTCGATATCGCCAGCATGAACGAAAAGAATAAGAGGTAGTTATGGCTCAGGAAACGCAAAACGAAGATGAAAAGCCAGTAGCAGAGACCGTTGCTGAAGCCCCATCTACACCCGAAGTAACGTCTGCACCCGAAGCTGTGGGCATGGCCGCGCTTGGTGCGCTTACCGAAGGTGGCACGGCTGATGCCGCGCCTGCCGAAGTTGTCGCCGCACCTGCCGAGCCAAAGATCGATAGTCTTGGCCGTTCATATGCAACTGGTCGCCGGAAAGACGCCTCTGCCCGTGTATGGGTGAAGCGTGGCACCGGTCAGGTGAAAATCAATGGTCGTGACGTCAGCGTTTATTTCGCACGTCCGGTTTTGCAGATGATCCTTGCCCAGCCTTTCGAAACGGTTGAGCGTGTTGGTGAATTTGATGTGTTTGCTACGGTTAAAGGTGGCGGTCTGTCTGGTCAGGCTGGCGCGGTACGCCACGGTATCAGCCGGGCTTTGACCTATTTCGAGCCAGGCCTGCGCCCCGCTTTGAAAGCCGGTGGTTTTCTGACACGTGACTCACGTGTTGTCGAGCGTAAGAAATACGGTAGAGCGAAAGCGCGTAAGAGCTTCCAGTTCTCCAAGCGTTAGGTTTGCCCGTTTCATATTTCGAAAAGGCAGGGATTTTCCCTGCCTTTTTGCTTTTTGTACCTTTTTTATGGGGCAAATTGGTTAATTCCATAAATTGTTGAATAAAAACAATTATGGAGACAGATTTTTACGATGAGTAGTATAATAGTGCGCGAAATGACTTTGGCGGAACATATGCTGGTTGCCGATTACTGGGGCAATGCCAGTGATAGCCATTTATTGGCGCTTGGCGTTGATAAAACAAAATTGCCGTCAAGAGGCCAATGGGTCAAGACACTGACAGATCAGTTTCACACATCATTGTCTGAGCGTCATATGTTCTATCTTGGATGGGAATTTCAGGGTGATCTGGTTGGCCATTCGAATATGTCGCCCTTCACATATGGCAAAACGGGCATGATACATATGCATATCTGGGATGATGCCAATCGCGGGCAGGGCATTGCCAAAAGCTGTCTTGGGCAATCAATTGCCATGTTTTTTGATATTCTGAATTTACAGATGATTATTTGCGAACCTTATGCGCAGAATATAGGGCCAAACAAGGTTTTGCAAAGTCTGGGGTTCCGACCAGTTAAGCGTTATTGGACAACGCCTGGCCCCATTAATCTGCAACAGGAAGTCAACCGCCATGAAATATATAAACAGGAACAGGTGACTCGAAATGTATATACCCGTCCATTTCAATGAAGTGCGTGATAGCGAAATCGAAAAGATCGTAACGTCTTTTCCGCTTGCCACGGTGGTAACGCATGGTGCAGATGGCCTGCTTGCCAACCATATCCCGCTATTACTGGAAACGGATGATGATGGCAATAAATCATTAATCGGACATATCGCCAAAGCCAATGACATGCATGAGATTGTCGCGCAATCTAGCGATGTCATGGTGATCTTTCATGCCGAGGATGCCTATATCAGCCCGAACTGGTATCCATCAAAGGCAGAGCATCATAAGGTCGTGCCGACATGGAATTACCAGATTGTGCATTTTCACGGCACCATCACATTTAGTGATGATGTGAAATTCCTGCGGTCAGTGGTTGGCAAATTGACCAGCCTGTTTGAACAAAGAGTTAATGGTGATAAGGCCTGGAAAATGCGTGATGCGCCGCGTGATTTTCTGGATGAACAGATAGCATCAATTATCGGGTTGCGCATTTCGGTTTCAAGATGTGAAGCCAAGTCAAAAATGAGCCAGAACCGGCCAGTACAGGATAGAGATAATGTGCGGCAGAAGCTGGAAGCGGATAGACCCGTGCTGGCCGATGCAATGGCGCGGATTATGCCGGATGAAGAGAAGTTATGAAGATACGTAAAGCCACTATGGATGATGCCGAAACGTGCGCTGCGATTGCGGTGGCGGCCTATCGGGATTATGTGCCGCTGATGGGGCGGAGGCCAGCGCCGATGCTGGCTGATTATGCGGCGCATATAGCGGATGATATTGTATTTGTTGTCGAGGACAAGGTGGCCGATACCAAAAGTGATAGTGGCAAGCGTGACGATTTTGACATTGTTGGCTTTGCCATAATTGTCAAAAAAGGTGATGATTACTGGCTTGAAAATGTGGCCGTAACGCCGATGGCGGCAGGCAAGGGGCTAGGCAAGCGCATGATGGATTTTATAGAAGATTATCTGCGCCCGCTTTGTGACCGTTATCAGCTTTATACGAATGTTAAGATGGAACGGAATATCAGCTGGTATCATGCGCTTGGCTTTAGCGAAACCTTTCGCGGTGAAGTTGACGGCTATGACCGCGTATATTTCGAAAAGGAGTTTTGAAAATGACCATAACCGGTACGTGTCATTGCGGCGGGGTAGAATTCATAATTCCGTTTGATGGAGAATTTGTTAGCGCCAAGAGATGTGACTGTTCCCTATGCCGTCGCCGCTGGGCGGTCATGGCCTCGGTCAAACTGGACGATCTGAAGATTGTCAAAGGTGAAAAGTTGCTGACGCTGTATCGGTGGAATACAGGTGAAGCAAAACATTATTTCTGTAAAAAATGCGGTATTTATACATTTCATAAGCGCCGCGCTGACCCGACTACTTATGGGGTTAATATTGCCTGTTTTGATATGGTCGATATTCATGCCTTTATGGATGCGAAGATTAGCGATGGTATCAATCATGTCTGTGACAGAAAATAAGCTGATTTTCATAGATCAAAATTGACAAGACAAATTGACAAGACGGGCGGTTATCCGCGACATTCATTACGAACATATTTAGCGGAATCATTTTCATCGATATTGCTGTTTGTTCTTTCGATTACTGCTTGTGAACGGATATTTTATGCCACCGGACTCTTTTGACAAAACGCACGCTTCAGATAAAGGCGCGGATATATCCGGCTGGCAGTTCTGGGTTGACCGTGGGGGCACATTCACCGATGTGGTAGCGCGCAGTCCCGAAGGCGTGCTGGCGACGCATAAATTACTGTCGGAAAATCCGGAAGCCTATGATGATGCCGCGTTGCAGGGGATCCGCGACTTTCTGAATATCGAGAGCAACGACCCGATCCCCGCCAGCCTGATTGATGCGGTGAAAATGGGCACAACGGTCGCCACCAATGCACTGCTGGAGCGCAAGGGTGACCGCACCTTGCTGGTTGTAACAAAGGGTTTCCGTGACCAGATACGTATTGCCTATCAGGCACGTCCGCGGCTGTTTGACCGCAAGATTACCTTGCCTGAAATGCTGTATGAACGCGTGGAAGAAGTTAATGAGCGCATTGATGCCGAGGATAATGTGCTGGTGCCGCTTGATCTGGATGATCTGCGGCCGCGTCTGCAAGCCGCCTATGATGATGGCATCCGGTCGATTGCGATTGTGTTGATGCATGCTTACCGTGTGCCAGGGCATGAGCAAAAGATAGCCAAACTGGCATCAGATATTGGCTTTAGCCAGATTTCGACAAGCCATCAGACCAGCTCGATGATCAAATTTGTCGGGCGCGGCGATACGACGATCGCCGATGCTTATCTGTCGCCGATTTTGCGCCGCTATATCGACCGGATTGCCGAGGCGCTGTCAGATGACGGAAACAGCACCAATTTGCAACTGATGCAATCGAATGGCGGCTTGACAGATTCGAGTCTGTTTCAGGGCAAGGATGCGATTTTGTCAGGGCCGGCTGGGGGGATTGTCGGGGCTGTCAAAACGGCGCAGCAAGCTGGCTTTGACCGGGTGATTACGTTTGATATGGGCGGAACATCAACCGATGTGGCGCATTTTGAAAATGCCTTTGAACGGGTGTTTGAGACTGTTGTAGCTGGCGTGCGGATACATGCGCCAATGCTGTTGATCCATACGGTTGCGGCAGGTGGCGGGTCTTTATGCCAGTTCGATGGCGCGCGTTTTCGGGTGGGGCCGGAAAGCGCTGGTGCCAATCCGGGGCCAGCCTGTTACCGACGCGGCGGCCCGTTGGCGGTCACTGACTGCAATGTGATGCTGGGTAAATTACAACCGCAATTCTTTCCCCCAGTATTTGGCCCGAACCAGAATCAACCGCTTGACGCGGTGCCTGTACGTGCCGGATTTGAAGCGCTGGCAGCACAGGTCAAGGCCAGCACCGGTATGGATCGCTCGCCCGAAGCCATTGCCGATGGGTTTTTGCGTATAGCGGTTGAAAATATGGCGAATGCGATCAAAAAGATATCGGTGCAACGCGGCTATGATGTCACCGAATATACCTTGCAATGTTTTGGCGGGGCTGGTGGACAGCATGCCTGTCAGATCGCCGATAATCTGGGCATGACATCGGTGCTGATTCATCCATTTGCCGGAGTGTTATCAGCCTATGGCATGGGGCTGGCCGATGTAACGGCGATGCGCGAAAGGTCGGTTGAAGCGCATCTGAACACGGAATTGCTTGGCCGTCTTGAAAGTGAGCTGAGCGCATTGGCTACGGATGCCGAAGCCGAGGTGCGGGCGCAGAATATCGCGGCTGAGCGCATGGAAACCAACTGGTTTGTGCATCTGCGCTATGATGGCTCGGATACAGCGTTGGAAGTTCCCTATGATGGCGATATAGACTCGATGACCGTCGCCTATGAGGCCGCCTACAGGTCACGTTTCGGATTTTTGATGTCAGGCAAAGCATTGATCGCGGCCACCATTTCGGTTGAAGCGATTGGTCATACATTTGACTTGCCATCGATCAGCCAACCTATGAGCGCGGATGATCCCCAGCCAGTTGACATCGTTGATGCCTATATGGGGGGTGAATTTGTCAAGGCACCAGTCTTTCAGCGTGACAAGATCGGCGCTGGCAACCGGATCAAAGGTCCCGCTTTGATTATCGAAGCCACTGGCACCAATGTTGTCGAGCCTGGCTGGGAAGCGGAAATGTCCGACATCGGCAATCTGGTGTTGCGGCGTACCGAAGCACGGGCAGAACGCCATGCGATCGGTACTAGCTGTGATCCGGTAATGCTGGAAGTGTTCAATAATCTGTTCATGTCGATTGCCGAACAGATGGGCTATACACTGCAAAACACGGCTTTGTCAGTGAATGTCAAGGAACGGCTTGATTTTTCATGTGCCATTTTTGATGCCACCGGTTCGCTCATTGCCAATGCCCCGCATATGCCGGTGCATCTTGGTTCAATGGGTGAAAGTGTACGCGCGATCATCAATGGTAATGAAGGCAATATCAATCCGGGCGACTCATTTGTTCTGAACAACCCTTATAATGGGGGTACGCATCTTCCGGATATTACTGTCGTTACGCCAGTGTTCAAGGCAGATAAAAGCGATATTCTGTTCTTTGTCGCTTGTCGAGGTCATCACCCAGATGTGGGCGGGCGCACGCCAGGATCAGCGCCGCCAGATTCAGCGCATATCGATGAAGAAGGGGTGCTGATTGATAATTTTAAGATGGTCGATGCCGGTACTTATCGCGAAGCCGAAATGATGGCAATTCTGAAAGAGGCAAAATATCCAGCGCGCAACCCCGAACAGAATATTGCCGATCTGCGGGCACAGCTTGCCGCCAATGAAAAAGGCTTGCAGGAACTAAACAAGATGGTGGTGCAGTTCGGGCTTGATACGGTCATTGCCTATATGGGGCATGTGCAAGACAATGCCGAAGAATCGGTACGCCGCGTGATTGATGTGCTGAGTGATGGCGAATTTACCTATCCGATGGATAATGGGCAGCAGGTCAAAGTCAAGATTTCGATTGATAAAGCGAAACGGTCAGCGGTGGTGGATTTCACCGGCACCAGTCCACAAGGGGCTAACAATTTCAACGCTCCTGCGGCTGTATGCCGTGCCGCAGTATTGTATGTTTTCAGAACGTTAGTAGATGATGATATACCAATGAATGAAGGTTGCCTGAAGCCGGTCAGCATCATTTTACCTGATGATTGCATGCTAAAAGCCCGCTATCCAGCCGCGGTCATCGCCGGCAATGTAGAAACGTCGCAGATTGTTACGGATACGCTGTATGGCGCGCTTGGGGTGATGGCAGCAGCACAAGGTACGATGAATAATTTCATCTATGGCAATGATACGCATCAATATTATGAAACCCTGTGTGGGGGATCTGGCGCAGGCCCTGATTTTGACGGAACGGACGCGGTGCATACGCACATGACCAATAGTCGTCTGACCGATCCGGAAGTGCTTGAATGGCGCTATCCCGTTATTCTGGAAAGTTTTGAAATCAGGGAAAACTCTGGTGGTGTCGGCAAGTATATGGGCGGCAATGGTGTCCGGCGTCGCACACGCTTTCTGGAAGAAATGGAAGCTGTTATCCTTGCTAACCACCGGATTGTACCGCCCTATGGCATGGCAGGCGGTGGGGCAGCGGCTACCGGCGCAAACTGGGTCGAACGCACCGATGGGTCAATCGAGACATTAACGGCTACCGATTTGCGCACAATGAAGCCCGGTGATGTGTTTGTCATTGAAACCCCCGGAGGTGGCGGGTTTGGCAAAAATGACGACGGCTAATCGCACCAGTTATGCTTGCTAGTTTATGACCAATTCGTTAGAAAATGCAGGTGGTGGTGAGCCGTTTTTCCGCTTTTTTCTTCGGCCTTGATGGAAATCTTTGATGACTTATGAAAAATCTGTTTTGAATATTGCTATTGCCGGTCTAGGCGTCGTTGGCAGTGAAGTCGCTCGCCAGTTGATTAGACGCAACGACGCGCTGAGCGCGGCGGGCGGTAGCCGCTTGCAACTGGTAGCCGTATCAGCGCGAAGCAAGGATAGTGATCGTGGCTTTTCAATGGATGGTATCCAATGGGTGGATGATGCACGCGATCTTGCCAAAATTGATGATGTTGACCTTGTTATCGAGCTGATCGGTGGCAGTGAGGGTGTTGCACTTGATCTAACACGCGCGGCCTTAGCGGCCGGAAAACATGTTGTCACGGCTAATAAAGCGATGATTGCGCATCATGGTGGTGCGCTGGCAAAACTGGCAGAGGAGAATGAGGTTGCGCTGACCTTTGAGGCGGCAGTGGCTGGTGGCATTCCTGCCGTTAAGACATTGCGCGAAGGACTGGTAGCGAATGAATTTTCCCGCGTTGCCGGTATTTTGAATGGCACCTGTAACTATATTCTATCGCGCATGGAAAAAACTGGCGAGCATTTTGACGATGTGCTTGTTGATGCACAAAAGCTCGGCTATGCCGAAGCCGAACCAAGTTTTGACGTTGATGGCATTGATGCCGCGCATAAGCTGACCATTCTGGCGGCGATTGCCTTTGGTCATACACCACATTTCGAAGCGGTCAAAATAAGCGGCATCCGTGATGTGTCGGCGGTTGATTTTGCCTATGCCCGCCAGCTTGGATTCCGTATCAAGCTTGTTGGTGTAGCTGAGCCAGGTCGTGTGCCACGGATGGAAACCTGTTTATTGCCGTTATCAAGCCAGCTGGCTAAGGTTGATGGTGTTTTGAATGCTGTTGCCTATGATGGTATGCCGATTGGCAGCGTCTTATCAGTTGGCCCTGGCGCGGGGGCAGGGGCAACAGGATCAGCCGTATTAGCTGATGTGATCGATGTTGCGGCCGGACGCGCCTGTTTGCCGTTTGGCCGCCCGATGGCCGCGCTTAGCGATGGCAGCAAGGCCAAGAATGGTAATGGCCCTGATACAGCCTTTTATATCCGTCTGACGGTGATTGACCAGCCGGGTGTTCTGGCCGATGTGACAAGAATTCTGCAAGAACATGATATTTCCGTAGAGTCGCTTGTCCAGCAGGGGCGGGCACCTGATGATGTTGTGGCACTTGCCATGACAACGCATGAATGCCCTGCATCGGCGCTAGAAGCCGCTTTGAGCGCGCTTAGTGCGCTTTCCTGTGTGAAGGCGTCACCGGTATCCATGCCGATTGTACCAAGCGAGCAGGAGGGGTAATGACGCCTGACGCATGCCTTGGAATCACGCAGTCCGCAAGCGATGCCCGTTGGGACCATATCTCCGCATCATTAAATGCACATGATACCGATCGATATACGGCTGGCTTGCAAGAGCATTTTGCCGATATGCCATTGCCGATTGCCCGTATTCTGGCTTCGCGTGGTATCAGCGCAATCGAGGTTGAAACGCTGATTGATCCGCGTTTGCGCGATCTTTTGCCTGATCCTTCGCGCTTTAAGGATATGGATAAGGCGGTCGCGCGTATTGCCGACAGTGTCGAGGCCGGAGATGCGATTGGTATCTTTGGTGATTACGATGTTGATGGCGCATCGGCAGCGGCGTTGTTTGTGAATGTCATGCGGGCGCTGCATATCGAAACATTTGTGCATATTCCCGATCGTTTCAAAGAGGGCTATGGCCCGAACGCCAATGCGCTGACTCGCCTGCAGGAAAAAGGCGCGTCTTTGCTGTTAACCGTTGATTGCGGTATTTCTGCGCATGCACCGCTTGCCGCCGTTGCCGATAGTGGCATGGATGTGATTGTGATTGATCATCATATAGCGGGTCCAGAATTACCGCGTGCGCATAGTGTTATCAACCCCAACAGGCTTGATGAGGATGGTCGTTATGGCCATTTATGCGCCGCTGGTGTCTGTTTTATTGTTCTGGTCGGGGTGCTTCGGGCTTTGCGCCAGCGGGGCTTTTTCGAGGATCGTAAGGCGCCTGATCTGTTGCAACAGCTTGATCTGGTGGCATTGGCCACCGTGTGTGATGTTGTGCCGTTGACCGATTTAAACCGTGCCTTTGTAGCGCAAGGGCTTAAAATCATGGCAAACCGGCATAATCATGGACTTGCCCGTCTGGCCGATGTGGCCGGCATGAATAGCGCACCGAATCCCTATGCACTGGGATTTCTGATTGGCCCGCGTATCAACGCGGCGGGGCGGATTGGCGTATCTGAACTTGGGGTCAAACTATTGTCCTGTCAGCGTGAAGATGAAGCCATCGGGCTTGCCGCACGGCTGGATGAAATGAATAAAGAACGGCGTAGCATCGAAGACGATATACGTGCCCATGCCATGGATCGGGCCAGTGCGCAAAGTGATAACCATGTTCTGGTAGTTGGAGATGAGGCGTGGCATGAAGGCGTGATAGGCATTGTTGCCGGACGCCTGAAAGACCGTTTTGCCAAGCCCGCCTGTGTGATTGCTTTTTCCCCCGATGGTTTGGGCAAAGGTTCGGCACGCAGTATTCCCGGCTTTGCGATTGGTAATGCGATTATTGCGGCGCATCAGATGGGGCTTCTGGAAGGTGGTGGCGGGCATGATATGGCGGCTGGTTTTTCCATTATGAAAGACAAGCTTGCCGCATTTCAGGCCTTTATGAATCAACGTCTGCTGGATGATCTGAAAGGTGAAATCCCGAAAGTGTCGCATAAAGTGAGTGCGTTGCTGAGCGTTGCCGGATGCCAGCCTGAAGTATCTGACTGGCTGGATAAATTAGGCCCGTTTGGCAGTGGAAATCCAGAACCACGTTTTGTGCTTCCTGACTGCCGCATCAAGAATATCCGTCTGGTTGGTGACGCGGGAGCGCATGTTTCATGCCGTCTTGATGATGGAAGTGGTACCGCGCTAAATGCGATCGCCTTTCAAGCGGGTGGGGCACCCATTGGCCAGTTGCTGCAACAAGCCGCTGATGGGCGTTATTTGCATATATTGGGTAAATTACGCCGCGACCGCTATCGTGGCGGCCGTGCCATGCAGATTGAAATAGAGGATGTGGCCACGCCCGCACTCGCATTTGGACGGTCATAAAACGGCTGAAAACCAATGTGACAGTGGGTTTTTGAAGGTTACATAACGGTTTATACATTTATTTGGCTGTTTGGCGCGAAATCGGCTTGATTTGGCCGCGTTATTTGACTAATACAACCTCACTTGCCTTTATGTCCCGTTCGTCTAGAGGCCTAGGACACCGCCCTTTCACGGCGGCAACAGGGGTTCGAATCCCCTACGGGATGCCAAGTCGTTTAATACATTAAATCAATAGTTTATGAACCATCGACCTTTGCTGGCCGGGGGCGTTTTTGCGTTTGGGGCAGGTTTTGGAGAAAGTTTGATTACAAAATAACGATGATAGAGACGATATTAAGCGTCTATTTATCGGCGCTTTTGCGCTTCATAAACCGTTTAATACAAATATATAAAGCCAATACCACCAAAGCCAGAATCAACGTATCGCTTTGAGAGACTCGCTCGCCACTAAACAAAGCCTTAATCGTACTTATTATGTCCATTAAAATTCCCTAGATAATTTTATAGGTTACTTTCTGCCAAACAAACGATCTTTTTAGATCACCCTGACAAATACTATCGCATGGTTGTCTATGAATATGAAAGCTTTGAAGTTTATGAAAAATGTGAGCAGATTAGCAAAGCGCACTATAAAGTCGTTGATTCCCCATCATTAAATACCCAAGAAGTTTACGCCGTAACGGTTGATAAGACACCAGCCTAATAATATTGTCATTTATTCTCATATTGGGCAAAATTACGTTGATTGCGCCCCATGATATAATTGCCTGCGGTGATTGGCGGATAGGTGCTAATGTCGGCGTCTGGGTCAAAATCCCGCGGGTCAACGATGGCATCACTTGCCGGATCACAGAAAATTGGAATCGAAAACCGGCTTTTATGCGCACGATTCAACACCCGATGTTTTGTCGAGATGAGTACGCCATTCGTCCAGCGTTCGAGTAGATCACCGATATTGCAAACCAGCGTACCTTCGATTGGTGTGGCTTCAATCCAGTTCCCATCAAGCCTTTGAACCTGAAGGCCGCCCAAGTCATCCTGCATCAATATTGTCAGAACGCCAAAATCCGAATGTGTCGCCGCGCCAAATCTTTCGGCATCTATGTCCTCTTGGTTCAAGATGGGGTAATAGACCAATTGTCCACGACCTAGCGGTTTTTGATAAGCCGCCTGAAACATATCGGCGGATTGTCCTAGCCCGACCGCTAAAGCGGCCAGGAGTTTCCGGCTGAGATCAAGAACTGCTTCATAATAGGGCAGAATATCACGGCGAAGGAAAGGTGCGACATCATCCGGCCATTGATTCGGGTGCACCATGGGCAAGCCTGCGATGACATCAGGATCGTCATTAGCGACATCAAATCCCCAGAAAAACACTTCCTTTGCATCATAGGTTTTTGATCCTTCGAGATTGGCCATGCCCTGCGCCATCCAGCCGCGTTGATGCTGATCAACTTCGATGGTGCTTTTGTCTGATGATGGTAGGGCAAAGAAACGGCGCGATGCGGCAAAGGCCTTGGCACATATGTCTGCGGAAATGCCATGATTGCTTATGTAGAAAAAGCCAATCGTTTTTGCTGTGTGCACAAGTTCCCGGGCGATTTTCTGGCGCCCCTGATCGGTATCAATATCACTAAGATCAATAACCGGGATATCTTCAAAATTCACAAGGCCAGCCTTGGCATATCCGGGTGTTTTTATATCAGCCATAACGGTATCTCCATGAATTGGCCGTTACATAATTTCAATTATAATACGGTTTAACCATTTGTGCGTCGATTTTATGCAAAACTGTCAAAATATCATAAATTTCAATGCCAAATTCGGCTTTCAACGCGGCTTTATAGGGGGGCAGGTTAGTACATTCGAGCAATAAGGCGTCAATGGGTGTGTCTGAAATCATTTTGCGCACAAGTTCAATAAGTTCAGCTTCAGCGCGCTGGCTGTCCAGTTGGGGGGCATTCTGGGTGATAACCTGACGCAGATATGCGGTCTTTGGCAGACCAGCTATGGAACCGTTAAAGCCAGCTAAGGCGGGAGCATAAGCAGGCTGGGTGAGGGTGTTTGCATCAAAGGTCAAAATGCCAAGCCGTTGTCCATATTGTGCCTGCAGGCGCGGCATATCAGTTAAAGCCGAAGCAACAAAGGGAAGACGCGTTCGGCGGGCAAGATGTTTCTGCCAATAGCATAAAAATCCACAGGATGTGGTGATAACGTCATCATCCTCTGCGGTGCGGTCAATAAGATCAATCGCCGTTTCAAAACCACTGATATCCGTTTGGTCAGGATGATCAGTGACGATGGCTTTTACGGTGGCCGCAGGAATGGTCACGATTTCAATGGCACAGTCATAGCTATCAGGTGAAGCAACATCCCCAGGTAAACGCGGAAATGCTGTATCAAGTTGCAAGACTGTCAGTTTTGCCATAAGTGTCTCCGGCTATATCCGGTCTAGCTTGATGGGCTCTGACGCACATTATCCGGCAACCATGTCGCAAGCTCTGGCCATATCACCAGAATGATCACCATTAGCACCATCAGCAGAACCATTGGTATGGCGGTACGCGCGATATAGGAAATTTCATGTTTGGTCATGCCTTGCAGAACAAACAAATTGAAACCAATAGGCGGCGTCACCTGTGCCATTTCGACCACGACCACGACAAATACGCCAAACCATATCACATCGATGCCAGCTTGCCGAATCATCGGCTCGACAATTGCCATGGTCAAAACGACCGAGGAAATGCCATCCAAAAACATACCAAGGATAATGTAAAAGACCGTCAATGCGGCAATCAGAACGATTGGTGATAACTGCATTTCATCAATCCATCCTGCCAAGGCGCGCGGCAAGCCAGTAAAGCCCATAGATAAAGACAGGAATGACGCACCCATCAAGATGAGCGCAATCATCGCCGATGTGCGGGTAGCCCCCATGAGGCTGGACAGAAAGGTCTCCATCGATAATGACCGTTGCAAAGCTGCCAGCCCCAAAGCCCCGACAACACCTACAGCAGCAGCTTCGGTGGCTGTGGCCCAGCCAAAATACATTGACCCGATGACAAGGAATACCAACATAAGAACGGGAGCCAGAAACCGGCTGTCTTTAATCATTTGTGATAATGATATTGCTGGTTCGGCGGCAGGTCGTTCGGATGGCCGTAAAAAATGCCACGCTATGATATAGGTCATAAATAAACCCGCCAGAACCAGTCCGGGAATAACACCGGCCAGAAACAATTTGGTGATCGATTCATTGATCGATACGCCATAGACAATAAGCGTCAATGACGGTGGAATCATGAGCCCCAAGGTGGCAGCACCAGCCAAGGTGCCGATGATCATATATTCTGGATAACCACGTTGACGTAATTCGGGAATCGACATTTTACCCACAGTGGTCAAAGTCGCCGCCGATGACCCCGATACAGCCGCAAAAAGAGTACATCCGGCAATATTTGTATGCAACAAACCACCAGGCAACCAGCGCATCCATGGCGCCAACCCGCGGAACATATCTTCGGATAATCGCGTTCGGTACAGAATCTCACCCATCCATATGAATAGGGGCAGGGCGGTCAGTGTCCAGCTTGAGGCACCTGTCCAGATGGTCGTAATCATTGCATCGCCAGCAGGGCGCGAGGTGAACAGTTCCATCCCCACAAAGGCAACGCCAACAAGCGCAAGGCCAACCCATACGGAGCTACCAAGCATGGCAAATAGAACAAATAGGAAAATGCCGGTGGCATATAGTTCGGTCATTTAACTACTTCTCCCTTGATGGCGGTTTCACTTGTTACAAGCAGACGTATCAAATTGTCCCATAAGGCAATGGCCAACAGGATTGTACCAATCGACATAGGTATCTGTGGCACCCAGACCGGGGTAAAAATCAATTCATTACTGGTATTTGCCCATAATGTTGCCCATTCAGTTGGAAAGGTACCGGGCATTTTGAGTATCGATAAAATCCATTCGGGGATCTGATCCTGACCTTGTGTCCGGTCATTCAAAATTTCTGACATGAAATTCGTCTTTACCGCAAAACGGGCAAAATATGTGGCGATTACCGCCGCGATCAGCGTTGCAAAAGCATCCAGCCAAAGTCTGGTGTAACGGTTTAGATTCAATAGAATCGATACCCGGATATGGGCACCGCGACTCAGCGCATGCGCCAGTGCAAAGAATGACGTCGCGGCCATCGCATAGCCGGCAAATTCAGTCGAGCCTTCAAAGGGTATATTGAGCCAACGTGCCGCCATCTGCGCCATGATGATAACCAGTATTGTGATCATAAAAATGGCGGCAATGATGCCCGAGGCAAGATAAACACGATCCAGCATACGCCATACTGGTTTTAGCAGAGGCTGGATGCGGAAACGGGCAAGACGACAGAATAAAGCAACCATGGCAGGAAGGATGAACAACCAGAACCAAAGCGGCATTCCGAGTAATAGAGGCCAATTTGTCATAATTAAATCTATGCCCCCCGCCAATGGCAAGGGGCATAATCATTTCATCTTCAGTTACATTGACTTATAGGCGTCAATGATGGCTTGGCCATCTGCACCTGTCGAAGCGAGCCAGTCGGCCTGCATTTTTGCACCAATAGCCTTAAGTTCTCTAAGGAAATCGGCACTTGCATCTTCAACGCTCATGCCATTGGCCTCAAGCTGTTCGAAATACCAGTTGGCGAGTTCTGCCGACTTTGCAGAACAATCAGCACCAGTTTCGTCAGCCGCTTTCTGAATGGCTGATTTTGTGCTGCTATCGAGACCATTCCAAACACCTTTATTGACGATGACATAGTTTCGTGGCAGCCACGCATTCACCTTGTAGTAATGGGTGAGATGTTCCCACACTTTCCGATCATAGCCTGTTGAACCGGAAGAAATGAAGCTTTCAGCGACGCCTGTTGCCAGTGCTTGCGATAGTTCGGCAGCTTCAACCTGAACAGGTGTCATGCCAAGCTCTTTTGCAAAGGTTGCTGTCGCTGTATTATAGGAACGGAATTTTACACCTTGGGTGTCGGCAGATGAATTAACAGCCTTCTTGAAATAAAAACCCTGACCTGGCCAAGGGCAGGTGTAAAGGGCAACAAGGTTCAGACTATCAAGCTGGGCATTGACCTTGTCTTTGGCAGCAGCCCATAATTTGTTGTTATCTGCATATGTCGTTGCCAGAAACGGCAAGTTATCCCAGCCCAAAAGAGGCACCTCATTTGCATGTGCAGACATGAAGCGTTCACCAATTGGTGCCTGGCCAGTTTGAACAGCGCGCTTGATCTCACCACCTTTAAACAGGGAACCACCAGCATGCACGGTAATGTCAATATCACCATCGGTATAATCACGAACCCTATCAGCAAAGACCACACCCATTTCCGAATGGAAATTACCTGCGGCATAGGCCATGGGCATATCCCATTTTTCAGCTTGTGCGGCTACTGAAACCATTGTTGCACTAACAACGGCTGTAGCCATTATTGTTTTGACGTGTTTCATAATAATCTCCCTAATTAATTACAGGGCGTTTATTTTGTTTTCAGTGTGACTAAAAGACTTAGCCCTTTCTTAAAATTCGCGTCCATTAAGTATTTTTGTCAAGGCGGATGAGATCAATTTAATAGAAAAATATACTAAAAAAACAGGTTGATTGATTGTTTTTTGATAAAATTAGGCTGGTTATATTGGTTAAAAGCTGTCAAAAGTAAGCATGGGAAAAATCAAACAATCATCAGCTAAGGGTGCCTTTCTTTCGCTTGTTGGTTTTGGTTTATATTCAACGCATGACGTTGTTGTAAAATATCTTGGTGGCTTTTATACCCCGTTTCAAATCATGTTCTTTTCGGTGCTGTTTTCCTTTCCTCTGGTCACGCTTTATATCCTCAGAAATCCGCGCACAGGTAGCCTGTGGCCGCATCATCCTGTGCAGATGAGTATCAGGGTGCTGGCAACATCGCTGTCGGGTTTTTGTACCTTTTATGCTTTTTCGGTATTGCCGCTTGCACAGACATATGCGCTGTTGTTTCTGACCCCCATATTGATCACGGTTTTATCAATTCCCGTGCTTGGGGAGCGTGTTGGTCTGCATCGTGGATTATCAGTGCTTGTTGGCTTTATTGGTGTTCTAGTGGTTTTGCAACCAGGTGATGTGTCATTCACGTTAGGTCATCTGGCAGGTTTGGGCGGCGTTGTCGGCGCAGCCACCAATTCGTTAATCACCCGCAGAATTGGACAACGTGAAAAAATGGCTGTCATGCTACTTTACCCTATGTTGGGTAATTTTCTGATTATGGGTTCTGTTTTGCCGTTTGTTTACGAACCCATGCCGTTATTGCATCTTGGTAGCATTGCCATTCTGGCTCTTTTAGGGTTTCTGGCGATGTTTTTCATTGTCTCAGCCTTTCAAAATGCTAATGCGGCGATTATTGCCCCGATGCAATATTCGCAGATATTATGGGCCGGATTTTTCGGTTTGATACTATTTAGCGATCAGGTAACCATATCGCTGGTTGCGGGATCTGCTTTGATCATTGCTAGTGGTCTCTATATCGTGAAACGCGAATTGAGCCAAAAGCAATCATTGCAGCCGGTATTGTCCGAGGCTATTTTCCGCCCAGACAACGGATTACGCCCCCGCTTTGCGATTTCGCATAGCTTTTTCAAAAAGTTCAAGCGCGGCAAAAAGGACAAGCGCATAGAATAGAACTGGTGATATGAAAAATAGGGTTTGGTTTTAAGCATATGCAATCCATATTACGCTATTTCGGAAACATGCTTGCACGCTATTTGAGCAAACCAAAGCCAGGATATGAACGGTTTTCGGTTTTGTCTCAGGCGCAGTTAATGGCGACGTTACAACCTTGTGACCTATTGCTCGTCGAAGGCAATAGCCAGATAAGCACCGCGATCAAATATCTGACGCAGTCAACTTGGTCGCATGTCTGTCTGTTTGTTGGTGATAAAGACGGACAGGATCCATTGCTGGAGGCTGATCTGGTGAATGGTGTCTGTCGGGTGCCTTTGTCTAAATATGATGGGTATAATGTCCGTATCTGTCGTCCAGTTAATGTAACCGATGCGGATAAGCGCGCCTTGATCAATTTCGCCATCGAACGTATCGGGCATCAATATGACAGTAAGAATATTTTTGATCTAATGCGCTATCTGATTGCCACGCCCCCTGTGCCATCGCGCTATCGGCGTTCATTGATCGCTTTTGGCAGTGGCGATCCAACAAAAGCCATTTGTTCGACGCTGGTTGCGCAATCGTTTCAATCAATAAAATATCCCATTCTGCCGCGCGCTGTTGGAACGCAGAAGCAAACCCGCTTTTCTATTGATCAGCGTGTTATGCAAAAAAGACATTATAGCCATTTCACGCCGCGTGACTTTGACCTGTCTCCATATTTTCAGATTGTCAAACCGACGATAAGTCGTAAGTTCAACTATAAAGATATAAAATGGGATGAGTAGGTCTTAGATTTGTCAGTATTATTTGAAGAACTCGATTATCAGATGACCCCGCTAGGGCCACTATCGCTGCGCCGCCGCCGGCAGTTAAAGCTCGATAAAGATGTTGTCGAAGTCATTCTGAATGACGAGCATCTTATGTCGGATATGTTCACGGCGTCTGAGGTCGCCCTTGCCGAGCGCCCTTTATCGCGCATGACGCATGCTGCGCCTGATATTCTGATTGGGGGGCTGGGGCTTGGCTATACGGCACAGGCGGCGCTGGCTTTCGATCATGTAAAGTCAGTGACGGTTATCGAATATCTGGCTCCGGTCATTGCTTGGCATCAGCATGGCCTGCTTCCTATTGGCACCATGTTGGCTGAAGACCCGCGTTGTGATATTGTCGAAGCTGACTTTTTTGCCTGTGCTGCTGATGATAAGGGGTTTGATAAAGCGCATCCGCATCGCAGTTTTGACGGCATCTTTCTGGATATTGATCATACCCCCGATTTTCATCTGAATCATAGTCATGCTGGCTTTTATACCGAAGATGGCTTGCGCCAACTGGCCACATTTGTGAAGGATGGTGGTGTTTTTGCCTTATGGTCGAATGATGCTGCGGATGATACGTTTGTCGATCGTCTTGCAAAGGTATTTGCCAAAGCATATGCGGAAGATGTGGTGTTTTTTAACCCGTTGATGGAAACTGATTGTTGCCAGACAGTATATATTGCCGAAAAATAAAGCCGATCTGCATGTAATCTTTTTATTTGGGTCTGGATTTAAATTGTTTAGATTTATTACTGATAATAAAATGCACATTAGAGAAAATGATATAAGATAAGATGTTTTATGAGTCATAAAATAGGCGTTATTCCCTTTGATATAAGCGGTGATTGTATAGCGGTGATGTTTGTAACATCGCAGAACCGTGGTAGCTGGATCCTGCCCAAAGGTGATCTGAAAGCTAATGAAACGCATAAGCAGGGATGCAAACGCGAAGCCTTTGAAGAAGCTGGGGTAAGGGGTACGTTACTAACGGATTTTCCTATGACTGTGGTGATTGGAAAAAGCAACGGGATTAACGTTGAAAATGTTCTGGTTACCTATTACCCGCTTTTGGTCACCAAACAGGTCAATAAATGGCCAGAGGACCATAAACGTGAACGGCATTGGTCACCTCTGAACAAGGTGCATAAAATCACCGAACGCAATGATTATCTGCAACTGATCAAACAGTTTGATGCTATTGCACCGTGGATATTAGAAATTGCAAAACATAAAAAAGCGTTGCTGCAAGCATAGCTGACGCGGGGACCGTGATGGTTCATGCGCGCAAGCTTTGTTCAGGGAAATTTTTTGCCTTTGGTATTGTTAAAGTCGCTTTTAAATGTGATGGTAACATTGTTTAGGTGTTGTGGTACTTTTGCATGAAGCTTCACATACGTGGCCTTCTGGGTTTGTCTGGTGACAGCATAAAGTGTCTGGCGTTTCTGATAGCTTTGCTAACCAGCACGATAGCGCATGCCGAAACTGTTTTTTCAATTGAACCTCAGCAACTGGCAACCATTCCGCACGAGAATCTGTCGTTTCTGGAGGGAGTTGACCATACTGCCGCTTTATCGGCTTTGGAACAAGGCGACTGGTCTTCAACGTTGCAAAGCGATCAATCGATCGCAGATGGTTATTGGGTTCGTGTTCGCATTTTCAATAATACGGCAACCCAAGAGATCGGCATTAATCACAACTGGAACCGCGAAAAAAAGATTTTCACAACTAGCCGTCAGGGCGCAATCAGCTATCCCTATTGGGTATATGAGAGTGGTGACTGGATCGATGATGGTCGGATTTTAGGGCAATATAGGGTTCTGATGCCTATCGGTGAAGAAACCGTGCTTTACAGTTATTTTCGCAGCAATCCGTTTGACCGCTTTATGGGGCGGGTCAATGGCCTTGACCGCATGACGGTTGGGACATGGCAGGATGTGCAATTGCGCGAATTGTTCCGCTTTGCCAGCAACATCGTGTTCATGTCGGTGGCTTTTGCTTTTGGGCTTTATTATTTGTTCATTTATGTTGTTTCGAAAGGTAATTATCTGTGGCTGTCTCTTAGTCTGTTTCAGGCCACTGCCTTTGTGGGTCTGACATCATCAAATGCCATGTTGTTCGGGATTAACCGATGGGTATCGAATAGCGAATTCACCCTTGTCCTGAATTCAGCTTTATTTGCTCTGCTATTACAATTTTTCCGAAAATCGCTGGAATTGGACAAACAGTTTAAGCGTTTAGATAGAGTTTTTCTGGCGGTGATTGGCTTTTACGCCATTATGATTTTTGTCAATTTTGTCACCGCGCTGTCATGGCCGGGTGCATCAGAATTTGACTTGATTGCCTATCCACCTGACCGGCTTGGACCAGGTGTCGTCAAATTACAATATCTGGTTTTGCCATTTGGTTTATTGTTGCTGGCATCCGTTGGTATATCTGCCGTTTCTTGGTTCAAGGGAAGCAAGACCGGAAAATATATGTGTATGTCGTTCATGTTGCCGTTGCTGACAGTCCCCATTTCGATCATTGCCTATCTGATGTTCGGGTTCACATGGGTCACCATGCTGGTAGCCACAACAAGTGGCGGGTTATTGTTTTTGTCGATGTTTGTTACCTTTGGTTTTGCGGTGGCACAACAACTCAATGATCTTAAAGCTCTGGCTCTTGATCAGCAAATCCGTCTGACATCGGCTTATCAGCGTTTCGTTCCCAAGCAGCTGTTATTGAATTTAAAGAAAGACAGCATTCTGGATGTTAATCTTGGCGATCAGGTCGAGATTGAGATGAGCATTCTGTTTTCTGACATACGGTCATTCACCAGTATCTCGGAAAATATGACACCTGACGAGAATTTCAGTTTTGTGAATGGCTATCTGAAGCGCATGGGGCCGATCGTACGCGCGCATAATGGCTATATCGATAAATTTCTCGGTGACGGCATTATGGCTTTGTTTAATCGGTCTGCCGATGACGCGACAGCCGCTGCGGTGAAAATGCAGCAGAATTTGATCGTTTATAACAAAGAGGCCAAAGCACAGGGTAAGCAGAGTATCAATATCGGTATTGGCGTCAATACCGGCTCGATGATGTTCGGCACGCTTGGCGAGGCGGACAGGATGGAAGGGTCGGTTATCAGCGATGCTGTTAATTTAGCTGCCCGACTTGAAATGCTGACCAAGCTATATAAGGCAAAGGTTCTGATAAGCGAGGATAGCTGTTTGAAATTAACGCCCGGCTTATTTGCCGTGCGGATGATTGACAGGGTTGCGGTCAAAGGCAAGTCAGATGCGGTCAAGGTGTTTGAGGTTCTGGATGCTGAAGCTGATGACATCATGGCTTTGAAGGTCAGGAACAAGGCACGTTTTGATGAAGCTGTGACATTGTATCAGGCCCAGAATATTCATGAAGCGCAGACAATATTTGCTGATATCCATGATAATAATCCGGCCGATATGGTGGCACATTTATATGTTGAAAGATGTGAAAGTCTTTTGAGAGGTGGGTGGGACGCATCAACATGGGACGGCGTGAACAGGATGCAATCAAAATGAGGGCTGGATGTTGATTAAAGTTATAGGTGTAACGATGATGTTGAGAAGATTTTTACTGGTAACATTGGCACTTATAATGCTGACGGGATGTGACCAGTTAGGCGAACCCCCCAAAGATGTGCATCTGAAAATTGTTCAGTCATCACCCAATTATGATATGGCCAGCAAGACATTCGTCAATCGACGCCCTGATATCATAGAGAATATGGGGGATGAAACGAGCTTCTGGGACGATCCAATAGGTAATTTAAGGCATAATTTCTTTTTCAATTCTAATGAAACGTCCCCATCGCAATTAATTCCCGAAGATCGTTCGGGGGTGCCTGCCGATTTTGGCGATAGCACCGGTACGGTAAAATTCATCTGGCTAGGCCATTCAACATTCCTGCTGTCCATTAACAACAAGATCGTTCTGGTCGATCCGATATTTTCCAATGCCGCGTCTCCGGTCAGTTTTCTGGTAAAACGGTTTCAGCCGCCTGTAGTCAATCTCAATGATTTGCCTGAGCTTGATTATGTGCTGATTTCACATGATCACTATGATCATCTTGATATGGAAACGATCATCAAGCTAAAGGATGATGATGTAACCTTTGTGACACCGCTTGGCGTTAGTTCGCATTTGCGAAAATGGGGCGTTGCGAATGACAAGCTGATCGAGTTGGATTGGTGGGATAAGATAGATTTTGATGGCGTTACTTTTATCTGTACACCAGCCCAGCATTTTTCTGGCCGGACAGCGCTGTTTTCGACAATGAAAACACTGTGGGCATCCTGGATTGTTCAAGGCGGAGGCAAGCGTGTCTATTATAGTGGCGATTCTGGTTATGATGTGCATTACAAAAACATCGGTGATCAATATGGCGCGTTTGATATCGTGTTCATGGATAGCGGGCAATATAATGAAAACTGGGCCGCTGTTCACAATATGCCAGATGAAGTGATACAGGGATTCATTGATTTGCAAGGCAAGCATCTGGTTCCGGTTCATTGGGGCATGTTCACCTTATCAATGCATAACTGGTATGATCCGCCGATCGAAATTATCAAACGAGCAAAGCCACATAATATATCTGTGATGACTCCGCTTATGGGGCAAACGGTGGTTTTGGATGATCCGGGCGTCTTTGAGCGATGGTGGGAAGCCTTGATCGGCAAATAGGCTAGCTTGCGTTGTTATGCTGATTTGATATTGCCTGCTTTCAGATAATCTGAAACATTTTTATCTGTAATGGGAGATCAAGCCATGCCAGCTGACAATCAAACCCCCTTTAGAGACAATGGTTCATCGCATGATGCCCCGGCACAATCAGCGCGTCAGCAATGGAACTGGCATCCCGATCTGCCAATAGGGAATAACCCGCTGTTTGAGTGGCCTTGGCACATGCCAACAATTTGGGCGTATCATCGTGATACGTGGTTGAAGCTATCCGAAGTCAGCTTTGTTCTGATTTTGGCTATTGCCACATTCTATCTGATGCAGCCTGTTATGCCTGTTGATGGTGATAGCGGCAGCATGACATGGGTGGGGGTTCTTTATGGCGTCAATCTGGGACTGGTTTGTGCTGTTGCTGGAGGCTTGCACTGGTTTTTGTATATACATAAAGGGCAAGGCATCGAACGTAAATATATCAGCGCGTTCGGCCATAAAGGGGGCGGTCGTTTCAGCTTTGGGAATCAAGTGCATGACAATATATTCTGGACCTTAGTCAGCGGCGTTGGATTCTGGACATTCTATCAGGCGATTATGCTATGGCGCCTCAATAGTGGTGCTGCAAGTGCTATTGAGTGGGGTGATAGTCCGGTTCTGTTCAGTCTGATTATATTCCTTACCGGGCCGTGGATCGCGTTTCACTTTTACTGGGGACATCGTTTTCTGCATATGGGCGTCGTTTATAAATGGGTTCATGCCTTGCACCATCGCAATGTGAATGTTGGTCCATGGTCAGGCATTTCAATGCATCCAGTTGAACATGCCATATATTTCTCGTCAGTTTTTATTCATTTATTCATACCGTCGCACCCGATACATATCTGTTTCCATATGTATATGCTGGGTCTTTCAGCGATTATTGGGCATAGCGGGTTTCATAGCTTGTTTATTGGCAATAAAGACCGCTTTGCGTTGGGTCATTTTCATCATCAACTGCATCATCGTTATTTTGAGTGTAATTATGGCAGTGTTGACTTTCCACTTGATCGGTGGTTCGGCACCTTTCATGATGGTTCACAAGAATCTTTTAGTAGATTGAAAAATAATCTAAAAATCTAGTTTTACAAAATATTAAATTAGATATTTTGCGCTCTTGTTTGCAATTAATAACGCTTTTATTCTAGCCCCATAGTTAATCATATGGCGGGGTTTAGGAATGAAATGGCTTTTAGTGGCGGTGCTATCACAGGGCATTGTGCCAACTGATATTACCTACCGAACTGTTGATGATTGCTATAAACAAGCTGCCGAGGCCGCCTTGATGGCGCGGACAGCCAAAGCCGATATCGTTGAAGCAAAAGCGCAGGATATCGAACTCAACAAATATGCTTGTGTGTTGATGGATGATTAAGATGGAGTGGGTAGCGGTAGCCATTATGACATCGGGGGTGATAACAACCGATCTTACATTTGACTCGGTTGACGATTGTATGACCGAAACAGGCAAAATAGTGGCAGATGCCTATAGAGCGGCGGCATGGGAGCAGGGGCCTGATCTTGTTTTACCTCAATATGCTTGCCTGCTTTTGGATGATTAGGGAAATCGCGTCGTTTTGTCCCTTGCCAAGAGATGACGGGTCATCGTAGAAACAGGCATAACTTTGTCGTGGAGATAATTATGAACGCGAATATCGGCTTGATCCTTGTTATCGGATTCCCGCTTGCTTTGTGCGTGGCCTTATGGGCTTTTGACAAGGTCTCTGTCCGCCCTGAATAGGCCGATGGCCTCGTCAAAGGCGTCAAAGGCAAGCGTGACACATTTGTGTCTGTTGCTTATGGGTTTGACTGGTGCGAACACCTGAATTTGAGTGCTTGTTTCGTCGCCTGGCTGTTTTTCATCTTCATTACCGGTATCTAGAAACGCGCGAAGGCTTGTGCCAAGTGCGTTGATTCTGTCTAGATGTTCATGCCGAGCAGATTCAAGCAAAAGACCAGCCCCTGCCTCACAAAGAGCACACCCTTTGACAGCAACATTTATATCGGAAATGTGTTCTGCCTTGATGGCAATCGATACGGTTACCCGGTCACCACAAACAGGATTGTTACAGCTGGCTGTATAAGCGGGCGTAAAATCAAGGGTGCTGGCGCGGGCGCTATGCGCTAGTGACAGTATCTGCTTTTGGTATAAAGCGTCCACTAACGCTCCCATAATAAAGTTACAGTGAATCGTTGCTTCTACGACTTTTCAATTAGCCAGCGTTAATAACCATGGCAGCCACAGCAACGGCAGCGCAAAGGTAGGTAACAATCACCATCCAATGCATTTTCTCATATACATTTTCCTCCGGCACATGATCCGGACGTGGTTTCGCATTTGATGCAGATTTGGTGGCCATTTTCAATTCCTTTAAGACGCATGATGCCTAGTTACTTTGTGATCTTAAATTATCGTGAAGCCATTAAATTTGCAAGGTCGATAGGGATGAAAAAAATAACATTTTTTCAAACCAAAACAACCGAGCAAGCATTGATACTCTCACAAATATCTCTATTATGAAGATTCCTGTTTTGAGGTATGCCTAGTCTATGATGCGTGTTGTTCTTCTATTCGTGATCCTGTTTTGTGGATGGCTATTGATGTCTGGGCATTATACGCCCCTAATCACATCATTCGGCGTCTTGAGTTGTGCGCTCTGTGCGTGGCTGTCCTGGCGCATTGGTGCTAGTGATCTTGAAGGCTTGCCGACGCATTTATTTGCCAGACTGCCAGCTTTCCTGTTGTGGCTTTTGCGTGAAATCATCATGTCGAATATTGCCACCTCAAAAATCATTCTGTTTGGGGGTGCCAAGCCAGAAATATTTGAGGTTCCCGCCACCCAACGCACTGCGGCAGGTGTGGCCACCTATGCCAATTCGATTACCTTGACGCCTGGCACCGTAACCATTGATATCAATGAAAGTAAATCATCGACATTTATTGTGCATGCACTGCATTCGGATTTTGGTGATGATGTGCGTAGTGGCGATATGGATCGCCGTGTTTCGGCTCTAGAAGACATAACAGATGCGGAGCTGGCCAAGTCATGATGATGGTAGCAGCCTTGGCCGCATGTGCGGTCTCTATCGTACTGGCTTTGATCCGAACGGGTTTGGGGCCAACAGCTTTTGATCGTATTCTGGCTGTTAATGCCATTGGTACTGTTATCATTCTGGCGATCGCCTTGCATGGCTTTGTGATGGGACGGCCGGAATTTATCGATATATCCATTCTTTATGCGGTGATTAACTTCATCGGCACCTTTGCGGTTCTGAAACTTTTCAGTACAGGTAGCCTTGGTGATGCAAAGCGTGGGGATAATAAGTGATCGAAATGATTGTTTCCATATTGTCGTCACTTTGTCTGTTTATCGGCATTGTCGCCCTGCTGATAGGTAGTCTTGGCCTGTTGCGCCTTCCTGACGTTTATAGCCGCATGCATGCTGTGGGTATGATGGATACGGCGGGTCTAGGCTTTCTGATACTTGGGATGATGCTGCATGCCGGTTTTACATTGATAACGGTGAAGCTGGCCTTTATTGGTATTTTTCTGTTTTTCACAAGTCCTATTGCTGGACATGCAGTCGTGCAGGCTGCTTATAAGCATGGCGTGAAGCCCGAAGGAATCAGCACACTTTCAGCCAAGACACCGTCATCTAAGGGTGCGGCTAAAAAGAGTGCGGCTAAAAAGGGCGCTGCCAAAAAGGGCGCTGCCAAAAAGAGTACGGCGACATGACAGGTCTTATTATCAACATATTCCTGATGTGCATTTTGCTGGTGATTGCCGTCATGGTGGTGCGAACAGGACGGCTTTTTGCCGTGATTGTTATGTCGGGTGCCTATTCGCTGATTTCGGCGGCGTTTTTTGTCAATCTTGATGCCGTTGACGTGGCCTTTACCGAAGCGGCTGTCGGAGCTGGTGTGTCATCGGTCTTGTTTCTTGCTGCGATGGCTTATCTGCCTGCCGAAGAAAAACCGGCAACGCATAACAATCTGGCCGCCTTTATGATTTGTGGTATTGCTGGCTTGCTTCTGGTCGCGGCGACGGCGCATTTACCTGCAATTGGTGACCCGACGGCACCTGCCCATACCCATGTTGCCCCGCGTTATCTGGCAGAAAGTGGCGATGTTCTGCATATTCCGAATGTAGTAACCACCGTGCTGGCCAGTTATCGTGGCTTCGATACGCTGGGAGAGACGATTGTTGTGTTTACCGCAGGTCTGGGCGTTTTGTTGCTGTTGAGTGGGTATACGCGCACGCGCAAGCATAAATCACGTTCCAAGGATGAGGGCTAGATATGCAGAATAATCCTGTTTTCCGTCTGGCCGCCAAAATTTTGTTTGCACCTATCATCATGTTTGGTTTGTATGTCCAATTCCATGGTGATTACGGCCCAGGTGGTGGGTTTCAGGCGGGCGTGATTATTGCCGCGGCGTTCATTTTGCATGGACTTGTCTTTGGTCTTGATGCAGGGCGCAAGCTGGTTTCAACCAAGGTCAATGTCGTGCTGATGTGTTCGGGGGTTCTGCTCTACGGTTCTGTTGGTGTAGTGAGCGTGATGAATGGCGGTTATTTCCTTGATTACACCGCCTTAACAGGTGATGTGGCTAGCGGCCAGCATATGGGTATTCTGCTGGTTGAGCTGGGTGTCGGGCTGACAGTTACCAGTGTCATGCTGGCTCTGTTTCATGCATTTGCAGGTTTTGTTGAGGATAAGTCATGACAATGCTGGCTATCGCAGATCTGTGGAACTATTACGTTGTCATTTTCTTGATGATGGCTGGTCTGTTTATGGTGATATCGAGACAGAATCTGGTCAAAAAGCTGGTAGGCCTGTCCATTTTCCAGACCTCCGTATTCTTATTCTATATCACGCTGGGCAAAATGGCGGGCGGTACGGCACCTATTTTGGTTGATGATCCGTCTGTGGTGTATTCTAACCCGCTTCCGCATGTGCTGATCCTGACGGCAATTGTTGTAGGTGTTTCGACAACGGCATTGGGGCTGGCGCTGGTTCTACGTATCAATGAAGCTTTTGGATCAATCGAAGAAGATGAGCTTCTAGCGGCAAAGGCAGAAGCGGCGCTTGCGCGCCCAAACAGACGGCGGACAGCGGTCAAGGATGGTAAACATCATGACAGCTAGCTCGCTGATTCAGAATTTGCCTGCCTTGCTGGTGGCCATTCCGCTGATATTGGCGGCTGTTGTCACGTTGGTGCCGATACCTGCGTTTGCGTGGGTTATCAGCCTAGCTGCAGTTGGTGCCAGTTTTGTCATCGCTCTGTTGCTGCATAGCGTCACCATGACTGGTGTTGAAATATCCTATTATCTAGGCAATTGGGAACCGCCATGGGGCATCGAATTTGTCGTTGATTCGGCGACCAGCATGACGCTGGTGATTATGATGGGGCTGGCTTTTATCACGACTTTGGCCGCACGACATCTGATTGCGGCTGAAATCGCGTTAGCTGATTGTGGAAAAACCTATGCCGCCTGGTTGCTTGTTTGTGGGGGGCTATCTGGCCTGGTCATGACAGCGGACGCCTTTAACCTGTTTGTGTTTCTGGAAATCTCGGCTTTGTCTTCGGTAATTTTGATTGCCATGGGTGCAGGCACAGACCGACGCAGCCTGATTGCGGCGTTTAATTATCTGATTATCGGTGCGGTTGGTGCCACTTTCTATGTGATCGGTATTGGCTTTGTCTATGCTGTTACGGGCACATTGAACATGGCCGATTTGGCACTGCGATTGCCCGAAATAGAGCAGAGTATTGTTATCTTTGTCGGGTTTGGCTTTATGATTGCCGGCATTCTGGTCAAAGCGGCTGTATTTCCGGTGCATGTCTGGTTGCCTGCCGCCTATAGTTATGCCCCGTCGGCAGTGTCTATCTTGTTGGCGGCGATTGCGACCAAAGCATCGATTTATGTGCTGGCACGGCTGATATTCACTGTCTTTGGTGGTTTCCCCGAGATGATTGGATCAGCCTTGACGATGGTGATTGTTCCGTTGTCGGTGATGGGTATTTTTGTCGGTACGATCATGGCGATATATGAGTCCGACATAAAAAAATTGCTAGCCCAATCATCGATTGCCCAGATTGGCTATATCACCCTTGGTTTCGGACTTGCGTCAAAATCAGGCGTTGCCGCCGGTTTCATCCATATTGGTAATCATGCGCTTATAAAGGGTGGCCTGTTTATGGCGGTTGCCGGTTTTTTCACGGCCATGCGCAACCGTGTTGATCTTAATAGCCTGACAGGCATGGGGCATCGCATGCCGATTACGGCCACCGCATTTGTTATTTGTGGCTTGTCTTTGATCGGGTTGCCATTGACCGCTGGCTTTATCTCAAAATTGTATCTGGTGAGGGCGATGCTTGAAATGGATAGTTACCTGCTAGTTGGCATCGTGCTGGCCAGTAGTGCGCTATCTTTGATCTATATATGGAAAATTATCGAAGTGATGTGGATGCAGCCAGCCGCCCATGACGCGCCGAAGCTTAATGAAAATCCGGCAGTTTATATGCCGCTTTGGATGTTGGCTGGGCTGAATTTATGGTTTGGTATTGATGCCAGCTGGATGGTGGCAAGCGCAGAATTTGCTGCCAAGGCGTTGATCGGAGCCGGATTATGATGATGTCAGCAGATTCAGCCATAATCCTTGGTCTTTTGGCACCTTTGGTTGTTGCGCTATTGACGCCATTTCTGGCAGTGCGTGCCACATGGCGTGATGCGGCTGGCCCGATAGGCGCGGTTGTTACACTGTTTGCTGCCATTCATGTGGCCATGGATGTACTTGCTGGCAATGTGCCAACGCTGGTTGTTGCCAATTTCGCCGATGGTATTTCGCTGACATTTGCTGTTACCCCGTTAGGCGCTATTTTTGGTCTTGTTGCCTCAGGCTTGTGGATTTTGGCGGCGATATTTTCCGTTGGCTATATGCGTGGCAATCATGAAAAACAGCAAACACGTTTTGCCGCCTTTTATGCTGTTGCCGTGCATGCCGCCCTGGCCATTGCATGGTCGGGCAATTTGCTGGTGCTGTTTATTTTTTATGAAATACTGACCTTTTCAACTTATCCACTGGTGACACATAAGGAGTCTAAGGTCGCGCGGAATGCTGGCCGTTTATATATGGGCATTCTGGTTGGTACCTCGGTGGTGCTGTTATTACCTGCAGTCATCTGGGTCTGGTTGGCGACTGGAACATTAGATTTTCAGCAAGGCGGTATTCTGGAAGGCTATATCAGCCCACAAGCGGCGCCGTTTCTGCTGGCGCTATTTGCCTTTGGGATTGGTAAAGCCGCATTGATGCCGTTTCATCGCTGGCTTCCTGCCGCTATGGTGGCACCGACACCCGTTTCAGCCTTGCTGCATGCGGTGGCGGTGGTCAAGGCGGGTGTATTCACCATGTTGACGGTGGTTGTCTATATTTTTGGAACAGGCTTTCTATCCGCAAGCGGCGCATCACAATGGCTTGTATGGATTGCGTCCTTTACCATTCTGGCGTCAAGCTTTGTGGCCATCACCAAGGATGATATCAAGGCGCGTCTGGCCTATTCGACGATCAGCCAGCTTTCTTATATTGTGTTGGGGGCAGCATTAGCATCGGCCATTGCGATCCAGGGCGCAGCTTTGCATATCGTCATGCACGCCGCTGGTAAAATCACGCTATTCTTCTGTGCGGGGGCTATTTATGTATGCGCCCATGTTACGAAAGTTTCGGATCTTGACGGGCAGGGACCTGAATTGAAATGGGTGTTTGGGGCTTTCTTTCTGGGTGCATTATCGATTATCGGTATCCCGCCTTTGGGGGGAAGCTGGTCGAAATTCTATCTGATGGTTGGCGCGGTTGACAGCGGCATGTTGTTTGTTCTGGGCGTGCTGGGCTTGTCGTCGCTTTTGAATATTTATTATCTGCTAGAACCTGTTTCGCGGGGCTTTTTCAGACCCAAGGTCAAAGACCTTAAAATCACCCTGCACCCTCTGGTGATTATCCCACCAGTTGTGACGGCGGCTTTATCCTTGTTATTGTTTTTCTTTGTTGATCCTTTTGCAAATCTTGCGTCCATGATGGTGTCGCCATGAGTAAATCGCCTTCAAAAACCCAGCTTGATCTGGCACGGCTAGGCAGTCGGTTCACTCGCTTTTTGCTGGTCATCGCTGTTATTCTTATAGCGCTGGAATTTGTTGTGCATCGCCATGGTGAAACGCTTATCGAAGACAGTTTCATGTTTCCAGCCATTTATGGATTCATAGCTTTTATCTTTATCGTCGAAGTAGGTAAGATTCTGCGCCGCCTGATCATGCGCGATGAAAGCTATTATGATGATAAGCAGGATACCGGGGAGGACAGCCATGTTCGCTAGTCTGCCTCCTGGCATTATCATGTTGCTTGGCGCTTGTGCAGTGCCATTCATTCCGCATATATCACGCCAGATATGGATGTTGGTGATGATTGGCCTGTCAGCGTGGGGATTAACCACTGGCGATGGTATCCATGCCATATGGCATGTCATGGGCTATGATCTGGTTCTGTATCGCGCTGATGCGCTGACCATGCCGTTTGCCATTATTTTCCATCTGGCGGCTGCCTTAAACGTTATCTATAGCTGGCATGATCAGAAATGGCAGGAGCATACGGCGTCTTTATCCTATGCCGGTGCGGCAATTGCGGCTGTGCATGCGGGTGATCTGATTACATTGTTCATCTGGTGGGAAGCAACGGCCATTACGTCGGTTTTCCTTATTCTGGCGTCAAATACCGAACGTGCCCGCAAGGCATCGATGCGTTATTTGATCTTTCAGGTAACAAGCGGAGTTCTGCTTTTATGCGGGGCGGCGGTTCTGGCCGCTAATGGTCAGTCAATTCTGTTTGAAAAAATGGAACTGGGCAGTCTGGCAAGCTGGTTTATTTTCCTTGCGCTGGGGATCAAAGCTGCCTTTCCGTTTCTTAATGGCTGGCTTCAGGATGCCTATCCCGAAGCCACACCAACAGGCACGGTTGCATTATCCGCCTTTACGACCAAACTGGCGATTTATGCCTTGGCGCGGGCGTTTCCGGGCACAGAATATCTTATCTGGATTGGCGCTTCGATGACGGCTTTACCGGTATTCTTTGCGGTGATTGAAAATGACCTGCGTCGGGTGCTGGCCTTTAGCCTCAATAACCAGCTTGGATTTATGGTTGTGGCGGTTGGTGTTGGCAGTGAATTGGCAATCAATGGCGCGGTCGCTCATGCGTTTGTGCATATTATTTACAAAGCCCTGTTGTTCATGAGCATGGGCGCGGTTCTGCATCAGGTGGGTACAATCAAAGCCTCGGCGCTTGGTGGTCTTTACCGGCAGATGCCATTTACCATGATTTGCTGTGTGATCGGTGCCATGTCGATTTCGGCATTTCCGCTTTTTAGTGGATTTGTCGCAAAATCGCTGACCATGTCCGCGCTTGGCGATACGGGCATTGTCTGGGCTTATTTTGTGTTGTTGTTCGCCTCGGCAGGTGTGCTTGAACATTCGGGAATCAAAATACCGTATTTTGCTTTCTTTGCGCATGATTCAGGGCTAAAAACCACCGAAGCCCCTCTTAATATGCGAATTGCTATGGGAATTGCCGCGGTTTTATGTGTCGCGATCGGTGTCTATCCTGCCGCCCTTTACAGTATTCTGCCCTATTCAATCGATTATCATCCCTATGATGCAAGTCATGTAACTGGCCAGTTACAATTATTGATCTTTGCCATGCTGGCATTTGTGTTGTTGATTCGGATGAAATTATATCCGCCAGAAATCCCGTCCGTTGTGCTTAATTCAGATTGGTTCTACCGTCGGCTCGCGCCTATGGTGGGCATGCCCATATTACGGGGCGTCATGACGCTATGGCACTGGCTGATTGGCATTCTGGCACAGGCAAAGACAATGATCTGGGATGCTGTTGACTTGGTTATGGATAAGCCCATTTCGGGTCCCACCATCCCGGGTCGGGCGGTTATGGTACAGGCTATTCTTCTGACAATTATCCTGATTTTTGGCTATGCGATCGCCAGCTAGAATAGTCATAGGGCTTTTAATATCATTAAGTCTTTATATATCGTTTCCTGTCTGGGCTGACACAAAGCGGATTGAGCTTGTTGTGGCGGGGGCTAAGGCGCACAAAATAATTCATGTGGAACTGGCTGTGACCAGGGACGAACGTCAAGAAGGCTTGATGTTTCGGGACAAGCTGGCGGCTGATAGCGGCATGTTATTCATTTTTCCAGCTGAAGAGATACTCAGATTCTGGATGAAAGACACAATTATACCTCTGGATATTCTGTTTTTTGACAAGGATGGGCGCTTTATTAATAAATTTGTCAATGTGCCGCCGTTAACCCTGACTAACCGTGTGTCATTGAGTCCAGCGATTTATGTTCTTGAGGTTGCAGGCAAAACCAGCGAGACATGGGATTTGGGAGGTGAAATTCATCTGAAACTACCACTGGCAACGCCTTGAAATTCATCAAATTCTAATTAATATCGTTTTTGCAGTGATCTAGGCTTGAAAAAACCTGACAGTAGCGATATTAAAAACCCGTCGGAGTGTAGCGCAGCCTGGTAGCGCATCTGGTTTGGGACCAGAGGGCCGGGAGTTCGAATCTCTCCACTCCGACCAATCCCTTCTGTCTTGCATGTTTTTCCTTGAGGGCTGATCGGAACAGGGCTGCGCCCGGAAATATCGCTTTTATCTGGAGATGTTATCTATGCGTGCAATTATCCACAAACCAAGCAAAACAGCTATGCAATCGGGTCGCAATGGTAATGTGAGCCGTGGCAATGTGTGGGTTCTTTCCTTTCCCCGTTCCGAAGGTGCGCGTCCGGACTCATTGATGGGCTGGCAATCTTCGTCCGATACAGCCCGTCAGGTACGTATGCGCTTTCCCAGCAAAGAGGCAGCCATTGCCTATGCCGAGGCGCATGGGATCGATTTTGACGTGCGTGAACCAACATCACGCAAGGTCAAGCCACGGGCATATGCCGATAATTTTGCCTTTAACCGCAAAGGCGCCTGGACGCATTAAATCCGGCTTCGTCATTCGTCTGTTTCCAAATCACGTTGCATGAAAACAACGTCAACCATATCATTGAATTTAAAGCCAATATTTTGTGCGGTGCCAATAAGCGTGAAACCAAGTGACGCATGCAGTTTAATGGAGCCGTGATTATCCGACCCACCAATTACCGCCATCATTTGTTTATAGCCTTGTAGCCTTGCCTGATCAATTATTGAGATCAGCAAAGCCCGGCCTATTCCCATGCCCATATGATCCGGATGTATATAGATACTGTCCTCAACAGTATGTTTATAAGCCGCGCGAGGTTTATAAGGCCCTGCATAGGCAAAACCCATGACAAGTTCATCAGCATTGACAGCGACCAGCGTCGGATAATGGGCATTGCGTAATTCTGCAAAGCGCGCGGCCATATCCTTAACAGAGGGGGCAACGGTTTCAAAGCTACCAGTGCCAGTTTCGACATGATGGGCATAAATAGCCGTTGCCGCCACTATATCATCATCAGTTAACGCGCGAATGATACCGCTATGGTTTGGAAGGCGGCAAATTGCAGATTTATCAGTCATAAGTTCATCATATATACTGGACAAGAGGCGGTAAAGATGGCTATGACAACGTCATCGGTTCCGTAGCTCAACTGGATAGAGCAGCTCACTTCTAATGAGCAGGTTGGGGGTTCGAGTCCTCCCGGAATCGCCATTGTTTGGGTTCATATGCGCCCATATATGACGCTGTAATTACTTGTGTGCGGTTAGTTTATTCATGCTTCATATCGTATCGCATCCAGATTATGATATTCCGCTTGCCGACGGGCACCGCTTTCCATCTCGTAAATTTACCCGCCTGATCAGCCATCTTGACGCTGAGGGCATATTGGCTGAATTCACCCATGCTACCCCCATACCAGCCACGATTGAGGCGCTTTCACAAATACATGACCCCAATTATGTGGCCTCTATCCATGATGGTAGCATTACAACAGAGGCATTGCGTGTGCTGGGGTTTGAGTGGAGCGAGGCTTTGGCAAGACGTTCTTTTCTGGCCCCGAATGGTACTTTGATGACAGCGCGGCTAGCGCGTGAACACGGGCTTGCCTGTCATGCAGCAGGTGGAACACATCACGCGCATTACGGCCATGGTGCGGGTTTCTGCGTGTTTAATGATATTGCCTTCACCGCGATCAATCTGCTGCGTGACCCGGGCATAGATCAGGTATTGATACTCGATTGTGATGTGCATCAGGGGGATGGCACTGCACGGATGCTCATGGATGAGGATAGAGCTGTTACCGTGTCATTGCATTGTGCTACGAATTATCCTGCACGCAAGGCGATCAGTGATTTTGATATCGAACTTGATCGAGGGCTTGATAATGAAGGCTATCTTGCCATTCTTGCCGATACTTTATCAAAACTGGCAGGTGTGATGCGTCCAGATATTGTCATTTATGATGCTGGCGTTGACATTCATATTGATGACCGGCTTGGCTATCTAAATGTTACCGATCAAGGGTTACGGGCGCGCGATGATATGGTTCTGGCGCATTTTCTGGCACGCGATATTCCTGTGGCCACGGTGATAGGTGGCGGATATGACAAGGATGTAGCCGCATTAATAAGCCGCCATGCGCATATTTTCAAAGCCAGTGCCGACGCCTATGCACATTACTGCCGCTAGTGAATTGGGTTAAATGCCAAGTGAACTGTAGCTGGATGATACCCGCTGTACAGCAATTTTCATGGCGGCTGTGCGCAGGTCTGGTATGTCTGGATTCGCATTCCATGCCGCGCTGATATCGATATAGGCCTGTCGCATGGTATCTTCCAATCCCGAACGCACCAGATCAAGCTCGGTCGCACCGGTTAGGGCGCGATCACGTAAATCGGTGGGAAAGGTCTTGCCTGTCATCATTTCAACACCGCTGATAATGGCATCAAAATGGTTTTCACTTTGCCGTCGTTGCAAGCGGCCAAACCGTATGCGGGTTAGATTTTTGATCCATTCAAAATAGCTAACCGTTACCCCGCCAGCATTTGCATAGAGATCAGGGATAACCACAATACCACGGTCGCACAGGATAGCATCACCTTCGGCTGAAATGGGGCCATTCGCAGCTTCGATAATCAGCGGGGTTTTGATGTTAGAGGCATTATCTTTGGTGATCACAAGTTCCATTGCCGCGGGGATCAGAATGTCAGCATCGGATTCGAGCATTTCACTGCCACTTTTGACAAAGCCGTCAAACCCCTTAACAGTGCCATGTTCCATGATATGCGCGTGCAAAGATACAATATCGATACCGTTTTCATTGACGACGGCACCGCCACGTTCCAAAACATGGGTAATCAGCGCACCGTCTTCTGTGCTGAGGAACAAAGCGGCATGATAGCCAACATTGCCAAGCCCCTGAACAATGACGCGTTTGCCTTTGAGATTGCCTGAAAGGCCGGTCTTTTCGACATCAATTTTGTGACGGAAAAACTCTTGTAGCCCATATTGAATGCCGCGTCCTGTTGCCTCTGTCCGGCCTGCTATGCCGCCTTTACCAGCCGGTTTGCCGGTGACGCATGCCCAGGCATGTAAATCGGTGGGATTCAGGCGTTTATATTCATCGGCCATCCACGCCATTTCGCGTTCGCCCGTGCCAACATCGGGGGCAGGGACATTCTGGGACGGATTAATAAGGTCGCGTTTGGCCAATTCCTGGGTGAAGCGCCGGGTGATGCGTTCAAGTTCGGTTTCATTCCAGTCGGACGGATTTATAATTAAACCGCCTTTTGATCCACCAAACGGAATTTCCATCAAGGCGCATTTATAAGTCATTAGCGAGGCCAGCGCCTCGACTTCTTCGAGCGTCACATGTTCGTTAAATCGAATGCCCCCTTTCACCGGTTCAAAATGCTCGGAATGCACCGAACGGTATCCCGTAAAGGTATGAAGCTCACCTCGCAAACGGACACCAAAGCGCACAACATAGGTGGAATTATTGACCATGATCTTATTGGCCAGACCCTCATCTAAATCCAGAAAGGATGCCGCCTTTTTAAAATTTTCTTCAATCGATTTTAAAAACACATTTTCGCTCATCATATCCTCCCCCTTTTAGATGATGTTGCATGCTAAGGGTAATTATGACCCTTGTCACCGATACATGATCAAATTTATGAACCTAATTCATCAATCTAAACGTGAAACTGATCCCAATATTATTCATATCGGGATCAGATCGTTAAAATGTGACGTCAGTGGGCTATGACTTTGTTTTTGAATTGTCACGCATGCCATCTCGAATAAGGGCTTTGAGTAAGGAAATGCCCATCAAAGCCATCACAAAGGAAAATGGCAATGCCCCGATAATCATCGCTGTATTGATCGCCGAAAGGCCACCAGCCAGCAGCAAAACGGCGATAACCAGCGTTAATGCCGCCCCCCATGTGATGATATGAACATTCCCTTTTTGTGAGGCGTCACCGCCTGCAGCGATTGTGTTAATGATCAAGACTGCCGAGTCGGCCGATGTCACAAGAAAGGTCAGCAACAGAATGACAATCACCACTGACATGGCTGTTGCCAAGGCTGGTGACAGCATGATGTTTATCATTTCAAATAATTGCGATGAAATGCCTGCATCCATGATTTGACCGCCAGCAATGCCTCTGAGTTCCAGATCAATCGCCGTACCGCCAACAAAGGTAAACCATACAAAACACATGGTCGCAGGGACAATCATGGCGCCAAGTACATATTCACGAATACTTCTGCCGCGGGATATACGCGCCAAAAACAGCCCGACAAAAGGTGCAAAGGCAATCCACCATGCCCAGTAGAAGATAGTCCATCCACCTTGCCAGTCAGCCAGTTTTTGGCTTACCTCGCTACCATCATTACTCCAGACTTCCAGCGACATGCGCGGAAAAGCAATCAGATAGTCATACAGGCCTAGAAAAAAGGATTTGAACACAAACAGCGTTGACCCGAACAATATGAAGAATGTCAGAATGAACAAAGACAGCCCCATATTCAAGTTGGATAGCCATTTAATGCCGCGGCCAACGCCCGACATTGCAGACATAGTTGATGCGCCCATGACAATAAGTAGCGATAAAATCATGGCTGTTTTGGTTGGCAAACCTTCAGCATCCATCATCCAGTTTGCGCCGGTGATGTTGAACATGCCAGACGAAAATTGCGACACGCCATAGCCGATTGTGACAGACACCCCCAATATTGTTGCAATAACCGAAACGATGTCCACAGCATGGCCAAGCGGACCAGATAGGCTTTTGCCTAGTAAAGGTGTCAATCCGGAACGTATGGTCAAGGGCAGACCCCGTGAATAGCTGAAAAAGGCCAGCGCCAAGCCAACCAAAGCATAACAAGCCCAAGCCGATAAACCCCAATGCAAAAATGACCATTGGAAAGCAGGTCTCACATTCTCAGCCGATACAGCCGCGACCGTACCGCGAATAATATCGGGGTTATTGGAAAAGTGATAGATCGGCTCGGCTGTTGAATAGGTCAGCATGCCGATACCGATTCCCGCGCCAAACATCATCGAAAACCATGAAAAGCGCGAGAATTCGGGCTTTTCATCTGGTTGGCCAAGATGTATGGCGCCTGTGCGTGGCCATAATGCCAGAATGAAGCAGACGACAACATAGAAAGCCACTACATACATATACCAGTGGCCAAAATGCGCGAGTAGAAAGCCGTTGATCTGGCTTAACAGCGCGCCAGCCTGATCGGAAAAGACGGCGGCCCATAGAATCAAAGCCCCAATAAGGGCTTTGGATCCTACCGTTACAGCGCGA
The DNA here is from genome assembly GCF_000024465.1 of Candidatus Puniceispirillum marinum IMCC1322. Lineage (NCBI taxonomy): Bacteria > Pseudomonadati > Pseudomonadota > Alphaproteobacteria > Puniceispirillales (SeqCode) > Puniceispirillaceae (SeqCode) > Puniceispirillum (SeqCode) > Puniceispirillum marinum (SeqCode). Next base: position 482,389 of record NC_014010.1, on the reverse strand, counting down.
TTGAAACCTTGATAAAAACCGCTACCAGCTTTTTCAATTGGAAGATTAGTCAGGGGAGGGTTAATAGACATTTATTTCTCCTAACGAGTTAATTGCGGAAGAAAACAGTCTTAATTACCTTTGACTTGACCCTAGCTAGTCATAATTTTGACGCAAGTGCAAGGTTTGTTTGGGGGAGCATTTCAAGCCATCGAAGAGTCGAGTTGAATACTGCTTTTCTAAATTAAGTATCTTTAAATTTACAGAAAACGCATTCCAAAAATGATTGATGCAAGGCCATCTATAATTTCAGTTTTGAACAAAATGAAAGTTTACTATTCCAAATTATTACAAAAATTGACTTTATACTTTCTTTAATACTGTCGATTGGGTAGGATAATATAGTGTTGAAGTTTCAATAACTTTAACGGTTTTAAACAACAATAAACTAAGCAGGGAACAAACTCATGAAAAAGGTTTATTTTGCATTTGCTGGTCTTGCTGCGGCTGCGCTTGTTAGCACAGCACAGGCTAGTACGCTGGAAGACGTCAAGTCTCGTGGCGAAGTAAAATGTGTATTTAGTACTGGCCTAGCTGGCTTTGCTTTTCCAGATGACAAAGGTAACTGGACTGGTTTCGACGTAGATTTCTGTCGTGCCACAGCTGCCGCTGTTCTTGGTGACGCACAAAAGATCGGTCCTGTACCGGCAACAACTCAGAACCGCTTTACAGTATTGAATGCTGGCGAAGCAGACGTTCTGTGGCGTAACACAACAATCACTTTCAGCCGTGATGTGGGCGTTAAGCTTACATTCCTGGGTGTGAACTACTATGACGGTCAGGGCTTTATGGCCAAAAAATCACTGGGCATTAGTTCTGCTCTTGAGCTTGATGGTGCATCTGTATGTATCCAGACAGGTACAACAACCGAACTGAACCTCGCTGACTATTTCCGTTCAAACAACATGACCTATGAAGCTGTTCCAGTTGCTGATTCAGCTGAAGCACGCGAGTGCTACAATTCTGGTCGTGGTGACGTTCTGACAACTGATGCGTCTGCTCTGTCTTCACAGCGCGCTGCAATGGAAAACCCAGACGATCACATGGTTCTTCCTGAAATTATCTCTAAGGAGCCACTTGGACCAGCAGTACGTCAGGGTGATGATGAGTGGGCCGATATTGTTCGTTGGGTTCTGTATGCAACAATCACAGCTGAAGAGCTGGGCATTACACAGGCTAACGTAAACACAATTGGTGCTACTACCAACAACCCTGAAATCAAGCGTTTTCTTGGTCTTGAAGCCAATTTGGGTCCAGAGCTTGGTCTTAGCAACGATTGGGCAAAGAACATCATTGCTCAGGTTGGTAACTATGGCGAGATCTTTGAGCGCAACATCGGTGTGAACACACCACTGGGTATTGGCCGTGGTGTAAACGCACTATGGACAGATGGTGGTCTGCAGTACTCACCTCCGTTCCGCTAGGATCCGGTTACAGAATACGCACCGCGGGGTAACCCGCGGTGTTTTATTATTAATAGACATTTATTTTAAATATTTTGGAAAACCGCATGCATCAAAATAGCACCACGGATTTCAGTTTACGCCGGTTGTTTTACAATCAAGAAGTGCGATCTGTTGCGATCCAGATTATTACACTTGCGGTAATATGTTATCTTGTTTTTTCCATTGGGCAGAATGTGCTTGTTAACCTTGCCGCCATTGGCAAAGATCTCAGCATGAATTTCCTCTGGGTACCCGCCGGATATGATATCACCTTTCAACCGTTCGTCGATTATGGCCCCACAGATACGCATTTCCGTGCAGCTTTGGTGGGTTTGTCCAACACTTTGCTTGTCGCCGTAACCGGGATTATTCTGGCTACAATTCTAGGCTTCACACTTGGTGTGATGCGCCTGTCAAATAATTTTCTGGTCAGTAAATTATCGCAGATATTTATTGATTTCACGCGCAATGTTCCGGTTTTGCTTCATATCTTCTTTATCTATGGCGTCATCATTAATCTGTTGCCCGTACCTAAAAAAGCCGAAGCCATTAGCGGTGTTTTCTATATGACGAACCGGGGTATTTTTGCCCCTGCGCCTACATTAGAGCAAGGTTACGAGTTCGTCGTTGGTGCCTTTCTGATTGCCGTTGCCGGTTGTTTTGTTCTGGCAAAATGGGCAAAAAACAGACAAATGAAGACCGGTAAGATTTTTCCTCTTTTCTGGACATGCTTGGCTTTGATTATTGCCTTACCCGTTCTGACCAACATGATGATTGGAGGTGCTATTGGTGTTGAAGTGCCAAAACTCAAAGGCTTTAATTTCAAAGGCGGATTAATTCTGCGCCCTGAATATGTGGCACTTTGGTTCGCATTATCATATTACACGGCCAGCTTTATTGCCGAGATTGTGCGTGGTGGTATTCTGGCTATACATAAAGGCCAAAAAGAAGCGGCGCATGCGCTTGGTATTTCGCCTACTCGTACCTTGCGCCTGGTGATCATTCCACAGGCCTTGCCACTGATCATTCCGCCGATTGCCAGTAATTATCTGAACCTGACCAAAAACTCGTCACTGGCCATTGCCATTGGGTATTTCGATATTGTAGCGACGTTGGGTGGTATTTCATTGATGCAGACAGGTAAAGAGGTGGAGACCATGTCATTGGTGCTTCTGACTTATCTATGCCTGTCGCTTATCATTTCAGGAGCCATGAATTACCTTAACCACCGCGTTGCATTGAAGGCTAGATAATCATGACAGCTTCTACAGACTCAACAAAACAGTCAAATGCTTCCGAGGTTATGTTGCCGCCACGCGGTGAGACAGGCATTGTGTTATGGCTACGCAAGAACCTGTTTGCGACGCCTGCCGACACTGTGCTTACCCTTGTGTGTATTTATATTCTGTATCTGTTTGTGCCGGGGCTGGTTCAGTGGGGCATCATTGATGCGGTTTGGTCGGCGTCAGGCAGGGTTGATTGCTGGGAGCAGATGGAAGAACCCAATAGTGCTGCATGTTGGGCTTTTGTAAGTACACGACTGCAACTGCTTACTTATGGTTTTTACCCCGAAGAATATATCTGGCGGGTCAATCTGTCCTTTGTCCTGTTCCTGATCGCGCTGGTACCTATATTATGGGATAACACGCCGCGCCGCCCGTTGGCTTTGCTGTATTCGGCCTTATTCCCCTTTATTGCAACATGGTTGGTTTTTGGCGGTCTGGGGCTGGATCCCGTTGAAACCAAGAAAATCGGTGGTATTGCCCTGACACTTCTTATTGGAGTTACGGGAATCGCCTTTTCATTGCCCATTGGTATCATGCTGGCACTAGGCCGGACATCCAAACTGCCTGTGCTAAAGATGCTTTCGGTTATCTTTATCGAGTTCATTCGCGGTGTTCCGCTGATCGCTTTGCTGTTCATTGCGTCAACCATGCTGAATTACTTCCTGCCACCAGGTACCACGTTTGATCTTCTGGTTCGGGTTCTGATTATGGTCACCTTTTTTGCCTCAGCCTATATGGCCGAGGTGATCCGTGGTGGTCTGGCAGGTATTCCAAAAGGTCAGATTGAAGCGGCGCAAGCGTCCGGACTTACATATTGGAAGACAACATATCTGATTGTCATGCCGCAGGTTCTTAAAATTTCAATTCCAGGTATCGTGAATACCTTTATCGGCCTATTCAAAGATACGACGCTGGTTTTGATCATTGGTATGTTTGATGTGCTTGGTATGGGGCGTTCATCGCTGGCGGACCCGAACTGGAATGGTCTGGCACGCGAGGTATATATCTTTGTTGCAATATTCTTTTTCATATGCTGCTACGGGATGAGTTATTACTCAGCCTATCTGGAGCGTAAACTGGACACTGAAAACAAATTTCAGAAGAAATAATTGGCTGGAAACAAAATGGCTGGAAATAAAATGGCTGGGAAACCAAACAAATCTTCACAAGGTGAAACTGTTATCCGCATCGAGGCGATGCATAAATGGTTCGGTAATTTTCATGCGCTCAAAAACATTGATCTGACAGTTAAGTCTGGGGAAAAAATTGTTATTTGTGGCCCGTCAGGCTCAGGTAAATCAACGCTGATTCGTTGTATCAACCGTCTTGAAGAACATCAAAAAGGCGTCATCAATGTACATGGTACTGATCTGACAAGTGATCTGAAGGATATCGAAACGATCCGTTCAGAAGTCGGTATGGTGTTTCAGAGTTTCAATCTGTTCCCGCATCTGACAATTCTCGAGAATTGTGTGCTTGCCCCGATCTGGGTGCGCAAGATGCCGCGCAAGGAAGCCGAAGAGATTGCTATGCAATATCTGGAGCGTGTGCGTATTCCAGAACAAGCGCTCAAATATCCTGGCCAGCTTTCAGGTGGTCAGCAACAGCGTGTGGCGATTGCCCGTGCTTTGTGTATGCGCCCTCGGATCATGCTGTTCGACGAACCAACATCCGCGCTTGATCCTGAAATGATCAAGGAAGTGCTGGAAACTATGATCTCGCTTGCTGAAGATGGCATGACGATGATTGTTGTGACCCATGAAATGGGCTTTGCACGTAAAGTTGCAAATCGGGTCATCTTTATGGATGCAGGCGAAATTGTTGAAGAAAATGATCCGGAAACATTCTTTAATAAGCCAAAAAGTAAGCGTACAAAACTATTCCTCAGCCAGATTCTGAATGACTAATCTCTAAGGGTTAGCTAGGGCTTTATGCTAATATTGGGCTAGGCTGTACCGGTTTCGATTGGGGCATCTGATGTACCCCATTCAGTCCATGATCCATCGAACATTGCAACCTGTCGATGTCCAACAAGTTCAAGCGCTAGCGCCAAAGCACATGCTGTTACGCCTGTGCCACATGTTGTCGTGATGTCTTGCGATAGATCAACACCAGCAGATTCAATGATCTGTTTTAATTCATTGGTAGGCTTTAAGAGCTTTGTATCCGGATCAAACAACGACGTAACAGGCACATTTAATGACCCCGGAATATGCCCCGAACGGATACCCGCACGGGGTTCCGGAACCTCGCCAGTAAAGCGACCTGTAGCCCGGGCATCAACGATTTGACCGGCGGTGCCAGCTTCGACCTGCGCACGGAGGTCCGGCATATAGGCCACGGCTGAATCGCGTGCTTTACCAGCGATAAAATTACCCAAGGCAACAGCTGTTGAAGCGCCTTTTTCCAGATTGCCGCCAGCCTGTTTCCATGCGGTGAGGCCGCCATCAAGATAGCTGACTTTGGTATGACCAAACAAACGGCATAACCACCATGCCCGCGCCGAAGACATGAAAACCGAATCATCATAGACGATCACATGATCATGCTGATTGACACCAAGTCTGCGCAAATGCGTTTGAAATATTTCGGCAGAAGGCACGGTGTGCGGTAGCGCCGCATCAGGATCAGCAATCACCCCAAGATCAAAACACTGGGCACCCGGGATATGCCCGTCATCAAATTCGGTATTGGCATCACGTCCAGTTGCGGGAATGTGAAAGGTCGCATCAAATATTCTTAAATCACTATCATCTATATGCGCTTTAAGCCATTCTGCTGTAACGATATTATTGTTATGAGCCATGGTATTCCTCTTTAAAGCCAATCGGGTATGGGCAAATCTTTTTCCCGCAGAAATTCCGGATTCCAGACCTTTGATTGGTAGCGTTGACCACTGTCACATAGAATGGTGACAATGGTATGACCTGGCCCCATTTCCTGTGCCATCGCAACAGCACCTGCAATATTGATCGCAGAGGAACCACCCAGATACAGGCCTTCATCCCGCATCAATGCGTAAATCATCGGCAAGGCCTCTTTATCACTGAGGCAGAAAGGCATATCAACAAAGGCTTTTTCCAGGTTGGCGGTTATGCGCCCCTGACCAATACCCTCTGAAATCGAATTGCCTTCGGCTTTTAATTCACCATGTGCGTAATAATTGAATAAGGCTGAGCCTTCTGGGTCAGCTAGGCCAATTTTGATATCAGGATTCATTTCTTTCAGGAACTGGCTGACGCCGGCTAATGTGCCGCCCGATCCAACCGAACAGATAAACCCATCAACCTTTTGATCGGTCTGTGCCCATATTTCAGGCCCAGTGGTTTTGTAATGCCCGTCAAGATTGGCGGTATTGTCAAACTGGTTCGCCCAGATCACACCGCCATTATGTGTCCCGCTTAGCTCTTGAGCGAGCCTTTCAGAATAGCGAACGTAATTGTCTGGATTCTTATAAGGGACTGCCGGAACAAGGCGTAAATCAGCGCCAAAAACGCGCAAAACTTGTTTTTTTTCTTCACTTTGCGTTTCGGGCATAACAATGACCGACTGATAACCCTTGGCATTTCCCACCATAGTCAAACCAATGCCTGTATTGCCCGCCGTACCCTCTACAATCATACCGCCGGGACCAAGCAGGCCTTTGGCTTCTGCATCTTCAATGATAGCCAGAGCTGCACGATCTTTGACAGACCCGCCAGGATTCATGAATTCTGCCTTGCCCAGAATCGTGCAATTTGTCATCTCAGATGCAGCACGAAGCTTGATGAGAGGGGTGTTGCCAATGGCGGCCAGGAAATCATTTTTCTGCATGTTATTGCTGTTCTTTATTCCGTGGTGAAAGATACATATCGGTTTATCCGACAATAGGTGTATAAGCCGTTCGATGCAAAATAGTTTTTAAAAATTGATGGTTGGCAGAATAGCAAGATCATGCCAATTTAATTTTATGATTTGTTAATGTTAGCAAATGGCTTTGTTTGGACAGCTTATGGCTCGTATCACTCTTTTACGACATGGTAAAAGCGAAACCCCTAGAGTCGGTATTTCTGATTTTGATCGTGCGCTCATTAAGCGTGGTCAACAGAATGCTGAAAATGTCGGTAACATGATGGTGCAACAGAAAATGCTACCTGACTTTGTGCTTGTGTCACCAGCCATACGTACCAAACAGACATATGAAATTGTCTCACAAAACTGGCCTGACATTGCTATGCTGTTTGTTGATAGTCTTTATGAAGCGACAGCTAATCAACTTATGTATGTGATCGAGGAACAGGCAAATAACTGCGAGAATATGATGGTTATTGGCCATAATCCAAGTCTTGTCGTTTTGCTTAATCGAATGGTTGGTTCAACACATACTGACAATAATTTATCGTATTTTCCGACTTGCTGTCTTGCCGATATCGGTTTTGAAGCCGATAGGGTGCGCGATATTGATCCCGAAGATGGTCGGCTTTTGTCGATCGTACGCGCCCGTGATTTAGATTCTCGTGCGCTGTAAAGCTTCATTTTCATTATTCATTTTATAGCATCTTAATCATTTTATGACTTTATGCGGTTTCTGCGTGTTGACAGATGTGTTTTAGCGTATTAAAACGCTGAAACAAGTCACATAACTTATGGTTCAGATGAAGCGCAACGAAATTCAAACTAAGCATGAACAGGATCTGTTCGACGCGATATTGACGCTGGAGAATAATGGGGAAGCACGAAGCTTTTTCTATGATCTATGTACGCCTGCCGAACTTGAAGGGTTGATTGATCGGTGGCGGGTGGCGCAAATGCTTGTGCAAAAGGTGCCATATCGCAAGATTGCCGCAGAAACCAGTGTAAGCACCGCAACGATTGTCAGGGTCGCCCGGTTTCTGAATAACGGTTTTGATGGCTATAAAACAATTATGCAACGCCAGGGAAAGCTCTAGGTAAAGGATAGTGAGTCAATGAATACAATGCGTGATAACGGCAGGTTGAAAATTGCCATTCAGAAGTCAGGGCGCCTGGCGGATATGTCGCTAAAATTGCTTGAAAAATGCGGTATTTCGCTGGCTAAAAGCCGCGACCAACTTTTATGTATGGCAGATAATTTTCCGTTAGATGTTTTTCTGGTACGAGATGATGACATTCCGGCTTTTCTGGCTACAAATGTATGCCAGTTGGGTATTCTGGGGCAGAATGCATTGCTTGAACAGCAGGCTAACGAAAATGGTAAATATGCCGAATTAAAAGAGGTTATGGCGCTTGGTTATGGTAAATGCCGTCTATCTATCGCCGTGCCAAATGATTTTGATTACAAAGATATCACGTCATTGTCCGGCAAGACGATTGCCACATCATACCGAGGGTTGCTTGCCAAATATCTGGCCGAGAAGAATGTTTCAGCCGATATTGTCACCATGCAGGGCGCAGTCGAAGTCGCCCCTCGCACGCATCTTGCCGATGTGATCTGTGACCTTGTTTCAACCGGTAACACGCTAAAATCCAATGGTTTGCGCGAAACTGACATCGTGATGCAATCGCAGGCTGTCGTTATCAAAAATGAAATAAAGGACGTCGAGATCAATTCGATTTGTGAAAAGCTGATCGCGCGATTGCGTGCCGTTTTACGTGCAGAAAACAGCCGCTATATCATGTTGAACAGCCCCATAGATTCGCTCGATGCGATTAAAGCGGTTTTACCCGGTTCGCAATCACCCACCGTTATGCCTCTGCAAGGTCGTGATGACATGGTTGCTGTCCATGCCGTCTGCGAAGAGGGGGTGTTCTGGAACACAATGGAAGCATTGAAAGCAAAAGGGGCCAATTCCATTCTCGTTGTGCCCATCGAAAAAATGCTGGATTAGAGGCAAATTATGGAGACCCAAAAAAATCAATCTACCACGCCCATTGTCAATCGAGCTCGTCCTGAGATTTTAGCAATGAAAGGCTATTCATCAGCACGATCGTTACAAACTGGTGCGGATACATCTATTTTTCTGGATGCTAATGAATGTCCCTTTGAGCCGTTTGTAGGTGCGCATAATCTGGCGCGCTATCCAAGCCAGCAACCTGTAAGACTGGCGGTCGCTATCTGTGACTGGCTTGATATATCAACACGTAATCTGACGGTTACCCGTGGTGCGGATGAAGCGATTGAATGTCTAATGCGCGCCTTTTGTGTACCAAACATCGATAATATTGTCATTTGTCCCCCAACATTTGCCATGTATCGTCAGTCAGCCATTCTACATGCTGTCGAAACGCGCGAAGCGCCTTTGAATGATAACTTCGGTCTTGATATTGTAGCCATTGACAAGGCAACGGATGAAAATACCAAGATGATATTCATCTGTTCGCCCAATAATCCTACAGGCAATGTCATGGCACGCGATGACATAATGAGCCTTTGTGATGCCTATGCGGATCAGGCACTGATTGTTCTGGATGAAACCTATATCCAATATGCCGAGGCCAGCAGCTTGGTTCCGATGATTGAATCGACGCCCAATCTTGTCATTTTGCGCACCTTATCCAAATCGCACGCGGCGGCAGGTTTGCGGTGTGGGGCAGCGATCGCGCGCGGGGAGGTTACCCAGCTTTTGCAAAAGGTTCTGGCCCCATATCCATTGGCAAGCCCTGTTGTTGATGCAGCTCTTGCTATTCTAACGTCAAAAAATCATCGCGCGCTTGCCGCAAAACGGGATGCGCTCATTGAGCGCCGTGACCGCTTTATTCCGCGTCTGGCCGCCTTGCCAATGGTTGACGAGATTTTGCCAAGTGACGCCAATTTCATTTTGGTGCGGGTGCAGGATGCCGATAAATTCTATGCAACCTGTCTGCAAGCCGGGATTGTCGTACGTAACCAATCGCACCAGCCGCGGCTGGCCAATAGCATTCGTATTTCAATTGGAACTGAGGACGAGATGAATGCGCTTATGGCGGCGCTAAACGGTGACAGCATAGAGATAGCGACTGATCCAGCCAGAACGGGCAAGGTCATTCGCACAACCAGTGAAACGGCTATTTCGGTTTCGGTAAATCTCGATCGGGCATTTCCCGTCAATATTAATACCGGCATTGGTTTTTATGATCATATGCTTGATCAGATTGCCAAACATGGCGGGTTTTCGCTGGAGGTCGAATGTGACGGTGATCTGCATATTGATGCGCATCACACAGTTGAAGATTGCGCCATTGCATTGGGCCAGGCCATAAGGATGGCGCTTGGCGATAAGCGCGGCATAAATCGTTACGGCTTTATGTTGCCAATGGATGAGACGCTGGTGAATGTTGCGCTTGATCTGAGTGGTCGTTTCTATCTTGATTTTAAAGCTGATTTTCCGGCGACGCATGTTGGTGATTTGCCAACCGATATGGTGCCCCATTTCTTTTATTCGCTCGCCGAACATATGCAGGCCAATCTGCATATTTCAGTAACAGGTGAAAATGCCCATCATATGGTTGAAGCCTGTTTTAAGGGGTTTGGCCGGACCATGCGTCAGGCTGTGCGTCGTGAAGGCAGTGAATTGCCAAGTACAAAAGGCGTATTATGATCGCGATTATAGATAGCGGTGGTGCCAATATTGCATCTGTACAATTTGCTCTTGAACGTTTGGACGTGACCAGCATTTTAACCACTGATGCAGATGTTATTCGCGACGCCGAACGTGTGATACTGCCAGGCGTGGGGACAGCCCCCGTTGCGATGGATATCCTGACCAAGGCCGGGCTTGTTGATGTTATTCGCGGCTTGACGCAACCTGTGCTGGGGGTGTGTCTGGGGATGCAGCTTTTGTTTGAGCAGTCGCCAGAAAAGGCTGATAGCACTGTCGCCAATACAAATTTGCTTTGTATTACGCCAGGTAATTGTGCGGCCTTTACCCCCGCTAGTGATCGCTCTGTACCGCATATGGGATGGAACAGTCTGGATTTTGCCAGCGCACACCCTTTGCTAAGAGGAATCGAGCAAGGTGCGCATGTCTATTTTGTGCATACATTTTTTGCGCCTGTTACCAAAGCTACGATTGCCAGTTGTAATTATGGTGATAGATTTACGGCCATAGTAGCGGATCGTAATTTTATGGGATGCCAGTTTCACCCCGAACGCTCGGGTCCAGTAGGGGCGCGAATTTTACAGAATTTTCTGGAGATGCCCGCATGATTATCTATCCCGCGATTGATTTGATTGGGGGAGCTGTTGTCCGCCTTAATAAAGGGGATTTTGATCAGCAGACCACCTATGGCACTGATCCCGTATCTGTTGCCAAATCATATGCCGATGCGGGGGCAAGCTGGTTACATCTTGTTGATCTGGATGGGGCGAAAGACCCAGCAAACCGCCAGCTTGATCTGATTACCCGAATTATTGACGCAACCGGTCTGAAAGTACAAACCGGCGGTGGTATCCGCAGTTTGGATGACGTTGCGGACTTGGTTAATGCCGGGGCTAGCCGTGTTGTTGTTGGCAGTCTGGCTGTGCGTGATTACGCAGCCGGGGAAGCCTTGTTTTCCAGATATGGCGGCGAAACCATATGCCTTGCTGCAGATGTTATGCCGGTAGCCGACACATCAGGTGATGTCAGCTATAATATTGCGATGTCGGGATGGCAAGAAACCAGCAAACTGACATTGTTTGAGTTTCTGGGGCATTACGCCAATCATGGATTGCTACATGCTTTATGCACAGATATTGCGCGTGATGGGATGATGACCGGCTGTAACCGTGATCTTTACGCTTCGGTTAAGTCTGCATTTCCCAACATCAAGCTACAGGCATCAGGCGGCGTGAGCGCGCTGAATGATCTTGAAGGCTTGCCTACAGATGGGGTGATCATTGGTAAAGCCCTGTATGAAGGGGTGTTTAGTGTCAGGGAAGCTCTGGAGGTTGTAGCATGCTGACAAAACGGATTATCGCTTGCCTAGATGTCAAAGATGGCCGTGTTGTGAAAGGCGTACAATTCCGCAACCACCGTGATATGGGGGATATTCTGGAGCTAAGCCAGCGTTATGCCGATGAAGGGGTTGATGAACTGGTGTTTTATGATATCACCGCTAGTGCTGATGGCCGCGTGGTTGATAAAAGCTGGGTCAATGCTGTGGCGCGCCGCATCAATATTCCCTTTTGTGTGGCTGGTGGCATACGCTCTATCGAAGATGCCAAAATTTTGCTGAATGATGGTGCTGACAAGATTTCAGTTAACTCACCGGCGCTTGAACGACCAGAGTTTATAAGTGAACTGGCCGCGGCCTTTGGTACGCAATGCGTTGTTGTTGGTATTGATTCGCGCCGTGAAAATGATGGTTTTCAGGTCTATCAATATACTGGTGACGTTGAAAAAACGGTTAAATCCAAGCGTGATACAGTGGCGTGGGCACAAGAAGCTGTGGCACATGGTGCGGGCGAGATTGTGTTGAACTGTATGAATAATGATGGCGTGAAACAAGGTTATGATCTGGCGCAGCTAAAGATGGTGCGTGATGCTGTCTCAGTGCCGGTCATTGCATCGGGTGGTGCTGGTGATTACGAGCATTTTGTTGAACTGTTCACACAAACCAATATTGATGGCGGGTTGGCAGCGTCCATTTTTCATAGTGGACAGATACCGATTCCCGATCTTAAAGCCTATCTAAAATCGAAACAAATTGAAGTGAGAATTTAGCAATGTCTGATGCGGTCATGATCAATCTGGATGCCCCAGACTGGAACAAAGATGGTGAAAGCGGTTTATTACCAGCGATTATCCAGCATGTAGATACGCGCGAAGTGTTGATGCTTGGCTATATGAACCGTGACGCTCTGGCGGCAAGCTATGATAGCGGCAAGGTAACCTTTTATAGCCGTTCCAAGCAACGCCTCTGGATGAAAGGTGAAAGCTCGGGTAATATATTGACACTTATTGAGGTCAAACTTGATTGTGACAATGATAGTTTGTTGGTTTTGGCATCACCGGCTGGCCCCACTTGCCATACTGGTGCGCATTCATGCTTTGGTGAGAAAACAGCATCAAACACGACGTTTCTTGACCGCCTTGGGATTGTGATAAAGCAACGTCATGCCGCTATGCCAGCAGGTAGCTATACAACCAGTCTGTTTGAAGCTGGGAAAGCGCGTATCGCACAAAAGGTTGGTGAAGAGGGGGTTGAACTTGCTCTGGCCCGTATGAAGGATGATAAGGCCGAAATGGCCAATGAGTCGGCAGATTTGCTATTCCATATGATGGTATTGCTGGAAGATGCTGATTTATCACTGGCCGATGCGATTTCTGTTTTGCAAGACCGTCATAAATAAGTTTAATTATATTATGTCTGCTCTATGACAGTTAACTTTGATCTTTGACAGTGAAAAGGAATGATATAATGCAGAATAATTCTGATCGGCCACGCGCCATACCCACCAAACAGGCCGAAAATGATGCTTTTGTCGTTACACGCTGGGACTTTGCCCCGGGTGCTGAAACAGGCCGACATGTGCATGAGATGGATTATGTGGTTGTTCCCCTTACGACAGGGACACTGACTATCGAGGCGGCTGATGGCCAGATCACGCAAAGCCCCCTTACCAATGGTGTTTCTTATGCGCGCTATGCTGGTGTCGATCATAATGTGATAAATGACAGCGATAGCCCGTTCAGCTTTATCGAGATAGAAAAAAAGACCGCATAAATTTTGTTAGTGTCCGCCTGGCAACGGATGCTTTATTTGTAATGCGCACGCCGATCACCAAACTGCCGCACTCTTTTCCGCCATGCTTCATAGCTACCGCGTTTGAGGGTCTTGCGCATCAATGTTTTTACCTGACTATCGGATAAGCCATAAAGCATTTCAATCTGGGCGAAACTATCATGATCCGAAAGTGCCATCTGCACAATCTCGCTTATATCCTCCACGGCAAGCACGGGCATATTGGCAGGTTTTTTCATCGATGAAGCCACCTTTGCGTTGACAACCGTTTCAACGGAATATTTTCTGGGATAGTGAGAAGATTGGCTCCCCGGGACGGATTCGAACCGCCGGCCAAGCGATTAACAGTCGCTTGCTCTACCGCTGAGCTACCGGGGAATAGAGCCATAACCTATAAGACACACCATAAATGGTAAATCACAAGACTTGGTGAGGAGTTATACATCACCAACGCGCAGATGCAAGCGCGTTTTCATCAAAATTAAACTGCATTTTACGTGCCATTTATTCTGAATGGCAAAAATCAGGTTATTGTAAGTATCTGCATAGCGGCCCTCTGGATTGCCGTGGAATCAAGTGCGCCACCATCAATCTCTAATATAACCTCATGGCCATGCGCTGTCGCCGAACGGCGATAAGCCGGGTCGTAATGTGTTTCCAGTAAATCAGCTACCAAACCATCCCAGTCACCATCAGATGACAGGACTTTCCAACCATCAACAATGTCATGACCATAGCGTTTTACCAGCCCGTCAAATAGCGGTAGCAGCCGTTCTGGTTGATTGGTCATATGCTGGTAATCATGCCTTAAAAAGGCAACGCGGGCTTTTAATGTTGCTGTGACAAGCACTGTCTTGGCTGAACGCATTGAAGCGAATAATGCCGCCGGAATATGAAGTTGACCAATTTTATTGCTTTCTGCCTCGACAAAAACCGGACGAGTGCTATCGAATTGTTCAAGACAATGCGCAATTTCGGATTCAAACAAACGCTGCGCAGGTTGATCCGCATCCGGTTCAATGCCCAATAATGAACCACGATGTCTGGCAAGCCCTTCAAGATCGATGACCTGTGCCCCTAGCGCGCGGGCGGCTCGTAAAATATGCGTTTTGGCAGTGCCAGTGACGCCGCCAAGCTTGATAAAGCGCAATTTAGGCGGCATTTCATCCAGTCTTGTTAATATATCCCGCCGATAGCGTTTATAACCGCCATCGATCAATTTCACATGCCAGCCAATATCGCTGAGGATTTGCGCCATGGCACCGCTACGTTGTCCTCCCCGCCAGCAATAGACCATAGGACGCCAGTTACGCGGCTTGTCAGCCAGACTTTGCTGTAAATGTGAGGCAATATTCTGTGCGACCAATGCCGCACCTGCAAGTTTGGCTTCAAAAGGGCCGGTCTGTTTATACATGGTGCCAATATCAATACGTTGCTGGTTGTTTAAGACCGGTAAATTTATCGCCCCTATAATATGATCATCGGCAAATTCAGCTGGCGTGCGCACATCGATAACCGTATCAACATCATCATTGTGCCACCATTCGGTAATTCGTTTTATGGGTGCACCCATTAGCCAGCATCCTTTGCTGACAGGGTTATGCCACTCTTACTATGCGTTATACGCCCGACAATTGCGGGGTGATGACCTGTCGCAACCAATGCCGCAAGGATGTGGTCAGCCTGTTCAGGTTTTGCCAGCATCGCCAGACCACCACTTGTTTGCGGGTCAAATAATAATGGCGTTCTATGTTGATCACAGCCATTATGATCGAGTCGAACCGCCGCCTGATTTTGGCCAGCAAGGCTGGAAACAATGCCATTATCGGCCATGAACTGGGCACCAGGTAAAGAGATGATGGCATCCGGATAAAGATAGCATCCTGTTGCCCCCGCACGATTAGCCAGATTAAGCACATGCCGCGCCAGACCGAACCCAGTTATGTCAGTTACCCATTCGATACCATGTTCCATGGCTATCTTGGTGGCCTGATGATTGCTCATGCACATAGTATCGATTGTGGATGTGATCCAGTTCCCACGAGCTTTCAATTGCATATGTCCCGCCATGACGAGGCCAGTGCCAATCGGTTTTGACAGAATAATCACCGCATCTTTGGGGGCTGGTGTATATGCGCCATGTTCGGGACGCGTGCCTGTTACAGAAAAGCCAACCGACAAGGACCCGCCTTCGCTGGTATGGCCGCCAACCAGCTTTACACCTGCCTTGCTATGAGCCAGTAAAGTCCCTGCAAGAATGTGCGTGAGCTGGTCAGTTTGAATCGATATTTTTGCTTCATTCAAATTAATAATAGCCAATGAATATAATGGCTTTCCAAGCATTGCGTATATATCACTAAAAGCGTGAACCGAAGCTATTTGACCAAGCTTAAATGGGTCTGACACAATTTCGGACAGCATATCGACAGACTGCAATATCCGCATATTGGGTGCCGGTGAGGGCAGTGATGCGGCGTCTTCTGCAAGGCTGTCATCTGGCATCAGATCGGGATCAGCCCCCATCCCTATGGCTATAGACACCGCTTCACGCATCGCATTTTGTAGCGTTTCATGGCCTGTTTTGGCACCGCAACCAAGACAACGCATTGCCGCAAAAGCTGGATCACTGTGTTTGCCTTCATCGGAATTGATCGCGTCTAAAGTGTCTGTTTTTGGGGTGGGGGGCATAGCAAGAGATTTATACTTACCCATAAAGCGTTGATCGATCCAGACTTTGAGTCGCCACAGATAGTGCGCTTTAAACCCAAACGACCCATGCGCGGCGATTGCGGCCCCGTCGGCTGTACCGATAAGCGCCAGATAACGTGATTGTGGATTCCATGGGCGGAGTGATTGCTGCTTGATATAGCGTTGCAGGTTCTGGGCAAGGATTCGTCCTGCACGAACCGCAAAAACGCCTGCTTTAGGTCTGCTATATGGATGTAAAGACGCGATATCACCACTTGCAAAAATATAGGGGTGGCTCAATGACTGTAAATTTTGTCCAACTCGAATAAAACCGTTTTCATCACGTTCAATTGTAGATGAGGCTAACCATGCAGGTGGTTTCACCGCAGATACCAGAAAACAGGCGTCAAAATCATATGTCTGGCCATCACGACATGAAAGGCCATTAGCGTGAATGCTAGTGACTTCTGCACCCTTATGGATATGAGCACCAATAGCGTTCAAATCAGCTTCGATCAATTTTCCGGCTCGTGCTGCCATATATGGCATAAGACGGTTCGAGCGACTGAACAGGCGCAATTCAGGTCTTTTTCCCGTCTCAGTCAACCATCGTTTGGATAAAGCGAGCGCTAATTCGCACCCTGCCGCCCCACCGCCAATAACACTCAACTTATGTTTTTTGTCAGCTGAAAGCACGTCATTTAGCCGATGTTGAAATTGTGCAATCGGTTTGACGGGAATAGCATGTTCCATTGCACCATCAATTGCGTCTAAGGCAGGCTGACCGCCTATATTGACAGAAAGCACATCAAACCGAAGGGTAGGGCGATGATCAAACAAAAGTCGTTTATGGTCGGCATCAATGCCTGTACATGACGCGTGAATGATACGTGCGCCAGCAAATTGCGCTAATGTGGCAAGATCGATATGCAGATCATCATCGTCCCACACCCCTTCAACAAAGCCAGGTAACATCCCTGAATAGGGCGTTCGCATATCGTTGGTTACAAGGGTTAACCGAATGCCCGCTATCGGTTTCATCGCAAACATCTTCAAAACGGCGATCTGGGCATGGCCACCGCCAAGAAGCACCACATCACCCAGAATTGAAGAGCTGGATTTATCCATTAACGGTTATAGTGACCAAGCTTGCCGCTGAAATAGGCTGCTGGTGTGCCTTCCTGTTGTTTGATTGACACAACCTCACCAATAAAGATTGTGTGATCACCACCTTCATATTCGGTCCAATGCCGGCAATCAAAACTTGCCAAGCAACCATTTAGAACCGGGTGACCAGAAACGCCTCTTTCCCAGTCAACACCATCAAAACGGTTCGGTGTTTGACTTGCAAAACGTCCACATAAATCAGCCTGTGCCGACGCCATCACATTGACAACAAAACCATCCGCATCACGAAAGGCCTGTAAATTACCATTACGGTTATCAAGCGACCATAAGACCAAAGGCGGATCTAAAGACACGGAATTGAAAGAATTAACAGTAAGACCATAGGGGGTGCCATCAGTTTGTATGATCGTGACAATGGTCACACCTGTCAGAAACTTGCCCATTGCATTGCGCATTTCTAAAGGTTCTACGATAGTAGAATTGTTTTCCGTTACGATGGCCATCTTATACCCCTATTTATTCAATCATAATAAAACCAACATAGTCACTGGCACCCGAACAGCAATGGAAATATTGGAAAAGCTGGCAGAAAACATAATTTTTTCCGCACCAATCAATGACATAAAAACAGCACTGATTATGCTTGGAAATTATGATTGATTGGGTGAGTGCCCCAAAAATGAGCGTTTTTAAGGCATAATGCCCAAAGTTATGGAGGCCCGGACCGGAATTGAACCGATGTACACGGTTTTGCAAACCGCTGCATAACCACTCTGCCACCGGGCCTGCGTGATATTGGTCAGGTAATACCGAATGCGGCAGGGCGCGTCAATGATGCCATGCAGATATTAAATAAACTTAAATAGAAAATGCTAAAAAATTATTAATTACTTTATCTTTTGGCTTCCTAAATATTGCCAATAGAGATTTTATGCGTTCGACAAACATAGATGTTAGGTTTAAAAAACCACATTCAGGTTTTTCAACGATTGAGCTTCTTGTCGCACTTTCATTGTTTGCCGTGGTCAGTGTTGCCGCCATTCAATTTGTTTCGCAGAATAAGATAAGTTTACTTCAAGGACGAAACGAACTAACGACACAACAAAAGAACGAAGCCATAGCGGCTTTTATTTATGATGATTTCAGGCGTGACCAGCTGAGCGATACATTGCAATCACCTGTGTATATAAACAGCACAATGCCGCAGGACCTTCAAGACGCCCCCCCGCTTGTTGTGGGCACTGTTTTTGGCAATGGAAGTCGCTATAACGGCACTGTGCCAAAGTGCAAACTCAGTTCCGACGCCATTATTCGTTTCAGCACTTTCAGTATTGAAAAAAATTGCAAGGATGCGGCTGGTCATAACATCGCTGAAAATATAAATGCAATTCTGTCGCGTGGCGGCAAGATCGCATTTGCACTGGAAGGCGGCGGTGGCCGATGTACTGTATCATTGCCAATTCAGAACGCATCATCAAGCAATCCGTCTTTAAGAGTATTCGTTGAGGACGCTACCTGTTTAACGCAAGCCGCAAACCAGTCATTACCTGTCAAAGCAGGGCAACAAATTATCTTTCCCCGCTATGTTGCTTATAGCCGAGATAACCCTGGCAGTTTTTATACATCCATGATCGAGCCAATTGACAAAAGCGCCCCGGGCCTGACCATAGAAATGCCTGCAATATTCACCAGCATAAGTAGCGTTTTAACGGCGCTTAAAGATATTGGCGTTTATGCGCTGGATACAGCAGCGCAGCTCAGTCTGGAAATTAACACGTCGCACCCAACAAACCGGCTTCGTTTTTCGTCAATTCCGTCCGGAATGACGATTACGGGTGATAATAGTTCAAATGTGATGTTTCAGGGCTCACCAACACAAGTAGCAAGCCTTCTTTCAAATCTTCAATACCAATCGGATAACGGGTTTTTTGGTGATGATATTTTAACCCTCAATGCCCGAGCAGGAATAATCAGCCGCACAGCATCTTCCACCATAAAGGTAACGGCAAATTGCGGTGGTGTTGCAAATGGCACGGCCACGCGTTTTGACCTTGGCCGCTATAATGCTTCTTCGAAAACATTTGAAGTACGTGAATTTGTGACGACTGTATCCGTATGGAGTAATCTCTATCCGCAAGATTATTATGGATATTGCGGTCCCTTAAAAAATCAACCCAAACAGTATGTTAGGTTTGATCGCACAGACGGCGTGCCAAGCTATTATCAATACATAAAAGAACAAGGTGATCCTTTTCCATGTACGAGGCCACATGCTGCCGATGCAAATTTACCTGGTAAATATATCAACTATTCACCAAAAAACCGCGATGAAGTTCCAGATAGCGTCACCGTTTTCTTACATGAACAACATAATCTCAATACGGTTGACCGCTTCAGCTTGTTTTTTGTTTTTGATGATAATGATAAAACTGGCGGCAAAGCATATTTTAATCTAAACAATATAGAACCTAACCGCGATTTAACATCTTTTGCCGATAAATTTACATTTGCTGATGATCCCCATGAATATAGACCATCCACGATTCACTCATCTGGAAAGCTTAGGATAACCCCGGGGTGGGATAAATCACATGATGGCGTTGTGCTTCCCCTTCGACTTCCCAGTAATGGTAAACGTAATGGCACATATGAATTGGAATTCTATAATCAGGATCCAGATGGCGATGGCGATGTTAACCCTCGACTCGAAATGCTTTTAACTGACAACATCACAAAATGGAATATTCGCGCCGTCAATGATTCAGGTATTGGCGTTAGCTATCGGCAATTTACTATACGCGACAAACCGGACATTCAGTTGCGTATTAGCGAGTCCCAAAGATGTCCAACGCCATGATGCTCTAAAATTGTCCGTAATTTATCGGATAGAAGGAGCCATCAATAACACCCAATTTACCCGCATAGACACCAATTTCACCCGTTTCTGACATGGCGCAGGATACAATAACAAGCTCCTCAAATACCGCACCCGTTTTGCGCCCATTATCATATGCAAATGTAACTACAGATCGGTTGTTTGATACTGTCATTGGTGAATGGTGAATATTTGGGTCAAAAATGTCAAAGCCACCAAGATATTCATTATCGACTGCATTAATGCGTTTGAAACAAGCTGTACCAATGGGGATAACCGATGGTGATATGCCCGTTTTGAAAAAGCTGGGAATGCCACCATCAAGTTTTGTCATATGAAACCCAAGTTCGAAATTCTCTCGCGCCTCATGCCCAAGATGAGACGTGACGCGAAGTGAGACTGCGCTTTCCCGGCTTTTATGCACTGTGTTTAGTAAGGGAACAGCAATGGCGCCAAGAAGCGTGACAATGACAAGAACGGATATAATTGCAAAACCAGCTTGCGGCTCTCTCATGATTTGACCATGATGATGTTCGGGGTGAGCTGACATATTGTGCTGATCAATTTTTACAGATCTTATCATAGTTACTGTTCCATTCAGGTCGCCTTGGCCATGCGGCCGATAATAGTCACGCAAAAAGATAGCTGCAATTTATCTGATTTATTTAATGCGTCACAATTTCACATTTAATATTTAATTATTTAAAATCAGTAATATGAACAATATTTTTAATGTTGTTTATCTGTCGTATATTTGTTTTTTCTAAATTTTAAAAGTTAACAGATAGTAATTTACGAAAGGTTAATATTGTATCTGGAGACAATTTTGCTGGTTTCATTAATTGATTATCTGGTGTGTCAAAAAACCAATTTGAGACGCTGTAATGCTAGTAAATCTGGTTTTTCACTTGTCGAATTGTTGGTTTACATCACAGTTTTCGCCGTGGCGTCGATAGGCATATCGTCAATTTTCTTAACACTACAGAAACATCATGTTGAGGTAAATCAACTTGGAGAATATGAAGGCCAAAAGGATTTGGCGCAAAAACTGCTAAGGGTAAATCTAAGAAATGCCAAAAGCATTGGTATAAGTGATGTTAAATTAAATGACTCGGCTTGCCTGCAACTAAATAATGAAGTCTCGTCTCAACGTGTCGGAATAAAATTCAATGGTGCCGGACGAACCATTGAAAGTCTGCAGACAGTCAATATTACCGATGCCATGGCCAGAAGTATTTCGTTCTGGGTTAAAGCTGAAAATGGACAAGTACAAGAAAATGTTATTCTGAGATGGGGAGAAACAAGCGGTCGTCAATTTGCAATTTTGTTGCGGAACGGTGAGCTGTTTGTCGAATTGGAAGGTTCTCTTTTCGGGACCTATGGGGGCATTAATTTTTTAGATAATTCATGGCACCACGTTGTCATAACCTTTCCACATTCGACAACCAGTACGGTAATCAATGGGAGTATTCTCAAACAATATGTTGATGGTGTTCGACAAAATGGAAATAGACGTGAAGGCACATACGGCGTTCCGTTCATCGACCGGATGAGAACAACAGCGTCAAAGTTGCTGGTTGGCGCCCGTGATAAAAAAGGAACTCATTCTTTTAAAGGTGGTATATCAGACTTACGGATTTGGGACGATGAACTTGAGGTACAAGATATATCTAGACTACTTAATGAAGAGGCTGGTGTGAATACCGTAAAAACGTCAGCACAGATTTTGAACTGGGCGATGTTTGACTTAGGTTCAACACAACAGTCGCAGATATCTGATTTCAGTGGCCGCAACAATCATGGAATGTTGCAGAATTTTGATAGTGGTGACTTAATTTCATTTGGTAATATGAAAAACGTTAACTCACAGAAATTCTGTTTTTTTGATCTTGATGCAGATAGCTTTTACGAACTCTGGCAAGGTGAAGGCGATACCCCCCAAAACCCAACTGGTCAGAATGGGTGGGCGGCGAAAAGTAAAGATGTTTTTGTTCCGGGTAATGACGGATTTTTTAACAATGTTGGAACAAGTCCGGAGACCGTTACTGCAAATTTTGCCATAGGGCTAGCCTCTGGTTCCAATGTCACCGTGGCGCAAAAAAATGTAACCACTAGCTTTTCCAAAAATATTATCGCGCCAGAACAAGCGTTATGTTCAATTACCCCTAGTGATGTTTTTATAGCGCCCGGGTGCAGTGTTAATCAAGCCTTTGCGGCCATTGTTGAAGGTTTTGATCCAGAACATGATGTCTTAACTGTCCCTGCACAATCGAAACAAACGATGGCAATGTTTACGCAATATTCTGGCATTAATAATTTACCACCATCGGTGAACGCAACGTGGAATCAGTTAGATGGTATTTTGCGCTTTTACTCGAATGACAATAAAAATCTGCCCACACAAATATGGAATCGGGCAATGCGGTCTGTAAGACTTGAGTCATTGGCAACAAATTACAGCATAGAAAAGAAAATTGTTTTTAGTTTGGGTGAACACGCCATGGAAATTAATGGAAAATTCCATTTTTATGATTTTGTATATCACAATGGGCAACCTTATAGTTTTAATACAGCTTTAGCCAGAGCGCATCAAATTGAACCAAAGATGTGTGGTCTTCAGCCCTATTTGATGACAATAACAAGCCCCGAAGAAAGCTATTTTATAGATCAAACGTTTATGGGCAGACCCTATCATGGTTGGATTGGGGCCAGTGAAACCGAACCAGGCAACTGGCGTTGGATCAATGGCCCCGATAATGGCACAAGGTTTTGGTCAGGGCATGGTAGCGGTATTCCGATTATCGATGACAGCACAGATAATGGGGTGGCAACCAATTTACTTATGTACCGAAATCCAGTGGATAATATGCTAAGCGTTTTTGATAATGACCTGGCACCTTTGTGGATAAAGAATACCGATACGCGGAAAATACGATTTTCAAATTTTTCACTTGGGCAAACGGGGAAAAATGTAAACGAGTTTCAACCCAAGAGAAGCGTTTCATATTCCACAAGCCCTGCTAAGCACTTGATCATTAATCGCAGTTCAAGAGGGGCTGGGTTGTGGCGCTCAGCGCCTGCGAATGCAGCATATTGTCAAACGCCGACACCCGATCTTGAGAGAATATGTGGTCATTATCGTGAATGGGGTGGCATGGCAACAGATCCAAATATTCAATCGGCGAACAGCGTCACCATCGACATGGAAATTCATAATAAGTATTGCAAGGCAACACCCTAGTCTGATTTTTTTGACCTGTTTGGTTCACCAGCATTGAAGTTGTCTGACACAAAGCCTATAAGTTCATGATTAGCTTAATATCTTGATGATGAGATGCCTGAAATGAATGACACGCAGTTTGCAAATGCCCGTGAAATGATGGTTAATTGCCAAATTAGGCCAAACAAGGTTACCGATGAACGTGTGCTTGACGCCTTTTCGACGATACCCCGTGAAGCCTTTGTGGCGAAGCACCAGCGCTCAATTGCCTATATTGACGAAGATCTAATGCTGACGAATGGTAGATGTTTGATGGAACCAATGGTTCTTTCACGGCTGACTCAAGCTCTTGAAATCCGGAGCGATGATAATGTTCTGGTTGTTGGTGCTGGTTCGGGCTATGGCACGGCTATAATGGCACAAATAGCGGGTTCGGTCATTGCCATTGAAACCCGCACGCAACTTGTAGATAAAGCCCAAGAAACGCTGGCTAACATTGGTATTGATAATGCGGCCTTTATTAAGTCTCGCCTCGCTGATGGTTATCCTGAAGAAGGTCCTTATGACCGTATCATCATTGAGGGGGGTGTTGAAACAGTACCTGATAGTTTACTCAAGCAACTGACCCCAAAGGGGCGTCTAGTGGCAGTTAAACGGGCTAAAAATGAAGCTGTTGGTGTAGCCTGCCTGTGGACGCGGGCTGGAGATAACTTTTCATATACGCCCCTTTTTAACGCTCAGGTGCCCAACCTAGACGAGTTCAACACTAAAGTTGAGTTTGTCTTTTAATTTGTTTGATGATGCCACTGCATTATGGAGACTATGAAATTGATGACTTATGTTTCCCGATCATTCGCTTATGCCGTTGCGCTTTTTGCCACTGTTATGCTGGGACCAACAACCACGTTTTCAGCTACGCTTGACGAGGCATTGCGCGCTAGTCTTGTCAATAGTGCTGAACTGGCCGCCGCGCGGCAAAGCTGGGTGTCGGCGCGCGAACAAATTGGGGTATCTACATCCACAAGTGATCTAACAGGTACTGTCAAAATCACTGGCAATCAATCACATAGCGATTCCAGCACTACGAGTGGTTTTAAACAATCACAATATGCGTCAGCAGCCATTACCTTGAGTAAGAATCTCTATGATGGGGGGCAATCGGCCGAAAACGCAAAGCTAGCGGAATACAAACTAGATGCGGCTACCGCCAGCTACAGCAATTCCGAACAAGCTTTGATATTGAAAACAATCGAGGCATATCTTGATGTTGTAAAGGCACAACGCGAAGTGTCTTTACATGCAGATAATCTGGCGCGACTCGAGTCTCATGTAAAAGCCGCAGAAGCCCGTGTTAGAGCAGGCGCCGCCACTCCAACACGTATAGCTGAGTCAAAAGCACGCTATGCACGCGCACAATCAGATGCTATCGCAGCTGCCGCAGATTTGCAAAATGCAGATGATAAACTCCATTCATTAACGGGTATCGAATTACGCGATCTGTCTCTGCCTGCGGCGTTATCTTCGCTACCGGCCACATTGATTGAAGCCGAGAATATCGCCCGCGCTGAACATCCAAATATCCGCAAAGCCATTGCGAATGAATTGAGTGCAAGTCAGCAATTCAATACATTGGCGGCGGCGGTTAAACCAACAGTGAGTCTTTCTTTGTCAGCCAGTTCAAAAGATAAGACCGGCACTGCAGGTGATCTAGATGATATGTCAGCCCAGATTGTATTTTCTTCACCGTTTCTGACGACGAATGCGACACGGGCAAAGTCTCGTAGTGTGTCTGCAAGCCATGCCCAAAGCAAATTTGCCCGCGATGAAGCCATTCGTGCTGTAGATGTAGATTTACGAAGTGCGTTTCGTAATATGAACACAACGAAAATACGCCTTGATGCTGTAACCAGCGAATTAGAAGCTACGAGGCTGGTTGCGCGTGGTATTGTCAGCGAAGTAACCTTTGGACAGAAAACAATCCTTGATCAGCTTGATGCCGAGCAGGATGTAAATGCCGCTGAGTTACGACTTGTCAATGCAGAACATGATATCATCCTAGCTTCCTATAGATTTAAGGCGGCTATGGGTCGGTTATCTGCGGTTAATCTAGGACTTGGCGATGTTTTGCCATCTTTGACCAATTTGCCGTCACCTGATGACATGTTTACCGGCACGATTCCTATCACAAAATAGGTGTTCAGCTATAAATATGAAATGAGTGGGGCTTGCTAACCTGCGGTCTCATATCAAAAAGATAGCAATTTTTTTGCGGCTCATTTAGAACACCGTATATATTTATTTCTCGATTGTTTTCACAACTTACATACGTGTCATGACTGAACCCACACTTCCAAAAAATTATAACCCTCAGGCTATCGAAGAGCGCTGGTATGACATGTGGGATCAAAGCAATCATTTTGCCTGTGATCCATCTTCATCTAGTACGCCATATACAATCATGATGCCACCGCCAAATGTGACAGGCAGTTTGCATATGGGGCATGCACTGACATTCACGTTGCAGGATTTGCTGATCCGCTATCATCGCATGATTGGCCGCGATACATTATGGCAACCGGGAACAGATCATGCCGGTATTGCCACGCAGATGGTTGTTGAGCGCAAACTGGCTGCCGAAAATGTTAACCGCCGTGATCTGGGACGTGATGCGTTCATTGAAAAGGTTTGGGAATGGAAAGCCGAATCCGGAGGCATGATCCAGAACCAGTTAAAGCGTCTTGGGGCGTCGCCCGACTGGTCGCGTGAACGGTTTACAATGGATGATGGCTTATCGGAAGCTGTCATCAAAACCTTTGTCAGCCTTCATCGTGATGGATTGATCTATCGTGACAAGCGGTTGGTCAATTGGGATCCAAAGCTGATGACGGCAATTTCGGATCTTGAAGTTGAACAGCGTGATGGCGAAAACCCGATGTGGCATCTCCGATACCGCATTGAAGGTACCGAGGACGAGTATATTTCAATTGCCACAACACGTCCCGAAACCATGCTTGGTGACGGTGCTGTTGCTGTTCATCCGGATGATGAACGTTATAGGCATCTGGTCGGAAAAATGTGCATACTGCCTTTATCCAATCGACCGATACCTATCATCGCCGATGAATATCCGGACATGGAAAAAGGCTCTGGCGCGGTCAAAATAACACCAGCACATGACTTTAATGACTTTGAAGTTGGACGACGTCATGATCTGCCATTGATCAATCTAATGACCGCCGAAGCCAAGATGGAAAGTATTCCAGAAATTCCTGAAAAATATCATGGTTTAGACCGCTATGATGCCCGTAAACAAATTCTCGCCGATCTGGATGCTGAAGGCATGGTTGTTGGCGTTGAAACCGTAGCTAATTCAGTACCCCATGGCGATAGATCTGGCGTTGTTATAGAGCCATGGCTGATGGATCAATGGTATGTGAACGCCGAAGAATTAGCTAAACCCGCGATCAAGGCTGTGGAAGAGGGACGCACCAAATTTGTACCTGAACGCTGGGACAAAACCTATTTTGAATGGATGCGCAATATCCAGCCATGGTGTATTTCGCGGCAATTATGGTGGGGGCATCGTATTCCAGCATGGTATGGGCCAGACGGGCATCCATTTGTCGAGGAAAATGAAGCTGATGCCTTTGCGTCTGCAAAAGCGCATTATGGCAAGGATGTTGAACTCAACCGTGATGAAGATGTGCTTGATACCTGGTTTTCCAGTGGATTATGGCCATTTTCAACGCTTGGCTGGCCTGAAGATAATGATCTGGTGAAACGTTATTATCCGGGTGATGTTCTGGTCACCGGTTTTGATATTATCTTTTTCTGGGTTGCCCGCATGATGATGATGTCGATGCATTTCATGGATGGTGAAGTGCCATTCCGCGAGGTCTATATTCATGCCCTTGTGCGTGATGAAAAAGGCCAGAAAATGTCAAAGTCAAAGGGTAACGTCATCGACCCTCTTGGCATTATCGATCAATATGGTGCTGATCCACTTCGTTTCACCTTGGCAGCCATGGCCGCGCAGGGCCGTGATATAAAGATGTCGATACCGCGTCTGGAAGGCTATCGCAACTTTGCCACCAAGATATGGAATGCCTGTCGTTTTCTTGAAATGAATGGCTGTATCATTGATAAAGACATTAAAGTTGAAGATGCAAAACAATCCATAAATAAATGGATAATAAGCGAATTTAATAATACGATAGAAAAAACATCTAAGGCGATTGAGGCTTACCGCTTCAATGAAGCGGCGGATGTTCTGTATCAGTTCATGTGGCATTCATATTGCGATTGGTATGTTGAACTTATCAAACCGACTTTGATGAACAGTAAAGATAATGCTGACGCTGGAGATGATCAGGCGACTTTGGAAACCAAAGCCACTGCCAGCGCCATTCTGGCTGGCACATTACGTCTGTTGCATCCATTTATGCCGTATCTGACCGAAGAGTTGAATGAAAAGATCTTCAACAGCAATGATATGCTGATTGGTGCTTCATGGCCGAAAGCGTTTGATATTGCCGCAGATGATGCCGTTGAAGAAGTGCGTTTTATCACATCTCTGATTAGTGAAATTCGTTATATACGCACCGAAATGAACGTACCGTTGTCAGCCAAGCCAGCGTTGCTGATTAATGGTGCAACAGAGCTGCAATCGCGTGCCATTACGAATCAACAAGCCGCGTTACTGCGGATTGCCCGGCTTGAAACAGTTACAGAAACTGCAGAATTCGGCAGTGGGTGCGCGCAGGGGCTTGTTGACGGGCTGGATATTGCGCTACCATTGGCAGATATTCTTGATCTGGATGCTGAAGCCGCGCGTCTAAATAAGGAAATAACCGCTGTTAGCGCAGAAATTGAAAAGATTGCCCGTAAACTCGACAATCCTGGCTTTATTGCCAAAGCACCCGATGATGTAATTGTCGAAAACAGACGACGTCTAGAAGAAGAAAATGTAAAGCGTGACGGTTTACATGTAGCGCTTAGCCGGTTGGGTTAACCGGCAGTCAAAAACAAGACCAAGGAGTGAGATAATGCCAGATAGTGTAAAGCCAATCGACAAGTCGAATTTGCCAAGTCGTCATGTATCGGTTGGCCCCGAAAAGGCACCGCATCGTTCATATTATTACGCGATGGGCTTGACTGAAGAAGAAATCGCACAACCCCTGGTCGGTGTGGTTTCGACATGGAATGAAGCAGCGCCATGCAATATCGCGCTGGCACGCCAAGCCCAGGCAGCCAAACGCGGCGTTCGTGAACATGCGGGTACGCCCCGTGAATTCACCACGATCACTGTTACTGATGGTATCGCCATGGGTCATGCTGGCATGAAATCATCTTTGGTAAGCCGTGAGGTGATTGCCGACTCGATCGAACTGACGGTTCGGGGTCATTGCTATGACGCGATTGTTGGCCTTGCAGGTTGCGATAAATCTTTACCTGGCGTGATGATGGCCATGGCTCGTCTCAATGTGCCGTCGGTCTTCATGTATGGGGGTTCAATTTTGCCTGGCCGTTTTAAGGATAGAGACGTTACCGTTCAGGATGTTTTTGAAGCGGTTGGCGCGCATGCGGCTGGCAATATGTCAGACGAAGATCTGCATGAGCTTGAATGTGTTGCCTGTCCAAGTGCCGGATCATGTGGTGGCCAGTTTACAGCCAACACGATGGCCTGTGTGTCCGAGGCCATTGGCCTTGCTATTCCGGGGTCAGCTGGGGCGCCTGCACCTTATGAATCACGAGATGAATATGCCTATCATTCAGGTCGTATCGTTATGGACCTTGTGCGAGCCAATCTGCGGCCACGTGATATTTTGACGCGTAAGGCTTTTGAAAATGCAGCGACTGTTGTGGCGGCATCTGGCGGGTCAACAAATGCCGGTCTGCATCTACCAGCTTTGGCATCCGAATGCGGCATTGAATTTGATTTGCATGATGTGGCTGAAATCTTCCGGCGCACGCCTTATATTGCTGACTTGAAGCCTGGCGGTAAATATGTGGCACGTGACATGTATGAAATTGGCGGCGTTCCTGTTTTGGTCAAGGCTTTGCTTGATGGTGGGTTCATTCATGGTGACTGCATGACGGTAACCGGAAAAACTATCGCCGAGAATATTGGCGATATGAAATTTCCAACTGATCAGGTGATTGTGCGTACAACCGATGCACCATTATCGCCAACTGGCGGCGTTGTTGGTTTGACAGGTAATCTTGCCCCTGAAGGTGCCTTGGTGAAAGTCGCAGGCATGTCTGTTTTGAAATTTACCGGCACCGCACGTTGTTTTGATTGTGAAGAAGACGCCTTTGCCGCGGTAGAGCGCCGTGACTATAAGCCAGGTGATGTGTTGGTGATCCGCTATGAAGGGCCAAAAGGTGGACCGGGTATGCGTGAAATGTTGGCCACAACGGCTGCGCTTTATGGACAAGGCGCGGGTGATCAGGTGGCTTTGATCACTGATGGCCGTTTTTCGGGCGCGACCCGTGGTTTCTGCATTGGTCATGTTGGCCCCGAAGCCGCCGTTGGTGGCCCTATCGGTCTTTTGCAGGATGGTGACCAGATCACGATTGATGCCGAAGCAGGAACAATTGATGTTGATCTGAGTGATGAAGAGCTGGCCGCTCGTAAAGCCAAATGGGCACCTCGCGAGACCGATTATAACGCTGGTGCCATTTGGAAATACGCCCAGACTGTTGGTTCGGCTGAAAAGGGTGCGCTTACGCATCCGGGCGCGCGGGCTGAAAGCCACGTTTACGCCGATATCTAGTGTTTGTCTTTAGTTTACCTAGAATAAAAGGCAGGGGTTTCTCTGCCTTTTTCTATGGGTCACAAAGACAGCTTCCACATAAGATATTCGGAATGATTATCGCTTTCGATGCAATCAAATGACGATATGGGTATTTCGGCAAATATCTGATAACCAAGTTTCTGGTATAATGTTAAACCCGGACTGAAATCAGCTGTTGATAGCCTGCTTCGACGTATGCCGAGCGCGCGGGCTTCATCTTCTACTGCATTTATAAGCAATGTACCCACGCCTTGACCGCGACAGGTTTCATCTACCCACAACATGTGTATATAGAGCCAGTCATAACGGATACGCGCATAAATTGACCCTATCTCTAGATTGTCTGCATTGGTCGCAGTAACGAAGAATTGCTTGTTGATTCCCGAATTTAGGGCCGCTTCATTGAAGGTTCTGAGTTTATCTCTAAGCGGGTTCAGTACGTGCTCTGGCACATCATAAAAATGCTGTAATTCAATCGTCATGATTTTCTCCTTTAATCAGGAGATATTGAAATTACAGATAATTATCGCTTTGGTTAAATCACATATAGGTGAGACTTGTCTGAAACACAGTGTCAGTCACGCAATTGACACCAGATCGGTGTATGATCCGATGGCTTTTCAAGCCCACGGGGCGCCCGGTCAATGCCGACATCAGTCAGCCGATCACCAGCCTCTGGTGACAGCAGGAGATGGTCAATCCGTAACCCATTGTCGCGTTGCCATGCACCTGCCTGATAATCCCAATAGGTATAATGCACGCCAGATGGATGTAATGCTCGCAAAGCATCCATATAGCCAGCATGCAGGATTTTAAAGAAAGCGGCACGGCTATCATCATGTGTGAGGGCATCACCAACCCAAGCTGCCGGATCATAACAATCAACATCCTGTGGGAGAACATTATAATCACCGCCCAGAACGACAGGCATTTCGGTAGCTAGCAATTCGACCGCACGATCATAAAGCCGTGCCATCCATGATAATTTATAGTCAAATTTAGGACCTGGTGCCGGATTACCATTGGGCAGATATATATTGCCAATGCGAACACCGTTAATGGTGGCTTCAATATAGCGCGCCTGTTCGTCTGCATCATCACCCGGCAAGCCATTCATCACGTCATCTATGGGGAACCGGCTGGCAATGGCAACGCCGTTATAGCTTTTCTGCCCATGAACAGCGATATGCCAACCTAAATCGGTAAAAGCATCATGCGGAAAGTTTTCGTCCTGAGACTTGATTTCCTGCATCATTAAAATGTCAGCATTATCAGCCTTTAGCCAGCCCGTGATATGGTCAAGCCGAGCCTTGGCAGAATTGACGTTCCAGCTTGCAATACGCATTGTCAGACCGAAAATGAAGTGCCGCAGCCGCAAGAAGCGGTTGCATTGGGATTGTTTACGGCAAAATATGATCCCATTAGATCCTGAACATAATCAAGTTCGGCATGATCAACGAGTTCAAGTGACATTTCATCAATAATAACGTCAACATTATGGCTGGTGAAAACTTGATCTTCATCATCGCGGTTAGTGTCTATGCTGAATTGATATTGAAAACCTGAACAACCGCCACCTAGAACGGCAACACGGAAAAAACTGCCATCAGGTTCGGCGGCAAGCATGGAGGTGATCCTGTCAGCCGCAGCTTCAGTCAGGCTAAAAATACCAGCCATTGAGGAGGGGGTGACTGTCTCACTATTTGCTGTTTTGCTTATAATCTCGGACATTTTGTTCAATACCATGCTATATAGGATTGATATGAATATGGGCGTTTGCAACGGTTAAATCAAGCCACCCAACATTTGCGGTTTGAATTGATTGAGCGTAAAGTGAAAACCTCATAATTAAACAAGCTGTCAGGTTTTATCAGGTGACAAAGATGACTGAAGATCGCGCTTTGGCGTGTTATGCCTGTCACGCGCCGCAAAGTCGTGGCCGGTTTGTGGATGAGGGTGACGCCGCATTATCCGAAGGCACAACCTCATGGGGCGCACGCACGGCCTATCAACGTGACCGAGACCGGATTTTGCATTCAGGTGCCTTTCGACGTCTGAAACATAAAACACAGGTTTTTGTCTATCATGAAGGTGATTATTTCCGCACCCGCCTTACACATTCGCTTGAGGTCGCGCAAATTGCCCGTTCAATGTCCAGAAGCCTCAGATTGAATGACGATCTGGCTGAAGCTGTCGCGCTGGCGCATGATTTAGGTCATACACCTTTCGGCCATGCTGGCGAAGACGCACTTGACCGATTAATGCAGCCGTTTGGTGGCTTTGATCATAATGAACAAACCGTTCGCGTACTGACCAGCCTTGAAAGACGTTATGCCGGTTTTAATGGATTAAACCTGACATGGGAAACTTTGGAAGGGGTTGTTAAGCATAACGGGCCACTGACAAAAAATGATAACATTCCGGATAATTTCAAAGAGCTTGATGCCAATATGTCGCTTGATCTGACCAGCTATCCGTCAGCCGAAGCCCAGCTTGCCAATCTATCAGATGACATTGCCTATCTGTCGCATGATTTTGATGATGCGCTTCGCGCTGATTTATTCCGACTTGATGCCATTCGCGATTTGCCTCAGGTCGGTAAAGCCTTGCGTGATATTGATTTCAAACATGGCCAGCTTGATATGACACGCACAACACATGAATTAGTCAGACGACTGATATCTGTTTTTGTCGAAGACTTGCTGGCGACATCATCTGTCAATCTAGCCGCTATCGATGCCAAACATTCAGACGATATCAGAACCGCCTCATCTGCTGTTATTGCCTTTTCCGAACCAATGGCACGCGACCTTGAAATTTTACGCGACTTTCTGTTCACCAATATGTGGCGACATTACAAGGTCAATCGTATGACCAGCAAAGCAAAACGGGTGGTGACAGATCTGTTTAATCTGTTTATGTCGGAGCCTAACACATTACCGAATGAATGGCAGGAAACCAAACAAGGGGCGTTAACCGATCAGAAACCCGAAATTATTGCGCGTGTGATTGCAGATTACATTGCCTCGATGACTGATCGTTATGCTATTTTGGAGCATGAGCGCCTTTTCGATCTTGGCCCAATTCTGCGCTAGATTTTAATATCCAATCCCATCGAACATAAGCGAAGCCACATTAGATGAATATTTTTACCTATTTCGAGACCCAGTTTGCCGCGTTGATTACACAATTAGGTGCGTCGGGGCATATCACAAAAGAACTGGATATAAGCCGGGTCGTATTCGAACTGCCGCGTGATCCTGATCATGGTGATCTTGCCACTAATGCAGCTATGGTTTTGGCTAAATCTGCCGCCATGAAACCGCGTGAGCTTGCTGTTCTGTTATCTGAAGAACTCAAGAAAATTGATGGTGTTGACGCTGTTGAAATTGCCGGACCCGGCTTTATTAATTTACAGATCAACCCATTGCTGTGGGCGCGCGAAATCAGTGACATTCTGACAGCTGGTTATGATTATGGACGCAATAATGCCGGGCAGGGTGCCAATGTGAATATCGAATATGTATCAGCTAATCCAACAGGACCTTTACATGCAGCGCATGCACGCGGTGCCGTCATTGGCGATGCGCTTGCGGGGTTAATGGCGTTTAGCGGGTGGCAGGTGACAAAGGAATATTACGTTAATGATGCCGGTGGTCAGGTTGATATTCTGGCACGGTCTGTATATCTGCGCTATTGCGAGGCCTTAGGCGATACCATCGAAATTGAAGCTGGTCTGTATCCGGGGGCATATCTAAAGGATGTTGGAACCAAACTTGCCGCCAAATATGGTGATAAATTTCACAAGCGCCCTGAAGCAGAATGGTTATCTACCTTTCGTCTGTTTTCGGTCAGTGACATTATGGAAGGCATCAAAGACGATTTACAGGCACTTGGCATTCAGATGGATCGCTTTTCATCCGAGCGTGAACTTGTTGAAAGTGGCGCTGTGCAAAAGGCGATCGATAAATTAAAAGCCAACGGGCATGTTTATACGGGCGTATTGCAACCACCAAAGGGCAAAGAGCCAGAGGATTGGGAACCACGTGAACAGCTTTTGTTCAGATCCACAGAATTTGGTGATGACACTGATCGCCCATTACAGAAATCCAATGGAAGCTGGACGTATTTTGCCTCGGATGTGTCTTATCACTTTGATAAGCTGGAACGCACCAAAGGGCCGTTAATTGACATTTTGGGCGTTGACCATGGCGGCTATTTAAAACGGATGACTGCTGCTGTCGAAGCTATATCTGGGCAGAAAAATATGCTTGATATCCGGTTCTGCCAGCTGGTCAATCTGATGGAAAATGGCAAGCCGGTTAAAATGTCAAAACGCGCCGGAAATTTTGTTACCGTGCGTGATGTGATTGATGCTGTAGGATCCGATGTTATCCGCTTTATCATGTTAACCCGCCGTAATGATCAAACGCTTGATTTTGATTATGCCAAGGTGACAGAACAATCACGTGACAATCCGGTTTTCTATGTGCAATACGCCCATGCAAGGGCTTGTTCGGTTTTGCGTCAGATTGGGAAAGTGCCACATGAAGCTGATTTATCTGTTCTTAAAGATCCGGCCGAATTAGCGGTTCTTAAAATGCTGGCAAGTTGGCCTAAACTTGTCGAGTCAGCCGCCCGTGCGCATGAAGCACATCGAATCGCTTTCTTCCTTGTCGATCTGGCAAGCTCATTTCATTCATTATGGAATGCTGGCCGTGAAAACCCAGAATTACGCTTTATTCTTGATGATAACCAGACTATCACAGCCGCGCGTTTGCAGCTTGTCAAAGCCACAAGTTTAGTTATTGCAACAGGCCTAAATGTGTTATCCATTAAAGCTTTAGACGAAATGTAATGGAGTCGTAATGGCAGTAAAAGGTGACACAAATAGCGAGAAAAAATGGCGCAGTCTTTTGGTGCTGGTGTTCATCACTCTAGCGGCCGGCGTTGTTACCTATTTTTTGATGCCTATTTTTCTGCCAGCCGATCAGAATGACGTCCAGATCATCTCTGCCCCAGATGGCCCCATAAAGGTCAAGCCTGATGATGTTGGTGGAAAAGCCATTAAAAATCAGGATTCGGCGGTTATGAGCATGATTGCCAATAACAGTAAATCTGATGTCGATGTGGAAAATCTGCGTCCTTTGTCCAGTGATCCCGAACTACCCCCCGTGACATTGACAGAAGAAACAAAAGAAGCCGAAGCAGAGCCAGATACGCAAATCGAAACCGACAATGAAACAACAATGGAAGTTGCGGCGGCGAATGTAAAACCATCTGATACAGAGGAAACAAGCCCCCCCTTAACATCAGATAATGAAACAGTATCAAATGAAAGCCCAGAGGCCGAAAAGGCACCAAAATCACTGATACCAAAAGCCAAGCCCGCAGGAAAACCGCAAAAACCTGCCATAACTAGACAGACGAAAACCCCCAAGACCGATGAACCACTTTATCGCGTTCAGCTTGCGGCCTTTCGCAATGACGATAAAGCGGCAGAAGTTGCCAGTCTTTTGACACAAAAGCACAGAACAAGATTAAATGATGTTATTCTGGAAACAACAAAAATCGAAACCAAGGATAATGGGGTTTTCTGGCGCATTGTAACGGAAGCATTGGTTCGCGTTGAAGCTGATAATCTATGCACGTTATTAAAGCGTGCCGGACAAGATTGTATTTTACGCAAAGTTAAAACGGCAGGTCAGTAGATGTCGGAAACAACCTTTGAAGATAAAAATGCAAATGCAGAACCGTTAGAGGAAAACAGTGCCGGGGCAGATCAATTATCACTGTTTGTCAATCTTGACGGTTTTGAAGGCCCAATCGACCTGTTGCTGTCATTATCGCGTGAACAAAAGGTTGATCTAACGCGTATATCGATTTTGCCACTTGCCGAACAATATCTTGAATTCATCAATAACGCCCGCACGCTAGATCTTGAAATTGCTGCTGACTATCTGGTTATGGCGGCGTGGCTGGCATATCTAAAATCGCGGCTTTTACTGCCCGAACCCGAGCCGGAACAACATGAAGAAATTGTTGATATGGCTGATGCCCTAAAATATCAGCTGATGCGGCTTGAATCGATGCAACAAGCATCCAAGCGTCTTATCTCTTTACCCCGACTAGGGCACCAAAGGTTTGTTCGTGGCCAGTCTGAAAGCTTTAGCACGACCACAGAGGCTATCTGGACTGCCAGCCTATACGATCTGCTGGCTTGTTACGGTGATATTCGTTCACAAGGTGAGAGTGAAACCCTGACGATCGCTGCCACCTATCTTTATTCAGTTCAGGAAGCTGCCAAGCGGTTGCGCAATCTGATTGGTCGTAGCCCAGAATGGACAGTATTACAGCAATTTTTGCCACCCGGCCTTGAAAAGCCTATGGATAGACGGTCTGCAACCGCTTCCCATTTTGTTGCGTCGCTTGAGCTGGCACGTGACGGGCTGATAAGACTCCGCCAAGACTCAAACTATGCGCCACTTTATCTTAAATCAAAGGATGTATCGTGACCGACGCAACCACATTAACTGATAATGATCCCAAAACTTGGGCGGCAACGCTGGAAGCACTTGTTTTTGCGTCTGATAAGCCTGTGCGTGTGCGCGATCTGGCCGCGCATATACCTGAGGGCGTTGAAATTGCCGATGTTATGGCGGTTGTTGCCAAACGCTATGATGCAACAAGTGGTATCGAGTTATGCAAAGTTGGTGACGCGTGGGCATTTCGCACAAGACCGGAAATTGCCGAACGCTTAAGTCAGCATAAAGCTGTTGAGCGCCCCTTGTCACGCGCCGCCCTAGAAGTGCTGGCTATTATTGCCTATCATCAGCCGATTACCCGTGCTGAAATCGAGGAAATCAGGGGCATTTCACTATCCAAAGGCACGATGGATATTCTGCTTGAATTGAGCTGGATTAAGCCAAGAGGGCGGCGGCGCACGCCTGGTCGTCCATTAACCTGGGGCACCAGTCCCGGATTTCTCGATCATTTTGGCCTTGGTGATACGTCTGATTTGCCCGGAATGGCGGATCTTAAAGCGGCCGGATTATTGCGTAAGGGACAAGTTCTAGGTCATCTTATGGACAATGGTGATGACGATGCCGAAGATGATGATATTGACAATGATGATCTGCTTGCCGAAGCATGGCTAGATAATGATTTTGCTGAAAATGAAGATGCAGTCGAAGACAAGATAAGCGATGCTGGAGAGCAAGATGCTTGATTTCCGAAATGTCGGTCATGCCTATAATGGCACCCCATCAGTTAGCGATGTAAGCTTTACAGTTGACGAGGGGGAGGTGGTGTCCCTGTTAGGCCCATCTGGGTGTGGCAAGACCACTTTATTGCGTCTAGCAGCCGGACTGGAAACCCCCAGTAAAGGCCAAATCCTATTACAAAATCAGATCGTCTCATCGCCAGACCACAGCCTTCCCCCCGAAAAACGTGGTATTGGCTTCATGTTTCAGGATTACGCATTATTTCCGCATTTATCAGTCATTCAGAATGTTCTGTTTGGGTTGAAAACCCGAGGTAGTGCGGCGATCGCCCGTGCCATGGATACGTTGGCACAAACAGGCATCGAAGACCTGGCTGACGTTTACCCGCATGAATTATCAGGGGGACAGCAACAGCGCGTTGCATTAGCGCGGGCATTGGCACCCAATCCAAAAGTCATATTGCTTGATGAACCCTATGCAGGTCTTGATAGCCGCTTGCGAGAGCGTATTCGTGATCAGATGCTGCATGTGTTGAAAGCAGCCGGGACAGCCGCGCTCATGGTTACGCATGACGCCGAAGAAGCCATGTTTATGTCTGACCGTATCGTTGTGCTTCGGGAAGGCGAGATTGAACAAGCTGGTCGTCCCGTTAATCTATATTGCCAACCCAAAAGTGCCTTTGTGGCAGAGTTCTTTGGTGAGGTGAACAGGCTTGAAGGTGTAGTCAAAGATCGTAAAATTCAAACGCCATTGGGTGTGTTTGATGCGTCCGATACTATGGATGACGGACAGGCCGCTAGTGTTGTCATACGGCATGAAGCACTTCAGATCGTTCCTGACAGTGATCATGCCCTACAGCAAACGCAGATCCTATCAAATGAAAATGGTGCCGCCGCCGAGGTTATGGAAGCTCGTTTGCTGGGTAGGGCGTCATTGATACATCTATCAGTGCCAACGGGACGCGACGAAGTGCATTTACATGCGCGCATTCCCGGATTGAATTCGTTTGAAGCGGGAAGTCAAGTGCGTGTTCAGGTAGATCCATCACAGGCTTTTGTTTTTGCAACCAAACAAGGGTCAACTATCTGAAATCACTATTTTGAATATCAATTCTAATCGTTAATTTCATAAGTTTCGGAACAAGGAATTCTTGTGCCGTATAGACACCCTGTCTATAGTGTCGCAATATTCGGAAACTCCGATGACAATAATTTAGGTAAGGATAAATCATGGGTTTCACTAGCATATGGCATTGGCTTGTTGTTCTGGCTGTGGTTTTGTTGCTTTTTGGTGGCAGAGGCAAAGTTTCATCTCTTATGGGCGATTTCGGTAAAGGTCTTCGTAATTTCAAATCTGGTCTAAAAGGCCCCGAAGATAACGCTGATGCAGACGAAACGGATGAAGCCGAAGTCATAGAGGTTGCGCCTGCACGCAAGGCCGCGAAAAAGCCAGCGGTAAAGAAGGCCGCCCCGAAAAAGGCTGCCAAGAAAGCCGCGCCGAAAAAGAAAGTCGCTAAAAAGGCCACCAAGAAAGCCGCGCCGAAAAAAGCCGCAGTAAAGAAAAAAGCGACTAAAAAATCTGCCGCCAAGACATAGGTGGTAGGTCGAAGCTATGCTTGATATTGGTGGCTGGGAATTTTTGGTCGTTGCTTTTGTGCTACTCATGGTGGTTGGCCCAAAGGAACTGCCAAAGATGTTACGCGGATTTACCCGCTTCACGAGGCAGATGCGCGCCATGGCTAGCGAATTTACGCGTGGTATGGAAGATATTGCCTCGCAATCCGAGGTTAGCGATCTGAAAAACACCATAGCCGATATCAAACAGGGTGATTATTCAAACCTTGTGGATACGATTGACCCCTCTGGTGATCTTGCAGATACGGTTGATGAAACCAAACGTTCAATCGCTGGGAATACTGATCTGGAAGAAGTAAAATCACTTGTGGGTGATGCTAAAGCCATGATCGGTGATGACCTGCAACAAGCTGGCACAAAGTCACCTGCCGCAAAGAAAACGACCCCAAAGAAAACTGTGGTTAAGAAACCGGCGCCAAAGAAAACAACGCGTCCCTCGGCTACCAAAAAGTCGAAGAAATCTGCTGGGTAAATAATGGCTAAGCCTCCTAAAAAAAATAAGGCAGATAATCAAAAGCCTGAAATAATCGACGAAACAACCGCAGATGTCGAAATGGATGACGATGTGCAAAATGACGACGCATCATCACATGATGATTATGAAACCAACATCGATGACGACACACAGACATATGATGATGGTGAGGTAAAGATGTCACTGGTCGCACATCTTACCGAATTGCGAAACCGTCTTGGCATCGCGATTGCTGCCTTTATTATTCTGTTCCTGATCTGTGTCGCGCCCATTCCCGGTACCGATAATAGCTCGATCGCCTATCATGTTTTCATTTTCCTGCAAGCGCCGCTTGCTGATGTTATGGAAGCCAGAGGCGGAGGGCGGATGATATTTACCGCCCTTCATGAAGGATTCTTTACCCAAATCAAGGTCGGTTTTTTCACCGCTTTATGTGTGACGTTTCCTATTATGAGTATGCAAATCTGGCGGTTCATAGCCCCCGGCCTGTATAAAAACGAAAAACAGGCGTTTTTGCCGTTTCTCATTGCCACGCCCGTTCTGTTTTTGATGGGTGCAGCCATGGTTTATTACGTCGTGACACCGCTGGCCTGGAACTTTTTCATCTCTTTTGAAATGGCTGCTTCTGAAGGCGCGTTGGCGATTGAAGTTGAGCCGCGGATCAGCGAATATCTTTCACTTGTAATGCGTTTGATCTTTGCATTCGGATTGGCTTTCGAATTACCAGTTGTGTTGCTTTTGCTGGCACGTGCAGGACTTGTGACGCCTGAAGGGCTGGCGGAAAAACGTAAAATAGCGATTGTTATCGCTTTTGTGGCCGCGGCAATTCTGACACCACCTGATATAATTTCACAAGTGTTGCTGGCGACTCCTATTATTATACTGTATGAATTATCAATATTTGGCGCAAAGATTATGAATAAACGCCAATATGACGAATTTGATGATTAGGTTGTGATGACACCATTCGATGGTATAAACACCCAAAGTTGATATATTCGAAACACGAATTGTTAAATTGTTACCATTGATGCAAGACTGAGCCTGACCAATGCATGATATCCGTTTCATCCGTGAACATCCCGATCAATTTGACGCTGCCATGAAACGGCGTAAGGTTGATATGTCGGCGTCTTCCATTCTGGAAATAGACAGCGCCCGCCGTGCCTTGCAAAGCGAACTTCAGGACATGCAGTCACGCAGGAATATTGCGTCCAAGGAGATTGGAAAGCTTAAAGCCAATGGTGGCGATGCCGATGCGCTTATTGCCGAGGTCAATGATATCAAAACGGCACTGCCCGATATTGAGACCCGCGAAGCTGATCTGGCGCATAAATTAGATTCCGTTTTAATGGAAATTCCAAATATTCTGGATGTATCAGTACCAGATGGTGATGATGAACATGATAATGAGCTAATACATTCATATGGTGACATTCCGTCCTTTAGCTTTACGCCGATTGACCATGTGGCACTTGGCGAAGGTCTGGGGCAAATGGATTTTGCCCTTGGTGCTAAGCTTGCTGGCGCACGCTTTGTGGTATTACAAGGCCAGTTAGCACGCCTTGAACGGGCACTTGCTGCATTAATGCTTGATACACACACAAGCGAATTTGGCTATATTGAGACAGTGCCCCCATCTTTGGTAAATAGCCAGACGATGACAGGTACTGGACAACTGCCAAAATTTGCAGAAGATCTTTATAAAACCGATGATAAATGGTTGATACCAACGGCTGAAGTGCCGCTTACAAACATTGTTGCTGGTGACATTCTGACGCCTGATATTCTGCCAATACGGATGACAGCTTATACTAATTGTTTCCGTTCCGAAGCGGGGTCAGCTGGGCGTGATACGCGCGGCATGATCCGTCAACACCAGTTTTCAAAAGTTGAAATGGTATCGATCAGTCACCCCGATGACTCGGCAGCTGAGCTGGAGCGCATGACCGGATGTGCTGAAGCTATTTTGCAAAAATTAGAATTGCCATACCGTGTACTTAAATTATGTAGCGGTGATACTGGCTTTTCAGCTGAACAAACCTATGATCTTGAAGTATGGCTTCCAGGTCAGGATGAGGGGCGCGGTATGTATCGCGAAATTTCATCTTGTTCAAATTGTGGACCATTTCAGGCGCGCCGCATGAAAGCCCGCTATCGTGACAAGGACACTGGTGAAACACAATTCTTGCATACGCTCAATGGGTCGGGTCTTGCGGTTGGTC
The DNA here is from genome assembly GCF_000024465.1 of Candidatus Puniceispirillum marinum IMCC1322. NCBI lineage: Bacteria > Pseudomonadati > Pseudomonadota > Alphaproteobacteria > Puniceispirillales (SeqCode) > Puniceispirillaceae (SeqCode) > Puniceispirillum (SeqCode) > Puniceispirillum marinum (SeqCode). The sequence continues at coordinate 440,692 of NC_014010.1, read as the reverse complement.
GTACAATGATTGCCATTCTGGAAAATGGGCAACAAGAAGATGGCACAGTATGTCTGCCGGCGGCCTTGCATCCATATATGGGGACTGATCGCCTGATTAAGCAAAGCGCATGACCAAAAATCAACGTGACGTCAATTCTGGCGTAAACCGATCTTTTGGTCGCATATTATTATGTAATGATGATGGTATTGATGCTGTTGGCCTTCGGGTTTTGCGCGCCATTGCCCATAGTTTAAGCGATGATGTATGGGTAGTTGCTCCCGTGCAAAATCATTCTGGCGCATCACGGTCAATTACCTTGCGTCGTGATGTGGAAATCAAAGACGTGGCGCATCAGGAATTTTCCGTTTCGGGCACGCCTGCCGATTGCATTATCTTTGCCGTGAATAAGATCCTTGATAAACGTCCCGATCTGGTTTTGAGCGGTGTGAATCATGGTATGAATGTTGGCGATGACGTGCTGTATTCTGGGACTGTGGCGGCAGCCATGGAAGCCACACTTGCTGGCATTCCTGCCATTGCCCTGTCGCAGCAAGGAGGCCGCGAAAACCGGGAAGAATATCAGGTAGCCGAAGCGCATGGCGCAAGCCTTGTCCAGCATCTATGGAATAGTGGCTGGCCGGATCGCCTAGTTCCGAATGTGAATTTTCCTAAAGGTGATCCGGATACAATCAAGGGGATGATGGTATCCACAACCGATCAGCACAAATTTGGTGATATAATCGAAGATGGTGCCAAAGCTGGTCATTTCCGCCTTGGCCCACTCATTTCCAAGCCTGATGCTAGTCCGGGAAGTGACCGCGCGGCAATCAGGGATGGATGGATTGCGATGACACCATTGGGAATGGATTTAACAGCCCATCAACAAATTTTTGAATTTGAGCCGCTAAGTTTTTAGCAGGAGTCGCGAACATTGGAGGATTTCACCCAACATAAGGCGCAGTTAATTATGGCACTGCGAGGGCAGGGGATTCTTAGCGCAACTGTATTATCAGCTCTGGAAAATATACCGCGGGAACTTTTTGTCCCCGAATCACTTCATCAGCATGCCTATGAAAATGCATCTTTGCCGATAGCGCTTGATCAGACAATAAGCCAGCCTTATGTGGTCGCTCGCATGACCGAGGCACTTGAATTGACGGGACGCGAACGCGTGCTCGAAATAGGAACAGGAAGTGGATATCAGGCGGCAATCTTAACCTTATTATGTCGTCGCGTTTATACACTGGAACGTCTTAAGCCGCTTTTGGTGACTGCTGAGAATAAATTGCGAAGCTTGCGCATTTCTAACATCAGCTTCAGATTAGGTGATGGAAGTCTGGGTTGGCCTGAAGCAGCACCCTTTGACCGCATCATTCTTACATGCGGTTGCCATAAAATTCCCGACAAACTGTTGAACCAATTAAAAATTGGCGGCATCATGGTGGCACCTGAGGGGTTAGGAAAAAATCAACAACTCGTGGTGGTGAAACGTCAAGAGGCTGGTTTTGAACGGAAACATCTCATGGCTGTGACCTTTGTACCACTGATTGAGGGCAAACAGGATGAATAAAGCAGATCAAAACATTACACGCACAACTATGACAGCCTTAATTATCGGCATCATGTCCTTTGCTATGTTGAGTGGTTGTAAAAAACCTAATCTGTCACTAAGCCGCGCAGAACCAGCACCTGTAGTGACAGCCCCATTGCGTGTGGCTGTTGAAATCCTGCCTGCAAGTGGCGTTATTACAGTGCGTGACAATGACAATCTTTATACCATTGCAACGCGCTATCGTGTGACGCCGCGCTCTATAATATTGCAAAATAATTTAATAGCGCCATTTACGTTACGTCCCGGACAACAATTAAAGCTTAACCCAACACGATTTCACATTGTAAAGCCAGGTGACTCACTATTAACGATTTCACAACGCTATGCTGTTGGCCAATTTCAGCTCGCAGAACTCAATAATTTGCAGGAACCCTATAGCCTGACGATTGGACAAAGGTTACAGCTTCCCTTTAGTCAGGATTTTTCCATTCTGGATACGGGGCTTCCTAAGGGAATAGCATCCACCGGCGCATCACAACCTGCCGCCAGCCCAGCACCAGAAAATACGACACAAACGGCGGTTGCATCGGCGCCACGTAAGAAATTTGTTGCACCAACAGGTGATGGCGCTTTTATCTGGCCGGTCAAAGGCGAGGTTATTGCCGAGTTTGGCCCCGCGGCGCGCGGCGTTCGCAATGATGGTGTTAATATCGCCGCCGCGCAGGGTGATATTGTGTCGGCGGCCTCAAAAGGGCGCGTTGCCTTTGTTGGCACCGAGGTAAAGAGTTTCGGGACTTTGGTTCTGGTCAAACATGATGGTGGGATGATTTCAGCCTATGCGCATCTTGACTCAGTCACTGTCAAGGAAGGCGATATTGTCGAGACCGGACAGTCGATTGGTACTGTGGGACAAACTGGTCGCGTTGATTCACCGCAATTGCATTTTGAAATTCGTAAAGCCCGGCAACCTATCGACCCAAGGTTGGTTATAATTTAAGTTTAAAAAAACACCTTAACTATTTGTTTAATAAATATTTGTTTCAGTTCTAGCGGCCAAGTCAACTATGAATTGCCAGGCAACACGTCCAGAACGGGCGCCCCGACCCACAGACCAGCTTAGCGCTTCATGCCGGACATCAATATTTTGGGCATTAATCCCAAAATGTGAAATATAGCCTTCGATCATCTCTAGATATGCATCTTGATCGATTGAATGAAATCCGATCCACAAACCAAAGCGATCAGACAGCGAAACAGATTCTTCAGTCGTTTCAGATGGGTTGATCATCGTTGAGCGTTCATTTTCCATCATTTGACGTGGCATGAGATGGCGTCGGTTTGATGTGGCGTAAAATACGATGTTCTTTGGCCGGCCTTCGATACCGCCTTCCAAAGCAGCTTTCAAAGATTTATAGCTGGTTTCCCCCGAATCAAACGCCAGATCGTCACAAAACAAGATAAATTGACGAGGTATTTGCGCAAGAAAGCTCATCAAAAAAGGCAAATCGACAATATCTTCACGGTGAATCTCAACAAGCGCACAGTCCAAACCACTTTCCATCATGCTTGCATGTACGGCTTTTACCAAAGACGATTTGCCGGTACCGCGTGCGCCCCATAACAAAGCGTTATTTGCTGGCAGACCACGTCCAAAGGCAATCGAATTGGCAAGTAAATTGTCACGTTGATGATCGATACCACGTAAAAGATCAAGCCTGACGCAATTAATGGCATGAACAGGATCAAGACGGCGCATAGCTGCATGCCATACATAAGCGTTGGCATATTCAAGATTATCGGGCTTTGGGGCAGGCGGAGACATGCGCTCAAGAGCCTCAGCAATCCGGATCACCTGTTCAATTAAAACAAATTTTGAGTCATTATCGGTCATTCGTTACCTATATCCTGTCTTGATTGATTTAAACATCCAAAAAATTAAACCACTTAGTTTAATATGGGTCATTGCAGGTTTTGGCTAGTGTCGCTATGTTCTTGCCAGATTTAATTAATATAACGGAGCATTCTTAACATGTTTATTTCACCTGCATTTGCACAAGCGTCTGGCGGCCTAGCCGAAGGTGGTTTTGGCCTGTTACCAATCATTTTTGTAATGGTGATATTTTATTTTCTGTTGATCCGCCCTCAGCAAAAACGTGCTAAGCAGCATAAAGAAATGCTTGGTGCACTTCGGCGTGGTGATAAGATCATCACATCAGGCGGATTAACCGGATCAATCGTTAAAGTCGTTGATGATAGTGAGACTGTCGAGGTGGAAATCGCCAAAGACGTAAAGGTTCATATTGTCCGCTCTATGATTGCTGATATCCAGAACAAAACCGAGCCGGTCAAAAAGAAGTAATGTTCGTTATCTGATAAATCTAATCATATAACGGAAACTTTATACTGACTGTTTTATAAAAAGGTTTGCACCGAATGTTGCAATTTGAAGGCTGGAAAAAATTACTCGTTCTTTTTGTCATTTTGTTAGGCGTCTTTTTTGCGTTGCCTAATCTGGCGCCTACGCAAAATGACAATCAGTCAGACAGTACAGTTGAGTCTGTCTTTGGTTTTCTTCCTGGCAAGCACATCAATCTGGGTCTTGACCTTCAAGGCGGATCCCATCTGTTGTTACGTGTTGATATGGATATTGTTGAACAAGAACGCTTGGACAGTATTGGTGAGACCATACGTCAGGAGTTCCGCAATGATAAGATCCGCTTTGCTGACCTGAAGGTTGATGGCAAAGCTGTACACGTCACCATTCGGGATGCTGATGATGCTGACAAAGCCGAGGCGATACTTAATGAACTTGCAACGGGCTTAAATGTTGCCAGCAACGCGTTAGTCTATGTCATTTCATTTTCCGAAACCGGACTGACGGAATTACAATCAAACACAATTGCGCAATCTATCGAAATCATCCGCCGACGGCTGGATCCCGAAGGTACAAAAGAGCCTGTCATTCAAAGACAGGGTTTGGATCGGGTTCTTGTTCAACTGCCTGGCGTTGACGACCCTGAAGCGGTAAAACGCTTGCTAGGCCGTACTGCCAAGCTGACCTTCCAGCTTGTCGATATGCGGATTACACCACAAGAAGCGGTTGAGCGCGGTCGTGTACCACCTGGCAGTATTTTATTGCCAAGTGATAGCGAAGATGGTCGCAATTTTGTGATCGAAAAACGTGTGATGGTCAGTGGTGAAATGCTGGAAAATGCAACAGCCAGCTTTGATCAGAATAATCAGCCAGCTGTCAGTTTTCAGCTTGATTCCGCGGGCGCCAAACGTTTTGGCCGTGTAACAGGTGCCAATATCGGTCGGCCTTTTGCCATTGTTTTGGATGGTAAGGTCGTATCCGCGCCAACGATACAAAGCCAGATTTTTGGCAGTGGCCAGATTACTGGTAATTTCACAGTTGCAGAAACCAACGAATTATCGCTTGTTCTGCGGGCAGGTGCCTTGCCAGCGCCTTTGATTGTGATGGAAGAACGCTCAATCGGCCCAGGCCTTGGTGCGGACTCTATTGAGGCTGGTAAAATAGCCGCTATCGTTGGGCTATGCCTTGTTATAGTCTATATGTTCCTTAGCTACGGCACATTTGGCATCCTTGCTGACATGGCGTTACTGGTGAATGTCATTTTGATTGTTGCCGCTTTGTCTGCCTTGCAGGCTACGCTGACCTTGCCCGGCATTGCTGGTATTGTTCTGACCATGGGTATGGCAGTGGACGCCAATGTGTTGATATTTGAACGAATACGGGAAGAATTAAAACGTGGTCGGTCAGTAATGGCCGCCATTGATGGGGGCTATCAGCGTGCCATCTCGACGATTGTTGATTCGAATCTGACCACATTATTTGCTGCCTCGTTCCTGTATATTTTTGGTTCAGGGCCCATTAAGGGGTTTGCTGTAACGCTTGGTATTGGCATTGCCACATCCATGTTCACCGCCGTAATGGTCACGCGCCTGTTCATTGTGCTGTGGCTTGAGCGTAAGAAACCAAACGAACTGGTGCTTTAACGTTATATCCAGTTGTTATGCCCCCCATAAAGACTATCAGGGAAATATAAAATGCGTTTAAAACTAGTACCAAGCGATACCAATTTTGATTTTCTGAAATTGCAAAAAATCACCATGGTTTTGTCAACATTTCTAGTTCTGGCATCAATTGGGATGTTTGCAACGGTTGGTCTTAATCTGGGCATTGATTTCAAAGGTGGTATCTTGCTGGAAGCACGCAATATGACCGGCCCTGCGGACATATCCAAAGTCCGTAATGACCTTGGCACTTTGAATTTGGGCGATGTCAGCTTGCAAGGTTTTGGCACTGAGACGGATGTTCTGATCCGTATTCAGCGTCAAGAAGGTGACGAAAAAGCCCAAATTGCTGCCATTAAAGCAGTAACTGACATGCTTGGTAGCGATTACGATATCCGCCGCACAGAATTTGTTGGCCCGACGGTTGGTGCCGAGTTGGCAGAAAAAGGTATTCTGGCTGTCATGTGCGCGCTGATGGCCATTCTTGTTTATATCTGGTTCCGCTTTGAATGGCAGTTTTCCATCGCGGCGATTGTGGCACTGGCACATGACGTATTGTCAACGATTGGCCTGTTTTCATTAACATCTTTTGAATTTAATCTAGCAACAGTGGCGGCGATTTTGACAATTGCCGGATATTCGATCAATGACACGGTTGTTGTATTTGACCGCGTCCGCGAAAATCTACGGCGCTACAAATCCTATGAACAGCGTGATATCTTGAACCGGTCACTAAATGAGACCTTGTCACGGACTGTTATGACGTCGGTCACAACATTGCTTGCATTGACCGCGATTGTGATTTTTGGTGGCGCTGTTTTACGAGACTTTGCGCTGGCTATGATATGGGGTGTTATCATTGGCACCTATTCGTCAGTGTTTATTGCCGTTGGTATGCTGTCACGCTTTGATCTGAAGCGTGTTGATGATGATGAAAATGGCATTGAGGTGCCGGAGTATGAGCGTTAGGCATGGTCGATATAAGCACCTTTTCTGAAAAAGGCGACTTACAGCTTATTCATGGCTATGGTGATAACGGATTTCGCATAAGCGGTTCAAGATACGCCGGAAATGTAATAGTTCTGCCACGCATGACAATGGCATGGTCACTTTCCAATTTGGAAAATTTGACATTTGACGATTTAGGCCCCTTGCTTGGCGATATACCACCACCTTTATTCATTTTGGGGGTTGGGCCAGCACCCATGCAGCTTTACCCTGAACTTGCCGCCCAGTTAAAACCGAACAATATCAACCTTGAAGTCATGTCAACTGCGGCTGCCTGCCGGACATGGAATGTGTTGATGAGTGAAGGGCGGGATGCCGCCGCAGGTTTGATCGCTGTTGATGAATGATACGCCATTTATAGACAATAAGTTCCATAAAGACGCGATAATGGCGCTTAAAATACAGGATCCAGCAATGGCGTTGGTGTTCGGATTTGAGAACACCCAGCGTCGCTCTCTTGCCGCTAATTTAATTTGCTTATCTGGTGAGCTACAAAATGCCCTTCGCATTCCCAAGGAGCCAATGCTGGCTGCCATTCGTGTTCAATGGTGGTACGACACATTGGCCGTAGCTCCCAGTAGCTATAAAGGCAATATTGCGCCTCTGGTAGTTCGTTTGCAAAAACATATACAGAATGATGATATTGAACGTGATGATATTCTGAAATTAATTGAAGCATGGCAGGCTTGTACAATGGACGAGACGGCCTCGACAACACAGGCCTGGAGTATATGCTGGCAATTGGTTGGTCATTATCTGGGTGGCCATGATACTGGCGATAGTGCGCAAAAAATTGCCCCTGTCTTGCACGCTACGCCAACAACAGATCCAGCGACAATACCATCACTGGACAATGCGTTTTTTGGTAACTTGCGAAAACAGGTGCAGGAAAGTCGTCAATGGTGGCTCTATTTTGCCGCCATCATAGGGTATCATAAGCATATGTATGGGCATGATGCTATGGATCATGATCATTTGCTGGTCTGGCGACTGCTTCGGTGGCGGTTATTTGGCTTCAAGATTGCCGACTAGCTGGCCGTCACATCTTTCCATGCGCGAATAGAATCAAGCGCACGCCCAGCATAGGCGGCCTTGCGATCACGCCCTTTTAGCCTTTTTGTTCCAGCTGGCGTTTCAATTTCCGGAAACAGACCAAAATTGACATTCATCGGTTGAAAACTATCTGCCATCGCACCGCCAGTGATATGCGACAGCAATGCGCCATGTGCCGTATCCAGCGGTGGCGCTGTCCAATCCTGACCTTTCAATTCTAGCGCGGCCATCTGCCCAGCCATCAAGCCAATAGCGGCTGACTCAACATAACCCTCAACGCCTGTGATCTGACCCGCAAAACGGATACGCGGCATCGATTTCATCCGAAGTTGTGGATCAAGCAAGCGCGGTGAATTGATGAAGGTGTTCCGGTGCAAGCCACCTAGACGGGCAAATTGCGCATCTTCAAGACCCGGAATGGTTTGGAAAATGCGCACCTGTTCTGCATGTTTCAATTTCGTTTGAAAGCCAACCATATTATACAGCGTACCAAGAGCATTATCCTGACGAAGCTGTATCACCGCATAGGGTCGTGATCCATCATGTGCATTGGTCAGCCCAACGGGCTTCATAGGGCCAAAACGAAGCGTTTCACGACCACGTGATGCCATCACTTCAATGGGCATACATCCCTCAAAATACGGGGTATTTTCTTCCCATTCCTTAAATGACATTTTTTCGCCATCAATCAGCGCATCGATAAAATCTTCATACTGCGATTTTGTCATCGGGCAGTTGATATAATCTTTGCCATCACCGCCATCGGTAGATTTGTCATATCGCGACTGGAACCAAGCCACATCCATATTGACACTATCAAAATGCGCTATTGGCGCAATCGCATCAAAAAAGGCAAGGTCTTCTTCGCCGCCCCACTTGCGAATCATCTCGGCCAGAGCTGGTGAGGTGAGGGGACCTGTAGCAATAATAACCTGTTTCCAGCTATCAGGTATGTCATTCACTTCTTCACGTTCAATTGTGATTAGGGGGTCAGCGGTTAATGCCGCTTCAACAGCTTGAGAAAAACCATCACGATCAACTGCCAAGGCACCACCAGCCGGTACTTTATGCTTGTCAGCCTCACGCAATATAACCGAATTCAAGATCCGCATTTCTTCATGCAGAACCCCAACAGCGTTTGCCGTTGCGTCATCCGAGCGAAAAGAGTTAGAGCAAACCAACTCGGCTAAACCGTGTGTATGATGTGCATCAGTCATGCGTTTTGGGCGCATTTCATGCAAAACTACCGGAATATTCTGCCTAGCAATTTGAAAGGCTGCCTCGCTTCCAGCAAGCCCACCCCCAATTACGTGAATGACTCCATCATTATCTTGCATAGATCACATCCTTGAAATTTAAGTCTTTGACGGGTCAAAAATACGGCTTAGATAATGCCCGGTATGCGATCCAGCAACTTTTGCAACATCTTCTGGTGTACCTTCGGCAACAACAAGACCGCCGCCATCTCCGCCTTCAGGACCAAGATCGATCACCCAGTCGGCAGTCTTGATAACATCCATATTATGTTCGATAACAATCACGGTATTGCCCTGATCAACAAGTTCCTGCAAGACGTCCAGTAATTTGGCAATGTCATGGAAATGAAGTCCCGTTGTAGGTTCATCAAGAATATAGATCGTGCGTCCTGTGGCACGCCGCGACAATTCTTTTGAAAGCTTTACACGCTGGGCTTCGCCGCCGGACAAGGTGGTAGCTTGCTGTCCGATCCGGACGTAGCCCAACCCCACACGTAGCATCGTTTCAAGCTTTTCCCGGATGGCCGGCACAGCTTTAAAATACTCAACACCTTCTTCAACTGTCATATCAAGAACATCAGCTATCGACTTGCTACGCCATGTAATTTCTAATGTTTCACGATTATATCTTCGGCCTTTGCAGCTATCACAAGTGACATAAACATCAGGCAGAAAATGCATTTCAATCTTGATAAGTCCATCGCCCTGACAAGCCTCACAACGGCCACCTTTAACGTTAAAAGAAAAGCGCCCAGGCGCATAACCACGCGCTTTAGCTTCTGGCAATCCTGCGAACCATTCACGGATTGGTGTAAAGGCACCAGTATATGTTGCCGGATTCGAACGTGGAGTTCGGCCAATAGGGGACTGATCAATATCAACAACCTTATCCAGATAGTCGGCACCTATGATTGTTTTATGTGGGGCAGGCATTTCACGGGCTTTGTGCAAGCGCCGTGCAAGTGATTTCCATAGCGTTTCCAGAACCAATGTTGATTTGCCACCACCAGATACACCCGTTACACAGGTCAACACCCCAAGCGGAAACCCAACACTCACATCCTGCAGGTTATTACCATTTGCGCCTTCGACACGAATGACACGGCCTTTTGTACCTTTTCGCCGTTTTTCGGGTATCGCTATCTCACGCACACCCGAGAGATACTGACCAGTTAATGACGCCTCATTTGTCATTACATCTTCGGGGGTTCCTTCGGCAACGACAAAACCACCATGCACACCCGCACCAGGCCCCATATCGACGACATAATCTGCCAACCGGATCGCATCTTCATCATGTTCAACGACCAGCACCGTATTGCCAAGGTCGCGCAAGCGTATCAAGGTTGACAGTAGCCGGTCATTATCACGCTGATGCAGACCAATCGAAGGCTCATCCAGAACATAGAGAACACCCGTCAGGCCAGATCCAATTTGTGATGCCAACCGAATACGCTGTGATTCGCCGCCAGACAATGTGCCTGAATTACGCGCCATTGACAGATAGTTCAAGCCGACATTGACCAGAAAGCCGAGGCGTTCGTTGATTTCCTTTAGAATGCGCGCTGCAATTTCAGATTGCTGACCTTCAAGCCTTGAGCCCAAATCAGAGAACCAGTCCCGCGCATCTCCAATCGACAGACGGGCAATATCTGAAATATCATATTTATCGATTTTCACAGCCAGCGATTCGGCTTTCAATCGTTTACCAGCACATGAATCACAAGCATGATTGGCTCTGAATTTCTCCAGTTCTTCACGCACCCATGACGAGTCAGTTTCGCGATATCGACGAGCCAAATTCGGCATAATACCTTCAAATGGCTTGGTTGTCCGATAAGACCGCATACCGTCATCAAATTCCATCGTCACAGGCATCTTGCCTGAACCATGCAGGATGATTGATTTGGTATCGTCATCCAAATCATAGAACGGCACATCAAGAGAAAAATTAAACTGTTTGGCAAGCGATTCTAGCGTCTGCATATAATATCTTGCGGTGCTGGATGCCCAAGGCGCCAACGCGCCACCACGAAGCGTTGTTTGCTGGTCTGGAACAACAAGTTGTTCATCAAAATGACTGCTGACACCCAATCCGTCACAGGCAGGGCATGCTCCAAAGGGATTGTTAAACGAAAATAGCCGCGGTTCGATTTCATCAATGCTGAAGCCTGACTCAGGGCAGGCAAAGCGTGCTGAAAATACTGTCCGCCCCGCATGACGACCAGCTATATCGTCATCCTGTTCATCTGATGTATTATCAAGGCTTTCGGCCGTATCGGCATAGGCAAGACCGTCAGCAAGCGCCAGTGCTGTTTCTAACGAGTCAGCCAGACGCGTGGCCAGTTCATCCAAATCACCCTTGATGATGACCCGGTCAACAACAACTTCAATGTCATGCTTGCGTTTTTTATCCAACTCAGGCGTGTCATCGATATCATACAGCGCCCCATCAATGCGGACACGGCTAAAGCCTTTACGATTAAGTTCCCCAAGTTCTTTACGATATTCACCCTTGCGGCCACGAACGATCGGAGCCAGCAAGTATAATCTGGTGCCTTGCTCCATCGCCAGCAGGATATCAACCATCTGGCTGACAGTCTGGCTTCGAATAGGCAAACCGGTAGCCGGTGAATAGGGAATACCGACACGTGCCCATAACAACCGCATATAATCATATATTTCCGTGACTGTACCAACGGTCGAACGCGGATTGCGCGACGTGGTTTTCTGTTCAATGGAAATGGCAGGTGACAGACCCTCAATCAAATCAACATCAGGCTTCTGCATCATCTCAAGAAACTGGCGCGCATAAGCGGACAGCGATTCGACATAACGACGCTGTCCCTCGGCGTATATTGTATCAAATGCTAACGAAGATTTACCGGATCCTGATAATCCTGTTAGCACAACCAGTCTGTCTCTGGGCAAATCAATATCTACATTTGCTAGGTTATGCTCCCGTGCACCACGAACAGAAATCATCCGTGGTTCATAGGTTTTATCAAGAGAAGAAATATCTTTGACCCGCTGCGATAGCGACGTATTTTTTGTATCATTTGGCATGGCGCGAATATAGCCATTTCCTGATAGATTTTGCTAGTGCTTTTGATGTGGAAAAGTCTTTTATGTAAAAAATAAATAACCCGAATTATCTTGTCAGCAGGGGGGTGGGATGCGTAATCTGCGAACGTAAAACAAATTAAGGAGAAAATCGATCATGGCTGGCAGTGTAAACAAAGTGACTTTGGTCGGCAATTTGGGACGTGACCCGGAAGTGCGCTCTACACAGGATGGTGCCAAGATCGTACAATTATCATTGGCAACGTCTGAACGCTGGAAAGACCGCAACACTGGTGAACAACGTGAACGTACCGAATGGCATCGCGTGGTCATCTTTAATGAAAATTTGGGCCGAATTGCCGAACAGTATCTGCGCAAAGGCTCTACATGCTATATTGAAGGGCAATTACAAACGCGCAAATGGACAGACAATCAAGGTGTCGAGAAATATACAACTGAAGTCGTTTTACAACGTTATCGTGGCGAGCTGACCTTGCTTGGTGGGCGTGGTGATGGCGGCGGTGGCGGTAGCTATGGCGGCGGTGATAGCGGTGCGGGATCAAGTTCAGGAACTGATGACAGTTATGGCGGCGGCACGGGCACGTCTACAAGCCCCCCTCCAATGCGTGACAGCAATGATCTTGATGACGATATTCCATTTTAAATCAGTAAGTTAAATTACATTTATAATGCGATGCTTTTGGCTTTACATCAGCATCGCTTTTTTTTGCTTTGCGCAACAATATATGGTGTTACAGTTTTGTTTCATGCTATATATATAGTTATATAAGCACGCTTTTTGTGCGCCATAAGCGAGACACATGTGACCGAGACCACTAGCCCAAAAAGTCCAACCATTTCCATCTCTGATGAAATGCGGAAATCCTATCTTGATTATGCGATGAGCGTTATCGTTTCACGTGCATTGCCTGACGTTCGTGATGGGTTGAAGCCAGTCCATAGACGTATTCTATACGCGATGATGGAAGGCAATTATGACTGGACAAAGCCCCCTCGCAAATCAGCCCGTATTGTCGGTGATGTCATGGGTAATTACCATCCACATGGTGATAGCTCTATTTATGAAGCAATGGTGCGAATGGCGCAGGACTTTTCAATGCGTCTTCCGCTTGTCGATGGTCAGGGAAATTTTGGTTCGGTTGATGGCGACCCTGCGGCAGCTATGCGCTATACTGAGTCAAGGCTTGCCCGCGCGGCTGAGAGCTTGTTGCGCGACATTGACAAGAATACCGTTGAATTCGCGCAGAATTATGACGAAACCCAGCTGGAACCTACTGTTCTGCCTGCTGAATATCCGAACCTGCTGGTCAATGGCGCTAATGGCATCGCTGTTGGTATGGCAACCAACATCCCCCCCCACAATCCAGGGGAGGTGATTGCCGCTTGTGAGGCCTATGTAAATAATCCCGAAATAACCACCGAAGAACTGACCGAGATCGTACCGGGGCCAGATTTCCCGACTGGTGCGCTTATTATGGGTCGCCATGGCATCCGCGAGGCTTATCGAACAGGGCGCGGGTCTATCATCATGCGCGCCCGTGCCGAGGTGCAAACCAACGCCAAAGACCGCGAGTCAATCATTGTTCATGAAATTCCCTATCAGGTTAACAAAGCACAGCTACTAGAACGTATCGGTGAAATGGTGCGCGATAAGGTTCTGGAAGGAATTTCTGACATTCGCGATGAATCCGATCGTACCGGTATGCGCATTGTCATTGAGGTCAAGCGTGATGCTGCGGGTGATGTGGTGCTGAACAAGCTGTACCGCCATACACGACTGCAAACGAGCTTTCCCGTTAATATGCTGGCCATGAATGCCGGTCGGCCAATCCAGATGGGGCTAAAAGACGTTATCGAGGCTTTTTGTGAGTTTCGTAAAGATGTTGTTATTAAACGGACAACATTTTTGCTCAACAAATCGCGTGACAGGGCGCATATTCTGGCTGGTCTGATGGTTGCGCTTGCGTCTATTGATGAGATCATAGAGCTTATCAAAAAAGCGCCAGATACCGAAACTGCGCGTAATGAGCTTTGTGCCACAGCCTGGCCAGCGCATGAGGTTGGTGCGTTTATAGCGCTGATTGATGATCCTGGTCATGCGGTTGTCGATGATCACTATACTCTGTCTGAGGTGCAAGCCCGCGCTATCCTCGAATTGCGATTACAGCGCTTGACCGGTATGGAACGCGATAAACTGGCTGCTGAAACTCAGGAACTTGCTGATAAAATTGCCGATTATCTGGATATACTTGGTTCGGATACGCGCGTTAGTCAGGTGATACTTGATGAGCTTGCAGCCACGCGTGAACGCCTGTCGGATGATCGGCGCACCGAAATCACCGATCAATTGGCCGATCAGGATGATGAAGACCTGATCCAGCAAGAAGATATGGTGGTGACGGTGTCTCATCGTGGCTATATCAAGCGCGTGCCATTATCAATCTATCGTGCCCAGCGTCGTGGTGGTAAAGGCCGTGCAGGCATGAAAACGCGTGATGAGGACTTTGTAACGCGTCTATTTGTCACCAATACGCATACGCCAATTCTGTTCTTTACCTCAAAAGGTATGGTTTACCAGCTTAAATGCTACAAATTACCCGAATCGGCACCGCAATCGCTTGGTAAAGCTATGGTGAATTTACTACCTATTGAGCCAGAAGAGACTATTAACACCGTGATGCCTATGCCTGATGATGAAAGTTCATGGGGTGACCTGAATGTCATGTTCGCAACCGCATCAGGCAATGTACGGCGTAATAACCTGAGTGATTTCACCAATATCAAGCGCAATGGTAAAATCGCCATGAAAATGCAGGATGGTGACGAGCTGGTTGGGGTGATCCCCTGCAATGATGACGATGACGTGTTGATGGCCACCCGCAATGGTAAGGCCATCCGCTTTGCGGCCAATGCGGTACGTGTTTTCCGTGGCCGTGACTCGACAGGTGTACGCGGTATCAAGCTACTTGGTAAAGATCGCGTTGTGTCGATGTCTATTATTGCTGACCCTGAAAATGAATATATTCTGTCAGTGACTGAAAATGGCTATGGCAAACGCACCCCTATAAAAGATTATCGACAATCTGGCCGCGGCGGGCAGGGCGTTGCCAATATAGAAATTTCACCGCGCAATGGTCAGGTGATGGCTTCCTTTACCGTTGTTGAGGAGGATCAGCTCATGTTGGTCACCAATCAGGGCCAAATCATCCGTATAAGGGTTCATGGTGGCGAAGGGGACTCAATCCGCATTGCCAGCCGTAAGACGCTTGGCGTGCGGTTATTCGATGTTGCTGATGATAATGACGAAAAGGTTGTCTCAGCAGGCCTCATTCATGAAAGTGATGATGATGACGATGATCATGATGTTGTTGCTGACGGAGAGGGCAGAGATGACGCCTTAACGTCACCCAATTCTGAAACCCAAACCGAGACTGAGGCCGTCAAACCCGACAATAGTGACGCGCCAGACGAAGAGGCTTAAATGGGTCAGCGCATTGTCATGTATCCTGGCACTTTTGATCCACTTACCTTTGGCCATATCGACATCATCCAACGTGCGGCGCGCCTTGGCGATCATCTGATCGTGGCGGTGGCGGAAAATGCCGGAAAAAATCCTGTTTTATCAGGTGATGAAAGATGCGAACTGGTGGCATCACATCTAAAACTGCTGATGGATACTGATAAACTTCCAAATACCGTTTCGGTAAAACGGTTTTCAACCCTTTTAACCGATTTTGCCGCTAGTGAAGGCGTAACCGCAGTTGTTCGCGGATTACGCGCCGTTTCCGATTTTGAATATGAATTTCAGATGGCCAGCATCAATAAAAGGCTACATGGCGAGCTTGAAACCATATTTATGATGGCGGCCGAACAACAACATTTTGTCGCGTCTCGTTTTGTCAAAGAAGTTGCGCGTTATGGTGGCGACATTTCCAGCTTTGTGCCTAATGATATTGCGGTTGCGCTGAAAGCAAAATTGCGTGGTAAATAAAGACTTATAAACACCAGCTCTTATTTGTACGAAAACCCAGCAATCGTTCCATTTTGGGCTTTACAGTAATTCGGTCATTCTTTATACGATGTGACACCATATTTGATCCATTAGATATTGCTTTGTTTTATTTATCAAAGCGCCTAAGTCTGTTTCAAATTATCCGATTTATCGGGCGCGTAGCTCAGTTGGTAGAGCAAGTGACTTTTAATCACTGCGGATGCAGATTTAGTCACGATACGATAGTTGTCATGTGATACTTGGATGTCCCAAAGTCTTTAACTTAACGTTGGAGACTGATATGACTTTTGAACAACACGATCTTTTCGACTTCACACCGTCTACACCAGAGCCAGTCACACCGACTGTCCAAGAACCCTCTGTAACCGTTGCACAGCCTATATTAAGGCGCACACCGGAACAGTGGGACGAGGGTGGTCTATGGGACTTTGCTCAACGATATGGACACGAAATGTGGCCAGCGGAGACACACCGCTATCGTAGCATGAACCAACTGAAACGCTTCTTAGACTTCTCTGACAACCGTAACCTAAGTATCAGTTCGATACTTCCTATGGACGTCGATGACTTCGTTATTTACCTCTCAGAAGAGGGTAATTCGGTGGCAACTTGCAACCGATATGTGGCTACTGTTTCGAAGGTAATGAGGACTGCTCAGAAGAAGCGGATCATCAAAATGGCACCTAGTTTCACATTCGGTAAAGAAACTGGTGGACGCCCTCGCACATACTCAAAAGACGAGATAGACGCCATCAGGGAATTCTTCGTCGATAATGGCGATCAGTATATGGCTGATATGGTCACAGTTGCGTGTATGACAGGCATGAGAAAGACCGAAATTGTCAAAATGGCAATGGGCAATCTTATCATCGATGAAGACGTGAATTGGGTCATCATCCCATGTACCCATGCCAAGAATGGCCATGAGCGGACAGTGCCTCTTAAGCATTGCAAAGATGCAGTCAGACGCTTGTGCATCAGTATCCCAGAGAAGTACACACACCGTACATTCTATCGTCGCTGGGGACTCGCCAAAGAGCATTTCGCTCCTAACGACCCACACTTTGTCTTCCACGTCACACGCCACACAGCGGCTTCTGTGCTAGCTAATGACGTCAAGTTGCCAACGATCCTAATATCTAAGCAACTGGGTCATATTAGTCCGACAACGACGATGAAATATGTCCACAGTAAAGTCGAAGCGTTAGCTGAAGCACAAGCCGACATGGCTAAGTACGTTTAGACAAGTATACCCACAAGGGGCTATCGATTGATTTCGGTAGCCCCTTTTTTTTCTAACCTTCACCTATAGCCATACGAACCATATTCCACGACTGCCAACCTATCCTACTGATAGAAAAACCCACTTGACTGCATATGAGAACAAAAGTAGAACAAACTGACGCACGGTGTTTCAACACGGTACGTTCAGCACCAGCGACATCAAGGTCGCTTTAACGCACTTCGGTACGTTCACTGCTAAAGCCACGGCTTACAAACGCAGACAAATGACATCTCCATGTAGTTACAGACCAGTTGGGTACTGTGGCCTGTCGTGACCAAATTCCACGACTGCCAACCTATCCTACTGATACCAAAATCCACGACTGCCAACCTAAGGAACTTGAGGTTCCGACTACGTTTTCCGTCAACAACACAGGAGATAGCCACATGAAATCTACGAACAACCAAAGTGCCGACCAATACTGCGACGACGTTGCTGAAATGATGCACCAAGTCATGTACGGCGTTGACGCATGGCAATGGCAAACGCCTCGCACGAACATGAGTGACATCATGAAAACACGTTCAAATGACAATACGCCTACGCCTGAACCAGTTCAGCTTGAGCTGTTTCCTGACACACCTTTGACACGATAGATAGGAGATATAGATATGGAAAAGACATCAATGACGGAATTTGACGAAATCATGAAGATGATGCCAGCGTTCTTGGATTATCTGCATGAATTCTATGGTGCAGGGGGCATTTATGACATGGGTGCTACCCATACGCATCTATGCACGGCGACGATGATGTATATTTCGTCTCCGGACAGAGAACAGTCATTTGAAGGCGACAGCTTTGACCGTGAGCAAGTTCGAAGCATCCTTGAGGATAGGTTCGGTCTTGAAGAAGTAGCGCGACCCAGTGAGCCATATCCAGTGCCTGAAGACCACGGCATGTTCACCATGAAACTGGAGGCTGCCGAATGAATTCCTACCGTTCACTGATGCTTCCCCAATCATTCCCCTATTCATCATCTAACTTTTTCGATGAGTAGGGACGACACTGCTTTGAACGGCTGTCACTATTAGTCTGACAGTGACTCATATGAACTGAAATGCCCCCATCAGCACGTTTACCTATTGTGCTTTTGGGGTGTCGTCAGATATTTTGATACAGATGAGAGCGAGGATCGACTTGAAGAAATACATTCCAACCGCAGATGACTACAAACTTGAGCAAGAACGTGCTGAAGCTGGAAGAAGCTATGGCGTCGAAAGAAGTGTCAAACAGCGTAAGAGGCAAGACTTTTCGACACGCCAGTCAGCTCAATCGATTATTTCTGACGCTGTTCCTTTGATAGCTGAAGAAATCCAAGCGACCATAGACAATCACAAACCCAAGAACCCGACGAACTGGTATCCATTCATCTATGAACTAGATACAGAAATGCTGGCAAACATTGCCATCCGTCAATGCGTGAAAGCTGTGGGTTCTCGTCATTCACGACCAGCCGTTGGCAAACTAATTGGTCGGATGGTTGAAGCCAATGTAATGGGCGAAGTTATAAGACAAGCGTTCAAGGATTTTCACCCACGAGGCAAAAAAGAATACAAGTCCATTTACAACCGCGCTGTAAAAAGAAGCGACGACTTCGAAAGGCGTTTGCATTACGTCAAAAATCAGGTTGCTAAAGAAGAAATCACGATGGATTTCCTTGATTGGACTGAAAAGCAATGTATGGAAGTTGGCTTCCATTTGATCAAATGTGTGACTCAAAGCACCGAAGTGGTCGAAGTCTACGATTACTGGGATACAAATAAGATCAAGGACATGAGCCACCGATTTCGTTACACAGCAGAAATACAGAATAGAATTGACGAGGCTGACTTAGAATTTGACCTCAGTTCACCAGCATTCAGACCTATGGTTGTCCCACCAATTAACTGGGGCACAGCAAATCATGTGGGACCTTATTACGACACTGAAACCGCAATACGTGCGCCGTTAGTCAAAAACGTGAACCCAAACCAAAGGAAAAAGATAGTCAAAGCTTTGAAGACTGGGTCGATGAAAGAATGCCTCGATGCTGTCAATACGCTTCAACAAGTGCCTTACACCATCAACCGATATACTCTAGCCGCCATCAAGTGGGTTGTTGAGTCAAAACTGGACGTGGAAATTGAAGAATTTGTTCCAGTGACGCCACCTATTATAGATGAAAATGACAAAGACGGAACACCAAGTCAGGTGAAGAGATACTACCGCGCACAGAGGAAGAAAAGCATTGCGAATGCAAACCTAGTTCAGTTCCAAACTGACCTGAACGAAGCTGAAAGCCTTTGCGACAAAGATGATCGACGGTTTTGGCTACCACACAACTTTGATTTCCGGGGGCGTGTGTATCATATCCCAGCATTCGGGCATCATAGACAAGACCATATCCGTGGTTTGTTCATGTTTGCCGACAAGAAACCAATCACGAAAGACAACCTGAAGCATCTATATTTCCAAATTGCCACCACTTGGGGCAACCAAGTCAGCGAAACTGATGAACGCAAGACGGATAAGATCACACTTGATGAACGTTACAAATGGGTTGAAGACAACTATGAGGCTATACTTCTAGCTGGCAAAGACTATGTGGCTGGCTTTGAGCATTGGTCAAAGGCTGATGCGCCTATCCAACATCTAGCCGCTTGTCGCGAGCTGTATCTGGCTGATCAGCATGGTGAAGGGTATCTGTGTGGTTTACCGATTGGATTCGATGGATCGAATTCTGGTCTCCAACACTACTCTATGTTGATGAAATGGAAAGAAGACGCTTTCAAAGTGAACTTAGTGCCCAATCACCCACCACAAGATTGCTATTCGTTTATTGCCGAAGCAGACATGAACCTTGCACAGCGCATAGTTGATGGTGAATGCGATGAATTGAACGAAAATGAAATCACCAATGCCATTATGGACGATTGTCATAACTGGCTAAAACACGGCATCACACGAAAGCAGACCAAAAAGAACATCATGACATGGCCATATTCAGTCACGCTGATTGGTATGGCTGACCAAAACCGTGATGATATGGAAATCATTACCGACAAAGCTGAAGAAGAAGATGCACCACATCCCTTTGGCGAAGATAGAGGGTCTTCTGCCAGTATGACATTGGCCAAACTCAATTCAGACTCTATCAAAGCAGTCGTTGCAAGTGGGGCTAGAGGCATGGAATTTCTTCGTGACTTAGCTGGGATATTAGCTTCAAGAAACGTACATGCAGAATGGACAAGCATTCTAGGGTTCCCTGTTGGTCAAGATTATCGCGATATGAAAAAGGTCACGATCAATACAGAATATATAGATCGCAAAACCACACGGAAGGTTCGCTACAGAGGTACGTTGAGGGCAAAACAACCGACTTGTGAAACAAAAGGCTCAAAGAATGGCATTGCGCCAAACTTCGTCCACCACATGGACAGCACCCACTTGATGATGTCTGTCAACAAATCGAATGAATATGGCGCGAGCAATCTTATGTGCGTCCATGACAGCTTTTCTACAGACATAGAAAGCGCAAGCGTGATGCTGGATTGCATCAAAGTCACACTTATTGAGCTTTACGAAGAAGTTTGTCACTACAGCAATCTTCTTGAAGACTGCAAAAGCCTTGTCGAGTATTCCGACAACCCCGACGATCCAGACTATATAGAATGGCCTGAAGTCCCAGAGAAGGGTGAGGGCGACAACGCCCTTGATGTTAGGGCGATATTGGACTGCGATTACGCTTTCGCCTAGCATTCAATCCACGACTGCCAACCTATGGAACTGGTAGCAAATCAGCCAGATTTCATAATAGAACCCATCACGAATTCGCAGCAACTGGGTTCAAAATTCCAATCACATTAGAGGCAATATGCACTCAAGAAATCAAATTCTTGGGGCAGCAGAGCTGTGTCTTGAACACGGCGAACCAGTCCCATTAGACACGTTGGCGCAAGCTGACGACATAGGCTTACTTCTAACTGACTTAGGAGAGCCACATCAAAACAACCATGAAGGAGAAACCATACATGGCAAAAGCACAGAAGACGACATTCACGACCTCTAAGGGCGTGGCAATGTATCCACATTTGAACAAACCTGACTTCGCATTCAACACGGACGGTATCTTTAGCGTGAAGCTACGAATGCCAGCCGAAGCCGCAAGTGGTTTGGTTGAGACCGTGAAGAAAATAGCATCCGACGAATTCGGCAAATCTGCGACATCAGCAAGAATGCCATATACCGTTGACGACGAAACAGGCGATTTGCTGGTCTTGGCAAAATCCAAGTTCAAGCCAAAGCTGATCGACTCAACAGGTGCGATGATTGCAGAACCATCCGCGCCGACTATCTATGCTGGCTCAACACTCAAGCTAGCCGGAACCATCTTTCCTTACACCGCTGGTGGAAACAAGGGCGTGTCCCTTCAGCTAGCTGGCGTCCAGATTGTATCGCTGGCTGATCCTGTTGGATCGTCATTCGAATTCGAAGCTGAAGATGGCGGATACGTCTCTGAAGCAAATGACAATATGCCAGCTTCCAATGACAACGATGGTAGCGGCGAGGCTACAGAAGGAGAGGCATACAATTTCTAGAGCCTATCGAAGAGGCATCAAGCATGGTTATCGCTCTGGTCTCGAAGTGTCATTGTCACGTCAAATCGAAGAAGCTGGCCTCGTCGTCAGCTATGAAGAGGACAAAATACGCTACGTTGTACCAGCGCGAGAAGCCACCTATACGCCAGACTTCAAGCTCCCCAAATCGGGGGGCTTTTTCTTTATCGAAGGAAAAGGACTGTGGGATGTAGCCAGTAGGCACAAGCACATCCTGATCCGGGAACAACATCCAGACATAGATATCAGGTTCGTATTTTCGAACCAGAATGCTCGTTTGTACAAAGGGTCACCGACGACTTACGCACAATTCTGCGAAAAGCACGGTTTCCAATATGCCAATCGGGTCATTCCAGATGAATGGCTGAAAGAACATGAAGGAGACGAAGATGAGTCAGAATAGCCAAATACTAGCCCACCTCAAGTCCGTGGGATCGCTGACATGGGTCGAAGCAAACGATCTGTATCGAGTCAGGTCGCTGTCACGGCGCATTGCTGACCTCAGACAACAAGGACACGACATCATCAGTGAATGGCGTCGTGACCGTCTGGGTCAGAAATACACTCGCTACTCGTTAGCGAATTAGTGTCAGAACAAGAGGAGCATTCATGCAGATCACAAATGACGAACAAACGGAATTCATCCGACATGAAAGTTGCCCCAAATGTGGGTCGTCGGATGCGCTTGCAGTCTATGGCGATAGTGCCACTCAAGAAGTACATCATGGATGGTGCTTCTCTTGTCAGACTTTTCAGAAAGGAGACAACGTGGACGGATCATATACGAATACGCCAAAGCGGAATTCATCTAGCGCAAATCTACTAGATGGCGAATACAACGAGATCAAATCGCGTGGACTGACGGAAGAGACATGCCGAAAGTTCAACTATACGACAGCTATCCACAATGGTGAGCCTGTCCAAGTTGCGACCTATCTAGATGAAAACGGACGTCCTGTAGCACAGAAAGTACGGACGAAATCCAAGAAGTTCACCATGCTAGGAGATGCGAAAGCCGCAACCCTGTATGGAAGCCACTTATATAAGACTGGCAAGAAGCTGGTCATATGCGAAGGCGAAATCGACGCAATGACCGTATCACAGGTTCAAGGCCATAAGTGGGCGACTGTATCCTTAACTCAAGGATGCAGTTCGGCTGTTAAGACCATGAAAAACAACTGGGAATTCATAACCAAGTTTGAGGAAGTTATCCTCATGTTTGATATGGACTCAGTTGGGCAGAAAGCCGCCCAAGAAGCGGCGGCAACTCTTCCAGTAGGTAAGGCGAAAATCGCCTATCTACCGTGCAAAGATGCAAATGAATGTCTACTGCAAGGCAAGTCAGCCGAAATCATCCAAGCTATCTATCAGGCGCGAGAATACCGTCCTGATGGGATTGTGGTGGCAACAGATTATCGTGACGTCATCAGTGAGGATGACCAAGCGTCATCAGTGACCTATCCATATTCAAATCTGAACGAAATATTTCGTGGTTTGAGACTGAAGGAAATTCTTCTAGTTGCTGCCGGAAGCGGGACTGGAAAAACCACCTTCGTCAAGGAGATAGCATATCACCTTCATCAACAAGGTGAGCGTGTTGGTCTTATCATGCTTGAAGAGTCAAACAAGCGTAGCCTCTTATCTTTGGTCGGAACGCACATGAATAAGAATGTGCTGGTTGACCGGAGCGAGGTTACCGACGACGAAATCATAGAAGCATTCGATGATTTATTCGGTGAAGGACGGAACCCAGTGTATCTTTATGACCACTGGGGCAGTTCTGATGTCGATTTGATATGCCAGCGCATCACCTATATGGCGAAGGTCTTGGGTATCAAATGGGTATTCCTTGATCACATCAGTATGCTTTGCACCCAAATGGGCGGAAGCAGTGGCTTTGGATCAGAACGCCTGATCATCGATTATGCCATGACCAAGCTTCGCACTATGGTGCAAGAATTAGACATTGGCTTGATCTTGGTCAGCCATGTCAAACGTCCAGATGGAAACTCTGGGCACGAAAGTGGTGGACAGCCAGTACGTCTGAACCACCTCAGGGGTTCATCAAGTCTTGGTCAGCTATCAGATGGCGTAATTGCCCTGAATGTTGACTCAGATGAACCAGACTCTGACATCCGTCACCTTCACATCCTCAAGAACCGTTTCTGTGGTGCTACTGGCTATAGCGGCACACTCAGATATGACAGGGACACTTCACGTCTTGTTGAAGAAGAGCTGGCACATTTGTTCGAACAGGAAGAAGACGACGAAGAAACTGAAGAAGCACAACAAACAGGAGATAGTGCATGAGAACACTACTAGACATAGACGACGACTTTGACGCTGACGAGTTTTTCGACGGCTTTCCTGACAAAAGCATGGATGAATACCAAGAAGAAGCCAATGAGACCGCAAGATACGACGGTTCCATATATCCATTGTTGGGTATGCTTGGGGAAGCGGGTGAGTGCGCGAATAAGCTCCAGAAGCTTATGCGTGACAAGCAGATGCCCGGAAATCACGATTTTTCAATGTACGATCAGTATCTGACTGAAGAAGAAAGGGCTGACCTTGCGTATGAATGCGGTGACATCCTTTGGTTCTTGTCTCAATTTATAGACGAAATCGGATACAGCCTGTCTGAAGTGGCTGAAATGAATATTCAGAAACTGAAAAGCCGAAGTGAACGTGGAACACTTCAGGGCAGCGGCGACCACCGCTAGTGCGTTATGTATGGGATTTGGAAAGCAATGGCTTTCTTGAAGACCTTACCAAAATCCACTGTATCGCCATGATGAATGCTGACGACCCGAAAGAGACATGGGTCTTCGGTCCTAATGATATCAAAGCTGGCATGAAGAAGCTGGCTGAAGCTACTGAAATCATTGGGCACAACATTCTTGGTCATGACGTTCCAGCACTCATGAAAGTCTATCCAAATTTCAGCCTTGATGGGGTCAAACTGACAGACACTCTAGTCCTGTCACGCCTTATCACGGCTGATCTTCGGAATGACGATTATGAACGCATCCTATCCATCGACGATTTCCCCCGCAAATATTACGGCTCCCACAGCCTGAAAGCGTGGGGCTATCGTCTGGGTGAGTACAAAGGTGACTTCGGTGAACAAACCGATTGGTCAGAATGGACTCAAGGGATGCAGGATTACTGCGAACAGGACGTGGTCGTGAATTATGCTGTCTGGAAACATCTAGACCCAGATAGCTATTCCCAAAGAGCAATCGACTTTGAACACAAGATGGCTGAAATCTGCCATCGAATAGGTAAAGCCGGATGGCATTTCAATGTCGAAAAGGCCGGAATACTATATGGACAGCTAGCTGGTGAAAAAGCACAGCTAGAGTCTGAACTGAAGGAATTGTTTCCACCTTGGACAAAAGAGGAAATCTTCATTCCAAAGCGTAACAATAAGACGCTGGGATATGTTGCTGATGAACCTTTTATCAAGTGCAAGGAAATCACATTCAATCCAAATTCACGCAAGCATATCCAACGCTGTCTCATGGACAAGTATGATTGGAAACCAAGGCAATTCACATATTCAGGCGACGCCAAAATTGATGAAGGCGTTCTAAGCCGATTGCCATATCCAGAAGCCAAGAAGCTGGCTAGGTCATTTCTACTACAGAAACGCATAGGCATGTTAGCCGAAGGCAATAACGCATGGTTGCGTCTAGTTGAAGGCAATACGCTCTGTCACGTCATCAATCCAAATGGTGCCGTGACTGGTCGTGCAACGCACTTCAACTTCAATACCGCCCAAGTGCCATCAGTTCGTGCGCCTTACGGTAAAGAATGCCGTGAGCTATTTGGCGTCCCAGAAGGCTATTCGCTAGTTGGATCAGACTTGTCTGGCGTTGAATTGAGGTGTCTAGCCAACGTGCTTCAGGATCAAGGCAAATATGCCAACATCATCCTGAATGCTGATATCCATCTGGCGAACATGCACAGCATGGGTTTGACCAGTAGAGACCAAGCAAAGACGGCAATCTACTGCATGATCTATGGCGGTGGTGACGCTCGCTTGGGTGAGGTGGTTGGCAAAGGTGCGGCTGAAGGCCGGACACTGCGAAACAACTTCATGAAAGCTAACCCAGCATTCGCTGATTTGGTTCGCCAGCTCAAGCAAGTCGTGACCAAACGTGGTCACCTAGTTGGCTTGGACGGTAGAAAACTGGCTGTCAGAGGACATGCACAACTCAATGTACTTTTGCAGTCCGCAGCTGCCCTACTTTCGAAAAAGTGGGTCGAACTCATAGACACAGAAATAGCAACTCAAGGTATCGACGCTGAAATTATCGCGTGGGTGCACGATGAAGTGCAAATCAAAGTTAGGAAAGGAGACGAGGAAAATGTCGGTCACATCACTGGAAGAATGGCGGAAGAAGCGGGAAAGTTCTTCAAGTTCAAAATCCCAATTGAGTCAGAATTCAACATCGGACGAAACTGGGCAGAAACCCACTGATGACGAACAACTGGTTGAGATCGGGGCTGTCTATAACGTGCTTTTAAGCGCACGGACATCACCTTTCACAACCAAAAGTACAATAGCAAGGGAACAAGCCAACTTCGTGGCAATAGCCGCTAGCGAAGGCTTGCTCACCACCAGACTTGATGATCAGCGGCATATCAATGCGTGGCTGGTCACTGAAGATGGTCTTGCATGGATGAGGGAGATAGAAGATGTTTTTGGCGATTGATACCGACATCGTTCTATTCAAATCAGCCACGTCCGCAGAAGTAGAAGTGGACTGGGGTTCTGACTTATGGAGCCTATGGACTGACCTGAACGATGCAAAAGCAAACTTCAAGCACCAGCTCGATAGCATCATGGAACAAACTGGCGTCAAAGATTGCGTCTTCTGTCTATCAGACCCAGACGCAAACTTCCGCAAAGACGTTGATCCATCATACAAGAGCAACAGGAAGAAGACCCGAAAGCCAGTCGGCTACAAAGCACTGGTCGAATGGGTCGAACAATCATATCGCACCTTCAAGAAAAGTACGCTTGAGGCAGATGACTGTCTTGGCATTCTATCAACGATGCCGGACAACGTCGGCAAGTGTATCGTCGTAAGCGATGACAAAGACCTGATGACAATTCCGGGGCAGCTCTATCGTCCAACCAAAGATGAACGGATGACAATCACTGAACAGGATGCCGATAGGTTTTTCCTTACCCAGACAATGGTTGGCGACACAGTCGATGGATACAAAGGCATCCACGGCATAGGTCCCAAAAAAGCTGAAGCTATTCTTGGCAGTCACCCAAGTTGGGGTGCTGTCGAACAGGCATTCCTGAAAGCTGGGATGACAAAAGATGATGCAATTCAACAAGCCAGACTGGCTCGCATACTGCGATGGTCGGACTGGGATGAACAAAAAGGAGAAGTCAAACTTTGGACACCATGAGACATGAAGAATTCATGAAACGAAAGGCAAAGGCAGAGGTAGGCAGTCGTCTACCATCAGACGCAAAAGAACGAAAATCCATACCAATATACACAGGGTTTATTCGATATTTCCCAGACGCAATAGCGGCTGTAGCGAAAGTATCACTGACAGGCGGCATCCAACACGGACAGACGCCTGACACACTTCACTGGGATCGATCCAAATCTGGTGACGAGCTGGACGCAATGATGCGCCACGTCATTGATGAAGATTGGGGTCAAGTTGCTTGGCGAGCATTGGCGAACCTTCAGAAACAGATAGAGAAGGAGCGATCATGCTGAAACACCTCGACCTCGCAAGCGGGATAGGTGGCTTCAGTTTAGGCTTCGAATGGGCTGGGTTATCTCAGCCCATTATGTTTTGCGACACTGACGAATGGTGTCGAAAGGTTTTGAACAAGCATTGGCCTGATGTGCCAATTGTCAACGACGTAAAGGAGCTAGCTAATGAGCCAAGCCAAATCCCCGACCACGACATCCTGTCAGCCGGATATCCCTGCCAGCCATTCTCAGTTGCTGGACGCCAAAAAGGCAAAGAAGATGACCGCCACATCTGGCCGTACATCAGCCAAATTATTGCACTCAAAAGACCCTCTTGGGTGGTTTGCGAAAACGTTTATGGCCACATTGCACTGGGTCTCGACGAGGTCTTACTTGATCTGGAGTCTCAAGGCTACGCCACAAAACCGTTTGTTATTGGAGCTGAAGGCGTCGGTGCCCCCCACCAAAGACGACGAGTCTGGATTGTCGCAAGATATGTGGGCGACGCCAAACACAATGGATCATCTTCCACAGAGATCAGAAGAAGCCCTGAAACGCCAAGCAACGACAACACGGAAGGGTCGAACACGACCATCGAACCTTCGGGAGCAAGTGGACGAACAGACAGTCCAGAATTGGCAGAAAGCAAAGGAACCGGAGCTTTGGGCAACGCCACGGACTACGGACGGAACAGGCGGTCCCAGACAACTGGGGGCGGATGGACGTCGGATCAGCAAGACCGATCCCACACAGACCTATGGAGCCAACCTAGCGGATCAGGCACGAATGTGGCCAACCCCACTGGCACAGGAAGCGAAACACGCGACAGTGACCGAATGGGAAATGACAACGGATCATCAGCCTACGAGAGACAGCTTGAGGGTTCAGGTAGCCAAGTCACAGACGTGGCCAACACCGACAACCAGAGACCACAAAGGCGGCTACAGGGGCGGACGGATACGGAATGGCAAGGTCTCAATGGACACGCTGGACGTAGCTGTACAGCACACGGACAACCCTATGAAGGGTCAGGGTCAACTGAACCCAGACTGGGTGGAACACTATCTGATGGGGTATCCGCGTGGATGGACGAGCCTTTAGACATTCCCCGCATAGCTGTGGGCGTTAAAGACAGAACCAATCGACTGAAGGGTCTGGGCAATTCGATATTGCCCCAGATTGCACAGCGCATTGGCATAGCAATCAAACTGACCATAGAGAAGGAAATCAATGAGTAGCAAAAAGCACAATCAACACTACGGTCCTTCGCTTCCATTATCGGAAGAGATAGACACCATCAAATATCGTCAGACTGGCGAAGACTTCTATTCAAAAATCGTGCGTATAGCGGACAGCCTGAAGGATAGTTCAGAGCATTTCGAAGACTTCAAGGATGTCCTTCGGAATATGCGCTTTTTACCAGCCGGACGAGTACAGAATGCAATGGGAGCCGCAAGACAGACAACAGCTTTTAACTGCTTTGTCAGCGGTGTCATTGGTGACTCAATGGAAAGTATCATGCAACGAGCAACGGAAGCCGCAGAAACCATGCGGCGCGGCGGCGGCATAGGATACGATTTCTCACGTTTACGGCCACGAGGCGACAGGATCAAAAGCCTTGAAAGCAAGTCATCAGGACCAGTCAGCTTCATGGGTATCTTTGACAGCGTATGTCAGACCATAGCCAGCTCCGGTCACAGACGTGGGGCACAGATGGGTGTCCTCAGAATTGACCATCCAGACATCGAGCAGTTCCTGACTGCAAAGCACAACTCTGACAAGCTGACTGGTTTCAACATCAGCATAGGTGTGACTGATGAATTCATGATGCACCTACAGCAAGGCAAACCATTCCCACTCAAGTACGATGGTCGAACCTACAAGGAAGTCGATCCAGAAGCATTATGGGACATGGTCATGCGTTCTACATGGGATTGGGCTGAACCAGGGGTTCTGTTCATCGATCAAATCAACCGACTGAACAATCTTTGGTATTGCGAGACAATTGAAGCTACCAATCCATGCGGTGAACAACCATTGCCAGCCTATGGCGCATGTTTGCTTGGGTCTTTCAACCTAGTCAAATACGTCAACATGGAAGAAAAGATGTTCAACCTTGACCAGTTTGAGGCTGACATCCGCACAGTGGTTCGTGCAATGGACAACGTCATTGACCGCACCATATACCCGCTTCCAGAACAGGAAGCAGAAGCAAAAGCCAAAAGACGCATGGGTCTTGGTGTGACTGCACTAGCCAATGCTGGCGAGATGCTTGGTCTTCCATATGGATCACCAGAGTTCATGGATTTTACCGAAACCACACTGAAGGCTCTGCGCGATTATGCTTATGATACATCGGCTGATCTGGCACATGAGAAGGGGGCTTTCCCGCTTTTCGACCCAGTGAAGTATCCTCAAGGCGAATTCATCCAACAGCTACCAAAAGACATTCAGGAAAAGATTGGTGCCTATGGCATTAGAAACTCACACCTGACTTCGATAGCTCCAACTGGAACGATCTCGCTTACGGCTGACAACGTCAGCTCTGGGATTGAGCCACCATTCAGTCTTTACTATGACCGGACAATCCAACAGTTCGACGGTCACCAGATTGAACGTGTGGAAGACTATGCCTTCACACAAGGTGTATCAGGCCGGACAGCCAACGAAATATCGGCTGAAGAGCATCTGTCTGTCTTGGCTATGGCACAGCAATATGTGGACAGCGCATGTTCAAAGACATGCAATGTTGGCGATGATGTTTCCTACGACGATTTCAAAAACCTATACATGAAAGCGTGGCTGTCAGGGTGCAAAGGCATCACAACCTTTAGGGCTGCCGGATTAAGATACGGCATTCTGAATGAGGTGAAACCAGCCGACAACGACAATCAACCAAAGGCTGAAGCTTGCTTCATCGACCCAGAAAGTGGGCAGAAGGAGTGCGGCTGATGACGTATCCTTGCCCCGATTGCGGCGATCAGAAATCACTTATGTGCCGAGAACAAATATTTACAGCGGTCAAAAACAGCACATTGATCAAACAGACCGATTGGACGGAGTGCACTTGTTGCGGTGCTAATACACCTCACCATACGTATTTTGACCCCGATGAAGAGGGTGATGACAGGGAGGAGCTGTTGAGATATGGACGTTAATCTGATCGAACACATGGGTTCCGACCTCACCGTTGTGAATGCCGCTCGTGTGTCTTTCGCAAAGGAAAGCGAAGACCTCGATGACAAAGACGAAAAGCTGATCGGATATCTGGCCAAGCACAACCACTGGTCACCATTCGCCCATGCTTTTCTTCAGTTCCGCATCAAAGCCCCAATCTTTGTTGCGCGACAGCTCGTCAAACATCAGGTTGGATTGTCTTGGAACGAAGTATCACGTCGATATGTCGATAGTGATCCTGAATTCTACAATCCGACTGTCTGGCGAGGAAGACCCCAAGACAGCAAGCAAGGCTCTTCTGGTGAAATAGATGACCAGAATACAGCCAAGATGATCTTGGAACAAACCAACCTACTGGCCTTCAAGAATTACAAATCGCTTATCGATGCGGGTGTAGCCCCAGAGATGGCTCGTGTAATTCTGCCACAAACCATGATGACTGAATGGTTCTGGTCAGGTTCGCTTCATGCCTTCGGCAGAATATGCAAGCAACGCCTTGACCCGCATACACAAGAAGAAACCCAAATCATAGCAAACGGTATCAACGAGCATTGTGAACGATTGTTCCCAGTGTCTTGGAGAGCATTGATGTCTGTTTGAATACTCAAGCCCTACTGGATCGATAGTATCTGGTAGGGCTTTTTTTTCTGTAGTTTTGCTCTTACGCATTTGGTTGCTAACTATTATGATGATGCCAGTTCAATCAAAGAAGGCTTTTCATGCAGTTCACATATACGCCCTTTGGTAAGCTTGTCGAAGTTCAAGTTGTCGGCAACTACTACAACATCATCAATGAAGACGGCGACTCCGTATCGATCAATCACGTCAAATACATGCGAAGCCCAGAGTTTCTAACAAAACTTCAGGAGCTGGTTGGTCACGATGTTGTCTACCGTTCCAGCGTTGGTAATTTCAGCGATGGCGTATATTCACGAAAAGATTGGTTCACAGACGTATTCCTTGATGATGGCTTATCAGCCGGATGGCCTAAAGAAGGCGATGATCAAGCAGTTGAGTCATTGATGGACGCTAGGCTTGCTCTAAGAAGAGCAAAGCAAAAAGCCGAAGCCGACGCCGCTGAACTGGAAGTTATGAAGACGCAGTTGAATTTCGAAAAGCGTATTGAAGACATGGGATACACGCAATTTCGTAAGATGCTGAACACGGACAAAGATTTCACTGACTCATATAGACGTTATGTCTTGTGGAAAAACGAACGTGGCAGAACGCCTCAAGAGCGTGAAACGTACCCACAGGACAAAAAGGATTTTGAAAGCCTCCCGCCACTGATTGAACAAGGGTTCGAATGGCGTGTCTTGGGTACACTTCAGTCATTTGTTGAAGATGACAACGGAACAATCAAGGTTGTCACTTCTGAAGCCACCATCTACTTTGCATTTCCAAAGCATATCTATTACCGCAAGCTCATAGCTGACAAGTTGGACTTGATGCTGAGACAGCCTGTTTGGGCATTAATCAACGACGAAGATCATACAAAAGATATCCGTTTCATCGACATCACAATTCACGACCAAGAAGACTTGGACTTTTTGATTTCATACAAAAGTCTGATCGAAATAGAGACACAACCAGAACTAGCGGCAAAATTAAGTGCCAGAGCTGAAAGGCTGACTCTCCTTGATGGTGTGGTAAGCGAACAAGCAATGGAAATTCAGTTACTGACACCGACTGATGATGAACTTGTTCTATTTTTCAACAACGAAATCAGACCTTGGAGACCTGAAGGGAGGGATGCCTACATAGAAGGACGTAAGGCAGACCCAGAATTCAAAAGAATGTATGATCATTATAAGGTAAGACGCGAAGCCGCTAATGGTAATAATGAGACCTTGTTTCTTACAGAGCATCCAATCAAAGATGTTGAAAACTACAATTGGATAGAATTACCCGCTGGTTTTGAACTTGATTGGAACGAAGAAGATGATGACCTTGTTGTCTTCTATCCTAAAGGGGACGTCCGACGTTGGAAGTACAACGCCAATGCTTCTAGGCCAACAGTGTCGGGCGTAAAAGCAAAAGATGTCTTAAATAGAAGTATGAACCGCAAGCTGATGACGTTTGGGAATTTGCCTATCTATATGTTTGCAAATGATGATGGCGAATTCGTTGAAGTTACTTTGAACGACGGTTCTCTTGAAGCTGGTGAGCTTAATCCATTAGTCAATTATGAAGATACAGAACCAAAGTCTATTTTAGACAACAAGATCAGAAGATTTGCTATGGGCAAGAACCAAGAGTTAGCTGATCTTGAGGAGAAGTATGAAGAGACCGAAAGATACAATGCCGGAATACCAGAAGACAAACGCTTACAACAAGAAGAATGGGCGGAAATGGTTTCAGACAGAATTGATGAATTAATCAACGCTGGAAAACGTTCATATCTGGTTGTTGGCATGGCTGTGATTGAAAGTAGATATAAGCACATCCCAACCCACACAGATGCGACACTAGCTGTACGTTGCGGCATCAACATGAGTAAAAGTTCAAAGCTTATTATGGCCGTCCACGACCAGCATTATAAAAACGGTAAGCCACTCAGAAACATGGTTGAGGCCACAGTGTACCGCAATGCAAAGGATGAACATGGTTTTGAAATGACTGTCGCGTTAGGCTTGAGTGATTACGAAACTTATAATGGTGAAATCTTTATTCCGACTGCATGGGACATCGGTGACAGCAGACTGTTATCAAAACTAAAGAAACTTGGTTATAAAAGTGAGCAAAGAAACAGTAAGAAGTATCCGATAAGTTATTTCCTAGATTTACACAAACGTGCAATGGAATTGGTCAGACAGGAAGATAGGGAAAATCTAGCTGGAAATAAGTGAGGGCGAGAAAACAGTCACTATAGACTGTTACTCTCACCCTCTAAGGGCTTTCGCCCTCATTTAAGCGTTTTCCACTCAACGTGCACATCGGTGGACTTACATCCTGAACATATGTTTTTTATTCATATTAATCAATAGTCGGTAAACATACGATTTCCACGACTGCCTACCTAAGGGAACTATGGACACCCTGAATACCGATTTCGATGACTATAATATATGACTTGAAATAAGGTAGACCAAAGTCACTAAAGACATAAGTGACACCAAGATTTTCACTTGTACATTGCGTGTCTTTTTCCGATAGCCGGACGACAGGCCGTTAGTGATCGCTAGTCTACTTGGGTCGAAAGATTGATCATTCATGTCTTATGCCTTTGTTGACGAGGAAAGGTTAACTCAAGGTTCGATGCTTACATACACGTCCAGATTTGTAACGAAGTATCTTGGACATGTGCCGCAAAAGTCTTTTCAAGCATGTCCCGATTTGTAACGAAGAAATCCGACCTCATTCCAATAAATTTCTGACGACTGGCTAATGTCATCTAATGCTGCCCATGTTTGGCATCGTGATCTCATATCACTTGCCCTTTTGCCAGCATCGATATCCATACATATCAGTCACTTACGTTATTTGACCCAAGAATTTTGGTTCCATACGGCCAAAAACGACCCCCAGTGGGTCAAAATCTAATCCAATTTCAAAAAGTGGTTAAAGGGTTGGTCTTGTTGTTGTTGTTGTCTGACCTTTCAACGCAGAGTCCCGCCCACGAAACCCAAAGGAACCTATCCTCATGGCACTAGAAACCGGAGTCTATATAGATAGCCTCAACGCCAATAACCCAGTGGCAACTGATGGCATCAGTCAAGCAGATGACCATTTGCGCTTAATCAAATCTACCGTCAAATCCTCATTCCCATCAGTAGCTGGCGCAGTCAATGCGACGCACACGGAAATTAATACGGCTTGTGACGGATCAACTTCAGCCACTTCAACCACTCTGGTTGATGCTGACAGGGTTGTAGTAAACGACAACGGAACAATGGTTCAGACCGCGATGTCTGACGTAAAAACCTACATGGAAAGCAATCTGAATATCACTGCTTCCAACATTGCTACCAATGCTGTCACCGCCAGTGAACTAGCAGACAATGCGGTAGATACTGCCGCTATCGCGGATGGTTCCATAACAGCCGCAAAGCTGGCTTCAGGGGCTGTAGGCGGCACTGGTTTCTTCGCTGGTATGGTTATGCCATATGGCGGCAACACCGCCCCAACTGGGTGGCTGATGATGTATGGTCAAGCCATATCAAGAACAACCTACGCTGACCTATTCCAAGCAATTGGCACAACATACGGTGCTGGTGATGGAACCAATTCGTTCAACGTCCCCGACCTACGCGGAAGAACAATCGCTGGTCAAGATGACATGGGCGGAGGTGGTTCAGCCAACCGACTTACATCACCAATCAACGGCGATACTTTAGGTGCGACAGGCGGCTCAGAGAGCCACACGCTATCTGAAGCTGAACTACCAGCACACACGCATGGCGGTGGTGGTACTATCAGTATTCCTGTTGGAGAGAACAACACACAGCCAAACAATGTATCTGGACTTGTTTCTGTTACTTCATCAGGAAACCCAGCAACATATACAGTCTCAGGAACTTCAGGCTCTGTCGGTTCAGGCACAGCCCATAACAACGTACAGCCAACCATTATTCTAAACTACATCATCAAGACATAACAAAGGAGTATCCTATGACAATTGTCTGGACTCTACTCCTGACTGTCTGTTCCGCAGATGTTTGCGTAAATCAGGAAGTCGAATTTTTCCGCACAGAAAAAGAATGTGTGAAAATGCAGATGTTCTATGACTCAATGCCCAAGGACGGAGACTGGGACAGCATCGATTACAGATGTACAGTCATCGGGGGCTTTGAAATATGAGCATTATCCCCATCCGTGATCTAGGTTCATCTGGCGTCATCACTGACCTTGCCCCATATAATTTGCCGATTAACGCTTATTCAACTGGCATCAATGTCAGGTTCGATGAAGCTAAAGCCAGTCGGGCACCTGTATTCAGAACAGTCAAAGCCAGTCTAGGTTTTGACCCACGTTTCACATACGGAGTCACGTCAGCCACTGGCTACGATACCGTCTTACTTATATCTGACGCATTTGCGATCCACGAATATGCAAACGGTTCAACCAACAATCGATCTGGTTCCATATCAGCATCGAGCGACCCACGCCCATTCACTGGCACCTCTCTTGCTGATGTCGTCTATCTCAATCGACTAGATCGCGTTCCTGTATATAGAGACAGCGGCGGTACAAACTTTGCTGACCTTACGAACTGGGATGCCAACTGGCGTACAGCTAGCCTAAGAAGCTTTGGTGATTTCCTACTTGGTCTGAACATGACTGAAGGTTCAACCAATTACCCAAATCGGGTGAGGTGGTCGAACATAGTCACAGCCAACACGATCCCGGATAGCTGGGATGCTACCGATACAACGAAATCTGCTGGTTTCAACGATCTGGTGCAGATGCAAACTGAAATCGTTGACGGACAACCATTAGGCTCCAACTTCATAATCTACAGCCAGTCTGAAGTATTCCTTATGGAGTTCGTTGGCGGCACATTCATATTCAACTTCAGACCTTTGTTTTCCGACGCCGGACTAATTAATCAAAACTGTGTTGTCGAAGTCGAAGGGAAGCATTTCTGTTTCGGCAATCGGGACATCTATGTCCACGATGGAACATCCAAGCAATCCATATGCGATGAGCGGGTGAAAAACTTCATTTACCAAGGTTTGAACCATCAGAACGCTAATAGGTTCTTTGTCCAGCACAACGAAACGCTGAACGAAATCTACTTCTGCTATCAAAGTGGTGATCAATATGTCGCTTTTCCAAATGCCGACAGATGTAATCGTGCGGCTGTCTTTAATTATAAGAACAGCACATGGTCATTCATGGACTTGCCTAATGTATCGGGTGGCACGACAGCGAATGTCAATTCTGTAACGACGTATGCTAACGCCACTGGGCTGACTTATGCCCTTGTCGGCGGCTCATACTACGATCAGGAAGATAACTTTGATCGCCACACCTTAATGGTAGGCGAGGACGACACAACAGACGGTATCACTAGCGACAAGCTATATGGTGTCGATCTATCTGATGCTGGGCGTCTTACTTTCCAACTAGATACCGAAGCCACCAAAGCTCCATTGCTAGAACGCACTGGCATTGATCTGGACGAGGCTGGATCAGCCGCATCAAATTATGTCGTTGTGACAAGGCTCTTCCCACAGGCTGACACGACGAATACATCAGACACCACACTGACATTCAACTTCGGTGCAAGCGATATCCCAAGTGGAAACGTGACCTACGGATCAGCCGTGACTTACGATATAGCCACGGATCATAAAATCGACACTAGGGCAGCGGGTAGATATTTGAGCTACAAACTGACTCTGGCTAGCGATGATTACAAAGACTTTGAACTGTCAGGATTTGATCTGGATATCACGGCGACAGGAGCTAGATAATGGCTCTGTCAGACAAAACTAATCAACTCATCACCAAATATACACGACGCCAGTATCCAGAACTAGAGAATGGCGTCCGTCTTTACATCCAAGAAGAGTTTAGACGAATAGAACAATCACTAAGCACGGTAGGCGACGCCTCTATCCAAGTAGCCGAAGCCCCACCAGCAAACCCAGTCAAAGGCATGGTGCGTTATGCAGTCAGTCCGTGGAACCCTCTCAACAACGGTTACAATGGTCTGGTTGTCTACAACGGCACAGCTTGGGTTGCTGTCTAAAACATAGGAAAATAACAACATGGATATCGGAACAATAGCGGCCATAGCTGGACCAGTAATTGGCGGCATGATGGGCAACAAAGCGTCAAAACGTGATGCGGCGGCTCAAAATTACGCCACAATGATGAACGCTCGCGCCTACGAAGATGCTCGCCCATACATCAAAGATATGTATTCAGGTGGAACAGACGCTCTGAATAATGCCCTTGGTATCGGTGCCTATAGCGGCTCAACATTTGCCGGAATGAACCCAGTAGCCAGAGAAGGCTTTGACTACATGACCCAGTTTGGTCGTGATCGAATGGGTAATGCTCAAGGCTTTATGGGAGCAGGGGGCGGCTTTGGATCAAACTTTGGAAGAATATATGACCGTGCGGCTGGTCCGACATTAGATAATGCAATCGGATATGCGACAAGCTCACCTCAAGCATCATCCCT
Organism: Candidatus Puniceispirillum marinum IMCC1322; assembly: GCF_000024465.1. NCBI lineage: Bacteria > Pseudomonadati > Pseudomonadota > Alphaproteobacteria > Puniceispirillales (SeqCode) > Puniceispirillaceae (SeqCode) > Puniceispirillum (SeqCode) > Puniceispirillum marinum (SeqCode). The sequence continues at coordinate 402,780 of NC_014010.1, read as the reverse complement.
AATCGATGCGGCTATGCGGGACAGCACAAGACAACTGAATGAACAGACTATGCCCGGAATAAACATGGCGGCTTCTGGTTCAGGCAATACTAGATCATCAAGAGCTGGTGTCGCAGAGGCCATTGCCCAAAGATCATATGATGACCGTCGTGCTGATGTTGGTGCTGATGTCTACAAAGGTCTGGTTGATCGATACATTAGCTCTAACAATTCCGACATCAACAACATGATGAATGCCAATGCTGGATTGAAGAATACCTATGGTATTGGCTTCGGTATGGGCGGTCAGATTGGAGACATGCTTACAAAGTCAGGCAATGCGTTCCAGACTAACCAACAAGGCTTCCTTGATGCTGAACGTGATGCGTTTGTTCGTGATCGTGATTTTGCCATGAATAAATATGGCGACTACAACACCAAGATTTTAGGACGTGCGCCTCAGTCCAGTAACCAAGCACCAAACTATAACAACCCATATACAGCCACTATGGGTGGTGCAATGGCTGGATTTGGTCTTGGAAAGGGTTTCGCAGATATGTTCACAAAACCAGCTACTGGCTTTGTCGATCCTAATACTGGCTACTATAATTCATTCAACCCAACGCCTACAGTTGGCGTGTCGAGTTATTACTGATCATGAGCAACCTCGGTATCCTTAATGACTCATCGATACCAATGCCCATACTTCTGGATGCGATCCAGTTTTCTGAAACAGGACATTTAAGTCCTGACAAAGCTAGGGTCGCAGTTAGCAAAAAAGACGCTATCGGGACTATGCAATTCTTGCGTAAGAACCTTCACGATATGGGTTACGGTATGCCCCGCAACATATCCGTCGAAGATGTACAAGACCCAACAAAAGCTAGACAACTAGCTGGCAAATACATCACCGGATATACAAATCACCATCAGTTCAGGACTCCATTGGAGCAAATGGTCGCCTACAATTGGGGACCTGATAATGCGAAAAACTGGATATCTGAAGGTTCTGACATAAGCAAACTGCCCAAAGAAACTCGCGACTATATCTCAAGAGCGGCTTCTTTTCTTCAGACAGCACAAACAGGAAATAACGAAATGACCATGAACAACGATGGCTATGGCTTGATGCGTCAGCTTGGATATAGCGAAGCGCAGATCGCTGATGCAAAGCGAAGAGGCGTTCCGGCGGAATACTTTGACGCTGTCTCTGGCTTTAATAAGACAAATGCTTCAACCCAGCCAGCTTTGGACATGACTACAAGAAATCAGCCAGTCACAACCAATCAAGTTGAAACCCCTTTGCCAATTCTGTCCACTAGACAAAATGCAGTGGCGTCACAGCCTTCAAATAACCCAACCGCTATTTTATCGAGGGCTTCAAACACACCAAGTGGAACCGTCTCTGACAACTCACCATCTATTATATCTCGCATTGGCAATGCCGTAGTTGGTACAGCAAATGCTAGCGATATAAACACAAATCAGGTTCAAGAACCATTTGTCAGAGAACCAATCCTAGATGCTGGTCTCCAGACTGTATCTGCATATTCAGGTCCTATAACTGGAAACCGTCGTGACAAAAGCATGATGGCCATGCCATCTGATAAAATCGGACTGAATGAAGCTATGATCAGGATTGGTGGCAATATATTAGGCGCATCTCGCGATGGTGGTATGGCGGCATTGAATGCTGGAACAAACACCTTTGGCGACATTCAAGATTACAATCGAACTATGGCACTAGAAGCCTATGACAGGTCTTTAGATGCCAGTGCCACAAATGCCGCAGATACTAATGAAGCTATCATGCAAGTCTCCAAATATGACGAGACACTGGATAACTTTGAAAAAGCATCTGGCTTCTTTGGCGCAGGGCAACCCGGATTGACCGGATTGGTGCAAGGCACAATAGGCTCATTCTGGGACAGAACAGTCGGTGATAGCGATAAAGCCGCAAAACGTTTGCTTCTGGAACGTCTGCGTGTAGACGATTTGTTGTTGAGGATCGCACAGACCAAAGGTGCAATCTCAAACAAAGAGATGGAAATCTTCGCACAGCCAGCTCCTAAGATGACTGACGATGACGGTCTGTGGGAACGCTGGATCGATCAGAGAATTGAAGCAATACGAACAGTCAGAAACAACCTAGCCGCTATCAACCAACTGCCTTCAAGGCAGGGTTCAAGTGGTGGTTCAGTGAGTCCAAATGCAGCTGCCGTACCAATTACTGATGCACAACAGGACTTGCTCAACAAGTACAAATAGAAGACAGGAGCTTAACGCATGGCCACTATTGAAATGAGCCAGCTAATGGCCGCGCTTGAAAAAGCAGATGCCGCTGGTAACACTGAAGACGCCAAGCGCATAGCCACTATTATCAACGATGCAATGAACCCAAAGGACGATAGCCTACTTACAGGAATGGCAAACAGCGCACTCCGCATAGGCAAGGGTCTGGTCGATTTGCCTCAAACACTTGTAGAAGCCGCAACTGGTATCGAAGACCCAAGTTTACTTGTTGGAAACAATCAGAAAGGTTTTCAGCTTAGTGATCTGACAACGATGCCCAGATTTGTTTCTAACGAAGAAGCAAAAAACGAAGGTTACACTGAAAACCCATTTGGCTTCAGCGGTGATGAATTTGCCAACGCATCCAAGTTCATTCAGGAAAAACAGAATGAGCTGAATTATACTCCAAAAGTTCCGTGGGATACCGTTAAGGAAAACCCAACAGCGGAAAACATTCTGGCCTTCATGGGTGAGGGAGCTATCACTTCTTTGCCGGATATGGGTGCCGCACTTGTCAGCGCACCTTCTTACTTCCTGTCATACATTGCACCTATCGCCCAAAAGCGAGCAGAGAATGATGGCGGACGTCCAGTTAATCCTTCAGACATTGCATTTGCGTCTGTCGCATCAGCAGGGATTGCAACCGCTGAAAGATTAGGCGCAAAAGGTATCTTCGGCAAATCTGCCGGAAATGTTGTGACCAAACCACTGAAAGCTGGCGTAAAAGAAGCCACAACTGAAGCAATACAAAACCCATTACAATATGCTGGTGAAAGTGTTGGAACAGAAGCTGGCTTTGATACGGCTGAAGCCGCTGATCAAACTCTTCAGGGATTTGTCGGCGGAGCTGGAGCTGGTACTGGTCTTCGTGCCGGAGCAGATACAGTCAAAGGCACAGTCAATCTAGCTAAGAAAACAGTGCCTGACTCAGCTACTCCACAAGATGGAGATGCGGCGGCAGACTTTGCTCGCGATCTCAACACGGTTGTTGAAGCTGACGGATTTGATCTTAATGACGTCGATCCATCATCAACAGAAGGTGCTAGAGGCGCAATCGACTCCGTCCATGTCAATTATACCGAACAGATGAAGACCCTGATTGACGCACTCAAAAAGCAACTCAATCTAACTGATACAGACCCAGACGCTGTCCGCATGGACAAGACCTTTGCAAATGCCGCTTTCCGTAAAGGCAGAAACAAGACCAAGAACACAGTCGGATCAAAAGATATGAAGGCTGTAGAAGACTTGGTTGGTAACACAGCCGAAGGACAACAGCTTCTAGCTTTGCTTCGCAAGACAAACGAGATGACCAGAGTCCACAATGCTGGACTGAAGGGCGGCGTTTCTCGCGTCACTGACGTACTCAACCCATTTGAGAACAATTCAGGATATAGCAACTCAAGAAACATCGTAGCACCATTGATTGGAGCTGGATCGGCTGGAGCGGCTATAGGCACTGGCGGTTTGTCAGCAATACCTCAAGTCGCCGCTGTATTAGGCGGACGAGGCATTGATGCAATGACCGGACGCAGAAGTCGGGTTGCTAAGTTTATCAGAGACAACCAACGCAATCAGGGTATCAACAGTCCAAAAAGACCGTCTGTGATAGCCGGAAACATTGCGCTAGCTGAACAGAAGCAAAAACAGGACTTAGCAAATAGAACTAATCGTGAGCAAGAAAACAGACGATTAAACCAAGCTAACGCCCAGCCCACGCCTAATTCGCCTCAGGATACAATGCAACAAGCAACAGGCTTGGACAAAAGAGGCGTCGCTGACATCATCAATATTATTGAACGCCAGACAGCTAACCCAGCCGTCACAAGAGCGATCAAAGAATATCGTATCAGCATAGACACTGGCGGTGCAGTCACCAACGACATGCTTTCACCATTGATCAGAGCTGTGAACCAGTTGGTCGATAGTGATCAACGACTATCAGATAAAAGGGTTGCTGAACCAGTTCGTCAGCAAACTGAAGAAGTGACATCTGACGTTGATCAGAAAGTCAGAAAAGGCATTGAAGAAAACCGGAAGGTTTTGGAAAGACTTCGCAAGGAAGTCAACGACAACAATTCAATCGCTCTATCTGATAAAGCGGTTCTCCAGAATGCACTGACTGATCTTAGCTCCAATCTTGGACAGCGACCAGTTGAGGCTGCCCTAGAAATTGTGACAAATGCTGAACAATCATTGCGAAAGCCTGAATTGGCAGAGAAGCACCTTTTGCCATATGTCGAGCGTGTAGCTAGACAACAGAAGGATAAGCAACGTGACCAGTCAGCGTAAAGCTAGAGCCAAATCACCGACAAAAGTTGGTCAGGGTGAGGCTCCACATAAAGCACCAAAGAAAAACTATTTCTCGACCTTGATGGAAACACCAGAAGGTCGGGAACTCAGAAAGCAGTGGTCAACAAAACCACGCAAGAACGGCGGACGCCCCAAAGGTGTCCCCGACGGATTTAGGAAGCATCAGATCGAACCAATTCGTGATGCGGCAAAAAAGGAAGCAGAAAAAGTGGTGAATATAATGACAGAGAAATACGGTATCGAAGATGGATACGCTAAAGAGGCTTTGACCACAGCGGTTGAAGTCATGCGTGTTCCTGGAGAGACGCGAGAAAGGTTAGCGGCGGCTCGTCTAGTCTTAGACTTTACGAAGCAGAAGCCAGTAGCCAAATCAGAAGTCAGCATAGGCAAAGCTGAAGAATTTCTTAGCAGTCTCCTAGAGGATGATGGACAAGAAACTACAGGCAGTTAGAAAACGCCTGTTTGAAGAGTTTCCTTTCTATGCAAAATCCGCACTTAAAATCCGCACCAAAGAAGGTAAAGTTGCCCCGCTCAAATTAAACGCGGCGCAGAAAATCCTCGATGATGCGGTGGCAAAGCAAATCCAGACTGAAGGCAAGGTTCGTGTCATCATTCTGAAAGCTCGTCAACAAGGACTATCCACCTACACTGGTGGCTTTCTTTATCATTCAGTTTCACAACAAAAAGCCAAAAAGGCGATGGTCATTACACACCACGCTGACTCAACTCGTGCACTTTTTGACATGACCAAGAGGTATCATGAACACTGTCCCGAAATACTTAGGCCGCACACCAAATACTCAAGCAGACGAGAGCTGTCTTTTGATGTTTTGGACTCCAGCTATGTCGTTGCGACAGCGGGTGGTGACAGCGTGGGTAGAGGTGAAACGCTTACTCACGTCCATGCGTCTGAACTAGCCTTTTGGCCAAAATCGACAGCATTGGACATTTGGAACGGTCTTACTCAAGCAGTACCAAACACCAAAGGCACTGCTATCTTTGTGGAAAGCACGGCCAATGGTGTGACTGGCATTTACTTTGATTTATGGAAGGGTGCTTGTGAAGGCACCAATGGTTTCATCCCAGTCTTCATTCCGTGGTTTACCGACCCCGAATACCGTGAACCAGTAACTGACAACTTTGAACGGACTCCTGAAGAAGAAGACCTGATCGACAAATACGACCTCGATGATGAACAGCTAATGTTCAGAAGACGGAAGATAGCCCAGAACGGCATCGATCTTTTCAATCAGGAATATCCGGCAGAGCCAGAGTCCGCGTTCCTTAATACTGGACGCCCAGTGTTTAATCCGGAACAGCTTCAAGAATGCCTGACAAATACAAAAGACGTCAAAGAACGACTTGCATTGGAAGATGGCGAGTTTGTCAACAACAGACGAGGGGAGCTGACTACCTACATCAATCACGACGAAGGAGAGAACTATGTCATTGGCGCAGATAGCTCTATGGGTCTCCGCAATGGAGACTATTCCGTCGCACAAGTCTTGGACTCTAAAAAGCGACAAGTTGCAACATGGCGAGGCCATGTCCATCCCGACTATTTCGCAGAAGTCCTTAAAGCGTTGGGTGAATTCTTCAACGAAGCATTCATCATTGTCGAAAACAACAGCCACGGAATACTGACATGCACAAGATTGATCAAGGATATGGCATACCCAAATGCTTACCTAGAAACACAGATAGACAAACTGACTGACAGAGAAACAGTCAAGTTAGGCTTCACCACAACAGCCAAGACCAAGCCATTGATCATCGATCAGCTTCGCGCCGCTATGCGTGAAGGCGAAATCGAATTGAACGACAAAGTCACAATCCGCGAAATGCTTACCTACATCGTCACCGAAACAGGCGCGATGGAGGCCGAAGCCAGTTGCTTTGATGACTGTGTGATGGCTCTTGCCCTTGCCAATCATGTGCATGAGGGAGCGTGGGAACCAGTCGAAACTCCAGCCGAATTATACATTGAAATGGTATGACCAAATGACAAAAGAATATCAAAAGCTAGATGATAGCGAAATCATCAAGCTGGTTGAGGATAATATCAAGACTTCGGTTGGATACTACGACAGCCAGCTATCCAGAGAACGCAAGAAAGTTCAGGATTACTATCAGGCCAAACTGCCAAAGCCAGCTCACGACGGAAACTCAAAGTATGTATCTCAGGATGTCTATAATGCTGTCCAGTCGATGCAAGCGGCACTTCTTGAGACCTTCGCCGCTGGAAACCGCATAGTTAAGTTTGCCCCACAAGGACCAGAAGACGTCCAATTGGCCGCTGTATGCTCAAATTATACAGACTTCGTGTTGTTCCGTCAGAATGACGGTTTCAATGTGTTTTCGACAGTCATCCATGACGGCCTTATGGCCAGAGTAGGATGTGCAAAAGTATTCTGGAGCCAGAGTGAAGAAATCGACGAAGAAGAGTTTGAGTCCATCACTCAAGACCAGCTTGATATGCTATTGGCTCAAGACGATGTCGATCTTATAGACAGCTCCACTGACGATGTGGGAATGGTGTCCGGCACAATAGGTGTGACAAGAGACACATCACAAGTTGTCATTGAGACCATCCCACCAGAAGAGCTGATCGTCGAAGCCCAATGCAAATCTTTGGAAGAAAGTACATTCTCAGCCCATAGAACACGCAAGACTTTAAGCGAATTGCGCGAGATGTACCCAGACTCAGACAAGCTTGACGACATTGGTGACCATGAAGATGTCGAAATGGAAACCGACCCCGAAATCCTAGCTAGACACGATGGTGTCAGTGAAAATAGAGGTTTCTCAAGCCACGGATATCAAGATCAAGTAAGGCATATCCTCTGCTATGAGGCTTATATCATGCTTGATGTTGAGGGCAGCGGAATAGCCAAACTTCATAAAGTGACAAAGGCCGGAAACGTTCTATTGGACATTGAAGAAGTGAAAAGACGTCCATTCGTGACCTTTTGCCCATTGCCTATCCCACATGCTTTCTATGGTTCAAACTTTGCGGAGAAACTGTGCGCGACCCAAAACGCCCGAACTGTCCTTACACGCTCAATTCTAGATCACGCCATGATCACCAACAATCCAAGATACATGGTGGTCAAAGGTGGACTTTCAAACCCACGAGAGTTGATCGACAATCGGGTAGGCGGACTGGTCAATGTATCACGTCCGGACGCCATCTCAGCAATGCCACAAGCTCCACTGAACCCATTCGTGTTCCAGACGCTTCAGCAACTTGATCAGGACTTGGAAGACAATACAGGCGTATCACGCTTGTCTCAGGGACTGAACAAAGACGCAATCTCAAAGCAAAACAGTGCGGCTATGGTTGAGCAATTAGCCACCATGAGTCAGCAACGCCAGAAGATACTGGCACGACACTTTGCCCAATTCGTCAAATCGCTATTCCATGAAATCTATCGACTTGTCGTGGAAAACGAAGACCAACAAAAGATTGTTGAGATATCTGGCGCATATGTTGAAGTTGATCCACGTTCTTGGTCAGACAAAAGGGACGTGATGGTTGAGCTGAAACTAGGGTATGGCGAACAGGATGCAGAAGCCCAGAAGATGCTGGCACTCCATACGCTCTTCAGCCAAGACCCGAATATCCAGCCAATGTACGGCATGGAAAATCGCTTTGCGATGCTCAAGAAAATTCTGGAACAACAAGGCATATTGAATGTCGAAGAGTTCCTGACGCCACCACAGATGCTCCAGCCCCCACAGCCAGACCCAGCCGCAGAAATGCAAGCTCAGATGGCTATGAAGCAAATGGAACTTCAAGAGCGTCAAACCGCAGTTGCAGAAACCAAAGCAACTACAGATCAAGCAGTTGCCTTCGCCAAGCTAGAACTTGAACGCGAGAAAGCAACAGCAAGTCATGCTCTCCAGTCCGACAATATGGATTTGAAGGAAGAGCAGTTCACACACAAACAGCGCATTGACGAAGCTGAACTACAGGTTCTTCAGCGCACTGATGATGTCCGTGGGATAGCAAGCCCAACCGGATAAGAAATCTAAGGAGAGAAAATGAATACAGAAGACCAACAAGAAAAGATGATCGCTCAAGGTGTAGCCGCAGAACAGCTACTCAAGAGCGACATCTTTAATTCAACAATCAACAACCTTGTGGAAGCAAGTTTCCAAACATTCACCAGCACAAATTCAAACGATGTTGATGAAAGGGAGCGTTGCTACCACCACTATCGGGCATTGGTCGATATCGTCCAGACACTACAACAGCGTGTCTCAATCAAGGACGAGATAATCACCAAGACCGAAGATGACAACAATCAAGAGGAAGAATAGGACCACCATGAATGACGTCCAAAACAACACCTCAACCGAACCAGTTATCCTAACAATGGATAACGTGGAAGACGCCATCTTGGCGCGTTGGGATGACGCTGAAAAGCTATCTGAAGACAGCGAAGAGGCAACCTCAGAAGTCGAAGAAGAGACTATCGACGATGAGGGCGAAGAGGAAGCAACAGCCGAAGAAACTGATGAAACTGATGAAGACCCCGAAAATGATGACCAAACTGAAGATGAAGAAGATACCGACGAAGCTGATTATGACGATTACGTTATTGATGAAGACGCTGAAATCGAAATTCTGGTCGAAGGTGAAGTCCAACGGGCATCTATCAAAAGTCTTAAACGTTTGTACGGCGTTGAAGCTAGCCTCACCCGCAAGTCTCAAGAAGTCGCTTCAAAACGTAAAGAAGCTGACGATGCTATATCAAAGTCCCAAGTCTTTTTTGATCAAATGCTCAAGAAGGCTCAAGACCGCTACAAACCATATGCAGACGTGGATATGCTCGTGGCATCCAAATCGATGTCTACGGAAGACTTTGCTCAACTTCGCAAAGAAGCTACGGAAGCCTTCCAAGACCTTCAATTCCTGAATGAAGAAGCTGACACCTACTTTGGTGAGCTACAGAAACAACAGCAAGCCGCTGTCAATGAAGCCGCAAAAGAATGCGTGAAGGTTCTTCAAGACCAAATTCCTGACTGGAGCAACGAGATGTATTCCGACATTCGTCAATATGCAATCTCACAAGGGCTTCCAGAAGACAATGTGAACCAAATCGTTGATCCTAATGTGATCATGATTTTGAACAAAAGTCGCCTGTTTGATCAGGGGAAAAAGGTAGCAACAGTGAAAAAGAAGACCGCTCAGAAGAAGGTGCTTCGATCAAAGAAGTCACCACCTAATGAGGCCATTCGGAGAAAAGCCAATCTTGCTAAACAGCAAGAGGCACTTCGAAGCAGTCGAGACACCGATGATATCGCAAACGTAATTCTTTCTCGTTGGGAAGCAACATAGAACCCAACAGCCAATAGAGAGGAATATACTCAATGGCCACTTTTACTTCATACAACACCATCGGAGCCGCTGAAGACGTCAGCGACATCATTTCGAATATCACTCCGTCGGATTGTCCCATGTACACCATGATCAAACCTACTAAGGTTTCAGATCGTGTGTACGAATACATGGAAGATACCCTCGCAAGTGCGGCGGACAACAAAGCCGTCGAAGGTGCAGACCCATCAATGGCAACTCTGTCACCAACAACCATGCGTACTGGTACAACCCAAATTCTGACCAAAGCCTTCCAAGTATCAGCAACAGCGGACGCCATAAAAACTTTTGGCCGTGCCAAAGAAACTGCGTTCCTACTGGTAGCGTAGTATAAATTGTGTGAACTCAGGGAAACCCCAAACAGCTAGGCTGTGGGCAATCCTGATCGAAGCCCAAAAGGGAACGAGCAACGACTATTCCGAAAGGAAGTACACCTGAAGTCAGGTGGAAGCGCACAACACCGCAAATAGCAGTGATGAGATAGTCTGATCTCATGGGAAACCATGAGCTGTCGAAAGACGGTCTGTGATTAACGACCACAGACGAACAACAATGACCAACTAGGTAAGGCTCTCAAAGAGCTGAAGCGAGACATCGAATTTGCATATGTCGGCCAAGACAATGCAAAAGTAGACGGCAACGCCTCTACAGCTCGCGAAATGGCATCTGCGACACAATTGATTGCTTCAGGCAATTCGGTTGACGCAGGAAGCAACTCAACAGATGCAATGACAGAAGCCAAACTTCTGGATGCTCACCAAGCGGCATACACCGCTGGTGCAGATGTATCTGTGTTCATGATCAAGCCAAGCGACTCAGAAATCGTGGCTGGCTTTACAGGCTCGTCTGGACGGACTCGTAACTTCAACGACGGTACAACCACACTGGTAAACGCCGTTGATGTGATGATCAATCCATACGGTACTTTGAAGGTGGTACTTAACCGCCATCAGTTGACAACCCACGCATTCTTGCTCGATCCATCCATGTGGCGGTCAGCAGTATTGCGTCCTGTATCACGCACACTGTTGAGCAAGACAGGCGACTCCGACAAACACTTCTGTGTTTACGAGGGTGGCCTTCAGCACCTCAATCAAAGCGGATCAGCAATGATCACTGGCCTTGCTTAAAGGCTGACTGATTAGGCGTGAGGGGAGCAACAATGGATTTTGCTCTCCTTCCCATTGCCCCTCACGTCTTTAACACCAATTACATAAGGAGAAACGCTTGAGTGACAAACTCAATCTAACAGGCGTCACAACCGCCTTTGGGCACGATGCTGACGGATTATTCCAGCAAAGCACCCAAGACATTCCACAATATTTTCTAGATAGCCTCGCAGAACAGCGTCATGCGAATGCCCAGAAACGTGAAGATGACTTCATGTCTGTGGCATCCATTCCCGTCGTCATTGTCGATAAATGGATGCGCGAAGGCTTCAACATCATGAGCGGCGAACACACAGCCGCTGAAATCGTAAAGAAACTGAAGGCTGAAAACCTAGAAGCCTTCCTGACAACAGAGAAGAGGGTCTAACAGCATGTACGGAAAGAAACCAAGGCCACCCGGAACGAAAGGTCGTCCAACTGACGCCGCTTTCCGACAAGCCGCTAAGACTGCCAAAAAGAAACCAAAGTCGAAGGTATAAACAATGAACTATGGCGACCTAAAAACCCATTTCCAAGATGTGCTTAATAGAAGCGATATCACATCTGATTTGACTACTCGTTTCATCGATCAAGGGATCGCCAGAATTCAGCGGCAGCTACGAACTCCAATGTCTGAACGTGTGCTTGAGATTGCTATAAGCAGTCAAACAGCAACCATGACGCTCCCATCTGATTTCCTAGAAATCATCAGTCTGTATCACAGCTCCAATGAACTGGAGCGTGTATCGATGCGACGGTTTCGTGAATTAAACGACAACAACCACAGCGGAAAACCTATCTACTTCGCTAGACAAGCAGAAAAGATACATCTGTATCCCCAGCCAACTGATGGAACACTGGTTCTATATTATCACGGCGAGTTTCCGTCTTTGTCGGCTGATAGTGATTTCAACGCCCTTACCAAAGCGGCATCAGATTTGGTGATTTACGCTGGCTTAACCTACGCCTCAGACTACTACCTAGATCAACGTGCTGAACTATTCGAACAGAAGTTCAATCAGTTCCTGACTGAAATCCAAGAACAGGCAAACGACCAAGAATTGCAAGGCGGAACTCAATCCGTTCTTCCCAGCTACAGATATGATGAAGAGTAAGAAAACATGGCAGATACATCATTCTTTGGTGCTACCGGAACCACGGCAAGCACACAGAACACAATACAAACATCTGTAGATGCGGCGGCGGCTTCAGCTTCTGCCGCCACTACAGCACAAATTGTAGCCCAAGCGGCTCGTGACACTGCTTTAAGTCACAAAAACGCGGCGGCAACATCTGAAACCAATGCGGCGGCTTCGGCTGTCACAGCTAATCAAAACGCGGCAAACACTACAGCAGTAGCGAATATCGCTAGTGATGTGACCGCAGTAGCTGGGAAAGCAACCCAAGTTGGTCTTCTAGGTACGTCAGATGCTATTGCTGATATGAACACGCTAGGCACAAGCGCAATCGTAGCTGATATGGGTGCACTAGCTGATCGCGTATCACAAATGGCTTTGCTTGGAACAAGTGATGCAGTGGCTGATATGAATACATTAGGCACAAGCGCAATCGTAGCTGACATGGACGCACTTGCTGACCGTGTATCGCAAATGGACTTGCTTGGGACATCAGACGCTGTTTCAGACATGAATACACTTGGAACAAGTGATGTTGTGAGTGACATGAACACGCTAGGCACATCATCCAATGTAACGAACATGAATACACTAGCTGGGATCGCATCAAACATTACGACAACGGCAGGGATAGCTTCGGCAGTATCAAGCGTTGCGGCTGATGCAACTGATATTGGTGCAGTAGCTGGTAAGGAAACCGAAATAGGATTGCTTGGTACATCAGCAAACATCACGGCTATGGGCTTGCTTGGCACTTCAGCCAATGTGACAGCAATGTCTAATGTGAGTGGGTCGATTAGCAACGTGAACACAGTTGCGTCAAACCTGACTTCAGTTAACGACTTTGCTGACAAGTACAGAATTGGATCATCTGACCCATCGTCTAATAATGATGAAGGCGATCTGTTCTATAATACAGGATCAAACACACTAAAGGTGTACACTGGTTCTGCTTGGGAGCAGGGCGTGACGGCTGGGTCTGGCTTCTTACCGCTCTCAGGCGGTGGTCTAACTGGCAACATCACATTTAGCGGAAGTCAGACTGTTGATGGACGTGATCTATCTGTGGATGGTGCAAAGCTGGATGGCATTGAGGCTTCAGCTACGGCTGACCAGACTGCGGCTCAGATTAAGACAGCTTATGAAAGCAACAGTGATACAAACGCATTTACAGATGCTGATCACACTAAACTGGACGGTATCGAAGCAAGTGCCACGGCAGACCAGACAGCCAGTGAGATACTTACCGCAGTCAAAACTGTAGATGGAGCATCGTCTGGTCTGGACGCTGATTTGCTTGATGGTCAGGAAGGTAGTTATTACCTTAATGCAAACAACTTTAGCAATATGCCTAGTGGGTACTCAGGTTGGACTGTCAGTGATGGGAGCAACTCTGAAAGTATAGCTGATGGAAACACGCTGACTTTCAGTGGTGCTACATATGACACGTCAAACAACACAGTTACTATTACCTCACAAACAGCCAATGACTTTACTGATGCTGACCACACCAAGCTAGACGGCATTGAAGCATCAGCAGATGTAACAGATACAGCAAACGTAACATCGGCTGGTGCGGCTATGTTATCTGGCGCAACTTTTACTGGCGCAGTAACACTTACAAACGCGGCTCCTCAAGTACGATTGAAAGACACAGATGTGAACCGTCAACTAGATGTCACATATGGAACGCGAGCCGTTAATTTCGACAACGAAATGGCAAGCGGCGAGGACATAGACACAGTTCAACCGTGGACAGCTTTTAGGTTCATAGACGACTCTGAAACACGCGAAGTGTTGAGGGTTGATACAGCCAAGGTAACTGTGAACAAGCCAATAGAAATGGGTTCTCAATCAGTCAAGTTTGGTTCAAGTAAATGGGCAATCGTTCTGGATGGTAATGACCTAGACTTTCAGTACAACGGAACAACTGTGTTCAAACTAGCTAGCAATGGCGCAGTGACATCAGCAAATGACATTACAGCCTTTGGATCACCATAATGGCTATAGCGGCAAGTGGCGCAGTCAGTTTCTCTGATCTGCGAACAGAGTTCGTTGGTGGATCATCTTCGATCTCTTTCTCACAGTTGTACCGTGGTGGCTCAAACATAAGAGCCAAGGCTGGAAACAACACGGCAACAAATCTAGCCGCATCTGTACCCACATCAGGTGCGGTCAACTTTACAAACTTTAGAAGTACAGCCAAAGCCTTTCGCAAGACATACACATCTGGTGCAACTAACCAGAACGCATCGTCTATATTCGGTAGTGACTTTGGAGTTAATTATCCAAAAGAAATCGTCATCAATTCTGGCGTTGAGTTAGGCGCAACAAGCACAAGTGAAGAAGCCTTGCAGATCAACTCTTCGGGTGCTGGCACAATCACTATCACTAACAACGGTACGTTATCTGGCTATGGAGGCTCTGCTAATGGTGGGGCTGGCGGTGACGCTTTTGAAGCCACAACTGCTTGCATACTCATCAACAACGGAACGATCCGTGCTGGTGGTGGTGGAGGTGGAGCTGGCGGCAGTGGCGGATCAGGTGGCACAGGCGGTGGTGGTTCATACACTACAACAAGCAACTTCACTAGCACATCAGGGCCATACTCACCCCACGGAACTCATTTTAATGTAGTAGCCCCAAGTGGCTCGTACTCTATGGATCGTCATGCTGGAACGGCAGAATTTTACTGGCGAGGTGGATGGAGAAACTGGGTAAGTCAGTCTTCTACTTATGCAGTAAATCCGGGCGAGAGTATGACTTTTAATCCTTATTGGAACACCCAGACAATTACTATTCGCTTTAACAGATCATCATCATCTACTAGCAACACAAACGGTGGTGCTGGTGGATCAGGCGGTGGCGGTGGTGCTGGTGGTCGAGGCCAAGGCTATAACCACGCTTTAGCTGGCGGATCATCAGGTTCTGGTGGATCGGGTGGTGCTGGCGGAGGAACTAATGCTGGAACTGGTGGAACTGGTGGAACTGGTGGAACTGGCGGTTCTGGCGGGGGTTACGGTGCTTCTGGCGGCAGTGGAAATTCTGGTGCTACAGGCAACACAGGTGCAAACGGAAACCGAACTAATGGTTCTGGTGGATCAGGTGGATCAGGTGGTTCATCTGGTGGTGCGGCTGGCAAATACATAAGGGGTCTGTCTTTTGTGACATTGACCCAGAACGGAACTGTTCTAGGAGGGACAGCCTAATGGATTATAAGATAACAGCCAGAGATGGCTCTAAAGCAACAATCGAATACCCAGATGGTTCTTGGGCTGAACTTGACATCAACAGCACAACAACAAAGTCGCACTTTGAGCAGATGGTCAAAGACTTTGCTCCAAAGTCAGATGCTGATGTTTCTGTTGATTGGCTTAGTATTGGCGATAAAACGATAGTTGAAGCAGAAGATACTTTTGAGGAAAGCGTTGTTGCTGATTGGTTAGTGGCAAGGCTAACAGCTTACGGCACTCATTCTGAGCAAATCGAGTTTATCACTGAGAATGGCCTAGATGCTTGGCAAGCTAAAGTTGCTGAGATTAAAGCCGCCAACCCGAAGCCTGAATAATATGGCCAAACCAGATACCGACCTTTTGGTCGCGGCTGGTGGCATAACCGCCCCTATGTGGGTCGTGGTTATGACCGACTGGCTTGGACTAGTTGCGGCGGCGGGAGCTGTCGTATTGGTCACCATTCGCATTTGGAAAAACCTTAACCAACCATATACCCAAGACAAACGTCGCTAGATGGTTCAGTTCGTCTTCGCTCTGGTCACTATGGTCGGGGCAGAGACGATATCGACGGAA
Source organism: Candidatus Puniceispirillum marinum IMCC1322 (assembly GCF_000024465.1). Lineage (NCBI taxonomy): Bacteria > Pseudomonadati > Pseudomonadota > Alphaproteobacteria > Puniceispirillales (SeqCode) > Puniceispirillaceae (SeqCode) > Puniceispirillum (SeqCode) > Puniceispirillum marinum (SeqCode). Next base: position 386,723 of record NC_014010.1, on the reverse strand, counting down.
TACTTCAATTCGCTTGAGGTTTGTCGCTGGTACGCAAAACGCCTCAATCACCAACATCACCATCATCACTATCACACACATCAACTGAATGATCGGCATGTCTTCGCGCAGTGCATACCAGCTCGCGTGAATTCCGACGACGTTACCATTTACACCCGCTAGGAGCCGCTATGGAACCATTGACAATGGCGTCAGCGACGCTTGCGTTTAACGCACTTAAAAAGGGCTTTTCGATTGGGCGTGACATTGAGTCTATGGCGTCTGATCTAAGCCGATGGATGTCAGCTCTGTCTGATGTCGAACAAGCAGAAAAAGAAGCCAAGAACCCACCTCTGTTCAAGAAGCTATTCAATAACAAGTCAGTTGAACAGGAAGCCATTGAAGCTTTTGCAAACAAACGTCAAGCACAAGCACAACGCGACGAACTGAAGACTTGGATTGAATTCACAATTGGTCGTCAGGCATGGCAAGACCTGATTGCCACAGAAGCTTCTATCCGAAAGAAGCGTCAGGAAACACTCTACAAACAGCGCGAGAAGCGACAGAAGTTCATGGAAATCATTGCTTGGACTTTGACCGTTGGGGCAGGGGCTGCCGCACTTTATGGACTGATATCAATCCTTATGGCTCATCAGGCTAAAGCCGACGAACCAAAGATGACCACTTGCCGCCTAGCGGTACAGGAACGAGTCGGAAAGTCTGGTCTGATTTGCTTCTACACCGGAGCAAACAACACCCAAGAGTCCCACACATCTGAAGTCTATCTGGGTTGCCAGAGGCAATACAAATGTAAGTACGACCCAAGACCCAAAGGCATGAGCCTTAAAGACACACTCAAATCAATAAAGGATGCTTTAGAATGATCCCTATAATAAGCGCAGTCGCATCCCTTGCTGGCACATGGATGGAAGGCAAGGTTGAGACACAGAAGGCAAAAGTTGCTGTGGCTCAGAGAGTCGCGGCTGGCGAACAAGAATGGAATATTGAGCAAGCCAAGAATTCAAACAGTTCACTCAAGGACGAATGGCTTACTGGTCTGGTTAGCATTCCCCTGATTTTGGCATTCACTGGAAACGAAGACATCGTCGAGCGGGGCTTCATGGCTCTTGAGACAATGCCGGACTTCTACAAGACAGCCGTTGGGGTCGTATTCGCCGCTAGCTTTGGTGTCCAGAAGCTAACCCAGATGTTCAAGAAATAGACATGTTGAACATCCAAGACAGAACTACAGAACAACAAGCGAGGCAAAACCGAATGAAAGCTAATTTCGACAAATGCTTGTCGATGCTCCTAGAACACGAAGGCGGATACGTTAATTCTAAACACGATCCGGGAGGGATGACCAACTTAGGAATAACCCAAAGAACCTACAACGATTATCACGGCATCCGATTAGACGAGCAGGGGATGCGTAATCTCACACGAGCTGATGTTGAGCCTATCTATAAGGATCGATATTGGAACAAATGCAAATGCCATGAATTGCCTTCAGGAGTCGATTGGGCGGTCTTTGACTGGGCGGTCAACTCTGGAACAGGAAGAGCGGCAAAGGCTCTCCAGAAGGCTGTAGGAGCTGTTGAAGATGGGGCTATTGGCTCTAAGACTCTTGCTCTAGTCAAAGATACCGATAGCGTCAGTATCATTAATCGAATGGCTGTCTATCGCGACCAATTCTATAGGTCTTTAAGCACCTTCGAACACTTCGGAAAAGGGTGGATCAGGCGCAATGACGAAACCAGAGAACAAGCACTCAAGATGGTCTAATTGTTAGTCACTAGGCCAAAATAAGGCCAAAATGGCACTTTTGAAACAACATCACTTGACCTAACCAGTGGTCAAAAAGCCTATAATTTAGCGACACGCAAAACACACGCAAACCGTTATCAACGCTGGAAAAAATAAAGTCATCGACACGGTCAAAAAAGGGCTAGACACGGATTCAGAACTTAGGTAATTAAGGGCATGTGACTTTGGGTATTAATAGTCACATGACATAGTTTCGAAGATAAATCGCATATTACCAAAGGTTTATCGGGCGCGTAGCTCAGTTGGTAGAGCAAGTGACTTTTAATCACTGGGTCACAGGTTCGAATCCTGTCGCGCTCACCATCCATTTCCAAGTGAACATGGATCAACCCCCGACCTTGACATCAAGGCCGGGGGTTTTTTGTGCGGATAGCCCCAGGGAGAAAAAGCTATACCGACACAGAAACACCATCCCTATCAAGGGCAATCACAGACCCTGAAGAGTCTTGAAAACAAGCAAATAATTCATCCGGACGCATTTTGTCGCTGATTGATGTGACTAATTCAGGAGCAGCTTGATAGTTCATCAATACTGATCGTGTCTTTGATTTGACATTTAGCGTCTTAAAAAATGTGACTTTCAGCGTTTGCATGATTTTCCCTTTAACAAGTTTGGTTTCGTTTCAGCTCTGCTCATTTCTCTTTATTAGCATTTCATCCATTAAATAAACGTTTACGACGCTTCACATCTAAGTGATCTATTCAGATATTTGGCTGAAAAGGAAAAAGCGATTAGACTATAGAGAACAGCAGTGCTTCATCTTGTTGCGCAGACCTTGGCCTTCTAACCTCACACTCACATTCCATCATATCCATAACAAACGAGAGTTTAATGCCCACAACCCCAAGCAACCCCTTCGTAAGCATTACGCCATCATCCACTGGCGACAAAGGATCCGATCTATCAGCATCTAATAACTTTGAAGGCGGCGCTAATACCGGACAGCTAAAGGGGCAGGGCACCGTTAAAGTTAACCGCTTTAGCCGCTTGGCTTTCACCGGAACAGCTAGGCAGTTATTTGGCATCCATTTTGTCAATATTTTGCTGTCTCTGGTGACGCTGGGCGTTTGGATACCATGGGCGCGGGTGCGTAATCGCCGTTTTTTCTATGGAAATACCCGAGTTTTGGATAACGGCATAGATTATCTGGCTACTGGGTTTGCTTTATTCAAAGGATGGATTTTGGTGCTTTTCGCGCTCCTGATTTTCTACGTAACACCATATTTTGCAGAAGGCTTGCCCTATATACAAGAAGGGCTCAGCGTCATTTTTGTATTCATTTATCCTTGGGCACTTAACAAATCCATATATTTCAATGCGCGTAATCTAGCATGGCGTGATGTACGCTTTGACTGGAAGGGTGGGTATTTTGGCGCAGCCTGGTACTTTTTTCTATTTCCTATTATTGGCATTTTATCTTTGGGGTTGCTTATTCCATTAATGTCATGCAAAGCGCGGCAATATATCGTTAATAACTATCGCTTTGGCCAAGCTTCCTTTGACGCCAGACTTGAAATAGGGCCTTTCTATGGTGCCGCCATCCAAACCATATTCGCCTTTATTGTGATGCTGATAATCGTGTTTATTATGTCTGTTGGGCTGGTTTTTGTGGCATTAGGTAATCAGATGACATTCTCTATTTTTGATAATTTTATACTTTTGACCACGCTGGAGACATCTCAAATTGTTAGGTATTCCCTCTATTTCATCCCTTTGCTGTTTCTGGCTATTTTTTATGCCACAGCGGCATTTTATCACGCTTCGACGCGTAACATTATGGTCAATGCACTGAAACTGCAAGGTGGTGTCAAATTCCGCTCTGAACTGTCTGGAGGTAAACTAGCCTGGATTATGATATCTAATAGCCTGGCCGTCATATTATCGTTTGGGCTTCTATGGCCATGGGCGCAGGTGCGCCGCTATCGCTATCTAGTAGAATCAACACAATTACGACCATCAGATAACATTGACAGCTTTGTCGATAGTCAATCACGGGCAGGGCATTCGATCGGTGATGCGGCTAGTGATGCAGGTGGAATAGAGTTACAATTCTAGATATGCAAATCCTAGGCACGATCACCTTTAAAAACTCCACCAGCCGCAGCAAGGCAGCTTTGCTCATCAATGAGCCAGACCAAGAGACAGGAACACTCTATCTCGCGGTTCAAGATGGGGGTGTGCCTTATGCGGTCGAAATTGCACATGTGAGCGCACCAATGGCAGGTGCAGACAGGCGGTTTACGCTGACAGATGGCAATGTGCTCCATTTTCCAACAGACACTATTCCAGATGAACTAGCCCCCTATCTGCCACCATCAGCATCGCGATGGCATATCATGCACAAATTTGAACAGGTTAGCCCAAAGGGCATGCTTGTTGTGCTGTTGCTTATTGTCGGGATTCTATATGGATTTCGGTTATCCATCGAGCCAGCTGGTGATTTCGCTGCCCGCCTTATTTCACCAAAACATGAACAGATCATAGGCGAAACGACCCTAGCACAGCTTGATTTATTATTGTTTAATAGCAGTATGTTAGAAAAAGAAACAAAACAAAGACTAGAAGAAAGGTTTGAAGCCTTATTGGCGTTACAGACAGGAAATAACAGCACCATTAAGTTGGTCTTTCGTTCAGCACCAACAATTGGGCCTAATGCGTTTGCCTTGCCAGGTAATATAATCGTCTTATTGGATGAAATGGTCGAATTTGCAGATGATGATGATCTCATAACAGCTATTCTAGCGCATGAGATTGCACATGTAACCAAGCGGCATGCTATGCGCTACATAACAAGAAGCGCGTTACTCACAACTGGTGCGGCTGTCATATTTGGCGCTGATGACAGTGTGTTAGAAGAATTAGCATCTATTGGGGGCGGTCTGGTTCTTGCCAAATTCTCACGCGCGTTTGAGCTTGAGGCCGATGAGCAAGGCGCAGAGGATATGCGACGGCTTGGACTTGATCCGCAAAAAATATCTATTTTATTCGATAAGATAGAATCTGAATGTAATGGTAACTGCGATGGTGGCAGCTATTTTTCTTCACATCCAAGTTTTGCTGAACGCAGGTCTAACCTTGATAGATATTGAGCTTTAACATCGGTGGTCTTGTGAAGGGCCTATCTTAGATCGAGGAGAGGCTTCTATATCGGATTCTTTTAATTGGGCTCATTATGATGATATAGAATATTTAGATTTTGTCGCATAATTTATATTATGCGTAAAGATGGGTGTGACGAAACCACAAATTAATCCAGTGTGAAACTAAGTCCATCAACGCCTGGCTCGACATGAGCTGGACATAATTCAGCCAGTTCTGCGTAATCAGCCTCTAGACCGAGATGTGTGAGCACAGCGTGCTTTGGCTTCATTGCTTCAATCCACGCGAAGGTATTTTCATAATGACTATGGGATGAATGTGGCTCCGGCCGTAAAGCCTCAACAATCCACAAATCAAGATCGCGTAATTTGGCAAAACTTTCTTCGGGCATATCGATCACATCGGTCGAATAGCCAAACTTGCCGTTAAACACAAAACCAAGCGACGATATGTTCCCATGCTCCTGATGCAATACATCAATGTTGATCGAACCAAAATTCAAAGTCTGGCCAGCTTTAATTTCGGTTACATCCATCGGGGGCACAAAATAGGAAGGTGATTTTGGGTTCTTGGTAAACAGATAGGGAAACCGGTTGACGATGTCTGTACGACTAGATGCCGTCGCATACAGTGGAATGATATTTCGGTCAGGCCAGTAAAAAGCACGCAAATCATCAAGTCCGGCCACATGGTCGGAATGCGTATGTGTAATCAAAACCGCATCGATTTTTTTCAGCATATGTGGCAAAAGCTGGTTCCGAATATCTGGGCCAGCATCAACAAGAATGGTTGTGTCGTCTTTCTGAATGAGCATCGCACAGCGTTGACGACGATTACGAGGATCTGTCGGGTCACAGGCACCCCAACCAGCATTACCAAGCGCAGGTACTCCAACAGACGTTCCACAGCCAAGCATCGTCACTTTCATACTTACGTCATCCTGTTAAAAAGCTGGAGCGTGTTTTCATAGGTCTGCGCGGCCATCTTATTTATTGTCTGGCCGCGTATATCAGCCAATCTTGCAAGCGTATGCGCTGTATAAGCCGGTTCATTTGTTTTACCACGATGTGGCATTGGTGCTAAGAATGGGGCATCCGTTTCAACCAGCAGCCGGTCAGCTGGTATTTCAGCCGCTATGGCACGAAGCTCGTCTGATTTATTAAATGTCAAAATTCCTGAAAAACTGACATAGAATCCGATATCAACAGCACGCTGCGCTAATTCAGCTCCTGAACTAAAACAATGCAAGACACCGCGAAAGACGCCTTTATTCATTTCATCTTCAATGATATCAGCCATATCACTATCAGCATCGCGCGCATGCACAATAATAGGCAAGTCAAGTTGACGGGCCGCTTTTATTTGTGTGCGGAAACTTTGAGCCTGTAAATCACGAGGCGCATGATCATAAAAATAATCCAGCCCGGCCTCGCCGATTGCGACGCATTTCGGATGCGTGGCCAAGTCAAGAAACGCATCAAGATTGCAAGCATCGGCTTCACGTCCTGCTTCATGCGGATGAACACCAACACTGAACCAGACATTATCATAGCTTTCGGCAATTTTACGCGGCGCATCAGCCGTACTGAGCTTCACGCCAATGCTTATAATCCGCTCAACGCCGGCATCCCCTGCCCGCGCAATGATCTGCGGCAGCTCATCGGCAAATTGGGGATAGTCAAGATGTGCGTGGCTATCAATGATGGCTGGGTTTACAGTCATTAGGCTGGCTCTTCTTCGACAAAACGTGGGAATACAGGCTCTGGTTTGCCAATTACATGACCAGTTGCAAGTCGTACCTGGCCCGCAAGCGTATCAAAACCGCGTGCTTTTTCATCAACACCAAGTTGATCCAGAATTTTTGCCGTTGATTGCGGCATGAATGGCTGTGTCAGAATAGCAAATTGACGGATAATTTCGGCCAGCACCGCCAAGACCTCTTGCATGCGCGCAGGATCAGTCTTTTTCAAACCCCATGGTGCCTGACTATCGACATAGCGATTAGCCGCGGCGATAACATCCCATATAGACCTCAGAGCTTCATGGAAGCTTTGCTGATCAATATGAATGCGCACCTGATCCAGCAACGCATCGCAAGCTGTCAATATGGCGTTATCTTCAGGTGATGGGGAGACAGGCAAAGCGGGCATCACGCCCTCACAATTTTTGAAAATCATGGAAATAACCCGCTGGCTTAGATTGCCTAGATCATTTGCAAGATCACTATTCATCCGTTGTATCATCGCCTGCACGGAAAAATCACCATCCTTACCAAATGGCACTTCGCGCATCAGGAAATAGCGCGTTTGATCTAGGCCATATATTTCGGATAAAGCTACTGGATCAATGACATTACCAAGTGATTTTGAAATTTTCTGACCTTCATTTGTCCACCAGCCATGTGCAAAAACACGTTTTGGCAAAGGCAGATCAGCTGCCATAAGAAACGCTGGCCAATAGACAGCATGAAACCGCAAGATATCCTTGCCAACCATATGCAAATCAGCTGGCCAAAGCTTTTCATATGTTTCAGCATTACCAAATGCGCCATCAACTGGCCAACCAGTTGCGGTAATATAATTGGTTAAGGCATCAAGCCATACATACATAACATGCGCATCATCATCTGGCACGGGTACGCCCCATTTGAAGCTGGCACGGCTCACAGAAAGATCGCGCAAGCCCCCTTTAACAAAGCTTTTCACTTCATTAAAACGGCTTGCAGGGGCAACAAAATCAGGATTGGCTTCATAAAAAGCCAGCAATTTGTCCTGAAACTTTGATAAATCAAAGAAATATGATGGCTCTTCTACCCACTCAACTGGCGCACCTGACGGCGCTTTGCCATCGACAATTTCATCCTTTGTATAAAAGGCCTCATCACGCACAGCATACCAGCCTGCATAAGTATCAAGCCTGATATAACCTTTATCCAGCAAAATGCGCCATAATTGCTGGCACGCTAATTTATGACGTTCTTCGGTAGTCCGAATAAAATCATCATTTGAAAAATTCAATTGTGTCGTTAGATCACGGAAATTCTGGCTCACCGCATTGGTAAATTCTTGAGGTGATGTGCCAGCTACCTGTGCCGCTTTTTCAACCTTTTGACCATGCTCGTCAGTACCTGTCAGAAACTTTACCTCAAATCCATCAAGGCGTTTGAATCGCGCCATGACATCACAGGCAAGTGTTGTATAGGCATGACCAATATGTGGCTTGTCATTCACATAATAAATTGGCGTTGTAATATAAAACTTCTTGGACATCATCTAAGCCTGTCATGTGGGTTTATTGTTTTGGTTATATCAAAGCAAAACCATATCAGTGGAATAGCCCTATAATAGCTATCAGAGCAACTGTTTCTGGTGCATTTGCGTAATTTGGCGCAGTAAAAAATGTGGAAAATCAAGATATAAGGCTTCAGCTGGTGCAGCGGCGGTTACAAAATCACGATGCAATTCGGCCAAATGCGAGACCGAATGCCGCTCAGACAGTAAGTGCAACACAGGTGCTTCAAAGCCACCTATATCTTCAGACGATGAACTGGCTTTATGGCGCGCAGCCTTTGAAAGGAGGCGTTCTAGCAGATAAACGGCCCCTTCCCGCGTTTCACGCCCTACGCCGCCGCCCTTGCCCCATTTGCCACATAAAGTCGATAAGGCGGCAATATCAAGCTTTTGAGATGCCATTAAAGCACAAACAGCCTGATAACAATCAGCAGCACCGCTTTGCGCAAGAGATACCGCGCGTCCAGGCGCCCCATCACAAAGCCCAACAAGAAGATTTATATGGTTTGCATCAGCGTCAGGCCAAATCGATGTAAGGGCTTTGCGGCAATTATCCTGACTAAGTCGCTGCATGCGAAACTGCCGACAGCGTGACAATATTGTTGGTGGTAAACGGCCCGGACGAGATGATATCAGAAAGATGATTGTATTTTCTGGCGGTTCTTCAAGTAATTTAAGCATGGCGTTTGCGCCATTACGATTAATTTCATCCATAGAATCTATAACCGCAACGCGCATTTTCCCACGCCCCGGTTTATGCATCATAAAAGGATGCATGGCTCTGATCTGATCAATTTTAATCTGTCCGGATTTATTGTCTTCCTCGCGTGGATAAATCGCCATAAAATCGGGATGCGCACCATTTAGCACCTGTTTGGTGCCAGGATCGTTAAGATCAAGCGAAAAATCTGCTGGCACATCGCCGAATAGTGATGCAGCTGGTTCGGCGTCAGACAGCAACCAGGCCGCCGCCATATAGGCCATACCGGCTTTGCCAATACCATTAGGCCCCGTGAGTAGCCATGCGTGATGTATCCGTTTCGAAGAGCGCGCCGACGCCAATGCCGTTTTAAAATCAGCATGACCGAACATGCTGCTTGGATCCAGCCGCGTCAGGGGATTGGACTTGGTTTCTTCAGCCATTTATCCAGCGTCCTTCATGGCCACCAACGTTGCAACCTTATTGCGTATAATGTCTGCTATCTCTGATGTTGTCTTGGTTGCATCAACAATCACAAAGCGATTTTCATTCATGTGGGCAAGCTTTAAAAAGGCATCACGCACTTTCTGATGAAAGCTTAGACCTTTTTCTTCAAAGCGCGTTTCATCATCATCACGGTTACCCGCCCGGGCAAGACCAACTTTGGCATCCATATCCATCAAAAACGTTAAATCAGGTATCACATTGCCACAGGCAAGCTTTGTCAGAGTGGCAACAGCCTGTGCATCAACCCCACCAACAATGCCTTGGTAAATGGTTGTTGAGTCAAAAAAACGATCTGAAATAACAATTTTATTTTGTGCAAGCGCTGGCTCAATAACATTTTTTATATGCTCGTGACGTGATGCCGACATCAACAAAGCTTCGGTTATGGGTTGCCAGCGGTCGCTTGCCCCGCGTACCAGAAGATCACGAATAAGTTCGGCACCTTCTGTGCCACCCGGCTCACGGGTAACCACCAGTTCAGTATTTGAAAATTCACTTTCAAGCCATTTTACAAGGGATTGAATTTGCGTTGTTTTACCGCTTCCTTCGCCGCCTTCAAATGTTATTAAAATTCCACTCATTATAAGGCCAATCTAGTTTGCGGCGTTAGTGCCTGCACCAGCTCCAAAAATCAGATATTTAAAGGCAGCACCAATACGATCAAAAACGCCAAGTTCCTCAACGTCATTCGCAGCCAGAAGATCTATCGTTTCACTGCTAGATTTACCTTCAATGGTCAACACTCCGAGTTTCTGACCTTTGGTAATGGGGGCAGACACAGGGTCAACCCAGTTGACAGACATCTTCAAATGCCGTCGTTCATCACGTGACAATACACGGTGCAACGGATTAGCCAGAACCAGATCAACACTTGGCATCTTTCCAAGCCATACATTTGCCACATCAACCGTCTCATTAGCCTCAAAGAAACGATATTGTTTAAATTCACGGAACGCTAAATCCATCAGACGACGGGATTCAGCCGAGCGCTGTTTCATACTTGTCATTCCGTTCAGGACCATGACAACACGCTGGCCTTCACGAATGGCAGATCCAACGACACCATAGCCTGACTCTTTTGTATGGCCTGTTTTCAAGCCGTCAGCACCGACTGTTCCATAAACCAACGGATTTCGGTTGGGCTGATCAATGCCATTATATTCAAACCGTTTCTTTTTGAACATCGGATATAAATCAGGATATTCATCGATAGGAAATCGGGATATTAACGCAGATGACAAGATGTTTAAATCTTTGGCCGTAGTGGTCAATTCCGGATCAGGCCACCCTGTCGAATTACGAAATACAGTATTTTCCATACCTAGTTTCTGTGCCCAGAAATTCATTTCTTCGGCAAAAGATTCTTCGGTACCTGAAATACCTTCGGCAATGACAATGGCGGCATCATTACCTGATTGTACAATAACACCATTCAAAAGGTCACTTACGGTTACGAATGATCCAACTTCGAGAAAGGATCGTGATCCACCTTTACGCCATGCTTTTTCCGAAACCTGAAACTTGTCATTTAGCGATAGACCACCTTCACGGATACGTTCAAAAGCAATAAAGATAGTCATTATTTTAGCCATTGAAGCTGGCTTCATTTGCATGTCTGCATTTTTCTGAAACAGAACCTTTCCCGTATCAAAATCGGTGATATAGGCAAATTCTGCGGGTGTTGTTATTTCAGTTGAACCTGCGCTATTTGAGATGGTTAACCATGATGCACTGATGAAGACCGACATAGTGGTCACTTGCAATAATCTCTTTAGCATTAGCAATCCTGTTTATTCATTTAACGTTTTACGTTTATTGCGCATTAAAAGTGGCAATAAAATGACTTAAGAAACATTTTGTCAGTCAACTATAATGCGGGCACCGGTGAAGCCCATATTAACGACACCATCAAGCAGCTTATCTGCAGTTTTAACTTCATTAATGGGGCCCAGTCTGACGCGATACAGAGTTTTCCCTGCTCTATCAACCGTGGACACTACACCATCACCTATTGACGAAACTTTTGCCAATACATTTGAGGCATTGCTTTCAGCGTGGAAAGCACCAATCTGCACCCAGATATTAGTGGTTATCGGAGCCACTTCAATGACCTCTCCCACCCGGGCATTTGCTAGCAATTCAATAGCAGATTGCTGAACCACATTTGTCGGTTTCGCTTTGTTTGAATTTGATCGTGTCGTCAGACTCACCTTGGGCTGAACAACCGCGTCTGTTTCGGGCATGGCTTGCGCAACTCCCGACAGCTCAGGAAATTTTCCAGCTTTAGCGAGTTGTTCAAGCCGCAGACTTTGTTCGGCAAGCACCTGAACCCTGACGCGCGCCAATCCGTTATCTTTATAGCCTATAAGACGCGCTGACGCCCGCGACAGGTCTATTATACGGCCTGCCACAAAGGGACCGCGGTCATTTATACGCACCACAAGTGATTTACCATTATCAAGATTTGTGACACGCACAACACTTGGCATTGGCAAGGTCTTATGTGCGGCCGTTATTTTCTCAGGATCAAAAATCTCACCATTTGCAGTCAATTTACCGGCGAATTCATCACCATACCATGACCCGATTCCAGTCTCATCATAAGCTAAATCTCGATCTGGATAATACCAGATACCAGCAACCTGATACGGATTTCCTATTTTATATCGAGGTGCGGATTTTACCACACCAGCACCAGCACCAATACCATCTTTGGTGGCTTTGCCGACTTTCCAGTTCACATCACTGCTGTCAGTCTTTTGCGCTGTATCAGTTTTCTTGCTTTTCTTTAGAAGATCAACAGCAAGCTCAGCGGTGGTACAGCCTTGAAGCAAAAACGCTCCCAGCAAAACAACAAACAATAATCGAAACATAATCATGGGCTATTTATCCAGTGACTACCTTAACGTGTCTGAAAGGTGGCCAATGGCCAAAGCGTAATAATTCGACCGATTCCATGCCAGAATCGAGTCAAAATTACTATAAACAAGAAATGCTGGTCCATCAGAACCTGACGGCATAATCAGTCGAGCCTTAAAATCTGCAGTCGGCAATGCAGACTCATCAGCAGCCAGAACCCCTGCTGACGACCATTTTGCAAGCTTCACATTCGTTTTAGCATCAGCCAATTGCTTGGCTGTCTTACCATTCATCGTAAAGTTGCTTGGTATTGAAACTTTGCGACCCCAGGTGCGGTCATCTCGCCACCCGGCTTGTGACAGATAATAGGCTGTAGAGGCAAAAACATCTTCAGTTGTTGCCCATATATCGCGCTGGCCATCGCCATGCCAGTCAACAGCGTAAGACAGGAAACTGGATGGCATAAATTGGCTTTGCCCCATTGCGCCAGCCCATGACCCTTTCATATTGGCCGCGGTGATATGGCCTTCTTCAAGTATCTGCAACGCATTCAAAAGCTCTTTGCGAAAATAAGCACTTCGGCGACCGTCATAAGCCAAGGTAGCCAGCGAATGCGGAACATTAAATGAACCAAGATAGCGGCCAAAACTGGTTTCGACACCCCAGAATGTAATGATAAAACGCTTCTGGACGCCATATTTTTTAGACACTTTGGTTAGAATATCATCATGTTCAATCATTTTTTTGGCGGCAATGCGCTGGCGCGCTTTTGAAACAACCTTGCCAAGATATTCATCAAACGTCATTTTGAATTCAGGTTGATTTCGATCCAGCTCTATGACCCGTGGAATTGGTTTGGCGTCACCAAGTGCCTCATCAAAAATCTTATCCGATATACCGCGCGCTTTGGCGTCAATACGGAATTCGGCAAGCCATTGCTCGAAAGACTGGCTTTGCGCAAAAGCCGGATGCACAAACAGCAAACATATAGATGCCAAACCAACTATAAAGAAACGCGTCATTGATTTGGCTCCCACCAGTCTTACTGTTTGTTATTTAACGTATGACAACATCATTTATGCCATCATTTTACAATATGTATATGCTAATGCGGAAGACTGTTTTGGAGCAACTACAGATTACAAAAAATACACGAGTTTTGTTGTCTTTTGACTGATTTACACATCTATCACAATTTTCTGCCCCGTATTACGCCCCAGCCGCGTCTGTAAGGCGATGCCAAGTAACGGCGGTACGATCAGCAATGTCGCCAAAGTGGACAAAGCCAGACCACCAAACACCACCACACCAATACCACGATATAACTCAGATCCTGCCCCAGGGAAAATCACCAAAGGCACCAACCCAAATAAGGATGTCAGCGTTGACATGAAAATTGGACGTATCCGATTGCGAGTAGCTTCAAGAATGGCATCTGTTGGCGACATCCCCTCCTCACGCAAATGCAACACGGTCTGCTCAATCAGCAATATTGCATTATTGACCACCACGCCTGTTAGAATCACAAAACCAAGCATGGTCAGCATATCCAGTGGCTGGCGGACAAATAGGTTCAATAAAGCCAGACCACCTATACCCCCAGCGGCCGCCACCGGAATAGCTAATAAGATAATTAGGGGCATGACAAAGCTACGAAGCAAAATGACCATTAGCAGGAAAATGACAACAATAGCGGTTGCAACATTTGACTGCATCGCTTTCCATGTCTGATCCATGGCACTTGCCGCGCCACGCAATGAAATAGATACCCCTGCATCTCGCGCCATGTCATTGATTTTCGGCAATATCTCGGTTTCAATCTGTTGCACGGCATCTTCTAGCGTGATCGACTCATTTGGCCGTAACTGCAAAGATAGAGATTGCTTGCCTCCAAGTCGATTTATGTTGCCAGGAGCACTGACTATGTCAATTTTAGCCAGTTGTTCAAGGCGAATGATATTGCCGCTACGGGTCACAATGGGAATCGTATTAAGGGCGTCAGCGCTCATATTTTGCGCTTCCTTGCCAGACAGCACCATATCTATAAGTTCACCCTCAATCGGAACTTCAATAACATTCGCGCCATCGTTAAAAATATCCACCGCAGCCGACAATTCTCGAACCGTGACGCCAGCCCGCGCCAAAGCTGTCAGATCCGGCGTAATGCGAATTTGTGGCGCCCCTGATGACAGGCTAGGTATAGCACGAAGCTGGTTCCCTTCACGTCGGGTAAATTTAGCTTCCAATGCGTTGTTCAAGGCCAAAGCTATGGGCATGATATCGTCACGATTATTTCCGGATATATCAACTCGAATTGATCGCGACCCGCCAACTGACCGCCCAAATAGCGAAGCTTGACGAACAAAGGCCCGGGCACCTGGAACATCAAAGATTGGGCGCATTAACACCATGCGAAGATCAGACACGCGGCTAGGGTCAACTGATGATGCACCGGCAAAAGCGCCCCCTGAATAAGCGACAAAGAAAAACCGCTCGATGGCAGGTGGGCCGCCTGGTTCTGTATTACCTTCCCATAATGGGCGCGCAGCGGCTTCCATCTTTTCGGCTATTCGCAGGGTTTCGTCGATCGAATATCCCTCTGGCACTATAATGCGTCCAAAAGCAAAATTGGCATTGCCGTCAGGCAGATAGTCTAATTGTGGTGCAAAGCGATAGCTGGCAAAACCAGCACTCAGCAAGATGGCGACAACAACCAATGCCCCGACATATCCACGTTTTACGGTCACCCGTACATAGCGCAAAATCAAATTGGAAAAGAAACGTGCTGCATGGTCAATGCCCGGAATGGGAAATAGACGTTCATATTTATCGCCAGCGCCAGCAAGCAACCGCGATGCAAGCGCCGGAATTACCGTCACTGATACAACTACAGAAATCAGCACAGCAACCGAAATGGCAATAGCGATATCCCGAAACAACTGACCGACTGGAAGATCAAGCATCAAAATAGGCACAAATACCAACACAGTTGTCAGCGCAGACCCAAGAATAGGTGCCCAGACCTGGCGTGCGCCCAAAAACGCGGCGTTCTGCGCTTTCATGCCACGCTGGCGAAGCCGGAAGATGTTTTCAAGGCTGACAATTGAAGCATCGACAACCATGCCAACAGCAAATGCCAACCCGGCAAGCGAGATCACATTTATTGATAAACCCAACCCAGCAATAGCCACAAAGGTACCTATAATCGATACGGGAATGGCCGCAAAAATGATGGCCGCTGGCAGTAGCGAACGTAAGAATAATAATAGTATGAATAGTGCCAGCACTCCACCAATCCAGATGTTCTGCTGGACCAGATCAATCGCTGACTCGATATATTTTGTTTCATCATATACAAGATTAAGCTCTAAGCCACGTGGCGATAACTCAGTCTTGTTTAATACCGCTATTTCTTCGCGCAAACGCTGCATTGTTGTAACAACATTGGTGCCCTGTTCACGCAAGGCATTTATAATAATGGCCTCTTTTCCATTAAGTCGCCTGAAGCTGGTGCGCTTTTGAACACGCAAATCAACTGACGCCACATCTGACAATAGGATAGGTACGATCGTTCCGGAAGATGAGACATCGGTTCGCAGAACGATTCTACCTGCTGTATCTGGCGTGTAATTCTCGGACTCGGTGCGCACTGCATAGGTTCTTTTGCCTTCGGTTATCACGCCAACGGACATCATTGATGATGATGAACGCAAAGCGGTGATAACTTCAGTTAAGGTCAATTTATACTGAATGAGTTTGTCGGGATCGATGATGACCCGCATTTCAGGACGACCACCCCCATTAAAACCAACCTCGGCTACGCCTTCGATGCGCCCTAAGGGATCGACGATATTGGTTTCCAGAAAAGCCCCTAATGTTTCAAGATTTACTTCGTTATCATCTTTGGCAACAAGTGCCAGCCGAGCTATCGGGCTATCATCTGAATTTGAGGTTCTTACACGAGGTGTTTGCGCATCATCTGGCAAATCATTTACGGCCGATAATCGACTTAGCAATAAAACAAGTGCCTTATCCATATCCTGTTTTACGTTATATGTCAGGGTGATGCGCGTGCGTCCAAAAGATGAACGGGATTGTAATTCTTCGACGCCATTTAACGAAGCCAACTCACCTTCCAACCGCGTCACAACCTCACGGTCTATATCTTCAGGAGATGCCCCCGGCCAATTAACCCGGACTTCAAGAATTGGTTTTTCAATATCAGGGCTCATCTGAATCGGTATGTCGCGAATGGCCACAATACCAAACAATACTGCCAGCAACACCAAGGCCAGTACAGCAACAGGACGCTCGATGGCAGCCTTGATCAAGCCCCCCATCAGTTTACGTCCTTACTACCAGAAAATGTCATGCTTCGTTCTTGACCACCCGGAAGACCGCGAATAACAAGATCGCCATTCATTTCCACACCCTTTACTGTGCCATTAAACTCAAGGTCAATCACACCAAAAGGTAAAGCTTTTTTGGCACTGAAATTGACGCTATCGCCCGCTTTTACCACCTCAACTTCTTCTTCATCGAAAAACGATTTGGCTTTGCCTAGGATTAAAGTACCGGTAGATTCACCACGAGGCGACATCCATTTCAACGTCCAGACAACGCCTTTAGGTTTGGCTTTTGCTGCCGGTTTACCCGGTGGCTTACCACCAGGTTTTTTAACCGCCTTACCATCTGAAAGCTGCTCATTACCGCGGATGATAACGTCCTGCCCTGCATCAAGACCTGACAACACAATAAAGCTGTCTGCAACCGCACTTCCCAGCTTGATTGGTGTGCGCACAGCTTTACCTTCAGCAAACACATATACAATGTGACCATTTGAAACTGGCAGAACGGCATCTTTGGGCACCGTCACGACCGGTGTCGGGCTCGTTGTTGGAATTTGCAGAACTATAACTGCATTATCCGCCTGTAATGATGATGGCAAGTCCCCATCAAAGGTAAAGCGCATTGTCCGGGTGCCCGTGCGGGCATTCTGAACAGGCAAAAGTACCCGCGGCTTTAGCATGATCTTATCACCACCAAGACCCGCACCACGGATTTGGTTGGAAAGATCAAAATTCTTCAGCAGATTTTCCGGGATTTCGGCTTCGATTTCAAAATCAGCAGGATCCAGAATTCGTGCAATTACGTCACCTTCACGCGCATAGCCAGATCTATAATCAATAAGATAGATAATTTGGCCACTTCGATTGGCTGTTAATGTCGCAGCAGAAATATCAGATTTAAGCTGGCGAATATCAGTTTTGATGCGCGCCATGGCTGTCTTTGATTGCTGAAGTTGTATCTCTTTGCGACCAATGGTGTGTTCGCGCGTTAGAACCTGCTGGCGGGCAATAAGGCTTGCATTAAGCGCCGTTTCAGCGCCTTCGGCAGATAAAGCATTTACGCTGGCCAATTCGCGCGCACGCGAAGCCTTGCTCGCTAATAAAATTGCCTGTTCTTTCGTAATTACCAATAAACTACGCTCACCTTGCAGGTCAGAGTCAATCTCGTCATGCCGCAATTGTGCCTCAGTGAGACCTATTTCAAGTAAGTTAAGGCGCGCTTTTAGCTTATCCGTATTTTGCTGGGCAATTTTCTGCCCCGATTTGACAAAATCACCAATTTTCAGCGGTGCCAGCTTGATCCTGGCATTGGTAAAAGCGGTAACAGCATCGGATGCACCAGACGTGACACGTCCTTGTACATCAGCAAAATTTGATAATACTTGACGTTGCGCGGGTGCTGTTTCCACCGTGCTAGCACCACCATACTGCGCGTAGGTTGGCTGTACGATGATAAACAAAGACAATAAACAGACGCTCGGTATTAAAATTCTAATTTGACCTATGTGCAGACGATCCATCATCAGAAATTGAAAAAAACCTTTGAAATCTAACCTACACACAAAACGTCTCCAAATTAGATTACTAAACAGATTTAAATGTAAACCGCTTTTGGTTGAAAACAACCTAAACCATACGAACTTTATTATTTTATTCATATTTTGCAATATTTATAAAAAACGTGCGATCAGCATATTGACAGAGACGCCCTATTTCCGTTACTTCCACTGGCACGGAGAGATGGCAGAGTGGTTGAATGCACCGGTCTTGAAAACCGGCATAGGTGCGAGCCTATCCAGGGTTCGAATCCCTGTCTCTCCGCCACACCCCTTATTTTTATCTCATAAAATAGCTCAATATATACCCATTAATCCCTGATTATATGGGATATTTCTTGGCAAATAAGTTATTTTTTGGTTGCTGCTGGTTGACTGCCTTAATAAATTGATGACTCTGGTGCTTGATGGGACGCGCCAGACCAAATTTGATGCCCAGATTCCATAATTAGTGTTGACGAACAGAAAGCCATCGACGCATCACTATTCTGATCTACGAGAATTATGGCAATACCCTCGGATTGTAATTTTTTTAACGCGTCGTAGCACTCATCAACGACACTAGGCATTAATCCAAGTGAAAGTTCATCTACAAGCATTAGACGCGGTCTTGACATCATTGCGCGGCCAAATGCCAGCATCTGTTGTTCGCCGCCAGACAATGAACCAGCAAGCTGTTTTTGCCTATCATGAAGTCTGGGAAAAATATTAAAAACATTTTGCAAGTTTTCTGGTTGTTCAGTTTTCGGGCGAGAATAGCCCCCTACTTCAAGATTTTCCAACACTGTTAGATCAGGAAAAATCCGTCTTCCTTCTGGGACTAACCCAATACCATTCAAACACCGATCAACCGCTTCAGCACCTGTGATGTTAGCACCATTAAAATCTATTTGGCCTGAATGACAGCGAACATGCCCAGCTAAAGCCATTAGCAAAGTTGTCTTTCCAGCTCCGTTTGGGCCAACAAGAGCCATCGTTTCGCCCTTTTGCAGTACAAAATTAATGTCACGAATTGCTGTAATATCGCCATAGCGACATAGAAGGTTCTTTACCTCAATCATTCAGGCCTCCTTGCCAAGGTAGGCTTTTCGAACAACGGGATCAGCCATTACCTGTGCAGTTGGTCCGTAAGCTAGTCCTTGACCGTTTGCCTGAACATACAACTTAGGACAAACGCGCAAAACTTGGGGCAAATTATGCTCGATCAATATCACGCTTAAACCCGGCCTAGTGAGTCCTGAAATCAGGTCTGCCATTTCTTCTGCCTCAGGCTTGCTCAAACCTGCCAATGGTTCATCCAGCAATAACAATGTTGGCTTCAACGCCAAAGCTCGTGCAACCTCTAGCCGCTTCAGAAAGCCAAGTGGAACTTCATTGGGTAATTTGTTAACCACATCACCAAGGCCAACCAACTTTAATATTTCATGTGCCGCATCACGTTCTGCCGATTTCCCCCGCACCATAAGCGCCTTTAACGGTGAAAGTAATTTATTCCCTCCAAACGCCAGTGCAACATTATCCAGAAGCGACATGCCGCGTAATGGCTTTACAATTTGTTGGCCGAGAGAAATGCCCGCATGAATTCGATGAACAGATTTCAAATGGGTAATATCATTGCCGTTTAAAATTACCGTGCCATCATTGGGATTGATCATGCCCATGATCACACGCATTAGCGTTGTTTTACCTGCTCCATTCGGACCAATAAAACCAAGCAATTGGTTGTCATCAAGCTCAAAGCTGACGTTTTGAAGCGCAGCCAACCCTCCAAATTTTACTGAAATATTGTTGATTTGAAGGCGTTGTAACGTCATCTCAGCCTCTAGAGTGAAATAGTTTTTTGAGCAAGCCATCTACACCGTCAGGCGCAAAGCGCATTGCTCCAAACAAAAGCAGGCCGTAGACAAGCAATTTATAGTCATCTATCACCTGAAAAAACTGTGGCAAGACAGATAGAAAAGCGGCAGCCAAAATCACCCCCCATATTGACCCAATGCCGCCAACAATAACCATGGCAAGAACCGAGATTGACTCAACAAACCCAAAACTGTCTGGGCCAATAAACCTCACCTGATGCGCGTATAACGCGCCTGCCAAACCTGCACCTGCAGTTCCTACTACAAAGGCAAACAACTTAAATTTTGGAACATTTATGCCAAGCAACCTAGCCGTGTCTTCATCTTCAGCAATTGAGTCAAAGGCAAAACCAGTCCATGATTTACTAATCCAAATCGTAAAAAACAGATAGGCAAGAACACATAGAAACGATAGGACAAGCAAACCAAGTCGGCCAAAATCAGGCGCAGGTATACCAGCGATTCCTATTTCTCCACCCAGAATTTCCTGTTTGCGAACAATGCCTGTGAATAGGAACACAACGCCCATTGTTGTTATCGCAAGAAAATCATGCCGCACGCGAAGTGAAGCAATACCAACGATCAACCCAACTAAACCCGCCATTCCCATAGCCGGAATAAAGGTAATGATGAGTGGAATACCTGCTTTGCTTAGAATAGCACTTGTGTAAGCACCAATTCCCAGAAAAGCTGCATGACCCAAACTTACCTGACCGCAAAAGCCGGTAATCACATTTAGCGAAAGAGCAAATAAAATAGATATCGCCATGTTTGTCAGAACTACAATTTCGTAAGTCATCACATCACCCCCGCACCAATAAACCTTGGGGACGGATCATTAAAATCATGATCAAAAATGCAAATGCAATTGAGTCGCGGTCGAGGAAGTTTCCAGCATAAATTGTACCAAATGACTCTATTATACCAAGAGCCAATGAGGCAATAAGGGCACCACGTACACTACCAAGACCACCAAGAACGATTATAGCCAAAGCCTTATATGAAGGAACTGCACCCATAGTTGGTTCAACCAAATTATTAAGTAAAGACACCATAACGCCTGCCGCCCCTGCAAAAGCTGATCCGATAAAAAAGGTGGTATAGCGAATGGTCTCAACGTTGACACCGCTGCTTGACGCCATCTCCGGATCTACAACAGTGGCGCGTGTAGCAACGCCCATGCGTGTATGCACTGCCATCCAGCCAATTCCTGACAACAAGCCAACTGCAAGCACAACCACAAGAATGCGCGCATGGCTGAGGGGAATACCGGGCAAAATTTCAATCTGGCCTTTTAAAGGTGGGGTATCATACGAAAGACCGTATGCCCCAAAGAAAATACGGAAAAGTTCTTCAGAGGCTATAAAAACACCAATAGAGGCGATGAGAGCTATTAGTGGCATTCGATTAAGTAATGGCTTGTAAATCACCCGATAGCTGGCCATCCCGACAATGCCAACAATTAACATCGCTGTAACAAGTGCCAACAGAAAACTGCCGCTACCATTGGTGACAACAACGCCAATATAACCACCAAGGGTGAATAGCGCAGCATGAGCTACATGCAAGATGCGCAACAATCCGTAGACTAGCGTTAGACCCAGAGCAATCAATGCATAGATTGCACCTTGAATTAACCCTTGAATGCATAAATCAATAAAAAGCATTACGTCTTCCGTAAAATGCAAGCCACCTAGAATATAGTGGCTTGCAAGATAACATGGTTTTTCTATTCTGCCGGCGGTGCCAGAAGAACAGGATCACTAATTACTGAATGACGATGCCAGTTACCATCCTTGACAATTTGAACCTGAACATCCTTTTGAACTTCGCCAAGTGCGTTAAACGAAATTTGGCCAGTCGATGCCATTAAATCAGTTTTCGCAATCGCATCACGCAAAGCAGCAGCATCAGTAGTTCCAGCCATCTTCAATGCGTCAGCTAATACCAGAAGCGCGGTATGACCCGAGGCCGCCACCATATCTGCAGGATAACCAGCTTTTTTGGCAAAACCTTTGATAAAATCCTGTGTTTCAGGAGAAGATGAGTCCCTGTCAAGTGACGTAGTGATCATCACGCCCTCAGAGGCTTCACCTGCAATTTCGATAAATTTTTGGCTGTCATAACCTTCTTGACCAATTATCGGCTGATTAAGACCAGCGGCTCTAATCTGACTAACCATGGGTCCAGCGGTGAAAAAATAGCCTGACGCGTAAATGGCATCAGGGTTGTCCGATTTAATTTTTGAAATTATCGGCCCGAATTCACGGTCTTTGATACTGTAATCATATTCAGAGACAATCTCGATACCGAAATTATCAGCTTGTTCGTTAAAACCTGCTGCCAGAGCCTTACCAAAATCATTATTAAGAGTGATCATGGTTACACGTTTCTTACCAAGCATATCACCAATCAGCTTGGCACCAGCTCGTCCCTGAACTTCGCCCATGAATGAAGTACGGAATACATAGTCACCAGCACGCGTAATATCCGGGTGAATTGCATAAGCTGAAATATAGGGGACATTGCTCTCTGCAAAGATTGTTGCTGCAGCTCGCGTTGCGCCAGAATAGCTTCCAGAAATACCAGCCACAACTTCATCCTTGGTAATCATCTTAACGGCTAGAGGTGCCGACTCCTTAGGACTGGCTTGATCGTCATAGACAACTAACTCAATCATGTCGCCATTAATGCCACCAGCGCCGTTTATTTGCTCTACAGCCAACTCAGCGCCATGTAATGCAGACTGACCATCAGCAGCAGCAAATCCAGTCAATGGCACATTTATACCAATCTTAATGGAGTCAGCTAATGCTGGAGCAGTGACTGCACCCATAGCCATTACTACAGTAGCCAAAATAGTATTTTTGTATTTTTTCATTTTCATCTCCCACCTAGGTTAAAGACACAAGTTAACCAGATTATATGTATGCACATATTAATAGAAGCACCATTTCCCTAGATCGTCAATATGTACATACATAAACACGCAATATCCGCAGCTAATTTTTTGAAGAATCTCATAGCTAGTGTGTCAGATCTAAGACCATAAGCGGTGTTTAAAACCCAAAAATTCAAGCATCTGATTTGGCAAAAGCAAGTATTGACAAATCATAATATAATTATCAATGTTACTTTGTTGACATTACTTTTTGTTATGAATTAAATGCAATTAGCATATCTTAGGAACTGCAACATAGCCGCATGGGTATCTATGATCATTGACGCTATAAATCACCAAAATTTTTCCGAAAATATGGACATGTTTTAATGGGTAAATTTTCTGCTTTTAGCCTTGCTTGGAATGCACTCAGCCATCACCGCAATTGGAAGCGTTATTGGCAAAACCCGCCCCTTGCCAAAAAATATGATGTGCTGGTCATCGGGGCTGGTGGGCATGGGCTTGCTACTGCACATTATCTTGCTAAAAACCATGGTATTACCAATGTTGCCGTTCTTGAAAAGGGGTGGCTTGGTGGTGGCAATATAGCCCGTAACACGGTCACAATTCGTTCAAATTACCTCCGCGACGAGAGCATTCCCTTTTTTGTTAAAAGCGTGTCTTTATTTGAAGGGTTGGCAAAAGATTTAAACTTCAATCTCATGTATTCCAAGCGGAGCATGATCGATGTTGTTCAGACCTATCCAAAAATGCGCGAAATTCGTCGTCGCATGATGAATGGCTATCTTCATGGATCAAGCTACTCACCGATTGATGTTGACGAATTACGGCGACGCATACCTGCGCTGACTGGAGGTGGTTCAGCATCACGTCTGCCGATCATTGGGGGCATGGTGCATAATGAGGCGGCCGTATGTCGGCATGATGGCGTCGCCTGGGGCTATGCTCGATCAGCAAGTGCCCGTGGTGTTGAAATTCATCAACATACAGAGGTTAAAAGCCTGCTTCGTGATAAGAATGGCAATATCAAGGGTGTTGAAACAAACCGTGGAACGGTTCTTGCCAACAAGGTCGCTGTGGTCGTTTCAGGCCATACAACAACAATTACTGAAACAGCTGGCCTGCGACTCCCGATTAAATCATTCAATCTTGCGGCTTTTGTCTCGGAACCAGTAAAGCCCCTGATTAATGTGATCGTCAATTGCCCAGACCTTGGCGTATATCTCAATCAATCAGATAAGGGCGAGCTTGTCATTGGTGGCGCGCCTGATGCTGGTCAATCGTTTCGCCGGGATATAAAGCAAACGGTTTTTGAAGACGCCGTTGTTACCATGCTTGAATTATTCCCGGCATTTCGACGTCTGAAATTGCTACGTCAATGGGGTGGTGTGCTTGATATAGCTCATGATGCAACACCCATAATCTCGACAACAGACATTCCCGGCCTATTTGTATCTTGTGGATGGTGGGGCGGATTTAAGGCTGTTCCTGCGGGAGGATATACGCTGGCACATTTGATTGCCACTGGCCAACCACACGACGTTGCCGCGCCTTTCACACTTGATCGTTTTCGAAATCTTGACTTCATAGTGGAGTCGGGAACCACAACCGCCCGTTAAGAAAGGCCAAATCATGTTATACTTGCCTTGCCCTTTTTGTGGACAGCGCGACGAATCCGAATTCGTCAATGGGGGGCCAGTGAAACCAGCACGTCCTGACGACAACATCAGCGATACAGAATGGATTGACTGGCTTACAGTATCAGTTAACCCGATTGGCTATGTTGAAGAAAAATGGTGGCACGCAAAAGGCTGTGGCAAATGGTTTACTGTCAACCGTCATACGGTCACGCATAATGTTGTCAAAGCCGATGAGAAAATCACATGACCCAGCAACCTTTCCGGCATTCAACAGGCGGCGCTATCAACCGCTCAAAATCAATTAAATTTGAATTCAACAATAACATATATTTTGGGTTTGAAGGGGATACGCTAGCCTCGGCATTGCTTGCAAATGGCGTGTTTCTGACAGCCCGATCATTTAAATATCATCGCCCTCGTGGCATCATGGGTGCAGGTGTTGAAGAACCATCCTGTCTTGTCGAGCTACTTGGTGACAATGCAGCTGGAAATCACGCAGCAACCACGGTGCAATTATGTGACGGTCTGCGTGCCAAATCGGTCAATTGCTGGCCATCACCCAATTTTGATCTGATGGGCATTAACCAGCTCTTCTCACGTTTCTTACCAGCAGGGTTTTATTACAAGACCTTCATGTGGCCAAACTGGCATTTTTTTGAGCCATCAATTCGCCGAGCAGCGGGTCTTGCGGCGGCACCTGATGACCGCATTCCGGATCAGCATTATGAAACACGCTATTGGTATGGCGACATGCTTATTGTTGGCGGTGGTGCCTGCGGATTGCTTGCAGCGCTGATCGCAAGTCGAAGCGGTGCACGCGTGATGCTTGTTGATGACCACCCTGACTTAGGTGGCTATTTGCGGACAAGTCAAAACACGATTGATGGTAAAGCTGCGATGGATTGGGTCAAGGATGTCATTGCCGAGCTTGATGCCAATCCAGACGTCACCATTCTCAGAGATGCTACCGCTTGGGGCTATCGAGAGGATAATCAGCTTCTGGTAACAGAACGCAATCCTTCTGCAGAACACGTTTTCCAGCGAGGCTGGAAAGTCCGGGCAAATCAGGTTGTCCTTGCCACTGGCGCGATTGAAAGAAATCTTATATTCGCCAACAATGACCGGCCGGGTATAATGCTGGCGTCAGCTGTGCAGCGTTATGTCAATGAATTTGCTGTAACGCCTGGTCGCCGTATCGTTATTTTTACTAATAATAGTAGCGCCTATGCACTGGCACATGATCTTCAGACTGCTAAAAAGGATGTCGTTGCTATTATCGATAGCCGCCCATTAGATAATATTGGCGCGGAAAAGGACGGGCTTGATATACCCATACATGCAATGTGTCAGATAACTGCTGCGCATGGCGCCAAACATCTCAATGCTATCAGCATTAGTGATGCAGATGGCAAAATAACACGCCTTGATTGTGATCTATTAGCCATATCTGGGGGGTGGAATCCGGCTGTGCATCTATTCTCGCAATCGCGCGGTACCCTTTCCTATGATGATGATTTGGCCAGTTTTGTTCCTGACAAAGCAATGCAAAAAGTCGTTAGTATTGGTGCGGCTGTTGGCAAAATGAATATAGCAGATGCAATGGCTGAAACCGTCGAAGCGGTTACCGCCAACCTTGCACAAAATGGGTTTGCCTGCCCTGCCCTCACCATGCCTAAAATAGATTCAGTGGCTGATTACAATCTGCAACCGCTTTGGCATGTTGACGGCCTTAAGCCTGGCGATAAGGCTTTTGTCGATATTCAGAATGATGTCACACTTGATGATATTGGCCTTGCCATGCGCGAGGGCTTTGACACAGTCGAGCATGTAAAGCGCTACACCACAGCAGGTATGGGTATTGATCAGGGCAAAACAGGTAACGTCAATATCATTGGACACATGGCTGAAGTCAGCAATAAAAGCCCCGGAGATATTGGAACAACTACCTTCCGCTCTCCTTTCACACCGGTAGATTTTGGTGCCATTGCAGGACAACGAAATGGCAAAGTTGTTCTTCCCTTCCGTCATACCCCGATTACCGAATGGAATAAAAAACACGGCGCTGTCATGTATGAGGCTGGCGCCCGATGGCAACGCCCAGGCTATTTTCCCATCAAGGGCGGAACTATGCAGGATGCAATCAACGCCGAGGCAGAAGCCGTGCGCTTTGGTGTTGGGGTTTATGATGGTTCGCCACTCGGCAAATTCGATATTAGCGGACGCGATGCGGCGGCGTTTATTGACTTACTTTATACCAATGATTTCAGCAATCTGGAAATTGGCATGGGGCGTTATGGTATCATGCTGAGCGAAGACGGCCTGATCCTTGATGATGGTGTTACATTTAAACTTGGTGATAACCATTTCATGATGTCGACCTCAACAGGCCATGCCGACATTGTTTTTCGTCATATGGAATATGTATTGCAGGTTGAATGTCCCGACTGGCAGGTCTGGATTACCCCAATAACGTCGCAATGGTGTAATGCCACAATCTGTGGTCCAAAAGCGCGGGACGTTATGGCCGCGCTAGACATCGATATTGATATAAGTGCTGAAGCATTTCCGTTCATGGGTATCCGCGATGCCATTGTCGCCGGCATACCTGCCCGCATCTGTCGCGTCAGCTTCACCGGTGAAGTCAGCTTTGAGATTAGCATCTGGCCACGTCATGCTGAGGCTATGTGGTTACGCATTATGGAAGCTGGAGAACCTTTCGGTATTGTGCCAGTTGGCTCGGAAACGAGTCATGTGTTACGTGTTGAAAAGGGCTTTCTGTCGCTTGGACATGAAGCTGATGCAACAGCCGACCCATATGATCTTGGTATGG
The DNA here is from genome assembly GCF_000024465.1 of Candidatus Puniceispirillum marinum IMCC1322. Classification (NCBI taxonomy): domain Bacteria; kingdom Pseudomonadati; phylum Pseudomonadota; class Alphaproteobacteria; order Puniceispirillales (SeqCode); family Puniceispirillaceae (SeqCode); genus Puniceispirillum (SeqCode); species Puniceispirillum marinum (SeqCode). Next base: position 359,328 of record NC_014010.1, on the reverse strand, counting down.
GATGGATTATGTCCCGGAATAAAATGCACGCAATTGGCCGGCGTTCGGTTGATATACGCAGATCATCAGGAAGGCCGCGCCGTGAACTTGTTGGACTATTGCCCGAGTCGGGTGGAGAGCTTGTTCCCGAAGGGGCACCAATTACACCCAACGGCGCACGGGTTGCCAGCGAGGGGTTTGTGTCGGCCTGTGTATGGAGCGTCGCCAACAAACAAGTTATCGCTCTTGGTTTGTTGACAGATGGCCGTGCCCGCATTGGCGAGACAGTAATCATCCGGGATCGTGAAAAAATAATTAAAGCAATTGTTACAAAACCTTGTTTCTATGATCCTAAAGGCCAAATATTGCGAGGATAGAATGAGCTATCAAACGAATATCAAGAAACAGGGGCTTAGTGCCATATTCGACATTAAAGGCAATATTAGTGCTGTGTCGCAAAGACTTTCACACCTTGGCTTACCGATGCCGACAGTTGCGAATACGGCATCTGCGCGTGACGGTCAGCATCTATGCTGGATTGGTGAAGAACACTGGATTTTACTGGCACCTGCGGATCAGGAAGAGCAGCTCTTAGATAGCCTGGCCCCGAATGACCCTGCTCATGATTGTCGCATTGTCCATGTCAGTGATTTCTACAGCCTTTTCACCATTATCGGTAAACAAGCAGATGACATTATGGCGATTGCCAGCCCGCTTGATACGAGACCCACGAAATTTGCTGATAATGCTGCTACCTATACAGAATTTTTCGGCATTCGCGGACTTGTTGTGCGCCGTTCAGACGGATACATCATTGCAATCGAACGAAGCTATACCGACATGATTACCGAATATTTCGATAAAGTTTCGACAGGCAAACGCTAGTCAGCCTCTTGCGTCGCCGCAATGCGTTTTTCAATCATTTTGCGAAACCGCATAGAGCCAGCATCAATGCCAAGATTTATGTTGCGCGTCCGCTTGTTTTTCATCCCCTTATGCACCTCGACTAGAATGTCACGGTCTTCAATAAAGGCAACTTTTGCCGCGTCAAACATCTGTGTGGACAGAGCCTCATTGTCGGGATCGCCATTACGATGCTGGAACCAGAAATAGTTTGTATTGTCTGCATCTACTGGCGTCATGAAATTATATGAAATATTTATGAAACTATTGTCTGGCAATGATGTATCGTCACCGCCCTTTCCAACAGGCGTAAATATAGACTTGTTAATCGCAATTGATGGCACCCGGCATTCATAATGCTGTTTGCGGTCACAATTTCCCTCAAAAGACAGCATCGGCGCATAATAAGGTGGTGGCTGACGATCCTGCATCCAACGCGATACAAGAACACCATCTTCCAGCCTTTCAACATTTAGCGGCACATCTTCGGTTCCGGCACCCGCAAATGATGATACATGAACCCAAGCCACATGTGACGGATCGAGCAGATTATCGGTCACATAAAGATAGTGACAGGCAACATCCATACTGCCACCGCGGGTTTTTCCCCAGGCAGGATTATCATAATTTTCAATGCGGAAAATTTCATCCGTATTCGCAGCTTCTGGTGCCCCCATCCAGATCCACAGTAATCCATAGCGGTCCTCGACAGGATAGGATTTCACACTAACATCTGGAGGAGAATTCTGTTGAGTTGGGGCATGCACACAGTGTCCCGAACAATCAAACGTCAAGCCGTGATATCCGCATTCAACCCGATCGTCTTGCAGGCGACCATGCGATAGAGGCAATTTACGATGCGGGCAAGCATCTTCAAGCGCCACCGCAACGCCCTTGGCGGTACGAAATATAACCACATGCTCACCTAGGATAGTCAGTGGCGTCAGAGAATGTTCAAAATCTGAACTCCAGCCAGCCACATACCAGCTGTCGAAAAGAAATTCTGTTTCGATATCAACCATTATTAAACGTCTCCTATCCTGACGATATCAGCACCATATTTGCCACGGTCAGACTTTATTGCACTCAAATTACAGTCTCGCATACCAACATTGCCAGCATATCGCCACGCGATACATAACCCCTATTCCCATGAGCAAGAACAATGCCGTCAACCGTAAAATGAAACGGGACTGGAGCGTCATCAAGCCTATCAAGAGATCGAATATACCCAGCCAACTGTCCAGCCTCAACATGATCACCTGCGGCAAAATGGCGATCAAACAAACCTGTTGCTGGCGCATAAATATTATCAGCGCTGGATCGCGTTTCCACAAGCAGTGATGGTTGCGCTTCGGGCAACGCTTCGTTGATGATGCCAGCATGAGCTAGACAACGCTTTATCCCCATCATGGCTTGTGCAACCTGTTTTGGATCTGTGCCACCGCCGCCGCCAAGTTCTGCGGCAATCATCGGCACACCAGCATTAAGTGCTGCTGCATTCAGCGAGCGTGTATCATTATAAGCACCAAGTACCCATGTCAGCGGCGCGCCAAAAGCCGCCGCAAAATTCATATTCGCCTGCATAAGGTTTTTATCTTCACTGCGACTAGCCAATGCAGATGTGGCAAATATTGATGCTTTTCCTCCAGCATGCAGGTCAATGACAAGATCTGCTTCTGGTAATAAAACCGAAACTATGAAATCTGCCAACATATCCGTTGGTCCACCATCCGGGTCACCAGGAAATGCCCGGTTCATATTCTTACCATCAAGCGGAGACGTGCGTTGCGAGGCCAACACAGCCGGGCTGTTAATGGCAGGCAGCATGATCAAACGCCCCTCAATCTGCGTGGGGTCAATATCAGCAATCAGTTGACTGAGTGTGACAGGTCCCTCAAATTCATCGCCATGAACACCAGCCACCAACAGCGCAGTTGGACCAGGCTTGCCAACAATACAGGCAATAGGCACAGGATAGACCCCAAGAGGACGGGCATTATCAGACCAGCGCATAAGAATATCACCAGTCTGTTTGCCAGGCTTGTGCAGGTTTATATTTATCTCAAGACGCGTTTTTGCCATATTTGTGGCCTAGATGCAGGGGCATATGCCATTATTTGACAATAGCTAGCCCGGTTTGATTTTAAACAATCTATAGTTTGCCCAAACGGAGAGCAGAAATTTAATTACACAGACATTAATATAACTTTTTTTAAAATCACTTGCAATTACTATACGTTAATGTGATGAATTATTAAACAATATTGAGACCTGTTTAATGGTGACAGACGTGATAAATTCTCTTCCACAAGCTAAATCTGGCATTGCGTCAATCAAGGCTCATATGGTGACGACGACGTCTGATGCTGGCCCCAAGATCACTATCGCACTTGATTCAAATGAGAATGCGTTTGGTCCATCACCAAAAGCGAGAGCTGCCGCAGCCGCATCAACAAAACATCTTGAACGCTATTTGGAAAACCCAGCCGGTATCCTCGTTCCAGCACTTGCATCAACCTATGGGCTTGAGCCAGAGCGTCTTGCCATCGGCTTTGGCTCAGACGATTTACTGGCGCGTATTGCCCGTGCCTATTTACAACCAGGCACAACGCTTCTGCGAAGCCAAAACAGCTATCTAAAAGTGCCAAATTATGCCTATGCCAACGATGCTGAGGCAGTGGCAGCCAAAGATAAAAATTTCTGCACAGACGTTGATGCCATGCTTGCCAGTCTGACGCCTAAGACACGGATCGTTTATCTTGCCAACCCTGACAACCCATCAGGTGCCATGCTACCAGGTAATGAACTTCGGCGCCTGCATAAAGGCATTCCTAGCCATGTGCTTTTGGTGATAGATGGTGCTTATGCTGAATATGTTACCGATCCGGCCTATGAGTCTGGCGAGGAGCTTGTGCGGGCGCATGATAATGTTGTTGTTACGCGTAGCTTTTCAAAAATACATGGGCTTGCTGGCGCGCGCGTTGGATGGGCTTATGGTGCATCGCATATAATTGACACAATCACCCGTATTGGCCTCACCTTCCCACTTGCCACTCCGTCATTGCATGCAGCTGTAGCGGCATTGGCTGATGCTGATCACCGACAATATGTGATCAGCGAAACAGCAAAATTAAGGGATGAAGCAACGCAAAAACTCACACAAGCAGGCATCCATGTCTATCCCGGATATGGTAATTTTATCTTGATGGAAATGAAATCGCATCATGATCTGGCGCGCCGAGTTGATGCGGCATTAAGGTTAGAGGGCATTTCGCTGCGACGCTTTGCTTCACCAGCATTTGATGCGTGCCTGCGCATGACAATTGGCCATCATGCTGAAACACGCACCGCCATAGACGCGCTAATTCGCCTGCATGGTGAAATGACATGACCGCGTCACCTTCAGCTGAGCCTTTATCATTGCCCAATGGTGAAAACATCATTGCCCAGCTCAAAAAAGCAGGCATTGGAATCATAGTATCGGTTCCAGACATCGTGACAAGTGATGGGTTGCTATGGCCAATCAGCAAAGATCCAGATTTTCAATTGATTCGCGTGTGCAAGGAAGATGAGGGGGTTTCAATCTGTGCCGCCCTCTCCTATAGCAACACCCGCGCGCTTTTATTGATGCAGCAAACCGGATTAATGGACTCGCTGAATGCGATTCGAGCCATTGCTATGGATTATCATCAACCCGTTTGCATGATGGTTGGTTTGCAAGGTAAAGCGACTAACGAATCCGTTCGGGAGTCAGCAAGCTATGGGGTTCGAATTATTCCTCCCATTCTCGACGTTATGGCGTTGAACTATATCGATATCGACAGCAATGCCGATACGAACAACATTGCACCAGCCATCGATAATGCCTACGCAACTGGCGATGCCCTATGTTTTCTTGTTGGCCAATCACCTGTTATAGCTGGAGGGCAACAATGATACGGCGTGACCATGCCCTCATTGCATTGCGGCCGCATGTCAAGGAGCGCGACATTGTTGTTGCGGTTTATCAGAGTTGTTTTGACTGGCTTGCTTTATGCCCGCGCGATCTCAATTATGTATCAACAGGCGCCATGGGCCAGGCCTCTTCACATGCGCTTGGGCTTGCTTTGGGAAGTCCAGATAGACAACTGATCGTACTTGATGGTGACGGTAGTTTGTTGATGAATTTGGGCAGCCTTGTCACCATTGCCACTGTAAAGCCAAAACATTTTCTGCATATTGTTTTTGAAAATGGTGTTTATGAGGTGAATGGAGCTCACCCCATACCGGGAAGCGGAAATGTGGATTTTGCCAATATGGCAAAAGCCGCAGGTTATCAGGATGCAATGTGCTTTTCAGATCTACAAACATTCGAGGCGGCTTTGCCAAATTTACTGGTATCTGATGGGCCGGTTATGGCTGTACTGAAAATTGTGTCTGGTGAAGCCTATCCACGTGACTATGACTATATTCATAGCGAGGTAGCACGCCAACAGTTCCGTGATGCGCTCAACCGTGATCCAGCCAAATCTCGCTAGCTCTTCGAGTCACTATATTCTTCTTTTACCATGCTAAGAAATTCGTTCTGGATGGCTGACAGACTGCGCTGTGTTGACCATAAAACCTCAGCCTTGTAACATATTGCTGGTGTAAAGGGCACGGTCACACATCTGGGATCAAAGGATCCAGCACCAAAGCCCGACCCAATGATAGACACACCCAATCCAGCGCCTACCATGCCAATGATCGCAGCTGTTGTCTTGCTTTCATAATGTGTCAGACGATTGACTCCTGCTACATTGAAAGCCTTGTCTATATCACTTTTGAAAATAGATCCCTCAAAGTAGGAAACAAAATTTTCACCAGCGAGATCTTTGGGTGAGATGTTTTTTTCACCAGCTAGCTTGTGTGCTTTGGGTAAAAGGCAAACGGCCTCAGTACTCAGCAATTCATGCGTAGCAATATTATGATTGCGTCCGGTTGAGACAGCAATTCCAAAATCCTGATTCTCAAGCACCATCCACTCAATACGTTCATCATCAGACTGAATATCAAGACAAACATGAACATTTGGATGCCGTTTGGCAAATTTTTCAATCAGCAACGGCGCTAGCGTAGAGGCAAAAGAAGGGGTGCTGACAAGTCGAAGTTTTACATGATTAAAATCACGAATATTCTGCGCGGCCTGCTCAATACGCTTCAATCCAGCCATTGATTGCGCCACTTCCTCAGCAAGCAAGCGCGCTTCAAGCGTTGGCTCAAGCTTACGTCCAACCCGTTGGAACAGCTTGAAACCGGCGCTTTTCTCAAGATCTGAAATTAACCGGCTAACCGCTGGCTGTGAAATTCCAAGCAAAGACGCTGACTTGGTCACTGTCCCTGACGTGATCAGGGTTTGAAAAGCGTCAATCTGGCGAAAGGTGATTTTCATCTTTTTCTTTCCTCCAGGCTATTTCCGCCCCCAATATACAAGCATTGAATACGTGATTTTAAAATATATTAATACATAACATAAATAAAAGATGGCCAGCACATTATTTACATATATGATAGAATAATGTTTTGGTTTAGGGGAGCCAGCTTGATGATGCAGACACATCCTGAAACGCCGTTTCTAGCAAAACTGCTTGGGGTGGACGGTGTACGGCACCCAAAGGATCCCGCATCAGCGCATATTGCGCGCTCCTTATGGCAGGTAGCGCAGGCTATCCTTTTGTTCTGCATTATTGGCTGGCTGATATATGCGGGCGCTGCGGCTATGGAATATCGGTGGCAATGGTACCGTGTTGGGCCATTCTTTTATCGGATGATTGATGGGGAGTTCATTCCTGGGCCTTTGTTTAAAGGTATTATAGTTACCTTACAATTGGCTGGCATTAGTAGCATTCTATCGATAGTGATTGGCGCTTTGACCGCGATTGGCAGAATGTCGAACTCCATCGCTGGTAGATCGATTGCTTCCACATATCTCGAAATTATTCGCAACACCCCCCTGCTCGTACAGTTATTCATGTTTTATTTCGTGCTGGCACCCATTTTTGGAATTGATCGATTCTGGGCTGGCGTTTTGTGTCTTGCCGCCTTTGAAGGGTCTTTTGCCGCAGAAATTATCCGGGGTGGCATTCAAGCGGTTGAGCGTGGCCAATATGAAGCTGCCGATGCAACTGGCTTATCAAAATTTGACAAATATCGTTATGTAATCGTCCCGCAGGCGCTTCCGCTGATCCTGCCGCCATTGACTGGCCTGCTAATTTCCTTAATCAAACATTCTGCCATTGTTAGTGTCATCGCTGTTGCCGAACTGACAACCGAAGGACTCAATCTAATATCCGACACTTATATGGCATTTGAAATCTGGTTCATTGTAGCCGGCATGTATCTTGTCCTGACGACCAGCCTATCTGTTATGGTCAACATTCTTGAAGTAAAAATGAACAGGGCTCGATAAAATCCACAATAGAAAATTACCACAGCAAAAGAGGAGAAAACCTAATGACATTTACACAAAAACTGAAAGCCAGAGTAATTATGGCTCTTGTGGCACTTTTCGGGGTTGTTGCAACTTCGTTGCCCGCGATTGCCGATGATCTGATTGCAGATATTCAAAAACGTGGCACGCTAAAAGTTGGCATGTCAACTTTTGTTCCATGGGCAATGCGTGACAAGCAAGGCGACTTGATCGGCTTTGAAATTGACGTTGCAACCAAACTTGCAGCCGATATGGGCGTTGAGGTTGAATTTGTACCGACAGCGTGGAGTGGCATCATCCCTTCATTGATTGCGAAAAAGTTCGACGTCATCATCGGTGGCATGTCGATCACCCCGCAACGTAACCTGACGGTGAATTTCACCACACCATACGCGCATTCAGGCCAGATGATGGCCGCGAACAAGAAGCTTTCAAGCAGTTTCAGCACAATTGACGATTATAATCAGTCAAGCGTCACAATCGCATGTCGCCGTGGTGCCACGCCATGTAAGGCTGCGCAAAAGCTGTTCCCCAAATCCACACTGCGTCAGTTTGATGATGATGCACAGGCTTTTCAGGAAGTTGTGAATGGTAATGCGCATGCGATGATTTCAAGCGCACCAAAGCCACGTTTTTGGTCTGAAGCTTATCCAGACGAAGTTTTCGTTGCCTTTGATGGTGAGAATCTGACACGCGGCAATGAAGGCTTTGCCCTTCGTAAAGGCGACTCAGATGCGTTGAACTTCTTCAGCAACTGGATTGTAGTAAATTCCAGCAGCGGGTGGCTCAAAGAACGTCATGACTTCTGGTTCAAGAACCGTTCAGGCTGGAAAGACATGGTGAAGCTGGAGCAGTAGTGCCATTTCATGATGCCAAACACAACTAAGTCTAGTTTCATAGCTAAGCGGGTTCTGGCATCACTCTTTCCCCAAGATAAAATATTCACCGGCAGGGTTTTCCTGTCGGTGATATAGATCAGGAACAGAAAATGACCGAACCCCCTTTACAGACACGGCGCAAACTGACGACTATAGACTATATTTGTTTTGGGCTTGTTGGCGCTATAATTGCCTATGCGGTTTACCGCGTTAGTGACGTTCTTGTCTATAATTGGAACTGGTCACGTGTTTTGAATTTCGTCATCTATTATGATGAAGAAAACGCCCGTTACGTGCCAAACCTGTTGTTAAAAGGCATTGCAACAACCCTACGCCTTGCTTTCTGGGCAACTATAGTTGCTGCAATCATTGGCCTTCTTATGGGCTTTATGCGCACCAGCAAAAATCTGGCAATGCGAATGATTAGCCGCTGTTATGTCGAATTGATTCGCAACATCCCACCAGTCGTATTCATTTTCATTTTTTACTTTTTCCTGTCTGGACAGTTAATGCCATTAATTGGTCTTGATGACATTGACAAGAATGGTGCCTTTGTAAGTTCAGACATTTTCTTCACACTGTTTGGCGACCCTAAATTATTTTCCAACTTTGTGGCTGGGGCATTGTGCCTTGCCCTGTTTGAAGGGGCATATATTACCGAGATAGTACGGGCGGGCATTCAATCTGTTCCAAAAGGTCAATGGGAAGCGGCACGCGCTGTTGGCCTATCACCACTAGACGTTCTTGGAAACATTATCTTTCCGCAGGCAGTGCGCAAAATTCTACCGCCACTTGCTGGTCAGTTCATCACCTTGATTAAGGACTCTGCAATCGTCTCGCTGATCTCAATTCAGGAACTTACCTTTCTTGCTACCGAGGTGGCATCAAGTACGACCAAAGTTTTTGAAACATGGATTATCGTTGGGGCGATGTATTTCATAATCTGTTACTCGTTCGCCGCGCTGTTCGCTCATCTTGAAAAACGTGCCCTAAAGGCGCGCCGCTAGGAGACATCATGTCAAACACTTCAACCACGAGCCCCTCACCAGATGCCAATACTCTGATTGATTTTGCCGATGTCAGTAAATGGTTTGATGATTTTCAGGCGCTGAAGAATATCAATTTATCCGTTAAACAAGGTGAGCGGGTCGTAGTTTGTGGCCCATCCGGATCAGGCAAATCAACAATGATCCGTTGTGTTAACCAACTCGAAAACCATCAGCAGGGAACAATCCATGTCTGTGGACGTGAAGTTTATGGCAACATGAAACAGCTGGAGCAAGTTCGCCGGGAAGTTGGTATGGTCTTCCAGAGTTTTAACCTATTCCCGCATATGTCAATCTTACAGAATGTGACGCTTGCCCCCATTCGTAATACCAAACTCTCGCGCGCTGAGGCCAATGATATCGCACGACATTATCTTGAACGTGTAAAAATCGCCGACCAGGCAGATAAATTTCCAAGCCAGCTTTCAGGCGGCCAGCAACAACGTGTTGCCATAGCGCGGGCATTGGCAATGAAACCGCGCGTGATGCTATTTGATGAGCCAACTTCTGCCCTTGATCCGGAAATGATCACCGAAGTACTTGACGTCATGACAGAACTTGCCGAGGACGGTATGACAATGATGGTGGTCACTCATGAAATGGGATTCGCCCGCGAAGTTGCAGATCGTGTTGTCTTTATGGATGAAGGCCGGGTTGAGGAAAGTTGCACCAAAGACGAATTTTTTGCCGGTGGGCGCGGAGAAAGGGCACAGGCTTTCCTCTCAAAGATTTTACAGCATTAAGCATCTTCCAATACTGTTAATGCCCTATGAAAAGGTACCATTGGTGGATCAAATATACCCCCGCCAATGCGCCCTAATTTCCCTTTGCTGTCGATTATGCCAAGACCGCCTATGTTGAAGTAAATGGACGCTGGCTTGAAGGTAAAACTGTTCCGTGCGAACAAGCGGGATTGAGTCTTTCGTCGGCCTTTCTGTATTTCTCCGAGACTTGGGTATTTACGGACTAAAAGCTATTTAAGATGGTGCGACGCGATCCGGCCTTTGTTGCTGAAAATGCAGTCCTTTTGCAGAAACGAATAGACCAGCTAGCGCATATGGCAACACCCTCACCGCTTTTGTTTGGCGATCAGTTGAGTATTGCAGATTGCGGTTTTGTTGCCAGTTTTGCGTTAATATCTATCTTTCGTGAGATTCTGGGCATTAACGTTGTTTTGCCGCCCACACTAATTAAATATGAAGCTACGCTCACTGCCCATGAGTCAGTTACAAAACAGAATACCGCTTATTACAAAGCGCTGAACAATTGGGCTAAGGACAAGCTGAAAGGATAATTGGCTTGTCCTATATCTGCATGATATCTTATTAAGACTTAAAAAACAGCTTCTATTAACAACTAATGATAGCTGAAATGTACTATAAAACTATATATTTACAGTGGGAGGAAACGTCATGGCTGCCTGGATATCAATGATTTCTGATGAAGATGCAGGACCGGAATTGAAGGCCGCTCTTAAGGTTGCACAAACGCCGCATGGCACTGTTGACAATGTGATGCGCGTTCATTCGCACCGGCCCAATACCATGCATGGTCATTGTGTTTTATACCGTGCAGCCTTGCATGACGCGGCGAACACATTGCCGCAATGGTTACAGGAGGTGATAAGTTCCTATGTTTCGGTGCTGAACCAATGCGACTATTCCTATGCTAATCACTGGAAGAATGCCGCCCATCTTATTGGTGATTCTGACTATGCGGCTTCAGTGGAAAAGGCGTTAACCGCAAAAAATCCTGGTGCCGTTTTTGATGGGGCTGAACTAGCCTTATTACAATATGCAGAAAAATTAACGCTCTCGCCTGGCGATATGCAGGAAAGCGATGTAATTGCACTTCGAAATGAAGGTTTAGATGACGGTCAGATTCTCGAAGCAAACCAAATCATTTGCTATTTCAACTATGCAAATCGAAGCCTGAACGGGCTGGGCGTTACGACTGATGGTGATATCGTTGGATTCTACGCTGATTGAGTTTAGGATATTACATATCTGCAATAATGATCCCAGAAATGAGCATTTTTAGGTGAATTAAAATGGCAAATGAAAACACGGAAACTTTTGTTTATCACGAGTCAGTTCAGTATCCAGATGAGGCGGCCTTGCGGGCGGGCGCTGACAATCTCATCAACGGGTGCATCGGTGACGTTTCGGGCAAGGCCGTTTTGCTAATCTGTGAGGATCCAGCCCTTGGTTGGTATGATGACAAAGCCCCAGCAATCGTTGCTAAACAGTTACAGGAAAAGGGCGCAACGGTAAAAGTCCTGCCCGTCGGTAAGCCACAAAACGTTCCAGTTGACGAAATCCAGACCGCCATAAATTCTATGGATGAGGTGATTTTCTTTTCGCGCATCGGCGATCAAGATCGATTTGAAGCGAACAATAATACGCCACATTCGACCATGAGCTATGCACGAACTGCCAATATGCTTGGTGGGGCTTATGGTCGCTTGAATCACCGCGCGATGATGATGTTGAAAGACGCTGTCAACGAGGTGATGTTGAACGCTGACCATATCAGAGTCACCTGCCCACAAGGCACGCACTTAGAAGGCTCACCTGCAAACACCAAAGCCGAAGGAAGCGAGGTTGTCGTCAGTCGGTTTCCAATGGGGGTTCCACAACCTGTTCTGGCAAGCGGTTTCAAAGGCGAAGTCAAACTTTTCGGCTATCTTACACCCACCGGTTCAAAAGTTTACACACCAGAATTTATAAAGCTTGATGATACTGTAAGCGTTCAATTTAATGGTAATCGTATAACTGGGTTTACCGGCTCTGATGACATCGTTGCCAAGATTAATGAACATTACAATCATGTAGCAGAAATGTTTGGCCTAAAAGCGTTTAATGTGGACTCATGGCATGCCGGTATTCACCCACAAATGCACTATGATGATTTTATGGGCAATGATCCATCGCGTTGGTCAAACACGGTTTTTACCAGTCCACGTTTCTTGCATTTTCATACCTGTGGTGAGACTCCTCCGGGTGAAATTTGCTGGATGGTTTTGGATCCTACAGTCACCATTGATGGTGTTGCTTTATGGGAAGATGGTCGTTTGCATCCTGAACGGTTTACCGGCACAAATGCTGTTCTGGATTTTGCACCTGAACTTGCCGCGGCCTTTAACACCCCCTGCATGCACGTTGGGCTAGATGACGCAAACTGACGTCATCATTAACCGGTTTATAATATACTAGGAAGGTTCAGCCCCTGCTCCCGAGCGCAGGCAATTGCATCTTCATAGCCAGCATCTGCATGACGCATCACGCCTGTTGCCGGATCATTCCACAAAACGTTACTAATCCGTCTGTCGGCATCAGCACTGCCATCACAGCAGATAACCATACCGGAATGTTGCGAGAAACCCATGCCAACGCCGCCGCCATGATGCAGAGACACCCAGGTCGCTCCACTTGCCGTATTCAACAAAGCATTCAGTAAAGGCCAGTCAGAAACGGCATCAGAACCATCCTTCATAGCTTCTGTTTCCCGGTTTGGCGAGGCAACCGATCCACTGTCCAAATGGTCACGGCCAATGACCACGGGAGCTGAGAGTTCACCAGTACGAACCATTTCATTGAACGCTAGGCCAAGACGGTGACGCACACCAAGACCTACCCAGCAAATGCGCGCGGGCAACCCTTGGAATGAAATTCGTTCCCGCGCCATGTCCAGCCAGTTATGCAAATGAGCATCATCAACCAGCTCCTTGACCTTGGCGTCAGTCTTAAAAATATCCTCTGGATCACCGGAAAGCGCACACCAGCGGAACGGCCCAATACCGCGACAGAATAAGGGGCGGATATAGGCCGGAACAAACCCTGGAAAACTAAAGGCTGTTTCAAGCCCCTCTTCCAATGCCACCTGACGAATATTATTACCATAATCAAGTGTCGGCACCTTATCATTCCAGAAATCGACCATAGCTGCTACGTGGCTTTTCATCGAAAGCCTTGCTGCTGCCTCGACTTCCTTTGGATTAGTCTCCTGCTTTGCGCGCCATTCGGCAATATTCCAGCCCTGTGGCAAATAACCATGTAAAGGATCATGAGCTGATGTTTGGTCAGTTACGATATCTGGCCTGACACCGCGCTTAACAAGCTCTGGGAAAATATCAGCCGCATTGCCGATAAGAGCAACAGATTTAGCCATCCCTGCGGCTGTCCAGTCGTTGATCATCGCAAGGGCTTCGTCAAGTGAATGCGTTTTTTCATCCACATAACCCGTTCGCAACCGAAAATCAGCGCGTGTTTCGTCACATTCGACAGCAAGACAACAGGCACCAGCCATAACCGCAGCTAATGGCTGTGCACCACCCATGCCGCCAAGTCCAGCAGTAAGAATCCAGCGCCCTTTGAGATTACCTTCATAATGCTGGCGGCCCGCTTCTACAAAAGTCTCATAGGTTCCCTGAACAATGCCCTGTGTGCCGATATAAATCCATGAACCGGCAGTCATCTGGCCATACATTGCCAAGCCGCGCTTATCGAGTTCGTTGAAATGATCCCAGTTCGCCCAATGTGGCACCAGATTGGAGTTGGCAATCAAAACGCGGGGGGCATCACTATGTGTGCGAAATACCCCTACTGGTTTTCCCGATTGGACCAATAAGGTTTGATCAGACTCCAGACTACGCAGTGAGTCCACAATCCTATCAAAATCTTCCCATGTACGTGCGGCTCTGCCAATGCCGCCATACACCACTAGTGCATGTGGATTTTCCGCAACATCGGGATGTAGATTATTCATCAGCATGCGTAATGGGGCTTCGGTCAGCCAGCTTTTAGCAGTAATTTCAGTGCCTGTAGCTGGAAAAATATCCCGTATATTATGTCTAGAATCCTGCATCACATGCTCCCTTAGTTTATTATCTTGTTTGCCCCAGAATATATTCAGGCAAGTCAAATCCCGTTAAAAGTTCACCATCTGCTATCATTGAAGCTGCTGCCTCTAGGTCATTTGCCATATAGCGATCCTCTGCCAGAGGCGCGATTGTTTCTCGCGTCATTGCAATCACCTTTTGCAATGGCAAACTAGTCTTCAACGGCTCCCGAAATTCTATGCCCTGCACGGCACAAACTAATTCAATTCCTAGAATGACATTTAGATTACTATTCATCCGCATCAGTCGCCGCGCCGCATGGGCTGCCATACTGACATGATCTTCTTGATTTGCCGACGTAGGGGTGCTGTCCGTTGAACAGGGATTTGCAAGATGCTTGTTCTCGCTCATTAACGCCGCAGTCGTGACCTCAGCAATCATGAAACCCGAATTCAATCCGGGGTCCGCAGTCAGAAACGGTGGCAGATCAAAACTAAGACTAGGATCAACCATCAAGGCCACGCGCCGCTGGGCAATGGCACCAATTTCGGCAAGCGCAAGGCCAATCTGGTCGGCGGCAAAGGCAACTGGTTCAGCGTGAAAATTGCCGCCTGATACAATCCGTCCCTCATTTACAAGCACAAGCGGGTTATCGGTAACAGCATTTGCTTCAATGGTTAGGGTACGACTGGCATAATGCAGCAAATCTATAGCCGCGCCAGTCACTTGGGGCTGACAACGAATACAATATGGATCCTGAACACGGGTATCGTCATCACGGTGGCTTTCGCGGATTTCCGATCCTTGCATGATAGCGCGTTGGCCGCGGGCAACAGCAATCTGTCCGGGATGACCGCGAAGCGTATGTATTTCATCAACAAGCGGTGCTGTTGATCCCATTATGGCATCTGTCGTCAAAGCAGCTGTTACAACACTTGCACTCGCATTACGCCATGCGTTAAACAATGCAGCCAAAGCACAGGCCGTAGAAAACTGGGTGCCATTAATTAATGCCAGACCTTCTTTTGGCGCTAATATAACCGGCACCAATCCAGCCTTGGCAAGCGCCTCGCCGCCTTGCATGACGGTACCTTTATAGCAAGCTTCGCCTTCGCCAATCATCACAGCAGCCATATGTGCCAAAGGGGCAAGATCGCCAGAAGCGCCAACTGAGCCTTGAACTGGAATAACCGGCATCACGCCCTTATTCACCATTCCAACAATCAGATCTACCGTTTCCCAGACAACGCCTGATGCGCCGCGTCCAAGTGACAGCAATTTCAACACCATCATCAACCGTGTTGTTTGAGTGTCCAGTGCTTCGCCAACCCCGCAACAATGCGACAAGATCAGATTGCGTTGTAGCTTTGTCATTTTTTCAGGATCGATAGCGACATTGGCTAGCTTACCAAAGCCAGTATTTACCCCATAAACAGCTACATCACCTTTTGCCGCATCATGAACCAGCGACGCAGCAGCATCAATCGCGCTTCGAACATTAGCATGTAATTCGATCTGGTCATTACCACGCCAGATATTTTCGAACTGAGCAAGGCTGACTTCGCCTGGTATCAACGACATTTTCATATGATCTGGCCTCCAAAAATGCGCATAGAAAGAGGGTTGAACCCAACCCGATAGGCTAGTTCAGCAGGATGAGTTACATTCCATAAAGCCAGATCAGCGCGCATACCGGGGCGTAACATGCCCGTGTCTTTTAAGCCAAGAGCCTTAGCAGCATTTCTGGTTACGCCCGCCAATGCCTCTGCCGGCGTCATACGAAACAAGGTACACCCCATATTCATTGCCAGCAGCAGCGAAGTCAAAGGAGATGATCCCGGATTGGCGTCAGTAGCAAGTGCCATCGGCACGCCATTTTGACGGAATAAATCTATCGGCGGTTGCTGTGTTTCGCGCAAGGTGTAGAACGCACCAGGCAACAGCACCGCAACCGTACCGGAATGGCTTAGTGCACGGGCATCCTCTTCATTGGCATATTCTACATGATCAACCGACAATGCTTTAAAGCGGGCTGCAAGCAAACTACCCCCATATCTCGAAAGTTGTTCGGCATGAAGTTTTACTGGCAAGCCAAGCGCACTAGCTGCCGCAAAGACGCGCTCTATCTGGTCAGCATTGAACGCTATAGTTTCGCAAAAACCATCAACAGCATCGATAAGCCCTTCAGCATGTCCCTTTTGTATTGCCGGAATGCAGATATCATCAATATATTTGTCTGCATCATCTTTATACTCATGAGGCAGGGCATGGGCGCCCAAAAAACTGGTCACGACCCGAACTGGCCGCTGATCGGCAATTGCGCGTCCCGCCCGCAACATCCGAAGCTCAGTTTCAACATCCAGTCCATAGCCTGATTTAATTTCTATCAGGCTTACCCCTTCGGAAAGCAAAGCATCAACACGTGGCAAAGCAGCAGAGACAAGCTCTTTCTCAGACATATTGCGGGTGGC
The DNA here is from genome assembly GCF_000024465.1 of Candidatus Puniceispirillum marinum IMCC1322. Taxonomy (NCBI): domain Bacteria; kingdom Pseudomonadati; phylum Pseudomonadota; class Alphaproteobacteria; order Puniceispirillales (SeqCode); family Puniceispirillaceae (SeqCode); genus Puniceispirillum (SeqCode); species Puniceispirillum marinum (SeqCode). The sequence continues at coordinate 342,760 of NC_014010.1, read as the reverse complement.
CGCAACAGTTGATACGATACCACCACCTGCTTTTGCCACCTCGGCATAGCTTGCTCCATTCAGGCGTAATTCAAATTCATTAGCACGATGTCCGCCATGCACTATATGTGTATGACAATCGATCAGCGCTGGCGTCAGAAGCTTGCCTTCTGCGTTGACAACATTGCTGGCAGAGTTAGCTTTTGGCGCAACAGACATAGGGCCAAGCCCGGTGATAATACCATCGGTAACTGACAGGTATCCATCATAAATCAGGCTGTAGTCAGATCCATCCGAATTAGTTGCTTGTGGCTCATCCAGTGTTGCCAACACCGCATTTGTTATTAGTAAATTCATGTCTGAGCCTTGATAATATCTCTATTTTCTTTTATATGTACATACATAATAATATGTCAATAGGATTTAGATATGATCACAATTCAAGCCTGTTCTGCACTCCTGCCGGATGGCTGGCACAATGATGTGAGCGTTGAGATTGACAATCATGGACGCATAGAAAAAGTTTCAACTCAACAGCCGGATGTACCAGCAGACACGCATGTTGCCTACCTACTACCCGCACCGGTAAATGCACATAGCCATGCGTTTCAGCATGCAATGGCTGGACTCACCGAACGCCGCGGAGACAATCCACAAGACAGCTTCTGGACCTGGCGTGATTTGATGTTTCGGTTTCTTGATCAACTCACCCCTGACCATATCGAATCAATTACCAGCTTTGTTCAGATGAAAATGCTGGAATCTGGCTATGCCACTAATGTTGAATTCCATTATTTACATCACAGTCCGGATGGAACGCCTTACGCCACATTGTCTGAAATGTCCGACAGGATAATTGCGGCGGCCACGCGTACAGGCATTGGCTTAACCATGCTGCCTGTCCATTACCAATATGGTGGTTGTGATTTTCGTCAGTTGACTCGAGGACAATGCAGATTTCACAATGATCTGGATGGGTTTGCCACTTTATGTGACGCAATCAAGATCGGCCTGAACAAACTACCAGATGACACAGTGTTCGGCGTTGCGCCGCATAGCCTTCGCGCAGTTGCACCGGACAGTTTGGCCGTTAGTCGGCGACTTGCTGGCGGCGGCCCCTATCATATGCATCTTGCCGAGCAAATTCCCGAAGTCGATGAGGTTGTGCATTATCTTGGCGCGCGACCTGTTGAATGGGTTCTGGATAATATGGATATTGATGATGGCTGTTGCTTCATCCATTGCACCCAGATGCTACAACATGAAACCACCAGACTTGCGCAAAGTGGCGCGATTGCCGGACTATGCCCGATTACCGAAGCCAGCCTTGGTGATGGTATCTTTGACGGAGTAAACTGGTTCACGGCAGGTGGAAAAATCGCCATCGGTTCGGACTCCAATATCCGCATTTCCCTATCGGAAGAAATGCGAAGTCTAGACTATTCGCAACGCCTTCGCGATCATACACGTGCTGCCCTAGCCACAGCCAGCATGTCAACAGGTCGGCATATTTTTGAGGCGATAACTGCTGGTGGCGCCAAAGCTGCTGGCCGTAAAACCGGTCAGATTGCCAGCGGATACTGGGCTGATCTTATGGCGCTTAACGGCGATAATATAGCGCTTGCTGGCCGCACCGGCGATACAGTTCTGGACAGCTTTACTTTTGCTGGCGATGACCAGCTGGTGAGTGATGTTTGGGCGGCAGGTCGGCATATGGTCAGTGGTGGACATCATCATGATCATGAGGCCATAACAGCCGCTTACCGTGAGACTATTTTGAAGCTAAAGGATATCGTATGAGCAAACCTGTCCGCAGAAACTGGCAGGATGTCATGTCGGAGCTTGAACAGCGCATCTATTCACGGCAATGGCGGCCTGGTGATTTAATCCCGAACGAAGCCGATTTGGCAGTTGAATTCGGGTGTGCAAGGGTGACCATGAATCGGGCGCTTCGCACGCTTGCCGAAACAGGTTTGCTGGACCGGCGACGCAAAGCTGGTACCCGTGTTGCTCTTAACCCTATTAGCAAGGCAACTTTGCAAATTCCCGTAATTCGGAGTGAAATTGAAGCGCTTGACCATCGCTATGGTTACCATCTGCTTCATGAAAAGATTGAACACGCACCTGAACTCATTACCACCCACTTTGATGTACCTTCAGACAGCCGGCTATTGCATGTAATCTCCTTGCATAGTGCTGATGACACACCCTATGTAATCGAGGATAGGTGGATCAATCTGGTTGCGCTTCCCCATCTTGCCGATGTTAGCTTTGCCGCGCTTAGTGCGAATGAATGGCTGTTGCAGAACACCCCGTTCACACATGGCGATATCAGCTTTGGCGCTGCTAATGCCAGCACTGAAGAAGCCAGCATGTTGCATATTAAAGTTGGTGCAGCTTTGTTCATGATCGAACGCACAACCCGTGACCGGAATGCTGGCAATGGTGATGCAAAATCTAGTGACACAGCCTTAACCAATGTACGACTTCTTTACAGGCCAGGTTATCAGGCACATGCCAAACTATAGAGACTCATTTAAAGTGTGGTGTTGCGTGATAAATTCTTGATAGGTTATCTTCAACTGTAAAATAAGCTGGAAGAATGTTTTACGTTTGTTTGTTAGGGTGCTGTGGCTAAACGTTAATTTCAAATTCAAAAAAAACCCTTACACCATAACCTAGTGAGTAACAATCTGCAGTTGCCGAGGCCCCCAATGCACTATGATCCCAGAAATGATACTTGCCCGCTTCCCTACTCACCTTTCAAATCTTGCACGGTACCTCGGCCCATCGGCTGGCTATCAACAATTTCACCCAAAGGTGTTGTCAACCTTGCCCCCTACAGCCAATGGCAGAATTTAACTTTTGATCCGCCAATGGTAATGTTTGCTGCCAATCAGCTAAGCAGTGGTGAACGCAAACATACAGTCGTTAATGCCGAGGAAACGGGATGGTTTGTCTGGAATATGGCGACTTATGATCTGCGCGACGCTGTAAATATTTCAGCGATGGAGGTCCCTGCTGACGTCAATGAGTTTGAACAGGCCGGGGTAACAGCCATTCCTTCGATTGATGCACCTTGCCCACGAGTCAAAGAAAGCCCTGCGCATTTTGAATGTCGATATCTATCAACGCACCGGCTTCCTGGCAATTCCCCACATGGTTGGGTCGAGGTCGTTTATGGCGAGGTTGTCAGGATCCATGTTGATGATTCTGTGCTTACCAAAGACGGCAAAATGGACATTAAAAAAATTCGGCCCTTAGCGCGACTTGGCTATTATGACTATACCTCGGTAACAGACGTGTTTGAAATGCGTATCCCCGGGGCATCAGGGGCCGCCGCAGATGGTTTGGAAGGAAAAAAATGATACCGTGCGTTTGAACTTGCTAATTAGAGGCAGAACAGATTGCTAATTATAACATTATTGCAAGAGAGTATTATGCGACCCGAACTGGTAATAAAAAATCTCAAAGTTGGAGTGAACAAATGACTGGGCTTCTTGGAAAAGAGTCACGTCCTCACATGAGACAATTTCTTGCTGATCAGGGTTTTGATATGAAGTAGGTCCGAGAGCCGGGTATCGCGGTCCGGGATATTTGGGCTTAGTTGGATGTGATGTTTTATTAGTCTTTACTGACTAGCAGTAATGTTATTGCCATCCATGTCACCACCTTTTTGGACAAGTCATTCTCAAACAGATAGTCATTGTTCAATATCAAGAAGCAACTTGGCGTTCACCAGCATCTGCAAGCAAGGCTGCCAAGCGATATAAACAATTTACGAATTTTGAAAAGGGCATGATCAGGAAAAAGCCACAGACAAGGCCAAGATGGATCGCAAGCGCAACGCCCATGAAACAGGTCTCGCGCACTACAAGCAGAATAATAACCATATAAAGGCATAATCCATACCCATCGTAGCCAGCGATACAGTGGTTGGCGCTACGCGACGCTTTTCACGCCAGAGGCCAGCAGTGTCAAAACAAAGAATGATACCACCGACAGTTCCAAGAATGACTGGCGCTTCGAAATATCCGTATGGTGCTTCACGCCCCAACAGATAATGATACAAAGTGGCAAGCGAGGTTGATGCAAGACACAACATAAAGACGTAAAAGTCAGATGATGAAACCATTTTCGGGCATTACTGGCACGTTCATCGGCAGCTGAACAGCCACTGCCATTGCCGGTATTGTCACCACCCAGATTGCGCAAAAAATGCTGTGTCGCCGTCTTCAAAGGTACGGCGGCGTTCCATCGCTGGAAAGACCGTGCAAAATCCTTCACAATAACGACAGGCATTACAGATTTGCATGATACGGCTTGTTTCCAAATGCGCTTCAGATGAAGCTGTATTTGAATCATTTATGAGCTGGAACAAATTCATTCAACTAATCCCACTTTATTCAAAGAGCGCGCCGCAGCCTGACCAGCGATGCGGCCAAAGACGCCCCCAATCGTCATGCCAATCCGGATAGTCATACCAAACTATAAATTCTCATTTATCAGAAAAAAATGTCAAAAGTTTGGATGCTAATTCATCTGGCGCTTCCTCAGGAATGGCGTGGCCGCATGGCAATGCAAAACCTGTTACATTTTTTGCCTTTTCCTGCCATGTCGCTTCAACATCATACAAATCACCAACAACACTCATTGCGCCCCAAATTACCAACAATGGTGCCTCAATAAGACGGCCTTGGTCTAATTTATCATGATCTAAATCAATGCCAGCAGAAGCGCGATAATCCTCACAAATTGCATGAATAGTATCTGGGTTATTATAGGTGCGCAGATATTCTGTCATGGCGTCATTGCTCACCGACCCGTCGATTTTGACCTGACCAGCTATATGACGACGCAAAAAATATTCGGGGTCACTGGCGATCATTCTTTCAGGAAAATCATACGGCTGAATTAAAAAGAACCACCAGAAATATCTTGTAGCAAACTCTTTGTTTGTTTGCGCATACATCATATCTGTTGGCGCAATATCAAGCACAGCCAATCGATCAACTATGTCTGGAAAATCAAGAGCCATCCTGTGTGCCACGCGCCCACCACGATCATGCCCAACAACAGAAAAATGTTCATAGCCAAGTTTTGACATCAAGGCGATTTGATCCTGCGCCATTACCCGTTTTGAATAAGGAAGGTGATCCGCATCGCTTTTTGGTTTTCCACTATCACCATAGCCACGCAGATCAGGTGCAATAACACGATAACCAGCATTAACAAGTAGAGGCGCCACTTTTCGCCACACGATATGTGTTTGCGGATGCCCATGAAGCAATAAAATGGGGGGACCATTGCCGGCACTGGCATAATTAATCTCGACATCAGGCAAGGCTATTTTTTCGACTGTGAAACCGTGCAAAAACTTTGACGATTTCATCTATGGCATCTCCAAAACCGCATCAGCAATAGCCTTGCCGCATGTCACCGTGTCTGCGCTGCCACCAAGATCAGGTGTCCTAAATGATGCGTCTGACATTACTTGTTCAATTGCTGTGACTATTGACTGGCTTGCCTTCTTGACACCTAAATGGTCAAGCATCATTGCCGCTGCCCAGATCTGGCCAACAGGGTTTGCTATGCCCTTCCCGGCAATATCTGGCGCAGAACCGTGTACAGGTTCAAATAACGATGGATAGACACCTTCGGGATTGATATTGCCTGACGGTGCGATGCCTATGGTTCCTGTGCAAGCGGGCCCTAGATCAGACAAGATGTCGCCAAAGAGATTAGAGGCAACAACCACGTCGAACCAGTCTGGGTGCAAAACAAACTGCGCGGCTAAAATATCGATATGATATTTATCCACTTTTACATCGGGGTAATCTTTTGCCATTTCTGCCACGCGCTCATCCCAGTAAGGCATGGTAATTGAAATCCCGTTAGATTTAGTCGCCGACGTCAAATGCTTGCCACGTTCCATGGCTAGGTCAAAAGCATATTTCAAAATCCTGTCAACACCGTGACGACTCATCACAGTTTCCTGCATGACAATCTCACGATCCGTGTTAGGGAACATCTTGCCACCAATCGAAGAATATTCACCTTCAGTATTTTCGCGTACAATCATCATATCAATGTCGCCTGGCTTACGATTAGCCAGCGGAAGTGGAACACCAGCCATAGCGCGGGCTGGACGCAAACTGACATATTGGTCAAATTCTCTTCTGAACTGTATCAAGGAACCCCACAGTGACACATGGTCGGGGACAATATCAGGCCAACCTACCGCGCCAAAGAAAAGCGCATCACTTTGGCTCAATTGTTCCTTCCAATCATCCGGCAACATCTGTCCATGTTTTACGAAGTAATCAGCACAAGCAAAATCATGTTCTGTAAAATTCAGACCGAACTTATATTTTTCTTGCGCGGCTTTTAAGACTCTTAGCCCTTCGGGAACAGTTTCTTTTCCAATACCATCGCCTGGAATGACTGCAATTTTCCAACTGTTTAACAAAATATCCAAAGCCTCGAAAATAAGAACATCAATACCTTCTATGATTTAACACATACTGAAAGCATAAGAAATTTTTTACGTACATTTCGAGTCTTGATCATTTAGCCCCCGACCCGATCACAGCTTCCATTGATCTTTTGGGGCTATAGTTTTGCAAAGTTAAATTTGATCTCTAGCTTGCACAAAAACTTTGATGGATTGAATCGCATTATTGCCAAAACCACCTAGATCAAATGGGGGGTCTATGGGCTGAGTTTCCCCGGTTTCGTCTGTAGCCCTGCACTGCAATATGTGCTCTCCAGGTTCTGCATTCCAGATATATTGCCAAGCTGTCCAGGCATATTTTCCAGTGCGCCCGATGACCTGAGCATCTTTCCAATGTCCATCAATTCCAAATTCCACCTTAGTTATTTTGTGACCGGATCCAGACCAGGCCTTACCCATTATAGTAACGTTCCCACTTTTAACGCATCGGTCACGACTCAGCCAATCTGGCACCCCAGGCGGCACCATTAACGACTTTACTTTTAGTGAGGTAACGGGGCGACCTTCATCTTCAGGGTTTTGCCTAAAGCGATATGTTTTGATTTGTTGAAAGCCTTCATACTTTTCTGTGAGGGCTTCAATTTTGTTGAGCCACTTAACGGAAGCCATTCCATACCAGCCAGGCACAACGATCCTCAGCGGAGCACCATGTTGCGGCAATAGCGGTTGCCCATTCATCGAGTGAACCAAAAGAACGTCTAGCTTTTCAAGCTGGCTGATCGTCAAGCTTCGGCCGAAGTAATGCCCAACACCGGCGTCATATCCAAAATCTACTCCGGTAAATGAAATGTCAATAACGTCTTCCTTTGGGTTGGCCTGAGCTATTAATGGCGCAAGCGGAGTCCCTGTCCACTCTGAAGTACCAACAGCTTCATACCCCCACGGCATAGAATATGCCCGTGGTGAGGCATGGGCACGACCGTTACCTGAGCATTCCAGAGTCACAGGCATAGTTACCTCTGGCAGACCACGAATTTGATCCATATCTAAAGCAAAAGGGTTTTCAAATGCGCCTTCGAAATACAATTTATGTTTATTAGAATCGATGATTGGCGTGTCAAAATGAGTCAAAAGGTAATGCGCACCTGACGGCGTAATATCAAGCGCTAAAGTTTCCAGTAATGTGCCCGAATTGCGGTTTGCAAGTCTGCGCTCAGCATCATCATATATATCTTTTTCTGTATCAGGTTTAGATATGGGGCAGATGAATGGGTTGTTCATAATTGATCCTGCTAGTTAGATGTAGATTCATAATCACTAGGTTTTATATATAAAACTGTTTCTGTTTTGACTATTTCTAAACAGACTCACTCTAGGCGATAAATGCATCAATACAATATGGACTTTGGGTTATGCTGAGTTTTTTCTAAGAAATGATAGTTACTGTTGTAAAAATCAAAATGACATTTAACAGACTAACCTTGAATTCTTTCACATGAAGAGACACTTAATCAGAGGCGCGCCAAACCAATCAAAAACGTCCAAGCCCGATTATTTAGACCCGAATATCAAGACCCACATATCTAAACCCAAGCACCATATCTGAGCCCAAGACCGAAATTCCGTCCCCTTCCCTCCTGTTCTATGAACTGAAGAATGACAACAGCAACCCTGACAAAATGTTGTGTTGGGTGTAAGCTAAAACTAACTCAGGCTAATTCTTTATCACTAAGGGCTAACAATTTTGGGCTAAGCTTCGTAACTGTAAATACATAAATTAGTTAATCTACCATTGAAACACTATGGACATTGAGCACAATGCACGGCCGCGCCCTTTCTGATCACGTCTTAAAACATTGTCATTTTATGAAAACGTTGATTGTTTTTATATTCATGACTATCTATGCGACGAATGCAGTTGGATGGGGATGGAGCCGGTCGCCAGGACAAGCTTCATCAGTCTCGACGCCTTCTAATGATACCGGTACTACAGTTACATCTGATGCCACTTCAAGCCCTGAAGCAGCAAGTAGTACGCCGATGAGCCAAGATATACAGCAAAGCACCCCTACTGCGCCGTCTCAGGACGTTCAGAATATTGAGACTGAAACTGTGGCAGATCAAGCCACTGCAGATACAGCTAATCAAGCGACTCAAAATGCAATTAATCAAGACAAGTCAAATTCTGGTAATGACAATTCTGATAATCAGCCAATCTTAACGAAACGCGCCAAACGAAAAAATATGCTCATTAAAAAATGGCGCGCCGAGTTTGCGCGTGATGATGTGTATTATGTCGTTACTGGCAAGCCTCTTGATATTCCTGATGTAAAATTTCAACTTGACCGAATTCAATATGAAACACCTGAATTTCCTAGAAACCAATTACCATTCAAAGGCAGTGACCTGGCCTTGCTAGAAGAATGGGTAAATGACTCATTAGACCGCCGTATTTCACAAAATCTGAAATCGCAAAACACAACATCACCTTTATCCACTAGATCAAAACTGGATGCGAATGACGTTAGAAAAAAGATCGCAGATTTGGAAACGAAACGCGAAATGCTTGTTTATGGCAATAACGCGCTCCAGGCGATGGGAATCTATATTGATTAAACTTTAAACCATGTTTCTGACATGCTTTGAATAACGTTTATGGATGGTAATTAGGCGCATAATTGGCTTATTTTCGTAATAGCCATTAAACAGAAAGCCTTTTTTGAAACAGGATCAATCCATATGCGTTTAACAAAGACCGTAAAGATGATCGAAGCGCATGCCGAAGGTGAAGTTGGCCGGATAGTGACCGGCGGGGACTTTCATGTGCCTGGCGACACCATGCTGAGCAAAATGAACTATATCAATGATCAGGATGATAGTCTGCGCCGCTTTTTAGTGTTTGAACCACGCGGTTACGCTCAAATGTCGACCAATCTATTATTTCCACCCACACGACCAGATGCTGATGTCGCCTTTATCATTTTACAAGGTGACAAAGCGCATGCCATGTCGGGATCTAATTCGATCTGCCTTACGACTGTTGTGCTTGAGACCGGTATCATCGAGATGAAAGAGCCTACAACAATTTTGCATTTAGATACACCAGCAGGACTCGTCAAAGCAACAGCGCAATGTAAGAGTGGTAAATGCGAAAGGGTTAGCCTTGATATGAACCCCAGTTTTGCTACCGATCTGGATGTAAAAATCGATGTAGATGGTATTGGTCAAGTGATAGTTGATATTGCCTTTGGTGGTGTTTTCTATGGTCTTATTGATGTGGCGCAATTCAATATGGATATAGTGCCGAATAACGCCCGCCAACTGGTTGAAATTGGCACTAAAGTTCACCGGACAATTAACCGTGACCTTGTCATCAAACATCCTGAAATTGACGGCTTGGAAGGTCTTTCCTACACCATGTTCACAGGTTTCAATTCTGATGGAGAGATGCAGGGCGCAACAATTTTACCACCTGGGCGAATTGATCGTTCACCTTGCGGCACTGGTAATTCAGCACGGCTTGCTGTGATGTATGCGCGTGGACAGATTGAGGTTGGTGAAAAACGAACAGCGCGCTCTATAATCAATAGCTATTTTGATGTCGAAATCACTGGCTTAAAGTCCATTGGCGGGGTTTCTGCAATATTACCAAGGATATCTGGACGCGGCTGGGTTTTTGGCAAACATGAAATTGGCATTGACCCGAATGACCCCTATCTGGAAGGGTATTCTGTATCAGATTGCTGGGGGGATGCCTTTGATCTCATGAGCAATGTTGATTAGCCAAATAGTTTTAGATTTTTATTTTTGGCCATGTATCGCTTAGCCGATAGCCAGACTGGAATGGGTCACTTGGATCCAGCATAAGTTGTCGGTTGCCAGTCAACCAAGCCCGGCCACGGATCGATGGCCGGATTGCCATTTTACCTTCCATATTCAGCACAGACTCAATCTGGCAATCAAAAACCGAATCGATAACCGAAACGCCTCTAAAGGGCTGGTTAATATCAATCATTCCACGAGCATGCAAAATGGCCAATCGCGCTGAACAACCCGTACCTGTTGGGCTGCGGTCAAGCTTGCCAGGCTGGATAACAACCGTATTGCGTCCAGTTAGCACACCATCAACCATTTCGACAGGCGCCGCGAATTGGCAAAATGAAATATGGTTCCAATCAAGCATACTGGGATGCGAAAACCCAAGTTGGTCATTGGCAGCTTTAGTAATACGAATACCCATTTGCGCCAGATCAGCCGCTTCATCGGCGGTCAGCGCAAAGCCAAGTGCGGGAGCATCAACCACCACAAAACTATCTCCACCAAACGCCGTATCAACGGTTAATGTACCAACGCCCTCAACCTCTAATGGCGCATCCAAACGATCAGCAAAAGATGGTAAATTCAGAACTTTGACAGATTGCACCTTACCATTAGCGCATTGCGCGGTCACATGCACCAGTCCACCAGGAGCTTCCAGAACAAGTTTCGTTTCCGGCTCCTGCATTTCGATAATGCCACTTTCCAGCAATACTGTGGATACGCACATGCTATTTGACCCAGACATGGGCGGTGTATCTTCAGGCTCCATAATGATAAAGCCCATATCAGCATCAGGATGCTTGGGTGGAACCAAAAGATTGATGTGACGAAACACACCACCGCGTGGTTCATTTAATATGAATTGCCGTAAACCGTCATCCTGTGCCAGAAAACGTGATTGTTCCCAGATAGTCGTGCCTGGAGGTGGTGCAACACCGCCTACAATAACATCTCCAACCTCGCCTTCAGCATGACAGCCAATGATGTGAATAAGCCGCGATGAACGCATCAAATTATCCTATATCTTCTTCAATATGATCTTCGCTAAGGTCGATCCAAATTGTTTTTGTTTGGACATATTGGTCGTGCGCCATCAGGGAATTATCCTTGCCGCCAAAGCCAGATTGCTTATAGCCACCAAATGGTGTGGTAATATCACCCTCACTATAGCAATTGACCGACACAGTGCCGGCCTGTAGCTGGCGTGAATAGAAATGCGCTCGTCCCACATCAGATGTAAATAAAGACGCCTGTAAGCCATATTCGGTCTGATTAGCCAATGTGATAGCTTCCTGATCTGAACCAACGGGAATGACTGCCATCACTGGCCCAAAAACTTCATCAACCGCAATTTCCATATCAGGCTTCACATCACCAAAAATGGTTGGCGTAATGAATAGACCTCTGCCATTACTCTTTGCAGGCTCTTTGGTCAATTGACGTGCCCCTTGCTTTTTGGCGCCATCAATAAAGCCATTAACCTTGTCAAATTGCTCTTGCGACACAATCGCCCCTAGTGCATTCGAAGGATCAAGTGGGTCACCTGTCCGCCAATCAGCTGTCCGGTCAATGATCCGTTCAACCAGCGCATCATGAATATTCTTATGCACGATGAGTCTTGAATTGGCTGTGCAATTCTGCCCCATGTTCCAGAACGCCGCTTGCACCACATGACGCGCGATATCGTCAAGTTGTTTGGCATCCTGCAGAACCACTGCAGGGTTTTTACCCCCACATTCAAGCGTTACACGCTTGAGATTGGATTGTGCCGAATATTCCAGAAAACGGCGTCCAATTTCAGTCGATCCAGTAAACGAAATCACATTGATATCGGGATGACGCCCAATTGCCTGCCCTGCTGTCTCACCAAGTCCGGGAATAACCTGAAATACCCCTTCAGGAATTCCTGCTTCTTCGGCAAGTTCAGCAACTTTCAAAGCTGTCATGCTGGTTAGTTCAGCTGGTTTCACAATAACGCTGTTACCGCTTGCCAAGGCTGGGCCCATTTTCCATGCTAGCATCATCAGTGGAAAATTCCATGGCAGTACGCATGCCACAACACCCGCCGGTTCGCGTACAATCATGCCAAGCGCAACGTCACCTGATGGCGAAATTTGATCATAAATTTTATCAGCAGCTTCGGCATGCCATAATAAGCATTGAATGGTTTCTGGCACATCAATTTCGAGGCAATCTTTAATCGGCTTGCCGCTTTCCAGACTTTCAAGCACTGCCAATTCATTACGGTGACGAGTCAATAATTTGGCCAACTTGATCATGGTGTTTTTGCGATCGGTTGGGTGCATTTTCGACCAACTTCCGCTATTAAACGCCTTGCGACCTTTTGCAACAGCTAGATCAACATCATCAGCATCACAGGCTGCAATCTGGGTGAGTGTCTCTCCAGTTGCAGGATTAATCGTGGCAAATGTTTTGCCTGATTTAGCTGCTCCAAATTTACCATTTATAAAAGCCGTATTGGGAAAGTTTACCTGTTCTGCAATGGCCTGAATTTCGTGCTTATTTAACAAGTTTGACATGAGACTCATCTTTCTTGGTTTCTTTGTCGGACAGGATTGACTGTAGGCTAATTTTGGCTGTTTCGATGACCTCCCGCAAAGCGCGCTTTTGTTCTTTCTTTAAAGCGCGCATTGGTGGCCGCACCGGGCCTGCTGACATGCCCTGAAACTCGACACAGAATTTCACTGATTGGGCAAATTTTCCGCCACCTTCGATTACGGTTGTTAACGGTAACAAGGCTGTCATCATTTCGCGGGCAGTATCAAAATCTTTTTCAAATCGACATAATTCGTAAAAACGGACAAGTTCCGCACAAAAGAAATTAGCCATAGGCGTGACCCAACTGGTAGCGCCCCAAACAAAAAATTCAAGAGCCTGGTCTTCTGCACCACAACTCAACGCTATATGTGGAAATTCTCGTGCTAAAAGATGAATGCGGTTGATGTCACCACTCGCTTCTTTGATCGACATGAAGTTATTACGCTGTCCAACGCGAGAGAGAAATTCTTCCCCCATCCAGACGCCTGTTCGACCCGGATAATTATAAAGCATGATGGGCAAATCTGCCGCACGGTCAATTAACAAACAATGCGCAGCTAATTCTCGTTCAGTTGGCAATGAATAAGGCGGCGCAGCCAACAAAATACCATCAGCCCCTTTATCTCGCGCAGCTTCTGCTAGCCCAACGGCAGTAGCTGTAGTCATGTCATTTACACCGCAAATCATTGGCACACGACCATTTATGATGTCGCGTGCAACGCCAAATTGATTAATGCGTTCTGCGGTGCTAAGGGAATAGTTCTCACCTGTTGTGCCACCCACAATGATGGCGTGGACTCCATTTGCAATCATATATTCAATGACCGTAGCAAATCCTTTTTCGTCAACTGACATATCATCGTTAAAAGGCGTGATAATGGGAGGTATAATACCGTCAAACATCGCTAAGCTCCATAAGCATACGTAGTAAAGGCAAAACTATTAGACAACTGACACATAGCTTCTATTAATATTTGGCCTTAAGAGACAGTCAAAAAGCGCGTGTCGTTGCCTTGTCGACTATTTGTATACTATAATCGATTAAAATATTCCAACCAATTGATTGCCAGCCTTTATTGACGGAGATTAAGTAGAATAAGGATAATGAGTTTAAGGAACGCATTTAAATAATGAAAAACGGACCCACACGAAAACGTGGCGATAGCGCCAAATTTGTTTATCAACATTTACGAGAATCGATAATTTGTCTTGAGTTGGCACCTGGCGAATTGCTTGATGAAGCCAGTCTAAGCTCGCGCTTTTTAATGTCGCGATCGCCTATCCGTGAAGCCCTTATTCGGCTCTCAATGGAAGGTCTTGTTCATACCTTGCCAAATAAGAATTCTGTCGTGGCGCCGTTGGGGCTGGACACCCTTCCCGATTATTTGGATGCGCTGGAATTGATCCAGCGTCTGGTAACGCGCCTAGCTGCGCAATTTCGCACCGAAGACGATCTGGAATTTATGCGCGCTAAACAAATAGAGTTTAGAAATGCCTTAGCGCAAGCCGATTTTGCCCTCATGATCGATTCAAACCGTGAATTTCATATGGCCATCAGCAAAGCGGCGCGGAATAAATACTTTGATTTTCTATATTCACGCCTTCTCGATGATGGCAAACGCATGCTGTATCTATATTTTAACTCGTTTTTTGAAGGCGTACCCGACTCGGTCGCCGATGAACATGACTTAATAATAGATGCAATCGAGAACAAAGATGCTGACCGGGCTGAAACCCTCGCCAAAGCGCACGCCATTGATGTGGCTACAAAGTTTTTGAACTATCTGAATGACCGCCACTCAACAGACTTTGATATTCGCGTCAAACCGCGTGATGGTCAAAGTTAAACGCTTTTACTTATCCTGTTTCCTGTCCCGTTCGTATCATAAGTATTCTTAACATCCTCGCAGAAGCGGCTTTTTATTCAGCACATTTTTAAAATCAAAAAGATTGTCGACATAAAGTCGACATGCTACGGTTTAAAAAATTGTCCAAACTCAAAACCTAATCAGGAGAGTGAAATGAGAACCAAGAATTTTATTAACAAGATGGCTGTTTGTGCATCACTAGCTTTATCGTTGGCTTTGACAACTGGAACAGTAGCACAAGCTGATAAGTTAGATGACGTGATTGATAACGGCAAAGTCCGTTGTGGTGTTGTTTTGGACTTTCCACCCATTGGATATCGCGATGCCAATAATGAGCCAGCTGGCTTTGACGTCGAGTATTGTAAAGATTTGGCCACAGCCATGGATGTTGATTACGAAATCATCCCACTGACCTGGGCTGAGAGATTGCCAAGTATCGTATCAAACCGCGCTGATGTGGTTTTTGGCGGCACATCCGATACGCTTGAGCGTGCCAAGACAGTCGGTTTCACCATTCCTTATGCGATCTATTATGCACAAGCAGTGGTGACAAAAGAGTCAGGCATCACAAGCTTTGCCGATATGAAAGGCAAGCGTGTTGGTGCAGCTGTTGGTACCGTTCCTGAGATTGAGTTTTTGAAAATTGCCAAAGAATGGGGTACGGAAAATCTGTATCAAGGCTTCCAAAGCGAAAATGAAGTTTTCCTGGCTGTTGCCCAAGGCAAGATTGATGCAGGCATCACAACAAACACTGCTGTTAAGCCTATCACCAATCAATATGACACAATTGTCGCTGGCCCGAGAATGCCATGGACAACAGATTACACATCAGTGGTTGGCCCGCGCAAAGATTTTGGCTGGTTGAACTATCTTAATCTGTTTGTAACACAGCAGGTGCGGTCAGGTCGTTATCAGGAACTGTGGGGCAAATATGTCGGCGGTGAAGCACCTGAGCTACGCATCCCAGGCGTTATGTACTAGATCTATGCGATCAATGATGGCTAATGTGATTATAGCCTGATTTCCAAATAATTGTTGCCTGCCACGGTGGGCAACAATCTATTCTTTATAGTAAATTAATCATTTTGTTAACTCATCACTTTTGACGCAACGGTCATTTCTATGGATTATAATTTTCATTGGCGACCCGTTTTTCGCAAACTTGACCAGCTTATAGCTGCCGGTTTGGTAACTATGGAAGTTGCCATGCTAGCCATGTTGTGTGGCATTTTGATTGGCATGGCTTTGGCTTTAATGAAAATGTATGGGAACCGTCCCATGCGCGCTTTTGCCTATGGCTGGATTGAAATTGCCCGAAATACACCAGCCTTGTTGCAATTGTTTTTCTTTGGCTTTGGTCTTGGTGCTTTGGGTATTCATCTCAGCCCCTTTTTAATCGTGCTATTTGGCTTATCCTTCAATAATGCTGGTTATCTAGCCGAAACCTTTCGTGGTGGCTTTAACGCCATACCTAACACTCAAATTCGGGCGGCACGTTCATTAGGCATGTCCATTACACAAACCTATTTGCGCATCGCGATTCCACAGGTTTTTCGTATCGTTTACCATCCCATGACAAATCAGCTTGTATGGTCTGTATTAATGAGTTCTCTGGGCATGTTGGTCGGCTTCCGCGAACTATCGGGCGAAACCCAGTTCCTTGCGTTTAAGACATTTCGCATTTTTGAATATTTTCTAGCCGCCGCCATTATATATTACGCGATCGTCAAGATTATCTTGGGCTTATCGTGGATTATTGGCCGCCGGTTATTTAGATATTAGGGGCACCAATGGAAACTTCAGCAGCCCCAACCATCGCATTCTTTACCGCTTTCAAGGCGTCAGACTTTTTGTTTCTGGGTGAAGCCGCAATGCGAACCTTGATGATTTCGGTGATTGCCATATCTTCGGGTAGTTTACTTGGCGTTATCTTTGGATGGATTCTAGCCGAATTTAATCGCTATTTAACAGCTATTTTAAATCTGATACTGGATGTGTTTCGAAGCGTGCCACTCATCATCCAGCTAATTCTGTTCTATAATTTTTTTCCGATTATCGGTTTGCCACTATCGCCGTTCATGGCAGGTACAATCGTGCTAATAGTCTATACCGCCGCCTTGGTCGCGCAGGTCGCACGAAGCGGTGTAGAAGCAACCCCCTTGCCGATGCGCCGTGCAGCTCGCTCGCTTGGCATGACGTATTTTCAAGACATTCGTTACGTCGTATTTCCGATCGGGTTACGTGCGGTTCTTCCAGCTTGGACAGGAGTGGCGCTAGGTGTGTTGAAGGACTCGGCATTAGTGTCAGTGCTTGGTTATGTCGAACTACTTCGCGCTTCACAAATATTGGTTACCCGGACACAGGAACCTTTTATTATTTTGGCAGTTGTTGGTGGCTTTTATTTTATGCTGTCATATCCAATTGCACGTATCACCGACCGCTTAGAAAAGAGGTGGCAATATGATTGAAATTAAAAACCTTAGAAAATCCTTTGGTGAGCTTGAAGTTCTGAAAGGCGTAGATCTGACCGTTCAGCAAGGCGAGGTGATTTCGATCATTGGAGCCAGTGGTTCAGGCAAATCAACTTTGCTTTATTGTATAAATGGGCTTGAGGACATTCAAAGCGGACAGATACTTGTCGATGGTGTTGATGTTCATTCAAAATCAACTGACATGAATAAACTACGCCAGAAAATTGGAATGGTTTTTCAGCAATATAACGCCTTTCCGCATTTGACAACGCTTGAAAATGTGGCCTTGGCTCCAAAAATTGTACTTGGCAAATCCAAACCTGAGTCAGAAGAAATTGCTAAGGCGCAGTTAGAGCATGTTGGTCTAGGCGATAAGTTTGATGTGTATCCAAGCCGGATGTCAGGTGGTCAGCAACAACGTCTTGCGATCGCGCGCGCTTTGGCTATGGAACCACGCTATATGCTATTTGACGAGGTTACATCCGCGCTTGATCCAGAACTGGTTGGTGAGGTTTTGGACACAATGCGGTTATTGAGTGATGCAGGTATGACTATGCTTGTGGTTACACATGAAATTGGATTTGCACGCGATGTTTCTGATCGTGTGGCTTATGTGCATGAAGGCCTGATCGAAGAAATTGGCCCACCATCACAAGTTATTGCAAACCCAAAAAGTGCACATGCAAAGCGGTTTCTGTCCAATGTCACTTAGTGATTTATAATCGACTAATCACCTTTGTGACGGATAATTCATATTAGGAAAGTTTGCAACAATGGCTAGTATCAAAGAAATTCGTGTCTATCAGGTTGACTTACCACTCAAAGAAGGCCGCTATTCATGGGCCGACGGTAAATATGTCGAAACCTTTGACTCAACAGTGATTGAACTTGAAACTGATGCGGGCATTACGGGTGTTGGCGAAGTCTGTCCTCTGGGGCCGTTTTATCTACCCGCTTATGGCCCCGGTGTCCGCACTGGCATCGCCGAACTGGCACCACATCTAATTGGTCAGGATGCCACCGCGATACAGCGTATTAACGATATCATGGATCGCGCCTTATTGGGGCACCCCTATGTTAAGTCACCTATTGATATGGCTTGCTGGGATATTTTAGGCCAGCAAACCGGAAAATCGGTTTGTGATCTGATGGGCGGTCGTGATGGCGAAAGTGTTGCCCTATATCGCGCTATTACCCAACTACCTGCTGATGAAATGGCCGCCAATGTGCAAAAATACCGAGATGAAGGCTATACGAAATTCCAGCTAAAGGTTGGTGGCAATGCTAATGATGATATTGCGCGTTGTTTTGCCACCCGCAATGTGATGGCCACAGATGAGGTATTGGTAGCTGATGCCAATACAGGCTGGTCAGTGACGGATGCGCGGCGTGTGGTCAATGCAGTACGTGAGCTTGACATATATATCGAGCAACCATGCCCTAACTATGATCATTGCGTCAGCATTCGGCGACTAACACCATTACCATTTATTCTGGATGAAAATATCGATGGGCTGGCCATGTTCCTGCGCGCTTATGGTGATCAAGCAATGGATGCCATCAATTTGAAAATTTCAAAGGTTGGCGGCTTGACCAAGGCACGCCAGATTAGGGATTTATGCGTCGCACTTGGCATTCCTATGACAATTGAAGATTCGTGGGGCGGGGACGTAACCACCGCGGCGATTGCCCATCTGGCACATTCGACCAATCAGAATTACCGCTTCTCATCGACCGATTTCAACAGTTATGTCACCGTATCAGTAGCGCAGAATCCGCCTGAGCGAATTAATGGCACCTTAACCGCTAGCGATGAACCCGGCCTTGGTATAAGCCTTGACAAGGCTAAGTTGGGAGCACCCATTGCGGTATTTAAATAGTCAGTCTAGGCGATGAAATAGGTCCTGATCATATGAAACCGATTGATATGACACATCGCTTTGAGATTGGCTTTATCGGTGCTGGCATCATGGGAAAAGGCATGGTTCAAAACCTGCTTAAAGCCGGACGTGAGGTCTCTATTATAGCCAATAAAAACCGAGCACCTATTGAAGAACTTGTTGCTATGGGAGCGCATGAAGCTTTGTCGTTAGCTGACATGGCACGCCACTGCTCCCACATCATTCTATGTTTACCAAATTCGAAAACAGCTATGTCGGTGTGCAGTGATCTTCTTCCCCTCCTCGCGCCTACCAGTATGATTGTGGATTGCACCACTAATGAAGCCGCAACAGTATTGACGCTCGCTGAACAAGCGCGCTCTGTCAAACTGCGATATGTAGAAGCACCGCTAACAGGCGGCCAACAACAGGCAGCCGAGGCCATGCTGGGGGCAATTGTCGGATGTGATGCTGATGATTTTGCGTTGGCCAGTGAACTGCTGTCGCCTTGTTGTGCGCAGATAGAACGTATGGGCGATGTTGGTATGGGCGCAACAACTAAACTCATATCAAATTTTCTGGCATTGGGTACAGCTACCTTGGTTGTTGAGGCTATGAAAGCAGCCTATGAGCTTGGCGTTGATTGGGAAAAGTTTTATAGCCTTGCATCCAAAGGATCGGGGCATTCGATGAGCCTTGACCGGATTGCGCCCAAAGCGATTGCTGGTTCGCATGACGGATATGTCTTTACTATTGGTAACACTGTCAAAGACATGGAATATATTTCGGCATTATTGGATGATCACCCTGATGCAGGTGCAATTGCACGGTTATTTTTACGTATTTATAAGGATGCCGAAAATGCGGGCATGCAAGACGCATTTCTAAGCAAACGGTTGAAACCTGACTAGGCTGGCATGGTAATGGATTGTTTTAAATATTTCTTAGGGAGTCATTGTGATGGATAGATTGTTAGGCAAAAAGGTTCTGATAACTGCTGCAGGTCAAGGCATGGGACGCGCGGCTGCTCTGGCAATGGCCGCCGAAGGTGCCCAAGTATTTGCGACTGATATAAATGTCAACACATTGGAAACTTTAGCACGAGAAAACAATGCAATAGAAACATTTCAACTTGATGTTCTGGATCCCGTTGCTATTGCCAAAGCGCCTGAACGAACAGGCATCTTGACGACTTTGTTCAATTGCGCTGGTTTTGTTCATAACGGAACCATCATGGATATGTCCGAAGATGATTGGGATTTTTCCTTTGGCTTGAATGTTCGATCGCAATTCCGTCTTATTCGGGCTTATCTTCCGGGGATGCTTGAACAGCAAGATGGGTCGATCATAAACATGGCCTCAGTCGCATCGTCGATTAAGGGCGCGCCAAACCGCTGTCTTTATGGGTCAACAAAAGCGGCTATTCTTGGCCTGACACGGGCTGTTGCTGCAGATTATGTTGGCCAAGGCATTCGATGTAACGCCCTGTGTCCAGGCACTATCATGACGCCATCTTTAGAAGAGCGTATGCGCGCTACTGGAAATTATGAAGATGCCAAAATTCAGTTTCTGGCGCGCCAGCCGATTGGGCGGTTTGCAACCGCCGATGAAGTGGCAGGCATTCTTATTCACCTTGCCAGTGACGAGTCAAAATTCACCACAGGCACGTTTCAAATTGTCGATGGAGGATGGAGTCTTTAACCAAGGAGGGTTTGCCTCTTGATGCAATCAAAGCTTTTGGCGAACCTGGTCGCGGAGTTCATTTTTGCGGATTTTCCCAGTCGTGGTTTTGGGTAATTCGCCAAAGATCACTTTCTTTGGACATTGGTATCCAGCAAGGCCTTCTCTTGCATGCGCAAGTAATTCTGCTTCCGATGCTTGACCTGACAACTCGACAAAAGCACAAGGTACTTCACCCCATTTTTCATCAGGCATCGCCACCACCGCAACAAGGCTCACGGCTGGATGCGAATAGAGAGCTTTTTCAACCTCAATGGATGAGATGTTCTCGCCTCCCGAAATGATGATATCTTTAGACCGGTCACGTATCTCGATATAACCGTCGGCGTGCTGCACGGCTATATCGCCAGACCAGAACCACCCCCCCCTAAACGCCTTGGCTGTTTCCACTGGATCCTTCAAATATCCCTTCATGACAATATTGCCACGAAACGCAACTTCGCCCAACGTTTCACCATCCCACGCGACAGGAACAGATGTTTCAGGATTTAAGACCAGCACATCCTCTTCCAACTCATAAGCCACGCCTTGCCTTGCTTTCAATTCAGCCTGCTTCTCAGGTGCAAGCCTTGCCCAAACAGGTTTTTCCGCACACACAACGGCAGGTCCATAGACCTCAGTCAATCCATAGACATGTGTAATTGATATGCCCAGCGCCTCTATCCCTTGAATCACGCTGGCAGGCGGTGGTGCTGCCGCAGTCATCATTTTGATCTTTTGCGAAAACTTCCGCTTTTCTGATGCGCTCAATATCATTGACATGATAATGGGGGCACCACAAAGATGCGTGACCTTATAATCAACAAACGCATCATAGATAGCATCAGCTCTTGGCGCCCTCAAAAATACATGCGTGCCAGCAAGCAGGGTGATTGTCCACGGAAAGCACCAGCCATTACAATGAAATAGTGGTAATGTCCAAAGATACACAGGGTGATGCGGCATTTCCCATGTGACCACATTATTGACAGCATTCATCCACGAACCACGATGAGAATATACGACACCCTTGGGTCGCCCTGTGGTACCAGACGTATAGTTCAATGCCAGCGCGTCCCATTCATCATCTGGCAAACAATATGGAAAATTCGGGTCGCCTTCGGCCAAAAGTGCGTCATATGTTAGCGCGCCAATCTTATCCCCGCCTGGCCCTTCACTGTCTTCAATATCGATGATAAGTAAATCACGATCGGATTGCGCAACGGCTTTTGCGGCCACGTCTGAAAATTCCGTATCGACGAACAAAACTTTAGCTTCACCATGCTCCAGAATATAGGCAATCGTGCCTGCATCCAGTTTGGTATTATTCGCGTTCAAAACAGCACCCAGCATAGGCATAGCCAGTGCACACTCAAGTGCTTCGGGAATATTCGGGGCAATCAAAGCAACAGTATCTCCCTTGCCAATATTACGCTTGGCCAAGGCCGAAGCAAGCCGCTTACAACGTTCAGCCACCTCACCCCAATTACGCCGGATGCGCCCATGAATTTGCGCTGTTAGTTCTGGATGCACACGTTCTACACGTTTAAGGATCGAAACGGGTGACAAAGCGGCATGATTAGCAGCATCGCGTGCTAGCTCAGGATTATCGTAAATCATATAAGCTCCAATAAGGCATTGCTTCACACCCTTTAGTTTTGGAAACCGAGGCCGTTTCCTGACTTAAAATCCATTGGCCCAGAGGTTTTATGACAACACGCCACCAGCTTTCTTCCAAGCACCAACACCACCAGCCAGATTCACAACAGGCGAGAGCCCCATATCCATGGCTACAAGCGCTGCCATGGCAGATCGCCCCCCAGATGCACAATAAAACACATAGGTCTTATCTTGGTTAAATTCGGGCTTGTGCACGGGACTTTCCGGATCAATATGAAATTCCATCATGCCACGTGAAGATGCAATAGCCCCCTCAATGATTCCAGTTTTGGCTTGTTCAGTCCCGTCACGCAGATCAACAAAAACGTGATCCGGCGACCCTACCAAATCCATGGCGTCATCGACACTAATTGTGGGCACGGCAGAAATGGCCGCTTTTACAAGGTCTTTTACGCTTTTATTAATGTTCTGAGGCATGTTTGATTTCCTTTTTATTATGGACTTGAACCAATTCATCGCATCGGGGAACGGCCAGATTATTGGCCCACTGCATCCGCAACTACAGACAGACGAAACATAGATTTAAGTGTCGCTTACTATCATATAGCAAGATCAAGACGGGGTTTCCAGAAAGGCCGGAACAACTCGATTTTAGGACAGCGATCCATCACCACCTGCATGCCAGCATCTTCCGCCATCCGTGCCGCCTCATCATTGCGGACGCCGATTTGCCCCCATAATACCTTAGCACCAATAGCAATGGCCTCTTCGGCGATCCCAGGTAAGTCCGCGGGCTTTCGAAACACCTCGACCATATCAACTGGCCGGTCAATTGCGGCCAGGTTTGGATAAACTTTAAGCCCCCTGATCTCGCCCAGACCAAGGCGTGGATTAATGGGTATCATGTCATAGCCAGTTTCATGCAACACCCGCAACACACCATAGCTGAATTTGGTTTTATCGGGACTGGCACCCACCATGGCTATGGTTTTGACTGATGCGAGAATATTTTGCAGATATTCGTGACTATAGGGTTCGTCATGGTTCATATATTTCATTTTTCGGCATCCAAAGGAGTTGCAATATCAGCTTTTAGTTCATGTGGTTGCAAAGGGTCGAGAAACGGGTTGCGATATAATTTATCATGGCTTTCAACCCCAATTTCCAGCGTGCAGTCGGTTTTGGCGCGCGCAACACATAGGATGACATAGCCATTGTTTAACTGCCAATTATTAAGCGCCACCTGAGCGCGCTGGTCAATTTCACCATCAATCAGCTTGGCCGCACAGGTTATACACCCGCCATATTTGCATCCATAAGGAAGATCAACACCCTGATCACGCAATTCATCAAGCAACGGTTTCCGGCCTTTCACCTGATAAGTTGCATTCTCACGGTTGGCGATGGTGATCATACTCATAGCCAGATATCGCTTGTGCAATCGCCGCCTGGATAGCGGGTTTCATGGCAACGTGACGGGCCATTTGGTTCCTTGCCAAAATCAACGATGAAATTCTCGTTAATTTTCATACCACCATTCTCAACGTCACAGTCAATCATCAACATGACACCACCTTGTGTGCGAATTTCGGGGTAAAATTGGTTGTCCCACGTTGAGAACAGCGACGTGGTGACATACATCCGCTTCCCGTCAAGCGATAGCTGGTACATCTGCGGCCCCCCCGCAACATTGACGCCATTCACAACAGGGGCTTTGCCTAACAACCCTCCCATCCAGACCTGTCCGGTAAGCACAGGATTATGTGGATCAGAGATGTCATATTGGCGCATATCGCCATGCAACCAGTTATTCAGGTAAAGATATTTATCATCCATCGACACAAGAATAGCCGACATCACACCAGGTACAGGTATCGGCCATTCAGGATGCGGCTCATTCTCAACATCGATGATCTTTTCCCATTCCCAAGTGCCCTCGTCAGATTTCCAGAAATGGATAACATTTGCGCTGAGAGCCGCACCGCAAAATCCATGGCTGCTATCTGGATCATGCATGAACTTAACTTCCAGAGGAATAAGACCATCTTCGCCAAGATACATAGTCTCGACCGGCTGTTTCTTTTCAAAATCCCAGATGTGAAGGCGGCGCCCGTATTTAAGATGACCCACTTCTTCAAGGTCAAAACCAGGCATAAAGGTATTGGGAGCTGCCCATTCCGAACTAACCATCACATTATGACGTGGCTGATACCAGAAATCATAACTGAAAGGTATATCACCCATGGAGTTTTCCCACCTGCCAACGATCTCAAACTCTTTATTGAGATGCAGATAGCCACCAGGGGCTTCCCCCTTGGCATCGCCAAGAAAGGAAATAATAATTTCCGATCCCAAACAATGCACGGTGTGCGGGCCTGACAGATTCGTTTTTGATTTGATTTCAGCACCGTCAATGACCTTGTGCAAGCGCGGTGCAAAGGGATCAGTTGCTGTATCGATCACATGAATATTATTTGAACGAACACCCGGCACAAGCAGGTATTTACGACTCATACCAGCGTCATCATGACATGATGAACACGCATTCCAGCCCATATGGTGCAATTCATCGCCAATACCCGGCATTTCAAGACGGTGAATAACCTGCGAATATGTAGGACTATCGGGATCGGCATCTACTGTAGCCAGATAATCCGGCTTCTGGATACCGGTGCCCGTATAGATAGCAATGGTATAAAGGAGTTTTTCACGCGGCGCTTTAATCGCCTCTGCAGGGCTTGCATAACCCGGACCACAGCATAGACCGTCCATATTCACGTTCCTTCCTTGCGATTATCTATAAATTCTTGTAAGATGATAATCGTTTTATCACAAGGAAAAAATATGTATCTTGAGCGCCTAACTATGATCATTGAAGTCGTTGGGCAAAAAGAACTGGCAACAGTGACGGATATTTGCGCCCACACTGAGCTTCCAAAACCTTCGGCATACCGATTGGTTCAAGACCTTGTTGCCATCGGCCTATTAGAGCCTGTAGGTCGCGGGCAATTTGCCATTGGCTCGCGCTTGAAGCGGATAACGCAAAGCGACCAGTCTGACCGTTCTTTACTGGAAACCATTGCCCCCACATTAAAACAAGTAGCCACCCAATTTAGCTGTACGTTTTTCCTGTCCCGACTGCGTGGAAAATCAGTTGAAATCATTCATGTTGAGACCCCTGACACTGGTGTCTCTTATCTTCATCCCGGATTAGGAAAACGCCCCTTGCATGCTTGTTCTTGCTCAAAAGCCGTGGCCGCCTTTTCTACCGACTTGTCTTTATCCTGTCTTGTTGAAGGGCAATTGCGCGCTTACACGGAATTTACATTGACCAATGTTCAGGACTTGAAAACCGAGTTCCAAAGCATACGCGAACGTGGATTTGCAGAATGTGTGGAAGAAATTGAGCGCGGCATGTGCTCGGTAGCTGCCCCCATCGCTCGTACTGGGCCAGGTGCCACCATGTCGATTGGCGCGACAGGGTCAGTGCGCACCTTTACGCCAGCCTTTCGGGAAAAACTTGGGCCCCAAATAACCAAAATAGCCAGTGATATAGCAGCAAACCTGGGTTGGAACATAACAACCGATATCCAAAAAACAGGCTAACCTCGAGGCCCCGCAGAAGAACACCAAACGTAAAATAGAGATACTGTTGATAAAGATGATTGCGTAATTATTTGTGACCACATAGGCTAAAATATCTGTGATATATCAATCGACCAATGGATTATAATGTGGGGATAAATCTAACATTATTAGGCACTAAAGGAGGCCCATCTCTGCGTGGCAAAGGGCCATCAATGATGCCTACATCCTCACATCTTGCCATTGCTGATAAATCAATTGTCATCGATTGTGGGCTTGGCGTTACCTCAGGACTTGTTAACGCCGGCTATAAGTTGACCGATATTACACATATTTTTATTACACATTATCATTCAGACCACTGCCTTGAACTTGGTGCGCTTCTCCATACCGCATGGACCGCTGGTCTTTCGAAACCCGTTCAGGTTTATGGCCCACCAGGACTCGATAAGCTTTGGAATGGATTTCGTCACATGATGACGTTTGACATCGAGCTTCGGATTGTGGATGAAGGCAGACTTCCACTTGATGACATGGTCGCATTCCACACTTACAGCGACGTCAACGCACCTGGTGAGGCCTTCAGCATCATGTATGATGATGATCTGCGCGTGAGCGCAATCAAGAACAACCACCCGCCTATCGTTGAGACCTATGCCCTCAGGTTTGATGCTGGTGATAAAGCCATCACTTTTTCAGGTGACACAACCTATCTAGATGCGATGATTGATTTTGCGAAAAAGAGTGATGTTCTGGTGCATGAAGCCATGCTTTCATCAGGCATTGACTATGTTGTCGGCCAAACCAAAACAGGCAATGAACAACTTCGCAAACATTTGGTGGCGTCCCATACACTTGCCTCGCAAGCTGGCAGTATCGCTAAAGAAGCTGATGTTAAGTGCCTTATGCTAAACCATCTCATTCCCCCTGAAAGAGAAATTAGCAGTGACGATGACTGGCTTGCTGACGTCAAAAATACATTCGACGGCCACTGTTTGATTGGATTTGATGGACTCAAATACACTATTTAGCGTTCATCATCACGCCATTTTAGAACGTGACTTAGAAACAATCTGGATTGGATCAAATGTAAATTACATGGCATATGGCTAGCAGCACCTCCAAAACCGGAATAGATTAAATAGTATGACTGATAATGAAAAAAAGTTAATGCGGTTGAAAGCCGAACAACGCGCCAAGACCATCAAGGATGAGCAACTAAGAACGCTTATCGATAATAGCGCTTCCAGCATTGAAGATAGAATAGCCGCATTCAAAACAGTTATGCAGGCTGATCAGACGCGTTTTAGCTCGGCCATCACCAAAATGATGAAAAAATAACCCTAAACCGCATATAGTTCTAAAAGAATATATTTACCGTCAAGATGACCGCATCATCATCCGATAGCTGACCAAATGCAGATGTGGGCGTGCGCGCATTGTAAAACTGGCTGGTCAGCTTCACACTGGTGGCATCATTGATCCGTCGCGACGCTTCCAAAGAGATGAAGGACTGATCCGCTTTACGATCTGCTGATGCCAGAAACAGGATATTACTGTCTGCAATGTCATTAAACACCAGCCTTACACCCGCAACACCAAATTGATTGGCTGCAGCCTGTGGACGATCATCATGTTGAATTTCACCAATCAAACCAATATCCCACATTGTTTCAAATGGCCCGTAATAAGTATATTCAATGCCCGCTACAGCCGCCGCAAAATCATGCGTGCCTAGTAAACCGGTTTGGGTACCATGAAGGCTTTCCCATTTGAGCAATGTCACATCACCCGTATATTGAGCTTCCAATCCAATTGATTTTTGCAATGCATAATAAGGACTTAATGCACTGCCACCATTGGCGACAGACAAAATGGGATCACGGGCGGTACCGTAAAAAACACTACCCGCGATATCCCAGTCACCAACAAAGCTGGATAAGCGCGCCGCAAAGTCATCTGCACCCTTGCCATCTTTACGTGCATATTGTGCAAAGCTGACCGGCAGTCCACTGCTCGGATGCGCGTCACTGTCATTAAATGTTTTTTCGCGGAAACCAGTAATATACCAAAGTTGCAGGTCACCAATATCTAGATAGCGCTCAGCCGATATAGATGGTGCACCAAGTTTACCTGATTTACCCTCATTTGCGGCGGCATCCGACTGATTAATGACATCAACAACATTTTTACTTTCTGCCTTGCCCCAAAATTCCTGACGATTGCCAACAAAAACATCAAATCCGGCAAAGGGGGTACGAAGATAAGCCTGACGAGCTTCAGTGATCCGGCGACCACTATCTTTTTCATCGCCACGGGCAATGAATTCACCGACAATCCGACTATCGTCAAAATCATGAAAGGCATCGATTTTCACTTCGGCTGAACGCCCTTCTGACGTCGTGCCATCAGCATGATCCGGATAAAAATCCAGCCGCGATGATAGCGTACCGTTGACCTCACCAGCAAAGGCCGGTTGTGCTAGCAACAGGATAATGGCAAAGCTACGAACAGCAAACATCGTCATCGAATTCGTTTCAATGCGGATTTTTCAAAATCACGTTCGGTCATACCGGTCTGCAATTTCCAATCGGCAAACACCAGTTCTGTTGTCTTGCCTGTCTGGTGATTTATCATAACCAAACGGTTAGAACGCCAGTATTTGTCTAGATATTGATTATAATCTTCATAGGTCAAGGTTTTCAAAAGTGCATCTTTGCGGTCATAGAAATCAATTTTATGAACGCGATACTCAGCCTTATCCATCCAGACGATCTGGCGCTTATAACCACTTTTGGGATCAACCGGATCATACTCAACAACAAAACAGTCAAGGCCATTCAACTGTTCATCGCGTAGATAGTTATAGGTGTATTTTTCAACTTCCTGACTGGCGATATCTTCATATGAAAATTCGCTACCCATAAAAGGACCTGCCTTATTTGACGAGGCGATACGCTTCACGCGTTTCAGTGCTGGCAAATATAGCCATTGGTCGTCAGAATCGGCCTTTTTCGTATGCGATAGAAAAGCTGTGCCGCGCACATCACCCGGACTATCAAATATGACCAGAGATTTATCACCTTCATTATCACCCTCAAACGTTCTATTACGGATCGCACGTTCAGTTGATTGGCCATATTTATCCATCAGGATCATTGTCATCTGTGCAGTTGAATCACCAAATCCCTTATCGCGACTATCGGCTTCAATCGCAATCTCAAGTCCTTTTTCAGGCGAGGCAAATGCCCCTGTTGTCAAACAGGCAGAGGCGATAGTGACAATCATGGTTGCAGTAGCGAGTTTCATTTTAGTCTCCTTGGACGACATCATGAGCTTAAGCATTTTGTGGTGCTTCCTTAGTACCTATTTCCGGGGCACCCACTGCTGGTGAGGTTTCTTTTTTATCCTTATCAAGGGCAATCAGCAATGCAGGGAGTAAGGTCATGTCGGCAATCAAAGCTATAACAAGGGCTATACCTGTTAACATTGCCATATAGCTGTTCACGCCAAATGTTGACTGCGCCAGAATAGCAAACCCAGCTGTTAAAATCACGGTTGTGACAACAAGTGCCGTTCCGACACCATTAAAGGCCGAAATGACAGCATCATGTGCTGATAGTTTTAGTTCGCGTCGTGCAATCTGATATTTGCTGAGAAAATGAACGCTATCGTCAACCACAACGCCAAGCGCCATGCCCGCAACAACAGCGACAGCCATATTGACCTGTCCGACAAGCAAACCCCAAAGGCCAAAGGCTAGAGCCGCAGGCAGCAAATTCGGAATCAGGCTGATAATACCAAGCCGGACATCCCGCAAGGCAATCAAAATAACACCACTAATCAGAAATACGGCAATGAGTGTCCCCACCAGCATACTTTGAATATTTCGCTCGGAAATATAGGCAAACATCACCGTAGGGCCGACAGCCGTCACGTTGAAATTAAGCTCATTCGCAAGGTAGCCTTCGGCACGGGCAATCCAGGCACGAAGTTCATTCGTAGTCATATCGTCAATTGTGACAATAACCTGTGTTGATGATTTGCTGATATCAAGTTGATTATTCAGATCCAAACCGAATGGCAAGGATAGCTCATATAAAAGCAAATATTGGGCAGCAAGTTCCCGCGTATCAGGTACCCGGTAGAAAGCCGGATCACCAGCGTTCAGATCACGGTTAAGTCGCTTAAATGTGTCCGAAATAGATTGTACGTGTGTTACGACAGACTCATTATGCGCCCAGGCGGTAAAATCAGATACTTTTTCTATAAAAGCCGGATCGCTAACACCATTAGACTCGCCAGCAGGCAAACTGAATTGCACCTGATTGGCACCTGTCAGATTGCTGCTGATCCAGTCAGTATCCTGACGATACTGGACCGATTCATCGAAATATTTGACAAAGTCATCATTGATTTCATTAAGCGGAATAAGCGCCAGAACACCGACTGAGATAACAACACTGACAGTTAGAACCGACTTGTAACGCGCAGCGACATAGACACCGAGCTTACCCATTTTATCATCAAGCTTTGCCAAAGTGGCTTTTGATTTCAGCGGCACAAAGCTGATTAGAATAGGTAATAAAACGATTGAATAGATCCAGGCAGCCATAACACCTATGGCTGTTATATTGCCAAGATCGTGAAATGGTGGGGAATCTGAAAAATTCATCGACAGAAAACCCAATGCCGTTGTCAGGCTGGTTAGAAAAATGGGCTTTCCATTGACTCTTATGCTGTATAGCAAGCTGTCGCGTTGACTATGCCCTGCCCGCATCCGGTTAAACATGCTTACCAACAAATGGATTGAGTCCGCGACAGCAAGAGTGGTGATAATCGTTGGTGCACTAGCCGATGGCGGCGTCAGGCCAATGCCCATCCACCCACCAGCGCCCATGGCCACCATAATACTTGGCACAACAACAAACAGCACCAGAACAGTTGCCATTATTGATCTAAGCAACAGATAAGCAACAATCAAAATGACCAAATACATGGCCGGCACCAATGTTGCCATGTCCAACATTGATGATTCCAGAAACGCATTATTCAGAAAAATAACGCCACCCAAGCGGATTTTGACATTATGTTTGGCTTCAATCTCGGCAGCCATTTCGCGCGCGGCGGCCGCCACTATGGCAACCTCATCTGCACTTTTACCCGGCATCTGAATGGTCGCATTTACAGATGTGGCTCGATGTTGCTTATCATGAATTTTACCTGCCAAAGCTGGCTCGGTAGTGCTCACACTATCAACCAGAGCTTGTTCATCAGCACCAATTGACATTGCATCCGTATATAGATCACGGACGATCAGGTCGTCACCTTCAACCTCGGTATGCTGGTAATTTGATAGGCTGTCAACGCGGATAGAATAGGGAAGTTGCCAGGCAATGTTGGTCAACTCCTCAACAGCGGCCAGCACCTCAGGCGCATTCGCTTTACCTGAAATTGGATCGACAGCAAAGTTAACGTTATCGATCTTGGTATAGGTCTGCTGGATTTTCTCAAATGCTTTAAGCTGTGGATTCTCTTTGCCAAAGAAAACTCTGTAATCATTATCAAAATAAAGAAACTGTGCGCCTGCAGCACCAAGCATGGTTAAAGCTGTGATCAGACCTAAAACTAGGAATCTATATTTTAGAATCCATTCACCATAAGAGTTATTTTGCTGTGACATGAGGCACCTTTACCAACATAATGATATTTGACCAGCACTCGGTAATGTGCATTTACCTAGAAGTAAAGACTTAAATACCAAATGGTACAAATATTTAAAAAATGTAAGATTAATGCTAAAAAAATAGGCACAAATGCCAGGATTCTGTAACAATATTTAGGTGAATATGGGCTATTATCGAACCACAGCACC
Source organism: Candidatus Puniceispirillum marinum IMCC1322 (assembly GCF_000024465.1). Lineage (NCBI taxonomy): Bacteria > Pseudomonadati > Pseudomonadota > Alphaproteobacteria > Puniceispirillales (SeqCode) > Puniceispirillaceae (SeqCode) > Puniceispirillum (SeqCode) > Puniceispirillum marinum (SeqCode). The sequence goes on along the minus strand of NC_014010.1, from coordinate 310,931 downwards.
AACAACCAAATCGCTTGTTGCGAGTAATTGTTCAACAGGAATATCCATTTTAACCATTGTATTCAAGGCAACAACATGACTGGTCAGATAAAGTGCCGCCTGATCAATATCAATACCATCTTTCAACTGCCCCTTGTCACGCGCATGTGACAATATTTTTGCCAATTGCTGAGGTTGCTGCTGCAGGTGCGTTTTCATCAAAGACTGACTTTTTGTGCCAAGGCGGTCAATCTCATGCAAGCAATCGCAAAACAGGCAACCATGCGGTGATGCATCCTTGGCTGTCCAAGCGGTAATAATATTCGAAAACCATTCGGTCAAACCATCACGTATATGCGCCTGCTCTCTCAGACAATCAAACTTATCAGCACTAGTGGCGAGATAGGACTCAAGCACATCATGCAATAAGCCATCTTCATTTTCGAAATAGCGATATAATGTTGGCTTTGACACATTAGATATACGTGCCACCTGATTTAACGAGGTCGCCAAAACACCCTGTCTCCAATATAGATCCAAAGCTGTCTGGATAGTTCTGTCCCTATCGAACGAGACGGGACGTCCATGTTTTTTTGGGGCAGATATCACTTCACACTCGCTATTGTCATATCTGTGTTATAAATCAATTATGCAGTTATTTACAATACTGGGTTTTCAGCCAACATTTATCTTTATGAGCGCATTTAACAAATGGCCGAAACGTCACCTCCAATAACCAAAGACAAAATAGCAGACAGGCTATGGCTAATCGGTATTAGGGACGCTGTTAATGTGCCTGGTTTTGCCCTGATGAGCACTATGATAGGCTTTGCCTCGATAGCGCGCGAAGCTGGTTTTGATGTCTGGATGACTATGGTAACGACAGCAACGGTCTTTGGCATGCCTGGACAAGTTGCTTTTGCCAGCCTTTTTGCTGGTGGTGCCAGCCTTCTTCTGATTTTTGTGGCGGTCTCGCTTGCCAATATGCGCATGATGCTCATGGTCATTTCTGGCAGTGATATTTTGAATTTATCTGCGCATAACCTACCCTTCTGGAAACGGCTTTTATTTATGCATTTCCTGGCGATTACCAGTTGGGCACAGATCGGTTTCAAAGCCCAGCAATATCCACCTCCTTTGCTTCTGGGCTATTATATTGGCTTTAGCCTAACCATCTTCACCTTTGCCATGGGCGGCACATTGATCGGCTTCTACATTGCTGACTGGATTCCTCCGGATATTTTGCGTTTGGTGATCTTTGTAACGCCGCTTTATATTCTGCTTCTGGTTATTAATGCGCGCCAAACGCTAAATCGTCTGGCCGCCGTCATTGGCGGCACATTATGTCCCCTTATCTATCCCCTTGCCGCTGATTGGAGCATTCTGATCGCCGGTGTGATTGGTGGTTCACTTGCCATGCTGATATATCGCCTCAGGGGATGGAAATAATCATGAACAATATTGATTACACATTAGGTGAAGCGTGGCTAGCCGTAGCTCTTGCGTGTTTAGGAACCTTTGGTTGGCGTTTGATCGGTGTTATTCTGGCAGGCCGAATTGCCACTGACACGCCATTGATGGCATGGATCAACAGCGTTGCTTACGCCATGGTATCAGGTGTTTTGATGCTCATTCTTGTCTATCCAACTGGCGTTCTGGCTACAACTGAGTTAGATCACCGCTTTATGGGATTATTCATAGGCCTTGCCACAATGATGCTGACAAAGAAGCTGTTTTACGCCCTATGTGCTGGATTAGGCAGTTTTGCAATAATTGTAACACTATATAATTAAATTATTACAATAATTTATACTTATATAATAATGCTGTATATTAATAAACTATTTATGCTTATCCTTGCTTTGCAAAACCTGCTCTAAATTCCAGCACCTTGCGCCAATTCTTGGCGATATGGGGTTGCCTTTGCTTTATCAAATCATCACCTGATGGTGCGGCAACTGGCACAGGCAATGTGCTCACAGCAACTGGCTTGCTTAGGTTCTTTGGCAGATTATGCTTAGCTTTAATGATGTTATTGTTTGGTTTAGCCAATGCGACTGAAGGCGACACACTATCTTTAGTTACAGAAGCAGGGCCTGAAATAGGTTCTGGTATCTTTGAAGCGGCAAGGGTTTTAAGGCCTATTTTGATCTTTGGTTTGGTTTGCGGTAAGGCTTTTGGTTGTGCCGGTATCGACATGGCAACATTAACCTTAGGCCTAGGCTTTGGCTTCGTTTTTGGCAAAGTCGATGGTACTGTTAAAACCGCCTTCATCAATTGTGGTGATGAAGGTAATTCATGGCCTTCTACCGCCATAACGGCATGAACTTTGCGCACATAGCGTTCATTTTTACTGGGGTCATTTGAATGATAATGGCGGATTGCCTGATCCCAGCTACCATGACGGTTACGCAGAATAATCAGGAATGACGCCGCATAATCCATATTGACATTGGGATCGAACATCTCGGCAAAATCACGAAAATTATCTTTATGCCATTTGGTATTAATCTGCATACAACCGACGTCAACGCTATTTTCACCATTGGCATAGCTGACCTCGACAAATTCAAGCGCGGATGCCTGATCTTCGAAAAACAACCCTTCAACGCCATCATTGACCGTCCATGGCCACGATCTGCGTTTACCATCAAGACCAATGCGTCCTGATTCAACCCGGGCTATGCCCTGCATGATACCAGACGGGATTGCATAGTCGATTTCCGCCTGTGCGGCCAGCGCCTCACAATCAACATCACGCGCCCACACATGTGACGACATGCCGAGATGAAGTATCAGAAATGCACATACATATTGAATGGTGTTACGGTTTTTAATCATGCGCAAAAAGAGCAACAAATGTGCCAAACACAACTTAAAACCCAATTTGCAGACAATTAATCGCTAATACAGCAAACACTGTCTTTCAAATACCAGCAAGATTGATAATATGATTGTCGAAAGTCGGTAATAATACCGTCTCGATTTGATGATGCAGGTAAAATGCAGGACAACCCCATTCAAAAACAATGGCTCGATGCTTTTGTATCTTTGTTTAGCTTGTGTAAAGCCAGCGCCAATGAAAAAATCATTGTTCTAATTGAGTCACATAGCCGTCACGTCAATATCATGCTGACCGAACTGGCATTACAGCAACTCAACCTTCCCTTTGACATTACGCGTACGCAAACAAGACCGGCGACATGCGCGCCTATTGTCCGTTCAACGGGCGCGTCTAATGTTCTTGATGGGGAACCGCATATTGTTGAAGCCCTATGTAAAGCCGATTTTATCATTGATCTTACAGTCGAAGGGCTCATGCATGCCCAGCCAACATCAGATATTCTGAAATCGGGCGCACGCATCATGAGCATTTCCAATGAGCACCCTGAAATTCTGGCACGCCTGCCGCTTGATCCGACGCTCAAAGACAGCGTCAAGCGCGCTGTTACAGCGTGCCGTATCGCATCTGAAATGCACGTCACATCAACCGCCGGCACAAATTTACGTGTGGCAATGGCCAACACCATTACGGTTGGCGTTTGGGGATGGACTGATCGTCCGGGGACTTTGGCACATTGGCCTGGCGGCCTCGTGGTCAGCTTTCCACACACAGCATCAACCAACGGCGTATTGGTCTTTAAACCAGGTGATATCAACCTGACTTTTAAACGTTACTTTGAGAGCGAAGTGCGGTTTCATATCACTGATGATTTTGTTACCCAGATTGATGGTGACGGCACTGATGCCTGCTTGATGCGCCATTATCTTGCCGGTTTTAATGATCCATTGGCCTATGCAACAAGCCATGTCGGGTGGGGACTAAATCCACATGCCCGATACGAAGCGCTTACCATGTATGACAAGGATGACTTGAATGGCACTGAGTTGCGCGCCCTTGCCGGTAATTTTCTATTCTCGACTGGCGCGAATGAATTTGCCAACCGCTATACAGAAGGGCATTTCGATTTACCGATGATGGATTGCACAATCACATTGGATGGTCAAAAAATGGTTGATGGTGGTGTGATCTGCTGATGTCACTCATAGCTGGCCATACATACAAAGATAGCGGCAGTTCGGGTCAGCCCGTCATCTGTCTTCACGGTATTGGCGGCAATGACACTAGCTTTGCCGCACAAAGCACCGGACTTGCCAATGATTTTAGATTGTTGGCATGGAATATGCCCGGATATAACGGATCGCACCCCCTCACCGACGTCACTTTTGAAAACCTCAGTAACAGTTTAATCGCTTTTATGGATGCGCTCGATATTGCATCTGCGCATATCATGGGGCAGTCAATTGGCGGCATGCTGGCACAAGAAATAGCCATACGGCATCCCGATCGCGTCCGATCTCTTATATTGATCGCGACTAGCGCCGCTTTTGGTGGCCGTGATGACAGTTTCAAGGATCGCTTTCTGGCTGACCGCCTAGCTCCGCTTGATAAGGGCAAAACCATGGCTGATCTGGCTACTGAATTTGTTCCTGAGATAACAGGATCGATTGCCAGCCAAGAAACCATACAAGACGCCATAATGGCGATGGCGGCGGTGCCTGAGGCAACCTATCGCCAGATTATAAGGTGTCTGACGACGTTTAACCGGCGCGATGATCAGCATCTTCTGACTATGCCCACTTGCCTGATTGCAGGTGAAGAGGATCAGAACGCTCCTGCCGCCAGCATGCAAAAGATGGCTACGCGCATTCAAGAAAGTCAATTTCACCTTGTTGAAAAAGCCGGGCATTTAGTCAATAGTGAAGCAAGTGATATTGTTAATGATATAGTGCGCGATTTTCTAGTGAATCAGGGATGAACATATAGTGGACGATTTAAAGCAAAGCAGTCTTGATGCAGGACAAGATAATCAGGCACATGCACCGATGTTTGACCCTGTTGACTGGAAACTAACCGATTTTGAAGCGCGCCTATGTCAGGAAACACGTGAGCTAGCATGTTCCAGATTTGCAGATCGTGCCCCGGGAATTGATCGTGAGGCACGTTTCCCAACCGAAAATTATGTCGATCTTCACAAGCATGATTTAATGGGCATATGCGTGCCTAAAGAGCATGGTGGTCGCGGTGCCGATCTGAAAGCCTATATGCTTGCGGCGGCCGAGATTGGGCGCTATTGCGGTGCAACAGCCCTGACCTTTAACATGCATGTTAGTTCATGCCTATGGACCGGCTTTTTAGCTGATGGGCTGGAGATGGACGATGACACACGGGCAAAACATAATGCGATGCGACAGAAACATTATGCCCGCATTCTGAATGATGGTGCCATTTACGCGCAACCATTTTCCGAAGGTGGCGCAGCAGCAGCTGGCCATGCCGCATTTGGCACAACCGCTTTGCTGGGCGATGGCGGCTGGATCATCAACGGTAAAAAGATTTTTGCATCGCTATCGGGACATGCCAATTATTATGGTGTTCTATGTACCGAACTTGCCACAGAAGATACAAAACCATCTCGATCTAACACAATGTATATTGCCATTCCGGCCGATGCCGAAGGTGTATCGGTTGAGGGTGAATGGGATCCACTTGGCATGCGAGGGACGGTATCACGCACTCTCATTTTCAAAGATGTTTTTGTGCCTTTCAGCGAACAGCTTATGCCTCGTGGCATTTACTTTCAGGCCGCAAAAAGATGGCCGCATATGTTCATGACATTGACGCCTGCCTATATGGGTATTGCGCAAGCTGCCTATGACTTTACTATCCGCTATTTACGAGGTGAACAGCCAGGCACACCGCCGGTCAAGCGCCGCATGTATCCGACCAAACAGCTTGCTGTGGCACAGATGAAAATCACGCTGGAACAAACCAAATCATTATGGTTTCAGTCAATTTCAGAAGCCTGCCCAAATCCAAGTGAGGATTCCCTGCATAGGGCGTGGGCCGCACAATATACGGTCATGGAAAACGCAAATGCGATTGCGCAACTAGCTGTTAGAACATGCGGTGGACAGGCTATGTTGCGTTCACTGCAACTTGAACGTCTATATCGTGACAGCCGGTGCGGTGCATTGATGTTGCCGTGGACGGCTGAATTATGCACCGATATGCTTGGCCGTGGGGCATTATACCAACCTGGTGAAAGCGATGCTTGAACATGCCATATGCTGAATTTGAGTAGCGGCATGCGTCTTGATGAATATATCTCTGTTGATCCTGACCATGATCATGCACGGCCAGCCAGCGCGATTGCTGTTCATTACGGTGATCAGATTATAACCTATGGCGATCTATGCGCGGCCATTGACCAGACAACGGCCTATATTCTTGCTGATGGTAAGCTCAGGCATGGTGACCGGATCGCCTATTATGGGATGAATAATCCGGAAATTTTCGTCATGCTTATGGCTGCCGCGCGGCTTGGTCTCATTCTGGTGCCGTTAAACTGGCGCCTATCCGCAGAAGAACTGGCCTATCAGCTGGCTGACTGCATACCATCATGGTTGCTGTTTGACGATGCGTTCAGCGATAATATAGGCCTGATAACCGATAATGGTTTGCTGTGCCGTTCTATTCCCATTGATACCGCCAATGGCCATCATGGTTTGCCATTATGTGATCTTCGCAAAGACAGCTGTCTCCAAGATCAGGCATTTTCCGGGTCGGTCGATGATCCGATTTTGCTGGTTTATACATCAGGCACCACCGGACGCCCAAAAGGCGCTTTGCTGGCGCAATCAGCTTTGATCACTAATGCGATGATGAGTCACCATGCCTATGACATGACAGCCGACGATGTTGTCCTAAATATTTTACCGTTATTTCATGCTGGCGGCTTGAATATACAGCCTCTACCTGCACTTCTGATTGGCGCGCAACTTGTTTTACATCAAAAATTTGATCCGGCTGAAACGCTGGCAACAATCGCATCATCAAAAATCACCTTGATCAATTGCGTGCCAACTATTCTAACAGCTCTAGTCACATATGAAGATTGGCAAAAAAGCGATATATCCAGCCTTAGGATGGTCTCGATTGGATCAACTGATGTTCCCCTGGCACTGATCAATGCGGTTCATGATCGTGCTATCCCTTTGGTGCAGATCTATGGTGCGACAGAAACTAGCCCCATTGCGATTTATCAAACACAAGACAACGCATTTGCAAAGGCAGGGTCGATCGGCAAAGCTGGCAAATTATGCGCGATCCGGCTGGTTGACGAACAAGGCGTCGATGTCGCTACTGGCATGAATGGCGAAATATGGGTCAAAGGAAATAATGTACTGACGCGCTATTGGAATAATGCGGACAGTACAGCCGCGTCCCTTACTGATGGGTGGTTCCATACTGGAGATGTTGCGCGAATTGATGAAAATGGCTTTTACTGGTTTGTTGGGCGCACCAAACATTTGATAATTTCGGGCGGTGAAAACATCTATCCAGCCGAACTCGAACGTGTTTTGTTTGGACATCCTGATCTGGTCGAGTTTGTCGTTATTGGCCGTGATGACAGCAAATGGGGCGCTGTGCCTGTTCTGGTAGCCGTGCGCAATACCTCGCGCCAGCCTATTTCAAAACAAGATATCCTCGACTATTTTGATGGCAAGCTAGCCCGTTATAAAATGCCCAAGGACGTTATCTTTGTTGACGCTCTTCCCCGCAACTCGCTTGGGAAAATCATTACCGATAAAATTGCTGGCCTTATTGCCTAGCATATGACCACAAAATATAACTTTTCGATGACATAACCAGACACAACAATATACCAACCGACCAAACGGGGGCATATGGTGCCCCCATTTGTATCATATGATGATTATGCAAAATGGGTTTTGAACAGATCAACACATTTGCGGAAACCATTCTCAAAATCGCCATCGCCAGTATGATAAACGCTTTCAAAGGAAATCACACCATCATAGCTATTGTCCCGCAAAGCTTGCGCCATAGGCGCGAATAACGGTGCCAGTTGACCGGTACCCATTTCGCGCACTTCAAGCGTTGCCTTAGGTGTATCAACCAGAACATCCTTGATATGCAGATGCCCCAGATAGCCATCCTTGACGGTTTCAAAACCATCTGGATATGCCAGTTCATGACACCAGCAATTATTGCCTGGGTCCCACAGCACTTTTAAAACATCCTTGGCATCGAGTTCATCAATCAACTTGCAGGCGGTATAGTTTGAATTAACCATCGTTCCGTTGCCTGTTTCGACAACAAGCTGAACACCCTCAGCACGCGCTAATTCAACAGCTGGGGCGATCAAAGGCGGCAAACTATCCCACGCGCCTTTGGCGACGTTCCATTTTTCAGCCCCATGATGCCCCCACAGAATTTGTTCTTTCTTTGACGTCATAATCCGTACCAAAGGTGACCCAAGCTGATGTGCCATATCGATAACCCGCTTCAGGGCCTCCATATGCCGGACATGGTCGGCATCACCAGGCTTGTTCTGAGTTGTCATGCCAGCGAAAATATGCCGTGAAAGACAGGACACCGGCTTATTGTGCTTTTCAAGCAGATCCTTGATTTTGGCGATTTCCTGAACATCATGATCGCCAACCTCCTTGTCCCATACAAATTGCAGCTCAGCATACTCAAGATCAAACTCACTCATCACAGTCAGAGCATGGTCAAGATCACGGCTTATACCATCACAAATAACACCTAATTTCATTTTACTCTCCAATAACTAACTAACGATGCAACTCAGCACCGACAATATCTTCCAAAACGCGTGTTACAACCCAATTATCACCGTCCGGGTATTTGGTTTTACCAGCATGAAACAACTGCATGGCTGTCGAAGCTGTATGTAAGGGGACACCTAATTCTTCTCCAAGAGCCAATGAAATGGTCAGATCCTTATGCATCGTCGCAATATGACTTCCGGTGCCTTCGAACTGGCGATCTATGATCTTTTGCAATGCGTTATTGGTAATGCCGCTTGACGCCCCAGACGTCGAGAATACGTTATAAAGAATTTCACCGGGCACACCGGCTTTGGCTGCTAATGTTGCGGCTTCGAATGTTGCCGCGAAAATTGAACCAATCAACGACTGCAAACATGCTTTGACAATCTGTCCAGCCGGTGCCGCATCACCTACTTTGTGAATTGTGCCAGAAACAGCCTCCATAAAGGGGCGGCACCTTTCCATTGCTTCATCATTGCCAGCCGCCATCATCGTCAATGTGCCACCTTGTGCACCCGGAAATCCGCCACTAACAGGACTATCGATAAGATTAACCCCTGTACCTTCAAGGCCTGTCGCGATTTCCAAAGCTTCAGCAGGTTTGATTGTAGCTGTCAATATGATGCTTGATCCATGTGGTATTTGTGCGGCTAATCCATCATCGCCAAAAATCACGCCCTTTGCCTGAGCGCCTGTCATGACCATAACGAAAACAGCCGCCGCATCCTGAGCCACATCGGCCAGTGACTTTGCGGCTGTCCCGCCCATAGCCACGAAATCTTGCATACGCTTTTCCAAAGTATCGATGCCATGAACATCAAATCCGCCAGCAATAAGGTTTTTGGCGATGCCACTTCCCATATCACCGATTCCAACAATTCCTATTTTTGTCATAACACCCACCTTATTTATTGTTGTTATATTCAGCCATTGCGTGATGCAAATAGCTTTTGAATATCAGTTAGTCATTGATTTATGTATCTTGCATTGATGCGTATCAAGGTGCACCGAACTCGCGCATAATGTCCATTGTTGCTTTTTGCATTGGTGTTATTACCGCACTTAAAATGCCAATCCGGTCAAATTGCGTGGGGTTTTCATCAAGCGTGTGACGCAATGCAGCACCAAATCGCTGACGAAGTTCAGTGCCTATATTATATTTACAGATAGATGTTGTACGCGCCAGATCAGCGCGCACCGTGCGTGGAATACCACTTCCACCATGCAAAACCAGCGGTACAGTTTGTCGATCTATACTGTTTGCCTGAAACGCGTTTATGATTGCATCCTCAATTAGCGCCAGCGTTTTGCGGTCAATTTCACATTTGCTATCTGTTTGCAGGTGCACATTACCAATTGAGATGGCTAGCGCATCAAGGCCGCTATCCACACATAATTTAGCCGCTTCATAGGGGTCGGTGCTATGCGATAAAGTAGCGGTGGCATCCTGCTTTGCGTCATCACTATATCCGACAATGCCTATTTCACCTTCGACACTGACGCCTGCCGGATGTGCCATGCTAACGACTGCACGCGTTGCGTCTATATTCTCCGCCAGGGATAAATCCGAACCATCGAACATCACCGATGTAAAACCATGCTCGATGCCTGCCTGGCACTCCTCTAGGCTCCGCGCATGGTCAACATGACAGACAACCGGTACCGACGCATTATCAGCCAGATGACGGAACATTTTTCCCAGAACAGGCAACGGCGTATGCCGACGACAGCCTGGGCCAGCTTGCAGAATAACCGGTTGACCAAGCTGTTCGGCAGCGGCAACAAAGGCGACGGCATCTTCCCACCCAAGCACAACAAGACCTGCAACAGCATAATGCCCAGTCAGAGCAGGTTCGAGAACATCCGTTAAATTGACAGCGGGCATTGTTAATCCATCCGACTATTTGAATTTGGCAATCATATCTTTGATGCCCGGAATCACTTCAATTTGCCAGGCATGTTCAGGTTGGAAATATTGTACCAGAGGTCGCTGACTCAAACCGCCAAGGATGGTGAAATAATACATCTCATAGCCTGGCGCGACAACACACGGATGGTAGCCGGACTGGATCGCAAAAGTTGATCCGTTGGTTATATGAAACGCATCGCCCTGCCCGCCATCTGCGGGCTGTAATAATTGCATGCCAAAACCGAAATCTGGACGGAACCGGAAGTTATACACCTCATCATGGCGGGTTTCATCGGGCTTGCGGTCGGTATCATGCTTGTGAGGTGGAAAACCGGACCAGCCACCTGTGCCAACGGTAAATAATTCTGATACAAGCAAGCGCCCAACCTTATCAGCCTGTTTTTGCCCCAGAATATGCTTAATCTTGCGATGTGTCTTGGTATCATCCGAACCATATTGAACCAGATCAATTTCATCACGCCGTACAGCAAAAGGCGTCAATGTCTCGGCAAATTGGGCACCAGCTATGAATATTTCCGCATTGTCGCTTTGGCATGTGAGATGCGCCGTCATACCTGTTGGTACATAGACCGCTTCAGGTTCGCCATCCCATACATCACTGCCACGATTACCAATCTTGTCAAAATGAAGGTCTGCAGTCCCTTTTGCTGCAATAGATATGTCGATACAACCCGTAGCGGGTACAATACAGGTTTCATAGTCTGGCACCGCATAGGTAAAGCTCTCACCCTTGGATAATTTGACAATATTAAAATAGGTCAACGGCACCGATGCATGATGCGCATCAATAATTGGCTTATTATTATTTTCATGCGGTGGAATATGCATAATCTATCTCCATCTATGTAGCGCCAAATTCGCTGGCTGTATTTTGTGCCATGAAACTGTCCAACGTATCTTTATCAGGCATAGCAGACGCACATCCCGGCCGTGACACCACCATAGCCGCCGCCGCCGACCCACGAATAACAGCATCATCAAGCGAAACCCCCGCATGAAGCGCGGCTAGAAAAGCCCCCATAAAAGAGTCCCCTGCACCAAATGGTTTAGCTATCGACACATTAAAAATTCCATATTTTGATATAGTTATATCCTTATTTTCATGCTCTGTATCAATATATAACGTTTGACATCCGGCAGCACCTTGCTTGTATAAAACCAGACCAACATCACCAGCCAACCCCGAAGCATAAGACATACCGCCCTGTTTTGTACCCGTTGCCAGCACATCAAATTCATCATCATTGCCAATAACAATATCGCAAAGAACCGCGAATTCTCTGCCAATATGGGCGGCATCTTCAACGCTTTGCCAGGCATCCCGCCGATAATCAATATCAAAGATAACTGGGCAACCAGTCGCATTAGCCTGTCTGGCGGCGGCAAAGACAGCGTCACGTGAAGGATTAGCTGACAACGCCGTTCCGGTTACAACCAAAGCCGCTGTATTATCATAATCAAGTGAAGCAACATCATCTTCACATAACAGTAAATCCGCCGCATCGTTTCGATAAATCACCACCTCGGCATCATCTGGACGGGTTTCGGCAATCGCCAGCGAATTTCTTGCCAACCTTTCATGCTTACCATTAGAAAATCTTAGGCAATCGGTATCAACACCATAATGTTCTAGGCGTGTTTTGGTAAAAACCCCCACAGGGTCAGCAGATAGCACCGTGACTAAGGCGGCAATTTTCCCATGTCTGGCCAGGGCGACAGCTATATTGCCCGCCGAGCCACCAAGATCGGCACTGAAATGCGTTGCATCTTTGGTCTTGGTGCCAACTGGTTCTGGATATAGATCGAGTCCAGCGCGACCTACGCAAAGAAAACGACCGTTTTGCATACGCGCTAGCAACGCTTCCAGATGTTTGAATTTTGGCATCAAAATACCTTTTTCTGTGTATCCCGATTAGGATCGTTATTATCGGCTGTTTCAGCACGCAAAAAGGCAAAGGTGATATCCTCGGTTCCTTTCCACGCATAAGGATCGACACCGCAAACAAGCATAATATCGCGCATATCGCGGGTTGGTGCGATCCGGCCATCCCAATCCCATGGCAATAATGAATTGGCGCTCATATAGTGATTGACCAATGAACGACGAAACGTCCCCTTCTCTGCCTTATTCGGTAAACTTCGATGATGCAGATAGCCGTTAAATACAATTGCTGAACCGCGCTTGACCTCTACGGGCACACCAGCGTCAGCGTCATCCGGGGTGCCGACTAACTGGTTTCCCTCGTCAAAATCAGACGATCCGTGCGGCGCGGTATCATAAATCACACGGTCTTTATGACTTCCCGGACGTACCCAAAGACACCCATTTTCAACGGTTGCATCATCAAGCGCAATCCACAAACCAGTCAGCGAGCAGTCGCGTGTGGGAATAAAATGTTCATCCTGATGCCATGCCTGTCCGGGTTTTCCCGATGGCTTGATAAACAGCATTGACTGCATTGCTTTTACGTTTGGACCAATTAGATAGCTCAGAGCTTCGGCAATACGCGGATGCGCGATATAATTATCGCGTATCATAGGCGATGCTTTATGAGGGAATTGAATTGTCAGTACACGCGATAAAATGTCGTTATCATCTAGGTTATCACCAAGTAAATGCTTGTTTTCGGCAATACCTCGCACAGCACCCCGCTTGCCTCGGCAAATCTGCGCTGTTTCGGCAAGCAAGTCGTCAATTTCGTCCGGGCGAAGCAAATTATCGATGACGTAAAAACCATCACGATCATATTCGGCTTTTGCGCGCACCCAATCCATATTTTCCTCAGTCCTTCCCAGATTTGCCCCTAATATGTTACACCATATCCGGCTTTAGTCAGCGCCTCCATTAGCGCGTCATAGCCTTTTTTTGCATAAACAAGGGGATTAGCTTTAATCGGATCTTGCTCAGCCTCGACAATGACCCAGCCCTCATAACCTACATCTGCCAGCCGCTGCATCACGTCATGATAATCGATCATGCCATCACCTGGCACAGTAAAGACACCATCAAGCACACAATCAAGAAACGACTTTTCGTCACGGTCAATACCAGCCAATATATCTGGACGAATATCCTTGGTATGGACATGGTTGATACGTTGTCCATATTTGCTGATTACTGACGCATTATCACCGCCAGCAAAGACCAGATGTCCGGTATCAAGCAGTAAATTCACTGCCTCACCCGTATTGTTCATCATGGTATCAATTTCGGCTTCACTTTCCACCGCAGTGCCCATGTGATGATGCAAGGTCAATGGTACGCCGTAATCAGCACAATATTCAGCCAGCAAAGTCAGATTGCGGCCATAAGCAACAGCATCGAAGTCAACCAGCTTGGGCCGTGATGCCAAAGCGCGGCTTTGCTGATTCTGAACAGTTTCAAAGGTCTCACCATAAACGATCACCGCCGCCCCGACATTACGAAATAGTTCGAGTTGTGGCGTAATACGACGTTTTTCAGACTCAATATCATTCGAAATCATGGTGCCTGAATACCATCCAGATACCAGTGCCAGATCATGTGATCCCAAGACCGAACCTAATTCAACCGCATTACTGGGGAATTTTCCACCTGTCTCGGTGCCTGTAAATCCAGCCTCACGAGTCTCTATTAGGCAGGTTTCCAAAGATGTGTCGCCACCAAGTTGTGGCAAATCATCATTGCTCCATGAGATAGGGGACATGCCAAGGCGAACATTAAGCCCGCTGGCAGAGGGGGATATAATCGTTGATGACATAAAGCTATCCTTAATAAGATAAATGATATTACTCAGCCGCTTCGGTGGCGCTGCGGCCTTCTGCATTACCTGCTTCGGCGTCTTCAAGCAATTCAGGATAGCGCAAATCACTTCCCAGAAGCTGCCGTAATGCCGGGCTTGCACTAGCCTGAATATCGGAATTAACACTTTCCAGAAGATTTTCCATTGGTTTGACAAATTTGGGTAGATATTGCCCCAGAATTGATGTGCGTTCAGCATCTGAATTATTCGGCATTGAGCAATGCCAGTTCATGCCGGTGAATAAAAGCAAACTGCCTGGAGGAGCTGTAACCTGAATGAATTCTGCTTCAAATTCTTCTGCTTTTGGATAGACACCACGCTTTTGAGAATGCGGGACAATACCAGTCGCACCATTTTCAGCAGTAAATTCATGTAGGCTGATAAGTGACTGACAATTCATATGAAAACTTGAATTTATACCTGCGGGAAATTCATCAATATCATGCATATCCCAATAGGGATAATCAACATGTGGTTCTTGACCAGGCGCACCAGGCAACAAACGATTGGCCGCAAAAGAACCAAGAATGAAATTGCGCCCGAGTACCTTTGAAAATACCGCCATGACAGCAGGATGCTGAACCATATCAACAAAAACATCACCCTTATTCAGCAAATTCCATACGCGGCGCTGAAGGTGAACTTTATCTGAATGTGCACCATGAAAATGTGTGGCGGCCTGCGCTTCATTTGAATGAAAATTGATGATGCGATTGGCCTCAGCTACCTGTTCGGCAGAAAATACAGACGGAAAAAGATAATATCCAGGGCCTTCAATCAATGCTTCGGTTGCAACATTAAAGTCATGCTCATTAAGTGTCATAGTGATGCCTCGTTACTTTGGGTTTACAATCCAGTCATGGTCAGGATCATTGCGGAATTTCCATACTCGCTTTGGTCCGGCCATTACATTAAGATAATAGCTGTCATAACCATGCGGCACGCCAACAGGGTGATACCCTTCGGGCACCAAAACAACTGATCTATCCCCTGCTGCCATCGACTCATCAAGACTACGGTCATCATTATAGACACGATGCATCACATAACCTTGAGGTGGATCGACTCGGTGGTAATAGGTTTCTTCCAGATAGGACTCATGTGGTAAATCATCAGTATCGTGCTTATGTGGTGGATAAGATGACCAATTTCCACTTTCCGTAATGACTTCAACAACCAGCAAACTGTCCGCTGGTTCAGTTTCGGGTAAAATGTTACAGATATGGCGGGTATTGCTTCCACTTCCCCGCACTTCAAGAGACATATCGTCTGGTGTGATCAACCGCACCGGATGTGAACCATCTAGGCCAGGTGCACGACAAACAGCTACCTCACATGCAGTTTCAGCCGTGACCGTAAAATCCGTATTCTTTGGCACATAGACGGCAAACGGAGGCACCCGATCAAAAACCGATTTGCGCCCTTTTAACAGCCCAAAATCCTGTCCACCTGCTGAAATGCTGGCTGAACCAGATAACAAAACAAGGCATATTTCAACATCCTGATTTGCGTCACCGGTCGCGGCAATAGACGCATCAATCATTGAACCAGGCGCCAGGTCATAGGTGGCAAAACCAACATGCCCCCACCCGGCCGAAGCCGGGGTAATATCCTGTACGGCCTTACCGTTCAGATCTGGTGATATCAGAAGATCAGCCATCTAAGTCTCCTTATCTATTTACCTGATGCCAATGGTGCGCCTTTTGCCTGACGCTTTCGGCCTTTAACATATTTAGCGTGCGCCTCGTTTACACTTTTGCGCTTGGACACAGCAGGTACAGCAACATCCCACCATATGCCGCCAGCTTCAGTGCTATGAGCCGGATCCGTATCAATGACAATCACATCAACGCCATCATGTTTGATCGCCGCCGCCGTCAGTTCTTCAAGCGCAGCCAGAGTCTCCGCCTTTACTGCACGCGCGCCCATTGCCGCCGCATGCGCGACAAAATCAATATCGGGCAGAACCGCGTGATATGAGTCTGCTAGCATATTATTAAAGGCAGCACCGCCTGTACCTGCCTGAAGCCTGTTGATGCAACCAAAGCCACGATTATCCGTCACGATTAAGGTCAATGACACACCCATCATAACAGCTGTTGCTAGTTCCGAATTCATCATCAGATAAGAACCATCACCGGTGAAAATGACATTCGGACGATCAGGAGCGGCCATATGCACGCCGATGCCAGCAGCGATTTCGTATCCCATACAGGAAAAGCCATATTCCATATGATACCCATCGACAGCACCAGCTTGCCATAGTTTATGTAATTCCCCTGGCATGGATCCCGCAGCGCCAACAACAATCGTATTATCTGGAACATTCCGGTTCACCGCACCGATCACCTGACTATCTGATGGCAAGGCGTTGGTACTGACAGTCTCTGCGCTGGTAACAACAGCCATATCAGCTTCCCAAATTGCCGACAGATCAGCAATTTCACCAGCATAGGATGATGAAATCTGTAGTTCAGGTAAGGCATCTGACAAGTCATTAAGCCCTTGTTTGGCATCGCATAATAATGGCAAGGCATTATGTTTGAGCGCATCATGCGATTGCACATTCAAAGCGATTATCTGACCTTTGATCATACCATTTGATCCGCTGGCAAAATCCTGTAAACGACTGCCAACCGACAAGACAACATCTGCTGTTTCAGCCAATGCATTGGCCGCGCTACTGCCTGTAACGCCAAGTGACCCTAAATTCTGATCATGACTATCAATTAGTGCAGATTTACCTGCCTGCGTGCTGGCAACCGGAATACCAGTGCGTGTAGCAAAAGCCGCCAAATCATCCGACGCACCGGAATAGCGCACCCCACCGCCAGCAATAATTAAGGGGCGTTTTGCCTTGGCAAGCACGTCAATAGCAACATCAAACTCGTTCTGATCGGCTTTCTGACGGCGAATTTCATGTGTTTTTGGTGCAAAGAAACTCACCGGGAAATCATAAGCCTCAGCTTGCACATCCTGACACAGGCTCAAGGTCACAGGACCACAAT
The DNA here is from genome assembly GCF_000024465.1 of Candidatus Puniceispirillum marinum IMCC1322. NCBI lineage: Bacteria > Pseudomonadati > Pseudomonadota > Alphaproteobacteria > Puniceispirillales (SeqCode) > Puniceispirillaceae (SeqCode) > Puniceispirillum (SeqCode) > Puniceispirillum marinum (SeqCode). The sequence continues at coordinate 293,571 of NC_014010.1, read as the reverse complement.
CCGCTGGATCAGTTAATACGGCCATGGCCTTTGGCAGAGCTTGTAAAATCTGCTCGGGCCTTGTGATCCGATCAAAAAAGCGACTGACAGGCCGGAAACAGTCATTTGCTGATACAGTGCCATCGGTAAAATCTTCAACCTGCTGCAAAACCGGATCGGGACGGCGATCCGCAAACACATCCCCTGGTAAAAACAGTACCGGCAAACGGTTTACATGTGCCAAGGCGGCCGCAGTTACCATATTTGTTGCGCCTGGGCCGATTGACGATGTAACAGCCATCATCCGGCGGCGGTTACTTTGCTTGGCATAGGCAATGGCCGCATGCGCCATACCCTGTTCATTATGTCCCCGAAATGTTGGTAAATCGTCTTTTGTTGCATATAACGCCTCACCCAGCCCAGCGACATTTCCATGTCCAAAAATAGCCCACACCCCCGCAAAAGCGGGCGCGGTTGACCCATCAAGCTGTCTGATTGATTGTGCCGCAAGATAGCGCGTCAATGCCTGCGCCATTGTTAATCTTACATGTGTCATATCACGCGCCTGCCTTGTTCCAGAGTGCAATAAGATTACTATATTTATCTGCCATGCTGTCGCGTGCAGCAGCATCAGTCAATTCACCTTTAAACCAGGAAGCAGCCACATCAGCAAAAATTGTCCGGCCAATGGCAAAGCCTTTTACCAGAGGTTCTGTTTTAGCGGCGGCAAACGCCCCAGCCAGCACATCACTAGGCGCTTCTTTGCCCAGAACAATAATCCCTTGGACATGCGGGTCATGCTTGCGAACAATATCACCACATTGCGTCCAGAATTCAGGCTTATCAACAGGCTCCAGTTTCCACCAGTCAGGAAATACATCAAGTTCATACATGCGTTCTATGATCTGCGGCACCTGATCAACAGCCGTTGGCTTGTCAGGTCGTGCGGTGATAATTTCCAACAGCATTTCATGGTTGGTCTGTTGACAGGCATCAAAAAGCTGGACAATCAATTTTTCGTGACCATCAATAATGTCAGATGAATCGTCTGTTCGGAATGGCAGTAGCACTTTAACACAATGATTTGCTGGCCATTGTGCCAGCCGCGAGCCGATATCCGGCGCTTCCTCAAGGGATAAAGGAAACACACCTGACTCTTCAATCGGACGCCCAATCCAGCAATCAAGGTCTGAGGCTTTATGCAAGGCAGATCGACCAAGACGATCATCCACCAGAATACCCATTGTCTGAGAACCTTCTTCGCCTGCCGCGCCTATCACTTTAGCGGCTGCCTCAAGTGCCAACAACTTAAATTCATCAATGGCAGCTTCGTCACGACCATGCTGTTTAGCCATGGCAACAAACTGATGACGGTGGTCAAAAGCAAATGCTGCAAGCTTATGCCAGCGGCGACGGCGCGTTGTAGCCCAATGTAACTGGCTGAGCTGGGTATCCTTTCGTAACGCAAATTCCGAACTGCCATGCGTCAACAAATGTGACAATTCCGCAAATGACGGATATGCAGGGGCACAGCCATGCCGTGAAACGGCAAGCGCGCCACACCCATTTGCATAAGATGCCGCCGTGGCCAGAGACTCACCACGGAGCCAACCACGAAGAAATCCAGCCATGAAGCCATCACCAGCTCCCAGCACATTGAATACGTCTATTTTCTGCACAGGTACGGTTATACCCGCATCCCATCCCCTAATTTGAACAGGTTCCTGCGCGACATCATTATCGTCCTTGCCTGCAAATACCGTACAGCCCAGAGCACCACGCTTACAAACCATGGTCGCATCACTAAAAGCACGCACCGAGGCCAAAGCAGCCAATGTATCGGTCGATCCACCAGCAATATGCCATTCTTCTTCAGTGCCCACAATCAGGTCACATTCAGACAAAATCGGGCGTAAATGTTCGGTCACATAAGCGCTTTCCACAAACCGGCTTTCACCATCATTATGCCCGCCTAAAGCCCACAAATTTGGCCGGTAATCGATATCAAAAGCAACTTTACGACCAGCTGCACGCGCTAGCCGGATTGCTTTCATACTTGCTGCGGCAACCTGCGGTGTTGAAAAATGCGTACCTGTAACCAGAACAGCCCGCGCAGAAGCTATAAAGACTGGATCAATCTCATCTTCGACAAGCCCCATATCAGCACAATTTTCACGATAGAAAATCAACGGAAACTGCGCATTATCACGTATGCCCAAAAGCACCAAAGCCGTAAGGCGAACAGGGTCAGTGATGACACCCGAAACATCGACGCCTTCGGCAACAAGCTGTTCGCGGATAAAGCGCCCCATATGCTCATCACCAACACGTGTAATTACCGCTGATTTTAGACCCAGACGAGACGCACCAATACTGATATTTGTAGGGCTACCCCCAATATATTTAGCAAAGCCAGCCATGTCCTCAAGCCGACCACCAATCTGGCTTCCATAAAGATCAACCGAAGAACGACCAATACAGATCACATCGAGTTTGGGTTCTGGCATTGCTGTGTTTGGCATTTTACAACTCTTCGTCAAGACAACATTTTGACAATATCAAAGACATCTATTTCAAATAATTTATCAGGTCATCAATATGTCAGACAATTAGCTGTCACACATCAAAAAACGAAACAAATATTCCAAAAACACTATAGTGAAATTTTTTAATCATCAAGTGATCACTCAACCCTTCATTGATCTTTTTTGAATACCTGCCTCTATTGCCAGATATTGGGCAAGATTCATGGATGCTGTCAGTGATCGGAAGCCTGCATAATCCTCTTCTTTCAGAAACAAGCTGATGCCATGAATGATAGGGCTTACTTCGGTATCAGTTATGCTAATGCAATCAAGATCCCGACGACGTGCGGCATCCACCAAAGCTATGGTGACATCGCTATAGGGCATATAGCTGAATGCACAAAGAACGTCATTGTCTCCTGCCAGACTCAATTCCTGTAATGATTGTGACGGCGACAGGGAAATAAACCGATTCATAATACCAATGCGTGTTAATAAGTAGGATAAATAGGTTGCCACCCCTTCGGTACGTCCTGACCCAGCCAGCCACACAACATCAGCCTCAGCAATGCGTCCGGCCGCTACCTTGGCATCGGCCTTATTAAGATTATCTCGCATAGCCATAGCAGAACGCGCGGCAGACATAACAATTGAGTCGAAAATATCTTCAGAAGATGACTCATTCAAGTCGGTTAACCGGCTCTCATAGCTTACCCAGTTTCCCCGCAAACGGTCACGAAACACATTTTGAAGCTGTGAAAACCCATTATAACCTAGCTGTTTGGCAAAGCGCACCATTGTTGATGGATTCGAGTCGGCGCTTTCCGCCAGTTCAGCCAGCGTATCAAGTGCCATTTTTTCAGGGTTAGCAAGGGCAAATTGCGCAATGTCGCGAAGACGCTTTGGCATGTGATTATGGCTCGATGTAATCAGCTCGATCAAACCGTCATAGGTTTGTGGTGGAACTGTAACCGCATCCATATCTTCCCTCCTTTATTCGCGTTTTTCATTACCTCGCGGCTTTGACTTTGCTAAATGGCAAGCTCCTTTGCCAGATCACCAATTTCGGCACCACCCGCCATCAAACGTTTGATATCATCGCCACCAAGGTCTTCGGAGGTTCCACTTCCGATCACTTCGCCAAGCGACAAAAAGGTAAAGCGGTCAGCGATCAAACGAGCATGAATTTCGTTATGCGTAATCAAAATAATAGCAATATCACCAAGCTTTTGAACACGTCTGATGGTTTTCAGAACTTCCATTTGCTGCTTCTGACCAAGTGCCGATGTTGGCTCATCAAGAATAAGCACCTTGGCGCCAAAATAAATCGCACGGGCAATAGCAAGAGTCTGCCTTTGGCCACCTGACATGGTACCTACGGACTGCTCGGGATCAGCAATATTAATACCAATCTTTGCCATTTCGTCTATGGCAATGCGATGCATTTCTTGCATTTTCATCAATCCAAATGGACCGCCAAAATGCGTTATTTCACGCCCAAGGAAGAAGTTACGCGTTACCGAAGCCAGAGGATTCAGAGCTAAATCTTGATAAACAGTCCCGATGCCAGCATCACTCGCATTACGGGGAGACGCAAAACTGACTTGCTTGCCTTCGACATAAATACTGCCGCTATTGGGGGCAAAAACCCCTGACAGTAATTTAATCAAGGTGGATTTACCCGCACCATTATCGCCAAGCAAGGCATGAACTTCCCCTGGATAAACCTGAAGGGAAACGCCGTTCAACGCCGTGAAAGCACCAAATTTTTTAACCAGATCTTTGGTTTCGATCAGCGGCTGTGTCTGTGACTTTGCCATGTTAAATGGTCCCCATTATCCGTTTTCGTATATTTTCATTCAGCAAAGCCGATGCGATAATCACAAGGCCAAGGAACACGCGATAGAACGACCCATCAATGCCCGGAATATAGAAAAAGGCTTCTTTGGCTATACCAAATATAAAGGCACCAACAATGATACCAACAACCGTTCCAAAACCACCTGTCATCACGATACCACCAATAACAGCGGCGGCAATAGCTTCCAGTTCTTTCAGGTTACCCTTGGCCGCATCAGCGGTATTGACTTCAAACACCTGACATGCGGCAAAAATTGTTGCGCAAAAGGCCGAGAAGATGAACAAAGATATTTTGACCTTATTGGTCGGAACACCATTCGCTTTGGCCGCCGTAATATTGCCACCAGTCGAGTAAATCCAGTTGCCAGCCTGTGTCTTGCTAAGCACAAAATAGCACATCAATGACATGATCAGGCAGATCATCACACAGGAATAAAGACCCTGGGCAAATTGATTACCAAAATTATTTACATTCCAGTCAATGGGGAAGTAGAGCCAGTCAAATAGTGGCTGCAGAATATCACCACCAAAGAAATCAGCAATCGGTCTGGCTGAACTAATACTGTCAATATAAACCCGCGCCACATCAACATCAGTGACCGATTTTGGCACCACAGGATCTACTTTGAAATTGGCAATTTTATCCTGAATTGTCTTCGCCATAAATTCGTTACCTGACTCGATGGCATTTTCTAATGCCCGTTCCAATGGCTTAACACCTCTGGAAATCATCAATTCTGTCTTGGCATCGGCAACACGCTGATAGGTATATTCAAGACGTTCCGTGATGCTTGCAATCTTATCAGCTGGTAGCGTGCTTAAAAGCTGGGTCAGGTCAGCCTCAGGCAATGCTTTAGCTACCGATCGTTCCATTTCACCATGGCCAGGTAGATTGATGATATTTTTTATATCCGGAATCTCAGTAACGGTCGTGGCACCTTTAATCTGATCAGGCCTATGGTTGAATGACCTTAAGGAAACCTCGGTCAGCCCTCGCAGGAAGAACAGGCCACCCAGCGTTACAATGAATGACGGCAGGCCAGATTTGACAACTATATATCCCTGTAACCAGCCAAAAAATAGTGTGAAGCAAAGCGTTATCAATAGCGCACCCAATGGCGACACATCAGGTATGTGTATAAGCGTGTAGAACTCGATATGAACCCCACCCTCAAAGGAAATATAGGGAATTATAATCGAGAAACCCCAGCGCAAAACCATCGCCATACAGGCACCAGCAAAACCAATCATCGAACCAATCGACAAATCGAATTCACCAGCAACAATCAACAAACCAGCACCTAGCGCAATAATTGCTAGTTGCGAGATAACACGTAAATTATTTCGTATGCCAAGTGCGTTAAAACCTTCGCCGGCAAAAGGATTTAAAGAAAATTCACCTGATGGGATGGAAAAATATCCCAGCATTCCAAAAAGCAATAACATAACCCCAACAGGGCCAATTTCAGGTCTGGAAAAAAGAGTTTTCAGCCACTTCTTTTGTTCGTGACGATCGGATTCTTGCCGTTGAGATACGGACGCGTTCATTTTATTCCCCATCAAATAAAAAAGTGGGTAGCAAAAAGCTACCCACTTTCAATTTATAACAAACTTATCTATCTACACCTGCAAGAGCAGCTACAGATGATGCGTTTGACTTATCCACAAAGCCTGGGCCTGACGGGATGTTAGCACCAGGAAGCAGTCCTGCACCATTGTTGTACAGATGCATTACAATGATAGGCATGTAACCCTGCAAACGCTGCTGCTGGTCAATTGTGTACTGAACCTTACCAGCATTGATCATATCCATAACTGGTGGGCTAAGGTCGAAGCATGAATGGTGAACAGACATACCAAGCTCGTCAATGGCCTGCTGAACACCTACACAAACATGTGGGCCAACAGATAGAACAGCGTCGATATCAGGGTTTGCCTGAAGACCAGCTGCCGCACGTGTTGGAATGGTTGCTGGGTCATTCGAACTATCTACAAGCTTGATAGGCACAGCTTCACCGTAACCGTTACAACGATCGTTCAGTGCTGTGTTGTAAGCTTCCTGAATGAAGCAAAGGCCTTTGGTTGCACCTTCGGCTTTTGCACGATTACCAGCTGACTGACCAGCAAGATACTCAGGCTGACCAACATGCATAAGCGCGCCAACTTCTTTTGATGACTCAAGACCAGAGTTCATTGTTACAACAGGAATACCAGCTGCAACAGCGTCTTTGATGGCCTGACCAAGTGCATCTGGATCTGGCAATGACACAACAATACCATCTGGTTGTGTAGCCGCAGCAGCGGTGATTGATTTTGCCATATCACCCATGTCGCCTGATGGGTTGAAGATATATTCAAAGTCTGCACCTACGTGACGTGCAGCATCTTCACCACCTTTTTGGACAACAGGCCAGAAAGGATCTTTACCCTCTCCATGTGTGACCATTACATAGCGTTCCGCCTGAGCAGCGCCAGCCATCATCATCATGGCTGAAACAGCCATTACAATTTTTTTCATTTTTTCACTCCCATAAGTTTTAGCCAATCATTAACACCTGATAGGCAAACTTATAAAAACTTTTACACGTTCGAAAGTAAAGATATTTTTAGAACAAATATTTTGCTTTTTTAAAAAAGACAAAGTTTGTTCTATTTCCAAGCACAATAAAATGCTATTTCCAGCAATTATTAATTTTGAATTTGGCGGCTTGATCGCTATTAAACAAACAAACTGTAGCCCAATAATGGGGCTTGAAATTTGGAGCTGAATAATGAAACCTATTGGTGTTGGCGTAATTGGTACGGGTTTTATGGGCAAGGCGCATTCGATCGCCTATAGCGCATCAGCTTCGGTTTTTGGCACCGGCCTTCGCCCTAATCTTGAAATTGTCTGTGATCTGAGCCCCGATCGTGCCAGCCAACGGGCAACTGATCTGGGATTCTCACGCTATAGTGCTGACTGGCGTGATGTTGTCAATGATAGCGCGGTTGACCTAATCTCTGTCTGCACACCGAATGACACCCATGCCGAGATTGCAATCGCCGCGCTTAATGCAGGCAAACATGTCTGGTGTGAAAAACCAATGTCAACGAACCTTGCCGATAGCGCAGCAATGGCCGCCGCCGCTAAAGCCAGCACGGGCAAAACAATCGTTGGGTATAATTATACCAAAAATCCTGCCGTAACGCATGCTCGTCGCCTTATCGAAAGCGGTGTCATTGGCGAGGTTGCAGGATTTTTCTGCCGCTATGATGTCGATAATGAAGCTGATGGCAACCGCCCATGGTCATGGCGCATGTCACGCGATCAATCCGGCACTGGTGCCAATGGCGATGTTTTATGCCATGTGATCAGCGTGGCACATTTCTTGACCGGATCAACAATTTCCAAAGTTGTTGGTGATTATGCCATTGTGCATAAAGAACGTACCGATCCGGCTAACGCCAATGCTACCAAAACTGTTGATAATGACGATATGGTTTCGGCTTTAGTCCATTTTGAAAATGGGGTTCATGGCCATATTGGCGCCAGCCGTGTGACATGGGGACGTAAATGTGGTCTGCGCTGGGAAGTACAAGGTACCAAAGGTACTATCATCTTTGATCAGGAGCGCCTCAACGAACTCCAGTTATTCACCAAGCAGGACGATCCGGCAACTGACGGGTTTCGCACCATTTTAACAGGCCCTGAACATGCTCCCTATGCGGCATTTCTGCCAAATGGTGGGCATAGCCTCGGTTACATGGATGTCAAGATATGTGAATTGCATGACCTGCTAACATCCATCGAAACAGGCGAAAAAATATGGCCTGATTTCGATTCGGCATTGGTGATCGAACAGGCCATGGATGCTGTTGATCGCTCGGTCATTTCAGGTGCATGGGAAAAGGTTTGATACCGCTTGGGTCAACCGCCTAAAGATGAACAGCCTTTCCTGACTGGGCAGATAATAACGCAGCGTCCGCGATACGCAACGCGTTCAATCCATCCTGCCCATCTGGGCTCGCTGGTGTAGCATTGACGATACTATCGATGAATGCGGCGATTTCATGTGCATAGGCATCAATATAACGCGTCATGAAAAAGTCATGTAATGGTGGCCGGGTATAGCCAGATGATGTAGCAAGCTCGATCGATACTGGCCGTTGATTTTCTGCCGCGACCATGCCTTTTGATCCATGTACTTCGATTCGCTGGTCATACCCATAAGTAGCGCGTCGGGAATTTGAGATAGTCACCTGCTTGCCCGATGCCATAGTCAGAATAACCGATGCACTATCATAGTCACCTGCCGCGCCTATCGCCGGATCAACAAGAACCGATCCGCTAGCCTGAATAGTGACAGGCATTTCATCCATCAGAAAAACAGCCATGTCAAAATCATGTATTGTCATATCACGAAAAATGCCACCAGACCGTTTGATGTAATCCAATGGTGGCGCGCCCGGATCACGAGAGGTGATCACAGCCATCTCAGACGCACCGATATCGCCTTTATTGATTGCCGCCTTAAGCGCCGCAAAATGCGGATCAAAACGGCGGTTAAAGCCAACCATCAACACGGCTTTACATTCATTCACAACATCAAGACACGCGCGTACGCGATCAACACTCAGATCAATTGGCTTTTCACAGAAAATCGCTTTACCACAGCGGGCAAATTGTTCGATTAAATCGGCATGTGTATCGGTCGGTGTGCAAATGATTACACCATCAACATCATCACTAGCAGCAATTTCGTCAATTGTGCGTACATCACATCCATAGTGGTCAGCAACAGCATTTGCCGCCGTTGCAATGGGATCAGCAATGGCCGCCAAAATAGCCGTATTATTTTCGGCAATCGCGCGTGCATGCACCTGACCAATACGACCCGCGCCTAATACAGCTATACGAACAGACATTACAAACCTCGTCTTGGTAAATCGAAATAAGGATCATTTGCTTAGACAAACCCATGACAGTTGGCAAGTAAAACTATTCTGGCATTGGGCTAGATCCCACAGTTCCCTCAGGCTTGATTTTACGCTGATAGATAGACAGAATGCTGTTTGTCATTGAGTGAGGACATGCAATGTTTTTAGGGTTTGATATCGGTACGTCGGGCGTAAAGGCTTTGCTTCTGGACTTGGATGGCAGAATTATCGCCAGTACCTCTGCTTCACTCAATGTCACCCGCCCTCATCCCGGATGGTCAGAACAGGCGCCTACCGACTGGTGGAATGCGGTAAATGAAACCGCCTTGAAGCTAGCGCGTGATCATGCAAAAGCAATGGCAGATGTGCAAGCTATCGGCCTCTCTGGTCAGATGCATGGCATGGTTGCTCTGGATAAAGATGACAATGTGCTTCGTCCTGCAATTTTATGGAACGACACACGAAATGCGGCCGAAGCAACAGAACTTGATGAAGAGTTTTCAGACTATCGCTTGCTGGGTGGTAACGCGGTCATGCCTGGCTTTACAGCACCTAAAGCCTTATGGATGGCAAGGCATGAGCCTGATTTATTTACCAAAATCACAACTATCCTGTTGCCCAAGGATTATGTCCGCTTTCGCATGTCAGGGGAAAAGGTTTCGGACATGTCTGACAGCGCAGGCACCCTGTGGCTTGATGTTGCCGCACGCGCATGGTCACCTGCCTTGCTGTCACCCTGCGGCTTGTCAATTGAACAGATGCCCGAACTGGCTGAAGGCAGTGCACCAGCTGGACAGCTTCGCCCCGACATTGCACAAAAATGGGGTATAAAGAATACTGTTACGATAGCTGGCGGTGGCGGCGATAATGCAGCAGCAGCCTGTGGGCTTGGTGTCACAAATCCGGGCGATGCCTTTTTATCACTTGGCACATCTGGTGTCGTGTTCAGCGTCACTGACAGCTTTGCCCCTGCTCCAGCCAATGGAGCGCATGCTTTTTGCCATGCGCTACCAGACACATGGCATCAGATGGGCGTCATTCTGGCCGCGACTGATTGTTTGAACTGGTTATCCGAGATATCAAACACATCGGTTGTCACCCTCATGAACAGCATAGAAAACAACAGTTTTAGCCCGTCGCCCATGCTGTTTCATCCTTACCTATCAGGCGAACGTACCCCTCATAATGATGCGCTGGCTCGTGGTGGTTTTTTTGGCATTTCCCGTACTGATGACCGCACTGATATGACCAGAGCTGTTTTAGAAGGTGTTGCCTTTGCAATGGCTGATACGGTCAATGTTCTAGCCGCGGCTGACAAGCGCCCCAGCCAGCTTCTGGCTACCGGGGGCGGGGCAAAAAGCAACTATTGGCTGTCATTGATTGCGGCGGTCACAGATTGCGATATCATAATCCCCGAAGATGGAGATTTTGGAGCAGCGCTTGGTGCTGCACGTTTGGGCTTACTCGCCAGCAAACCTTATAGTGCGACAGACGTCGCCACAATTTTGCGCAAGCCTGACATTATCGGAACCATTAGCCCAGATGCTATGATAAAAGACGCTCTTGGGGATCGACGACACCAGTGGCAACAACTTTACGCAGCCATTAAGACGATACGATAGTCTGATTTAAGCACCTATAAAAGCACAACCACGTTTACATCAAGGAACCAGATCATTATGACCACTTCGTTTTTTGGACTCGATCAGAAAATCACCTTTGAGGGTGCCGACAGCTCAAATCCATTTGCCTTTAAGCATTATGATCCAGATGAAATGGTGTTTGGCAAACGTTTGGAAGATCAACTGCGCTTTGCGATCTGTTATTGGCACAGCTTTGGGTGGCCCGGTAATGACCCATTTGGTGGCGAAACCTTTGAACGGCCATGGTTTGCGTCACATTGGGATCGTGCCAAGGGCGATGCTATGGATGCCGCAAAACTGAAAGCCGATGTCGCGTTTGAAATGTTCAGCCTGCTTGGCACACCCTTTTTCTGCTTTCATGATGCCGATGTGCGCCCCGAAGGCACAAGCTTTGCCGAAAACACACGTAATTTGCAGGAAATAACCGACTATTTTCAGGAGAAAATGGAAGCAACCAAAGTAAAATTACTGTGGGGCACCGCCAACCTGTTTTCGCATCGTCGCTATATGAGTGGTGGTGCCACCAACCCTGATCCAGATGTGTTCGCCTTTGCCGCAGCTACAGTCAAAACCTGCCTTGACTCCACCAAGCAACTTGGTGGAGCAAATTATGTGCTTTGGGGTGGCCGTGAAGGCTATGAAACCTTGCTCAACACAGCGATTGATCACGAAATGGATCAAATGGGCAGATTTTTGAATATGGTTGTCGATTATAAGCATAAGATAGGATTTGAGGGCACTATCCTGATCGAACCCAAGCCTCAGGAGCCTACAAAACATCAATATGATTTTGACGTTGCCACAGTATATGGATTTCTCAAACGTTATGGGCTTGATGCTGAAATCAAAGTCAATATCGAACAAGGCCACGCTATTTTGGCAGGGCATAGCTTCGAACATGAACTAGCGCTTGCCAATGCACTTGGCATTTTTGGTTCCATCGATATGAATCGTAACGATTACCAGTCAGGTTGGGATACTGACCAATTTCCAAATAATGTAGCTGAGGTTGCCCTTGCCTATTATCAGATTTTAGGACATGGGGGATTTGAAAATGGTGGCACCAATTTTGATGCCAAACTTCGCCGTCAATCAATTGATCCGCAAGACCTACTTTTGGCACATATTGGTGGTATGGATGTCTGCGCACGTGGCCTGAAAGCCGCCGCCGCGATGCTCGAAGATGGAAGCTTGCAACAAAATCTTGTTGATCGCTATGTCGGATGGGAATCTGATTTTGGCGGAGAAATCATGGACGGGCAGTATGGATTGGATAGTCTAGCCAACAAGGTGCTGGCTGAAAATATCAACCCTGATCCCGTATCTGGCAAGCAGGAATATCTGGAAAATATCGTCAACCGATTTGTTTAGGATGTCTTAAGCTATCTTCTGGCTTTTGCGCATCCGAAGCCCTTCTGGATCAAACAGAGCCTTGCGTGAAACGCTTGCGATGAAATGTGTGCCCGCAATATCAATGAAAACGTCGGTGCCATCAACTGCGCTTTTGCTATCAATATAGGCTAAAGCTAACGGACAGCCAATACGGTAGCCAAAACTGGCCGATGTCGTTTTGCCGATAATTTGGCCATCATGATAGACCGGCTCATTACCTAAAGGCACCGCATCCACATCGGCTAGACGCAAACTGACAATAGTCTGTTTTGCAGGCGTTTCCATCGCCTTTTGTATGGCTTCATGGCCAATAAATGGATATTGCATATCAATGGTAAAGGCAAGACCAGCCATCATAGGTGACACATCTGTATCAAGCTCATGCCCATAGGCAAGAAACTGTTTTTCAATGCGCATTGATGACTGTGCCAAAGTGCCAGCAGGACGGGCGCCAGCTTCGTTTAATACGTTATAGAGCCTTTCAGCATCTTCGCATGCACAGGTGAGTTCCCAGCCTGCCTCGCCAACATAAGAAAGCCTTACAGCATCAACCATGATGCCCGCAATTTCATTACGTGCATGGGTAAAATAACCAAGCGCGTCAAGCCAATCAGCGCCCAGCGATCTCATCATCACCGAAGCCTTTGGCCCCATTACGGCTATAGTTGCAAATTGAATGGTGTGATCATGTATCTCGACCTGCTCATTTGCATTGACATGTTCACGTAGCCAGGCCAAATCTCGCTTAATCGCGGATGAACCAACATAAAGCCGGTAACTCTCGTCATCAAAACGCAAACTTGTCAAATCACTCTTGATACCACCTTTTTCGTTTACCATGGTCGTATAGGTGGCGCGTCCAGCTGGTCTTGACATGTTATTAGCACAAAGACGGTTGAGCATGGATTCAGCATCCCGACCTGTAATGCTGATTTTGCCAAAACTTGATTGATCGAAAATGGCAACATCATTTGTTGCACAGCTAACTTCGTGGCCAACTTGATCAAACCAATCAGGTTTCCCGAAACCAAGTTTCGGCTCACCTTGCTTTTGAAAATACATAGGGCGTTCAAACCCAAAAACCTGCCCAAAATGCGCTTTCTCTCTGACCCATAATGCGTGTAGGGGCAATGTACGAAGCCCTCGTGCACTGTGCCATTGTCGCCCGGGATAGGTGATTTCGTAATGTTTACCCAGCACCTCTGGCGCGCGGCTAGCCAATGCCTCTGCGCTATTAAAGCAATCGGGGAAACGTTTGGGATCAGCTTCATAAAGGTCAGTCTGCGTCGCCCCATCAATGATGCAATCTGCTAGTGCCATCCCGGCACCACCACCAGTTGCAATACCAACCGAATTCATTCCGCAACCAAGAAACAGCCCCTTTGTTTCAGCAGTTTCGCCCAGCATAAAGCTACCATCCGGGGTAAAGCTTTCTGGCCCATTAAGCAGCATACGCACTTCGGCTATTTCCAACATGGGTAAGCGATGCAAGGCATTCATCATCATCGGCTCAAAATGATCCCAGTCTTCAGGCAATAACTGAAAAGCGAAATCGTCACCAAGGCGATCTGGATCAATGGCTTTTGCCATTGGTTCAAAACAGCCAACCAGCAACCCGCCCGAGTCATCACGGATATAAAGATGGCCATCATGATCTGACAAGGTTGGTAAATTGCCTTCAGCACCTGCAACGGGCTTGGTCAGCAGATAAAAATGTTCACATGGATAGACCGGTACATCGACGCCTGCCATTGCGCCGGCATTTCGACTCCACAAACCGGTACATAACGCAATAGCATCACAGCGGATCGTGCCTTTGTCAGTTTCAACCCCGACAACACGGCCACCCTTGGTCATAATACCAGTTACGCCGGTATCTTCGAATATCTTTGCCCCACGCATTTTGGCACCTTTGACAAGGCCAGCGCATAAATCTGACGGACTGACCCGCCCATCATCTGGTGACCATACGGCGCCAAGCACATCATCGCCATTCATTAATGGCCAGCGTTCCATTGCCTCATCTTTTGAAACTGAATAAGCTTCAACGCCAAATAGATTGGCCATAGCTTCCTGTCGTTTTATATGCACCATTCGGTCTTCATTCGTAGCAATGGAAAGCGACCCTTTATTGATCCAGCCAACATTCTGTCCAGTTTCTTCTTCTAACGTTTCATACAGACTTATCGAATAGCGAATAAGGTCAGTAAGATTACGGGTTGAACGCAATGCGCGCACCTGCGCTGCTGAATGCCAAGTTGTTCCAGAAGTCAGCTTGTTTCGTTCTAAAAGAATAACATCACTGATACCGCGTTTAGCTAGGTGATAAAGTGTTGAACAACCCATTATGCCGCCACCAATGACGACAACGGATGCGTTTTCTGGCAAAGGATTACTATTATTTGTCATTTGTTAGCTTTTCCAGCCTGCGTCAATGCGATCAAGCATCCGCCAGAAAGCTGGCCACTCAGGATGTCGGACTTTGGCACCACCTTGCGCACTTCCACCTTCGAACTGTTCGCGTGTATGGCGCATCACATCGTCAGGGATATAGCTGATTTCAGCCCCTGATGCCATCGCCCGTAACTGGACATCCGAATTACGTATAAAGACCTGATGTCTAACAAATGCCCATATTGCCGATGGACCAGCCGTTAAAAGACCATGGTTTTTCAACAGTAATGTATGATTTTCTTGGCCCAAAGCTGCTTTTAAGCGCCCCTGCTCATCAGCGTTCAGAACAATACCTTCAAATTCATGATAGCCAACACGCTCGAAAAGCTGACACCCTTCTTGCACCAATGGTATGGCTTTGGCGTTGATCGCTGACATGGCCTGGCTAATCGGTTCATGTGTATGCATCACACAATGCAGATCATGAGGTCGTGCGCGATGAACAGCCGAATGTATCAGATAACCTGCTAAATTGATTGGCGCATCATTATTATCAAGCTTGTTTCCATCCAGATCTATGCGCACCAGATTTGAGGCGGTAATTTCATCATAGGTCAAACCAAAGGGATTTATAAGAAATGTATCAGTATCCGGAATTCTGAGGGTGATATGATTATAAACCACGCTGGTCCAGCCATAATGATGCGTCAAACGATAACAGGCGGCCAGATCAACCCGTGCATGCCATTCGGCCTCACTCATACCGGTTGGGGTTTCTGGATACGTTACGTCAAGTGCCACTGACTGCATGTTCAACTCCAAAAAAACATATCTTGAAACCACTATGACGCGTATTCTGGCACTTTAACTAGTGATTTTTTTCATATTGCGCCTCAACGCCTTTAATCAGGGCAAATAGCGCCTCATTCAGAGGTGTTGCTATATTATGTTTTTTACCAAGGGCGATAACGGCGCCATTGAGCGCGTCAATTTCGGTTTGGCGCATTGCCATCACATCATGCACCATTGATGGTTTATGCGTACGATGTTCACGCCCTGCCATCTCGATAATTGCCAGAACATTTTGTGGATCAATCATAATGCCGTCAGCTTGGGCGACCGCACAGCTTTCCATAACCACCGTCCGCGCCAGATTGGAAAGATAAGCAGAATCGGCAACTGTACCGGGTGTGCCTTTGACCAATGCACAGATTGCATTGATGGCGGTGTTAAATGCAACCTTGCTCCAGATCACAGCATCAATATCATCATTCACCACGGTTGGCATATCTGCGCCAGTTAACATCATAGCCAGTTGCGCGGCAATCTTGGCGCTATCTGCCCGCGCTGCATTAATCTGTGTCAGATGTTGTCCATGCGATACGACATGCCCGGGGCCAAGCAAATCCGCAGGTGCTGTCGTTGTTCCATATATTACCCGTTCATATCCAACAAAGCCTGCCAACAGATCATGGTTACCAAGCCCGTTCTGCACACTGACCAAACATGTTGCATCGTCAATCATATGCGACACAGCCCTAATAGATTCGGCTGATGCGCCTGTTTTGGTAAAAACAAATATTGCGTCAAAAGGCTCATGTATTTCGGTTGGGGTAATTGTTGGAATCTTGACTATGCTCTCACCACTGTCGCGCACCAGCCTCAATCCAGAATGGCATACAGCCTTGCGATGCGCTTCATTGCGGATCACCAAGGTCACATTATGGCCAGCATCCGCCAACGCGCCACCAAACAGGGATCCTAACGCCCCTACCCCGATAAATCCCAGCTTCATGAAAGTCCCATTCTTATTTTCATCTGCAAAAATTAACCATCTTCTTTTGCCATTTTACGCGCAACGACGCGTTCACGATGAAACAAATAAACACCACTCGCAATAATGATAAATGTACCCACGAAAGTCGTATCGGCAGGTGTATCATTAAAAAATAGATAACCAAATAAGGCGGCCGTCACGATTTCAACATACTGGAAGGGTGCCAGCACGCTAGCAGGGGCATTCTGTGTTGAAAAAACAATTAACATATGGCCAATGGTCGAGGCTATGCCCATACCCACAATCCACTTAAAATGATGGCTGTCTGGAGTCAGAAAAGCTGTACCTGGGATGTCGGCAAACTGCCCCAGAATCATCACTATGCCCAACATAATGACGGCAACCAGCCCAACAACAAACTGCATCTGAAACGGATGAGCAACCTTTGAAATACGGCTTGTGAATATCATGTAAAATGCCATTGATACGGCTGACACAAGTGGAAGCAATGCAGGCCAACCAAAAATCACGAAGCTTGGCTGTAAAACCATCATTGCCCCGATCAAACCAAATATAATTGCAAAAATACGCCGCATTCGGATCGTTTCACCTAGTATCAGAACCGATAAACCTGTCAGAATAAGAGGCTGGACAAAAAAAATCGCGATCGCTTCGGCCAGGGGCAGATGCTGAATGGCCCAGAAAAAACAGAATGTGGCGATCACAAGCGTAACGCCGCGCATACATTGTATAGCCAAAGTTCCGGGTGGAATCGTCCAAAGACGATTATAGATTACCAAAGGCAGTAAAAGACATATCTGCATAAAGAAACGAAAAAATGTGATCTGTATCGGGTCAAAGCTTCGCCCTAGCGTTTTGGCACAAACATCAATCGCCGGGATGATCAACATAGCCAGGCAAATCTGAAGAATGCCTTTTGACATAGACGTCGTGGCGGACGTGCTGCGCAAAACAGAAAGCTCAGGCATAGGATAGTATCATTCTAAAATCATATCTTCGTGACATCTGATTTTTAACCGGGAAGCTTTTGTGTCAGCACATAACGTAAAATATCGGCAACAGCCTTTGGGTTTTCGGCAACAGCCAGGGCGGCGGCATCAACTTCCTTTAAGGCATGTTGATGTTCTGCACCATGCAAGATAATGAGTGATTTACCTAGGGCGGCCGCATAGCCTGCGTCAAATGCTGCATTCCACTGTTTGTATTTTTCACCGAATCTTACAACAACGATATCGGCTTCCTGAATAGCTTTGCGTGTACGTATGGCATTGACCATGGCGCCTTTATGATCGTGCCAGTATTTATCGGTTTCTGGGCCTAATATGGCAACGCCACAATCATCACTGGCGGCGTGATCAGTCACCGGACTCGAAAATGTCACATCAAGGTCTGCCGATCCTTGGATAATTTGCTCGCGCCAATCAGTATGAATTTCCCCGGAAAGATAAACTTTCATGGCCATTATGCCTCTCCTTAGCTTTAATAGTCTGAGCACCTGATTACATGCCCATGGTCACAATCAGAATGATAATACGTAAAATGACAATATCCTGAAATTCAAAGGTTACAACCGCCAAGTTGTTATCATCACAAATTCATCAAACTTTCATGCTTTTGGGTTGGCAAAGTACAGCATTCAGATCACAATGCCCGAAACAAGAGCGAGGTTATCATGATAAGTCTAGAAAGTTTTGGCGATTTAAGCGACATCCCTGCGGGAAATTTTGCCCCTAAACCAACAACTTTGACTGAAGGCCAAACCGAAGCCCTTGTTCCGCTATGGGAGTCACTTGACGGCCTGACCAAAATTGGCATCTGGGATTGCACGATTGGCCGCTTTACAGCTGACCGCACAAAATCTGCTGAAATTTGTCATATTTTGTCTGGCAGTGCATCAGTCATCAATGCGGATGGCAGTGGTAAACGTGATATTGCTGCGGGTGATATGCTGATCTTGCCGATTGGTTGGACAGGCGAATGGACAATCCAGGAACCAATGCGCAAAACCTATATCCTGATTGCTGAAGCCAGCAGCTGATTGCATGCAAATTGCTTATTTCCAGTTGGTAAAATAAATCTGCGCTACAGTTTCAAATCGTGACATGGCTCGTGTTGGACGCAGATTTTCAAGACTGGCCAGCACGATCCGGCTTTTGATCATGTTATTTTTAATCGGGCGTGTGACAAGCGCCGCCCCTTCATAGGTCAGATCACCTCGTGGACGCGTCACAAGCAACGAATATCCAAGCCCTCGCCCCACCATGCCACGCACCAGCTCCAGTGATGATGTCGTATAAGCTATGTCTGGTGTTACCCCAGCAGATTTTAACAGACCTAGGAAAAATCCGCGACTGGGTTGAACATCAAACAGAATCATTGGTTCAGGGGCTAAATTTACAAGATCAATTTCGTCTTGATCCGCCAAGTGATGCGTTGCTGGCAAGACGACATGGGGAGCCAATTCGGCAAGCTCTACTCTATGTATGTCATCTGGCAATTCCAGATCATATAATAAAGCTATTTCAAGACTACCTGAATAGAGACCCCCTACAAGCTTTTCCTGGGTGCCTTCCTGTAAATCAAGCCTTACACCCGGAAAGCTTTTATGAAATTGCGATATCAGCCCAGGCAAAACCGATGGGGCTAGCGTCACAAAGCTACCCAACCTCAAAACACCACTGATATTGTCACTATCAATATCATCACTGATCATCATGGCCTCCCGTTGCACATCAGAGGCATGTGACAACAAACTGCGCGCTGACTGGACTAAACGCAAAGCAGCAGCCGTTACTGAAACGCCCTGAGCATGATGCCGGAGCAGTAATTGCATACCAAGTTGATCTTCAAGTTTGGCAACCGCAACCGATACGGTGGGTTGCGATACATTCAGATTTGCCGCCGCACCAGCAATTGATCCGGCATCAACGCACGCAACAAAATATTCAAGTTGGCGAAGGGTAAAACGATGCATAGGCCATGTATAGCATAAGCCTATAGATAAACAAAAAAAAATGTATTTTAACTAATCAGTGGCCGGGCTTAGCGTTTAAAATCATCATGATCTGGAATAAAGCAAAACCTTTATACAAATATCATTAAGTATAATTATAAAATAATAACAATTATTTAAAGCAAACAGTGAAAGTAAATCGTAATGATAAGAACGGGCGAACAATTTCGTGATTCACTACGTGATGGCCGTGAAATCTGGATTAATGGCGAACGTGTTGAGGATCCATCCACACACCCACAAATCAAACCGGCTGTTGATGCGCGCGCCTATATCTATGACATGCAACATGACACCAAAACCAAAGCCGCCATGACCTATGAAGAAAATGGCGAGGATTTTGCCATAGGCTTGCGCCTTCCCTTTGAGCAGCAAGATTGGCAGGATAAACGCGATGCTGTTGATTTGATCACACATAACCTAGGTGGCGTTGTCACGCGTGTTGGTGACGAAACCATTGGTGAAATGTGGTCACTTTGGGATGGCAAGGATATTCTGAACGAGATTGATCCACGTTTCGCGGAAAATATTGAACGCCATATTCATCAAGCTATCAAATTCGACCCATTCCATGTGTCTGCCAATACAGACCCAAAGGGTGATCGGTCAAAAGCACCACAGGATCAGGATCCGGATATGCTGGTGCATGTGGTCAAGGAAACTGATGCTGGTATTGTTATTCGCGGTGCCAAATTTGAGACCGCTGCCGCCTATTCCAATCAGGCCTTTCTGAAGCCAACAATCGCCAATTGGGGGGATTCTGAATTATCCGACTATGCGCTTGGTTGTATTGTCAAAATGGATGCGCCTGGCATCAAACATATATGTCGCTCGGGTTTTGCAGGCGCCAGCGGCGCATGTCCCCGCGCTAACCAGCAAGATTACCCGCTTGCCAATAAATTTGATGAAATTGATACATTGATGATTCTGGATGATGTTTTGGTACCTTGGGAAGATGTTCTATTCTATCAACATACCAAAGCCGCAAGCTTTATCCGTGCCACTTTGCATCGCTATTCTGCTTTCCCCTATGTTCAGCGTACATTGTCCTATGCAGATCTGATTATCGGAGCCGCCTTGTGGAACGTCAAACAAACCGGACTTGAAAAACAACAAGCCGTTCAGGAGAAACTGTCTGAATTGGCCGTATGGCGCGAAGGTATAAATGCGTTCCTGACCGCGGCGATTGCGACCGCCGAAACCAGCCCAAACGGCTTGGCAATGCCAAATCAGTCGTTGCTATTCTCCGGCAGGGTTCATGCTTTGACAAATTTGCCTAAAATGATGCACCTAGCGCGTGAATTATGCGGTGGGCAAATATGTGTCACACCTGATGCCAATACATTTGCCGCTGCCGACACAAAACCATGGATGGACAAATTTTATTCTATCAACGAAAAATGGGTGGCGGATGATCGGCGAAAATTGCTGGCGTTAGCCCGCGATTTGCTCAATTCTGATTATGCTGGCCATCGATTGACGTTTCAGCTTTTTGCGCAATCACCACCTTTTGCCCAATTAGCTGCGGTATATAGAAATTTTGACTGGGACGGCCCTCTGGATTTTGCCCATAAAGCCGCTGGCTTGTCAGATAGAATGAAGTGACAATTTAGGTTACTTACAACGATCAGGACATTATTGAATGACAACACATAAAAGAATCAGACCGTTTAATACCAAGGATACCTATCCTGAACAGAAGCTAGATAATGATCTGTCGCAAGGTGTAGTTGCGCGCGGTACGATGGTTTTTCTGCGGGGGCAGGTATCACAGGATCTGGATAGCCGTGAAACGCTACATATCGGTGATGCTGCCCAACAAACCGAAAAAACGATGCAAAATATAGCCTTATTGCTTGATGAGGCTGGTAGCTGCATGGATCATGTGTGCCGCATAGTCGTATATCTGACTGATATTCGCTATCGGGAAGCTGTATATCAGGAAATGGGGAAATGGCTAAAGGGTGTATATCCCTGCTCCACTGGTATAGTTGTGCCAGCATTAGCACGGCCTGAATGGGTTGTAGAAATTGAAGTCACGGCAGTAATCCCTGACTGATAGATAGACTGAATTTTAGTGTGTAAGATGACATTGTAATCCCACCTTAATTAATCATGGGGTGAATTATGGACAAAATCTTGGATAGTCTAAAGACCCTCGCGCAAAAGCCCCTTTCCGAAGCAAAGGCATTGCCTAGAGATGTTTATATATCAGCTGACATTCTCCATCATGAGTTAGAACATATCTTTGGCCATGACTGGATTTGTGCTGGCCGCAACGACGAAATTCCGAATGTTGGCGACTATCTGACATTTGATCTGGGTGACCAGCCACTTCTTTTGGTAAGAGGGACAGATAATAACATTCATGCCCGCGCCAATGTCTGTTTGCACCGTATGATGCGGCTGGCAGATGGGTCGGGACATACCAAAAAATTCACCTGTCCTTATCATGCCTGGACATATGACATTGATGGCAGACTGGTTGCCGCAGCATATATGGATCGTTCCTCGTGTTTTGATCGCCGGCATATGCACCTTCCCGAAATACGCTGCGAGATATTTCATGGTTGGATATATGTCAGCATGAACAAAGACGCGGTGCCTATTAGCAATCTACTGGCTGATCTTGATCCACTTGTGGCCCCCTATCAGATGGACAAATATGTCACGATTTTTCGTCAGCACAATGTCTGGCAAACAAATTGGAAACATCTGACCGAAAATTTTATGGAAGGCTATCACTTGCCCGTAGCACATAAAAATACCGTAGGGGCATATTTTGGCCTGATGGATACGTGTTTTGATGATCGCGGTAGCTTTGACCATTTTACCTATCAAACCTTTACCAAATCAAGCAATGCCCCTGTTGGATCGGCTCACCCTGACAATAAAACCCTGACCGGAACAGCACGCAACACATCAATCATGCCAACGGTGTTTCCAACGCATATGTATGTGCTGGCACCTGATCATCTTTGGTATTTATCATTGCAACCGCTAGGCGTTGATCAGGTCAAAATTCTGTATGGCGCGGCCATCGCCCCCGAAGTACTTGCCGCGCAGAAAAATGTTGATGATTACATTGCCAAAACACGCGCATTCCTTGATGATGTTCAAGAAGAGGATCGGTTTGTTGTCGAAAATATTTTCAAGGGGGCGCAGGCGCCTTTATCAACATCAGGCCCTCTTAGCTGGCTTGAACGCGAAAACCATGAATTTGCGCAATATCTGGCACGGCGACTTTGTAAAGGAGATGAATAATGACGTTTTCAGTTGTTGGGCGATGTGCAAATACAGGCATGACTGGCGTAGCCATCACCACATCCAGCATTGCCGTAGGTAGCCGGTGTCCACATGCGCGGGCTGGCGCTGGTGCAGTCACCACCCAGAATATAACTGATCCGTCACTTGGTCCGGCTGTGCTTGATCTGATGCAAGCTGGAAAAAACGCTAAAGATGCAATCGCCACGGTCATGCAGGATCGTCCACACGCTGATTATCGACAAATCGCCGCTATCGATCTTAACGGCATGACCAGCAGCTTTACGGGGAAAAATATTCTTGGCACCAATGCTGTAGCTAGCGGGGTTGATTGTATTGGCGCGGGAAATTTATTGTCCAATGAGGCTGTGCCCGCTGTAATGGTGGCCTCGTTTGAAGCCCATCAGGCTTTGCATCTGGCGGATCGTCTGGTTACAGCGCTTCAGGCTGGTATTGATGCGGGCGGCGAAGAAGGCCCCACACATTCGGCAGCTTTGATCGTCGCACATGCACACGCTTGGCCGCTTGTCGATCTTCGCGTTGACTGGAGTGATACTTGTCCGGTTGTTGTTTTGCGCGCGCTCTGGGACGCCTATGAGCCGCAAATGCAGCCTTATCTTATGCGGGCGATTGATCCTGCCGCCGCCCCAAGTTACGGTGTCGCCGGGGATGAGTAGCAGGAACGCTAAACGATGAATCAAACAGTCGATATTCTGAATGACCTTGTTGGGTTTGCCTCGGTCAGCCGTGACCCAAACCGGATGCTGATTGACTATGTAGCCGACAAACTTGCAAAATACGGCGTTGATCCTGTTATTATCCCAGATAAAAGTGGGAAAAAGGCCAATTTATATGCCGTAACGGGCCCTGATATCGATGGCGGTGTGATGCTTTCGGGGCATACTGATGTTGTGCCTATCGATGGTCAGAACTGGACAAAACCTGCGTTTTCATGCACATATGAGGACGGTAAATATTACGGGCGTGGTACTGCCGACATGAAAGGCTTTGTCGCCGCAGCCATTGCCAGCTTTATTAACGCCACCCGCCTGAATCTGAATAATCCATTGCATTTGGCTTTGTCTTATGACGAGGAAATTGGCTGCATTGGTGTGCGTTCGCTGATCGACATGTTAGGCAAATCACCGCATAAGCCTGCCTTTTGCATCGTCGGTGAACCAACTGAAATGGGGTTGGCTACAGGACATAAGGGAAAAACTGCAATCCGGGCAAACTGCCAGGGGCGCGAGGGGCATTCGGCGCTGGCACCTATGGCAATGAATGCGTTGCATCTTGCTTGTGATCTGGCTGGCCAAATTCGCCATATGCAGGATGAACTGGCACGCGCTGGCCATAAAGATGATGATTATAACGTGCCTTACACCACCATGCATGTTGGACGGATCGAAGGCGGCATCCAGCTCAATATTGTTCCCAATGCCGCCTTTATAGATTTTGAAATTCGTAATTTGGCTGAAGATGATCCGATGGCACTATTGGACAAGTTGAAAGAACGTATTGCGCCGATCATCGAGATCGCCAAAAAAACAGCTCCTGAAGCTAATATTCAATTTACCATAACCAATACATATCCGGGGCTTAACACGCCAAAGGATGCCGAGATTGTGAGCTTCATGAAAGCTCTGACAGGTCATAACACCACAATAAAGGTGGCATTTGGTACCGAAGGTGGCTTATTTACTCGCGATATTGGCATTCCAAGTGTCATTTGTGGGCCAGGTTCGATGGATCAAGGGCATAAGCCAGACGAATTTGTGAGCGCTGAACAGCTGGCACAATGTGACACTATGCTCAGCACGCTTAACCAGCGCCTAGTAAAAGGTATTTAGCTCTAACCGACAGATTATTTATCAACTGGCAATCCGCTTGGCACCGTATCGGGAACCCCAAGCGGCAAACGCAATGCTGTGGCACCGGTCAAGCTATGCAGAAACGCCACCAAATCATCAATCTCACGGTCATTTAGGTCAATGGGCGTGATATCGAGATGGCTGCGCTGCCTTGCCATTTCACGCTTATCACTCATCACAACAAAATCAATCGCCTGTAGCCATTCAGCTGTTGGCAATTGCGCCATTTCCGGTTGCCACTCATCTAGCATCTGCAAGGGGTTTAGGTGATGCCGCACCATATTTTCCAATGACGCATAGGCACCATTATGCCCATAGGGACCCGTCAAAGCGACATTACGCAATTGTGGGGTTTTGAATCTGTAGGCATCTGCTAGATCATCGCTTTCGCCCATGCGGCCAACATCACGAACATAGGGATCAAATCGCCGTGTTCGTCCTGGGCCAAATGGTGGCAAGGCCAGAGCATAAAATTTGTGATCACTCAGAAGCGAGCCTGAATGACAACTGGCACAATTAGCTTTGCCATAAAACAGGTCCAAACCACGCTTTTGTGATGCGTTCAATGCGGTTTTATCCCCTGATATAAAAGCATCAAACGGGCTGTCATGCGACCGCCATTCCTGTCCGATAAACGCACCTAATGCTTTGGCAATATGCGTAATATCAACTTGATCAGCCGTTTCAACATCGTCAAACGCGTCAACAAATAGCTGCCCATATTCAGGGATAATACGCACCCGCTTGGCGATGATTGGCCACACAGCGTCAATCCGGTCATGGGCCGCGCCAGCAACCTCATTTTCCTTTGGGTTGCCTGCCATTTCAAATTGCGCTGTCATAGGCAGAATGGCCTGTGCTGCCAGAATGGTATCTAGCCCGTTTGGTAACCATTCTTCGGCTGGTGAATTAAACCCGTTCTCATAATCATCAGACACTGAAAGTCGGCCATCCTGAAACAGAACTCTGACTTCTTTAGCCCCAATATTCCATAAGGCCGAAGCATTGCGAGGCACCCGCTTTTTGATGCGGTTGTCGCCAAACCCCGGCAATCGTGTCGGCCCTACACCAACACCCCCTTCACCAATACCCAAAGACAAACCATCCGAGCCACCAAAGCGATGATGATGACACGTACCGCAGGAAATATTCTGGTTTCCAGACAGAATTTTATCATAGAAAAGCTTTTGACCAAGACTGGCTTGCATGGCATCAATATTATGAAAATCGGCATCAACAAGTGGTCGCGGCAAATCAGTAGTTTCGGCAAATGTTGCATGCCCAAAAACCATGCTGGCAATAAGTGTAAAAACAAAGGACTTAAAATGCGTCGCTTTCTGATGTTTATGATCGTTGGAGTTCTCCTGCCGGTCTTTGCCCATGCTGAAATCGAAGCAGCACGCGACCTTATGGAAGAAGGAAGATTTGTCGAGGCACGTGAAGCGCTGTGGCCTGCGGCGCGGTCTGGCAATGCCGATGCCGAAGAATTGATTGGCGTTATGTATGCGATGGGGTTGGGTGTCGAGCAGGATGATATCCGCGCTTTTGACTGGTATTTGCGCGCGTCGATGAAAGGACATCCTGGCGCTCAATCGGGTATTGGCTGGTATTATGAAGTTGGCCGCGGCATGCCTGCCCCTGACCTTACCCGTGCTTATCTGTGGTATGTGCTTTCGGCGATCGGCGGCGATCCCGATGCGGCAATATCGCAGGAGGAAGTTGTTAAAAAAATGACTGTCGAACAAATTGAAAAAGCGCATGTGCTTATCGATGATTATCGTGTTTGGCTATTCCCCTTCAGATAAATAATCTGCAAGGCTAGGTTTCAAAAAGGGCTACCTCAGAACAAGGTAGCCCTTTGTTTTTAGTTAAGGTCTCTAGCACGACCTGCATTAATGTCAGCCTCGGCAGCAGCAACCGCTTTGGTCAGAGCATTAAATACAGCTTCGCCACCGTCAACATTCGACTTGAACCAGTCATAAACTGGAGATGCCGCTGTCTTGAACGAAGCCTTTTCGGCAGGTGTTGGCACATAAAGATCACCACCACCAGCTACAAAGTCAGCATAAGCCTGAATTGACTTGCGCTTTGGTGAGGCAAAGGTCGCCTGCTGAAGCTGGGCAAAACCGTCAACAATAACCGCACGCATGTCTTCAGGCATGGCCATGAACTTGTCATTAGACATCCACCACAAAGCACCCATATAGGCGTGACCGTCAAGAGTTACATACTTCAGACCGGCATCAGGGAACTTCATGCCCATGATATCGGTAATACCGTTCTTGGAACCTTCAACAACGCCTGTCTGGAAGCTTGTAAACAGCTCCGGCCATGGAATAGGTGTTGGTGATGCTCCAAGAGCCCTAACCAGTTCCTGTGGCAAATCAGCAACAACAGTACGGATCTTCAGGCCATTCATGTCGCTAGGGCTTTGAACACGACGCTTGGTATTGGCAAAGTTACGCCAGCCACCAGTGTTACCAATTGTCATCAGACGTACCTTATTATCTGAGCTGGCCAGTGCCATGTCTCTGACTTCACGTGTGAAATCACCAGACAAAACATGCTCTGCAATGCGGTCATCTGACATCAGATATGGCAGGTCAAGAACCTGAACATATGGGAAGATGCCTGCGGCACCGCCTGATGTAGAGATATAAACGTCAATTGAACCATCGGCTACACCCTGCAAACATTCTGCACCCTTTGAACAAAGCTGGGTACCAATAAACAGTTCAACGGCGATTTTGCCATTGGATGCTGATTCAACATAATTTTTGAATACGACAAGACCATCATAATCTTCATCATTTTCATTCGAGTTAGCCGTTGCACGGATTGTGTAATCCGCTGCAAACGCTGACATTGTTGGTGCTGCAAGCAACGCCACCGCCATCAGAGAACGCATTACTAGTCTTTTCATCTTTTCCTCCATTATTGCTTTGATGAACTATATCCCTCACTTAATGAATCCGGCAAGCCGCGGTATCGTCATGGACAATGCCGGAAAATAAGTAATCATGAAAATGACCACTATTTCCACCGCGAGGAATGGCAGAATGGCGCGCGAGATGGTTTCAACCCGCTCGCCAGAAACTGAAGATGCAACAAATAAAACAAGCCCCATGGGTGGCGTCGCCAGACCAACTGTTAAATTTACTGACATGATAATGGCAAAATGCACTGGATGCACACCAAGGTCGATAAAAACAGGTGCCAGAATAGGGCCTAAAATAATGATCGCGGGCCCTGCATCAAGAAACATGCCAACAACGAATAACAAAATATTGATAAGAAACAATAAAACAAGAGGATTTTCACTCAGGGTAATAACAAAAGCTGCCAGTTGTTCAGGGGCATGGCTAAGACTTACAACCGTCTTGAAAGCTACGGCCGCCCCCACCAGCAGCAACACTGTTGCCGATGACACGGCTGCCTTCATGAAAATAGAGGGTAGATCGCCAAGTTTCATTGTCCGCAATACAAAAAATGAAATCAATAACGCGTATGCAACGGCAATTGACGATGCCTCAGTAGGGGTAAATACCCCGATCATGATACCGCCAAGTATGATAATCGGTGTTTGCAAAGGTGCTACGGCTCGTTTGCATACAAACCTGAATTCCTGCGTCACACGTCGCCTTATATTTAGCAGGATCAGATGCGCAACAGGTAAAAATACAAAAAACAATGTCCAGCCATCAACCGAAATATCTATATCGGTGATCGTCGCTAATAGCGCCTTTACGCCCGCATAGACGGCGACCAGAAACCCCGCAACATTAATCCGCAAAAGCACCAGTGAAATCCAATATTCAACTGGCCTGATTGTGATGTCTTTTTTGACAATGCGCTCGGCCTTGGGCAAATCATATTTATCGGCAAGCACCCGTACCATCATCATCAGGCCAGCCCCCACAAGAACACCCGGAACAATGCCTGCTAGAAACAAGGCCGCCACAGACTCACCCATCACATAGGCATAAATAATCATAATGCCTGATGGGGGAATGATCGGACCAATAACCGAACTTGCCGCCGTAATAGCCGCCGCGAATTTACGCGAATAGCCATTCTTCTCCATCGCAGGGATCAAGGTGGACCCCAGCGCTGATGTGTCGGCCACTGCCGATCCCGATAAACCGGCAAACAGCATTGATGACAGAATATTTACATGCGCCAAACCACCACGCAAATGCCCCATCAAGGCTTGCGAGAATTCAACCAGCCGGATTGTTATACCCCCCCGATTCATCAATTCACCGGCAAGCATGAAGAAAGGTAATGCCATCAATGGAAACGAGTCCATACCATTATAAACATTTCGATATAGTAGCGCGATGTCGCGTTCCTGCCCGTTGAGCCACAGCAATAAACCAGGGGCAACAAGCAAAGCAAAAAATACCGGCAAGCCGATCATCAGGAAAAACAGAAATACAGGTAAAAACAGAACCAGCATCAATTAGCTCCTGCCGTTCCTGGCGAGGTGATCTGCGGCAACGGAAAATTAGGCACCAGTAGCGCAATGATGCTCCGCAAAATCAACTCGATGGTGACCGTGAACAAGAAGCTAACACCAAACAGCAAGGACGCATAAACATATCGCAATTTCAGCCGGACCATATCCATACCGAACCAGTCAAGCGGTAGCTTCAAAGATGAAGAGGCAAAATTGCCGCCAAACCCCATCGTATGCTTCCACCCAAACTTTATCGCATAGATCAATACAATGACTGACAATGTCAGCAGGAACAAAGTAAGCGCTTGCGCCAATCTATTCGGCAAAGCACGCGGCAACATATCAATGGCAACAAACCCACCTGTACGCATGGCAAAAGGTGCCATAAGACCCGTCATCCACAGCATGCAAAGCCTGGCGGCTTCATCTGGCCACGCCAGGGCATCATTAAGCACATAGCGAAAAAACACCTGCAACAGAATCATGATCACCATAATTAACAGGGCAACCCAAGCTAGTTGTTTGCTAATCGCAATAACTAGCTTGTTCAGCCATGACACAGGAGCCATAACCGACGATATGGTGCGCGCAATTGTCCAGCTCACGCTGTTTATTGACGCATCATTATCGTGATTGCTGTCAGAATTATGCATAAACTCCCCATTCTTTGCAGGCGACATTATGTTCAAACACCGCAATCTCTATTTCATGACCAAACCAGTTATGTCAAAGCCTATCTAATGCCTAAGGCACTTCATGGCCAAGCGCCATCTCATACAAAACAAACCAAGTTTCACGATCCATCTCAATTTTGCAGGCATCACCAAGATGCGCGATGCGATCAAGATTATTTGTGCCCATGACAGGCATAATGCCCGCTGGATGCGCCAATAGCCACGCCACGGCAACCGCCGATGCGTCACAGTTCTGGCGCGCACCTATGTCGGAAAGTTTGTCAAACAAGACTTTGTTGGATTTTTCAAATAAACCGCCCCCGGCCAGAGGTGACCATGCCATTAGGGCAATATTCTTTTCCTGGGCAAACGCAATATCGCCATTCGTAAACGCATCATGCGCCAGCAGTGAAATTTCAATCTGGTTGGATGCAATAGGATTAGACATGGCCGATTGCAACAAATTTATATCCCATGGCTTGAAATTTGAAACACCAACACTGCCAATTTTACCTGATGCTATCAGCGCATCTAGTGCCGCGCCGGTCTCATGATGATCCATCAATGGATCCGGCCTATGCAACAATAGGATATCGATATGATCGATATTCATAAGCTTCAATGAATTATCAACACTATGGTTAATATGCGTCGCGCTAGTATCATAATATTTTACCACGCGCTCAGGTGACTTATCAGTCAATAATTGAATATCACACTTGGTAATAATTTCAATATTGTCAACTATATGTGGTGCTTCTTTCAACAATTTTCCAAACAAACGTTCAGACTCATAATTGCCATATATATCGGCTTGATCAAAGCTGGTGATACCCTGGGAAAGACAGGCTTCAACCTTGGCCTGAACATGTGACACGTCACGATTTTCATCATCTGCAAGACGCCACATACCATAAACAATGCGGCTAAGTT
Source organism: Candidatus Puniceispirillum marinum IMCC1322 (assembly GCF_000024465.1). Lineage (NCBI taxonomy): Bacteria > Pseudomonadati > Pseudomonadota > Alphaproteobacteria > Puniceispirillales (SeqCode) > Puniceispirillaceae (SeqCode) > Puniceispirillum (SeqCode) > Puniceispirillum marinum (SeqCode). The sequence continues at coordinate 262,849 of NC_014010.1, read as the reverse complement.
CGAGTTGTGGCATCGAAGACCCACGATTAATTGATAAACGATCCATTATATCCACATTCCTATTTACGTATGCCGTTGCCAAGTGGCGTGTTTGGTGTGCTTGACGGCACCCGCCCATAGACCTCAGGCAATGAACATGTTGATAATTGTGGCAATACCCGTTTGCCAAATGACTCGCACTCGCTTAAATGCGGATAGCCAGAAAATATAAAGGCGTTGATACCCATCTTCTGATATGCCTCGATCTCGGATAGTACCTGATCTGTTGATCCAACCAAAGCGGCGCCACATCCCGATCTTGCCCGTCCCACACCTGTCCATAAATGTGGTTCGACATAGCCAAAATCATCAGCTTCGTCACGGTTGCGTGCCTGATGCGCAACGCCCAACGAGGTTGAGTCAAGCGCCCTATTGCGAATAGCCTTTCCATATTCATCATCAAGCTGGCTGACCAGATGCTCGGCATAATCTCGCGCTTCGGCTTCGGTATCACGTACAATGACATGGACGCGTAATCCGTAATCAAGAACCCGGCCATAATCCTTAGCGCGCTCATGAACAGCTTTCATGCGTTCAGCCAGCATATCCTTGGTTTCCGGCCACATCAGATATACGTCACAATGCTGTGCGCATAATTCGATTGCAGCAGGTGAATAACCCCCAAAATATAGTAATGGGCCCCCATTCTGCTGATAGGGACGCGCTGGATCGGTTGGTAATGTATCGAATTTATATATCTCACCCTGATAGCTTATCTCATCCCGATTCCATATCTGTTTCAGAATTTCGACCACTTCACGTGAACGCTGATAGCGATAGTTACTATCCGCAACCTCACCTGGAAAATCTGAAGAAATGATATTGATAGTCAAGCGGCCCTCTAGCATATGATCCAGTGTCGCGATTGTCCGCGCCAGCATAATAGGCTGCATCTCGCCACAGCGCACAGCTGCTAGCATATTGATATTTGATGTCAATGGGGCGTTGCCCGCGACAAAGGTCAAAGTGTCCTGCCCGACTTGATAAGAAGACGGACACAGAATATTGCGAAAACCTAGCTCATCAGCTTTGCGGATAATACGCGATGTATTTTCCCAGCTACTGCGCAAATCACCGTCTGGTTTACCAAGATACTGGTAATCATCCGAGCAAAGCGGCGCAAACCACGCCACTTCTGACGCACCTAGCCCTTCAGATTTAACTGGAATAATCGACACCTAAAACCCCCAACTTCATTTAACCCAACCACTTTGCAATGATCTTTTGTCATCGTTAATGTGCGAAAAGCAGCCTTGATTGATATAGATCAATGCTGTATCAATATATTAACTTTACAGATTTTATGTGGGCGATCAATCAAAAGTTTTTAAAAATGTTAAAAACCAATTTGAGCGGAACAATTCCGCTATATATGCAGGTCTGCGATTTACTAGAACGCGAAGTCAACGCCAAAATCCGGCTTGATGGTGAACGGTTGCCGCCTGAACGCGTTCTTGCCAAAGAACTGGGTATCGCTGTTGGCACTTTACGGCTTGCGCTGGCTGAGTTGACCAATCGCGGTATGCTGAAACGCATTCAAGGATCAGGTAACTATATCCGTCACAAAAGCAACCGCGAGTCTATTTACGCTTTCTTTCATCTGGAACTCATTGACGGAATTGGCAATCCAAGCGCAGAACTGATCTCGGCAAGCCGGATTGCAAAGCCTGCTTGTTTGCCTGATATAGGCGGTTCCGACAAGGCGCATCGTATTCGCCGCGTGCGTCATCTTGGTGATGTCAAAGTCGCGTTAGAAGAAATCTGGATTGACGGAAAATTCGATCTTGATGATGGTCAAAACCACATGTCACATTCACTTTACCAGCTTTACAAAGAGCATCTTGGCTTTTGGATAGCCAAGGTAGAAGACAGTGTTTCTGTCGCGCCTATGCCTGACTGGGGACAACCCCTTTTCAATCAAAGTGATCAAACAGTATGGGGGTTTTGCGAACGATTAGCCTGGGACCAGCACGGACAGCTTGTCGAAGCGTCCAGCACATGGTTTGATCCGGCCAAAGCCCGCTATCGTGCCCGTTGGAAATGACAATAGACACGAAATATTAAATATTATGAAGCGTTAGGAACGAGTGAATGGGTAAACATATTAATTACGGAATTATCGGATGCGGCATGATGGGGCAAGAACATCTGCGCAATATCGCTTTGCTTGCCAACACCACCGTGCTTGGCATTATAGAACCTGATCCAGGCATGCAAGCCGAAGCGTCAAAGCTGGCACCTGATGCCCATTTTCATGATTCAATTGAGAGTTTGCTAGCTGATGAACGACTGGACTGTCTGGTTATCGTCAGCCCTAATTTCTGTCATGCCGATCAATTGCTCGAGATAGCACGTCGCAGGTCGCTTCCTATTCTGGTTGAAAAGCCACTTTTCACTCATGTGTCAGATATAGTTCGGCTTCAGGATTTTGAAAAAAATTATCCAGCGCCGGTCTGGGTGGCTATGGAATATCGCTATATGCCGGCTGTCACCGCGCTGATTGAAAATGCGCCTCAGGATACTGGCGGAATTGACATGCTCACAATTCGCGAGCATCGCTTTGCGTTTCTGCCAAAAATTGATGACTGGAACCGTTTTAATGTCAAGACAGGCGGAACCTTGGTTGAAAAATGCTGTCATTTTTTTGATCTGATGCGTTTGATTTTACAGTCTGATCCGGTGCGGGTTATGGCCTCGGCTGGACAAGGCCATAACCATACGAACGAAACATATGATGGGCAGATCCCCGATATATGGGATCATGGCTATGTGATCATTGAATTTGCCTCTGGCAGTCGCGCGATGCTGGAATTATGTATGTTTGCCGAAGGGTCGCGTTATCAGGAAGAAATTTCTGCGGTTGGTGTTGCGGGTAAAATTGAATGTCAGGTACCGGGGCCAACACGTTTCTGGGCGGCTGATCTTGGTGCCCCACCCATTGCCAAACTAACTGTCAGTCCGCGCAACCCACCAGGACCACGTAGCATTGATATTCCTGTTGACCCTGAATTGCTTGAAGCTGGAGACCATAATGGCTCAACCTTTTATCAACATCAAAAATTTGCTGACGTGGTTCGCGGACATGGTGCTGTCGAAGTCAGCATCCATGATGGCATGATGGCAGTGATCATGGGCATGGCCGCACAACATGCCGCAACCACCCACGAAACAGTGCTGATAAAAGACATTCTAGACGGTAAAATCACCACGCTGGCTGTATAATGTCGTGTTTTACACATGGTTTGTCCGATTCGCGCATTTACAAAACCATACGACTGGTCACACTTTTATCGTTATAGGAGATCTACATGCGATATTCAGGGTTTCGGGTCATTAAGGAAGCACTTACCGGACATAAAGGCTGGACACCAGCCTGGCGTTCGCCTGAACCAAAAGCGCATTATGATATCATCATTATAGGCGGTGGTGGTCATGGTCTGGCGACAGCTTACTATTTAGCCAAACAATTCAAGGAAAAATCTGTCGCCGTTCTTGAAAAGGGCTGGATAGGCGGCGGCAATGTCGGACGCAACACAACGATCATCCGGTCAAATTATCTACTTGACGGTAATGAGCCATTTTATGAATTGTCCCTAAAACTCTGGGAAGGGTTGGAACAGGACTTTAACTATAATGCGATGGTCAGCCAGCGCGGCATTATAAATCTTTTTCATTCTGATGCCCAACGTGATGCTTATGTAAGACGCGGCAATGCCATGCTTTTGAATGGGGCTGACGCCGATTTGCTCGATGCCGACCAACTTCGCGCCGAATGCCCATTTTTGAATTTTGATGATGCTCGTTTTCCGATCAAGGGTGGACTGGCGCAACGGCGGGGCGGCACAGTACGCCACGATGCTGTCGCATGGGGCTATGCGCGCGGTGCAGACAGTCGTGGTGTTGACATTATTCAGAACTGCGAAGTAACAGGGTTCAGAATTGAAAATGGCGTCTGTAGCGGCGTCGAGACGTCCCGCGGATTTATCGGTGCTGAAAAGGTTGGCTGTGCTGTTGCTGGGTCATCCGGACGCGTGATGGCAAATGCTGGCATGCGCTTGCCAATTGAAAGCCATGTTCTGCAAGCCTTTGTGTCTGAGGGGTTAAAACCAGTCATTCCGGGAGTTGTAACCTTTGGAATGGGGCATTTTTATATTTCTCAATCAGATAAAGGTGGTTTGGTGTTTGGTGGCGATATTGACGGCTATAACACCTATGCCCAGCGTGGGAACCTGCCGACCGTCGAAGATGTGTGTGAAGGTGGCATGGCAATCATGCCCATGATTGGCCGCGCCCGAATTTTGCGGATGTGGGGCGGCGTCATGGATATGTCGATGGATGGATCGCCAATAATTGACAAAACACATATTGATGGGCTGTTTTTCAATGGGGGTTGGTGCTATGGCGGCTTTAAGGCCACCCCAGCCTCAGGTTGGTGCTTTGCCCATCTTCTGGCAACCGGACAGCCACATGAAACAGCAACAGCCTATCGCTTTGACCGCTTCCAACGCGGTTATATGATCGATGAAAAAGGCGTCGGCGCCCAGCCGAACCTGCATTAGGAGCCGCTAGTCATGATCATAAATCATCCTTTACTTGGCCCCCGAGATGCCCAGGAATTCATTTATCTTGGCGATGCATCATTGCTGAACCGACCTGATTGGCAAACTGCGGATGCTGACACCGCCTTTTACGATTACCAGTATCTGCGCGATAATCCGGCTGGGCGACATCAGGAGCTCTGGTATCACGAACAAGGTGATCGCTCATGGTTAGTTGTGACACGTGACACGACAACCCATACCATTGAGAAAGTTGAATTTGCATCCGATGTGGCGCGCCAAAGGGGACGCAGCAAATGAGTCACTTTACAAATCAACCTAACCGACTAGACAGTGGCGGTATGATTGACCGTACAAAGTTGATTGAATTTACCTTTGACGGTAAAAAATTTGATGGTTTTGAGGGTGATACGCTAGCATCTGCCTTGCTCGCCAACAATGTCAGATTAATGGGACGATCATTCAAATACCATCGCCCACGAGGGGTTATGACGGCCGGATCCGAAGAACCCAACGCCATCGTTGAACTGCGTTCAGGCGCACGCCAAGAGCCTAATAGCCGCGCCACCGTTACCGAATTATTCGACGGGCTTGAAGCCAGAAGCCAGAACCGCTGGCCATCGTTACAATTTGATGCCATGGCCATAAATGATCTGTTTTCAAATTTTCTGACAGCTGGATTTTATTACAAAACATTTATGTGGCCTGCGGCTTTTTGGGAAAAGCTTTATGAACCCATCATCCGCAACGCGGCGGGATTGGGATCATTATCAACAAAAGCTGATCCAGATAGCTATGATAAAGGGTTTTTACATTGCGATCTGTTGATCATTGGAGCTGGACCATCTGGCCTCACTGCCGCGCTAACCGCAGCCCGTGCTGGTGCTGATATCATCATAGCTGATGAAGACTTTGTACTAGGCGGCAGACTGACTGCCGAAACCTATGAAATAGGTGACGCCTCCTGTGCTGACTGGGCGCTAGAAACAATTGCCGAACTTAATTCAATGAGCAATGTGCGCTGTATGCCACGCACCACAGTTATTGGCGCCTTTGATCATGGTGTTTATGGCGCTGTCGAGCGCATATCAGATCATCTTGCCGTTCCGACAGACGGTAAACCACGTCAGGTGTTGTGGCGTATTTATTCCAAACGGGCGGTTCTGGCGGGCGGTGCCATCGAGCGGCCAATATGTTTCCCCAATAATGACCGTCCTGGCATAATGCAGGCAAGTGCCATCCGTTCCTATGTTAATCGGTGGGCTAGCACACCGGCATCACAAATCGCCATCTTTACCAATAATGACAATGGTTACCGCACCGCTACCGATTTACGTGACAAAGGCATTGATGTCAGCGCGATCATTGACACGAGACCCGACGCGCCTAAATGTGAGGGTATTGAGGTTCTGGCTGGTGGACGCGTTGTTGACACCTCTGGACGACTTGGCCTGAATGCCATCACTGTTCGCATGAATAATGGCACAACACGCACCATCAAATGCGGTGCACTTGGGGTTGCTGGCGGCTGGAATCCCAATGTGCATCTAACCTGCCATCAACGTGGCTTTCCGCAATGGCAACAAGATATTGCAGCCTTTGTTCCCGGTGGGACATTGCCTGTTGGTCTGGGTGTTGCTGGCGCGGCTAATGGCCAATTCAGCCTTGATTCATGTTTGTCATCCGGCGTTCAATCAGCTGTTACCTTGCTTGCAGATATTGATATTAAGGCAAAAGCAATCAAATTACCCAAAGCCGAAGATGCACCTATCAAACTTATGCCATTCTGGCATGTCGGCTATGGCAAGAAAAGAGCTTGGGTTGACCAGCAGAACGATGTGACAGTCAAAGATATAAAGCTGGCGCATCAGGAAAATTTCCGTTCTGTCGAACATTTAAAGCGATACACCACATTAGGCATGGCAACTGACCAAGGAAAAACATCCAATATTTCTGGCTTGGCGATCATGGCTGAACTTTCGGGAAAATCCATTCCCGATGTTGGCACCACTATTTTCCGCCCACCTTACACACCAACAGCCATCGGCGTTATGGCAGGGCGCGCCCGTGATCGTCATTTCCGCCCTACCCGCTTGACGCCATCGCATAAATGGGCCGAAGAACAAGGTGCCGTTTTTGTCGAAGCTGGCATGTGGTTGCGGGCGCAATGGTATCCTCAGCCAGGCGAAACCCATTGGCGCGAAAGTGTTGACCGTGAGGTCTTGGCCACACGGGCTTCGGTTGGTGTGTGTGATGTGACAAGCCTTGGCAAGATTGATATTCAAGGCCGTGATGCCACAACATTCATCAATCGGGTCTATGCTAACGGGTTTGCAAAATTGCCAATAGGCAAGACACGATATGGTCTGATGCTACGCGAAGACGGCATTGTCATGGATGATGGTACAACCGCACGCCTTGCCGAGTCACATTATGTCATGACCACAACTACTGCTAATGCCGTAGGGGTGTTCAGGCATCTTGAATTCTGCCGTCAATGCCTATGGCCTGATCTTGATGTTCAACTCATATCAACAACCGAAAGCTGGGCGCAATATGCCATCGCTGGCCCTAATGCACGCAAACTTCTTGAAAAGATCATTGATCCAGAATTTGACCTGTCCAATGACGCCTTTCCATTTATGGCCTGTGGTAAAGTCACAGTATGCGGGGGATTGCGCGCACGTCTGTTCAGAATTTCATTTTCTGGAGAACTGGCTTACGAACTTGCTGTTCCGACGCGCTATGGTGATGCGCTGATCCGGCGTATCATGGAGGCTGGTGAAGCCTATGATATTGTGCCTTATGGCACCGAAGCGCTTGGTGTCATGCGCATTGAAAAAGGACACGCCGCTGGTAACGAATTAAATGGCACGACCACCGCGCTCAATTTGGGGTTAGGCCGCATGGTATCCGCAACCAAGGACAGCATTGGCAGTGTGCTATCGCGCCGAGAAGGTCTTACGCAAAAAGATGCCATCATTCAGATTGGCCTAAAGCCAGTAAATGATGCCGACGCCCTTGACGCTGGTGCCCATCTCATGCGGGTTGATGATCCGGTAAATGCCGCCCATGATCAAGGCTATGTCACATCCGTTTGTTATTCGCCCAGCCTAGGTCATGCAATTGGCCTTGGCTTCCTCAGCAATGGGTCAAACCGCATGGGCGAAATCATCCGCGCTGTAAACCCGCTACAGGGACGCGAAATTCTAGTCGAAGTTGTTAGCCCACATTTCATCGATCCAGAAGGGAAACGCCTCCATGCATGATCTAGCCCCCTTACACGCGCTTGGCGGTCATAGCCCTCAGATAGATGTTTATGATCGTGTTACACTCGCCGAAAATGCTGATTTTGCCTATGTATCCATAGCAGCGCATGCAGGCGGTAAAGATAAGCTCAGTAAAATTGCTGGGAAAGTGATTGGGGTTACCTTGCCACTACCAGAACAAATGACACATCATGATGACATAAGCGCGATATGGACTGGCCCGGATCAATGGATGGTTGAGGCCCCGATTGAATCACATGAAACAATGGCAGATGATCTGACCATAAAGCTGGCTGGCATTGCCGCCGTTACCGAACAAAATGACTCCTTTGTGCGTTTTGATCTGACTGGCGAACTATGCGTTAATATATTAGAGCGCCTATGTGCTGTTAATAGCCGGCAGATGCCTTACAACAGCGCTACCCGCACGGCTATTGAACATATTAGCTGCTTTATTCTGCATCGGTCAGTTGGATATTTTTCAATTCTGGGCGCACGTTCATCCGCAAAATCACTTCATCATAATTTAATAAATAGTATTAAGTCTGTAGTGTAAAACACTAATTAATATAATTTTATATAGATGGAAGCGAACGGTTATCTTGTACGCGGAAGAGATTGATTCTGTTGCGCTCCTCTTTTGGCGTGATACCAAACGCATCCTTATAATGCCTGACCATCGCCGCCGCATTGCTATAGCCTGTGGCATAAGCGATATCGGTCAGCGTATCATTTGAATATAGAACAAGCTGGCGCGCGGCTTTCATCCGCATCAAGCGGTAATAATGTGATGGGCTTTGCCCTGTTGCTTTTTTAAACCCGCGTTCAAGCTGGCGGGCTGATAACCCCACAGTTTCAGCGACAGTACTGACAGAAATTGATTCATCTATGTGCGTGGCAAATAAATGAACCGCCTGTTGGATCGCAGATGGCAGCATGTCATCGGCACTGGCTGTGTAAAATGCTGGAATCCGCTGGCGCACGCCCACACCGCGTACAAGCGGGTGCTGAAACCAGCAGGCCACTTCGGTCATAACAGGCGCGCCCAACTCCTGCTCAATCAGATGCAACATCATATCGAAAGCAGCGGCGGCACCGGACGCGCTATAGCGTAATTGATCCATGACAATCACATCATCAACAGCCTGTATATGTGGAAATTCTGCTTCAAACGCAGCTTTATAGCACCAATGCACACTACAAGGATGCGCATCCATTAATCCGGAACGTGCCAAAGGAAACACACCGCCACTGACTGCCCCCATACAGGTACCATGACGAGCAAGGTGACGAAGCATTCCAGTTGATTTCTGTTCATGTTCCAAATGTGCCATCGGTCCACTTAGGCAAAAAATAAAATCAAGATTCGCAGCATCAGCCAGCGTGATATCAGGATCAAAGTAAACCCCCGCACTTGCCGGTATGCGAGCGCCATCCTCGGAAATCAATTGCCAGCCAAACCGGTCTTGACCTGCAATTTCATTGGCCGCGCGCAATGGTTCTATCATCGACGTCAGACATGACATCGGAAATCCCGGAAAGATAAGGAAACCTAGATGAGTTTTGCGGATCGGGGCTGTTCCTGTTTGCTGTTCATTCACATATGTCATGAAGCTATCAATTTGTTAAAACCATGCGGGATGATGCCTCAATTTATGTCTATTGAAAAGCTGTTATACGCTTGGGTCGCAGTCACTTTTCCAGATGTAAATCAGGCCATACACCAGGTGACGTTTCAGCGCCATCGTCAAATTGTGACAAGTAACTCACCAGCAATTCACGATTAGCAATGAACCCCTTATAGGTTGCCAAATCGTCAGGAATATCACGTAAGACCCTGTGCAAACGACGTCCCCATTTTGGAATTGTCACAAGATCGGCAAATTTAATCAGATAGCACCGGATTGGAAACACCAACGCGTTTGACCGCGGCAATCGAAAGAATGTTTGCAACTCGACCCGAAGATACTGCTTTTCACCTACATTTTCAGGCGTCAAACTGGCCTTTTCAATACCCCATTTATGATAATTTTCTGGACTTGTATCCAGCAGAGGATTGACCGTAAGTGTCCAGTTCAAACGGCGGGCGGGCGTGCCTTGTTGAATGGCCAGCAAAAACTTTAATGCCCGTTTAAAAATACCCATTTCATGCGCGCGCGGCACCGGCGCATGCCATTCAAAGAAATTCATGCCAATGTCAAAATCAAGCGACCAATCGGCTTGTGTGGTGACCATGCCAGCGTCCATCCACAGATTATCATCGCGTTGATCCAAAACACAGAAGTCACCTTGGGCTTGCCGCGTGATATATTCCATTGGCGCATAGGGCAAAGTGGTGTTGTCCATAAACACAAAACTATCATCAATACCCATGGGGCGATTAATCCACCGCCAATGAGTGCCATCACGGTGCAATTCAAACAGATCAGGATAATCTTCTGACTTTGACATCATGATCAGTTCCAGCAAATCCCAACCAGCTAAATTCATATGCGGCAGTGACTGGCACCGAAGCGGATCTTCATCAAGCACTATCGCCCTGTCCTTCATTTCAGACAGGTAATGCTCGTCAACGTCAAAACGTTTTTCATATACAGACCCTTCCGGGCCACCGCTATGCTGCTCCATATTCACCGAATACATGAAACTGTCTTCGTGGAACGGAAATGGAAATCGGTTAATGGCCCATTGTGAGTTACTAAATGTATAATCACCGCGAAACGTTTCATCTTTGAATTGAATGCTCATATCTCGCTCTCCTATCGATCAAGAACCAGGTTGCGTCCGGCAAATCGGGAAACACATGGCATTATATGTGTTTTTCCAACTTTCTGTTCATCATCGAGCCAGTGGTCGTTATGCTGAATATCTCCATCACATTCCAAAACGCGTGTCTCGCACTGGCCACATGCCCCACCCCGACATAGATAAGGCGCATCAATACCAGCAGCCTCAATGGCTTCAAGCAGACTTTGTTGCTCACCGACCTCGATGGTCTTTTGGGAAGTGGCCAGATTTACGGTAAAGGCTTCACCCGAAGGCGGTGCTAAAAATTCTTCATGGTGCACAGTCTCATGCGGCCAACCCATCTCAAAGGCTGTATTTCGCACCCAGTCTATCATGCCTTTTGGGCCGCAAATATACACATGCGTTCCAAGTGGTTGTCCTTTGAGCAGGTTAACAAGATCAATTGTTTGTTTCTGGTCATCAAAATAGACATGAACATTATTCGGATAGTGGTCGGTTAACGCTTCAGCATATGCACCAAGTGCACGCGACCTACATGAATAATGAAGCTCAAAATGCCCCTGCAAGGTACCAAGCTGCTTTATTTGCGCTAGAAACGGCGTTATGCCAATACCACCTGCAATCATCAGGTGTTTGCTGGCACGCAAATCCATTGCAAATAGGTTAACCGGATAGCTGATCACCATCTCATCATCCAGTTTGACTTTACGATGCATGAATAATGACCCGCCGCGCCCGTTATCATCACGACGAACCGAAATTGAATAACGTGACTGATCCATTGGATCAGACATCAGTGAATAGGGATTAAGGCGGTTAATTTCGCCATCTTTCATCTCAATGACGATATGCGCGCCACCAGAAAAAGTTGGAAATAATGCACCATCGATTCGCTCAAACGAAAATCGGGTAACAAGGTCATTGACCTTACTGATCTCAACAACCTTGACTAAGATTTTATTCTTACCCGCAGTCATTTATACAACTCCACTTGAGCCGGGACGTTGCCGTGATCTTCGGCATCAACGCGAACGCCCTGAAACGCGGCTAAACGTCTGGAATAATGATCTCTGACAAACAGGTTCAACCCGCAATGCGAACAGATGAATGGGTCGGTTATCACATCCTCGGTTATGCCCTTGCAATGTACGCATTGCATCCGGCGGGCGACTGATCCACGATGTTCCATCTGGATGGCTACATGGGGAATACCTGCCTCGATCGCTTCTCGTTGCGCTTGCCCCATCACCCCTTCTGTACCAGCCAGATAAACTTGCAAACCCATATGGGCATTCGTCAAAATATGCCTTAATCTAGGCACTGAGGCTTCATAACTGACGCCTAAATAGAACTGGCGCGCACCTAGTGCTTTGAGTTTTTCGACATAAGTTTCTTCGGTATGTTTTGGGATATAGATAATGTGGGTATTTGCCATCATCTCTTGGCTATCATCTGACTTTTGAACCATATCCAATATTGCTTCTGCACCCTCTGCATCAGCAATCATCAAACAATCTTTGCCTGCCCGTGCTTCAAACTTGCCATAGATTGGACGACTTCTAATTGACGATGGAAATTGGAATTCAGACATAATACATATGCTCCACTTTGAAAAACTGGACTAATTCAACTTAGGCGCAACCCCCTTTAAAAAATCCGCCTCACCAAAGACGCTTAGTTGAAATCAATCAACCGACGATTATGGATATAATCGCCCATCAGTTTACTAGCCCTTTGCAGAACGAATTTTCTTTTGCGGATCGTAGAATGGCATCGAGTGTGCTTGACAAGCAATATCCCCAGAAGCGTTTTTGACGCTCATGGCAACGCCATCAACAGCACAATCAACAGGCATGCGTGCAATACCAACATTATGCTTATTCAATGTTGAATACATACCGACAGTAACTATACCAACCTGCTTTCCATCCTTCATCAAAGGCGCACCCTCATCTGCCGGTTCGGTTCCGTCAAGAAGAACGCCATAGATTTTAAAACGCTCTTTACCTTTAAGGCGCATATGTTCTTCACAACCACGGAACCCTGTTTTGCCCGGTGAAACCGTAAAATCAAGTCCAAGTTCCCAAAGTGTATCACCATGTTTTTCATTCTCGAACGGATACATGTCCGAGTTGTCATAGGGGAAAAATAGCAAATAACTCTCAGCACGAAGCAGATCGAGTGTCGTAAAGCGTGTAGGGATAATGCCCATTGCGGCACCTTCTGTAACCAGTGTATCCCATATCTTTGGCGCATCCTGACCACGGCAAAAAAGCTCATAACCGCGCTCACCCGAATAACCAGTTCTAGAAATCATAACGGGGCAATCAAACAGCATGGTTTGCGTATGATTGAAATAGTTCAACTGGCGTATGCTATCGACATACTTATCAAGAAACTCAACCGCCAGCGGCCCTTGCAAAGAAATATCATGCAAATTGTCATCAAACCGCAGTGACACATCACGGCCAGTTGCCGCCATGGTTAGCTGTTCATGCCCCTGCCCTGATCCATGCACAACCATAAAACTATTTGGGCCCATTCGGTAAATCACACAATCGTCAATAAATTTTCCTTCATCATTCAGCATACAGGCATATGTCGAACGCCCAGGCCGAAGTTTTTCAATATCGCGGGTGACGGCTCTATCAATCACATGGCTGGCATGCGGGCCAGCTACATGAACTTTTTTTAGCCCCGAAACATCCATAAATCCCGCCTTTGTGCGGATCGCCAGATATTCCTCTTCCTGATCTTTATCATAGGACCAAGCCGTTCCCATCCCACTCCAGTCTTCCAATTCAGACCCCAAAGCACGATGCCTATCGGCCAATGTAGAAAATCTCCATGATGCAGTCATGACTAATCTCCTTCCAAAAATGGCGCTCAGATGAATTACACTCATATGTAAGATCTTGAACAATCGGAGCTTATAAACGATTGGGCTATGACGCCCATCGGGCATATAGCCATACATATAATCTTCAACAAAAAAGGTTTAAAGGCTAGTAATTTTTGCATATTAAGAAAAAAAGTTTCTTATAAATAATAAATCTAATATAGCCTCGTCTATTAAATGGGCTAAAAATTTATTATCATGATAATTATTTTCACCTTAGTAAAACATAGTTTTTTTGCTGTTAAGGTTTCAATTGATAAATGAAGTTTTAGCATGTGCGGTATCGTCGGCCTTTTTCTCAAAGACAAAAAACTTGGAGCTGATCTTGGCGCCATGCTTACCGATATGCTGGTTACAATGACTGATCGTGGGCCTGACAGTGCTGGTATTGCGATTTATGGCCAAAACAGCAAAGAACATGGCAAATTGACAATTCAGTCGGATAATCCCGTGGCAGACTTTGCAACATTGTCTGCTGATCTTTCAAAAACGCTTGGATGCACTGTGTCGTTGGATGCCAAAGATACGCATGCTGTTTTGCATTTTGATGATTTGCTGTTTCTGGGCGCATCAATCTCACGCTATCTGTCGGTCATTTCTTACCCACAGGTGCCCTGACATCACAGTAGCATTTGTTAAAATGCTAGTTCCGCCTGTATCAATCCGCGCAACGAATTACCGACAAACACTTCGGTTGCGCCACGAACATCGTCCAGCGTGAGCACCGCCTCAACTGCTTTGTCATTTTGCACCATTGTCTCACGCAGGATACCGGGCAAAAGTCCGCATTCAAGTGAAGGTGTTTTCAGCATTCCACTGCCATCGCCAATAAATAGCGAAGTGATCGTCCCTTCGCATATTTCACCGTTTTGATTAAGATAAATCAATTCGTCAAATTGAGCTGACGCGCCACTGCAAAATGCCGCCCTATCCTCTTCATAGCGCTGTCGGTTGCTAGTTTTATGCCGTAGCCACATATCGCCAGCATCCAGCCGTGTTGCGGCCAGCCCCAGTCGCCATCTTGACGCAACCTCAGACGGCGCATCCGCAACATCTACGACCAACTCACCATCCTCATATAAGGCGACGCGCACCCGCTTATCAACAAGCATACCGTTCAGTTCATTATCAAGCGTTGCATGAATAGCATGCGGATCAAATGGCAGGCCAAAACGCCGGGCAGACGAAGCCATCCGACGTAAATGCGCATTTCCCCGGTCAAAACCTCCTGGGTCAAACTCGCAAGCTGGACGCCAACGCATGGTTTCGAAAATATGAAAATCCACCATGTCCTGACCGCCTAACTAAGCTTGGCGTTTCGACATATATGAACAAAATTCTTGATCATCGTCATACCATCCTCGGTCATGATTGATTCAGGATGAAATTGCACCCCATAAATATGTGCTGACAGGTCTTCTACAGCCATGGTTTCTGCTATGTCATCGGCTGTTTCAGCAACAATAGAAAGAGATTTATTTATTGTATTTTTATCAATAGAAAGAGAGTGATAACGTCCAACCTTTGTGTTTTGCTTTATATTTGTAAACAACCCTTTACCATGATGTGTAATCGCACTTGCCTTGCCATGTGAAATCCGTGCTGCTGCAGTGACTTCAACACCCATTGAGCGGGCTATGATCTGATGCCCCAGACAAATACCTAGCACTGGCACCCGACCACGGATTGCCGCCAGAATATCAAAACTATTGCCCGAATCCTCTGGTCGGCCTGGCCCCGGCGATAACACCACCCCTATCGGCGCACTGTCGATGACTGTTTGAACTGTCGCCACATCATTCTTACGCACTTCAACGGGCATGCCTGTCGCAGCAAAATATTGGGCGATGATATAGGTAAAAGAATCGTAATTATCGATAATAGAGATCATCAACTGGCCTGTAGCTTGGCAAGAGGTGACAGATGTGTTTCGGGCTTACTGGCGATCATCACCCTCTCAAGGAAGGCCATTTTAGCCGCACATTCGGCAAATTCGCTGTCCCCGTCGGATTCATGCACAATACCGCCACCAACACCAACCTCTGCATACCCATCAACACTGACTGACAAGGTCCGTATAGCAACATTGAAACACATATCACGGTTAGGTAGAATATAGCCGATCGATCCGGTATAGATGCCGCGCTTATCCTTTTCTAAATCACTGATAATTTGCATGGTTCGCACTTTTGGCGCACCGGTGACCGAACCACAGGGAAAGACACCTGCAAACAGATCGCTTATCGACAAATCAGCCGGCACCTCACAGCTAATTGTAGAGGTAAGTTGATGCACAGATTTATAGCGCTCAGGTGAAAGATAAGCGTCAACAGAAACGCTATTGGTGACCGCCACACGGCCAAAATCATTCCGAAGCAAATCAACAATAATCGTATTTTCCGATTGGGTTTTACCATCTTCCAACATGGCATGCACAATATCGTGATCTGCGGCATCATTAGCCCCACGAGGTGCCGTACCTTTCATCGGACGTGTTACAAGCCGGTTGCCATTTTTCCGGAAAAACAACTCTGGCGAGCGCGATAAATATACCGGCACATCAGGCAATTGAACAAAGGCACCATAGGATACAGGTTGCTGTTGGCGCATTTCTTCATAAAGCGCCAGCCGGTCACCATGCATATCACCCGACATGCGGTAGGTATAATTTGTCTGATAGGTATCACCAGCCGTTATATGCGTCTGTAATACAGCTATATCATCCAGATAGCTTTCTATATCGCGGCTACTATGGGGCAATGATAGATGAAACTCACCGCCTTTGGCCGCTGCTGCCATCAAACTGTCAGCCTCAATTCGGGTTAACTCTATATGCTCTCGGAACAGGCCAAAGCAGATTGTCACCTCCTCCGCATCACCAGCACCTGCGGTAATTAATGCTGGATCAAATTGATGTGCAGCTTCATAGGAAATAAAACCCGCGGCAAACAATCCGTTATCAAGCCCCTGTTCGAGCTGTGCCATTGCCGCGGTAATATCGCAATCACCGGTGACCGAAACAACCTCGACCGGATCCCGAAATAGGTGGGATATATCATCATCGTGATAATTGGCATCAAGAAGGACAAATGGAAGCGGTGCGCGCAATGTATTTAAATATGAAGACATCATCACAATCTCAAACTGGCAGGAAATTCATAAAATGGCATATCAAATTCGCTTAGCATCTAATTAGATGCACTGTTATGGAAAATCTACACCTTGTTCACCCTCGTGCCATGGAGAATATTTTTTCATCACCCTTTCAAAGCGCGACGAGGTTAAAAAGGTTTGCAGCCATTTATGTAAAGCTAGCCAGTTCTGTTTATCAAACCACATACTATCAGCAATACGAAACTGCCGAATGAATGGCAGACATGCAAAATCAAGCACCCCAAGCCTGTCCCCCGACAATGCGGGTTTCTGCGCCAAAATATTATCAAGCTCAGCGATAAACACAACGCCAGCATCACGATGTTTGAGTGCCGCATCCGCGTCATAGCGGCTTGCATATTTATAGCGGTCAAGATTGGTCTTAAATGCACCATCTAGACGATCAAGAAACGCGGTGACATAAGCCGGATTCTGCCGCCAGATATCCAGCCAGCCCTCAGGATCATTGCGTTTCAATGCCCAGAACATGATATCACGGCTTTCTTCAATGATTTTTCCCTCATCACATTGCAGAACAGGCACCGTCGCCTTTGGCGATACCGCAATAAATCTATCAGGCTTATCGCGCAACAGAATTTCACGAAGCTCTACTTGTTGCTGGCTAGCATCAATAGCAAGGCGCGCCCGCATCGCATAGGGACATCGTCTAAAACTCCAGAGAATAGGCATCCTCATATCCTTTGCTCTATTCCGGTCATGCAGTTTGCCTGTCATGCGCTTCTTAAATGCGACACAATTTCAAAATCAGGCCCTTTTACCTCAAAGGCTTTGGCGAAACCAAGCACCAGAACGCCTGAAACCGGTTTCAGTCTTAGCATATGAAAATCGGCAAAGTCACGGATCAAGCCCATGGTCGGACCAAACGCACTTTCAAACTTATCACACAGCAAGGGAAAGTCAGCATCATCACGGGCAATCTCATTTATGCCCGCAGTGAATTTCAGCCGGTGCCGTGCCCAGATATTCTGTGTATCACATTCATCTTGGCATAACATGAAATGCGCCTTTTTTGTTTCAAGTAAGACACGAGTATGTTTTGATAAATGACTAGAATATATGTATAAAGATTCATCATGATTTATAAAAGGCGCCGTACCAATTTCAGGTATCTCATTTGCTAAAGCCGTTGTGACAATCAGGCTTTTACACGCTAGAAGACGATCTATATCACGAGCAATACTGACGTGATCAATATCTTTTGAGTCATTTTTATCCATTATCGCCTCATTCGCGCTACGAATTTAACTTGCCGTGAAAGACCGTCGCATTTTACCATCTTGGAGATTGGATTTCCATGTATCCTTGAATTTTCAAAAGCAATTATAGGCCATTATTAATGACTGAAATGACCAATATGACCACTATGTACGACAAGACTATACAGGTCGATGTTGAAATATATGCCGACATTGTGTGCCCTTGGTGCTTTATAGGCAAACGACGTCTTGACGCTGCCTTTGCTAGACGGCCACATATAACCCCGCGATATATCTGGAGATGTTTTCTGCTCAATCCTAATATGCCTGTCGATGGCATGAATCGTCAGGCCTATCTTCATGCGAAATTTGGTGATTCAGCTCATGCAGTCTATGGTCGTATTGCCGAAGCCGGACTTGATACAGGTATCAACTTCAACTTCGATGCAATCGACAAAACACCCAATAGTCGACACGCCCATAAATTGCTTTTAGCAGCAGGGTCAGACAGTCAAAGCCTCAGTGAACGTCTATATTCTGCCTATTTTATCGAAGGGCTGGATATCGGTGATAACGATGTTCTCGATAGGATAGCGACCGAATCTGGACATGCTGAACTTATCGAAGCACGGCACGATATAAGCTTTGAGCACCAACTAGATCATGATCTGGCTATGGCACGAAGGCTGAATATGGATGGTGTGCCTTACTTTGTTTTTGGCGGTTCATACGCCGTTGCTGGTGCCCATGAAGCTGATCATCTGCTACCGGCGATTGATGCCGCTGCCAGCTAGCCGAATAGTCATGATTTATACAAGCGCAACGAGCTCTTGCACAATCCCTTTACATACTGGCGCACGTCCAGACGCTTGCGGCAATGTCTGTTTGATAATTAATTTATGATCGCCACGTAACTGTACTCGCCCCTGTTGGGCTGCGATCCAGCCAACAAGCTGCTCTGGATTGGCAAATTGATTGTCACGGAAACCGATTGAAAGCCCTTTTGGCCCTGCATCGATTTTTTCAACATTCGACAATTTGCATAATTGCTTGATCTCGATCACCGCAAACAGATTACGTACTGAGTCCGGCATCGTCCCAAACCGATCAACAAGCTCTGCCAAAATGGCATCAATTTCGGACATATCACTCAACCCGGCAATACGACGATAAAGTGACAGACGCACGGTAAGATCAGGGACATAGGCTTCGGGTATGCGTACTTCCAGCCCAAGGTTAATCTGCGGCGTCCATTCGACTACCGTATCTTCATCGTCTTTTACATCACCTGCTTTTGCGGCATCGACCGCTTGGCGAAGCATTTCCTGATAAAGCTCCACACCAACTTCACGCACATGACCTGACTGCTCATCGCCAAGCAGATTGCCCGCACCACGGATATCCATATCATAAGATGCTAGGGTAAATCCGGCACCCAATGTATCAAGTGTTTGCATCACCTCCAGCCGCCGCCGCGCTTGTGGCGTCAGAATGCGGTTTGGATCCGATGTCAGATAAGCATAAGCACGCTGTCGCCCACGCCCGACACGTCCCCGCAGTTGGTACAATTGCGAAAGCCCAAACATATCAGCCCGATGGATAATCATTGTATTTGCCGATGGAATATCGATACCAGACTCAATGATATTGGTTGAAAGCAGTATATCGGCCTCACCATCGGCGAATTTTGTCATCACATCATCTAGCTCGGCAGCAGGCATCCGCCCATGCGCCGACAATATGCGGGCATCTGGCACAAGTTTGCGCACACGGTCATAGACCCGTTGTAAATCGTCAATTCGCGGACATACGACAAATATCTGACCGCCACGGAACATCTCACGCAGAATGGCTTCCCGCAGTACGACACCATCCCATGGCCCAACAAAGGTTCGTACCGCCAACCTGTCAACTGGTGGTGTCGCGATTAATGACATTTCACGGACACCCGATAACGCCATTTGCAAGGTACGCGGGATAGGCGTTGCAGATAAAGTCAGCACATGTATATCACCGCGCATTTCCTTGAGGCGTTCTTTCTGACCAACGCCAAAATGCTGTTCCTCATCAACAATCAGCAAACCAAGATTGTTGAATGACAGTGATTTAGCCAGCAAAGCATGCGTCCCGATAACGACTTGCACATCACCCGACGCAAGATCCTCTCTGATCTGCTTGGCATCACTTGTTGATGTCATGCGTGACAAAACCCCCAGCTTAAGCGGGAAACCGGCAAAGCGTTCGGTAAATTCCTTGCCATGCTGGCGCGCTAAAAGCGTTGTGGGGGCTACCAATGCAACCTGATACCCTGCCATCGCCACAATAAACGCCGCGCGCAAAGCGACTTCGGTCTTACCAAAACCAACGTCACCGCAGATCAGACGGTCACTTGCCTTACCTGAAGCCAGATCATCAATCACATCTTGAATGGCATTCAATTGGTCATCCGTCTCGACAAAGCTGAAGCGGTCACAAAATTCAGCAAACAGCCCATCAGTAGCCAGCAAGGGCTCGGCCTTGGCCGTGTGCCGCTGGGCAGCAATCTTGATCAGCTGTTCGGCCATAATTCTGACACGGCCCTTGATACGTGCAACGCGCGCCTGCCATGCGGCACCACCAAGCTTATCTAGCTGTGCATCACTACCGCTACCGCCACTACCGCTACCGCCACTACCATAACGTGACAGTAATTCAATATTCTCAACCGGTAGATAAAGCTTATCGCCACCATGATAGACAAGATGCAAACAGTCATGATCGCCGCCTGCACTATTGATGGTAACCAGACCATCATAGCGGCCGATACCATGTTCGGCATGTACCACCAAATCGCCTGTTTCAAGCGCGCTAACCTCGCGAAGGAAGTCATCACCTTTACCACGCTTGGATTGTGGCCTCGATAATCGCTGGCCGAATATATCCGCTTCGGCAATAACCAGTAGCTGATCACTTTGAAAGCCGGCATCAAGTGACCAGATGATGATATAAATGCCGCCTGGCTTTGCTGCATTAAGGCTGTCGATTCGCGTGACATGCCCTGGGCCCATCTGTTCACCAATCAATTCGTCTAGCCGGACAGCCGCGCCTTCACTTGCCGCGGCGATAACAATTGGGCGACGCTGACCGGTCATTTCGGCCTGCATGGCTTCGACAACTTCGACTACCGCACTCTGCCCACGCGCCATAGCGGTGGTAAATGTCAGCCCGGGTCGGCCGCCTGCATCCTGATGCGATCCGCTACCATCGGGGGCGGCAAAGCGTTGCAGACTGCAGACATGTTGTTTTGCCGAAAGCTCTTCCAGCTCATCTGCACCAAGATAAAGCGCCTCACTATCAAGCGGGCGATAGGGGCTGCTTCCATCATCTCCGCTATCAGCGCGCGCCTCATAAAAATCGGCGATCTGCTCAAACCGTACAACACAGGCGGCTTGAGCCTCATG
This sequence comes from Candidatus Puniceispirillum marinum IMCC1322, assembly GCF_000024465.1. Classification (NCBI taxonomy): domain Bacteria; kingdom Pseudomonadati; phylum Pseudomonadota; class Alphaproteobacteria; order Puniceispirillales (SeqCode); family Puniceispirillaceae (SeqCode); genus Puniceispirillum (SeqCode); species Puniceispirillum marinum (SeqCode). The sequence goes on along the minus strand of NC_014010.1, from coordinate 241,525 downwards.
ATCCAGAATGATTGGCCAGTCTGGGCAATAATCAGTCAAGCGCACCATCTCAGTATGGAAAAGCGGCAACCAATGTTCGATTCCGGGATGCATTCGTTCTGCCGATACTGACTCATACAACGCATCACGACTGGCAGTGGCGCCAAATGTTGCCAGATAGCTGGTACGAAACCGTTCCACAGTCTGACTATTCAACCTGAATTCAGCGACAGGATGTAAGGTCAAACGATCCGCTTTGCCAATACTGCGCTGGTTCGATGGATCAAAACTACGCATTGTCTCAATGTCATCGCCAAAGAAATCAAGCCTAACTGGATTAGCATGGCCAGGGGGAAACACATCAACAATGCCCCCTCGCACAGCAAATTCACCTGTTTCGCGCACCGTGTCAGTCCGCAGATACGCATTATTGACCAGAAACGTCGCCAAAGCTGATGGCTCGATGGTCTGCCCAACAGTGATATGAAGCGAACTTTCCGCAAAATAACTTTGTGGTGGTACACGTTGCAGAAAGGCATTTACAGTTGTCAGCACGATGGTGTTTGCCGTTAATGCTGCCGGCTCTGACGCCAGTCTTGCCAACGTCTCAATCCGTTGCCCAACCAGCGCACCTTGGGGTGATAAACGATCATAGGGAAGACAGTCCCACGCCGGAAACACCAGAATATCTAATGACGGTGCCAGCCGCGCCAGCGCATCCCGCATCAAAGCCAGCCTGGCATCATCACGTGCCACAAATAGAATCTGCCCCTTGGCTTCGGCAAGTGCAGCGACCGCCAGCATATGCGCACCATCAGGACAGCCCCATAACGAGCTGTTTAATTCAATTTTATTGATGAAATTCATTTGCTTGCTATATTTTTTTAAACTTTTTAATAAGCTGAAAGACACGTGTATTATAGTGCATGGGAACAGGTTCTTTTTCCATTACCCATGCGTAAATAATGGGATCCCCAACCTTGAGCAAGGCTTCGAAATCATCCAGTTCATTATCATTCAAATCTGGCAGATGCACCTTGGCAAAATGCCCCAGCAGCAGATCAGTCTCCTTCATACCGGTATAGCTGGCCTGATAAATCAGACGACGGGCACGATTGGAAAGCTTTTCTGATGTCATTATAAACTCACTTAACTTAGGTTCGGACAGTTTCATTCATCACCGCAATTGCCATAGCATGAAACGCACTAGCACTGCAAAGCCTTGCATGGTTTTTCGAGATGGTAATACGCCGTTGATTGATGCCTATATATGGATGGCATATCTTTTGAAACAAGGCAGAGAATGCGTTAGACTGATAATACCGGACAGAAAGAAAGCGCCGGATAAGCCCGGTTAAGCTCGGTTAAACAAGGAAATTCATGGTGCATCCAAAGCGACCACAGGAACTGTTTCAGCTCTTCGCGGCGACCACGTCCTTGCCGGGTGTCGGCGCTAAGCTTGCCGCCATTCTGGAAAAGCGTGTTGGCAGCTATGTGATTGATGTATTGCGGCATCTGCCTATCGCTATAATTGATCGTAGCCAGAAACCGCCGCTGGATGCTGTAATTGATGGTGCCATTGCGACATTTGACATTATTGTCGTAAAGCATGACAAACCTCCACGGGGCGTCCGTCGGCCATGGCGTGTATTTTGCCAGAATGACACAGGATCGATAGAGCTGGTTTTTTTTCATGCGCGGGATGATTATATCCAACGGCTTCTTCCAGTTGGCGAGCGCCGCATTATCAGTGGCCGCACCGAAATTTTTAATAACCGTGTGCAGATGGCGCATCCCGATTATGTGGTTAAACCAGATGAAATGGCTAGCATGCCCGAAATTGAGCCAGTTTACCCACTCACCGCTGGCCTGACACCAAAGGTTCTGCGTCGCGCTATCACCGCGGCATTGGCCACGATACCCACTTTGCCCGAATGGATCCCGCCTTCAATCATGGCCACAAATAACTGGCCAGACTTTGCCAGCGCCATGCGCACTGTTCATGCACCCCAAAATGAAGCCGATTTACTGCCAAACAACCCCGCCCGCGCGCGGCTGGCATTTGACGAGTTGCTGGCCAATCAAATCGCGCTCAACATGGTGCGCCAACAAGCTGCCGATACGGTGCCAGGTCGTATCTTTGCTGGCACAGGCACGCTTACTAGGGCTCTTATGGATAACCTGCCTTTTGCCTTAACCAAGGCCCAGACAAATGCGATTGCGGAAATTAAATCTGATCAGGAATCTGGCAAACGCATGTTACGCATGCTTCAAGGTGATGTTGGCTCTGGTAAAACGCTCGTTGCGCTGGCGGCAATGCTGCATGTCGTTGAAAGCGGAGCACAAGCGGCCTTGCTGGTACCGACCGAAGTGTTGGCGCGCCAGCATTATCAAAGTCTGAATAAGATGCTTGCGCCCATCGGCAAAAGTGCCAGCCTGTTACTGGGTCAGGGGCGTACCGGATCAGGCCGCAAAGACACGCTATCTGGGCTTGCTGACGGCACTATTGATATTGTTGTCGGTACACATGCGCTTTTATCCGAGAATGTTGCTTTTGCCGATCTTGGGCTCGCCGTGGTTGATGAACAGCATCGCTTTGGCGTTCGCCAGCGTCTTATTCTTGGGCAAAAGGGAAATGGCGTCGATGTCCTCGTTATGACCGCCACGCCAATCCCACGCAGCCTGGCCATGACAGCCTATGGCGACCTTGAGCAATCGAGGCTGAATGAAAAACCAGCTGGTCGCCTCGCCATTGACACACGGGTAATGCCTAATGACCGTCTTGATCAGGTGATTGATGGCATTAGACGCGCCCTTGATGCCGGAAAACGCGCCTACTGGATTTGCCCACTTGTCGAAGAATCCGACAAACTCGATATCGCCGCCGCCGAAGACCGTTTTGCCAGCCTTGTTCGCGCTTTACCTGCACACAAGGTTGCCCTTGCACATGGAAAAATGAAAGCCCCCGAGCGCGACGAGGCCATGCAGGCATTTCGTGATGGAAGCGCGCAACTTCTGGTGGCGACAACCGTCGTCGAAGTTGGCGTTGATGTGCCTGAAGCCAGTATCATGATCATTGAACATGCCGAACGCTTTGGCCTTGCCCAACTCCATCAGCTTCGTGGTCGTGTGGGACGGGGCGCAGATAAATCAAGCTGTATTCTGGTTTATGCCCCCCCGATCAGCGATACATCAAAAACAAGGCTGACGGTCATGCGTGATACCGAAGACGGCTTTGTGATTGCAGAAGAAGACTTAAAATTACGCGGTCCTGGTGAATTTCTGGGGCAACGTCAATCTGGCGTCCCCGAATTCATCCTTGCTGATCTTGGCGCTCATGCTGATCTGCTTTCACTAGCCCGAACCGAAGCGCGCCGCATGGCCACTGATGGCACCGCTTTGACCTATAGCGATATGTTACTAAGCCTGTTTGAACGTGATAGCGCTGTTCGCTATCTTGCCGCAGGATAGGGTTGGCACCACAATCAGCCACCCAATCAAATGCAGCAATCAAACATAAGCCATCATCAAGCTATAATGTCGCGTTTTAACGGTTCTTGGGCGCGGCTTTCTTGGGCGCGGCTTTCTTGGTCACGGCTTTCTTGGTCACGGCTTTCTTGGGTGTGGTTTTCTTGGTCACGGCTTTAGCTGTGGTTTTTTTAACCGCCACTTTCGCAGAGCCAGTCTTTTTCATGCTTGCCTTTTTAGGTGCGGCTTTTGTAGACGCCGCTTTCTCGGCTATTGGCTTGCCACCACTGCGGTCAGGCGGTGTCACAATGCCTCCAGACACCACCATCTTGACAGCTTCTTCAACTTCCATCTCCAGAAATATGACTTCCTTTTTAGGACAGAACAGCAAAAACCCTGATGTTGGGTTAGGTGTTGTCGGGATAAAGACATTGACCATATCATGATCAATCAACGTATCGACCTCACCTTTGGTATTGCCCGTAACAAACCCGATAACCCACAACTCCTTACGTGGATATTCAACCAGCACAACTTCGCGAAACGCGTCTGATTGGGCTGAAACAACCGTTTCCAGTATCTGTTTAGTTGCCCCGTAAATGGATCGTACAACCGGCATACGGTTCAACAGTGATTCGCCAAAACTAATTAGCCAGCGCCCCATGAAGCCGGCAGCCAACGCGCCAATAACTGTGATCAGCGCGACCCCGATCAACAATCCAATACCTGGAATCTCGCTATAGGCTGTCTCGGCAAAATGCGGCAGTAAATTAGCCACTTGTCCATCAATGATCTCAATTGCTGACCAGGTAATGTAAATCGTCAGCAAAACTGGCGCTGTAACAACCAGCCCAGTGAAAAACCATGATCTAATGCGCCCCATCTTAATCCCCTATTTGATCTATATAAACAGCTTCAAGACGTGTTCACACAGTAATATATTTAATAAATTACGACCTTCAGAAACATCATTGCTATATAAAAAACAACTTTAAAACATAAAAATATTACAAAGTGCTTACAATTTGTTATTCAGCTTGGTCAGACTGCTAACGACTGTTACGATGGCTACATGTCTAAAGCAAGCACCGAATTTGAACATCTCGTAAAAATCATGGCTCGTCTGCGCAATCCTGAAAACGGATGTCCGTGGGATGTGAAACAGACTTTCGAAACCATTGCCCCTTATACGATCGAAGAAGCTTATGAAGTGGCGGATGCTATACATAACGGTACGCGCGAAGATATCCGCGACGAGTTAGGCGATTTATTACTACAGGTTGTTTTTCACGCTCGCATAGCCGAGGAAGAAGGTTGCTTTAACGTGGCAGATGTTGCCCGCAGCGTCAGCGATAAAATGATTAGTCGTCACCCTCATGTCTTTGGTGATGAGACAAAATCTGACAGCCCTCCTGCACAAGCGCAATCACATGATGCAGAGAGGCAAAAAATAAACTGGGAAGATATTAAAGCTACCGAGCGTGCGCAGAAAGGCAAAAACGGTGTGCTTGACGATGTGGCTGTCGGACTACCGCCAATGTTACGCGCCCTCAAGCTACAAAAACGTGCCGCCCGTGTTGGCTATGACTGGGATCATATCAATGATGTATTCGCTAAAATGGTTGAGGAGACGGACGAGTTAAAAATTGAGTTAGCTGCAGACGAACCAGATCATGATGCTATCAAAGATGAAATTGGCGATATTCTGTTTGTTGCTATAAATCTTGCTCGCAAAGCCGGTGTTGATCCCGAAACGGCCTTAATGGGGTGCAATAAAAAATTTGAGCGTCGCTTTAGGTATATAGAAGAACAAGTTGACAAAAATGGGAAAAATATCAACACTATACCTTTAGGTGAGATGGAATCATTTTGGCAAGATGCCAAAAAAAGTGAGACAAAATAAAGATGACTACCGCCCAACTCATTGCCTTTAACATTGCCCTTTTGGTAGCACTTGCCAGTCCGGGTCCGGCATTTTTGGTGTCTGTGCGCACCACCTTAACCGCTGGCACCAGATCGGGAATCATGCTTGGTTTTGGACTTGGGCTGACCGCAGCATTTTGGACATTGCTGGCATTGCTTGGGCTGGAAAGTATTTTCTTTCTGGTGCCATGGGCTTATACAACGGCGAAGATTTGTGGAGCCCTATATCTTTTCTATATCGCGCTGATCACATGGCGACATGCCACGTCTCCTATTCAAAACAATGCCCGAACGCTTATCAATGCCTTCAGAGATGGTGTCCTGATCAACCTGTCGAACCCAAAATCAGTTCTGTTTGCCGCTGCCATACTGATTGTCATTTTTCCAGCAAATATGGCAGCTTGGGAGATAGGGTTTATTGTTATAAATCACCTGGCTATAGAAGTTACTTTTTATACGATCCTTGCTTACGTGATGAGCACCCAAACCATTCGAACAAGTTATTTGCGGGCTAAAATATATCTTGATCGAGGTGCCAGCGTCATTCTCGTGTCACTTGGTCTTAGCCTCTTATTCCAGAAAAACGACTAGTCATAATGGTGTGCTTGCAACCGATGATGTCTTACAGCTATTCGCCACGCCATATTTCACGATTAAGCTGATCCCAAATGGTTTTGGACGCGGCCACCATAAAAGCTTCGTTATAGGCGGCGTTAAACGGTCGCCCATCAACCGACATGCCTGCATGTGCGCCTGCCTCACGGCATAAGAGATCAACCGGGGCATGATCCCATGGCGTACAAGTCCCGTGCATAATGAAATGGATATCACCACCGGCAAGTTTCATCGCCAACACCCCAGCGCACCTTAAAGAAATCCGGTTTTCAAAGTGCTTCAACCGGTCAATAAATTCACCTCGAAATGGTTGTTTAAGAAATTTGGTACTTCCCTCACCTACAAGTTGCTCAATATCAGGAAGCGTGTCACTGACCGAAAGGCGGACTATATCACGACCATCGATCCTGAAAGCGCCAGCGCCAGCCTTTGCATAATACAGCACCTCCTTCAACGGGTGCCACAGCCATGTTTGCTGAGGGATACCATCTTCCAATAAAGCAACCATCATACAGAAATGGTCTTTGCCATGAACAAAATTATGGGTGCCATCAACCGGATCAACTGTCCAGACGGTGCCGCGACCGGCCTGATCACGTAGTGCTGGGCTTTTGGCGACAGCTTCTTCACCTACACATACCCCTTGTTTCAAGGCAAGCAGACGGGGGGTCAGCCATTCTTCGGCTTCACGGTCTGCTACCGTAACCAGATCATCGGGTCCGGACTTGGTATCTATCTGCCCAGCCACAAGATTCCGGTAACGCGGAAGCACAAGTTCGGCGGTAGCCTGTTGCATCAATTGGGCAACCTGCTGGGCAAAACTATCAAAAACGGTCATTAAAAAACTCTTTATGGGTTAGAAGATACCAAAGGTCTGACTCAGCCTTGATCGGGGGTAGTCTCATCCGTATCTTCAAAACCCTGAAGATGAACAGGAACAGATGGCATGATCGTTGAAATGGCATGTTTATAAACCAGCTGAACATGTTGATCACGCTTAAGCAGAATTGAAAAATTGTCAAACCAGGTGATAACACCCTGAAGCTTAACTCCGCTAACCAGAAAAACGGTTACCGGTGAATGTGATTTACGGATGTTGTTGAGAAACACTTCCTGAAGATTTCGGCTCTTATCTGCGGCCATTTTTCCCTCCCTTTTTTTTCAACTTACCCTCTTGGGCATGACTTCACAATGCCATGTCACGCGATAACCGGCATTTATGTCTAATTTTTGGAGGTAAAATGTGATTAGAAGAAATCTAGCCGCACGGATAGCATCTTTTCAACCTGAACGATCTTTCCACGTTCGGCAAAGATAATCACCGTATCACCAGCCTCGATCACACTATCACCGCGGGCGGCAATAACTTGTTCATCCCTTACAATACCACCGATTGAAATGCCCTTTGGTATTTTGGCTGTCCGCAAAGGCTTGCCGACCAGCAAAGATGAGGGCAAGGCCTCGGCTTCAAGCACTTCACCAAGATCTTCAATAATCGGGTGCACATCACGGATACGGCCACGGCGCACATGCTCGAGAATTGACGAAACTGTAATTTGTGATGGATTAATCACCGCATCGACACCCAGAGTCCCCACCAGCGGAATAAAGCCAGGCATATTCACCAATGCCACCGCATGTTTGGCTCCCGTGCGCTTGGCCAACAATGCCGACAAGATATTGACCTCGTCATCTTCAGTCACTGACACAAAGGTCTCGGTTGTATGTACACCGGCTTCTTTAAGGATCGACTCATCAAGGGCGTCACCATGAATAATGCCCGTGCCTTGTAATTCTTCGGCAAGTTCACGCGCCCTGTTATTATCCATTTCGATAAGTTGCACCTGTGTATTTGAAAAATTGGTTGCAATCTCGCGCGCCAGCATCAAACCAATATTACCACCACCCGCAATCACCACAGATCTGGCCTCGGGTTCTTCATGCCCAAAGGCAGCCATCGCCCGATCAAGATGTGCACTGTCACAGACAAAATAAATACGATCACCGGCATGCATTTCTTCAACGCCACGTCGGGGCAGAATCACGGCATTATCCCGAATGATACACAATACTGTCATGGCAAGGTCTGGAAACAGATTGGTCAGATGCCGCAAGGGCGTATCACGAACTGGACTATCCTCGGTACACACCACCCCTACCAGATTCATTTTGCCATCACATAGATTTTTAATGTCAAAAGCACCTGGTACGCGTAATTGATTGCTGATAGACGCCGATACTTCTGCTTCCGGCGAGATGATATGATCAATTGGCAGATGCGCTGGACTATAGAGGTCGGCATAATTCTCATCGAGATAGGAGCTTCCTCTGATACGGGCGATTTTCACCGGCGTATCGAAAATAGTATGCGCCACCTGGCACGCGACCATATTGACTTCATCAGACTCTGTCACCGCGATCAATAATTCGGCATCACGCATGCCAGCTTCATTCAGTCTTTCCGGATGCGAGGCTACACCAATCACACCAGTCACATCATGCTGGTCAGTAATGCGCTGAATATTTTCGGCGGACGCATCAACAACGGTGACATCATTCTGTTCTTCAGCCAGATGCCCTGCAATAGCGCTTCCCACAAGCCCAGCACCACAAATCACGATTTTCACGAGGTTGCCCCCTTTTCACTGTCTATGGTATGCGCGACAACTGCATGTTCTGCCGCCTCCATATTATCTATGTTCAGCGCTTTCAACTTTCGATGCAATGCAGACCGCTCCATACCGACAAAATTGGCCATTCGCGAAATATTCCCATCAAACCGGCGCAATTGCGTGGCCAGATAAACCCGTTCAAAATCTTCTCGCGCATTCCGCAACGGTAATGAGAACATTTCATCAAGCCCTGACCGCGAACTGCCACGGGGTATATTCTGAATATCTGCCGGAAGCAAGCTTAGCCCTACCGGTTCACGCCGATCAGGCGGTGCCAGAATCAACATGCTTTCGATGGTATTGTGAATTTGCCGCACATTACCAGGCCATTCATAGCCTTGCATAGCCGCCAACACTTCATCGGACAGCTTGATCGGTGCCACGCCAAGACGGTCAGCGATCTTCTTGACAAAATGCTTGGCCATAAGCGGAATATCTTCACGCCGTTCTGATACTGGCGCGACATTTAACGACACCACGCCCAGCCGATAGTAAAGATCCTCACGCAATCGCCCAGCCTGAATTTCAGTAACCAGATCACGGCTTGACGCCGAAATCACCCTGACATCGACAACCACTTCTGCGTTACCACCAACCCGACGGAATCTCTGTTCGGTAACAGCACGAACAATCTTGCCTTGCGTTTCCAGCGGCAAATCACAGATTTCATCAAAATAGAGCGTACCTTCATGGGCTTGCTCGAACAGCCCGACTATACGGCGGCTTGCTTGCATGCTTTCCGACCCAAACAACTCCGCATCGACGCGTTCGGGTGCCAAACGTGCACAATTAGCAACAACAAACCGGCCATCTCGGCGCTGCGACTGGTCATGTATGACCCTTGCCGCCAACTCCTTGCCACTTCCACCTGGTCCATTGATGATCACACGACTTGCCGTTGGGGCAATTTTGCTGATCGCCTGACGTGTTACACGCATCGCCTGCGAGTTACCAATCAGTTCGGGCGCCATATCTTCACTGATGCGGGTTCGTAATTCGGCATTCTCCTGCGTCAGGCGCGCAGCTTCAAGCGCGCGCTCAACCATCAAAACAAGACGGTTTTCTTTAAATGGCTTTTCGATGAAGTCATAGGCACCTTGGCGTATCGCCTGAACGGCTGTTTCGATTGTGCCATGCCCCGAAATCATCAAGACCGGCAAATCAGGATAAACCCCCTTTGTCCATTCCAGCAATTGCAGACCATCCATATCAGAATCACGCATCCAGATATCGAGAATGGCCAGCACAGGTGGCCGACTCAACAGAATATTACGCGCTTCATCTGCATTGGCAGCTGTCTTCGACTGATAGCCCTCATCTTCCAGTGTCATGCTGATAAGCGAGCGAATGTCACGTTCATCATCAACAATCAGAATTTCACCAGCCATATCTAACGTCCCAGATTCTTGCCGCCACTTTGGGCATCATTATCACTTGGAAAGGTCAGCACAATAACGGCGCCACCTTGATCATCATTTTTCAGTGCAAGCGTCCCGTTATGATCCTGCACAATTTTTGAGACAATCGCGAGACCTAGCCCGGTTCCCTTCTCGCGTGTTGTCACATAGGGTTCCAGCAAATCATCCAAATTCATATCAGGAAAGCCGGGTCCATTATCTTTGATAACAACTGTAATTTCACCATCACCATAGGTTAGCGATATGTATATTTGCGGTGTGGCAACATTATGTTCGCGCAAACTGTCTTTGGCATTTTGCAGCAAATTGGTAATTGCCTGACGCAACAGACCGGCATCACCCATGATTATGAATGACACATCGTCATCATGTTCATAGCTATAGGACACATCATCGCTGGCGAACAGATCAATCTGACCTTCCACCAATTCATCAAGCTTTACCGGTTCCATCGTCGGTTGCGGCATACGGGCAAATGATGAAAATTCGTCAACCATGCGGCCTATATCGTCAACCTGACGTGAAATAATCGTCACATATTCCTCAAACCGTTCCGCTTCTATGGCATCCTTGGGTTTGAATTTTCGCCGCAATCTATCCGAGGCCAGTTGAATAGGCGTTAATGGATTCTTGATTTCATGCGCGATGCGGCGCGCAATATCAGCCCATGCGGCTTTGCGCTGCGCGGTTAGCAGATCGGTTACATCATCGAATGTTACGACATAACCGATAATCCGGTCATCAACCAGTTCGCTGGCGATACGGGAACGCAAGGTCAAACGACTTGTGGGACGCTCTAAAACCACTTGATCTTCCATAAAACGGCGTCTTTTCTGCCCAACAATCGATAACAGGTGGTTAAATTCTGGCACCAGATTTTCCAGTTTTTTGCCTATCATGTCGACATCGGTCAATCCAAGAAGATTACGAGCCGCCGCATTGGGCAAGTTAATGCGCCCATCTTTATCAAGACCAATCACACCTGACGATACACCACCAAGAACCGCTTCGGTAAATTCACGCCGCCGGTCAATTTGCATATTGGCCTGAACAAGTTGCTGACGGCTTCGCGCCAGTTCATCCAGCATATTATTAAAAGACAGGCCAAGGCGTGATATCTCGTCAATACCGGCACCACCTGGCACACGTTCGCGCAAATCTCCTCCACGTACTTTATCAGCTACATTTATAACCGCCGATAATGGCCCGATAATCGCTGTTGCCAGATTCAGGCCAACCCATAAAGCCGAAATCAATAGCAACAGAACCACGACACCAAACAAAACCGCAAAGCTTAGTTGTAAATCAAATTGCTGAATGCCTAATTGCTGGTAATCAGACGCGGCCAGGCGTGTGCGGTCAACTGCCGCCAGGACATTCTGGTCAATGAATCGTCCCACCAGCAAATAAGCATCAATATAGCTATTCAATTTAACAACGGCGCGTATCTTGTTCGTATCATCGGCACGCAGGACAACGACTTCACCAGCACGGGCTTTCTCAACCCAATCTTCATCAAGATTTGTAAAGGTCACAGCAAAGGCGAAACGTGACTTTGCAATCACCTCACCCGTTCCATCGAGAATGATGGCCTCCGACAAATTACGCAAAGCTGTCTGATTGCTCAGATATTGACCCATGATTTCGTTATTGCCACCAAGCTTGAGCGCTTCTCGGTTAACATCATTTGCGATCGTCAACACATCGCCCGTCACCGATTGGGCATGTTCCTGAAAATAGGAATCGGCAACCTTAACTGACTCGTTGATGGCAACGGAAATTCTGTCAGCAAACCATCCACGCAATGAATAATCGACAACAAATAGCGAAAACAGCGCAATGATGAGAACCGGTAAGGTCGTGATCCCGCCAAATAATACCGCAAGCCGCCAATGTAGTTGATGTCCAGCCACTTGCTGGCGACGGTCGGCCCATAATTGCATAATATGACGAACAACAAAGAAGCTGAGAACCACCAAGGCAACAACATCGATTGAAAGCAACAATTTCAGCGCACGAGGACCTTGAGAAAGGTAATCAACCCGCGAAAGTGTAAAGGCGGTTGCTGCCCCCATGCAAACGGTGAACAAGATTGACATATAGGCAAGACGATTTTCGCTGAACAGACGCCGCCTTATCTGTGATTGTTTATCTGCACTCATCACGTGATCCTGCAACCAAGTTCTTGGATGAACGTCCATCAAAATATCTAACATAACCTAACACGTCATCGTCCTGCCGTAATACCAAGTTCTTTGATTTTCTTACGAAGCGTATTTCGGTTCATGCCTAGAATATCAGCTGCCTTGACCTGATTACCCCGTGTAATTTCCAACGTTGCCGTAATCAGTGGTAATTCAACTTCGCGCAAAATACGTCCATATAGTCCTGGGGCAGGCAACCCACCTTTCAAAGCATCAAAATAGCGCCTTATATGCGCATCAACCGACTGCGATAAATTATCGCTTTCCTGATGTTCTTCTTCACCTTTATCATGCTGGGACAATTCTGTGGCTACGGCATCAACATCAATGACATCTTCGTTATGTAACACCAAAAGTCGGTGCACCATATTTTCTAATTCGCGTACATTTCCTGGCCAGTGCCATGTTTTCAACAATCTTTTTGCATCCGCCGAAAACACCTTGTGAGGCAAACCATTTCCTGAAGATTTAGTCAAAAAATGATTAACAAGCGGCGTGATATCTTCCAAACGGTCACGCAAGGGTGGCAAACGCAACGGCACAACATTCAATCTATAGAAAAGATCCTCACGGAACAGACCTTGATCCATCAGATGTTGAAGATTCTTATTAGTCGCTGCAATAATCCGCACATTCGATGTCACTGGCATCGTCGATCCCGATGGCACATAGGTCCCGTCCTGTAAAACCCGAAGTAGGCGTGTTTGCGTTTCCAGAGGCATATCACCCACTTCGTCAAGAAACAAAGTGCCACCAACCGCCTGCTCAAAACGTCCGGGGTTGATCATGCTTACAATCGCCGATTTGTTTTCAACACCGAATAGCTCGGCATCAACATTATCATGAGGAATTGTTGCCAAATTCACAGCTATAAAAGGATTTTGTCGTCGGTCACCAAGGTCATGCACAGCTTTCGCAACAAGTTCCTTACCTGTGCCACTTTCACCTGTTATGAGGACAGTCAGGTCTGTACTAACAACGCGCGCCACCGCCTTGAAAATATCCTGCATCGAACGAGACCGCCCAACAAGCGGCCCCCCGTCCTCAAACTGCGGTGGCATCACGCTTCGTGGTGCGCCAGAAGAGCCTGAAATAACGGAAAAAGCCCGTGCGACGACATCCACAAGGTTGCGCAATTCAAATGGTTTTGGCAAATATTCAAAGACGCCAATCTGCTGGGCTTTTACCGCTGTTAGTAAGGTTGATCGCGCACTCATGACAATGACCGGCAAATCTGGCCGTTTTTCTTTGATACGCGGCAATAAATCCAGCGCATCGCCATCCGGTAAGGCGACATCAGTGATCAGAACATCTCCTTTACCAGCTTCAATCAGCTTCCATAGTCCAGACGCATTGCCACTGGAATGCACCGTATATCCCTGACGCGCCAACGCTTGCTGGACCACAAGCCGAACCGACTTGTCATCTTCAGCCACCAGAATATGTTTTTGCTTCTCAGCCATTATATAGTCGTTTCTTCATTCTTGGTTATATGCAAAGCCTGCGCAGATGTTGTAGCAGGAAAATTGAGACGGAAAACAGTTTCTCCGGGAACAGTTTCAACCTCCATCAACCCCCCATGATCAGCGATAACGCTTGCCACCATCGCCAGACCAAGGCCGCTACCCCCTATGCGCCCTGAAACAAATGGGTCAAATAAATGATCACGAATATCTTCGGGGATACCTCTGCCATTATCAATAACCTCGACCTGGATCGGCACATGTAATTGTCCAGCAATCGATGCTGATGATAATCGTCGTCCAGGCGCATATGATGTTCTTATAATTAATTCACCATTTTTATCAGTAGCTTCTGATGCATTCTTAATAATATTAATGAATGCCTGAATAAGAAGATCACGATGCCCTTCAACAAAAGGCAGAGACGGGTCATAAGCACGTTTCATGTCAAGATGAACGCCATATGAGGCGGCCGCCAGTTCTAAACAGTGATCAAGCACTTCATGAATATTGACACTTGTCATGACCACACTGGCACCACCGGCAAAGCCTTCCATACGATCCAGCAGGGCTGTAACCCGATCTGTTTCCTCGACAATCATGCGTGTTAGGTTGGTCTCACTGGCTTCAAGATCAGCCTCCAGCAATTGTGCCGCCCCTTTGATACCGGCCAATGGATTTTTAACTTCATGTGCCAGCATCGCCGCCATTGATGTTACCGAACGGGCAGCGCCGCGAAACAAGGACTGTCCACGCAACCGTTCAGCTAGAGCGCGTTCCTGCATAGTCACCAGCAAAGACCCATTATTTTCAAAAGGTGTGATTTGAACATTGACCAGCTTATAGCCCACCCGTGGCCCAGCTAGCTCAAGCCCCTGATCGGCAACTGAACGGTTCTGGTCTCGAGCCCGGCTTAACATTGAAAATAGCGGGGAATCTGATGCTATAAAGCTCTGCAAGGCCTGTGCAAAGATTATTGACTGGCTCGATTGGAAAAACATCTCAGCCGCATGGTTCAAAAATTGGAATTGATTATCACGATCCAGAACAAACACCGGATTGGGCAAACTGGCCAGGATTTGACTTGCAACGGGGTTACCTTGCACATGCCGCGCATCATGGTTGATCCCGAAATCATCATCACTTTCAAAATTACTGGCGTTACCTGACATGATGCTTATGCTGCCTCTTGCTCGATAAGTGCTGCAAAAAAGGCATCAACCGCGGCAAAGACCTCTGTGCTATCGGTCGTGTTATTGGCCACGTCACGTAATTCTGCTGATCCTGGTAAGCCGTGAGCGTACCAAGCGATATGTTTACGGGCAAGGCGCATCGCCGCTGACCCGTAATGCGTAAGCATATCCTCAAGATGCGCCAACATGAATTGATGCCGTATGGCTATACTAGGCTCCGGGCGCACTTGTTGCCCATTCAAAAGATCGCCTGCTTGTGCGACAAACCACGGCCTGCCCTGCGCACCCCGCCCGATCATGACGCCTGCTGCATGGCTATGGTGTAGCGCCATACGCACATCATCTAGCGTGCGGATATCACCATTCGCTATGACCGGAATAGAAACCGCAGCAACAACTTCACCTATTTTCTGCCAGTCAGCACTGCCTGTGTACATCTGACAGCGTGTGCGCCCATGCACGGCAACCATGCGGATACCAACATCTTGGGCTATCTTTGCCAATTGTGGAGCGTTAAGAGACGCATCGTCCCAGCCGAGCCGCATTTTAAGCGTTACAGGTATATCGACAGCTTTGACCACCGCGTCAAGAATTGCTGCCGCATGATGCTCATCCCGCATTAAAGCCGAACCCGACTGTTTTCCCGTCACCTTTTTAGCTGGGCACCCCATATTTATATCTATGATGCTGGCGCCAAGATCTGCACTGACTTTTGCCGCATCAGCCATCACTGATGGCTCCCAGCC
Source organism: Candidatus Puniceispirillum marinum IMCC1322 (assembly GCF_000024465.1). Lineage (NCBI taxonomy): Bacteria > Pseudomonadati > Pseudomonadota > Alphaproteobacteria > Puniceispirillales (SeqCode) > Puniceispirillaceae (SeqCode) > Puniceispirillum (SeqCode) > Puniceispirillum marinum (SeqCode). The sequence continues at coordinate 225,844 of NC_014010.1, read as the reverse complement.
AGCCAGTTGAATAGAAAGCGGGGCTTCGGTAGCGACTTCGGTTTTCAGCTTCCGCATTTCAGTTTTGACTTCGGCAAGCATAGCCGCACTGGCGATCATTTCAGTGACTACAAGACCACCACCCGCACGGCGGACAGCACGGCGAAAAGGCCAATCCGTCACGCCTGACATTGGTGCCAGAATGACAGCATGCGGCAAATCAATATCACATAGCTGAACAGCCACTTATGTCTCCATCACCAGCAAAGTCACATAGTGTAATCTGCCTGAAAATTAAGCAGATTTGAAATATCGCCTAAAAAATAAGCATTGTTAGATTATGTTTATCGTGATCCTCTGCGTAAAGCAAGAAAAGCCTCAGAAACGCCTCAGAAAGGCCTGTATAAACGCCTGAATGATCACGATGAAAACCCTTGTTAAGCACCACATATCGGCATGTCCTGCGCAACATCAGAAAAAGACATAGACAAGCAGGTCCGCTTTGGTGATAAAGCTTAATCATGTCTGATTTTGCGCCCACATCCGCCTCTCCGACTGTTGCTGCCATTATTGTTGCGGCTGGTTATGGACAGCGCATGACCGCGCCAGATAAGCCGCAGAGTGAAAATATTCCCAAACAATTCCGTCAATTAGGTGGCAAGCCGGTGATCTGCTGGTCACTTGATGCCTTTGCCCAACATGAAAATATAACCCGCATCATTCTGGTTGTCGGCCAAGGACAGGAAGCGCACGCACTGGCGATCATTAACCAGCATCACAGTAAGCATTCTGAAATGGTTACGATCGTCAAAGGTGGCGCCAGCCGCATGCAGTCTGTCCGCAATGGCATGGCTACACTCTCAGACGCTGGTTTTGACGGTCTTGTCGCCATTCACGACGCCGCGCGCCCGCTTTTACAACAAGGCACTCTTGACGCGTTGATAGGCAAACTCGCCATCTCATCAGCAAAAGACGTGGCTGGCGTTATTCCTGTCTTGTCTGTCTCTGATAGCCTGAAACAGGTCAAAGATAATCTGATCACAGATGTCATTGACCGGGACAAAGCCAGCGCGGCGCAAACGCCACAGCTATTTCACTTTCAACAGATTGCCCCATTATACGACAATCTAGCACATGAAAATGTTACCGACGATGCAAGTATTGCCATGTCGGCAGGGTTGAATGTGGCAACTATTGCGGGTTCAAGGTCACTTATGAAGTTGACCTATGAAGACGATTTCACATTTCTGGAACATCTTTCCCGCGCCGCTGGCAAGGGACAAAATACTGGATCGCTTATGGATATACGACTTGGAAACGGCTTTGATGTACATAAGTTTGGCGACACACCCGGCCCTATTACCCTTTGCGGCATAAAGATAGACAGTGAATTTGGGTTAACGGCGCATTCGGATGGTGATGTTGGCCTGCACGCCTTATGCGATGCGCTTTTTGGGGCATTAGCCGATGGCGATATCGGATCACATTTCCCGCCCAGCGACGACAAATGGAAAGATGCCGATAGCGCCAGATTTTTGCATTATGCGGTTGAAAAATGCCACAATGCAAAGGCGACCATCATGCATCTTGATCTGACATTGATATGTGAATATCCAAAAATCACCCCACACCGTGACGCTATGCGAAAGCGGATAGCCGAAATCACCGGGTTGGACATAAGCCGGATTGCGGTAAAAGCAACAACATCCGAAGGTCTCGGTTTTACCGGACGCCGCGAAGGCATCGCCGCACAGGCAACCGCAACCATCTGTTACAACAGTGCTGAACCATCATGACATCGAATAATATCTGGCATCAGATTGCCACATTAGGCCCTATAGGGCATATGCGCCCTGCGCCCGGGACATGGGGATCACTTGCGGGCGTGATCAGCGGGGTTGCTTTCATAAAGCTATCACCCTACCTGCTTGAATTTGCAATTCTGATTGTCATTTTCATTGGAATCAAGGCTGCTGATATCTATTGTCGCGATACAGGTAAGAAAGACGCACCTGAAGTGATCATCGACGAAGTTGCCGGGCAATGGTTACCGCTTCTTGTTATTCCGAACGATCTAGGCTGGCCCGCATATTGCGCATGGGTTGCGCTTGCCTTTGCTCTGTTCCGGTTCTTTGATATCACCAAACTTGGCCCCATAGCGATGGCCGAAAAGATTGCAGGCGGCACTGGTGTCATGGCAGATGATCTTGTCGCTGGCGTTTTTGCAGGGATTGGTGTTTTGACATTCTATCACCTCTGGCAGGGAATAGCTGTATGAGTGCCATAACAAAAGATATCAATGCACATGCGCAAGCTGTTATTAAAACAGCGCAAGATCAGAATGTGATGATTGCGTTGGCTGAGTCCTGTACTGGCGGTATGGTTGCGGCCAGCTTAACCGATATTGCCGGATCATCAGCCGTTTTCGACCGCGGCTTTGTAACCTATAGCAATGATGCCAAAATGGATATGCTTGGTGTTACAGGCGAGACGCTTAAAGCGCATGGCGCCGTATCATCTGAAACCGCCATCGAAATGGTGACGGGTGTTCTCAAACAGGCACCAAAATCAATGATCGCTATATCGATTACAGGCATCGCTGGCCCTGGTGGTGGCAGTACCGACAAACCAGTCGGGCTTGTCTATTTCGGCATTCAAACACGCGACAAGCCAGCGCAATCTGTAAAACAGATTTTTGAAGGTGACCGCGCAAACATCCGCAATAAAGCTTCATTTTTTGCATTAGATTTAATTATTAAGAAATTGAAATAATTTAATTTAATTTAATTTAATTTAATTTATCAGATTTACTATATAATTCATCAGCGCGCGACTCGAACGCGCGCACCATCCGGCGTACAGCCTCGGTAAATAATGTTTCTATAACTGATTGCAAAAGACGCGAGTTAAATTCGAAATCAACATAGAAATCGATCTCACATCCGTCTTCATGCGGCAAAAATCGCCAGTTATTTGTAAGGTGCTTGAATGGCCCTTCGGCATACCGCACGTTAATTTCGAGCGTGTCAGCATCAAACTCTACATAGGATGTGAAGGTCTCACGGAACATGTTGAAGCCGATGATAAGATCAGCAGCTAATTCATGTTCAGTTTGTGATTTTACCCGTGCGGCCAAACACCACGGCAAAAACTGAGGGTACTTCTGTACATCAAGAACCAGAGCATAAAGCTGTTCAGGCGTGTGTGACACCACGCGTTTTTCAGCATGAACCGTCATTAGGCTGTGGCAAGCGAGGCGTTTCGTGCGTTTTGCAGGGCCGCAAAATCGGCATCAGCGTGATAGGATGAACGGGTAAGTGGTGTCGATGACATTAAAAGAAACCCTTTGGCCTTGCCCTGTTTTGCATAACGCGCGAATGTTTCCGGCTCAACAAACCGATCAAGTGGGGCGTGTTTTGGTGTTGGCTGTAGATATTGGCCGATGGTCATAAAGTCAACATCGGCAGTGCGCAGATCATCCATTATCTGCCCAACTTCTTCATCGGTTTCACCAAGACCAACCATGATGCCTGATTTGGTAAAGATCGACCCGTCTAATTCCTTTATTTTTTGCAGGATAGACAGCGAATGAAAATAACGAGCGCCAGGACGAATGGTCGGATAAAGCCGCGGCACCGTTTCCATATTATGGTTGAACACATCTGGACGCGCTTCGGCGACAATTTCCAATGCCCCGTCCTTGCGCAGAAAATCAGGGGTCAGAACTTCGATTGTGGTGTTGGGCGATGCCGCGCGGATCGCCGAAATGGTCTGGGCAAAATGCGTAGCCCCGCCATCGTCAAGGTCATCGCGGTCAACCGATGTGATCACCACATGCTGCAACCCCAGCTTGGCAACGGCTGATGCAACATTTTCAGGCTCATGCGGATCAAGCAGATCAGGGCGACCTGTAGCAACGTTGCAAAAGGCACATGCTCGCGTACATACCGAACCCAGAATCATCATCGTTGCGTGCTTTTGCGCCCAGCATTCACCAATATTAGGACAGGCCGCTTCTTCACATACGGTTACCAGATTCAAATCACGCATCAAGGCACGTGTTTCCTGATATTCAGCTGAAACTGGAGCCTTTACACGCAACCATTCAGGTCGACGTGGCTGTGGGCGATCCTCGTTACGTCGCTTTTCTGGATGCCGTGTAGCACCTTTCGTGTGATTGACCTGGGGCATGGAACCTACCTTGCATATGACTTTTATTAGAGGTCGATATTATAATCTCTACCCTACATGTGGATAGCGCGGCCATAGGCGTCAAGGACTGACTCATGCATCGCTTCAGAAAGTGTTGGATGCGGGAAGATGGTTTGCATCAATTCCGCCTCGGTGGCTTCCAATGTTCGGGCGATTGCATAGCCCTGAATCAGTTCGGTTACTTCGGGTCCGACCATATGCGCGCCCAGCAATTCTCCGGTCTTTTCGTCAAAGATTGTTTTGATAAGCCCCTGATCGTCACCCATCGCAATCGCCTTGCCATTGCCGATAAACGGAAAACGTCCAACCTTGATCTTATGCCCCGCTTCTTTGGCCGCCGCTTCGGTCATGCCGACTGATGCAACTTGCGGGCGACAATAGGTACATCCAGGTACCGCCCCTGCCCCAATCGCATGGACATCCTTTTGACCAGCGATTTTTTCAACGCAGATGATCCCTTCGTGACTGGCCTTATGTGCCAGCCATGGCGGCCCTGTCACATCGCCAATCGCATAGATACCGGCCTCGCCAGTTTCTGCCCATTGATTAGTTGTGATATGGCCGCGATCGACTTTGACCTTGGTGCCATCCAGACCCAGATTTTCGGTATTGCCAATAATGCCAACCGCCAGAATGGCGCGATCAGCCGTTACGGGTTCCTGCGTCCCGTCAAAGGTCGCGGTAACGCTTTTCCCGTTGCTTTTCAGCGATGCCATCATGACACCGGTTATCACCTGCATGCCGCGTTTGACAAAGGCCTTTTGCACGATTGCCGAAATTTCGGGATCCTCGACCGGCAGAATACGATCTACCGCCTCAACCAATGTCACCTTAACGCCCATATCATGATAGAAGGACGCAAATTCGGAACCGATTGCCCCTGACCCGATAATGATCAAGGATTCTGGCATGGACTCCGGAACCATCGCCTCTTTATAGGTCAGGATGGTTTTGCCATCCGGCGTGATGTCGGGCAATGACCGCGCCCGGGCGCCGGTGGCGATAATCACATGCTTGGCCTGCAGTATTGTGCCATCTGCCAGCGTAACCGTGCGTATATCGCCCTTTTTGGCACCAATCTTGGCTTCAGCTTCGAACACCGTAACTTTGTTCTTCTTGAGCAGGTGCGACACCCCCATCGACAATCGTCCAGCCACCTTACGCGAGCGTTTGACCACTGTTGGTAAATCGATACCGACTTCGCCCGAAATGGTGATGCCAAATTCCTTCATCTCATCGATCGAATGGCGTAATTCAGCCGCACGCAATAACGCCTTGGTCGGAATACAGCCCCAGTTCAGACAGACACCACCAAGATGTTCACGCTCAATAACAGCGGCTTTCATGCCCAGCTGTGATGCACGGATCGCTGCGACATAGCCACCAGGGCCACCACCAATCACGATAATATCAAAAGACTTAGTGTCAGATTTTGTTTCAGCCATTTTAATCCCTCAAAGCCGGTATTCGTGACAGAATTTACAGCAACATCGTTACCGGATTTTCGACAAAGCCCTTAAAGGCCTGCAACCATTCTGCACCTACTGCACCATCAACTGCACGGTGATCGCAGGACAAGGTTACCGTCATCATCGTCGCCACACTTAATGCACCGTCAATGACTACCGGACGCTGTTCGCCCGCGCCGACTGCCAGTATTGCGCCCTGTGGCGGATTAATCACTGCCGCAAATTCGCGCACCCCGAACATGCCCAGGTTAGAAATGGTAAAGCTACCACCGGTAAATTCTTCCGCCGCAAGCTTGCCATCACGCGCACGCGTAGCCAGATCGCTGCTAATGGTTGACAATTCAGACAGGCCTTTGCTTTCAGCGGCCCAGATCACCGGCGTAACCAGACCGCCATCAACCGCCACCGCCATGCAGATATCGGCATTATGGAACAGGCGTGTGTTGTCACCTTCCCATGAGGCATTCGCCGCTGGTACCTTCATTAGAGCCATTGCCGCCGCCCGGATCACCATATCATTGACCGAAATCTTGATCCCCTCGTCTGCTAGTGCGTTCAGCGCCTTGCGTGATTCGAGTAGCGTGTCAATATTGCAATCAATCGTCAGATAGAAATGTGGGGCTGTCTGTTTGGATTCCTGCAAACGCGATGCGATGATCTTGCGCATCTGATTGTTCGGCACCAACGTGCTCGCCCCTTTTTCGGCAGACGACGTAACAGCCCGTGACGGCGCGGTGGTCGCAAGCGATGCCTGCATCGATGCTGGCGCGCCCTCAACATCACGCCGCAAAATACGACCATGCGGGCCACTGCCGGTCAGGCTAGCCAGATCAACGCCCTTATCCGCCGCTATGCGCCGCGCTAATGGGCTTGCAAAAATACGTTTCGTATCCGCGCTAGTGCGCGGAGAAACAGGTGCTGGCTTGGATGTGTCCATAGCAGGCTCTTGTTTGGTAGCGTCATCTGCGACCGCTTCTTTTGCGGCAGATCCGCTTTCTTCACCCGCGGCATCTTCTTTGGGCGGAGCGAGTTTTGATGCGGCTGGCTTTGGCGATGCCGATGACACAGTGGCAACATCTTCACCATCTTCAGCAAGTAAGGCAATCACCGTGCCCACAGGTATATTTTCGGTTCCGTCAGCCACTGCTATTTGCGCCATTTTACCATCATCAACAGCTTCAACTTCCATAGTCGCTTTATCGGTTTCAATTTCGGCGATCACGTCCCCTGAACGCACATCATCGCCAACAGCCACCATCCATTTTGATAATGTGCCAACTTCCATCGTGGGGGATAAAGCTGGCATTTTGATTTCAATAGCCATGATTATGCTCCCTTAAAGCCTTCGCATGTGGCAAACGCCGTCGCGACGATATCATCCACCTGCGGCAGTGCTAGTTTTTCAAGGTTGGCGGCATAGGGCATCGGCACATCCTTGCCAGTCACACGGGCAATTGGTGCATCAAGCCAATCAAAGGCCTGTTCCATAACCTGCATGGCCAGTTCCGAACCGATACCCGCAAAAGGAAAGCCCTCTTCGCAGGTCACAAGACGCGATGTTTTCTTGACCGAGGTCACAATCGTATCGATATCAAGTGGGCGAATGGTGCGCAGATCAATCACTTCGGCGCTGATGCCCATTTCGGCTAGCGTATCCGCCGCCTGCAAAGAGCGTCCAACCATGATTGAAAAGGCAACCAATGTTACATCACTGCCTTCACGAACGATTTTGGCCTTGCCGATCGGCACAGTCCAATCATCATCATCTGGCACATCAAAGGACTGGCCGTACATAACCTCATTTTCCAGAAAAATCACTGGATTGGGATCGCGGATGGCTGATTTAAGTAGGCCTTTGGCATCCGCCGCTGACCATGGTGAAACCACCTTTAATCCCGGACAATGTGCGTACCAGCTTGCATAACATTGCGAATGCTGGGCAGCAACGCGGCTGGCGGCACCATTTGGCCCCCGAAACACAATCGGACATCCCATCTGCCCACCTGACATATATAATGTCTTGGCGGCTGAATTGATGATCTGGTCAATGGCCTGCATGGCAAAGTTAAAGGTCATGAATTCAATGACCGGACGCAATTCACCAAAGGCCGCACCAACCCCAAGACCGGCAAAGCCCTGTTCGGTAATAGGCGTATCGATGACACGACGGGCACCAAATTCATCAAGAAGACCTTGCGTAACTTTATAGGCACCCTGATATTCAGCAACCTCTTCACCCATGACAAATACATTTTCATCACGACGCATTTCTTCGGCCATGGCATCACGCAAGGATTCACGAACCGTGATTGATGTTGATGCGCCTGTCCATTCGGCTTCTGCAATAATCACAGGGGCGGCAGGTGCATATGGCGTTTCAGACGGCATATCTGCTGTTGGTGCTTCTGCACTGGTAGATGATGTTTCAGCTGATGGCGCCTCAGAAGGTGTCGAGCTGTTAGACGGCGCAGCGTCTGCCGCATCACCCTCTTCAAGTAAAACAGCGATCGGCGCATTCACGGCAACATTTTCGGTGCCTGCCGCAACAAGGATCTTACCCAGCGTGCCATCATCTACTGCTTCAACTTCCATTGTCGCCTTATCGGTTTCAATCTCGGCAATCACATCACCAGAGCGAACATCCGCCCCTTCTTCAACAAGCCATTTGGCCAAGGTTCCAGATTCCATCGTTGGCGACAAAGCAGGCATTTTAATTTCTATTGCCATGATTATGCCTCCACCGCGTCTGTTGTTTCGGATGGTAAAGGCAGTAATATGTCGGTGAATAATTCCGAAGCATCCGGTTCCGGGCTTGTCTGGGCGAATTCAGTCGCGTCAGTCACAATGGCCTTTACCTCAGAATCAATAGCTTTCAGCTCTTCATCCTTCACATTCTGATTTTGTAATATTTCGCGAAGCTGATCGATTGGATCATGTTGCTTACGCATAGTATCCACTTCTTCGCGGGTACGGTATTTTGCCGGATCGGACATCGAATGACCACGATAACGATAGGTCTTCATTTCAAGGATATAGGGGCCTTTGCCTGAACGGCAATGATCTAGAGCCTCAAGCGCTGCAGCGCGGACAGCCAGCACATCCATACCGTCAACCTGTTTGCCAGGAATACCATAGGCCATGCCGCGATCAGCTAGCGCCCGGCCAGCCGCCGCACGGGTAACCGCGGTACCCATTCCGTATTGATTGTTTTCAATGATGAACAGGCACGGCAAGTCCCATAAGGCCGCCATGTTAAAGCTTTCATAAACCTGACCCTGATTGACTGCACCGTCACCTAGATAGGTCATGCAGACGTTTTTCTGGCCTTTATATTTATGCGAAAAAGCCAGCCCAACACCGATAGGCACCTGCGCGCCAACAATGCCGTGGCCACCAAAGAAGTTCTTTTCACGGCTGAACATATGCATCGATCCGCCTTTTCCACGCGAATAGCCACCCTCACGACCAGTCAACTCAGCCATGACACCATCTGCCTCCATGCCACAAGCCAGCATATGTCCATGATCGCGATAAGATGTCACTACCGTATCGCCTTCCACCGAGGCCGATTGCAAACCAACAACAACAGCTTCCTGACCGATATAAAGATGACAAAAACCACCAATCTGACCCATGCCGTACATTTGACCTGCTTTTTCTTCAAAACGTCGGATCAGCAACATATCGCGAAACATTTTAACCAGATCATCCGTTGCCGGCATATCATTCACACCGGTTCCAACTGACTTGGGCGGCCTTCCTGGGCCTTTTTTCCGTTTGCTTTCAGTTTTAGTGGCCATCTTAAGCTCCATCTTAATTGGTCGCGTTCCCCCGCTACCGATAAGCATGCAACAAGTCGGTTGCGCCTCACAGTATAAACACTAAGATTTAGCCAAAATGAGTTTTTTGCAACTATTTTATTATCTTGATTTTATTATATTTTATTTGAATAAACCGTATTTCGGTTAATTAACAAGCGCTTCTATGCGACTTAAAATTTCAATTCAGACATATCAATTGAAACAATCACATCATTCGGCGTGTAGAGCCCAAGTTCGGCGCGCGCTGTTTCTGCCAACATATCAGCATCTATAGCATCATTTTGCATCAGCGAAATGCGTTGATGAAGGTGAGATTGATGCTTTTCAAGCAAAGCCAGCTGTTCTTCAGCAATCAGAATTTTGCGTTCAAGTTCGGGCTGAGCCAGTATGCCACGTTCACCTGCGATGGTATGAAACATAAAAAAAGAAGCCATAGTGGCAAGCAGAAGAAGGCTACCAATGAAAGCAAGTGACTTTTTCATAACATACATGATCAACACCTATATAGTTACGTCCATCAAGACGGCATGCCCTTGATTGTATTTCATTGAATCAGAGCTGATTCACCGCGTCAAGTTAAATGCGAATCGCCGGAAAATATGATATTTCCAGCAATAAGCATTAATAGGTGAGCGCGCGTCAAAGCTGATAAAGTCAACCTAGCTACGTAAGATTGACGTACCCGCATAAAGGGCTGTGCGATCAAGCTCTTCTTCGATACGCAAAAGCTGGTTATACTTTGCCAGCCGGTCTGAACGGGACAATGAACCGGTCTTTATCTGACCCGCATTGGTTGCGACCGCCAAATCAGCAATGAAGCTATCTTCGGTTTCACCCGAACGGTGTGAAATAACAACGCCAAAACCTGCTTTTTGTGCCATTTCAATGGCCTGCATTGTTTCCGATAGCGTTCCAATTTGATTGACCTTGATCAGAATGGCGTTGGCTGAACTATCATTAATGCCGCGAGACAGACGCTCGGGGTTCGTAACAAACAAATCATCACCGACAATTTGCACAGTACTGCCAATCTTGTCCGTCAAGGCCGCAAACCCATCCCAGTCATCTTCATCAAGCGGGTCTTCGATTGATGTGATCGGATATTTGCCTGTCAATTCTGCCCACATGCTGTTCATCTCATCACTGCTAAGCGAGCGCCCCTCACCTTGCAGATGATAGGCACCGTCTTTGTAAAATTCACTTGCAGCGGCATCAACGGCAATCATCACATCATCACCTGGCTTATAACCTGCCGCTTCAATTGATTTGGTGATATAGCCAAGAGCTTCATCCGTTGAATTTATTGCTGGGGCAAACCCTCCTTCATCACCAACTGCCGTTGACAAGCTATTGTCAGACAGAAGCTTTTTAAGAGCGTGAAAGATTTCGGCACCCATACGCAAACCATCATTGAAATGTGTGGCGCCTACAGGCATGACCATGAATTCCTGCGCATCAAGCGCATTGTCGGCATGCGCACCACCATTGATGATATTCATCATTGGCACAGGAAGCAGATGCGCATTCACACCCCCAAGATAACGCCATAACGGCATCTCAGCCGAGTCAGCAGCCGCGCGGGAAATAGCCAATGACACGCCCAGAATGGCATTAGCACCAAGACGACCCTTGTTAGCGGTTCCATCAAGTTCGATCATATCCTGATCGTTACCAGCCTGATCAAACGCATCAGCCCCGGCAAGTGCATCAAAAATTTCAAAATTAACCGCATCGACGGCCTTTAGAACACCCTTGCCGTTATAGCGGTCAGCATCACCATCGCGCATCTCGACAGCTTCATAAGCACCGGTTGAAGCGCCTGAAGGTACAGCAGCGCGACCCGCGCTTCCATCTTCAAGAAATACATCAACCTCGACGGTTGGGTTTCCTCGTGAGTCAAGAATTTCACGGGCTTGAATATCGACTATGCTGGACATGTTTTTGCTTTCTGATCAATCTAGTGGTTTGAATTTGGGCTACACTTTATCATCACCCGCGCCGCGCCGCATCAATCCGCATCAAGGCGGCAAGAATGTCTGACATGGCGTCAAGTGGTAACATATTTGGACCATCTGACGGCGCATTGTCCGGGTCCTGATGACTTTCCATAAACAGGCCATTGACACCAACAGCAACCGCCGCGCGCGCCAATACGGGAACAAATTCGCGCTGCCCTCCCGAACTACCACCCTTACCACCAGGCTGTTGAACGGAATGGGTTGCATCAAAAATCACCGGATGACCCAGCGATGCCATTTCCGGCAAGCCACGCATATCAGATACTAATGTATTATAACCAAATGACGTGCCGCGCTCAGTCAGCATGACCCGATCATTGCCCGCACCTGTTACTTTTGCGGCTACATGTTTCATATCCCACGGCGCCAGGAACTGTCCCTTTTTAATATTCACTACGGCGCCGGTCTGGGCAGCCGCCAACAATAAATCGGTCTGCCGACATAAAAAGGCTGGAATTTGCAAAACATCCAGCACCTCGGCAGCTGTTGCGCATTGATCTGGCAGATGTACATCGCTCAGCACCGGACAGCCAAAAGTATCTTTGACCTTAGCCATAATGGCCAGACCCTCATCCATGCCAATACCTCGTGCCGCGCCAGCAGACGTGCGGTTCGCCTTGTCATATGATGACTTGTACACAAAGCCCATTCCGGCATCCGCCGCCGCTTTTGACAGCTTTTCAGCGCAATAAAGGGCGTGATCAAGGCTCTCAATCTGACAAGGCCCAGCTATAAGCAAAAGAGGATGGTTATCACCACAAGACACATTGCCGATAGATATGTTCATACATACCTCCTATACGAGGCGGGATTTTTCCATTGAAGCCGCCACAAATCCGGTAAAGAGCGGATGCGGATCAAATGGTTTTGATTTTAATTCTGGATGAAATTGAACCGCAACAAAGAAAGGATGATCAGGCCGTTCAACAATTTCCGGCAAGCCCCCATCCGGTGAAAGACCAGACATGACCATGCCTGACGCGGCTAATGCATCCTTATAGGCGATGTTAACTTCATAACGATGCCGGTGCCGCTCATTGATAAGATGCTCGCCATAGAGCTGGCTGGCGAGCGAACCTTCGGTGAGCAGACATTCATAAGCACCAAGCCGCATTGTACCGCCTAGATCATCCTCGGCACTACGCTGTTCCTTTGCGTTACCTGAAGTCCATTCGGTCATGAGACCAACAAGTGGAATTTCAGTTTCACCAAATTCGCTTGATCCCGCACCTGTCATGCCGCACAGATTCCGCGCTGTCTCAAGTACGGCCATCTGCATGCCAAAACAAATACCAAAATAGGGAATATCGTTTTCTCGAGCAAATTGAATGGCGTTTATCTTTCCGGTTGATCCGCGCTCGCCAAAGCCACCTGGCACGAGGATGCCGCTAACATGATGAAGCGACTCAACTGCCGCGCCCTCTTGCTCAAATAGTTCCGAGTCAATCCACTCGACATTGACCTTGACGCCATTGGCAATACCACCATGGGTTAACGCCTCACCAAGCGATTTGTATGAATCCTGTAACGAGGTGTATTTGCCAACAATGGCGATTGTCACCTCGCCTTCAGGATTAGCAACGGTGTCGCATATGGTCTTCCAGCGTTCCAGTGGCGGTGCAATGTCTTCAAGTCCGAAATGCCGCATAACTTCACGATCAAGACCTTCGTCGTGATAGGCAAGTGGTACCTGATATATATTGCTTACATCACGCGCCAGGATAACCGCCGATTCGCGGATGTTACAGAATAGGCCAATTTTGCCCCTTTGTTCTGCTGGCAGATCATGTTCCGTCCGGCACAAAAGGATATCAGGCTGGATGCCCACCGATTGTAGCTCTTTGACCGAATGCTGGGTTGGCTTGGTCTTCAACTCGCCAGCTGCCGCAATATAAGGCAGTAAGGTCACATGCAGAAAACAGGTTTGTTCGCGGCCTAGCTGGTTACCTAATTGCCTGATGGCCTCAAGAAACGGAAGTGATTCGATATCACCAACGGTACCGCCAATTTCACAAAGGATAAAATCTTCATCATCGATATTAGATAGGACAAAGTTTTTAATGGCATCCGTCACATGCGGAATAACCTGAATTGTCGCGCCCAGATAATCACCCCGACGTTCCTTCGCCAAAACATCCGAATAGATGCGGCCAGCCGTGACATTGTCGCTTTGCTTGGCATGAACGCCTGTAAACCGTTCATAATGTCCCAGGTCAAGATCTGTCTCGGCACCATCATCGGTGACAAACACTTCACCATGCTGCGTTGGCGACATCGTGCCAGGATCGACATTCAAATAAGGGTCAAGTTTACGAAGGCGAACTTTGTATCCGCGTGCCTGCAACAAAGCAGCAAGAGCGGCCGCGCCAAGTCCCTTTCCAAGGGACGAAACCACACCACCAGTAATGAAAATAAAACGAGGCATGGACAAATTAAATACCCTATAGAACGGCACTTGGTAAGTGCCAAAATCACCATTTGGGTCAATAAAATTTAATTGTTAGGATTGACAACTAACTTCGTGACTATTTTGACGATGAAATCACCAACATTCACGCATGTCTATTTGTCAGTTGGAACAGCTGGGCCACTTACAGGTGCAGGTGTGTTGTTGATAACATCATCAACAATCGACACTGACTCTTTGCCAGCACCCGCCATGATCGCAAGAATGATCGAAGTCGTGAAAAATCCTGCAGCCAGAACGGTAGTCACACGTGTCATAAGATTTGCCGTGCCGCGTGCGGTCATAAAACCACCGCCTGAACCGCCGCCACCGATGCCAAGACCACCACCTTCACTTCGTTGCAATAGAACAGCACCAACAAGGCCAAGGGCAATCAAAATATGTATGGTTAAAACCAAGGTTTGCATCGTTATTTTCCTGCATCAACACTTAATGGCGCGGTTATAGGGCGAAATCGCGATTATTTCAACAAAATACTCATAATCGCTATGCAACATTAGATGCGGCCGCGCAAATGGCCTCAAATCCATCAGCATCTAGGCTAGCACCGCCAACCAATGCCCCGTCAACCGCTGGCAATGATAGAATTTCAGCAGCGTTGCCGGGCTTTACCGAACCGCCATAAAGTACCGGAATATGAGTATCACCCCTGTTCGGAAATGCCGAGGAAAGCCAACTGCTAATGTTTTCATGCATTGCCGCAATATCTTCTGATGATGGCACCAGGCCGGTGCCAATCGCCCATACGGGTTCATAAGCGACAATCAACCTAGCCGGATCCATAGCCTTGGGAATCGAGCCTTGTAATTGCGCAAGCACAACGGATTCGGCATTACCAGCTTCCCGATCATTGCGGGTTTCGCCAACACAGATCATGACATCCAGATTATGCGCAAGCGCTGCATTGGCCTTGGCCATGATAAGTGCATCATCTTCACCATGATCGCTACGCCGTTCAGAATGCCCGACAAGAACCATTGTAGCACCACTGTCGCGCAGCATGAGTGCCGAAACATCACCCGTATGGGCACCAGACTCGGCGGTGTGGCAATCCTGTCCACCCAGCGTTATGTCACTTTGCGCCAGCCTTATTGACATGGGGATGATATAGGGATGCGGTGCAAACAAAACACGCTTTACATTGCCAAAGGAAATACCCGCAAGGCGGC
This sequence comes from Candidatus Puniceispirillum marinum IMCC1322, assembly GCF_000024465.1. Lineage (NCBI taxonomy): Bacteria > Pseudomonadati > Pseudomonadota > Alphaproteobacteria > Puniceispirillales (SeqCode) > Puniceispirillaceae (SeqCode) > Puniceispirillum (SeqCode) > Puniceispirillum marinum (SeqCode). Next base: position 210,709 of record NC_014010.1, on the reverse strand, counting down.
TAGCTAACATACCAGCCGTTTCAAGGTCAGGATTCATTTTCCAATTTGCTGCTATAATCATTGGTTCAATTCCATTTTTTAATCATCACTAAACGATGTTAGCGTAACAGTATTTTACTGTAAAAGGCTTGGGAAATGTTGAAAAGCCCACTAACATTACCAAAATCAAGCTGTTTTTATGCAGTATTGTTCAAATCAAGTTGCCGATAGGCACGTCAGCAAGTATTAATGGGACAAGTTCAACAATAATGCGTTCATGCGGGGCGCGGCTTGCTGTATGGCATGGTGCATCCCTAACCAACTAAAAGATAGAGATTAATATGCTTCAGGCCATGCGTAGCGGCGCTAAATCCCCCATAATGAAAGCCTTCCTTGTGTTTCTTGCAGGCGGTTTCGCGCTCTGGGGCGTCGGCGACATAACAACCGGCTTGATCGGCGGTAGTGATAAAGCTGTTTCAGCTAGTGAAGAAAGCCTGTCACCTCGCGAAGTGGCGCTTGAGTTTGAGCGCGCCCGTCGCAATTATATGCCGAATTCATCTACTGGTGAGGCGTTGCAAACCGGACTTTTGTCTGAAATTGTTGGTTCGCTCTCTCGTGCGGTCATCTTCAACGCTGAAAATAATACCCTTGGCCTGACAGTCACGCGCGCGATGCAACGTGACGCCGTTGCCAATGAAACCAATTTTCAGGATGAAATGGGAAGCTTTTCTGAAGGGCGCTTCATGCAGACGCTAGCCAGCGCAGGCATTAGCGAAGCTGAATATCTAGGCCGCGTTGATAGTGCATTAAAGCGTGACCAATTGACCCGCGCCCTTGTTGCAGGTGTTGTCTCCAACAAAGCCGCTGATACTTTGTTGACCAAATATGAGCTTCAGCAACGGGTGGTAAAGATGCAAAGCTTTGCTGTTGACGCTGATAATATTGGAACACCATCCGACGCTGATCTGGATACATATTTTTCCGAGAACAAATCCAGCTACGACGCCCCTACAGTTCGTTCGGCGCGGGTTGGTTTTATCTCAGCCACGCTCATCGAAGCTGATGTCGATATTTCAGAAGATATGATCAAAGACGCTTTTGGCACGCGTATTGATGAATTTTCCACACCTGAAACACGTGTTGTGCGTCAAATGGTGTTTGAAGATGCCAAAAAGGCTAACGAAGCGCGCGCGCGCGTTGATCAGGGTGAAGACTTTAACGCAGTTGCTGCTGATATGCTGAATTGGACGGATACTGACGTTATGTTGGGAACCGTGACGCGTGATGGGCTTGATGGTGCAATCGCCGATGCGGTATTTGATGCTAGCGTCAACGTTGTGACCGGACCGGTAGAGACATTGTTTGGTCAGCATATATTGATCGTTGATGACATTACCGAGGGTGGAAACGCAACACTTGAAGATGTTCGTGATGAAATCACCCGTACATTACGTAGCGAAGAAGCTATTGACCTGCTCTATGAACGCGCCAATCTCCTTGAAGACGAGATTGCTTCGGGTGCCAGCCTTGACGAAGCGCTTGGCAAGGCTGGTGGCAAGATCGTGACGATTAACGATATTGACCGTAATGGGCTTGATATTGATGGACAGCCGATGGTGGACGATTCCGAAATCGCCCAAGAAAGTGCCATCATCGAAGCTATATGGACGAATGATATTGGCACGTTAAGTGTCTTGCAGGAAGCCAGCGCAGATATCTTCTTCATGGTGGATGTGACCACAGAAACCGAGGCACGGCCTCGTACGCTGGATGAAGTTAAACAACGCGCAATCAAAGATTGGAAGCTTGTACAGGCTATAAAATCCGCACGTGCAGCAGCTGATGCCGCCATTGCCAATCCTGCCAGCTTTGACAATATTGCGGCAAGTTCAAAATTCCGTCGCAATGGTCTTGGCCTTGATCACGAAGCGGCACGGCTGATCGCTAACACGGCTTTTGCGCAAGCAAATGGTGATTTTGATGTTGTGGAAACAGGCACCGAAGCTATCGCTGTGATGACGAGTGAAATCATTGAGGCCGAGCAAAGCGAGATCGACGACACCAACAAGATGGTTGCTGATATAATGAAAAATGCAATCACAGAAGATGTCATCAGCTTTATGGCCATCAAATTGTCACAAGAGCATGATCTGCAAATCAACATTGAGCCAGTAAGGCAATTGTTGGTCGGAAGTCAGCAGTAATGTCGGCTATATCCGATAGCTTTGACAGTTTTGTTGGCCGCTTTGAAGCCAACAAACCGTCCTTGCTTCACCGCGTCTTTATTGCCGACACCCAAACACCTGTATCTGCCTTTTTGAAGCTGGGCAATGACAAGAGCAACTGTTTTCTGCTCGAGTCAGTTGAAGGCGGCGAAGTGCGTGGACGGTTTTCTGTCATCGGCATGAACCCGGATCTGATCTGGCGGTGTCGTGGCAATGTGGCCGAATGCAACCGCGACCCGGCCAACAGTGATCATTTTGTCGCTGACAGCGCAGCACCTCTGAGTTCGTTGCGCATGCTTCTTGCTGAATCCGCCATGGATGATATGGGCGATTTACCACCTATGTCAGCAGGCCTATTCGGCTATTTTGGCTATGATATGATCCGGCATATCGAAAATATCCCAGACCAGAATGATGCAGCGTTTGATGTCTATGACTCCGTCCTTATACGCCCCTCAATTGTCGCTATTTTTGACCGCTTGAAAGACACAATCACATTGGTCACACAAGTGCGCCCATCCGAATGGACAGACGCGCAAACAGCATGGGACGCCGCACAAAACCGCTTACAAGACGCGGTAAACGCACTTGATGCACCTATACCGCAGACCGAGGACGGCGATGCCAATGCCAATTTGCCTGCGCCTGAAACAAATATGGTGAAGCCGGCCTTTCTCGATATGGTGCGCAAAGCCAAGGAACATATAAGGGCAGGAGATATCTTTCAGGTTGTTTTATCGCAACGCTTTACAATTCCGTTTCATTTGCCAGCGATCAATCTTTACAGATCTTTACGTCGTCTAAATCCATCACCATTTCTGTTCTTTTTTGATTTTGGCAATCTTTCGATTGTAGGCTCTAGTCCCGAAATTCTGGTACGTCTTCGCAATAAAGAGGTCACAATCCGCCCAATAGCAGGCACCCGCAAACGTGGCCTGACAAAAGAAGAAGACGAAGCCAACGCCGCCAGCCTTATGGCTGACATAAAAGAACGGGCAGAACATTTGATGCTCCTTGACCTTGGCCGCAATGATGTCGGGCGCGTGTCCAAGCCAGGTTCAGTCCGGGTTAAATCAAACTACGATGTCGAATATTACTCGCATGTTATGCACATAGCCTCTCAAGTCGAAGGCACAATACGTGACGATCTTGATGCTCTTGATGCCATGATTGCTGGATTTCCCGCTGGCACTGTATCGGGTGCACCCAAAATTCGAGCGATGGAAATCATCGATGATATGGAGCCTGATCGGCGAGGCATCTATGCTGGCGCGATTGGCTATATTTCTGTCGCTGGCGAGCTTGATACATGTATCGCGCTTCGCACCGCCGTGATCAAAGACCAGAAAATGCATGTGCAGGCTGGTGCGGGTATTGTGTATGACAGTGATCCTGAAGCTGAATATGAAGAAACGCAGAATAAAGCCCTTGCTTTGATTAGGGCAGCTGGTGAGGCTTTGCGCTTCAAAAAATAAGTAAAAGCGAGTCTGCACTTCCATTAAATTAATCTAATATTATGTTCAGCCTAAAGGTTAATGACGGCACAATAGTATGTTTGGCGCCGAGGGTGCCTGCTATGCAATGGAAAGTTATCTGTGCGCCGTCTTATTTTGATTTTTCATGTCCTTATAGTGATCATAATGCCGTTACGCACGGCATTTGCCGAATTACGTCTTGATACATGGAAAACATATGGTGCCATGGCTGAACAAGGCAGTGTATGCGCGGCTTTTGCCCGCCTGATGGAATTACAATCCACAATTGATGCAAAACATGGCGCATTATGGTTTGAGCGTCGCAAATTTGCAGGATCGCTCATTCGACAGGCTAGCATTCTCGAAGGCATACCTGCTGCTGGACAGGACGCGATCAATGATTTGGTAGATAGCTATGCAAGCTGGTTGATTGCAAATCTCAGCAATCAAGACACCACACAGAGTCTGGATAACGAAGCCCATTCCGCGGCAAGCGAGATGATCAATGATGTCTGTTCTGGTCTTTATGCACGTGCAGACAAAAGCATTATGCAGGCGCATCCTGAGCTCGCCACCTGCTCTATTGTAAAAACGCCCGATCCACTGGTCTGCACAACCGCAACAGTAACAGAGCCTAAAAATGTTAACGCTACAGATATGACCCATGATGCACATGAACTCAAACGTGCCCGTGACGAAGTCGCCATGTTGGCAGCGCAGAACAAATCATTACGAGCAAAATTAAGAACATTGCGAGCATCCACATTAGAATTTGAAATGGCGACACCCGCATCAAGCAACAACATGCCCACCAATATCGAACATGATAAGACATCGCCCGATTATACAAACCCAGACTATACAAATATTGCCGCTTCTGAACCGATTGCAGACACAAAGTTAGGCAGGAATATCAGCATTGAAATCGACCATGACGCCCGCACCGCATTGGCAGGCAGAAGTAAGCATACAACTCCTGCTTTTGATATCGTGATACCTGATGAGGGCCAACAGCAAGAAGAAACAGCGACTATAGATCAAGCAACCAGCCCGCCGGTTAGGGTTGAGGTGATGCGCAATCGGAATATAACTAATCTGTTTATAGCGCAACTTGGTTCCTACGCATCCTCCCAGCAAGCCAATGATGGCATCCATTATCTGAAAACCACTTTTAAAGATACCTTCAAGGTGCTGGAACTATCCATCGTTTCCAAGACCTCGCGCACTGGTCAACGAGTATATGATCTTGTTACCGAAAAAAGCGATCGTGCAGATATAGAAGATATCTGTAACTCTTTGTGGGAACAGCGTTTTGGCTGCTTCGTGACAGCTGCAAACTGAATGACATGATTGCATGTCTTGGTCGCTTATATGATTACAGATGATAGGATTAATCATCTCGTTTCATTTAATTTGCAATGAATAGGAATTTAGATATTGTAAATTACAGCGCTCAGTTTTGAGGAAAAATCAGCCTATGCCAGCCGTGCCGACCTCGGATCATTATGTAACCTCGGCAAATTTGCCAGCCGCCTTTTTTAAAGCCGCACAACAATCGCCAGACAAACCACTTTTGTTTCATAAAGCTGGTGGAACATGGCACGGACAAAGCTGGGCCGAAATTTCGGAACAGGTTTGCAAGCTTGCCAGCACGCTAGTCAAACAGGGTGTCAAATCAGGTGACCGTGTTGTGGTATCGGCAGAAAACCGTCCCGAATGGGCTATTGCCGATATTGCCATTATGGCAATCGGTGGGATTGTTGTGCCTGCCTATACAACGAACACCGAACAAGATCATCATTACATTATAGATCATTCATCGGCACATATTGCGATCACCTCATCTGGCAACCTTGCCTTGCGTGTGGGCATGGCGGCGGCGCGTACGTCTAATTTTCATACCTTGATCGTTATGGATAAGACCACCACCCTGCCAGATATGGGTGACGCCGATGTTCTGTTCTGGCCAGACATTATGAAAGAGTCGGTACCGCTGGCTGATATCGACAGCCGCATTAGTGCCATTGATAGTGATGACGTATGCTGTTTCATATATACCTCAGGAACCGGTGGTCGCCCCAAGGGGGTGATGCTTACACATCGATCAATACAAGCTAATATTGACGCGGCAATTGAACTGCTTGCCGAGGGTAATGTATCTGAAAACCAGCGTTTCCTGTCACTTCTTCCACTTTCACATTCCTATGAGCATACAGCAGGCATGCATTTGCCATTCCAGAGCAATTCTGAAGTCTGGTATTGCGAAAGTACCGATCAAATCGCGGCGAATCTTGTTGAAGTGTCGCCAACCTTGATGACGGCGGTGCCTAGGCTTTATGAAGTACTTTATGAGCGCATAACACGAGGGGTAAGGATCAAAGGCGGTATTTCGGCAAAGCTGTTCGATATGGCTGTTAAACTAGGCCGTAAAGAGCTTGAAGGGCGGCTATTGATGCCGCATGAATTTTTGCTTAACCGGATATTGGACAGGCTGGTAAGGCAGAAAGTGCATGCACGGCTTGGTGGAAACCTAAAATACTTTGTGTCCGGCGGGGCGGCATTGAATCCTGAAATCGGATCTTTTTTCATGGCACTGGGGGTTAAATTGCTTCAGGGATATGGTCAAACAGAAGCCTCGCCGCTTATTTCTGCCAACCGCCCCCAGAATATCAAAATAGAAACTGTTGGCCCTGCTGTCAGCGGGGTCACAGTGAAACTTGCAAGTGATGGCGAAATTCTGGTGGCTGGTGATTTGCTGATGAAGGGTTATTGGCGGGATGAAGCTAGCACAGCCGCCGCCATTCGTGATGGCTGGCTTTATACAGGCGACCTTGGCTCAATTGACAAAGACGGCATGATCACGATCACCGGACGCAAGAAAGATATTATTGTCAATTCTGGTGGTGAAAACATCGCCCCTGGGCGCGTCGAGGCCTTGCTGACGATAGAACCTGAAATCGAACAAACCATGGTCGATGGGGATCGTCGCCCATGGCTTTCTGCGGTCATTGTCCCTTCGCAAGACACCTATGACATGGCAAAAGACCCTACGCATTTAAAAGCACTTATTGCCGATGCTGTTGAACGTGCCAATAGCCGTCTATCACAAATTGAGCGCGTAAGGCGGTTTGTCATTGCTGATGAAAAATTCACCACAGAAAATGGCTTAATGACTGCTACTTTGAAAGTTCGCCGGCATATGGTGCGTGATATTTATGGTGATCAGATCGATGCGCTATATGGCAAAAGATAGCTATCGCGCACGATATCAACACTGCACCTGTCGCAGGAATGTTTAGGCAATGAAAATAAAGCTTCTTGAACGACCAACTGAGGATCGTCCTGTCACCGCCATGATCCTCGTTTTAAGTGGTGTTCTGATCCTGGCCTTGCAGGATTCACTGGTCAAATATATGGCGTCAGAAACGTCATTCTGGCAATTTCAGACGTTACGATCAATGGGCAACGGGTTTTTGCTGCTTTGTCTATGCGCTATTGGTAGCGGCTTTACCCTGCTCATTCCGCTGAACCCGCGTATGGTTTTCTTACGCGCAGCAGTCATGACAATGTGCATGTTCTGCTTTTTTGCCGGCGCACCTTTTCTGTCTGTCGCACAGATGGCAGCAGGACTTTATACCTATCCATTATTCGTCACTTTACTGGCGGCACCAGTTCTTGGTGAACGGGTTGGCATATGGCGTATTATTGCTTTGCTTCTTGGGGTCTGTGGCGCCATGACGATTTTACGACCATGGACTAGTGACTTCACTTTAGTCCAGCTTTTGCCGATCTGCGCTGGTTTGCTATATGCCATAAATATTCTGATATTGCGGCGTTATTGCCGAGGCGAAAGCCCGGTTACGCTGACTTTTGCGGTGGCGGTGATGTTCATTGTTTCGGGCGCCATGGGCAGTCTATTGCTGACCGTATTTGCACCAGAACAAGCCCTTCAAGACGCCATGCCCTTTGTGGCTATTGGCTGGCCGGTGCTAACGCTCACCGTGCTGGTTTTCGCAATTATCTCTTCAGTCTTGAACCTATCTGGTAATATCTTTCTGAACAGAGCCTATCAGACCGCCGAAAGCAGCCGACTGGCTCCGCTTGATTTTTCTTACCTGCTTTTTGCCATTATCTGGGGCAAAGTTCTTTTTGGGAGTTGGCCAAGCGCTTTTACAGTTGCGGGCATGTGTATGATCGCATCTGCCGGTATTTTGACGGCGTGGCGAGAGCATGTAAATGCAAAATCGCGAAAGCGAAAACCAGCTTAGATGTGCTTGATTTAAAGGTTCGCTAAACGCCTAGCCGATAGGTAGAGGGATAACCCCAACCATCGAGGTGATGGTGATAAAGGCAGCCGCAAGCGCCAATCTAGCAAAAAAACGGTTATTGGAACGCCATAAAAAGAACGACGAAATAAAGGTGCCTGGGATAATGCTAAACACACCCAGGGCCAGCCCGGCAGTTGTCATCCCCTCACCGCTTGATAGAATAGACAGATACCAATGACCATTTGGCACGGCACCCATTGGTGACCCCATCCAAATATTGGTCACTGACTCGCCGCTTAACACCGCATTCAACATATAAGCCGGTGGCAAGGCACTATGCGGTTCGATAAAGGTTTTGATGGTTCCAAACAGAACCACAATGGCTGAACTGATGGTCGTCCAGTAAATGATTTCACCATATACAATACCAGAGAGTGGAATCAGCGTTCTTTTGAATTTAGCCATTCTATTCTTTTCCTATCAGAATATAGGTATATCTATACTTAATAACGTCTCTAGTCCACGAACCATTAGTTTCACACTGGTTAGCAACAAGAGAATAATGAGAAGGTTGCGCACAAAACCGGCTTTGATCGATACCAGAATATGCGCACCAATAATGCCCCCGATGACCTGTCCAAGCATCCAAGGTGCCGCCACCAGACCAATCAATGCACCCGCATTAATATAGGGCCAGATTGCTGCCGCATTACCCATGGCCAGCAACACACCGCTTGATGCCGCAGACACTTTCAACGGTACCGCCATAACAAGATTCAAAACAGGCACAACAGCCCAGCCGCCACCAAGACCAAAGAAACCTCCGGTAAAGCCAACAACAAAAAACAAAATGCCGCCAAGTTTTACATTGACGGCACGATAGCGAACATAGGTGTTTAGGGACTCTTCCCAGTAGGTATTGCGGAGTTTCAGATCATTGCCAAAGGAGTCAAACTTATCGGTTTGTGGATATTCGTTATTGGAACCGCTGAAAATAAAAAGCAACGCAATCATGACCAGAGTAACCCCCAGTAAAAGGCGCACAATCGCATCGCCTGTCTCACCAAGATATCGCGCCAGAATAATCGCAGCAAAGGCCCCACCTAAACCGCCAATGATAATTGGTAGTGCGCCAAAGAAAACAATTTTAACGTCAGCGAGTCCCTTGCGCATGAATGGCCCAGTGGATACCAAACCGCTGAACATCGCCACAACAAGCCCCGTCGATCGGATTACCAACGTATCGATTGAAGTGAAAGCAAGCATGATGGGGGTGAATATAACGCCCCCTCCAACACCCGCAATCACGGCAATAATCGCTATCGCCATACTGATGACGAAAGACAGCACAATCATATCAATACTGGTTAATGATGACCCGATTGGCGTGTTTCCAACCACTGCTGCATATTCAACATAAGCGTAAGCAATGATTGTCAGCAACAAAAGCAATGAAAGCTCAGGTATTTTTGTTAATATGCGGGGCACCACTTACCTCCTTAGCGGCGACCATGACCAGATGGTTGCTTTTGCAATCTTAAATCCGGAAATGACGTAATTAATTAATAGCCCTTTATTTGCGTTCGCATAATAGGACTTATCTATCCTTATACAGCTATGCCCTATTAAGGGAACAACACTGAGCTGAACTCATATGCTTCGGGGGATGTGCGTGACAAATATATGACAAACTAACCACTAGGTGCAAGACTGATGCAAACTACAAAAATCAATGTGTTTTAGGATCACCTCACGGACTGAGGATGAAATCAATCAAGTGAATTGTAAATATCCTGGTCTATGGTGTTAAAAGAAATAAAACGCATCTCACCATCACTGAAAAACTCCCTGTCACGGTGAAATTGTGACTCATGACCTTTTCAGCATCTGAAGACAAAACAAAAACACACCTGTATGTCTTTGTTTTATTGATATTTAATGAGATTTGAAATGGTCGGAGCGGCGAGATTCGAACTCACGACCCCTACACCCCCAGTATAGTGGGCAAGCAATAAAGTAACGCAATTAGTAATTATAAAACAATAACTTATGTAAGTGTAATAAAAACGATAGGTAGTTATGTCTACACTATGTCTACAGTTAGATGATATCTAAACAAACTTGATTAGCGTCAAAATCAGCTAAAAATCCCTGAAATCACTCTGTTTTCAGGTTAATCGTCAGCCCTCCTCAGTAGCAGTTGCTCATTAACCACCCTCAATACGTCCAAATAGCTGCCCTCAGTATCTGTAACCACCTCAACCTTAGCCTTGCCCCAGCCTCGATCTAGAAGTGCTTGAGCAGCTGTACCGCGCACACGTTCATCCTTGCCGTCACGCATCAACTCAACAAGCGTGTCTATAGCCTCAACTGTGTATGAGCGAGCTAACTCAGCAACACGGTGTTCGTCTTTAGGACGACCGCCGGGGTTGCCCGATTGACCGGGTGCGAATTGGCCAGATTTCATGCGGTTCAATTGAAGTTTTTGCATGCAGGCATTATACCATATTAGACTAAAATTTTGCAGTGTGATTGGAGTACTGCTGTGGCGAAGCCCATACCGACTGATGACGAGCTGATCGCAGAGCTAATCCATAGCTTTGGAGGCTTATGGTACGTTGAACATCCTATGGTCGACTGTTTTGTGGAAGTTATTTCAAAGGAAATCACCGAGAACAAAATAGTCGCCATCATTGAACAAACGATCCTGAACCTCGACGATGTTGAGGAATTATTCGCCGGACAAGACCTCACAGGATCTATATGGACCTTCATACTCGAGATGCGGTTGCACCCTGAAGTCGACCAGTGGAAATGGCATTGGCACTCTGATCCTAATGATCAATCCACTAGACTAAGTGAGATTAAGGATAAAGATAGTGCCTTGCAGGCTGTGTTTGACGAAGTTGACTGGTACGATTGCCTAGCCACCTACGAGATGACGTCTGCCGAGCTGATGGCCAAATTACCAGAAAAATACCGCAAGTTTTATGAGCCACATCACAAGCAGTTCTTGGATAATGGAGAGTTTGTATGAAGTGGACTTTGATGGCAGCAGTAATATGCATTACAAACAATGCCTCAGCGTTTGGCGCACAGTTGTATTGTGAAGTGACCAAAAAGCTGTCGCAGGATTACACATATGACGCGGCGCATTTTAAGAAATACAAGCCGGGTGTGTTTATTCGGGATGCTGGGACAACGGTTTAGCTGTCAAGATGTTCGGTTGAGAGCAGAAGTGGCGAATATACCTGCGACCATTATGAAGTCAATTTTGTTGAGCGTAACACAAACTCAAACATCACGAAATACTACTACCTTCGAGGTCAGTTCGATGTCCAAGTTTTTGCAGACAACTCGTTCGTAGAGAATAACGGGCGTGGAACCATTGCCTTTGGTCAATGCGTGGAACATTAGCTCTTCTGTGTTTGAATTGAAAAGAACCAGTGCCGAACTGAATTTTCTTCTCCAAAATGCTTGAATATTTCCTTGGCATCGTCAGGCATCTCAATTTGATGGTTTTCACCATCGGTCAAGATTTTTATACCGTCGGGCACAATTGTTGGGGTCCAAGGCGCCAAAAAACCATCAACACCGGCGATATCAAAAATTGCTACTGGAGCGTTAGAGGAAAGAAAATGGTCTTTGACCTGAGCAAACTCGGCTGGCCCAAGCGTTATCTCGAATATTATAAAGTCCGGTTCGATAACTTTCTGATACTCGGGACCTTCTGATTCATGCTGAATACGTGCATAGCAGTCAAAATGCTCGCTCTTACCTTTTCGGACCACAAGTTCGATTTTTTCGATTGGTTTGCTCGACCCAAGCATCTGGTATTCAACTGCTAGTCCATAGGCGGCGCGCCCATTGTCCCGTAATTTGATTCTGAAGAACTCTTTATAGCCATCTTGAGAAAGATCAGGTTCTGAAGATTTTGCACCGTGGTAGAAAACTCCGGTGTTCAGCTCAATTTCTTGGCCGATAAAATGACAAGAGTGTCGAAACGGGAATAGAAGCTGAGATGGGCCTCCTCCATCCGGAACAGACTCATACAGAGCGTGGCCAGAGCTCTTAAAAGGGGCTGTGTTTTCTGTGTAGCCAAATTCCTTATCCAAATGTGTTTGCATGTTTTGAACCCAGATTAACTAACGCAATTTATTAAGTGCGCCTCTACTATACACGCTGCTAAGAGGTGTGGTAAAGTTTAACTGAAGGCATTTAACTACCAACTTGTGCGCCTTGGCATTCCGCCTAAAGCACTAAAGCGGAGGATAGCGTTATGACTACGCACCACACTTCCCTATATGATGACAAGACAAACCCAGCGCCTAATGGCGTCCTCAAACAGGAACTGGTAACCTTAGAGCAAACACCCGACGGCATCCGAATAACCCGTCTCAAGCGACGTTTCTCTGGGGACGCGGTCAATAGCAGCTTTGAGAGCGAGCCAATAAGCCTAATGTAAACGGAACAGACCAGCCTTTGCGCTGGTCTGTTTTTGTGGCAAGTTTTTACTATCAATCGGAGAGTTAGATGCGCGTTGCCATTGTATCCATATTTTTGCTGCTCTTTTGCGCCCCTGCTCATTCGTGGTGGTTTGATGAGTGGACAGGCTTTGTTTATCCCGACCAAATTAACCTTGCCCAGCATATCGAGATTGGCACCTTCAAAAAACTTGAGGAGTGCAGAAACGTTGCAATCTTAACGATGAAGAATAATGGTTGGTCAACAAAAGGTGATTTTGAGTGTGGGCTAAATTGTAATCGCTCAACAATGCCGATGATTTGTAAGGAGACTAGTAGGTGATGCGCGCTCTAATTTTCATTTTAAGCTTGGTTCTGTTCAGTCAAATAACAGTTGCTAGCACAGTAAACCTCAATTGCTCATCAGGAACGTCATCAATCTCTGGAGTTCTTGAAATAAATACAGAAGCAAAACAGGTGCAGTTTGCTATGTGGCCAATTGTAAAATACACCGAGAACAAAAGTGCCATTGGCTGGTCAGTTTCGAGACTTGATAGTGACTCGTTAGATGTGGCATCGTTTGTTCTTGCCAAAGATACCCTGAGTTTGCAGTTGGTGGTCTTATCAAGCGAGGTTAACCCCTCTAAAGCTGACGTGGGTGTGTGGCAGTGCGTTCAACCATTGAGGTAGGAGATTATGAAAAAAAATGTTCATATTAAAAAACTGCACATTAAGTTTTTTACTGATTGCTTGCTTCGGGGCGGCTAGCGTCAACGCTGAAGAACTATGGTGTAAAGTAACCAGAAAACTTGACAGTGAGCGTGAGTACAGCCGTGAAAATTTAGACAAATACCAGCCCGGTGTATTTGTAAGAACGGGAACTTCTGGGGCCACCCTGTCCCGATGTTCATATGGGTCTTCGGGTAAGTGGAGTTGCGACAAATATACGGTGGATAAAATTGAGATTGATAACTACACGGGTCACCGAAAATTCTATTACTACCGCGGCCAATTTGATGTTCAAGTTTTCAACAACAATATGTTCATAGAAAATAACGGGCGCGGAACAATATCATTTGGCAAATGTTGGGTGCAGTGAGATTTGAATGTTCGAGATAACAACTGAACAAATGACTCAAATAAAATCCACACTCAACAACAGTGTTGCTGAGCAGGAAATTATTTTTAACAAACTTGACTTTAATCCCTATGGCTCAGATGTTTTTAAGCCATATCACTCAGTTGTTATGGATCGGGAAAAATATGATGGCGAACGAAAAGAGAGATTAGAATATCCGGCAGATTATGGAATTTGCGAAACTGAAGAGCGCTCTGAAGAGATAAAAGCAGGTGCCGCTCTCACTGACGGCGAAGAGAGAGCCATAGACGAGAGTATTTTTGATGGTGATGATGCATTTATGGTTATCGAAGAGCTTACCGATGATAACGAAATAATTTTAGCCCTCACTGTCCAACAGATATGGGGACAAGCTGGTATTCAAATCATCAGCTTTCTTGGCTTCTTCACCGATGACGCCGACGCCCAAAAAGCCATCGAACAAGCTGATTACGTCACCTTCGAGGAGACGTAATGGAAGACCCAGAAATTTTCTACTGTTACGAATGTGCTGAGCAGAAGCTCTCTAAATGGAGGTGTGGCCTCATCGGTCACCTCCAATTACATTTTTGCGCCCTCTTGGAGATGACAACTGCGAGGCCTGCGGCTCAGGCAAGAGGCTGTCGAACAATGCAAGAGGATGCTTGAGTCCAGAGAAGACATCCAAACAGAAATCACCGTTCTCATAAACTACTATGAAAGTCTGTAATCCAGCATGAACAATTTTTCGTTATTCTTCAGAAATACTTTTACCTGTGCAGTCATATTTATCTTATGCGGTTTAAGTTTTTCTAACGCGGATCCAATTGAAGACGCCAATAGTTATGCTGTTCGTATTAAATCATCTATCAACAACTCGATTTACTATGATGGTGGAGCTGGCACCTCAAATGGTGCTGGGTTTTTGGTCGATAAAGAACGCGGCTGGGTGATAACTAATGCACATGTTTCTGGATATGGGACAGCCGAGCTGGAAGTATCTTTCAAAGATGAACGATACAGCACCGCCCAAGTTTTATATGCTGACAACGAACTTGATCTAGCTTTAGTTATGGTATCAAAACGAAAGATACCGAATAATGCGATTGAGGCTAAGCTTGAATGCTCAAACATGATATTAAATGGCCGTGAGGTTGCCGCATTTGGCCATCCAGAAGGGCTTAGTTATTCAGCCAGCCGGGGTATTATATCTCAGGTCCGTGTTTACGACCGTGTAGACTGGATCCAAACTGATGCAGCCATAAATAGTGGTAATTCTGGCGGCCCCTTGATTGACCTTGAAACAGGTAAAGTGTTGGGTGTTAATTCTATGGCGCTTGAGGATACAGAAGGTCTCAACTTCGCAGTTCCTGCAAAACCAATCTGTAGAATACTTGAGATCATAAGATCAGGTGGTTCGCCGTTGCCACCGCGCTTGCCCATCTCGTTTGCTGAAAATGAAGAGACTGAAGAATATATGATCGTCGCTGGTAACCGCTATGGTGAATTGCCCAAAGGCATCCAGATTGGTGATTTAGTTACCAAGGTCAATGGTATCGAGGTCAAATCTCCAACAGAAGTCCATACAATGCTAAGAGGTGGCGAAGGCAAGGCAATATTCACCATTGAGCATGATAATACCGAGAGTGATATCGAAATCGAATTCCCATTCGAGGAAGAGTATCTCTCAGAGCCGTATGTATTAGTTGATGGCGCGCTAATCGCGGAAGCCCGCTTCAACGAGTTTAGATATAACGATAGCTTATTCCAGATACATTCACTTGAGAATGGATCATATGGCTCTAGAGCGGGATTATTTGCATACGCTTATATAATGGCAATAAATGGAAAAAAGCCCGAGACCATAAGTGAAATTTACAAATCATTGAATGTGGATAAAGAAGTGAAACTAATGCTTCGCACTTGGTCTTCTCGTGATCAGTATCTGTATGACTTTTACGAGGTTGTTTATAAGCCTGATGAAATCGAGTTAAAAAATGCAATGTGAACCCAACCCATTTAATCAAAACTCTTCGGCGAATTTGCCAGCCTCCCCAAAATATTTGAAATGTCCATAGATAGACGAAGGCGCAGAGCTGATGTTTAGCAATCTTATGAGTGTGTCAAGCTTTGATGAATTCTTATACTCTAAGTTTAGCACATGTGGGTTACTGGGTACTCAATAGGGGGTACCCACTAACCCACATTTTGTGCCGTACCCACCAGCACTAGCCAATACGGAAGGTTAAACCAGTGAGTGTTAGCCAGCCTTTGCGCTGGCCTTGTTTCGAAGCGGGCTTCCTACGAGAGGAAACATTATACAGAGTGCTTAGAAAAGGTTGAAAAATAGTAAAATTGGTATATTTGCCCCAATGATGCATTCGAACAACTTACAGGCAAAAACAATAGCTTAATAAATACTTTCTATATTATCGTCACAATATACACAAAAACACTAAAAACTGACGTGACATTGGACTATATTTCTCCGAATATTTTCTTTGGAGAATTTACCAATGAAAATCACATACAACTCAAATCCTGAATACAAAAGTTTGTACAATGAGAGCCTTGATATTGAAGTCCTTGAAGGCCGAACGCTATCAATAATTCCAGCGAATTCTTATGTAGAATTTACTATTGATAAACTTACCATTGGGCGTGAACTTGGCGAGTATTTTTCAAGTTCTAATGGGATAAAAAAGACTGATAGGCTGAAACGGTTTTTGCGCGGGGTCGTCAGGCCAATAAATGATCGGCAAAGCAACGATACCATCCACATTCTTGGCCAAGAGGGTACGGTAACCTCTATTAACTTGTGTGTCTACGAAACAGGTAATGAACCTGCTGGCTTTGAGTTCGACTGGTTTGAAGCAGACGAATACAGTGATGAGCGGTTATACTTATCCTTATTTGTTTCCAAAACTCAGTATGAAGAAATTGAGCGCTTTGTTGATGCTGGCTTCCCATTAAGTGGCAAAATTTCCATCGACACCAAAGACGTGCCGTACATTTATCAAGAATGGCACCCCGGTGTTTATGGTTACTTCAACAGATTTGATTATTATCTGTTACCATCAGTAAATCTTGTTGAAAACGCTTCAGAAATGCCGGAGCACTTTGGTGCTATCTCTCCGAAACGTCAAAAAAATGTAAAACTTCAGATAGATAGAACACGAGATTTTGTAATTCCACAGACTGCCGACGAAATTATTGATGAAGAAGATAGACTGGCAGCAATAGCGTCGGACCCGCACTCGAGAAGTTATTTCAAAACCTTTTCTCAGCTAATTTATAGCCTTCTCTCGTGGGTGATTTTTTTATTCCTCATATACCTTGGCGCCTCTTGGATGAAAGAGGCTCGATTTATTGACCGTTTCTTGGTTTTGTTCAGTTGAACCTGCTCTGAGATAAAAACCCATTGAGGGAAAACAATGTATAAAATATCACCAGAACAAATGGTACAAATCAAAGCTGTCGTTGGAAATGGCCACGAGGCTCAGGAAGCCATATTCAATGCCCTTGATTTTGACCCATATGAGTATGAGGGAGGATGCGACTCTGATGTAGTTTGGGGATACGACTCTGTTGTAATGGAACGAGAGCGCTATGAGAGTGAGCGCAAAGAGCGATTAGAAAACCCTGCAGATTATGGAATTTGCGAAACTGAAGAGCGCTCTGAAGAGATAAAAGCAGGTGCCGTCCTTACCCAAAAAGAAGAACGGTCTCTGAACGAGAATATTTTTGACCACGATCATACCTTTATGGTGATTAGCACATTTTCTAATGGCACTGATGAAATCATAGCAGTCACTGTTCAGCAAATCTGGGGACAACTCGGCATCCACGTCATCAACTTCATTGGGTTCTTTGCCAACGATGCCGACGCCCAAAAAGCCATCGAACAAGCTGATTACGTCACCTTCGAGGAGACGTAATGGAAGACCCAGAAATTTTCTACTGTTACGAATGTGCTGAGCAGAAGCTCTCTAAATGGAAGGGTTGGCCTCATAAACACCCTGTTCCCTATTTAGAGCCGCTGGAGGGTGAGGAATGTAAAAATTGCACTAGCAATAAACGGCTCAGTAACAAAAGGGTATTTTGGGTCAATTATTCCCCCGGATATGTTGCATTACCTCTACATTGGTTACTGAAAATCGATGCTGACCCGGTCTACAAAAAATGGGGACGCCCATACAAAGATAAAATGCTCTGCTTGAAA
Organism: Candidatus Puniceispirillum marinum IMCC1322; assembly: GCF_000024465.1. Classification (NCBI taxonomy): domain Bacteria; kingdom Pseudomonadati; phylum Pseudomonadota; class Alphaproteobacteria; order Puniceispirillales (SeqCode); family Puniceispirillaceae (SeqCode); genus Puniceispirillum (SeqCode); species Puniceispirillum marinum (SeqCode). Next base: position 192,981 of record NC_014010.1, on the reverse strand, counting down.
TGCAAAAAACCAGCGACTATTAGCGAGTTTATGTCAGATAGAAATAAGCTGAAGTGCAATTGTGAGGCGTGTGACAAGGTTTTGCCATAAGCTATATATTTTTTCTTTTCAGATTAAAAAAAATCACTATCAAAAAATCTAGGCATTTAATACCAACTTGTTCGCCTTGGCATTCCGCTAATTAAGTTTAGAACCTAAAACACCTTGAACTGTCAATAAGTCATCTCGCAATACAAGTGTTACACCATTTTCATTCGCTACGCTCCTGCACCCTGAAGTAGCTGACCCTGCATTTGTAACAACAAATAGTTTGGGAGCGCCTAAATCATAATATGAGACAGCTTTTAGCACCTCATCGACCGCATCCTGTGAAACAGATTTTGAACCACTGGACCTATGTTTGCACTGAACTATGGCAGAGCGACCAGTCTTCTCATTTTTTACTATCACGTCGGCTCCATAATCATAACTCGATTGAGTTTTAGACGCCTTCAGTCCCACTGAGTTTAGCTGGCTAATTATATAATTCTCAAACTCTTCACCACGTTCAAAACAATCAATTTCTTCAAGGCTTAGTTCGCGCCCGCGCACCCCCTCTTTAAACGCCCCTCCAAACTCATCGCCAGTAACAGAAGTTGGAACAAAAAGGCCCTTTGCAATAGACCTCTTCTCGTTGAGCAACCTGTCTAAGATACAATCAAATGATTTTTCCCCAAAGGATCCATTCTTTGCAATTGGAGTGTAAACATTAACTGTTTTTGTCTGGCCTATCCGGTAAGCCCTGTCGGTGCATTGATCCTCTACGGCGGGGTTCCACCAGCGTTCTAGATGAATGACATTATTAGCCGCAGTTAAAGTCAAACCGACACCACCAGCCTTTGGAGATATAATCATCACGTCAAATCCAATTGGGTTGGACTGAAAAGTATTCACCCTTTCCTGTCGCGCCTCACCACTAATCAGACCATTAATGATTAATGGACTGTGGTCCATTTTGAATTTTTCTCTAACTAGGGACGCCAGAACTACTTGAAATTTTCTACTCTCCAAAAAAATTAACACTTTTTCATTTTGTTTATGGATGCGTTCAAGAATTTCAAATGTTTTAGAAAGTCGAGCTGATGCCTTGATGTATTCATCAATCGAAAACTGCTCAAACTGAACGGGGGATATGGGATGCAGTGATATAGATTTGAAAGCATGAAGAGCCTCAATCATTGAAGTCTGCCCGCTGTTTAACTTATTAGAACGGGCAATATATTCATCATCTTGGATCCTTGGCATCAAAACTGTTGTTTCTAGAGATGGCACAAGAATTTTTTCTGGGAGCCCCGCATCTGACAGGTCAGATTTCATTCTTCGGATCACTGGAGCCGGGCCATTCGCTGAGGGCTCCAAAAGTTGGACTGACAATTGTTTTAGGTTTTCAAGCGCCTCTTGAGCATTCTCAGACCTTGGCTCAGGATAGCTACTCATGAATGTTTTTAGATCACCTAATCTCCCGGGGCTAATAACATCCATAATTGTCCACAAATCTGATAACGAGTTCTCCACTGGGGTGCCAGTCAAGCCCAAAACAAAGTCCCGATTAAGACCTTTAGCGCCGTTATAAATCAAACCACGCGGGTTTTTTGCCTTTTGTATCTCATCAAAAACTACGCAAGAAAATCTAATTTGCCCGAATGAAGCCTGATAATCACGAAGGGTCTCATAAGTGGTAAGCAACCAATCATGACCCCTTATTTTATCAGTATTAAGACTAGCGTTTCCGCTTTCTATATCTCTACCCTTTGCAACTTTAAAGCCCTTTAGGCTGTTGCCGTAGAGCCTTGCAAAGGAACCAAGCCCCTCACCGGAGAGGTGTTTGGAGTGCTCCTCTTCCCAATTCTTTAGCAATCCCACGGGAGCGACAATTAAAATTGGCTCTCCTGTCTCAGTTTTCCCTGTTTCAACCATTATTGCCAAAAACATAAGCGCCTGAAGAGTTTTACCCAGACCCATATCATCGGCCATAAGCACACCGGGATACCCGCGGTTATATGACTCAACTAGCCAGTTAAGCCCTGATGTTTGATGGGCCTTCAAAACTATTTTTGGGCTTTTGCAAGAAGGTGGCTCTGCACTCAGGGCGCCTGAACGAGACGCAAGGCGGCTGTTGTACCGCACCGACTCAAAATTTTCTTTGGTTAGAAGAACAAATGTTCCCTTTTCTTTCACGGGTTCCGGCGGCTCTTCTGGCCCCGGTGGATCTTCTGGCTCCGGTGGATCTTCTGGCTTAACGGGTAATAGCCCCATCAAAAAATTCAAAAAAGACTGATCTGGTCTGACGATTTGGCCACCAATCTCAACCTGAGTGGTACCCGTTTGAACGGCTAATCTTAATTTCTCAACCTCCTTTTCCAGATCCGGCGTTGGTATAGAAATCGTTTTTCCCTGCACATAAAAAGAATAGCTATCAGCTCGCCAATCTTGCGGCTCAATCTCCAGCCAAGGCAGGTCAGGAGCCTCCCAAAGCCCAATTCCTGTCACCCTGTCAGAAAACTGCCTCGTTTCAATAAATATCCTATCAATATTCGCTGAGGCTATTTCTATATCGACATCAGGAAGGCCTTCAAAATCTCTCTCTAGAATATTTTTGATAAACTTTTGTGGAGCCTTGGCGAACTCAACTCGAGCATCTTTTGGGGACGCGATCGCAGTCTTAACTGCGCCAAGTGCAGGCCTTAGCGACTTATCGATAAAGACATACTTCCCCTTACCTAAAAGATATGATGCGCTGACCTTCCCTGACTTTTTAAAAGCAGCAGAAAAGGTCCTAGCGTCATTGGGAGTAAGTACTTGCTCATCTTCTTCTATCAGCGTGTCAGTCTCTGATGCTCTATCTTTTGTTATTTTATTAAAAAGGACTGGATTAAAGTTAATCGAATTTTTATCACCTGTAATTTGAAGTGAAAACGCAACAGCGTGTTGAAGGGAGACCTCAGCAAGTTCACCATCGAAGTACACGCGCCCGTCTGGGGTCTCGGGCAAAAGTGACCTCAGTTCAGACACAAAGGAAGTCTTTGAGTCAAAGTCATCTAAACCACTTGAGTTAAATTCATCTATACATTCAATGATCTTCCATATATCAGCGTTTAACTTGAAAACCTCATTACCCTGATACAAGAAACAGCCAACTCTACTCACGTTTAACTGGCGCCCATTACCATAGGCAATCCAGTCGAGCGAATAGTTCTTTGACCCTATATTACTGATACTTTTTATTCTTATTGAATAGGGAAAAGATTTTGGAAGACCTAAAGCCAATGCCTGCGCTTCGTTAAGAGTTGAGACAAAATCAAATGAAACGCGATACCCTTCGTCACTATCCAACCTTTCAAAACTACCCGAGTTTTCTTCCATTGCAGCGAAGAGTGTGCCAAGTGCCTCTACCTGATCAAAGCGAGACAAACCGATCCACTCTGAAACGTTTTCGATTGACTCGCTATCTTTTCGTAAAATTTTTTTTGAAACAGTCTTGAGCCTCAGCTCGACACAGTCACTTTGGATTGAAGAGTGAAATTGTTTCATCGTATTTTCCTCGACAAGCGAATTCCAGTTGCTTGGTTAACGTAGGCCTTAGCTCTTGGCACCCAATCACCCAGATGAACTATACCGTCTCCATAAGAACCATTCTTGTTTCTAATTTTGTTTGAACCCAGCCTAAGTTCTGAAGCGCTGTAAGAGTTGCGGTAAAACCTCGGCTTTTTAGGTGAGTCAGGATCCCAAGCTCTAAATTTTCCATTATGACTCCACTCGGCAACAGTTAAATCTCCAATTTGCATCAATAAAACAGATTGATCAGGGTTTGCCCCTGACAGGTTACCCCATATTAATCCGTGAGCAGCATCATCCGTTCTTTTTAATCGCTTAGCCGTCAAGGCGGCGCTCTGTCCTAAAATAATATGAGCATCCACCACAAACTCTTGATCAAAGTATGACTTCCAAAGGTTTCTTCTAGGCTCGAACTGCTCGTCAGGAGCGTGTTCAGCAATAACCTTGAAGAATAATTCAATCGCCTCAAAATTTAACCATTTCTTAATAAGTCCAATACATGAGGTTCGCAAATTAGTGCCGCCCAAATGGGCCGGAATTTCAGGCCACTGGTTTAGAGTGATCCTTGGGTCAGAGAAAGAACCGATAAACACTTTCTGCAGTAGACCTTTTAAATGCACTGGCGGCGAAGAGTCGATAAAAGGCTTAAGTGATGCAATCATAGCTGCCGCACCAGCATGCTGTTTAATTTTGTCCCCAACACATACTATCTTTAAAAAATCATATAAGGCGTCTGTATTGCCACCTTTTATCCGCTTGGCAACTTGGTTAGCCAATTCGATAAGGCTGCTCTGAACCAGTCGACTCGCTGAAAATGCTCCAGTAAGGCCAGCACGATCAAACACTGAGTGGTCATTGCCCTCTTCCATAATTTTTTTGGCAAGCGATGTTTCAATAGTTTTGAATGCCAGCAAATCAAAGTTTTCAAGCCGTCTCACCCAGCTTTTTGACAAAGTCTTTTGGTGCTTTTTTAGGAGTTTGGCAGCTTGAGCAATACGCTCATCATGTTTATTAAAATTCATGATATAAGAGGAAAACAAAGCAGAAAAAACCCGGCGTGACTTGGCTTCATCAACAGCTTTTAAAAGGTTAAAGAAAAACCTATCACCCTCGTCTCTAGACAAACTTTCAAATGCAACTGCTCTCAACTCTTTTTCAGTCAATTTTTCCGCGTTACTTGAACTGAAATATTCTTTTGCCTTCTGAATAATATGTTCTATGTTTTCAGGTACATTTGGCACAATAGAGCCATATTTTTTGATAATTTTCTCTGCCTTCGCTGTAGATTCTGATCTTGCAGAAAACGTCGGCAAATGTAGCTTAAAGCTTACGTCAATTTCAGAGATATCAGTTGAGCTCATAGAAAGTCTCCAACCTTTTCCTGTAATCAAATAACGCCGCACTGTTTTCTGGAATATACATCAGTAACCTAATATCAATCCTGCGGTTGTTTGCTTTACCTGAGGATGTGGAATTAGTGTCAATTGGGCGTGTCTTACCATATGCTGACACCGCAAACACGGGTTCGTTTTTAGGCGACTTAAACGCTTCAAGGACTGGCTTTTTCGCAATCATATTTTCGTAGGTATTTGTAGCTCTCCGCGCTGATAATCGGAGATTTGAATTGATCTTGACGTTGCCTCTAAGACCGCCCCTTATGGGGCTGTTGTCAGTATGCCCTTCAATAAATATTGACTCAATAAATGCTCGGTTAACATTTTTAGACCTGCATTTTTCTGAACCATCAAAAACTTTTAGCCCTTCATTTAGAACGGAGCACCTAATGACAGCCGCAAAAGCTGCTGCCAGCTTGGCCGAGAAGAAGTCTGCATTGCTTCCTTCCAGAATATCGGCAACACCAGAGTCAAACAACACCCCCTCTGGAACTCTTAGGATACCCTGCTCTGCATCTATCTCAATTTTAATCTGACCGTTACCCTCTAAATAATCTTTCAACTCGTCAAGAATCTGCGTGCGATGATCTGTTGCCGACTGCGCATAATCATCTTGAGCCTCTGATTGAATCTTCAATTGGTAAGAAAAGTACATAATGATCAGAATGAAAACGAACAGCATACCAATCATAATATCAGTCATAGACACAAAATAAGACTCGTCTGCCTCGTTGCGTGATTTTCTATTTCTTCTTGCCCCACCCATCTAACACTAATCTCTTCCAGCTTTTCGTTCATCAGCTAGTTCTTCTACAGCCTCTTGGAGACCAGCCAAGGCGTTTCTGAATGCGCCGTCAACACCAATCACGAAATCTCTCATCCTGCTCTGGCTCTCTTCTATCTGAGAGTTAACTTTACTGAACACTGCCCCAAGGTTCTCATTAACCCCGTCAAACTTTTTCGAATGCTCTTCCCAAGACTCCCCGCTGAGGCGCATTTCCGTCTCAAGCCTCTCAACAGCTTCGCTGACACGACTAGCTGCTGAACTCACCTTTTCATCCATCTGCCTCACCGCAGACTGAATACTTTCAACAGCATTTAACGCTGGACTAATTGCGCCGCTTACGCTACCTGATGCCTCTTTAAGAGCCTTTACGCTACTATCTAAATCTGAACTAGTCTTTGAAACCACTTTAGATGTGTTGCCCAGTTCATCATTCATTTTAAGCATATTTTCTGAGGCTTGACCGAGACTCTGCTCAAAGCCTGCCATTGCAGTACTGAGCTCTTCCATACCCACCTCGAGCGCGTCAGACATTTTTTGCCCCGCTTCTGAAAACGTATTTGCTGCGGAGGCTCCAGCTTCCTCCATTCGGGCCTTTGCTAATTCACCAGCTTGCCCCGAAGCATCTTCGAGAGAGCTGGCAATGCCCTTCACTGCATCGTTAATACCGTCAACAGCAGAGCCCATCTTGTCTGCACTTCTATCAGTGGCCTCAGTTAGCCTTTCGATTGCTCTTTCAAGCTCACCAGACACCTCTCCTGCCCCTGCTTCAAGGCTAACCTTAATGTTCTCAGCTGCATTTGATAGGCTATCAGCAAGACCCTCAAGCTTTTCAGAAAGTATATCGGATGTTTGCGCGGCATTACTTTGCAGATCTGACGCCATAGCCTCTAAACCTGATTTCATACTCGTCAGTGCATTGGCTATATCATTCTCAAACTCACTTGTGCTCTTGGAAAGGTTTGATGACATATCGCCAAGTACAGTTGTTAGGTTATCAAGCCTATCAGACAAGTGGCCTAAACTTTCGCCTGCAGCTCCTTGAACATTTTTGGCAATAGCGTCGCCAATTTCCTGCATTGCCTTAATGTTACTTTGCCCCATATTCTCTCCCATTGAACTCAACTTATCTACAACAGGGCTCATTGCCGATGTTACAGCTGTTTCAATGTGATCTCCAAGTTTCATCGCCAGATCTGTATTAAATTGCTGGAGCTGGATCTTTTGTTCTTTCATCTCTTCTAGTTGGCTGTATGCGATCTCTTCAACTGAAACGAAGTGCATTCCCCTTTCAATTTTATCGTTTAATTTTTTAAACAGAACAGATCTTTTTGTTTCCAAAATCCTGAAAATAATAGTTAGAAAGATTGAAACTCCCAAAGCGATCAATGAAGTATAGAATTTTGCAGATATGGTATAAAGCAGATCTCTGAGTGCGACCTGCATTTGATCAGCACCGCCCGACATCGCTGTCGTGGCCGTTGATAAAGCTGCTATCAACCCAGCAAAAGTAAGGAACAAGCCAACACCAACAAATATGTTTGGCATTATCCTCAGTGTTGGCGTAACGAATCCAGCAGCCTCTGCATCAAAAAAATCACCCGGGCGAGAGGTGTTTCGTATTATAGGATCTGTCCCACCGGGCCTAGCAACGTGAGGGTGAATTATAGTCTCTGTAAACTCCCTCCAACAAACTCCCAGCCCAGAATTATTATTGAAATATCCATTTATTGATTCAAAATTTTTATAAAACTCTTCTTCATTTTCACAATTTTGAAGCGCCGAAATTGCGTTATTGAGCCTTCTATAAAAAACACTAAAATGATATAAAATAAGTGCAATAACTATTGCTCCAACAACTAAAATTGCAAACGCCAAAAAGGGACCAAATCCTTCAATCTTAAGATAACCAATTAATGGTCCTAAAACCGCTTCAAACCACTTACCTATTTGATTCACATTGCACTCCCAGCCAAATAACCTTAACGGTTCAAGCCTTATAAGATACTTAATCAAAATACAAATCAAGCTGATTAGCTAAATGAAAAACTATATTTTCTACGATACGGAAACCTCTGACTTAAACCAAATGTTTGGCCAGATTTTCCAATTCGCAGCTATCTTAACAGACGAAAATTCTCAAATTCTTGATCAATTTGAAATGAGATCAAGGCGCATGCCCCATATCGTTCCAGATCCCGGCGCGTTACGTGAAACTGGCGTAAATCCCGAATAATCGGAAAATGCGTCTGACACTTACTGCAGCTTCTTATCTAAAATTAGAGAAAAGGGTCAAAAGATAAAAAAGGTCATATCTCCCCCCGCAGTAAGCCAATACGGAAGGTTAAATTGGTGATTATTTGCCAGTCTATGCGCTGGCCTTGTTTTATCGCAAATTCAGACTAAATAAATAATATGTAAGGAGCCAGAGGTCATACCAAGCACTCAGTTAGCCTCACTTTTTTAAAAATTAGGATCGGTTTACTTATATTACATAGTTGTGTTTCTCGGAACTATTTTCCAACTTATATACATTAGGTTACAGCCCTTGGCTCTTATAACAAACGACTTATATTCGAGGTAATAAAAATGCAACACCGCGCTCCAAGTGATTTTTCTGACAGGTTCGCATTAGCTGTAACAATGTTTTTTAGGTGGTTCGCTGACACCTTTTTTGCAAAACGATACGGCCATAGGGCGGTTGTTCTTGAGACAGTTGCTGGAGTTCCCGGTATGGTTGCGGGCATGTGGAATCATCTAAGTTCTCTGAGGAAAATGAAACAAGATGAAAAGGGCTGGATAAAGACTTTACTTGATGAGGCAGAAAATGAGCGAATGCATTTGATGATTTTTATTGAAATCGCCAAACCCAATGCTTTAGAGAGGGCTATTATTCTATTAGCCCAATTCTTTTTTTGGCATTTTTACTTCATTCTGTACGTATTTTTTCCAAAAACGGCACACCGTATGGTCGGTTATTTTGAGGAGCAGGCTGTAATTAGTTACACAGAATATTTAGATCAAATAGACTCGGACAAAGCTACAAATATTGACGCGCCGGATATCGCAAAAGACTATTATGGGCTGCCTAAGACGGCTAAACTCAGGGATGTCATAATTGCTGTTAGGCAAGACGAACAAGGGCACAGCGACACCAATCACGAAATGGCGGACGCTTTGGCAAAAGGATAAGCTATAGAATTATGGAAAAGTCTCATTTAGAACCATTTGAGAAATTCTAATGACCCTCTTCATTTTGATACCCATCTTTCTAAACCTATTCAACTAGAGGTATTGGGCTGTATCAACGCTATGACTGAAATCATCAATGATATCTTTGCTCAGATAGACCAGATAATACTCTGGCTCAAAGTTACTGTTTATTTGGTAATGGGCATTTGCGTTGTTTGGCTAATAGGCTTTATCAGACGCAATCTTGGTTTAGACACACACTCTATCGAATTAAAACGTATAAGGCGTATCCTAGAAGGTCAGAGTTCGGACAAATAGCCTATTTAACATTTCTACCCCCTAATAACCTAAGTAGCGGCCTACTGACTCGCGCAGAAAGCCGAATGCACGACCATTTGCACGTCCGCAGCGCCTAATGGCGTCTTCAAGCAGGAACTGGTGACCTCAGAATTCAACCAAGTGAGACAATTGTTCAAAGAGGCAAGTATAACACCGGTATGGCTGTTTCAGATGTTCCATCGCGTTTAGCGTCTATCGTACCTAATTTAGTGCTTATGGAAGCTGATTTAGATCAGATTATGTTTGAAGACGGCACAATCATAAGGTTTGATTGATATTAGGGATTTATCAAGTGACCCGCAAACTCACCCTATTCCTCTTATGTGCTTTTGAGATCGCCCTTATCCTGCTTGTGGCGGCTTGTTCTGCTTGGGGTGGATTAACCACCCACCTCAAGCACATATGGGTTGGTGGGTACCCCATAGGGGGTACCCCACCCCACCCACATTATGTGCCGGATTTTAGTCTTTTGTGTCGTGATAAGGCTCCATAGTTTCCTCTACCTCTCGGTTTATCCAAACCATACTATCGTTGATTACAACTAAACCTTTGTCTTGCAACTGCTGCCTTGCGCCTCTGCGCTTGTCTGAGCTCAAGTCTGGAGATTTACCCGCATGCGCCTTATGCCAATCACTCACAGGGACTTTCTTGACCTTTTTATCTATCAAAAGGTTTCGTAGCGCCTGAAACGCTGCATATTGATGAGCAGTGCGAAATTTCGGACGTTTTAGGGGGTTTTGGCCACCATCACTGCTGATTAGCTCTAGCACCACGCTGGAGCCATCTAGAAGTCCCACCTCGCTCATCTTAAGATAAATGGGCTGATGCTCAGCGTGATCCTTTTGCTTTTCGTTTTTGAGGCGGATCACACCGTCGGTGTTTTTTACCTCAATTGACGTATCAACAGCCCCAAGCAAGGCGCTGGAGCCGCGCATACCGCGGCTCATGTCCTTTCCTGAGTGATGGACACCTATCACCGCAGCGCCCGTGTGATGCCTAATACGGTCACATGTATCAACAAACGCGCCCATATCTGTTGCACTATTCTCATCGCTGCCGGGCAAGGCTCTGGCCACAGTATCAACAAATACAGCGTTAAAATTTCCACCGGTACGGTCAATTGACCGGAGTAGACGCTGTACACTTGATTCATCCCGAAAGTTTACGGCCTGATGGAGTATTAGGAAGGATCCCACCGCATCCAGCCCGTGATGGCGCTGAAACGCTTTGACGCGACGCTTAAGACCGCCAACACCCTCCCCCGCTATGAACAGCACTGAGCCCTGTTGAGTCTGTTTATCATGCCACGGCATTCCACAAGCGATAGATAACCCAATATCAAGGGCGCAAAACGATTTACCGCTTCCGGGGGCACCATACATAACGCAGAAGCTATTTTCTGAGATCAAACCCTCAACAAGAGGTCTTGGCTCGGGCAAACGATACAGGTCTTCAACAGTCAAGAACTTGTAGTAATCTTTGTCCTCATCAACACTTTCAATTGGTGGCTGATCAACAATCGAGGCTTGATCGGCTAATCTGACCAGATCCTGAGGCTTATTGCCATTCGTCAGCCAATCGATAACATCGCCCTTTTCAGGTAATCCGGGCAATTCCAATATTTTTAGGCTATTTGCTAACCCAAAAAGATTTTGAGCGACCCGCTGAGCATGCTTACGGCCTGCATCATCATTATCTGGAATAATCACAACATTCCGCCCCTGAAAATGGTGGTTCAGGATTGGCTTCCAGCTTCCTGCACCACCGCTATTGGTTGTAGCTAGCAGGCCTAGGCGTGATAGTTCGTCAGCGCACTTCTCACCTTCAACGATGAATATTGAGCCTTGCTGATTACCGAGCAGAGCTGGTAGCCGATAAGGTAGCAAAGGAACGCCTTTGAGGTTGTAAATCCAACCACCATTATTATCGGGGCGTCGTTGCCTAAACGATTTAGGATGTAAACGCTGAACCTGATAAAGCAATTCGCCTTGCGCGTCGATATAGTCATATGTCTCATTCAGCTTTGAAGCTTGACTCAAAACTGGCACTGATAGCGGTTGAATATCAAACTTTTCATGCAAGATATGCGCTACCGGCGCACCATCTGGAATACCCTCCTGACGGCGCACAAGGTCAACAACGCCGCCGCCGACTTCATTTTCATGATCAAACCAACAGCCTTTATCCAAGTCCACAGATTTGGAGCCGTTTGTGCCAAACCTCAGGTCAGACCCGTTGCTTGATTTGATGTTTGGCTCACCCCAGTAATGACGAGCAACAATTCCTATATGTTTTGTGAGGTCAGACATTACGCGCCCTCCCCGTTCTGTGCCGTCATATGCGCCATAGAATGGCTGTGGGGCACAAGTTCTCCCTCTAGCCACACATCAAGCCATTCAGGCTTGTAATAGGCTGTACGGCCAATCAGGGCGTATTGGGGGCCATTACCTCCCATTGCGAGGCGGGCTAGAGTGGCTTGAGATGACCGTATACCTTTAGTTTTAAGATATGCGGCGGCGTTCTTTCTGGTAAGTAACTGTATCATTAGTATCTCCAATTGCGTTTTGAGACACCAAATTGATACATCTGGATTTCCAATAAAATTAGTTAAAGTAGGAGTTAATTGGAAAGTTTCAAAAACTCAGATGCTGCTAAAGCTTCCATATAGTCCCTATCATTATCCATTAAAATTATATGAGCTTTTTCGAGCTCATCACAATCTTTTGGTTGATGGCATCTAGCCCTCGCCAAAAGATCATATTTAGCCGAAAGGCTAGGATTAAGAGGCACAATTTTAGGGAGTTCTTCTTCTCCCCAGATTTTATCAATCAACATCTTCTTAGTAACTTTTTTATGACCACCCCAAAGGAACAAGTTTTCATATTTTTCTATAGCTACTTTTATAAAAATTAAACGAGAGTCTACTATTTCATCTAAGTCTGGAGGCCGTCCATTTGGATTTGAACTATCTGACTCTTTGTGACCCAATTTAGTAATTTGCTGTTTTATTACCCAAGGATATCCGCGATTATCTTCAAGCATTTCTATGGCTTTCATTAACCAAGCAGAATTTTCAGGCGAAGCTATGCATAACTTTGCCAGTGGTGATAATTTTCCTGTATCTAAAAAACTATAGTATGCATCAGCAATGTTCTGACGTTCCAAAAATCGTTCCCATTTATCAATCAATTCAATAGTTTTATTTTCAGACATATTATTGCTTTCATCCAAATACGGTTTACTAGTCAACTGCTGCCTCTACCTTATCAGACCATTGTTGCAGAACAGCTTGCATCCTCTCCGCATAAGTAGCTCGATTATAAACACCACTGACTCCCCTCTGCGCCTCAACCTGATGGTTCAGACATGCTTCAATGGCCAAATAGTCTGCTCCAGCAAGATCATTCAAGTTTGTAGAAAAAGTGCGCCGATTGTCATGCCAACCGAATGGCTCAACATCTGCAAGCTTGATCAAGCGTTTCAGGAGCTTGTCATCAAGCCTAGTAGGAACTTGCCCATTGGTAGTGAAGATTAGGTTACTGTCATTACGGCGTAATGGCAGTTGTTTCTTGGCAAAATCAGTCAAATAAAGAGAAATAGCGCGTTTTGACTTTGTTCTTTCACTCGGAATATTCATCATTTCCCCATCAAACTCATCCCAAACAGAACGCGTAAATTCGGTTTTTCGAAAGGGAAGGAGTAATAGCAGCCTGACCGCGGAACATCTTACAGGTGTTAGTGCTTCAGCCGCACGCCATACTGAAGCCAATTCGTCCAAGGTCAGTTTTCGTTCGCGTTTTGCCACCTGAAATTCAGGCGTGGCACCAAGTACTGGATTTATGCTGAGATATCCCTGCTTCACACACCACGTCAGAAACGCAGAGACGGATTTCCAAACATCAGATGCTGTACCTTGACGGCCACTTTGCTGGATCGGCAGTGTAATGCTCGACAAATGCTTCCTTACAAATGACTCCAAAGGTATATCCGCCATAGTGGGCAGAACTTCACGCTGAAACAATCCAATTTGCTTCTCGCGCGTAGTTTGCGCCAACGCTGACATGCGAACCGAGACATATTGTTCATAGGCATCTTTGAAGGTTAGCCGCGTTTTCGTCTCAAAGACCTTTTGCAAATAATCAGGATCTTCAAAATCGACCGCTTTTTGTCTAGCAATACTTCGCGCTTGCTCAATGCTGAAATCACTACAGCGACCAATTTTTTCCTGCCGTGCGACGCTGGTACCTTTTGGACGCCGTTCAAAAATAAAGGTCTTGGCACCATTTCGCGTAATACGAACCGCCAAACCGGTAACCTCGGTGTCAAAGAACTTGATCTGCGCCTTATTGTTAGGGCAACTGAGCTTACTTATTACAGATGCTGTTAACTTTTGTTTCATCAGGCTCCGGTCAAATATCAAAATGGGGGGGGGTACAGCCCTCCCGTGTCTACACTATGTCTACACTTTATCGATATTATAACCATATTAGATGATATTAATATAAACAAGATAAAACAAAAAAACGCCTGTATGTCTTTGTTTTATTGGTATTTAATGAGGTTTGAAATGGTCGGAGCGGCGGGATTCGAACCCACGACCCCTACACCCCCAGTATAGTGCGCTACCAGGCTGCGCTACGCTCCGGACCATGATCTTCTTATAACCATGGCAAGGTGTCAGCGCAACGCTGTTTTCATCGACACCAAGGCGCCGCACATAAACCAAAATTCACAGTGAAAAAATTTAAGAGGCGAACGCCAATTTCAGTCTGGCAATATCGCTTCTGGCTTCTTGCAAAAGTGCCAGCGCAGCGGCCAGATCATTGTCAGCATCACTAGCCTGACTAATCACACTATCAAGATCATGTGGCAATTCAGTTTTGCTACGCATAAATTTTTGCGCGCCCTTGATTGTAAACCCGTCTTTATACAGTAAATCACGGATGCGCTCTAACAAGGCCACATCGGTTGGGCGGTAATAGCGGCGCCCCCCGCTTCTTTTGAGCGGGCGAAGACTGCTGAATTTTGTTTCCCAGAAACGCAACACATGAGCTGGGATGTCCAGCATTTTGGAAACTTCGGAAATTGTCCGGAATGCGTCGTCAGCCTTACCCGTCATTGCGATGCATCAACACGATTCTTCAGAATATGTGACGGCTTGAACGACAAAACCCGCCGCGGTGTGATCACGGCCTCAACACCTGTTTTTGGATTGCGGCCAACACGCTCAGTCTTTGATTGAACCGAGAATGTCCCAAAGGAAGAAAGTTTGACTTCTTCATTTGATTCTAGGCAAGAACATATTTCTTCAATCACAGCTTCCACCAGATCGGAGGATTCGTTTCTTGAGAGTCCGACGCTACGGTAAACAGCTTCGGTAAGATCAGCGCGTGTTAGGGTCTTTGACATTACAAAAAGCTACTTTCTTTCCACATGAGGGTCAATTCAACAAATGAATTTTACAACTAGTTTCTAAAACTATGGAATATTTAATCAAAGAAATCTTACCATTGCACTAAAAAGATAGCAAAAATTTATTTATTGTTGCGGCCGACCATACTTCACCAGAGCGGCACCCCACACGAGGCCGCCACCTATGGCTTCAAGTGCCAGCACATGTCCGTTCTTGATTCGTCCATCCCGAACAGCGTCTGCCAAAGCCAAAGGTATTGAGGCAGCCGATGTATTTGCATGCCGGTCAACGGTACGGACAACGCGATCTTGAGGCAGTTTCATCTTACGCTGCATACTGTCAATAATACGAATATTTGCCTGATGCGGCACCAGCCAGTCAACATCAGCTGCGGTCATATTGGCGGCTTCCAGCACTTCATCCATAACTGCTGACAGCTTTTCAACCGCATGACGGAAAACTTCCTTGCCCTCCATGCGCACATGGCCCACATCATTTGTACTGGACGGCCCACCATCAACATAAAGGATATCGCGATAGTTTCCATCTGCATGAAGTATCGACGATTTGATACCAAAATCCCCAACGTCGGACTCTATCTCAAGAACAACAGCACCGGCGCCATCGCCAAACAGCACACAGGTTGATCGGTCTTTCCAATCGAGAATTTTTGAAAAGCTTTCGGCACCAACAACAAGGGCACGTTTACCACGACCAGATTGTAACATCGCATCGGCAACATCCAAGGCATAGATAAAGCCTGCACAAACCGCCTGAATATCGAACGCGATCGCAGTGGTGGCACCAATTTGATATTGTAGCTTGGTGGCGTTTGACGGAAAGGTATCATCCGGCGTAGATGTGGCAACAATGATCAAATCAATATCAGCACCTGTTAAACCAGCATGTTCCAACGCTTCTTGGCTGGCTTTGCGGGCAAGATCGGATGTCTTCTCATTCTCGCCAACGACATGACGCTGTGTGATGCCTGTTCGACGGCGAATCCATTCGTCACTTGTATCGACATAAGTTGAAAGTTCTTTGTTTGAAACTACCTTTTCGGGCAAATACGAGCCAACAGATGTCATTAAAACAGACTTATTCGACATCAGATAGTTTCCTTTTTTCTCGTATAAGTGCAGCTTTTTCAATGGCGTTGCTTACATCCGGTATAAACCCGTGATCGACCAAATTTGCCGCTACATCGATAGCATTTGAAAAGCCTAGCGCATCGGTTCCGCCATGTGATTTTACAGCAATGCCGTTCAAACCAAGAAACACCGCACCATTATAACGCCGCGGATCCATTTTTCTGCGTAATTCTTTCATCGAAGAGCGTGCAAGTAGATAGCCCAGCCTTGACAATATGCTTGAGGTAAAACTGCGACGCAAAAATGATGATAACAACCGCGCCACGCCTTCAGCTGTTTTCAAGGCAATATTACCCGAAAACCCGTCGGCAACGACAACATCGACTTCCCCTTTAACAAGATCGGATCCTTCGATGAAACCATAATAATTCACGCCAAGATCGGGGTCGGATAGTTGCTGTGATGCCAGACGCAAATATTCATGCCCCTTTTGTTCTTCCTCACCCACATTCAGCAAGCCAACAACCGGACGCTCTTTTTCGGTCAAGCTATGATAGAAAGCCTGTCCCATAAGGGCAAATTGCACCATGTTTTCTTCATCAACTTCAAGGTTTGCGCCCAAATCAAGCATGCAGACAATATCTTTTTCCGACGGCAACAACCCGGCAATAGCTGGCCTAGTAACGCCGGGCATTGTCCGAAATTGTAATTTCGACATCGCCATTAGAGCGCCTGTATTACCTGCCGAGACAACAGCGTCAGCGCGGCCATCTGCAACTTCGGCAATAGCCTGCCACATTGATGTCGTTTTACCCCTGCGTACAGCTTGCGAGGCGGTATCATCTGGTGATACCGCATCAACAGCATGCAGAACCTCTGCATTAGCCAGATGTTTTGTCTGTGCCAAAAATCCACGGATCTGGGTTTCATCGCCCACAAAAACGAGGTCAATATGCGGCAATCGTTGTTTGATGAGTTCAGCACCATTGATGACAATCTCGGGCGCGTTATCGCCGCCCATGGCGTCCAGTGCTATTTTAATGTTCTTGGACAGACTGCTCTCCAGGTTACTTGGTCAATTTTTGTTGGTTGGCTGTTTCATAGCTGCCAATCCAGCAAATGGGTGATCACTCTTTACCGGCTCAGGCTCGGTATATTCAGCCGCACCGGTTGCGCGCGGCCATGCTGTGACAGCTAACGCTAGCGACTGCATCACCATTTCGCCTAAATCAATAAAGCCGTTTTTTAGCGGTTCCACTCCGTCTAAATCAACTTCGACTGACGTTGTATCGTCAATTAAGCGAACATAACGTTCTTCTAACGTAAAATCTACACTTTCCGCTAATGGCTCACCAGTTACGACACAGCTTTGCACCACATCGGCGGTTAACCTGCCCTGAATATCCCAGCAATCACGCGCCACTTTGCGGATTTGCAACTCGGCTACAAGATCATTGACAGCAATATAATCAAAGCGCGCCAACAACATATCAATTTCATCTTCTGAAGGAATGATTTTGCATCGATAGGTAGCGTCCGGCTTGATAGTTTCAGCGGCAAGCTCAGCAGATAGAGAAAAAACCGGCATTTCAAAAACCATTCGTTAAGGCTATCAGGCAATCACATTATGACGACAAACGCCATATCCAGCTATTATATAGCACCTAAGCTGTTATCCAATAGAAACTGTCTGATCTAGAGCTCAATATGCATCTGACCTGCAAGCATATCTTGTGCAGACACAGTATCAATTTTTTGCGCTAGGGTTCGCACGAAATCAACCAGACCGCTTTGTGCCACCTGATCCACCGCTTCTGGGGTACGCAGAAGGTTTCGCGCCAATGCCGAAGCAAGCATGTCATCATCCCCTGTATCAAGGGCTAATGCGTAATTTTCCAACCGCCCCATAAAACCTTCGGCCATGACACGTACACGTTTTGACACGCCAATGTCACCTGCGCCCATTTCGCGCAACGATAAATCCATATCAGCAAACATCGAATCGAAAAGATCCTGACTGATGTCCTTACCGCCCTCTATGTCTTTAAGTCGGCGCATAACCAGCATCACAACCAGACACAAGGCGTCAAAACGACCGTCAACATCATCCGTCACACCATAATCAATGTATAGCTTGGGTGCTCTGGCTATGGTAATGGCTTGCGCATACAGGATTTCAGCAATCGTTTCCTGTTTTTTCCTGCCAAACCCAAGCATTTGTTTCAGCCATCCATTTTCTTTACTGTTCATTTTACAAACATCTCGTTATGTTGGCTATCTATATGACTATGCATGTCTATATCCTAGGAACGTGGCTATGACCAGACGAACATTTGCACCCATGACAGTTTTGCGCGCACTTTCTTCTTTAAGCCTATTGAGCATCGTAATGCTGAGCACTATTGGATGTGAGTCGCGCATCAGTTCTCATGGACATAACATTGATGAAGCCGAACTGGCAAAGATTGAACTTGGCAAAAGCACGAAATCCGATTTGATTTTCATTCTCGGAAAACCTAGCTTTGATGGTGCTTTCGGGTCTGGCAAAACCTACTATGTTTCTCAGATAATGGAAGAACCTGTTGCTGGTTTGAATCAAACAACATCCCGCACTGTGGTTATGTTTACGGTAGATAAAAATGATATTGTCCGCGCTGTTGACGTACTTGACGAAGATTCAGGCATATCGATCGCCCATATTGATGAAAAGACGCCAACACCTGGCAACACATATGGTGTGATTGATCAGGTGTTCAAGAATCTTAAGCGACGTCGCGCAACCGAAGAATAGACTCCCAAACGTTAAGCTGTACCCATCTCAACCGTCCGCACGATACGCGATAAACGGTCTAGAACTGCGTTCACAAACGCAACTTCGCAGCCACAGGCATCGCTGATAGCCGCATATTCACTAACCACAGCACGCGCTGGTATATGCGGCATGAAACGTAACTCATAAGCCCCGCATCGTAACAAAGTCAGCTCAATCAATGGCAGACGTTTAATACTCCATCCACTTGCCAAAGAATCGGCAATATCCTCATCTAATAGCACCATCTCTTTTTCAACGCCTGTATAAAGGGCATTCAGATGCTCGTGATCAAGATCTTTAACCCGAAAGGATTTTGACACATCCGGCGCATAATGCGTCAGATAATCCGGTGCAAAATCAACCGAGGCGCGATCAGTAATCTGTGATTGATATAATATCTGTATCGAAGACACACGCGATGCAGATCGCCGGCGAACAGGAACAGGTTTCAGTTCAGCATTTTCTTTTGCCATATGATCAGATACCTACATCTTGTTTCAGTTTTGCCATAGCCAGAGCCGCGCGTGCAGCATCACCACCCTTGTCTTTACGACTTTTATCAGCACGTGCCCATGCTTGATCTTCATCTTCAACCGTGATGATACCGTTACCAATGGCTAGATTTTCTGCCAGCGCCAAATCCATAAGTCCGCGCGCCGACTCATTGCAAACAGTGTCATAATGGCTTGTTTCTCCTCGAATAACACAGCCTAGTGCAACATAACCGTCAAAGCGCTTGTCGCTGGATGCGTAAAAGGCAATCGCTGCCGGAATTTCAAGCGCACCCGGCACAGAAATGGTTTCGTGCGTTGCGCCTTGGTCATCAAGGGCGGCTATGGCACCTGCCTTCTGAGCATCAGCGAGCGCTCCATAAAAGCGCGCTTCAACAATTAGAAAATGTCCTGACATTACTGCCCTTCTCCATTCAACGGCTTCCAGTCAACAATCTCCAGATCGTATCCATCCAGGCTGATAACATTTGGCTTGGAATTTGATAACAGCACCATTTTTGAAACGCCAAGATCACCAAGAATTTGCGCACCTACTCCATATTCACGCAAATCATGTCCCGGATTATCACCGCTATTGGCATCTTGCATCACCCGCTGGCTTACCATTGATGACAGGCTAGCATTTGACGATTCACGAAGCACAACAATAATGCCGCGCCCATTATTCTCAATCACACGCATAGCTGTTTGCAACTCACGGCCATTCCGGAAAGGAGACGCCTCGTCAAGCACATCAGACATCAAGTCAAGGGCATGCATTCTCACCAGAATAGGGTCATCTCCGGAAATATCACCTTTCACAAGAGCTATATGCTCAACATCCGAGATCGTATTTACATAGATAATCATCCGCCATGAGCCGCTTGTCTGTGAGGCGAAGTCCGTTTCCACTGACCTTTGAATCAACGTTTCATTCATGCGACGCCACGCAATTAAATCGGCAATAGTGCCAATTTTTAAATCATGTTTTTTGGCAAAAGGTAGCAGATCATTAAGACGTGCCATTTCGCCATCATCTTTCATAATTTCACAAATAACACCTGATGGATTTTCCGATCCAGCTGCCCGTGCGATATCGATAACAGCTTCGGTATGCCCTGCCCGAACAAGCGTTCCACCATCGCGGCCAATAAGCGGAAAAATATGTCCTGGCGTGGTGATGTCTTTTTCACTTCGTTGCGGGTCGATAGCTGTACGAATCGTATGGGCACGATCCGCAGCTGAAATACCTGTTGTAACGCCTTCCCGCGCTTCAATCGAAACTGTAAACGCTGTCTGATGCCGCGATTCATTGCGTCGCTCCATCATGCCAAGACCCAGCGCATCCGTTCTTTCGCGTGGCAAAGCCAAACAGATGAGTCCGCGCCCATACTTTGCCATAAAATTAATATTTTCCGGGGTCACCCATTCACCCACAACACACAGATCGCCCTCATTCTCACGATCTTCATCGTCAATCAGGATGAAAAGCTTGCCTTGTTTGGCATCGGCAATAACATCTTCAATGGGGGACAATGCGGGCATATCTGATTTACCGGACTGACTCATTATTACGCTTCCTTATTAAGGCTATTCAGGCGTGCAACATAGCGTGCCAGCATATCTATTTCCATATTCATTTTCTGACCAACCGTCAGCACACCAAACTGGGTCACATCCCACGTATGGGCAATAACATTTATAGTAAAACTATCGTCAGTGACATTATTCACTGTCAGAGACACGCCATCTAATGTAACCGATCCCTTAGGCGCAACAAACATCGCTAAATCAGCAGGCACACTGAGACTGACAATATGACTGTCGCCATCAGGCGTGATCGATAACACTTCGGCCAATCCATCGACATGACCTGACACGATATGACCGCCTAGCTCATCTCCCATACGAAGCGCACGTTCAAGATTAATCTTGTCACCCTTTTGCCAGTCACCAAGCGTTGACACCGATATTGTTTCGGATGATGCCTCAACCTTAAAGCTATGTGCATCACGAGCAACCACAGTCAAACATATACCCGAACAGGCAATAGACGCCCCTATATCAATCGAAGCGCAATCCCAGTCACATCCGATAGTCAGATGCCGGTCCCCTGCATCGTGGATATCAAGAATATGGCCTTGTCCGGTAATGATTCCTGTAAACATCAAAACATCCGTTACTTATGATTACGCCAGTCTAAAGAGATTTAGCCAGAATGGTCAGGCGATCCCGTCCGATTTGCTGATGATGTGTCTCGGTATATCGTGTTTGCTCAGGCAAAGCCACTAGCTTTAAGGGTGATATAGCAGGAATAGCGTCACTGCCCAGTAAATGTTGGCTTTGCGTCCAATGTATAACGTCCACCAGGTCATCGGCAATTATGCTGGTCACAATAGAACTGCCCGCCTCAACCAGCAGATTATTCACCCCCGCATCACCCAGATAACGTAAAATCTTTTGCAGATCGAGCCGCTTTTGCAAACCATCATCCTGAGCTTTATCTACAGCCATTGGCACAATAACGGCGCCAGACTTTTCAAGCGCAATCCGTGCATCAGGTGACGCGGTTTCAGCACAAAAGATCACTGTTGGCACAGCGTTGTTATTTTGCAGAATCTTGGCACCTGGAGGGCAACGAAGCTGACTATCCAGAATAAATCGAGACGGGCTATCATGTTCCAGCCCAGGCAACCGGCATGTCATTTCTGGATCATCTGCCAGAATCGTACCAATACCTGTCAAAATCGCGTCTGATTTACTACGAAGCACATGGACATATCGGCGCATTGGTGGTGATGTCAGCCAAACTTTCCGACCATCCCCAAGTGCAATACCACCATCCAATGATGTCGCTGTCTTGATGGTGACAAGAGGGCGCTTATGCACCATACGATGCAAAAACCCCTGCATGACAGAATAGGCCATGTCACTGCCGATATCGGTAATAACGTCAATACCAGCCGCACGAAGCATGGTCACGCCCTTGCCATTCACACGTCTATCAGGATCTTGACACGCTATGACAACGCGCCGGATTCCTGCCTCGATCAATGCTGTAGCACATGGGGGTGTTTGCCCATGATGAGCACAAGGTTCCAGCGTGACATAGGCAGTGCCACCATGCGCGCGCTGACCTGCCATCGCCAGTGCCACTGTTTCGGCATGCGGCCGGCCCGTCCGCGCTGTATGCCCTGCCCCGATAAGTTGACCCGAGGCAGCTATAATCACACAGCCAACCGGCGGATTCTCAGCGGCGCGCCCGACGGCCTTTCGGGCTTCGGAAATGGCATACCGCATCCATTTTTGATCAATGTTTTTAGTTGGGATATTAGTCACCAAGTTCTTTTTCAACAAAGGCTTCAAAATCTTTGGCTTCTCCAAAGTTTCGATATACCGATGCGTAACGTATATAGGCTACGTGATCGAGTTGGTTAAGCGCCGTCATGACCAATTCACCAACCAGTTCGCTTGGCACATCCCCGTCAGAATAGCTTTCAAGCTGGCGCACAATCTGATTGATCGACCGAGCTTTATCGTCAGGGTCAACATCGCGCTTGCGCAAGGCAATTTCGAAAGACCGTTCAAGTTTGTCGCGATCAAAAAGAGACCGGCGCCCATTACGCTTTACGATCATAATTTCACGCAACTGCACACGCTCGAATGTTGTAAAGCGTGACTCACATTGACCACAGTAACGGCGACGCCGGATCGCGGCGCCGTCTTCACAAGGTCTAGAGTCCTTTACCTGCGTGTCTTCACTAGCACAAAACGGACAAATCATTTCCCAAACCCACGCTATATATTGACGTGAGGATGATTGTACACACTATTGATAGATTGGGAAAGCCCGACATAGTCTGCGCACTTTTTCACGTACGACAGCCTCAACAGCACTATTATCTTCCGGATTTTCTGCCAAGCCATCAAACACATCACCGATCAGATGACCGATTTCGACAAACTCATCACGCGCAAAGCCGCGTGTTGTGCCTGCTGGCGTGCCCAGACGGACACCCGAAGTCACCATAGGTGGTTGCGGATCAAACGGAATACCATTTTTGTTGCATGTGATGCCAGCATGTTCAAGCGACACTTCAGTGATATCGCCTGTCAGACCTTTTGGACGTAAATCGACCAGCGTCAGATGTGTGTCAGTACCACCAGAGACAATCGCCGCGCCACGTTCGATCAGTGTTTCGGAAAGCACACGAGCATTTTCAACAACAGAGTCGATATATTGCTTGAACTCTGGCCGCATCGCTTCGCCAAAAGCAACCGCTTTACCAGCAATCGCATGCATCAACGGACCACCCTGAAGCCCCGGAAAAACAGCTGAATTGATCTTCTTGCCCAGCGCTTCGTCATTCGACAGGATGATACCTCCACGCGATGCACGTAATGTCTTATGCGTTGTTGAGGTCACGACATGCGCATGGGGAACTGGACTAGGATGCGCACCGGTGGCTACCAGACCGGAAATATGCGCCATATCGACCATCAGATAGGCACCAACCGAATCAGCAATTTCACGGAATTTGGCAAAATCGAGCGTTCTAGGATAAGCCGAACCACCAGCCAGAATCATCTGCGGCTTGCACTCTTCGGCAATTTTCTGCAACTCATCAAAGTCAATTAATGAGGTTTCTGGATCAACGCCATATTGCACGGCATTAAACCATTTACCAGACAGGTTTGGTGCCGCACCATGCGTAAGGTGGCCACCTGCAGCCAATGACATACCCAGAATCGTATCGCCCGGCTTCAACAAGCTCAGGAACACAGCCTGGTTAGCCTGCGCGCCAGAATGCGGCTGCACATTTACAAAGTTACATTTAAACAGCGTCTTGGCGCGTTCAATCGCTAACGTCTCGACAACGTCCATATACTCACAGCCACCATAATAACGACGACCTGAATAGCCTTCGGCATATTTATTGGTAAAAATCGATCCCTGTGCTTCCATGACTGCCGTGCTGACAATGTTTTCGGATGCGATCATTTCGATCTGATCCTGCTGGCGCACAAGTTCATGCCCTAATGCTGCCGCTACCTCAGGATCGGTATCCTTTAATGGTGCTGAGAAAAATCCGTCCATTACGAATGATGGTATCGTTCTTT
Organism: Candidatus Puniceispirillum marinum IMCC1322; assembly: GCF_000024465.1. Lineage (NCBI taxonomy): Bacteria > Pseudomonadati > Pseudomonadota > Alphaproteobacteria > Puniceispirillales (SeqCode) > Puniceispirillaceae (SeqCode) > Puniceispirillum (SeqCode) > Puniceispirillum marinum (SeqCode). The sequence continues at coordinate 168,750 of NC_014010.1, read as the reverse complement.
TTAAATCGTCCATAATAATCTCCTTTGGTTAATTCGGTCTCGATGACCATTCCTCGACAGGGGGAGCCGAATAATTACACATGTTACCGACATAGTGCGCATTCCATTTGCGACACTATTTCGCTCAAACTAGGGCGAAAGTTTCGTCAACTTATCCACCCGCCTCGCATGACGACCACCCTCAAAGTCGGTAGCGAGAAACGCATCAATGCACGCCAGCGCCGTTTCCTGGCTTATCAGCCGTTCACCAAGCGCAATCACATTTGCATTATTATGCTCACGTGACAGACGTGCCGCTTCGGCAGACGTGACCAATGCGGCACGCGCCCATGGAAAACGATTTACAGCGATTGAAATACCTATACCACTTCCACAAATAGCAACGCCACGTGCATCAGCATCGTCAGATAATGCCATAGCTAGCTTTTCTCCATAATCTGGATAGTCAACTGAACTGCCATCATCTGGGCCAAGATCAACCACCTGTAAACCTTGCGCCACAATATGCGCAGCGACCGCTTTGCGCAGTTCAACACCGGCATGATCAGATGCCAGATAAATTTTTGCATGCGCGGCCATATATCCTCCTTTATCCGATCACTTAAAATCAACACCCGTTTTCACAAGTAAAACATTTACCCAAACGCGTAGCATATCAAAACAGCATTAAACAATGACATGTCTTACGTTGCCAGATTACCTCTAAATAGCTAATTCACTATGCCTTGTTACAAATAATACATATGAATGACTATTTTATTAAAAAAGGAATAATTTTGTATCGACAAACGATGTTTTATTGCTTAGCGTAATAATAACAGGTTGCAAAGACCGGGTTTAGGGAGTGAAAAAGCCAACACAGATTGGCGATTGTTTGAAAGGCAAGGCGTGAGCCTTGCTTTTTCTTTTTGGTTTGGTTTTTCTACGCCCAGCCTAGATTGTAGAAGCCTCACACTGGCCAAGAAATCATTAATCATGACGCATTAACGCCATCTGCGACAGGTCGTCGCGGGGGTGCCAATTACAGTTTATCCAGCGATATCATTCCCGAATCAATAACCATGTAAACGATAATGAATAAAATAGCAGCGATAATTGTCGCCACCCCTGCCTTGCGCCAAATCAAAGGCCGTTCGGGTGCCGATGTCGCATGCCCCGTTTCGACGGTTTTTGGTGACTTTACACCAAAGGGCAATGTCATCAAAAACACCCACCACCATAAAAGTATATAAACGACGACTCCTGATACAATATCCATGACCTGTCCTAGCGCACTTCTTCAAGTTCAATCAAAGTGCCATTGAAATCCTTTGGATGTAAAAACAAAACCGGATTCCCATGCGCGCCTTTTTTTGGTGTCCCGTTACCAAGCACGCGCGCGCCCTTGGCTGTCAAATGATCACATGCTGCGGTGATATCCGACACTTCGTAACATATATGATGCATGCCACCATCAGGATTGCGTTGCAGAAACATTGCGATTGGTGAAGTCTCGCCTAATGGTTCCATAAGCTCAACTTTACCATTTGGAGCGTTGACAAAAACGATACGCACCCCATGTTCGGGCAAGCTTTCGACTGTACTGACATCTGCACCCAGTACATCTCGCCAGTGCAACGCTGCCTTTTCAACATCAGGCACGGCAATCGCGATATGATTTATACGGCCAATCATGCCATCAAATCCTCTTGGTTCACCCGCATGATATGAACATGCGTAATTGGGCGCAATCCAAACATACTTCTTGCAACACGGCGCACAGCCTGCCCAGAAACTTCCTCAACCGAATCATCATTCTTGCGGGCTGATTTACCAAGTTGCTCAACCGCATCCTCAACGGCTAAAGACGCCGCCGCGATATAATCATCAGCTTTGTCACCTTCGCCTAGACCGGTCTGGCTTACCGCTGGCACCATACAAATATTCCCTGTTCGGTTCAGTACCAGACTAACTGTCACACTACCATTCCACAACATCCGGCGGCGCGCGCGAAGCATATCCGCCTGCATATCAATAATCGATCCGCGTTCATGCGTCATCGCGCCTGTATGCACATTATCGATAATCTTGACCGTCTCATCATTCAGCTTAATGACCGCGCCATTGTCTGGCAGGATTGTTTGCGGCACCTGACAACTTTCGGCCAGTTCAGCATGCGCTACAAGATGCCGCGCTGTACCATGCACGGGAATAGCGATTTTGGGTCTGACAAGACCATACATTTCGACCATTTCATCCCGCGAAGGATGACCAGACACATGCACAGGCGCATCTTCATCGGTAATCAGATTGATTTTCCGACGGACTAGCATGTCCTGCACACGGCTGATCGCATTTTCATTACCTGGGATCTTTCGCGACGAATAAATCACCGTATCACCTGGATCAAGAGACACGGTTTCATGCGCACCGGCGGCAATCTTTGCCATTGCGGCTCGAGGTTCCCCCTGCGTACCCGTACAAATGATGACAACATTTTCGCGTGGTAGCAGATTTATGTCACCCTCGGGTACAAATTCAGGTAGATCGAGTAAATATCCGACTTCACGCGCGGCAGATATCGCCCTATTCAATGCGCGGCCCACAATAGCTACCGAGCGATCATTTGCCTGCGCCGCTTTCACAATAGAGTCAATTCGCGCAATATTACTGGCAAAACATGTTACCGCTACACGGCCTGTAGCCGCGCCAATAGCGTCAGTCAAACCATCTCGTGCCTCAGCTTCAGAACCGGTATGTCCGGCAACCATCGCATTGGTTGAATCACCAACCATGACAAGCACACCTTCATCGCCAAGCTTGGCAAGACGATCCTTATCCGTATCGGTGCCAAGAACCGGCGTCTTGTCAAATTTCCAGTCGCCTGTATGCAGAACCAATCCAGCGTCAGTTCGGATGGCTAAGGCAGCTGGATCAGGAATTGAATGATTAAGACCAATCATTTCAATCTCAAAAGCCCCGATTTTTTCAACCGCATTCATGCCCATTTCATGTAGTGGAATATCATAGTCATTCCGCGACTCGGCAAGCTTGCGACGAAGCAATGCTAGGGTAAAGGCACTCCCCCATATCGGGCACCCAAGACTACTCCACAGATAAGGGATAGCCCCCAGATGATCTTCATGACCATGGGTCAGAACAAGTCCGGCTAATTTGTCACGATGCTTCTGAATAAATTGCAAATCAGGAAGCACGACATCAATGCCGGGGGTGCTTTCGTCGGGAAATGAAATGCCCAGATCAACCATCAACCAGCTATCCTGATAATGGTATAGATTTACATTCATGCCGATTTCGCCAGAACCACCTAGCGGAACAAATAGAAAATCAGACTTTGAAAAATAGGTCATATTTAGCAATCAACTTTGTTTGAGTGCGCCGTTATGGCGGAATTAGATTCATTATTAAGGTTATATATGGCAACAAGGCCGCGTAGCGTAAGGTCGGCATCAACTGCAGAAATCATCGGCAAATGTGGCGCAAAAAGCGATGCTAATCCACCAGTGGCTATGGCTGGCAACTCGACGCCCTGCTCTGTTCGAAGACGCGTGATCAACCCTTCAATCATGCCAACATAGCCCCAAAAAATACCCGACTCCATAGCACTTGTCGTATCGCGCCCCAGAACCGGTAAAGTGTGATCCCATGGCTTAACATCAAGACGTGGCAAACGCGCTGCTGCTTTATATAAGGCATCAACCGATACATGCACACCTGGTGCAATTATACCACCTGCATACGCCCCATCGGCACGCACAAGATCAAGTGTTGTGGCGGTGCCAAAATCAAGGATAATGGCTGGAACCTGATGATAATGTTTTGCTGCCACGGCATTAACTAGCCTGTCGGCACCTGCCTGTGACGGATTGTCAATATCAACCGTAATACCCAGATCAACGCCTGCATCTCCAATCAACATTGGATCAAGACTGAATCCGGTGCGCGCCATCATCACCAGATGCGGGGTAATTTCCGGCACAACGCTAGCCACGACAATGCCCGAAACCATATCGTTGGCTAAATTGGCTGCACTCATCATCTGCCCCAGCCAGACGGTATAGTCATCACCAGAACGCGAGACGTCAGTTGCAATGCGCCAGCATCCAAGCTGCCTGCTAACATCAGCTGTATTGTCATAAACAGCAAACACAATATTGGTGTTGCCACAATCTACGGCCAGAAGCATCAGTTACCATCACCCATTAAAACGACATCACCAGTAGTGATATGGTGTGTCTTGCCTGATGCATCAACCAGCATCATGGAACCATCATCGTCAATACCAATAAAACGTCCCGTTAGCCCCGTGTCCATAACGGTAACATTCTGGTTCAAAAAAGCGGCATGACGCATCCATTCATCACGAATTGGGGCAAAAGCTGTTTGATTAAACATATTATAACGCCGTGCCAGATTATCCATATAGTCAGCCGCCAGCAATGCTGGTGTTGTGACATTATCACCCAGATCGACAAGTGACGTCGGTTGTATATGCCCCGGCATGGCTGTATCAGCTTTGATAGGTGCCACGTTAATACCCGTTCCAACAATCAGGGCATCCTCCACCCCTTCAAGCAGAATACCGCAGATTTTCCTGTCATTGACCAGAATATCATTAGGCCATTTCACTTTAGGCCGATGTGATGCCAAAACATGCGCAATTGTTTCGCGCGCGGCTAATGCCGCTACAAAAGACAAAAGTGGCCAAAGATGTTTGTCATAATCAGGCCGTAGAACGAACGACAGATACATCCCACCCTGTGGTGAAATCCATGTGCGTCCACGCCGACCACGTCCTGCGGTTTGTGTGCCTACCAGAAAGCCGGTTCCTGTTGGTGCGCCGTCAAGCGCAGCCTTGCGGGCAAGATCAGAAGATGATTTGGCGACGTCGGCGGTGGAAAACGTCCAAGCTGCGCTTGTCACCATATGATCTGATCCTAGTTGCTCGTCATCAAGGTTGTGGCCGCAATATCAGCCGTCCCAAGCAAGCTACCAAGTCCGGCAAAGAACAGCAGAACCACAGCCAGAGACACGGTCAGCACCAAACGGTTCGACATCGGCAGATCAGCATCCAGCGGATCATCACTGTCTTCGAAATACATCATGCGGATGATACGTAGATAATAAAAGGCACCAACAACCGACATGACCACACCGATAACTGCCAGCGGAATCAGACCTGCATTAACAGCTGCCAGAAACACATACCATTTACCAAAAAAGCCAGCCAGCGGCGGAATTCCTGCCATCGAAAACATCATGACCAGCAAGCCAATGGCAAATAAGGGATGAGTCTTTGATAGGCCACGCAGATCATCAATTTTCGTGGCGGATTTTCCTTCACGACGCATCATCAAAATGATCGCAAACGTACCTGCCCCCATAAAAATATAACCTGTCATATAAATAATGACGCCCAGCACACCAGCATGCGATCCCGCCGCCAGACCTGCAAGCGCATAGCCCATATGTGCGATAGACGAATAAGCCATCATCCGCTTAATATCAGTCTGCATAATGGCACCAAAAGCACCAATAACCATTGATGCGATCGACAAAGCAACAAGCACCTGTGACCATTCCACGGCTATCGGACCAAAAGCACCATAGGTCAGGCGCATCATCAACGCCATTGCCGCTACCTTTGGCGCAATCGCAAAAAGGGCAGTTACCGGTGTCGGCGAGCCTTCATAGACATCTGGTGTCCACATATGGAATGGAGCTGCGGATATTTTAAACGCGATGCCACAAATCATGAATACCATGCCTATAACAAAGACGACTGGTAACGCACCTGTTGCAACAGCCGCAGAAATACCGTCAAAGCTGGTCGTTCCGGCAAATCCGTAAACCAGTGACGCGCCATAGAGCAACATGCCTGATGACAGCGCGCCAAGCAGAAAATATTTCAATCCGGCTTCGGATGAACGAAGTGAATTTGTCCGCATAGCGGCAACCACATAGAGTGGCAAGGATTGTAATTCAACCGCCATATAAAGCGACATCAGGTCATTTGCCGAAATCATAAGCATCATGCCAACAACAGCCAGCAGAACAAGCAAACTGAATTCAGGTTTGTTGATATCATCCTGTTCCAATGGACTGATAGACATATATAAAGCCGCAAATGAACCCATTAGAACCAACAGTTTCATATAGGCACTGAATGAGTCGGCGCTGAACATGCCTGAAAAGGCTGTTGTTGCGATATCACCACCCTGCCACAACATCACCGCCGCAATCACAATGGCACCCAGAGCTATTGAACAGACACGTTTTGCATTTACAGCACCATCACCACCATAGGCAGCTACCAGCACAAGCAATAGCGCAACACATGCCAGAAACATTTCCGGAAGAGCAGGCAGGATATCATTTATTTCAAACATGAGTGCCGTTCCCCTTGAGAACAAATATGAGTCTAATTAGATGCGACGAGCGCAACGCCACTTACCGACAATTCATCAATAATTATTTGAATCGAAACAGCCATCACATCCAGCAAAAACGCCGGATAGATGCCAAACACCAAAACCAGAATGCTGATCGGAACAAAAATGCCTAATTCGCGTAGTTGCATTGGCTCCATTGATTGGACTTCGGCTTTGGTGACCTTGCCAAACATAACCCGGCGATATAGCCACAACATATAAGTCGCCCCAAGCACAAGACCTGTAGCGGTGAAAAAGGCCACCCATGTGCTGGCTTTCCACGCCCCTACAAGAACCAGCATTTCACCAACAAAACCGCTTGTTCCTGGCAGACCAACCGATGCCAGCATCATAAACATGAAAAATACGGCATAACGCGGCATAACCTTGGCAACGCCACCATAAGCATCGATTTCGCGCGTGTGAAGCCGGTCATAAACAACACCCACACAAAAGAATAAGGCCGCTGATACCAGACCATGACTGATCATCTGGAACATAGCACCGGCAATGCCCTGCTCGGTGAAGGTAAAGATGCCAATCGTAACGAATCCCATATGGGCAACAGATGAATAGGCGATCATCTTTTTCATATCTGATTGCGCCAATGCCACAAGTGACGTGTAGATTACCGCAATTACAGACAAGGCAAAGATGACGGGTGCAAACAATTCAGACGCATGTGGAAACATTGGTAGCGAGAACCGCAGAAAACCATAACCACCCATCTTCAAAAGAACACCAGCTAATATCATCGACCCTGCTGTTGGGGCTTCAACATGCGCGTCAGGCAACCATGTGTGTACAGGCCACATCGGTACCTTTACCGCAAATGAGGCAAAAAAGCCAAGGAACAGCCAGAATTGCATGCCTGTGCCGAAACTATGCGCGGTCAGCATGGGGATGTCGGTTGTGCCGGTTTGCACATACATGGCCAGCATACAGACCAGCATCAGCACTGAACCCAGCAAGGTAAACAGGAAGAATTTAAACGCCGCATAAACCCGTCTTGCACCACCCCAGATACCGATGATCAGAAACATCGGTATCAACACCGCTTCGAAAAACAGATAGAACATCAGCATATCGAGCGAAACAAACATGCCGATCATCATTGTTTCCAGCACCAGAAAGGCGATCATATATTCACGCACTCGATGCGAGATGGCGCGCCAACTAGCCAGTACGGCAAGTGGTGTCAAAAATGTTGAAAGCAGGACAAATGGCATCGAAATACCATCAACACCCATGTGATAATTAATACCTGTATTTGGCAGCCATTCGGCAAATTCTTCAAACTGGTAACCAGCTACATTGCTATCAAAACCAAGCAAAAGCGACAAGGACACGATAAAGTTAAAACCGGTAATCCACAGGGTTACGCTCCGTGCATTATTGGCAACAATTTCATCGTCACCCCTTATCATCAGCAGGAAAATCACACCAGCCAATGGCAGGAAGGTGATGATTGTCAGTAAAGGCCAATTATCGATCATCACTTATATTCCCTTAAGGCGAAAATAATACCAGCTCACCAGCACAACAACGCCGATCAGCATGGCAAAAGCATAGTGGAAAACAAATCCAGACTGTATCCGTGAGCAAAAACCCGAAATCCGAAGCACCAGCCCCGACATACCATCCGGACCGAAACCATCAATCGTATCGCGATCACCGCGTTGCCACAGGATTGCCCCTATCCGCACAGCAGGCTTGACCAACAGCGCATCATAGATTTCGTCAAAATACCATTTATTGAAGAATAAGGCATAAAGAGGCGAAAAGGCTTTTGCCATACGCGCTGGCATATCGGTAAACACCGCATAGAACAATACCGCTAGCAGAACCCCGCTGGAGGCAAGTACAATCGGCAATAGCTTAACCCAACTTGGCACATGATGCGCATTTTCCATGGCCATATGTGTTGGCAGAATGAAAATCGAGTCACCCCAGAATGCTGCCATATCATGGCCAACAAATAGCTCATAACCCAGCCAGCCAGAGAAAATTGCACCCAGAGCCAGAACAAAAAGCGGTAAGGTCATAACCGACGGTGACTCATGCACATGCGCCATCACCTCGGCTGATGCCCGCGGCTTGCCATGGAACGCCATGATCAATAGACGCCAGCTATAGAACGCTGTCAGGAACGCCGCAGCACACCCCATCCAAAATGCAAAATTGCCAACCGATGTATGCGCCCCAAATGCAGCTTCCAGGATCATATCCTTTGAATAGAAACCGGCAAAAAACGGGAAGCCAGCCAAGGCAAGCGACCCGACCCACATCATCACATAGGTGACTGGAATTTTTTTCCAGATACCACCCATATTTCGCAGATCCTGCTCATCAGACATCGCATGGATGACCGAACCTGCTCCAAGAAATAGCAAAGCCTTGAAAAAGGCATGTGTTGTCAGATGGAACATCGCGGCTGGATAGGCCGAAACACCTGCCGCAAAAAACATATAGCCAAGCTGCGAACAGGTTGAATAGGCAATCACGCGCTTGATATCAAACTGTGTCATGCCAACCGTGGCCGCAAAAATGGCCGTCATGCCGCCAATGACAGTGATAACATCAAGCGTAAATGGCGCATATTCAAGCACCGGTGAAAGTCGGCATACCATAAACACACCCGCCGTCACCATTGTTGCAGCGTGAATAAGTGCTGAAACGGGCGTTGGGCCCTCCATCGCATCTGGCAACCATGTATGCAGACCCAGTTGGGCAGATTTGCCCATCGCACCGATAAACAGCAAGATGCCTGCCACTTCCAATGCTGGCAAGCTCATGCCTAGGAAGTTGATGTTCACATCGACATAGAGCGCGGCCTTGGAAAATATATCGTCAAACTGAACAGACCCAAACAAGGCATAGACAGCCAAGATACCAAGTGCGAAACCAAAATCACCAACTCGGTTGACCACAAAGGCTTTCATCGCTGCCGCATGGGCTGACTCTTTATGATACCAGAAGCCAATCAGCAAATAAGACGCGACACCAACACCTTCCCAGCCAAAGAACAACTGGACAAGATTATCGGCAGTGACCAACATCAACATGGCAAAGGTAAATAAGCTAAGATAAGACATAAAGCGCGCGCGCCCTTTGTCATGCGACATATAGCCAACCGAATAGATATGCACCATCGATGATACGCCGGTCACGACAATCAGCATAACAGCGGTGAGTGTATCAAAACGGAGCCGCCAATGCGCTTCAAAATCACCTGACACAATCCAGCGTGATAGATCGACTGTGATAGGCTGTCCACCAATAGCAACTTCGGCAAAGGCAAAAATCGAAAATAAAAGTGACAGTAACAAACCGATGATTGTTATCCGTTCGGCGGCTCTATCATGATGTCCGAGGCTAAGAATGCCTGCAATTATGGAACCAACAAGCGGCAAAAATACTATAGATGCGTACATGTCGCCCTAGCCCTTCATCATATTTACGTCTTCAACCGCGATCGAACCGCGATTTCGGAAAAACACCACCAGAATAGCAAGTCCAATGGCCGCCTCGGCTGCCGCTACGGTCAGAATAAACAGCGAAAATATCTGTCCTTCCAGATCACCGTTATAAGCTGAGAACGCCACCATATTTATATTCACAGCCAGCAACATCAGTTCAATCGACATCAGGATCGTGATCACGTTTTTCCGGTTCAAAAAGATACCAAATATACCCATCGCAAAAAGGATCGCCGAACAGGCAAGGTAATGATTCAATGTTAATTCCATCATAGCTCTAACTTTCCTGCCGTGGTGGCGCTTTGCCAACAGGCACACTAACCACCTCGACCGTTTCATCACGGCGCCGCATATTCTGGTTGGCAACAACCTGACGACGTACACCTGGACGATGCCGCATGGTGAGTGAAATGGCACCAATCATGGCAACAAGCAGGATCAAACCTGCAACCTGAAACAGGTAGATATATTTGGTGTAGAGAACACCTCCAAGTCGAGTGGTATTGGGGATCTCGGAGGCTTCTGGCAATGTCGCCCCTTTGAAGGCATCGCCATACATCGCTGCCACAAGTTCAAATACCAGAATACCACCGACAATCAGACCTAGTGGCAAATATTTCTGAAAGCCAGCGCGCATTTCGGCAAAATTAATATCCAGCATCATCACGACAAACAGGAATAGCACGGCAACGGCACCAACATAGACAACGACCAGAAGCATGGCGAGAAATTCCGCACCGATCAGGACAAATAATCCAGCCGCATTAAAGAAAGAAAGAATAAGGAAAAGCACTGAATATACAGGGTTTTTCGATATCACAACCATAAAGGCGCTAGCCAGCATGATGCCTGCAAACAGATAAAAGAAAAGCGCTTCAAACATTGTCTGTCATTTCCAATCTAGATCAGCGCCATTCGGCGTCAGCTGCAAGATTTCTGGCGATCTCGGTTTCCCAACGATCCCCATTCGCAAGCAATTTGTTTTTATCATAATACAGTTCTTCACGTGTCTCGGTCGCGAATTCGAAATTGGGCCCTTCGACAATCGCATCAACCGGACAGGCTTCCTGACAAAATCCACAATAGATACATTTTGTCATATCAATATCATAGCGCGTTGTTCGGCGGCTTCCATCATCCCGCGGTTCAGCTTCGATAGTGATAGCCTGTGCAGGACAGACCGCCTCACACAATTTACACGCGATACAGCGTTCCTCGCCGTTAGGATAACGGCGCAAAGCGTGCTCGCCACGAAAACGGGGAGAAAGGCTACCCTTTTCATAAGGATAGTTGATCGTAACTTTCGGTTTGAAGAAATACTTCAACGTCAGGAACATGCCTTTGGCAAGCTCAAGAAGCAGGAATGATTTGATTGAATCCATCAACATTCGCATGACTTTATCTTCTCCTATACCTAACCGACGATAACCGCTGGCAGGCGATCAGTTGCCAGCAAAAAGCCGGCTGTTGCCACCACATACAACAATGAAAATGGCAAAAATATTTTCCAACCAAGGCGCATCAGCTGATCATAGCGATAGCGCGGCGTTGTCGCGCGCACCCACAGGAACACAAACAATACCATCATGATTTTCAAAATGAACCATAAAGGGCCCGGAATGATGTTTAATGGCCAGATATCAAATGGTGGCAACCATCCCCCAAGGAACAAAATAACTGTCATGCTGCTCATCAGGATCATATTGGCATATTCACCAAGGAAAAAGAGCGCAAAACTCATGGAAGAATATTCAACAAAATAGCCAGCGACCAGCTCGGACTCGCCTTCAGGCAGATCAAACGGCGCACGATTGGTCTCGGCCAGCGTCGAAATGAAAAAGACAATAAACATCGGGAATAAAGGCAAGGCAAACCACATGCCCTGTTGTGCTTCGATAATCGCACTCAAATTCAGTGAACCTGCACAAAGCAACACATTGATGATAACCAATCCCATCGACACTTCATACGACACCATCTGCGCGGCAGACCGCAAGGCACCAAGAAAGGCATATTTTGAATTACTGGCCCATCCCGCCATGATCACGCCATAGACGCCCAGCGAGGAAACCGCAAACAGATAGAGGATACCGACATTGATATCGGCGATCACAAGCCCTTCACCAAAAGGTATCACCGCCCATGCCACCAACGACAAAACAAAAGTCAGCATCGGGGCAATAATGAAAACAACCTTATTGGCACCAGCTGGCAGGATTGTTTCCTTAGCCATCAATTTCAGCGCATCGGCAAACGGCTGGAACAGGCCAAACGGGCCAACAACATTAGGGCCTTTTCGCAACTGCATGAAACCGATAACACGGCGCTCGGCAAGGGTCAGATAGGCCACAGCGATCAGCAAAGGCCCGACCACGATCATGATCTGGGCAACAATCCACGCAACAGCGCGAATGTCGGCGTTATTGATCAAATCCATAATCATTTGACTACTCCGCCGCTACTGTAGATGACATGGCCACATCATCAACATTGTCATCCAGCAATGCCTTGCGACATTCGGCCATGGTTTCAGATGCACGACTAATCGCACACGTCATATGAAAATTATCGATGCTATTGGTAATCGGTGACGCATCCATCTTGCCACGACCACCAAATTTTGACCATTTAGCGCTTTCGATAGCGTCGCTGTCAGCAAAATGGGGATAGGCTTCATACAAGGCGTTGCGCACCTCTGTCAGATTATCCATACCGATTGATTTATTTATATGTCCGGAAAAGGCACGAATGATCGTCCAGTCTTCCTTGGCTTCACCTGGAGGGAACGCGGCGCGATTAGCATATTGCACACGCCCTTCGGTATTGACATAAATTCCGTCTTTTTCAGTATAGGCGGCACCTGGCAACACCACATCAGCGCCATGCGCGCCCTTATCACCATGATGCCCCTGATAGACTATAAACGCATTACCAAGACGATCCATATCAACTTCGTCAGCACCTAGCAACCAGACAAAATCAAGCTTTTTACTTTCAGCGGCCTTATACATAGCTTCAATATCAAGACCACCCTTGCCCGGGATAAAGTCCATATCAAGGCCACCCACACGTGCCGCCGCGTTATGCAGAACATTAAAGCCGTTCCACCCCTTTGCAACAACGCCATAAGTTTCGGCGATCTGGCGCGCTGTGGCCAGCACCGCGGCACCATCGTCACGGCTAAGCGCCCCCATGCCAATGATGATCATTGGCCGTTTAGCACGTTTCAGAACGTTAGAAAATTTGTTGGAACCATTAAGGATAGCTGCCAATACCGCCGTATCATCACCAAGATGCTTTGTGTCATAAGTCAGATCGCTATCCACCCCTACGACACCAACCGGCATACCTGAGGCCAGCCAGTTACGGCGGATACGGGCATTCAGAACAGCCGCTTCTTCACGGGGGTTACTTCCAATAATCAACAGTGCATCAGCGTCATCAATACCGGCAATTGTCGAGTTGAACAGGTAACCAGCACGTGATCCACCAATTTTGGCACCATCTTGACGACAATCAATATTTGCCACGCCAAGCCGTTGCATCATCGCTTTCAAAGCAAACATGCTTTCAGCATCAGCCTGATCACCCGCAATCGCGGCAATTGTCGATGATTTGGCTTTCTTGATCTTAGTGGCCATGGCTTTGAACGCCTCATCCCAGCTTGCCGGATGCAGGCTGCCATTGGCACCGCGCAAATATGGCTGATCAAGGCGTTGGCGGCGCAAACCGTCAATCGCATAGCGGGTCTTATCGGAAATCCATTCTTCATTCACATCTTCATGCAAACGCGGCAAGACACGCATGACCTGTGATCCGCGTGCATCAACGCGAATGTTGCTACCTACCGCATCCATCACATCGATGGATTCAGTTTTGTTAAGTTCCCATGGACGGGCGGTAAAAGCATAAGGGCGCGACGTTAACGCGCCAACGGGGCACAGATCAATCACATTAGCCGAAAGCTCTGATGCTAGGTTTTTTTCAAGATAGGTGGTGATTTCAACATTTTCACCGCGACCAATGGCACCCAGCTCTGGCACACCCGCCACTTCGGTTGCGAAACGGACACAGCGCGTACAATGAATACAGCGCGTCATAACCGTACTAATCAGCGGACCCATATGCTTGTTTTCAACCGCACGTTTGTTTTCTTCAAAGCGTGATCCATCATGGCCATAGCCCATTGCCTGATCCTGCAAATCACATTCACCGCCCTGATCACAAATTGGGCAATCAAGCGGATGATTGATCAACAGGAATTCCATGACGCCTTCGCGCGCCTTTTTAACACGGTCAGTATCGGTACGAATGACCATTCCATCGCCAGCGGGCATCGCACAGGACGCAACCGGTTTTGGTGCGCGTTCCATATCGACCAGACACATGCGGCAGTTACCGGCAATCGATAAACGGTCATGATAGCAAAAACGTGGCACTTCAACACCAGCAGCTTCACAGGCATGTAACACTGTTGATCCGTCTTCTACTTCGACTTCAACATCATTAACGGTCAGTTTTGGCATCGTGATAATCCTCTATTCAGCTGCCGCTACGGCGTCCCCAGCATGACGCGCCGCAATACGGCGCTCAATCTCTGGTCTGAAGTGCTTTATCAGACCTTGGATAGGCCATGCCGCCGCATCGCCTAATGCGCAAATAGTATGGCCTTCAACCTGCTTGGTGACTTCGTACAATGTGTCGATCTCATGCGGTTCAGCTTCACCGCGTACAAGTCGTTCCATCATCCGCCACATCCAGCCAGTGCCTTCACGGCATGGCGTACATTGGCCACATGATTCATGCTTATAGAAATAAGATAAACGTGAAATGGCCTTCACCACATCGGTACTTTTGTCCATGACAATGACGCCAGCAGTTCCAAGGCCTGTTCCAGCCTCGCGGAGCGCGTCAAAATCCATTGTCATGGTTTCACAAGTATCTTTGGGCATCATCGGCGTTGACGACCCACCTGGAATAACAGCTAGCAAATTATCCCAGCCACCACGTACACCACCTGCATGCTTTTCAAGCAACTCTTTCAGTGGAATGCCCATTTCTTCTTCGACATTACATGGCTTATTTACATGGCCGGAAATACAAAATAGTTTTGTGCCAGTGTTGTTTTCTTTACCAAGACCCGCGAACCAGTCACTGCCTCGGCGCAAAATGGTCGGCGCAACGGCAATGGATTCAACATTATTGACGGTTGTCGGACAACCATATAGCCCGACACCTGCAGGAAATGGCGGCTTCAAGCGTGGCTGGCCTTTTTTGCCTTCCAGTGACTCAAGCAAGGCGGTTTCTTCACCACAAATATAAGCCCCCGCCCCGCGATGCAGATAAATGTCAAAATCCCAGCCTGATTTGGCAGCATTTTTACCCAGCAACCCGGCATCATAGGCTTCATCAATGGCCGCCTGCAAACGGCGGGCTTCATTGACGAATTCACCACGAATATAGATATAGGCAACATGAGCACGCATGGCAAAACCAGCAACAACACAGCCTTCCAGCAATTTATGCGGCTCATGGCGGATAATATCACGGTCTTTACATGTGCCGGGCTCAGACTCATCGGCATTGACCACTAAATAATGAGGGCGATCTCTAACCTCTTGCGGCATAAATGACCATTTAAGACCAGTCGGGAAACCAGCGCCACCACGACCGCGCAAGCCAGACGCCTTCATACGTTCAACAATCTCACCATGACCAAGTTTTAAAATAGCCGCAGTATTGTCCCAATCACCGCGTTTTTTGGCACCCGCAAGCATGGCATCATTCCAGCCATAGATATTGGTAAAAATACGATCAGCGTCTTTAAGCATTGGCTGCTCCCGACTTTGCTTTGGCTGTTTTCTTTGGTTTTATTGCATTCAGGCTTGTGGCACCACCACTGGCTTCAGACCCAGACCGGCCCAAAACCGACCCGACGGCAAGCGGCGCGTCTTTCTCAAGCGAGTCAAGCAAGGCACCGGTGGACTGGTAATTCAGATCTTCATAAAAATCATCATTTACCTGTAAAATCGGTGCATTCACGCACGCGCCCAGGCATTCGACCTCAAGCAGAGAGAAACGCCCACAATCCGATGTCTGGCCAGACGTGATACCGTATCGATCCTTGATGCACCGCATCATCTCGTCAGAGCCACGAAGCCAGCATGGTGTCGTTGTGCAGGCTTGCAGAAAATACTTACCAACCGGTTTGAGATTGAACATCGTATAAAAGGTGGCAACCTCTAGCACACGGATTTTTGCCATATCTAGCTTATCGGCAATCAGCTCGATAGCTTTCATCGGAATCCAGTTTTCATGCTGGCGTTGCGCCATATCAAGCAACGGCATCACTGCGCTGGCTTGCCGGCCTTTTGGATATTTGGCGATAATACGCTTGATTTCCGCCTCATTCTCAGCCGTAAAAGCAAACGAGTTGGGTTGGTCTTCAGCAATACGGGCTTCAATACTCATCTGTCAATCTCACCAAAAACAACATCCAAAGATCCAATGATTGCCACTGAATCTGCCAGCATGTGGCCACGTGACAGGTAATCTACCGCTGCCATGAAATAAAATCCTGGTGCCCGAATTTTGCACCGATAGGGTCTGTTCGACCCATCCGCAACAAGATAGACACCAAATTCACCTTTCGGTGCTTCAACAGCCGTATAGCTCTCACCCTCGGGTACGTGAAACCCCTCAGTATAAAGCTTGAAATGATGGATCAGGGCTTCCATCGAATTCTTCATATCGCTGCGATGTGGAGGTGTGACCTTATTATTTTCGGCCAGAACGGGACCTTCGGGCATCTCGGCAATACATTGGTGAATGATACGCAAAGACTGGCGCATTTCTTCAATACGCACCAGATAACGTGCGTAACAGTCCCCCGTTTTTCCCATTGGCACGTCGAAATCCATTTCAGCGTAAACATCATAAGGCTGACTTTTGCGCAGATCCCACGGCAGGCCAGACGCGCGCAAACAAGGGCCTGTCATGCCAAGGTCAAGTGCCTCTTTTTCACTCATCACGCCGATATCAACAGTGCGCTGCTTGAAAATACGGTTTTCAGTCAGTAGTGTTTCCATATCATCAATAAATGACGGGAATTTATGTGCCCAGTCACCAATCTCGTCCAGCAAACCGGTTGGCAGATCCTGATGCACACCACCCGGGCGGAAATAGGCCGCATGCAAACGTGCACCACAGGCACGCTCATAAAAGCCCATCAATTGTTCGCGTTCTTCAAAGCCCCATAAAAGCGGCGTCATCGCCCCCACATCAATGGCAAAGGTCGTCAGATTCAAAAGATGATTCAGAATACGGCCAATTTCGCAATATAAAACGCGGATAAACTGGGCACGGCGCGGCACGTCGATAGCCAAAGCTTTTTCAATCGACAATGCCCAGGCATGTTCCTGATTCATGGGCGACACATAATCAAGCCTGTCAAAATAAGGCAGAGCCTGTAAATAGGTCTTATGCTCGATCAGTTTTTCAGTACCACGATGAAGCAAGCCGATATGCGGATCAGCGCGTTCAATTACCTCGCCATCCATTTCAAGCACAAGCCGTAACACGCCATGCGCCGCTGGATGCTGCGGCCCGAAATTCATTGTGATTGGCTTAATTTGCATTTCTGCCATAACGAACCCCTAATTCGAATCGCTGTTTTTGTCAGAATCAGCAGCATCAATGGCATGCTGCATACCTTCCCACGGACTCAGAAAATCAAAGTCGCGGAATTCCTGCACCAGATGAACAGGCTCGTTAACCACGCGGCGCTGGGTATCGTCATAACGAACCTCGACATGACCAGTCAGCGGAAAATCCTTGCGCAATGGATGGCCTTCAAAACCATAATCAGTCAACAGACGCCGCAGATCAGGGTGCCCCGCAAAGAAAATGCCGAACATGTCCCACGCTTCGCGCTCGGCCCAGTTAGCTGCCGAAAAAACACCTGATACAGAGGGGACGGACTGGCCTTCGGCAACGCCTGCCAGAATACGCAAGCGCATATTGTTGCTGATCGAAAGGAGTTGATAAACCATTTCAAAACGCACCGGACGCTCGGGATAATCAACCGCTGTCAGATCGGACAGCTGGGTGAAAGCCGCATGATTATCGTCACGTAATTTTGTTAAAACCGACGTGATATCCTGCGAGTTGACCCGCACCAGCACTTCATCATTGGTTGCGACCACGCTTTCATAAATATCTGCCAGAATTTCACGCACATAATTTGCCATCGTCGATAATGGCGTTTCAGCAAAAACGTCGCCAGTAGCATCGTCAGTCTGTTCAATGTCGTTCATTCTGAATGGCCCTAAGTTCTAGCAATTGTAGCTGTACGGCGAATTTTCTTTTGTAATTGCAAAAGCCCGTAAATTAATGCTTCGGCAGTTGGCGGACATCCCGGGACATATACATCTACCGGAACAATGCGGTCACATCCACGGACAACGGCATACGAATAGTGATAATAGCCGCCGCCATTGGCGCATGAGCCCATTGAAAGAACCCAGCGAGGCTCCGGCATCTGATCATAAACGCGGCGCAAGGCCGGTGCCATTTTATTGGTCAGCGTACCTGCAACAATCATCACATCTGATTGCCGTGGGCTTGGACGGAACAACATGCCATAGCGATCCATGTCATACCGGCTAGCCGCTGAATGCATCATTTCGACAGCACAGCAGGCCAGACCAAAGGTCATCGGCCAAAGCGAACCTGAGCGCGCCCAATTGAATAGTTTATCAGCTTTCGCAATCACAAAGCCGCGATTGGTAATTTCATCGCCAACGGCTTTGAGAATGGCGTCCTGATCAGCCCCGGGTGGAATCGGTGGCGCATTATACGGATCGATTACTCCCATTCTAACGCTCCTTTTTTCCATTCGTAGATAAATCCAATTGTCAAAACGCCAAGGAAAATCATCATTGACCAGAAACCGAACATGCCGATGCCGCCAAGCGATACCGCCCACGGAAACAGAAATGCGACTTCAAGATCGAAAATGATGAATAGAATAGCCACAAGATAGAAGCGCACATCAAACTGACGGCGCGAGTCATCGAATGCGTCAAACCCACATTCATAGGCTGTCATTTTTTCTTCATCGGGACGCTGCGTTCCGAAAACGAATGCTGTTAAAACAAAGGCCGCAGACAAACCTACAGCAATAGCAAAGAATACGGCTATAGGCAGATACTCGGAAAGAAATCCTGGCACTTTTTTCTCCCGCAAAAAACCACGAAACTGTTGCCTTTGAAATAAGTCAGCGCCCGCGTAAAAGCAAGCAACATCTGGCTTTTTTTACAAATAGGCAGTGCATTAAAGCATTCTGCAAATAATAACGATTTGCATTCGCAGTTATGCAGATAAGTTCGCATCAATATGCCCACATACTTACATCTAAAACTTAATATATTAAGTATAGTTGTTTTTGTATTTCCATTGGAAAAGCGGCTGTCCGATGATAAGCAGATGTTAGTAAAGTTAAGAGAGCGTCCATGCAAAAACAGTCCGCTATGTTATTAGTTCTTCTTGGTGGCACCTGCATGAGCTTTGTCGGTCTATGTATGCGCCTGATCGAAACTGCCGATGGCTTTCAGATTTTGATGTATAGATCGATAAGTCTGTGCGCCATGGTTGCTTTGGTCTGTTGTCTGCGTCGTCGTGTCGGCTTGGTTAGTTTTCTGCGCGGACTTGATCGACATGATGTTGCCATGGGAACGATGCTATCAATCGCATTTTCAACCTATGTCTTTTCAATGCTGTACACTTCGGTTGCCTCAACTTTGTTCATTTTGACCATTGCACCCTTTATGGCGGCAATTATTGGCTGGGTCTGGATTGGCGAAAAACCGCATCCAGTTACATGGTTTGCCATGATTGGGGCCATATTTGGCGTCGGCTTGATGATTGGTGATGGCATTGAGATGGGACGCACGTTTGGCAATCTACTGGCACTTGTTTCAGCCCTGTGCTTTGCCGTGATGCTGGTTCTGGCTCGACGCAGTCGCAAGCAAGATGTTCTTGGCGGGACATTTCTTGGCGGGATATTTGCCTTTCTTATAGGCTTGGTTGCAAATGGTGTAACCGGCATTGGCCTGGAGGTTACCCCTCGTGATCTTGGCATCATATTGTTTATGGGCGCCTTCACTATTGGAATCGGCATTGCCTTTGTAACTTGGGGCGCCAGCTATGTTCCCGCCGCAGAGGTCAGCTTACTAGTTCTTATTGAGAGCGTTCTTGGTCCAATCTGGCCATGGCTTTTTCTTGGTGAAGCGCTAAGCTTAATGGAAATCATTGGTGGTGTGACAGTCATGCTTGCCGTTGTCATGATGACAATTTTTACCCGTAAGACACTATCCAGCAGATCACCTCAATGACAGAACAATCTCTAACCGGAGCCATCATCTGATGAATGATAAATCTGAAATTATGCCGCAAATGCCTTTATTGCTTGGCTGGGCTGGCGTGATTCCTTTTGGCATAGCCGCAATTGGCGCGCATAGCGGCATTTCGGTTCTAGTCTTATATGGCTTGCTGGGTGGCACCACCTATGCGGCAATCATTCTGTCATTTCTGGGTGCTGTCCACTGGGGACTGGCGATGCAGGATGACCGTCATCCAGCATGGTATGTCTGGTCGATTACACCGGCTTTGCTGGCATGGCCGACCTTGTTGGTTTTTGATGTTGAGTTCAGGCTTCTTGGCCTGATTCCACTTTATGGATTGGCCTGGTCGGTTGACCGGCAGGCGTTTTTAAAGGGCTTGATTCCGGCTTGGTATATGCGTCTGCGCCATGGATTAACGGCTGGTGCTGTTATTTGCCTGTCATCTATGCTTCTGGCCTAAACATCCCTAATCGCGTGCACGCACCATGATGACATTGCCAAGCACCACTAAAGCCAGACCGCTTAATGAAAACCACGTCCATATGTAAGACTCAAGAAACGTCGATATCAACAAAGCAAAAACCGGAAAAATGACCGTTGCATAGCCGGTGCGCCCTGCCCCGATACGACCAATCAACATCAAAAAGGCCGTAAAAGTAAATACCGACGAAATCAGCGCCAGCCAGATCAGACTACCCACATAGACAGGCGTTGCCTCAATGATAAAGGCCTGCCCGCGGATTGCCGAAAAAATACCCAGATAGCAAGCCCCATACAGCATACCCCAGCTCGCCGTGCCAATGACGGGAAAACCGGCTTTCTGTGCCGACGCCGACACCATATTGCCTGTACAGAAAAACATAGTGCCCATAAAGCATAACAGGATCGTTGTAACCGCCGTTTCAGAAATCTGAAGCTCTGGCCAGAATAACAGGCACACGCCGCCAATCCCAACCAGCGCAGCAATGATATGCGCTGGCTTTGGCGCTGAACGGGTTAAGGCTGCCACCATCAGTACATTAATCAGTGACGCTATTGAAAACATCACGGCCAGCAAGCCAGATGTCGTTTGAAGTCCGGCATAATAGAACAGTGTAAAATTACCGGAAAACAGACATAGACCAAGCGCGGCAATCCGCAGATGCGTTCGCCATCCAAAACGCAATGTTTGTTTGGAGGCAAAGCTGATGACAAACATCAAGAAGCTTGCAATCAGAAATCGCCAGAATAGCGACACTTCAGGTGCCACGACGCCAAGTTGCATTTTCAGCGGGAACCAGCTTGTGGACCAACCAAAAACAACAACGGCATAAAGGAAATAATCAAACAGCTTCATAAGCGATTATCGTGTATTGGAAGACGTCGATAACGCCCAGTCATTCGCATCAATGTCAAGATAAGCCTCGACAGCCGCCGTCGCAATCACCGAAACCGTATCATGCTCTGGATCAGTCACATTCTGACCGCCCTTGACCGCTATGACCTGTGCATGTCCGCGTGGCAAGGTTGCCGCAACGGCATCGCAATCAACATTGTCTGGTTTTTGCACACCAATCGTAACCTTGACACTCATATCGGCATGATCGAACCCTAGCGAGCGAAACAAGATCAAAGAACTATGATGCAAAGCATCCTGCACAGCACGACATGCGGCCTTGGTATAATCCTCACCATAAAGATCGTTGCCCATCCCCATTTCAAGAATGATACGTTTCATCGGCCTGCCTCCGGCTGAATAACAGCATGATGGCGACGTTCCATGTCGAACGAAACCAGCACCGCGGCATTGGCTATAATCGTTTTACCGGCACCATCGGGCTTGGGCACATCTAACCCACCTTTCACGACCGTAACTGCCCCCTTACCATAGGGCAGAACGGCTTTAACCGCATTGGTATCAACTGCATCCGGTTTTTGCACCGCTATTTCGATATCGACAATCATGGCATCACGCGGAAACCCAAAAGCATCAGCCACTGAAAGCGAATTATGCCAAAGCGCATCTTTCAAGGCACGCACAGCCGCTTTTGTATAATCTTCGGCGCGTAGCGATGTTCCCATCCCAAGCTCCATAGCAACACGTGTTTTGGCCATAGAAACTCCTCACTATGTCTGGATTGAATAAATCTTCAACGCCGTTACGTTTTCAGATATGCACGATTAGGGCGGCACATACTAGCCCAAATAACAGCTCGGGCATTACTTTGAGTCAGTCCGCATTTCAGGGTATGATAGTACTAGAAAATCAAGATTGTCAGGCATTATATGCTAAATGCTGTTTGCACATCTTTGCCCCAGCCGACATGAACATGATCGCCATCAACAATCACCGGACGTTTCATCAGTGTCGGATGAGCGCGTAATAAGGCAAGCGGGGATTCAGCCTTGGTGGCCTCATCAAAATTGCGCCATGTTGTTGATTTTCGATTAATCATGACATCGGCACCATGTAGCGCCAGCCAACTGGCCAACAGATCATCAGAAACACCATCGGCGCGCACATCCACAACCAAAACCTCATGTCCAGCCACGCGTAATGACGAAATTGCCTTTTTAGAACTATCACAGGTCTTTAGGGCATAAATTGTCAGGTTGTTTTTCATTGTAGCGGCCATACTCATATTTCTTTTTATGATCTTTACCCTAATGCAAATCCAGCGCTGATAACAAGGCCCTGCTCTACAGGTTCAAGCTTTGACATTATAATCAACTATCTATAAATTATTTATTGCTAATTTAAGGAGAAATCCATGAAACACCATTATACAGCGCTAGTGCTTGCAGGGTCACTTGCATGCGCAAGTGCGACATCCGCGTCAGGCATTATGCAAGATACGGATTATCTGAAAAAACTGTCAGCCGAAGTTGCCAAAAACGCTGCAGAAAACTCTGCAAATCCAGAATCATCAACTGTCAGTTTTCTGAAAAACGAAGTATTACAAAAAACCTTCCGTTCTTTGGAAACAGGTTTCAGCAATATGTTTGATAATGCTGATGCCAATAATGAGTTGACGATTGAAGGTGCCGATAGCAGCAAACCCAGCTTTACAATCTCGACGGTGCGTGCACTCGGCGGCGGTTTATCCAATGGAAAGCTCGATTTCTTCCAAGGATCATTCTTGGCCAAGAAAAACCGCGACACGGTGAATTTGGGCGTTGGCCGCCGGTTCTTGAGTGATGACGAAAGCTGGATGTATGGCATCAATGTTTTCTATGATCATGAAATTAAATTTGGTCATCAACGTGCCAGCATTGGCGGCGAGATGAAAAATGCCGCATTTGAAATCACCGCCAATAAATATGTCGCTATTTCCGGCTGGGAAAAGGGGTTAAACGGCACTCAGGAACATGCATTAGGCGGTTATGAAATCGAAATTGGTGGTCAGGTGCCTTACATTCCGACAGCCCGTATATTTGCAAAATCGTGGAATTGGGATGGCAAGAAGGGGGCCGACACAAAAGGCAAGACATACAGCCTTCAACTTGCCGCACCTATTATGCCAAATATGATGCTTGAGGCCGGCCGCAAAGATTTGGATAACGCCAAAGATATCGATTTCGTCAATGTGACCTATAAATTCAAGTTAGGTGAAATTGACAAGGTCATCAATGACGCCCCTTTCATTGCCGACGAAGCTTTTGCTTCAACATCAATGAAAGCCCACTTGCTTGATAAAGTGCGCCGTAAAAACCAAATCGTCGTCGAAAGCGGCTTCTCATCTAGCGCGGGAGGCGTCTAAGATGAAACAGATTACTATATATTTAACCGCCCTTTTTATGGCTCTGTCATGTGCACATCTTAGCTATGCTGTTACCGATAGTGGCTACACACCCGTATGTGAAGGTGTATTTGAAACTGGTTCAGTATGCCGGACAACGCCTGAGCGCTATGAAGTCGTGATCTATGAGATGGGTGTTTGCACGGCAAACCCGATGACAGGAACAAGCTTTAACCGTGACGTATGTTCGACGACTTTTGTAAATACCGCTGGTTTTACCTATGATTTCGTATCGGTAATTGGTGGCAATACAGAGCTTGACGGTGTATCTACCAGACCAGCCAATGGCACCTATAAATACCCATATATGGTTATGGGTACTACGTTTGGGTTACGGGCGTCTTTTAATGATGGCACCAATACCTATTACAGCGAAGCTGATCAGGACCTGAATACTACTGGCCCATCGGTCAATTTTTCAGAGTCTTTGAAAAATTTTG
The DNA here is from genome assembly GCF_000024465.1 of Candidatus Puniceispirillum marinum IMCC1322. Classification (NCBI taxonomy): domain Bacteria; kingdom Pseudomonadati; phylum Pseudomonadota; class Alphaproteobacteria; order Puniceispirillales (SeqCode); family Puniceispirillaceae (SeqCode); genus Puniceispirillum (SeqCode); species Puniceispirillum marinum (SeqCode). The sequence continues at coordinate 144,218 of NC_014010.1, read as the reverse complement.
GCGAAGATGATCCAAGCAGTGGCTCTAATGCATGTGATCCAGAATATCTTGATGCGCCTGTAGATGTAGGAACAATCAGCGCCTATATCACCAGCGCTTCTCTCGATAAACCTGGTGCATTGGACAAAGAAACTGTTGTGACAGGCCGCGGCAATAAGGTGCTATGTACAAATGCTGATCGGTTGGTTGGGCTTATCAATTTGACCAACCCTTTCACCATATCGGCGGATACCATCAATATGCAGTTTAACTTCAACATCACGAATTATGGTGTGCAGTTCTTCAATGAAGATGGCGATACCGTCCCTAATGATGTAGGAAGTGGCCCCTTTTCAGGCTCGTTTGTGGTTACAAATAGATAACCACTTCATTACTAACGATCCAAAACACATATAACAAAGCGCGCTGAGGGGCGCGCTTTTATGTCTGAAATTTATCTCTGGGATACGGGCTTTTTTCCAAACAAAGCCTGCAAACCATACAGGCTGGCGGCTACCGATGGGCCAATCAGGAACGCAAATAATATGGTGCCCAGACCAACTGTACCGCCCAGATACCAGCCAATAATCACAACCGATATTTCAATACCGCTACGCACCCATGCGATAGGCAAATTGGTAAGCTGTTGAAGCCCCGTCATCAGACCATCACGCGGCCCTGGCCCCAGATTGGCAATAAGATAGATGCCGCCACCAAGACCGGTTACCAGAACCCCGATGAGCGCTTGTAGCGATTGAAGCATAAAACCGTCCGGTTTGGGCAGATAGGGCAATGAAAAATCCAGCATCAACGCGATGATAATCGCATTTGCAATTGTCCCAATGCCGGGAATCTGGCGCAAAGGAATCCATGTCAGCAGAACACAAACGCTGATGATGAAGGTTGCCAGCCCAATGCTCCAGCCTGTCACATTGGTCACGCCCTCGGCAAACACAGTCCATGGGCTGACACCTGCAGCTGAAGCAATCAACAGTGCCTCACCAAGACCAAACAAAGCCAATCCAAAACATAAAATCACAAAGGACCGTAATGGTGGACGCATGGTCAACGGCTTAGGCGCGCTCCAGAACAGCGTTGGGATTGTCTTGATCGAGAGAAATGCAAACTTACCCGCCATTATTTTTGACTTTCAGATCCATCATGAACGGCCACGTGATCGACGAATGAGATATAAGCCAGACACAACAATGAGACAGCCACCTGCCAGCGTAGATGGCGTTGGCACCTCGGCAAAGATCAAGCCGCCCCACACCATGGCAAAGACCAGCGTCAGATAATTCATCGGCGCCAGATCGCTGGCTTCGGTCAATTGCAGTGCCTGAATCAGCGTTAAATGCCCAATACCACCAATCATAGGTATCAACAGCAACAAAAATATATCGAAAGCTGTTTCAGGTGGCACCCATATAAAGGGAAGTATGATCGAGCTGACAATCGCGCCAAACCCTGCCGTGTAGATCAATGTCGTATAGGCAGATTCCGCCGCCCCCAGATAGCGTGTCAGAATCGAATAGACAGCATAGCTAGCAGCTGCGGCAAGCGGCAGACAACTGGCAAGGGTAAATTGTTCTGCCTGTGGCTGGATGATGATCATCGCACCGACAAATCCGGCAATCAGACTAATGATTCGGCGTGGTCCTAAACGTTCTTTGAGAAATATGACAGCCAGCACCGTCATGATCATGGGGGCAATCTGAAAGATGGCCGTTGCCTGACCCTGCTCGATAAATTGCAAAGCCTGAAAAAACAGCATCGTCGTACAAAACAAAGCAACAGAGCGAGCCAGTTGAATTTTAATATTGGATGTTTTGAGCACTTTTGACAATTGGGGTGCAAATACTAGCAGTATAACCACGAAATGCCCCGTATAGCGCGCCCAGATAATTTCCATGACAGGCAGACTTTGCGACATATATTTAACGATGGCATCCATACCCGGCAAGCATATCATCGATACCAGCATCAGCATGAAGCTGATCTGACGCGGGGTAAATCTTGTCCTGAACCAGATGCCTGTTGCTTGCAACATAACTAACCAATTTCCCCTAACGACAAGCATAAATTGCACCTGTAGAACCGACGATCACAAACGCACAGTCCATCTGTAATGCAAAACCCGAGGAACACCTAATATTTTAACAATGCAAAATAGTTACGCCATGACAAAACAGCGCGTATCAGGATCATTATGTCTATGTTGGTACTGTGTCTGCGGTGGTCTCATGACGCAATTTAAGTATATCGCCAAGAATGCTTGGCACTAAATTCGGGATATCACCTGCGACCATGCCAGGGCCAAATCGTCGCGCCGCGTCACCATGTATCCAGACAGCCGCACAACAGGCTTCAAAGGGGGGCATCGCTTGTGCAATCAAACCAGCGACCACACCAGCCAGAACATCGCCTGTTCCAGCGCTTGCCAGATAGGGGCTAGCATGAACATTCACCACTATCCGACCGTCTGGACTGGCAATAACCGTGCGGGGACCCTTTAAAATAACCATGCTATTGTAAAATTTTGCTACCTTATGGGCTTGTTCCACTCGGCTTCCAGATGTTTTGGGGAATGAACGATCAAACTCGCCTTGATGTGGTGTTATTACCATTTTCTCTGGCCGTTTGCCTTGTGATAAGGTCTTTATAATGGCGTCTGCATCAAGCACCCACAAGCAATCTGTAAATCTTGTTCGAAGCGTCTGAAATATTTGTGGGGCAACGCCACCGCACCCCGCCAGAATGACTGCAGGTGTTGTCAGCGCTGTATAATTATTGTCTCTCACCATGATTTCAGGCGGTAATGACGATCGGTAGATGGTGTTGGCCTCTTGCGCCACCACTGTCACAAGCCCGGCACCAACGCGTGCACATGATGAAGCGGCAAGCCTAGTGGCACCCGTTAGCTCAGGCGCGCCAATAATGACCGCATGACCACGATCATATTTATTACCAAATGGTGATGGCACTGGCAAATCATCTAGCCAGAGTTCAACTTTATTGGTCTGCCACACCATCACCATATTCCAGATGTAACAGCCACAACATCCATCATGCGGATGAGGTGATTTTTATGTCGTGGGTTTTGGTAATATCGTCCTGTGATTGTTCAATTTTAATCACTAGAACACCATTATCAAACGTAGCTTTCACCTTTTCTGGATCAGGCTTGAAGTTCAATGGAATGCTTCGTTCAAAAGCCCCATAGGATCGCTCAACAAGGTAAAAATCCTTTTCGTCACGCTCGTCTTCGGTGGCTTTTTCACCGCTAATAATCAGCGTATTATCAGACACTGAAATAGTAACATCATCACTTTTAACGCCTGGCAACTCAACGGAAATTTCCACATCATCTTCTGTGGCACGAATATCGAGCTTCGGATAGATGCTACCACCGCTATTCCGGTGTGACATTAACGGCGCAAGACTATCTAATTCATGAAAGACACGATTAATATCCAGCGGACGCATTCCAAAAATTGATGGTAAATGTTTTATAGGCATGAAGGCCTCCTTTCCTCGGTTGTCTTGACCATGATTAGCCAAAACAAAGACTAACAAACATCCGTATTTAGACACTTTGATCTGGATCAAGAATCGTAAAATTTTTGTTAAAATTTGATGATGTGAAGCGATAGCAGGCTTATGGCTTCGAGATTGTCCAAACCCCCCCTAAATAGGCTATTGGGCTATATCAGATCACTATTCGAAGATATACATATCAAGACAGCATGGTCGGTGCGACGAACCATTTATCTTTACTTATATTGTGGGAAATGGCGGGAGTGACGGGACTCGAACCCGCGGCCTCTGGCGTGACAGGCCAGCGCTCTAACCAACTGAGCTACACCCCCAAGCGCAATATAAACGCGGTGCTTTGTCAAAACCTGCACCATTCGCTTAAGGTGTGCTTGGTCTAAATCAGTGCATGACAACTGTCAAGACGAAGCGCAACGGAACCTGTGTTTTTTATTACTTTTCCATTCTTTTTATTGGGATTGCGCGCTATATCATAAATTCAATTGCTTTTGAGGATGGTGGCCTAATGCTGACGACGGTTTTTACATTTTTCATGCGTGTCTTTCAGGCGTTTCTGGCCGTTCTTCTGCTTGGCTTTATTATCATTGGTATGCTAGCCACACATGGGATCTACACAGCTGAAACAACAAATTACGCACAATATCGCCCACAAGCCGAGGCCAAATGCGCGAACGCGGCTGATGTTGCATTATGCGTTAAAGAAACGCTGGCAGATATGGGATCAGTAAAGCTGATTTTAGGTCTTGGGGTATCGGCAGGTATTATTTCAACAATTATTCTGGTCATCTGGATCCGCAATAGAATCCGCAACCGACGGAAAAATATAGCCAATTAAAGCTAGGCTTTGCCTGCATATAGATCGCCAAAATCCATCATTACCTGACCACTGACTGTCATCGTCTTTGGTGCCAGTGTTTTGGCAAAACGACTAATATTGTTATCGATCATTTTTTCTATAAGACGCTGACTATTCTCATCAGGGAATTCCCAGACCACGATACTGACATGCGGTGCCTGCTTATTACTCAATGCCCGAAACCTCACACCTGGAACCTGTTTTAACAAATCAGGCCATTTTGTTTGCAGAATGGACTCGAAAAGTTCGCATTCTTCAGCTGATGGAAATGTGCGGATAAAAACCTTCATAAACATGGGGGGCTCCCTGACATAATACAGATCACAGTGTAGCGGTAATTTACATATATGTTTTTAACTATATCTCATGGCTGATACCCAGCCTAATTAGGCAGATCTCTAAGAATATCCAACAAATCGTTCCTTATTGCGCCCAGCTTTTGCCGTAACTGAAGATTCTCATCTTCAAGTGCCAATTCGCGATCGCTTCGTGGTTTTCTGGCATCTGATTGGTGCTGGGACATTCCTGCCGCAAGGTCAGCCTTGCAACTATTGTAAACCAGGATAGCCTCGGTTGATCCATTCTCCAGCTTGCATTGATGGGCAGAAGCTAATGACGGTAACAGACTAACAAAAAAGATGAATAACGGAATAAAAATACGCATAAACACAGACCTGACGCAAAATTCACATCATTAGACTAACGAAACATAATGGATGGTCAATGCTGAAGGGAATAAAAGCGGAAACTGCAAAAGTTTCATGGGATAATGGTGGGTGCTGAGGGGCTCGAACCCCCGACCTATTCGGTGTAAACGAATTGCTCTCCCAGCTGAGCTAAGCACCCATTTGAAGACCCCAGATCAATCTGGTTTCTATCAGTAATATTTCAAGAAATCATGAATGACGGTTTAATCAGGTAAACCGCCAATGACAACGCCGACCCTTATACAAGGTCGGCGTTGAAAAAGATACACAAAATTAGCTGTTAACGGCTTCTTTCAAAGGAGCACCCGCTTTAAACTTGGGTTGCTTTGATGCTTTAATTTGGATGGTCTCACCCGTTCTTGGGTTACGGCCAGTTGTGGCAGCGCGATGCGCGACAGAAAAAGTACCAAATCCAACAATTCTTACGTCGCCACCTGATTTCAATGCGCCTTGGATGCTTTCAAAAACAGCATCAACTGCGCGACCCGCGTCAGCTTTTGTCAAACCAGATGACTCTGCAACCTCAGAAACAAGATCATTTTTGTTCATGGGAACCTCTCTTTGGTGGTGTTAGTTGTTTTTATATATGCAGAAATTAACACACTTATTCACTTAAACACCAAACAAAAACGCGCATATCAGCCAAAATATAGAAAAATTTCAGTTAAATGGCCTGTTACAGGCCAAAATCAGGCTTAATGGGCGACAAAATCATCACCCGTATCGCCTGCTTCAGGTAATTTCACAGCCGCTTGGGCGTCTGAATCGGATCCGGCACCAATGGATTTGGGCAATGGTTCTTCGACAAGCGCCGCTGACAAGGCCTCATCAACCATGGCAACAGGAATGATTGTCAGACCTTCTTTGACATTATCAGGAATTTCAACAAGGTCTTTTTCATTTTCCTTGGGAATCAGAACCGTCGTCAGACCCCCGCGAAGGGCGGCCAGTAACTTTTCCTTAAGCCCGCCAATGGGAAGTACACGCCCGCGCAATGTGATCTCACCTGTCATCGCAACATTCCGGCGCACAGCTATGCCTGTAACCGCGGAAATAATTGACGTTGCCATAGCAACACCAGCCGAGGGGCCATCCTTGGGCGTTGCCCCTTCGGGCACATGCACATGCAGGTCATGCTTGGCTAGGTCCGCAAGATCAATACCATATGATTCTGCACGTGACTTGATGAAAAATTCAGCCGCCTGAATCGACTCCTTCATCACATCGCCTAATTTACCTGTCGCACTAACCTTGCCCTTGCCGGGAACACGAACCGCCTCAATTTGCAGCAATTCGCCACCAACTTCTGTCCAGGCCAGACCAGTGGTGACACCAACCTGATTCTCGGCCTCAATTTCACCATGGCGGAATTTAGGCACTCCAAGATAATCTTCCAAATTCGCCGCTGTCACAGCCGCCGATACAGACTTACCACTTACGATTGAGGTCACGGCTTTACGCGCGACTTTGGCGATTTCACGTTCAAGGTTACGAACACCAGCTTCCCGTGTATATCGTTGAACCATCATGCGTATCGCATCGTCAGAAATCGACAACTCACCATCTTTTAAACCATGATCTTCAAGCTGACGGTTGATCAAATGCCGCTTGGCAATTTCCAACTTCTCATCTTCAGTGTACCCAGACAGACGGATAATCTCCATCCGATCCATCAGCGGCTGTGGCATATTCAGCGTATTGGCTGTTGTAACGAACATCACATTCGATAGATCGAATTCGACTTCCATATAATGGTCAGCGAAACTGTTATTTTGTGCTGGATCCAGAACTTCAAGCAATGCCGATGTTGGATCACCGCGCCAGTCAGCGCCTAATTTATCAATTTCATCTAGCAGAAACAGCGGGTTATTTGATTCCGCCTTCTTCATGCCCTGAACGATCTTGCCAGGCATTGACCCGATATAGGTGCGCCGATGACCACGGATTTCAGCTTCATCACGAACACCACCCAATGCCATACGAACATATTTACGTCCTGTGGCACGGGCAATCGATTTGCCTAGCGACGTTTTACCAACACCCGGCGGGCCAACAAGGCACAGAATAGGGCCTTTCATGCTCCGCGTACGTTGCTGAACAGCCAGAAATTCGACGATGCGATCCTTAACCTTGTCCAGACCATAATGATCTGCATCAAGAATTTCGCGCGCCTTGATAATATCCTTTTTAAGACGCGTTGCCTTTTTCCAGGGCAATGCCAGCATCCAATCCAGATAATTGCGCACAACGGTTGCTTCGGCGCTCATGGGGCCCATATTGCGCAGCTTTTTCAACTCGGCATCTGCCTTTTCGCGCGCAGCTTTCGGCATTTTCAAATCGGAAAGCTGGGATTCAAGCTCATCTAGCTCATTGCCACCATCTTCGCCATCACCCAATTCCTTCTGGATGGCTTTCATCTGCTCATTGAGATAATATTCGCGCTGGGTCTTTTCCATCTGGCGCTTAACTCGGTTGCGCACGCGTTTTTCGACCTGCAAGGCGCCAATTTCGGTTTCCATCGCACCAAACACTTTTTCTAGCCGTTCGTGAACGTCCAGAATTTCCAGCAATTCCTGCTTTTCGTCGATCTTGACGGATAGATGTGACGCGATCATATCTGCGATCTTGTCAGCTTCGTCGACCTGTTCGATCGCATTCAACACTTCTGACGCTATTTTCTTATTCAGCTTAAGATACTGTTCAAACTGTTGAACCGTTGTAGCGGCCAGCGCTTCGGTATCTGCACCAAGATCGCCAGTCTGCTCCATAGGCATGGCTTCGACAGTCAGAAAACCATCCTGCGCGCGCAAACTATCAAGGTTCAGTTCAACGCGCTCACCGCCTTCAACCAGCACCTTAACAGCACCATCTGGTAATTTCAAAAGTTGCAGAATTGATCCAACGGTACCAACACGATGCAATCCATCGGCATCTGGATCTTCAATATCAGCTTCAGTCTGCGTTACCAGAATGATTTGCTTTTCTTCGGCCATCACGGCTTCAAGAGCCTTGATAGATTTTTCACGACCGACAAACAGCGGCACAATCATGTGCGGAAACACAACAATATCACGTAACGGCAATATAGGTAGCGCAATTGAAGCTTTGTCTGACATTAGCTAAATTCCTCGGCGATCAATTTGTTCACACAGACGCATTGCCTGCCAATTCCATATGGGCAGTACAGCGTTTATTTCAAGGTTTTGACGACGGAAATGCGGCCTTAGGCGCTGCTATCAGCCTCTTTGGACTTTTTAGCATGAACAACCAACGGCTGCGCCCCACCCTCAACAACGTCACCGTTGATGACCACCTCTTCAATATCGCCACTCGTCGGGATATCAAACATCGGTTCCATAAGAATGTTTTCCATGATCGAACGCAAGCCACGCGCGCCAGTCTTACGCGCAATCGCTTTTTGTGCCACAGCCCGCAAGGCATCATCACGGAATTCAAGCCGGACATCATCCATCTCGAACAGTTTTTCATATTGCTTTACAAGCGCATTTTTTGGTTCGGTCAGAATACGGACAAGAGCTTCTTCATCGAGATCCTCAAGCGTCGCAATCACCGGCAAACGTCCGACAAATTCAGGGATAAGGCCAAATTTGATCAGATCTTCTGGTTCCAGCGACCCTAAAAGTTCGCCAATCTTGCGATCGTCAGGATCACGTACATCAGCACCAAAGCCAATACCGGCACCTGTATCACGGCCTGCAATCAATTTATCTAGTCCGGCAAAAGCACCACCGCAGATAAATAGGATGTTGGTTGTATCAACCTGCAGGAATTCCTGCTGTGGATGCTTTCGGCCGCCTTGTGGCGGTACCGACGCAACCGTGCCTTCCATAATCTTCAATAACGCCTGCTGCACACCTTCTCCTGATACGTCGCGGGTGATTGACGGGTTATCTGCTTTACGTGAAATCTTATCGACCTCATCGATATAGACAATACCACGCTGGGCGCGTTCAACGTTATAATCGGCGGCCTGTAGAAGTTTGAGAATGATATTTTCAACGTCTTCACCAACATAGCCAGCTTCGGTTAATGTTGTGGCATCAGCCATGGTAAATGGCACGTCAAGCATCCGCGCCAAAGTTTGCGCTAATAGAGTCTTGCCACAGCCTGTCGGGCCAACCAGCAGAATGTTTGACTTTGAAATTTCCACGTCGCCTGTGCGGCCAGCATTTGCCAGACGTTTATAATGATTATGCACAGCGACTGACAAAACGCGCTTAGCCCGCGACTGACCAATGACATAGCCATCAAGCACGGCCAGGATATCAGCTGGTGTTGGAACACCGTCATGACTTTTGGATAATGCGGTTTTATGCTCTTCACGGATGATATCCATGCATAATTCGACGCATTCATCGCAAATAAATACTGTTGGTCCAGCGATGAGTTTACGAACTTCATGCTGGCTTTTCCCGCAAAAAGAACAGAAAAGCGTGCTTTTATCACTATCTTCTGATTTTGCCATCTGACGGCTCCTGACGATTTTCCAGTGCTGGAACGGCCAATGTCGCCCTTTTCCAGCTATTACAAACGTTAGTCTAAAACTGCCTTATATACAGTTACAATTTAAATCTGGCTATCACCCGCAAAAACCGTGCCTATAATTCAAAATTAAGCAGTTTGTTGCCAAAAAGCCACATTTACGCATATTCAGTCTATGATGCCTTTTCATCTTTTCCAGCTGGGCGCTTCTCGACAACTTCATCAATCAGGCCGAATTTCTGGGCATCCTCGGCAGTCATGAAGGTGTCGCGCTCCATGATTTTCTCGACATCTTTCAGGGTCTTGCCTGTATGCTTGACATACATGCCATTAAGACGCTTTCGCAAATCAAGAATCTCCCTGGCGTGAATTTCAATATCACTTGCCTGACCCGAGAAGCCACCTGATGGCTGATGTGTCATAATCCGTGCATTAGGCAATGAATAGCGCTTGCCAGCGGCACCAGCCATCAATAATAGCGAGCCCATTGACGCCGCCTGCCCCATACATACGGTTGATACGTCGGGGCGGATATATTCCATCGTGTCATATATCGCCAGACCAGAGGTCACAATGCCACCTGGCGAATTGATATACATCGAAATATCTTTGGTCGGGTTTTCGGACTCCAAAAACAACAACTGCGAACATACAAGCGAGGCAGTGGTATCATCAACCGGACCATTCAGGAAAATGATACGTTCTTTAAGAAGCCGCGAAAAAATATCATAAGAGCGCTCGCCACGGTTAGTCTGTTCGACCACCATTGGCACCAGATTAGCCATCGGATCAAAGTTCGATTTAGCTACTTCATAATCACGCATTATAGTCTCCTGCATTGGATGAGTCGCTTGCAGCTCGTCAAGCTAATAAGATAATTCAGATTGGTAGGCACCGATATTGACTAAGACTATATGGGAAATAAAGAAGCGGGTTCAAGATTATATTGAACCCGCTTGCATTTATATGGCCAAATCAACCGCTATATAGGCGGCATACTTTATATAATTATGACTTCTTCTTTGCGGCTTTTTTGGCAGGTGCCTTTTTAGCGGCTGTTTTCTTCGCTACCGCCGTTTTGGTAGCTGGTTTCTTGGCTGCTGATGTCTTGGCAGACTTTTTGGACGCTTTCTTAGCTGGGGCAACCTCTTCAGGTGCTTTATACAGCGTATCGACGTCGGTTGTTACTTCGGTCACTTTCGCCAGTTCAAGAATATAATCGATAACCTTATCTTCAAAGATGGGGCCAGCCAGTTGTTGCAGAGCTTGTTGGTTTTTCTGGAAATATTCCATGACCATCTGCTCTTGTCCCGGATAACGTCGCGCTTCTTCGATAACCGCACGCTGGGTATCGGCTTCGGTCACTTCGATTTTACTGTCACGGCCAATTTCGGTCAGTAGCAGACCAAGACGAACACGGCGTTCAGCTACTGACGTGGCTTCGGCTTTCGCATCATCATCCATGCCTTCATCCGCAGCTGGATGAGCGTGGTCGTGATCATGATCGTGATCGTGATCGTGATCGTGATTATGTTCAGACGCAGCCGGATTCATCGCCCGGGCCACTGATTCATATTCTTGCTTGAACAATGATGGCGGCACGTCAAAGGCTTCACCATCGGCAAGACCATCAAGAACGTTCTTTTTCACAGCCTGACGCAAAGCGGTTGCATGCTGTGCACCCAGTTGCTCACGCACAGCTTCTTTAAGCGCATCGATCGTTTCAAAGCCAAGGCGTGTTGCCAGATCTTCATCAACCTTTGCGTCACCAAGCTCACGCATTGCCGTAACTTTGGTTTCAAATACGGCGGCTTTACCAGCCAGATGCGGGGCCTGATAATCATCAGGGAAGGACACATTCACATCGCGGCTTTCACCTGGCTTGACGCCAATCAAACCGTCTTCAAAGCCTGGAATGAAGCTATTTGAACCCAGTTCCAGCGAATGACCCTCGGCAGCGCCACCATCAAACGGTTCACCGTCAATCTTGCCAACAAAATCAATGACGACAATATCACCCTTTTTTGCGGCGCGTGGCTTGGCCACCTCGACACTTGGGCGGTTCTCTGTAGCAATCGTGGTCAGCGCCTCATCGATCTGCGCTTCATCAACAGGCAAAACTGGTTTTTCGATAGACAATTTAGACAGATCAGGAATTTTGATCTCAGGCATAATCTCGCAGGTAAAGACCGCTTCTAGATCCTTGCCTTCTTCATAAGATTTAATATCTACTGATGGCTGGCTAGCCAGATTAAGGCCATTATCATCAACAGCTTTGCGCGCACCTTCGTCAAGCGCAGCTTTGATTGCATCGCCTTGTACCTGCGCACCAAAGCGCGTTTTTACAACAGCCATCGGCACCTTGCCTGGGCGAAAACCCGGCATATTTGCGGTTTTGGCAATTTCGGCAAGTTTGGCCTGCGTTTCGGTTTCGATATCGGCGGCGGTAATCGTAATGGCGAATTCGCGCACCAGACCTTCACTTTTGGTTTCGGCAATATTCATCGAACAGGTGCTTCCCTCTCAATTAGATCAAAATCCGCCCTAAATGAATACGGATGTTTGCTCTTTATTTGTTACCTGATCATCCTATAGGCCCTGTCTCACGGATGTTCAACGGCAGGCGGATGATGCTCAATTTATGTCTTTTCAGCCTTGTGGTACGGGCGGAGGGACTTGAACCCCCACGACTTTCGCCACTGGTACCTAAAACCAGCGCGTCTACCAATTCCGCCACGCCCGCATAACACAAGCTGATTAATGTCCGGCTACTGGTAAATAGCACGGTAGTCTATTATCGTCATGTCCCGGCAAGCCGGAACGTTAGTTTCCGAGGCACCCCAACCCAAACAAAGTGGGAGTGGGGCGAGTGACCGGGATTGAACCGGCGACCTCCAGTGCCACAAACTGGCGCTCTAACCGACTGAGCTACACCCGCCATCGGCGGTTTGCAATAAATGCAACACCGGTCGGATGTTTAACCACCTTCAAAGCTGGCGTCAATCGTTGCCGCGCAGAATTTAACCAGAATTTACAAATTTTGTTGAATTAGACAAAGCTTGCTATCCAAAATCCCCTCATCAGCATCATTTCGGGGTGTTTTTGTGGCACGCACCCTCTGGGGAATGTCGTGGCTTTGTGACCAAAGCAAAATATCACCACCAAAGCAACATATCACCTAGGTCACGTTGACATATAATAAAGCTATGATTTTTATGTTTTATCTGTGCGATTTCCCATTGGATCGGCTTGTACATTAACGCTGGCCTGATCGCTACGATGGCGGGCATCGGTCACCTGCAACCACAATATAACGGCAAAAAACACGCTAAACGCGCTGATCACCAACAACAGATACAGAATATCCCCTCGCATAACGCATCTCCTTATTAATGTTACCGATGCGAGATTAATCGGGGTTATGGGTTCAAACATTGATCGAAATCAATTTCTGGCTTGTTGTTTTGTGTTCTTTTGAGACAGACGCCTAGCAACGGAGGATATGAAATGAAACTCGCTTTTGTAATGACGACGGCGGTTGATATGCCCAAAAAGCAAATCAGTCTTGCCTGTCAAATCGCCAAAAAACTTGATGTGCCTCTTGTTGGTATTGCGGCCACCGAAGACACTATGGAATATTACTCTGGAGGTGGTGCAAGTTACGTAAGCTTGGTCACGGTATCGATTGATAATGCCGAAAGAAACCTCAAACGTTGTGGTGATGCTTTTAAGGCGATATGCAATGAACATGATGTTGCGCATGAATGGTTTGGCGTCCATGGTTTTATCCTGAATGAATGGCCAAAACTCTCGCCCTATATTGATATCGCCATCGTTGCGCCACCATTATCGGCACCGCGATTGGCATCAGCAGGGATCAGCGCGACGATACAACTATCTGAAAAGACCAAGATCGTCGATTTGTCAGGACGTTGCCTGATTGCTTGGGATGGTTCGGCACAGGCGGGACGGGCGCTTCGGGCGGCCATGCCTATGTTGAGCCGGTTTACCGAGGTTGATGTGCTACTGGCAGATCCTGATACACCCAATCTGTCTCGTGATATCGCCAATTATCTTGCCGCGCATGACATCAGCGCCAATATCAATATCGAGTCCAGCCGTGATCGAAACACCGCCCAGATGATCCTCAAGGAAGCGCAGAATTGCGATCTTGTGATTATGGGTGCGTATGGCTTTTCAATGACTTTGGAAAAATTGTTCGGGGGCGTTACCGAAACCATGCGCACCGAATGCAAGGCACCTATTCTGTTTGCGCATTGATGCGTCAGTTCTATGTACTATGGGTGGGGTGCATGTCCAAAGACGGCACTAGGGTGGGTATTAACACAATTTAGAACAACACGTCCTGAATCAGCGTTTGCAAACGCCCCACCCGCCCGACTATGGCTTTTAGAATGTTAAGTTCCACCTTCGTCAACAGCCGCAGGTCTATCGTATTTACAGGCGGCAAACCTTCAGCCATATCCTTGCTTTGCTGGCGCAAAACCAGACCAAGCCCGATATGAATATCTTCGGATAATTGTTGTACTTCATTGGGAATATCATCAAGCTGAACCAGCGCTTTTGCTCGGGCGGTGCTGGTGCGCGCTGTAATACCGCGGGAAATGGCCAGCACACGAATGGTTTCAACCATCGGTAACAGCACATTGGCTTTGACATTAAAGCGTCCATTTTCTGTTTTCAGCCCGCCAAAGATCGTGCGCCCGCTGGCCTGTCCGGCTGTATTGCGCGCCAATGATTTCAAAAATTCACTGTCCCGCGTCAGACGGCTGGAAATCACCTGATCAAGATCCCGTGCCAACGTTGCATTACCGTGAACGGCAACAAAATCAAAGAAAATATCAACATTCAGAATATCTTCCGGACGGGCATGTTTGACCCACCGTCGCACCGCCTTGCGCCATCCCGACAATGATCGGCACCATCGCGCATGGCGCGACATCACCCCGCCTTTGCAATAGGGAATCCCGCCCCTATCCAGCAAATCCGATATATGGCTACCAAGCTGTTCAAACCATGCCTGCGTCTCTTTCTTGGATGCCGATTCACTATCGGCATAAATGATCGCATGATCCTGATCGGCGGCAAGCAAGCTTTCATCACGCCCAGCCGATCCTAATACCAGAACCACATAATCTACTGGCGGGGTGCCTTTGCCAGTCTCCATCATCATGCGCGCGGCCAGGTGGCTAGCACGGGCAAGTGCCGCCCGATACTGACCGCTAATCACCGCTGTTATCTGATATCCGGGCACTGTTTCGGCAATCAAAGACGTTGCCAATGCCGGCAAGCCTTGCAAGGCTGACGCCAGATCATCACCATTCTGGGCGGTTTCCAGCTGATCACCTATGGTCAAGGCCTTGGTCACACGCTGCCGCAGAAGTTGACGTGCCGAAATCCACCCTGCCAGATCACCATATTCATCGATCACACCCAGAAACCTTATGTCATGGCGGCTCATCCGCCCTAGCCCGACATGCAGGTAATCCGATCCCGATACGGTCAATAATGGCGCCGACATAATTTCAGCCAGCGGGATTGATCGCGCACGCGTGACCTCATCAATCGGAACCGCCATGGCATGAACAATATCGCGCTCGGTAACGATGCCCGTTATATGCGCCTTGTCACTGCCGATGAAAACACATTCCTGCCCGCCCTGTTTCATCAGGCGGGCGGCGTCACCAACACAGGCGTCACCACTTATAATAACCGGATCGGTCAGCATGATTTCGCTGATCCGGTGCTGATATGGATAGGGATCAATCCATGATACGGCCTTGTCACTGCCTGGCTGGCTATGAACACCGGCAACATCTATCCACCCTGCCCTTGCAGTCGCTTGGCGGATATCGTCCAGATCGGCAACCACGCGCCACGCATCGGCCATCGTAACAATCGATTTATCGGCCAGATGCGGCACCATTTTGTGATAAACCTGTGCAGTGATGGTAGCATCGCCTAGTGCCGTATGGCGGCCAATAACCGGCACCCCATAATGCGCCGCCAGCGCATCAAGATCGGCAATCATAAGCATCGCTTCCGGCCCTAGCAGAACCGTTGCCAGCTGGCGCAGACATAACGCACCACTCCATTTCCACTCAAGCCCCTGACGCTTGGCTTCATTGGTCAGGAAGGCCAGATCAAAGCCGATATTATAGCCCAAAATGATCCGCTTATTGATAAAGCTGCGCAAAGCTGGCAGGGCGACAGCAATGGGCTTGGCATCGGCCAGCATCGCATCATTAATGCCATGCACCGCGGTACTTGCGGCAGGCACCGCTATCCCCGGATCAACCAGCATTTCAATATGATCGTCCTCAGCACGATCAGCCGCAACAGCTACATCAACACCGATCGCACCAATTTGCACAATCCGGTCAGTCTGCGGTTTAAGTCCGGTCGTTTCCAGATCAAGCGACACAAGCGGCACCTCGGACAGTGGCATCGTAGCAAGTGGCATTGTGGCCAGTGGTATCTTCGAAAGTGGTATCGTGGCTGGTTGCATTTTGGCTGGTTGCATCCCCCTCCAGACATGACGATCAGACCATTCATCCTAACGCAGGTGTCTCGCCGAACGCAATCAGGTTAAGGGGTGCTGCCAGATATCTATTGACGAAGAACGCAATGTTTCACATGAAACCTGAATATTAGATATTTTTAATATAAACTATTGATTTTATTTGTTTATTTATTGCGTTACGGTTTCCTTTACAAATAAAATTGGAAAAGGTGATCTGATGAATACCGTTATGATCTGTAGTGCCACAATCGCAACAGTATTTGGCCAGCCTATAGAAATTATGACCACAGAACCACAATCTGATAATCCAGAAATATATGTAGTTACCTATAAAAGGCCTGATGACGGCACAGTATGGGTAAACAAATGTAAAGTTGAAGGTGACAGAGTGATATGGGGAGCAATTGATGGTCGATGGCGAACCCATAATCTGGATTCCAAGATTACCTTTTCAGAGAGTAAAACCCATGTAACCATCACTGAAGTATACAGTGATGGTTCGGCCACAACCAAACAGTATCCAAAATAATCTTAAACCCCCTACAGACAGCTTTCCAATAGCGCGCGGGTGTTCTCCACTGTCATCTCAACCGGATTACCACCCACACTAGGATAGGCCAATGACTGATCATTCAAAAATCATAGGCATAGCATCCGCATTGGGGGCGACGCTCTGCTGGGGGTCAGGCACGCTCATGTCTAAAGACATCTTGGACATATTTCCGCCGACATTGCTTCTTGTCGTGCAGATTTTCTGTAGCGTCGTTCTATTATGGGTTTTTGTTATCATCAGGCTACAAACACACCCTCTTAGATTAATGCCCTTATCAATCCGTGAAATCGCGGCCTTTGCTTCGCTGGGCATACTTGAACCAGGCATGGCCTATTTGCTGGGGCTTATTGGCCTGGTTCATGTTGATGCCAGTGACGCGGTCATAATTCAGGCATCTGAATCAATGATGATCGTGCTTTTATCCATCGTAATATACGGCATCATTCCCCGAATGAGGTTTGTTTTCCTGCTCGTCATTTCGTTTATCGGCCTTTATCTTGCCTTGAAAAGCCCATCTGGCGTAACGCCAAGTCAGGCGGTGAATTTTGGCTATCTTCTTATTTTTCTGGGCACTGCCGCCGCCGCACTCTATGTCGTTATTTCGGGTAAATATGCGGCCAAATACGACCCTGCCTTTATCGTAGCATGCCAGCAAACTGTCGCGTTGATTTTTGCGCTTATGCTATTGCCTATGGGGCTTGATGATTTTTCGACTTTGAACGATGTTAATGCCAACTGGCAGGCTTGGCTCTATGCAGGTTTTTCCGGTGTCGTGCAATATGCCTTGGCGTTTTCGCTGTACATGGTGGCGCTTCGCCATATTGGGGCAAATATTTCGGGCAGTTTCCTGAATTTGATTCCGGTATTCGGTCTTACCGGTGCTGTTCTGTTTCTGAATGAAACACTGACAATGTTGCAATTAATAGGCACCGGCATGACCATAATTGCCGTCGCACTTGTTAATGTGGAGCATCTGAAAACCGAAAAACCCTAAGCTTAACCGCCTAACCCCCTATAGACAGCTCTCCAGCAAGGCGCGGGTGTTATCCGCTGTCATCTCAACCGGATTGCCACCTACGCTTGGGTCAGCCAGCGCCGAGGCAACCAGACTGTCAATATCGGGGTCTTGCACGCCCAGCGCGGTCAGGTTTTCGGGAATACCCAGCGTGCTGTTCATCATGCCGACAAAATCATGAAACCCGTCAAAGCCGCCTTCAATACCCATATATCGGGCGGCCATCCCGATCTTGTCTTCAATAGCTGGGCGGTTAAAGCGCAGTACCGCCTGCATGACCACGGCATTGGTTGTGCCATGATGCGTATTATGCACCGCGCCTAGCGGGTGCGCCAGCGCATGCATCGCCCCCAGCCCCTTTTGAAAGGCTGTCGCGCCCATCATCGCGGCGCTCATCATCTCGCCGCGCGCGGCCAGATTGCTGCCATCCTGAAAGGCGACGAGCAGATTGTCCTTGACCAGTCGCATGCCTTCGAGCGCAATGCCCTGACTCATCGGGTGGTAATGCGGTGAACAATATGCCTCAAGGCAATGCGATAGCGCGTCCATGCCGGTGCCAGCCGTTACAAAACCGGGCATGCCAACGGTCAGTTCGGGATCGGCAATAACCACGGTTGGCAGAATTTTCGGGTGAAAAATGATTTTCTTTTCATGCGTTTGGCTATTGGTGATGACCGAGGCGCGCCCCACTTCGGACCCGGTTCCGGCGGTTGTTGGCACCGCAATAATCGGCGCAATCGCATCGGCATCGGCGCGCGTCCACCAGTCGCCAACATCCTCAAAATCCCATAGCGGGCGCGTTTGCCCCACCATAAAGGCGATCACCTTGCCAAGATCCAGTCCCGAGCCACCGCCAAAGGCGATCACCCCGTCATGCCCGCCTGCACGATAGGCGGCAATACCATCATTGACATTACCTTCCGTCGGGTTTGGATCAACCTCGCTAAACAGCCCCCTGCCCAGACCAGCCGCTTCCATCAAATCGAGTGTTGCCGTTGTAATCGGCAGGCTGGCCAGCATTTTATCCGTCACCAGAAGCGGCTTCTTCATGCCAGCTACAGCGCAGGCATCGGCAATTTCACCAATGCGGCCAGCGCCAAAACGGATTGCGGTGGGATAAGACCAATTAGCAGTTAATGTCATTATAGTGCCTTTTTAAAATGGAAAGATTTTGGCCGTGTCACATTGTGATAGCCGATTTCGGAAAGCCCGCCGCCACGACCGGTATCCTTGCACCCTGTCCAGCACAAAGCCGGGTCAAGATAGTCACAGCGATTGACAAAAACGGTGCCAGTTTCGATCTGGTCGGCAATCGCAGTCGCCCGTGCCATGTCTTTTGTCCATAGTGACGCGGTCAGGCCAAAATCACTATCATTCATCAGCCGCACAGCCTCATTATCATCAGCCACTTTCATGATTCCTACAACCGGACCAAAGGATTCTTCGCGCATCACCCGCATCGAATGATCCACATCAACCAGAATTTGCGGCATCAGATAGGCGCCATCATCTTCTGGAAACAAGGCCGGATCGATCAAGGCGGTGGCACCAGCTTCAATGGCCTCGGCTGTTTGCGCCCGCACCTCATTGGCAAAGCGCGCCTGCGCCATTGGCCCCAATGTGGTATCGCTATCCAGCGGGTTGCCCAGCTTATAGCCGCTGACAATCGCGACCGCCTTGGCAACAAAATCATCATACAGGCTTGCCGTGACATATATCCGTTCGATCCCGCAACAGCATTGCCCCGAATTGAACATCGCGCCATCAATCAATGTATCGACCGCCGCATCCAGATCGGCATCTTCCATGACATAACCCGGGTCTTTACCGCCAAGCTCCAGTCCGAGATTGGTAAAGGTGCCTGCCGCCGCTGTCTCGATATGCCTGCCACCATCAACCGACCCGGTGAAATTGACAAAACCGAATGACTTTGCCGCAATCAGATCAGCTGTCACATCATGCCCCATAAACACATTCTGAAACACGCCTTCGGGCATGCCAGCAGCCTGAAATGCCTGTGCTAACCTTTCACCAACCAGCGGCGTTTGCGAGGCATGTTTCAGCATTACCGCATTGCCAGCTATTAACGCGGGCGCAACCGTATTGATCGCTGTCATATAAGGATAATTCCACGGCGCAATGACCAGAACAACGCCATGCGGCACGCGCTTTATATAACGTGTGAAGCTATCACTATCTTCAATCATGATCGGGGCTAATGCCGCATCGGCAATATCAGCCATATAGCTGGCTCGCTCGGTAAAGCCGCCAAATTCACCACCATAGCGCACCGGCCGTCCCATTTGCCACGCTAGTTCGGGGACAATCTGGTCATTCATGTCACCTATACGCGCCACCGCATCACGGACAATTGCCACACGTTCGTCAAGCGGACGCATCGCCCAGGCGGCCTGCGCATCGCCAGCATGTTTGACCGCGTCAAAAGCCGCCGCCTTGTCCATCAACGGACGCTCGGCATAGATCGATCCATCAATCGGCGAAATACATTTCAGATATGATGACATGCTAGCCTCGCTCAAATCCGCGGGCGACTTCATAATCTGTCACCTTGCGGTCAAAATCTTCCTGCTCCCAGCGTGCGGCACGGACATAATGATCAATCACGTCATCGCCCATTGCATCGCGTAGCATACGTGACTCATCCAGTGCCACCGTGGCTTCACGTAGCGTTTCGGGGATCGACCGTGCAGCTTCTGCATTATAGGCATCACCGCTAAATTCCGGCTCCAGCTTTTGCTTGGCGTCAATTCCTGCCAGCCCGGCAGCCAGTTGCGCCGCCAACGCCAGATACGGATTCAGATCCGATCCACCAACGCGGCATTCAACGCGCACGCCTTTCGTATCGGGGGCCACCACACGGTAACCGGCGGTGCGGTTATCGACTGACCAGATTGCCTTTGTCGGGGCAAAGGTGCCTTTGGCAAAGCGCTTATATGAATTGATATAGGGCGCCAGAAAATAGGTAACTTCACTGGCATGTGCTAGCAGTCCAGCCAGATAATGCTGCATCAATTCGGACATGCCATGGGGGGCAGAGTCATCAAAAAAGGCAGGTTTGCCATCTTCTGTCCATAATGACTGATGTATATGGCTAGACGAGCCAGCCGCGTCATGATGCCATTTTGCCAGAAAGGTTACAGCGCGGTCATTTAAAAAGGCGATTTCCTTTACCGCATTTTTGACCAGCACATGCGTATCCGCCATTGATAGCGCATCTGCATAATGGATGTTGATTTCCGCCTGACCGGCATCGGCCTCGCCTTTGGTGTTTTCAACCGCGACACCGGCACCAAACAACCCGTTACGGATCTGGCGCATCAATCCTTCTTCCTTGGTGGTCTGGAAGATATGATAATCCTCGTTATAGGCGCTGATCGGGGTCATATCGCGATAGCCTTTATCACGCATCGCGTCAAAACTCTCGCGAAACACAAAAAATTCTAGTTCGGTCGCGCTGGCCGTTTTCAAACCATAATCAGCTAGTCGCGCCAACTGCTTTTTCAACACTGTACGCGGGGCATGTGGCACCAGATCATGCGTGTGATGATCGAGCAGATCACATAGCACCATTGCCGTTCCTTCCAGCCAGGGCGTTACCCGCAACGTGTCCATATCAGGCCGCATGATGTAATCACCATAACCGGATTCCCAGCTGGTCGAGGCATAGCCCTCTACCGTTTCCATTTCCAGATCAGTTGCAATCAGGTAATTACAGCAATGCGTTTCTTCCCATGCGCTATCAACAAAATACTGAGCATGAAAGCGCTTACCCATCAAACGACCCTGCATATCAGGAAAGGCGGCAATAACCGTATCAATGCGTCCGTCGGCAACCTGCGTCTTTAGTTCATCAAAAGAAAGATTAGGTTTCATAAGCTGTTATCCTCATTTTCAAATGCCCTGCAATCTAACGGGCCCCATCAATCAGACAGGTAAAGCGATCAACATTATTTATTATAGACATAGTCTGGCAACCACAGCGCAATTTCCGGGAATACCATGACCATGACCAAAGCCAACACCATCACAAATACGAACGGAATGACCGACCGGTAAATATCGATGATGCTGATATTAGGTGGTGCCATAGCTTTCATCAAAAACAGATTATAGCCAAATGGCGGCGTCATATAGGCAATCTGACAGGTGATTGTATAAAGCACCCCGTACCAGACAAGATCAAAACCCAATGCCTTGACCAACGGTACATAAAGCGGTGCCACGATCACCAACATCGCCGTATCATCCAGAAATGTACCCATCAGCAAAAATGACAATTGCATCAGAATAATGATCACCCAGGGGTTCAGACCCAATTGCCCGACAAATAGATTTTCCAACGCACGTCCGGCACCCAGCCCGTCAAAGACCGCGCCAAAGGCCAATGCCGCCAGAATGATCCACATGAACATACATGAAATACCCAATGTCTTGCGCATTGAATTTTCAAAGACCTCGCGCGACATCCGCCCCCTTAGGCACGCCACAACAAAGGCCGATACCGCACCCAAAGCCGAGCTTTCAACCAGACTGGTCCAGCCATTCACAAACGGCACCATCATCGTGACAAAGATGAATACCGGCAACAAACCTGCCCGCAAAAGACGCATTTTTTCCTGCATCGGTATATTCAGTTCTTCGTCTTTAAGTGCAGGTCCTAGATGCGGTTGTAACCGGCATCTAACTGCTACATAGACGATAAACAGAAACGCCATCATCAATCCCGGAAACACACCCGCAAGCCATAATTGCCCCACAGGCTGGCGTGCAATCATCGCATATAGCACCAGCACCACAGATGGCGGCACCAGAATGCCAAGAGACGATCCAGCCTGAATGACACCGGTAATCATGATCTTGTCATAGTTGCGCTTGAGCAATTCTGGCAAGGCAATCGTCGCGCCAATAGCCATTCCCGCCACCGACAGACCATTCATGGCCGAAATCAGCACCATTAGCGCGATCGTACCAATCGCAAGACCACCATTTATCGGCCCCATCCAGACATGAAACATGCGATATAGATCATCAGCGATGCGGCTTTCCGACATCACATAACCCATAAAAACAAACATCGGCAATGTCAGCAACGGGTACCATTTCATCAGCTTCATCGACGCGGTAAAGCCAAGCTCCGATCCGCCAGTGCCATATAGAAAAAAAGCTGAAATTACAGCCACAAAGCCAATCGCGGCAAACACCCGTTGCCCGGTCATCAGCAACAACATCATCGACGAGAACATTAATATTGCAATCGCTTCGTAAGACATCATGCGTCTCCCACATGATCTGATGAATCATGCTTTGATGCGTCATTTTTTAATGATTTGATTTTGATAATGTCACGGAAAAACTCTGCAACAGATTGAAGTAACATCAAAACAATCCCTACGACCATGACCAGTTTGACCGGCCACATATAGGGTTGCCACGCTGAATAGCTTCGTTCGCTAAATTGTAATGAATAGGACAGGCTGTTAATGCCACCATATAAAAGAAAACATAAAAACACGAAAAGACAAATCACCGTGACCGCGTCAATACATGCCTTTTCATAATCACTTTTGCGGCCATAAAGCAGGTCCATGCGCACATTGCTACCCATCTGAATCGAATATGGACCACCAATCATATAATAACCGACCATGACAAACTGCGCTAATTCAAGCGTCCATAAAGACGGGCGGAAAAATACTTTTGAAATAGATGACCAAAATAAAATAGCCAGCATAACCAGCAGCAAATACATCGCAAAGCGGCCAAACCGATAATTCAGCTTGTCTATTGTCGCAACATAGGAATGAAGTAAATGCAAGGGTTCTGACCTTAATATGAAGAAAAACTCACTAAGCCTGCCGAAACAGGCCTAGTGAGCGTAGCAGATATTTTACGAGAACGAATATGGAATCCCGGCCGAATTAATAACTTTCCGGTAATCACGGAAAATATTCACAATCTTCTCGGCGGTTTCCCCAGTTTCTGAGATTTCCTGCCAGAATTTATCGGCAGCATCTTCGACTTCACGCCATTCATTCTGCGGAATTGAGCGAAGCTGAAGCTTGGTTCCTGTTGCCCGTAGCTTGGCCTCACCACCCCAATACCACTGGTTACGGTAATGATGCCCGCTTTCAATAGCCGACATGACCACACTTTGCAGATGCTCAGGTAGATCAGCCCAGCGCTTTTCATTGACAAAGAATGAACCAATCCAGGCACCAGAAATATTATTGGTCAGGAAGTAGTCAGTAACATCCGCCCACCCAACAGTATAATCCTCGGTAATACCCGACCATGACATGCCATCCAGTTCACCTGTCTGAACCGCCACTTCGGTATCTTCATAAGGGATCGAAACCGGCACAACGCCAAATTGGCTCAGGAAACGCCCAGCTGTCGGGAATGTGTATAGCTTCAAACCATCAAGATCGGCCAAGCTGGTGATCTCTTTCTTGGTGTTAAAGTTACACGGATCCTGACCTGCTGCTGACAGCCATTTTACGCCGCCAACCTTTTCATAGGCCTTGGTCCAGATATCAGCCAAACCATATTGGTGAAACAGAACTGGCACATCCAGCGCATGACGTGTTGCCATTGGGAAATAGCCACCGAACACACGTACTTCAGCTGGTGATGCCATTGAATCATCATCCGAATGAACGGCATCGATGGTACCTGTCTGCAAAGCCCGGAACAACTCGCCAGTTGGCACTAGCTGATCAGCATAATAAAGCTCGATTTCAAGCTCGCCTTTGGCGGCTTCATTGATCTTGTCAATCACCGGCTTTGTTACATGCTCACCAAGTGCCGCACCTGCATAAGTCTGGAAGCGCCACTTAATGGCTTGTTGTGCATGTATCGCCGGCGCACCTAATGTCGCCGCCGCGCCAACAACGGCCGAGCCACCTAAGAATTGTCTTTTAGTAAGTTTTTTCATTTTCGTCTCCTCTTTGGTTGTTAATTATTCTCAAACGCACTTAATCAACAGATTTTATTCAGCCGCCCAACGACTCATCAATAATAACAAATGCCTCGGCTTATCTTGCCAACGCCATTGCGCCACCATCATGCCGCCACCTCACCTTTATGCAACTTCCCAAGCACATCACGTAATAATGCTGCAATCATCTCAGCTATCTCTTTTTGAGCAATATCAGTATGTAAAAGCGCATTGCTAAATTCTAACATCACATTCAGATAGCCATTTTCCAAACCATGCTGCCTGAGCGTGTGGGTAACCCCATGCTGGGGACCGTAAGGTTCATTCCGCATGACCTTTAGCGTCGTATGCCTTGATGCATGTTCAAGCATGAGGTCGGCAAGACGCTGATCACTATCATGTAGGATGCCAAATTCGACATCTCGTGCCTGGCCCCGATAAATGGGCGTAAAGCTGTGAATCGTCACCAGAACCGGTTTATCCGACATTGACGCCAGCACATCTGACAACAGGCTTTTGAATGGATCATAAAACCGCGCAACCCGTCGCGCACGCTCATCTTCATCAATCACCTGATTGCCAGGAATCGCCCTGCCTTCGCTTGACGCAGGCATCGCGTCAAGCGCTTCGGGAGGACGGTTACAATCATAAATTAGCCGCGACACATTACTATGGACAAGACGCGCATCAAGCATATCTGCCAAATGATGGGATAGCCCCAGCGCGCCCGGATCCCAGGCAATGTGACTGGCCTGATCATCATCGGATAGACCCAGCGCCTTATATTCAGACGGAATGAAATTTGAGGCATGTTCACAGACAAGCAGAATAGGCGAAGTCGCTTGCGGATTGACCAATGTGGCAACCTGCTTGGTATTTTCTGCATAATCATCATCGATAACAGTCATCATGCAACTCCTTATGAAGATAATTCTTCATCTTTAAACGCCCTGTCAAGAAATTTACTGAAAAAAATTCTTCATCTCTGGCTTTAATGTGTAGTAATTTACAATGGAGAGGTGTTACGTGACCGATAAAAACCTGACTGTAGCTGAACGGCTGAAAAGCCAGTTTGACAATCTGACGCGGGCTGAGCGCCAGCTTGCCGCCTGTATTCTGGAAAATTATCCAGCTTCGGGACTTGGTACCATCACCACGCTTGGCAAACGCGCCGACGTATCGACACCCACTGTTGCCCGCATGGTGCAAAAGCTTGATTTTTCGGGTTTCCCTGATTTTCAGGCCGCGCTTCGTTTGGAAATTGAAGCCAAAATATCCGACCCGATCACCAAGCGTGAAACATGGTCCGAAAAGGCACCAACCGGACATATTCTGAACCGCTTTACCGATGCCGTCATCAGCAATATCAGCCAGTCACTTGGCCAGCTTGATACCGAAACATTTGATCGGACATGCGCGCTGGTCGCCAATATCGATCAGCGTGTTTTTGTCGTTGGTGGACGAATCACTCGCGCTTTGGCTGAATATATGTTCCTGCATTTGCAGGTAATACGTCCTGATGTGACGCATATTCAGTCTATTTCAAACGCATGGCCGCATTACCTGCTTGATGTCAAAGAGAACGATATTGTGATTGTTTTTGACATCAGACGTTATGAGACCAGCACTTTGAAACTTGCCGAAATTGCGTCTGAAAAGGGTGCAAAAATTATCTTATTTACCGATCAATGGGGCTCACCTGTCAGTAAATTTGCCACCTATAGCTTTACCAACCAGATTGCTGTGCCATCGGCATGGGATTCGTCAGTGACCAACCTGCTCTTGCTTGAGATTATGATTGCCGAAATTCAGGAGCGAATCTGGCCAAACACCCGCACACGCATGGAAAACCTTGAAGATATGTTTGATCGCACCCGTTTTTTCCGCAAATTCACCTAAAGCTGAATGAAATCAGCCAGAGCCAACTTTGCACAAAATTTAAGCAACCTGCTTAATCTATAGTCAATTTCTTGAAAATCAGTCATCACCCATAAGTCTAGAACCAAGCCCGTCTTGTTTAGACACGCATAACACAAGACTATGTGTCAGTTAAATAAGTGATCTGACGCTATTATGGGAAATGCAATCCAAATCAGACGCTTTATATGTGACACACAAACCATTCTGCCAATCGTAATGGCAGATGGGAAACTGAAAGCAGCATTATGAAAAAAATCGAAGCGATTATTAAACCGTTCAAGCTGGACGAGGTTAAAGAAGCGCTACATGAGGTTGGTATTCAGGGCATAACAGTGCTTGAAGCCAAAGGATTTGGCCGCCAAAAAGGACATACAGAATTATACCGCGGCGCTGAATATGTCGTGGATTTTCTGCCCAAGGTAAAAATCGAAGTGGTGATTGAAGACAGCATGCTTGAGCGTGTTGTTGACGCCATCCAGCAGGCCGCCCAGACCGGACGTATTGGTGACGGCAAAATCTTTATTTCAACAATCGACGAAGCGATCCGAATCCGCACCGGCGAACGTGGCGGAGACGCCGTTTAATCTATGTAAACCCCGGCGGGATATCTTGCCGGATATGACCTTATTTTGCCTATATCAAACCACAGGCAAATGACCAAAGACATGAAAGGATTCCAGTATGTCTGACGCAAAAGCTATCATGGAAATGATCCGTGAAAATGATATTACCTATGTTGATCTGCGCTTTACCGACCCGCGCGGCAAGATGCAGCATGTAACCCAGCATATCGACACAATCGATGAAGAAACATTGGCCGAAGGCTTCATGTTTGACGGTTCGTCAATCGCAGGCTGGAAAGCCATCAATGAGTCCGATATGACCTTGATGCCTGACCTGTATCGCGCCTATATCGACCCGTTCTTTGCCCAGCCGACTTTGGCATTGTTCTGTGACGTGCTGGAACCAGGTTCAGGTGCCGCCTATTCGCGCGACCCACGCGGAACAGCAAAGGCCGCTTTGACCCATATGGAAGGTCTCGGCATTGCCGATACTGCTTTCTTTGGACCAGAAGCCGAATTCTTTATCTTTGAAGATGTCAAAATCGACGTCTCAATGAATCGTGCCATGTATCAGGTCGATTCAGTCGAAGGCCCTTATAACGGCGCCACCGACTATCCCGAAGGCAATATGGGTCACCGTCCGGGCGTCAAAGGCGGCTATTTTCCGGTTCCCCCGCTTGATAGCGGCCAGGATATCCGTGGCGAAATGCTGACTGTCATGGCTGGTATGGGTGTTAGCGTTGAAAAGCATCACCATGAAGTGGCGCCGTCACAGCATGAGTTGGGTGTGAAGTTCGGCACCTTGCTTGAAACGGCTGACAATATGCAGCTATATAAATATGCCGTGCATCAGGTTGCCCATGCCTATGGCGTGACGGCAACCTTCCTGCCAAAGCCGATCGCTGGCGATAACGGCTCAGGCATGCATGTGCACCAGTCACTCTGGACAGATGGCAAGCCTCTGTTTGCGGGCAATGGCTATGCTGACCTGTCTGAAAGTGCGCTTTACTACATTGGCGGCATCATCAAGCATGCCAAGTCATTGAACGCTTTCACCAACGCATCAACCAACAGCTACAAGCGTCTGATCCCGGGTTATGAAGCCCCTGTGTTGCTGGCCTATTCGTCAAAGAACCGGTCTGCATCATGTCGTATTCCGCATGTGAATTCGCCAAATGGCAAGCGTGTCGAAGTCCGCTTCCCGGATGCAACCGCGAACCCATATCTGGCCTTCTCGGCCATGCTGATGGCTGGCCTTGACGGTATCCAGAACAAGATCCACCCGGGCGATGCCATGGACAAAGACTTGTATGATCTGCCTGCCGAAGAGCTAAAGCAGATCCCGACAGTATGTGCATCTTTGCGTGAAGCGCTTGAGTCACTTGACGCTGATCGTGCCTATCTGACCGCAGGTAACGTATTTACCGACGAACAGATCGATGCCTATATCGAGCTCAAGATGGAAGAAGTCATCGCACTCGAGCACACACCGCATCCAGTCGAATTCCAGATGTATTACTCATACTAATAGGCATTACTTAATTCTGCATTACGCCGAATAAACAGCCTGAACGAAACCCCCGGATCGCCTTTGCGGTTCGGGGGTTTTATTTGGATAAACTGTTAAACAATTTAAAACTTATTCATGTCACTACGATTAAAAAATCTGACCAATGATGAGCGACAAGCTTTGCATAGCCGACTGAAAACATCATGTGACCTTGGCCATGCTTGCTTAAAAGCCCACAGTCATGGATGATCTAGTTACAAAACCGAAGTGACAATCCATGCACCATCACCCTGACCGATAAGCACATCATGGTCAGTGTTCATGCAGACATTTAATGCGGTTTGCAATAACGATAAAGTTCACTCTCAATATCATTGAACCCTTCAATCGGAATTTTGAATTTTATGAGACCTGATTCCCTATCACTTGACCGACCGATAAGCATCTTTCCAGATCGAATGTTACTTATAAACTGGCTAGCTTTTCGATGGTTAAACACCATCAGATAGTTTTCATTTGTCTTCATTAATGTCTTTTGTGGTGGCCTTTTATCCACGCGATATTCAATATTACGCGTGCCATCACCATTTACCCTCTCGTTGGTTAGAATGACGACATAGGGTTTTGTATTTGCCTGGTCACACTTGATGACAAGCATATCCTCGGTTTTTTTGTTTGAAAATTGTGAACCGATAAGAACAATGCCGCGTTTGCGCGAAAAATCTTCTTCAATATCCTCAATAATTGTATTTAAAATAACACTTGTTTCATCGGTAAAATCATCAGTGATCAACCTCACCTGCCAATCTTTATGAGTTCGGATGACTGTTTCAGCCATTGCCAACTTTGGAAGAATAAACAGACACACCATGAAGATGCTGAAAAGAGCAGTAATTCTGAACATTCCTTTTACCCTCCGCCAAAGCCCTCGGCAGATAGGATTTTATAGCCACGGTCTCTCATGCATCTGTCAACAACGCCGGTTGGGCCAAACTTGGCAATAGTTCTTGAATAGTCAATGTTACTAGCACCTGACGCCGCGCCGATTGCACCACCATAAATTGCCCCAGCAGTAGCCGAACGCCCCGTATGATAATCGTTGGTATCGCCAACAACCTGACCAAGAACAGCACCAGCCAGCGCTCCAATCAGTGCCGATTTCTGCGCATCCTCAATTTCCTTTTTGCGTTGCGCTTCATAGCTTGTCTGCACCCGCATCCCCAACATGCGACATTCATCCAGATCTTGATGATAGGAAGCAACATCATAGCCCTGCCCCTTCACATCGATCACCGGTGCATAGCCGGAAATATCAATACTGGCTGACTCGGATGCACACCCGGCCAATATAAATAATGCCGCCACGGCACCATGTTGTTGTTTCAATGACATTGATGTCTCCCAAAATAATGTGAAAGCTAGGATAACAACCAAACTTTAAAAAAACGTTAACCCCATCAACGCCATATATGGCGGTAAGGCTTTATATTCATCGCAAGATACGGTAGTAATGGAAAACCTTGCAGATGGCGGCCTGACCGCATTCTGTTTCAACCTGATATGAGATGAATATGTCTGACCTGTTTGGCAATGCGGCATCCGATGACAATTACGATGCGTCGAATATTGAGGTGCTTGAAGGGCTGGAGCCTGTGCGCCACCGGCCGGGCATGTATATTGGCGGCACCGACGAGCGCGCCTATCATCATCTGGCGGCTGAAATTCTCGATAATTCGATGGATGAGGCAGTCGCGGGGCATGCCAACCGCATTGATTTTCATCTCGAATCTGCCACGACCTTGTCGATCCGCGATAATGGCCGCGGCATGCCAACGGGTAATCATCCCAAATTTCCCGACAAATCCGCTGTTGAGGTGATTATGACAACCTTGCATGCGGGGGGTAAGTTTTCCGGCAAATCCTATGCAACATCTGGTGGTCTGCATGGGGTTGGCGCGTCGGTGGTGAATGCGCTATCAAGCGCGCTGTTGGTTGAAATCGCCCGCGACAAAAAGCTGTATCAGCAATCATTTTCACGCGGCAAGCCTTTGGACGCGTTGACCGAAATCGGCGGCGCACCAAACCGTCGCGGCACCACGGTGACCTTTACGCCTGACACTGAAATCTTTGGGGAAAAGGCGCATTTCCGCCCGTCCACCTTATACCGGATGGCGCGGTCAAAGGCCTATTTGTTTGCTGGCGTCGAAATCAGATGGCAATGCGATCCGGCCTTATTGGCGGATAATGATCCGGTGCCAGCCGAAGCTGTGCTGCATTATCCGGGCGGACTTGCCGATTATCTGAATGATGTGACCCGCGACAAGGCATTGATGGTTTCAACGCCTTTTGCCGAAATTGCCGAGCTTGACGGGCAGAAATTCGAATGGGCGATCACTTGGCTTGGTGCCGGCGAAGATGGTTTTTTCCATTCCTATTGTAACACGGTGCCAACGCCATCGGGCGGCACGCATGAAACCGGCTTTCGTCAGGCGATCGTGCGTGCCTTGCGTAATTATGGTGATCTGGCGGGCAACCGCAAAGCGGCTGACCTGACCGCCGATGATGTGCTGGCCAATACCGGCGTCATGCTGTCGGTATTTTTGCGCGATCCGCAGTTTCAGGGCCAGACCAAAGACCGGCTTGTGTCAACCGATGCTACCCGCATGACCGAACAGGCGGTGCGCGATCGCTTTGAACATTGGCTATCTGCCGACTCGGCACGCGCCAATTTTCTGCTAGAGGCCGCTATTGAACGCGCCGAAGAACGCAAGCGGCGCAAAAAGGAAAAGGAAGTGGCGCGTAAATCGGCAACACGCCGTCTGCGCCTGCCAGGCAAGCTGGCTGACTGCACTTCAAACGATCTTGATCTGACCGAATTATTCCTTGTCGAGGGGGACTCGGCGGGCGGTTCGGCAAAACAGGCCCGTAATCGTAAAACGCAGGCCGTTTTGCCTCTACGCGGCAAGATTTTGAATGTCGCCAGCGCAACGGTTGAAAAACTCAGCGGCAATCAGGAACTATCCGATCTGGCGTTGGCGCTTGGCGTGCGCCCAGGCAAGGACTTCAAAGTCGATGATCTACGCTATGGGCGTGTTGTCATCATGACAGATGCCGATGTCGATGGCGCCCATATTGCTGCCTTGCTGATGACCTATTTCTATCGTGAAATGCCCCAATTGATCGAAGCAGGTCGGCTCTATCTTGCCCAGCCCCCGCTTTATCGTATTAATCAGGGTGGCAAAACGCTTTATGCGCTGGATGATGCCCAGCGAGACACATTGTTGGAAACTGGTTTTGACAAACGCGGCAAAATCGATATCAGCCGCTTTAAGGGACTTGGTGAAATGCCCCCAGCCCAGCTCAAGGAAACCACCATGAATCCGGCAAGTCGTCGCCTGCTAAAGGTTGAATTGCCACAACGTGACAGCATTGGCGCTGATCTGCGACGCACCACCGATCAGCTGGTCAATACGCTTATGGGCAAAAAGGCTGAACTGCGTTTTGGCTATATCCGCGATCATGCCGAAGATGCACTAGCCAATCTGGACGTTTAACCGCCAGCTAGGCCGCATCAACCCTATCAAACAAAGCCTGCAAGGCGTCAATAACCGCGCTTTCGGCTTCCATCGAGGATAAATGCCCGACGCCGTCCAATAAGCGATAATCAGCATGTGGGCACAGGGCAGCCATTTCTGCAGATAGCTTGGGCGGTGTCAGCACATCAAGCGTGCCACATAAAATCAATATCGGCTGTCTGAATGCCCGCAATATCTCGCTTTGATCTTGCCGACCAAGGATCGCGGTCTGTTGCTGGATGAAGGTTTGCCGGCCAATATCATCAGCCATTTTCAGCACGCGGCGGGCTATATGCGGATCATTCACCGCATCTGGCGATAACAAGCGGGGTAAAAGATGCCGTGTTACCCCTTTGAAACGGTCACTATGCGCCAAATTGATAGCTTGTTCACGCTGTCTGCGATGTGCCGCACTATCAATCCGGCAAGTGGTATTCAATAATGCCAATCCCGCAATCCGGTCTGGCGCGCGGCGTGCCATTTCCAGTGCTACATAGCCTCCCATCGACAAACCGACCGGCAGCAACATGCCATCAGCCATCGCCAGCGCCCGTCCAGCCATAGCGGTAATAGTGTCCTCTTGTGATGTATCGGCGACTTTGAACAGTCTTTGCGTGGTGTCTAAATGGGCAAGCTGGGCGGCAAACAAATCTGCGGTACATAGCAAACCCGGAATGAAAATGGGGGTAAATGGGGTCATGTCATGCGGCTTATCTGAATGAAAGATTGACCTTGCGGCGTTTCCTCTGTATCACCGCATCAGATAGTTTGATAGCAGAATTTTCTGCTATGCCTTATCCGCCTTATTAAATGTTCAAAGGAAGTTGTCCTTGAAATTTTCTGACCTCGGTCTCAGTGATGAGCTTAGTCAGGCTGTAGCCGAATTAGGTTATGAAAGCCCCACCCCTATTCAAGAGAAATCGATCCCTATCATATTGATGGGTCGTGATATTTTGGGTTCAGCCCAGACTGGCACGGGTAAAACCGCATCCTTTACCTTGCCAATGATCGATATATTGGCATCAGGCCGCGCCAAAGCGCGAATGCCACGCTCACTCATTCTGGCACCAACACGCGAACTTGCTGCCCAGGTCGCCGAATCCTTTGAGAAATTCAGCACCCATCACAAATTGAATATGGCGCTTTTGATTGGTGGCGTCAGCTTTTCCGATCAGAATACCGCGCTTGATAAGGGTGTAGATGTGCTGATCGCAACGCCGGGTCGTTTGCTTGACCATTTTGAACGTGGCAAGGTCATGCTGAATGATGTTAAAGTTTTGGTGATTGACGAAGCTGATCGCATGCTTGATATGGGCTTTATCCCCGATGTTGAGCGCATTGTCAGCTTGCTGCCACCTTTGCGTCAGACGCTGTTTTTCTCGGCAACTTTGTCGGATGACATTCATAAAATCAGCCATAAATTTGTGAGCAATCCGAAAATCATCGAGGTTGCCCCCCCTGCATCAACAGCCGATACCGTGGCGCAACATCTGCAATGGACTGACGTGAAAAGCAAACGGGCCGTTCTGCGTGACTTATTGCGGGTGGAAACGGTTAAAAATGCGGTTATCTTCTGTAACCGGAAACGCGATATTTCAACCTTGGTAAAATCGCTGACAAAACATGAGTTTTCGGCAGTGGCGATGCATGGTGACATGACCCAGTCAGCCCGTCTGGAAGCGCTGGATAAATTCAAAAAAGGCGAAGTACCTTTATTGATTGCCTCGGATGTCGCCGCCCGTGGTCTTGATATCGCTGGCCTCAGCCATGTATTTAATTTTGATGTCCCGATGAATGCCGAAGATTATGTCCACCGCATCGGCCGTACGGGGCGTGCAGGCAAATCTGGCCGCGCCTTTACGATTGCCGCTGGCAAGGATGATAAACGCTATATCAGCGCTATCGAAAGCCTGATCGGCAAGACAATTCCGCTTGTTGGAGATGCTGGCGACGACGCAAGCGAGACCAAAACATCAACGGCGAAAGACACTGATAAAAAACCCGCCGGTCGTGGTAAAAAACCCGCGGCTAAAGAAGCTGATAAAGTCAGCACAAAGGCTGATAAAAAACCAGCTTCCTCAACCAAGCCAAAAGATCATAACACCAAAGAGCCGCGCCAGAAAAACCGTAACGGCAACACTAAAGACGAATTACCGTCACCACCTGACTGCCAAGGCGATACGCTGGAAGCAACAGGCCATATACCGGCTTTCTTGCGGCGCTAGTTCTTGCAGGGTCAATCTAGTGTCTAGCTAGCTGTTTGCGGCCAATGTCTTTTCAACAATTTCGGCAAGATCATTTGATGGCTTAGCGTTGTCAATCTGGCGCAAGGCCGCCATCATTTGGGCTTTTCGGCGATCATCATAGGCAGACATGCGGGTAAGTGGTAATACCATACGCGCCGAAATCTGCGGGTTACGGCTATCAATATCAATCAGACAATCGGCGATAAACGCAAAGCCTGAGCCATCCTCAGCATAAAAATGCACCGGATTACCCGACATAAATGCCCCTAGCACCGCCCGTAACTTATTCGGGTTATTCGGATCAAATGACGGATGTTGCATCAAAGTCTTGAGCCGTGCGACGGTGCCACCAACAACCGACATCGATTCCATCTGGAACCATTTTTCCATAACAAGGGGATTATCAAGCCAGCGGTCATGAAAGGCCGAAAGCCCGACATCGCGCGCTGTTGATGTACTGTTATTAAGCGCCATGACAGCCCCTTGCGACAAGGTCATATTCGCGTCTAGCACCTGTGCTGCAGCAATGTCCTCGGCCTGAGCGCTTGACGCCGCTACGCCAAGCATAAGCAACGCATTTAGCAACGCCCGACCACCGTCACTGGCTTGCAGCGCATGGCGTGCGTCATCTTTGAGATATGTGGCAATAATATCCGCCAGACCATCACCAAGCGCCGCCTGCAAGCGCATACGCGCATGATACAGAGCCACTGGATCAGCCGGTTTAAGACGACTTTCAAGCACCGATACCCCAGGCAAGGCAAACATGCTGGCTTTGAACGCATCAAGCAAATCAGCTTCACCCAGAATATTTCGATAGGCACCAGACAAGGCAGCGGCATCGGCATCCAGGCTATTACCGCCTGTTGCCGCGGCAACGATTGCGTCCGCCGCCAGCGTTTGGGCTGCATCCCAGCGGTTGAACCGGTCCGTATCATGTGCCATGAGATGCAGACGTTCAGCCGTGCTAAGGTCATCCGCCAGCACCACCGGTGCCGAAAAATTACGTAATAGACTTGGCGTCAACGCAACATCACCACCCCCAGACGCCGCATGAAATGACTGACGATGCGTTGCTGTTTGCATCAGAACCACATGCTCATCAGCGCTGACACCATCGGGTGTCAAGCTGGTGGCAACCGGATGTCCTGCCGCATCAAGAAAGCCCAACCTGACCGGAATGGGTACTGCATTACGCGGGGTCTTCGCCGCGGTTTCTGGCAGTGTCTGTTCAAAATCGAGGGTAATAGTCGCTTTCCCGCCAGCCACACGTTTGACTGACAAATGCGGGGTGCCTGCTTGTTCATACCAGCGGGCAAACCCTGAAAGATCAATATCATTGCTATCGGCAAGTGCGGCGACAAAATCGTCACAGGTCACCGCCGAACCATCATGCCGTTTGAAATACAGATCCATCCCTTTGCGGAAACCATCACGGCCCAGAAACGCCGCCATCATCCGGATCACTTCAGCGCCTTTTTCATAGACAGTGGCGGTATAGAAATTATTGATTTCACGATAGCTTTCAGGCCGGATTGGGTGCGCTGTGGGACTTCGGTCTTCGGGGAATTGCGCTGCCCGTAACAGGCTGACATCATCGGCGCGTTGCACGCCTTCATCATGTGTATCAGCCGAAAAACACTGATCGCGATAAACTGTCAGCCCTTCTTTCAAGGTTAGCTGGAACCAGTCGCGACAGGTCACACGGTTGCCTGTCCAATTATGGAAATATTCATGCGCCACAATTGACTCAACACGATGCAGGTCGGTATCGGTTGCCGTATTCGTATCGGCCAGCACAAATTTGCTGTTAAAGATATTCAGACCCTTATTTTCCATTGCGCCCATATTGAAATGGCTAACGGCAACAATCTGGAAAAGATCGAGATCATATTCCAACCCAAAACGGTCTTCATCCCATTTCATTGAACGTTTAAGCGAATCCATCGCATGACCTGTAAGGCCAACATTACCCTTTTCCACATAGATATGCAGGGCAACATCACGTCCGGACGCCGTTATAAAGTTATCCTCGGCACATTCAAGATCACCAACAACACAGGCGAAAAGATAGCTTGGTTTTGGATGCGGGTCATGCCAGACGGCAAAATGCCGACCTTCCGAGGCCGCACCTGTTTCAACAAGATTGCCATTAGACAGTAATTGCGGATAGGCAATATCCGCCTCGATCCGCACGGTGAATATGGTCATCACATCAGGGCGATCCGGGTAAAAGCCGATACGCCGGAAACCTTCTGGCTCGCACTGGGTACAATACATCCCACCCGACAAATACAGGCCTTCAAGGGCGGTATTTGTTTCTGGATGACAGACCGACAGGCTTTCCACGACACAGCTTTCTGGCAGGTTTGTCAGATGGATACCCGCATCATCAAGTGGCCAGTCATCTTTGGCTATTTCGATATTATCGATAGACAGGCGTTTTAATTCCAGATCACGGCCATTGAGACGCATCTCATTGGCACCAGTCCCCGCATCAGGGTTCTTGGTCAGCTCGAGACGCGTGGTCACAAGCGTCTGATCATCAAAAATACTAATATCAAGATGCGCCGCGATCACCAGATAGGCAGGCGGCATATAGCCAGAACGATGTTTCAACATGATTAGCTGGAGTCACGCGAAGTTGTATAGGCTTCCTGACAATGGGTCAGACAATAAGGTTTTCCCGGCACAATGGCATCACCACAAAATGTGAAGCCGTTAAACTTTGGGTCACCTGTTGGCCAGCAACATTTGCTACGTGACCATTCAAGTTTGCGTAATTCCAGCCGAAGTGGCATTTCGCGATCTGGCTCTGGTACTGCCGCCACAGGCTTGACTGTTGATGATTTGGTTTTGGCAATTGGTGATGGCCGCTTTGGCAATCCCATGCGATGCGCCTTGCCAGCAATCGAATTGCGCGATACACCCAGCGCCTCACCAATTTGCGAAATAGACAAGCCTTCACTCCACAGGACCTTCAACTTTTCCAAGCGCTCATCAGTCCAAACATTTGCCGTATCTGACATAATCATCCTCTTAATCTAGGTATGGCCGCGCCATTACCATCAAGACTGCCGTTATAACGGCACCGACCAACTAATTCAATTTCCTATTAACCCTATATATAGGAAACTTGCTGATTTAATCCAGAGCCCCGATAAACCGCCCAATCAGCTCAAGCTGACAATCAAGCATATGACGCCCATAATGCGTAGGCAGACCTTTATCTTCGGCCAGAGCCAGCCATTCGGTTCGTTCTGGCACCATTATGATATCGGCAATCAGGGTATCAGGGCGAACAGTACCCAGCGCTACAGGCAAAGCATCACCTGCATGCAGACCAAGCGACGTTGTATTTATTATGACATCAACATCACGCGCAGCTTCCAGAGCCGCTTCGGCCATATTGTCCAGAACATGCGCCTGTGTATAGCCTGCCCCCTGTACCATCGCATCAACCAGATTTTGGGCCTTGTCACGCGTACGGTTGGCAATTGCAATCTCACCCACATCTGCTTGGCATAAAGCCACCGCGATTGCCCGTGCGGCACCGCCTGCCCCCATCATCAAAACACGCTTGCCTGCAATGTCATGTCCCTTTAGCGCCAGTCCGGCCACAAAACCGGCACCATCAAAAATATCACCATAGAGGCGACCATCTTCACCAAAGCGCACGGCATTTACCGCGCCACAAACACGTGCAGCTTCGCCCAGCTCGTCGCACATCTGCGCAATCGGCACCTTATGAGGAATGGTGATGGTAAGACCGCCAAAATTTTCCATCGCCCGCAATCCATCCATGACGGTGACCAGCGACGCTGGCGTTGCATCAATCGGGATCATCAGATGATCGCGTTGCTCGGCAACAAAACGCTCATTAAATACCATTGGCGCGCGTACATGCGCTGATGGATGCGCAATCACGCCAAAGAGCTTTGTTGTGCCTGTGATAAGCGGTACGGCAGGTGTTTGTTCAGTCATGACATTAATCCGATTGTAGAAAACCCGTCATCATACCCAAGCACGTGCGCTTTATCCACTCAGATAAATTTATGAACGCACATAAATTCGCCACAAGATTTACGAGAAATTGTCACAGCCGCGCCCTTTTTGCGCCGCTATTACTGCCTAAACATTGATGTGTCACCGGTGTTGGCCTGTCATCACCCACTTACGGGCTGACCCGATGACACCTAACTGATTGAACGATATTGACTGGACATATTATGAAAAATCTAAAGCTCCCTATTATTCTTGGCGTTGGCTTGCTTGTTTCAGGCGGCCTAGTTGCTGGCCTCGCAATGGCAAAAGACCGTGGATTTGGCAAAGATCGCCATCACAGCATGTTTTCTGCCAAAAAAATCGATGTGAATAATGATGGCATGATCAGCCGCGATGAGATGCTAGCGCGACAGCAAAGCCGGTTCGATATGCTTGACACCAACAAGGACGGCATGATTGCACCGGCAGAATATAACGCCAAAATGGTAACTATGTTTGAAAAGCTGGACGTGAATGCTGATGGGTTGTTGCAACCAGACGAATTGCCACGGCGACATCATTATAAACATCATGACAAGCATAAGCGCGATCGTTCACATGGCCAAGGCATGTCCGAAAGCTAGCCATCAATATAACTAACAGCCTATGCCAGTGAACGCACATCAATGAGGTCTTTAGCCGCGTTCCCCTCCGATAGGGCTAAAGACAATGCAACTCGCACCGCCGTTTCTCCCCCGGCGAAAGCGTAACAACGTTACGCTGGTGCGAGTTCGCTTTTCCAGCCCCATAGTAGCTTATTCACTCTCTGCGTCTTTATCGACAAAATCCAGCGATGCCGAATTGATACAATAGCGCAAGCCTGTTGGTTGTGGCCCATCGGGAAACACATGGCCTAGATGCGCATCACAGCGGTTACAATGCACTTCGGTACGTCGCATGAATAAACTACGATCCTCGGTCTCACCAACCGCACCATTTTCGGCAGGCTGGTAAAAGCTGGGCCAGCCACTGCCTGATTCGAATTTCGTATCGCTATCAAACAGATCCGCCCCACAGCAAATACACTGATAAGTGCCATCTGCATGATTATCGCATAGCGCCCCGG
Organism: Candidatus Puniceispirillum marinum IMCC1322; assembly: GCF_000024465.1. Classification (NCBI taxonomy): domain Bacteria; kingdom Pseudomonadati; phylum Pseudomonadota; class Alphaproteobacteria; order Puniceispirillales (SeqCode); family Puniceispirillaceae (SeqCode); genus Puniceispirillum (SeqCode); species Puniceispirillum marinum (SeqCode). The sequence goes on along the minus strand of NC_014010.1, from coordinate 104,624 downwards.
TAAAGGCGCGCTCGGTGCCATGTTCGCGGGTGATGTGATATTGCTCATCGGTCAGCATATCGCGCCATTCGGCATCGGTTTTGATGATTTTGTCAGACATAATTTCTCCAATTTAACTAAGTACCATATTATGCGGCGGTAATATTTCGCGTCTGCATCACCTGCCAGATTGATGACGGTGTAGCGGGCATATCTATATGGGGGATCGACAGCGCATTGCAAACTGCCGAAATGACCGCATGTGGTGCCCCGATTGCGCCAGCTTGCCCAGCTCCCTTTACCCCAAGAGCGTTATTCTGACACGGCGTATTGCGCATAGTGATATCCAGCATCGGAATATGATCAGCACGCGGCAATGTATAATCCATCAATGATCCAGCCAGAAGCTGTCCCTGATCGTCATAGACAACATGCTCATAAAGTGCCTGCCCTATGCCCTGAACGATGCCGCCTTGTATCTGACCTTCCAGCATGACCGGATTGATAACGACGCCAAAATCATTGACACAGGTAAAACGGTCAAGCTTCACTTTACAGGTTGCCGGATCAATCTCGACCTCGGCAATATGACAACCATAAGGATAGCTGGGGCCATCACTGGCATAAGGCTGGCGAATATCAAACATATGCGGGGTTTTTTCATCGGCAAGCGCGATGACCAGATCCGCAAGCGTGATTGACCGGTTACTGGCTTTATCGGCAAAGATGCCATCGTCAAAAGCCAGATCATCCAGAGCACAATCCAGCTTTTGCGCCGCCTGTGGGCGCGCCATTTCGATAATGCTGGCTGACGCTTTGGCAGCAGCCGAACCAATCAATGCTGTCATCCTTGCCCCGCCTGTTGTGCCTTCGGGCATGGTCGCCGAGTCACCTTGCTGGACAGTGATTTTATCAGCATCATAGCCCAGCTTGTCAGACAGAATTTGGGTCAGCGTCATCCGGTGCCCCTGACCGTTACATTGTTGTGATGCCAACACCGTCATATACCCATTGGCCGCAAAGCTGATATGCACACCGCCATCACTGCCATCACCGCTTTTCTCAAGATACATACCAAGACCGATACCGCGATACAGCCCCTTGACATGCGCAGCCTCACGTCGGGCGGCGAACCCGTCCCAGTCGGCACGCTGCAATGCGGTTTCAAACAAGGCTGGCATATCTCCACTATCAATGGTGATGCCAACCGCCATGGGATAGGGCATCTGATCTGCCTTGATAAGATTACGCCGCCTTACATCAACGCGGCTGATACCGGTTTCAAACGCGATCTGATCTAGCAACCGTTCCAATGCGTAAATCAGCTCTGGGCGTCCTGCACCACGATAGGCATCAATAGCGGGGGTATTTGTCACAACCCCGCGCACGCGCAAGCTTGCCACCGGAATATCATAGGTACCTGTCAAGGCTGAATTGGCTGAAATTGTCGGAATAGCCGTTGAAAAATTAGATAACCACGCACCCATATTGGCATGCACATCGGCTTCATAGGCCAGAATACGCCCACTATCATCAATCACCGCACGCGCTTTGGTTCGCGTATCCCGACCTTGTATATCCGAGAGAAATCCATCAGAACGTGGCTGTTGCCAGCGCACCAAACTACCAAGCGTGCGCGCCGCCCAACTGACCAGCACCTGTTCTGGATGCAGAAAAATCTTGAAACCAAAACTGCCGCCAACATCATGTGTCAGAACACGAACCGCATCATGGGGCATGTTCAGTGCATCGGCAATCTGCGTCGAAATAGACCGCGCACCTTGCGTCCCACACCATATCAAAAGCGTATCGGGATCATCACCAGGTGCCGCGATAATGGGCCGTGTCTCAACCGAATTGACAATAACCCGGCCATTGATGACATCCACCTCGACAATTTTGTGCCCATCCTGCTTGGCGGTGGCAAAACTATCCTTTGTGGCGGCCGGATCACCTTTCTGCCAGTCAAAGGCGATATTTGACGGATATTCTGAATATAATTGGGGCGCGCCTTCGGCCACCGCAGCATAGACATCGGTAACAGCGTCCAGCGGGTCGAAATCAACCTCGATCAGATCAAGTGCATTATCGGCATGCATCTGGCTATCCGCCACAACCATTGCCACAATATCACCAGCATAGCGGTTAATATCCCGAACCATTGGGGGCTTGGTAACCATAGGCATCGGATTGTTATCACTATTAACAACGACATTCTTACAAGCAATTTCACCAATGTTATCGGCATCAAGGTCCGCCTGTGTGGCCACCAGCACTACCCCGGGGGCGTCTGCTGCGGCACTGACATCAAGCGATAGTAATTTTGCATGGGCAAACGGCGCGCGCAGAAAGCCCACGCGCAACCCTTCGCCAGCCTTGACATCATCGGTATAGACCCCAGCACCAGTTACAAGCCGGTGATCTTCTATGCGCGTCAGCCCTTGACCTATTTCAAATTTCATCACCTACCGCCTGTTATCTATCTTCGCGCCTAATCAGATGAAAACATCCGGAACGCATCGCCAATACGTATCGCAGTTGTGATCCAGCATAAGACACCAAAACCCACTGCCAACATCGTGAAATATGATGGCATTAGTGTCATCAGACATAAGAGAATGATGGTCTCGGCACCTTCGGTCAAGCCACCAAGATAATAGAATTGTTTTTTGCCACGAGACTCCGTCACTATGCCGCGCTTGGCAGCAATGATAGCAAAAGCCAAAAAGCTGGTCGCCGTACCAATAAAGCTAAAAATCAGGAAACATGCAGCCAGGCCGTTCGCCGGATCGTTCAGCGCAAAAGCAAACGGAATCGAACTATAGAAAATAAAATCAAAAACAATATCCAGATAGCCGCCAAAATCACTGGCACCCGACGCCCGCGCCACAGCCCCATCAAGACCGTCAGCAAGTCGGTTGACCAGAATAAAGCCCAACCCGATCAGCAAGGCATCGAATGCAATGCTGACTGCCGCCGCCAGACCCATGAAGCCACCAAAAACAGTCACCTGATTTGCGGTGACGCCCCATCTGGCAAGGTGCTGGCCAGTCGGCTTGAGCATGGTGTCAACAACCGGACGAAGCTTCGCGTCAAACATCAGTTATTGAAACAGATTTTGTCTGCGCCTTTGTTGCAGGCAGCGCCAGGATCGTCTCGCCAGCCACACAATGTTGCCCGATGGCGATAGCCGCATCATGATCCGACGGCACAAACAGATCAATCAAACCTGCCAGATGTGACATGCCAAAACTGTCACCTGCTTTGATATGCTTGCCTTCTGGTAGGCGACATACAAGCTTGCGTGCGCTGGCTGTGGCCAATTGCACAAGCGTAACATGCCTGTTGTTATCTGATAAAAACCGAACTTCACGACGTTCATTGCCAGCTCTGATTGCCGCCAGCACATCCTTGTCAAAGGCAGGCTTATAAGCAAAACAATCGGTACCACCAAGATGTTTTCTTTGCCCGGGGATCAGCAGATTATCCAGCACACGGCCACTGACAGGGTTACATTGCCACTGCATATCCGCCAGAGATGTCCGTATTGTCACACGTAGCCCCTTTTCGGCCGTATTCGATAAATCATCCTGCGGCAAAGATGGCGACGGATAGCGCGCATCAGAAATATCGACAATCACGCCATCAGCAGGGGCAAGAATGGCTGCGTCATTATCTGGACGCTGGCGTTCGGGCATCCGCATGATATGGGCAAACCACAATGTGAGGCCCAGCGCAAAGGTACCTAGCGGCAGATAAATCAGGCTCAGCACGATGGTCACACCACCAGCCACAGCCACAACCATCCATCCATCATCGGCAATACGGCCAAAGATACCTCGCCCTGATGCCATCAATCCAGTTGCAGAGTCGTTAGCCATCATCACCTTGCCTGTTTGCCATAGATCAGCTGCATCCATTTATCAGCCATCATATCATATGATTTAGACACCCCAAAATGCGAGATATGATTATTCGGGAACTGCAAACACCTGATTAGGAAAAATGAGATCCGGGTCATTAATTGCTGCCGCATTCTGGCGCACTATATCGACATAGCGTACACCCTCGCCATATCGGCGATAGGCAATACGCCACAAGGCATCACCCGTTTGCACAATAACCAGATCGCTTCCATCCAGACCTTTTTGAAGATCACTGGTGACAAGGGGTAACCTGTAGGTAGCAACAGATTGGCTGTTTTCATCAAGCAGATTGAACATCATCTCAAAGCCCGCTTTGGTCATATCAACGGCGCCGGATACCTGCCATTCATGATCGTCCTGCCCCGCCTGATCAGACACAGCTACATCGGCAAATTTCTGATCCTCAAGGCTAACCAATAGACGCACGCCACCGCGTGACATACCTGCAATCGAGATGCGCTCCTGATCAAGCCATACAATCGAACGCGGCGCCACAAGCGGCATGGCGGCATCATTTTCTGGGCTGCTAACTTCAGCCTGTGTTTCTGCCTCAGTCTCAGGTGCCTGTAACAATTTCGGCATATCGGTTTCGGTTTGCGGCAATAATGCCACCAAAGGCTGCACAGACTCAGAATCGTCAATTTCAATGGCAAGCGTTATATCCGCCAGCTCACTCTGGCCATCTTCGGTTTCCATGCCGATCATCACCAGATGCTGTCCCGGTGCCAGCGGGCGCTCAAGTACGACAACCCACTCGCCATTTTCATCAGCCACCGTCTCACCCAGCAGAATATCTTGTTCAAACACACGGATTTTTGCATTCGGCGCTGCCTTGCCAGCAAATACAGCCGCGCCATCAGGCTTTACCCGCGCTATATCTATTTCCAGCGTGGTTTTATCATCAGTCACGCTTGCTGAATCGTTGGTCTTTTGATCTTCACTATCGCTAGTTGGTGTCGTCTCTTGTGATGGTGCGGCCGTGTCTTGTTCAGGGGCTGTCTTTTCTGGTTTGGGTATGTCCAGAACTTCCGCACTTTGCGGCTCTACCGCCGTGATATTATCGTCAGATAGGAATACCCAACCAAGCGCAAAGGCGGCCAGAATGGCACCCACCGAAATTAATAAGAAAATCTTTAATCGCACGGTCTAAATTCCATCTTTGTGATAAATAACAGTTTAAGCGTAATCCTAAATTACTGTAGGTTCAATACATACCGTAGTTACCATCGATCAACAGGATATCTTCATGAAGAAAATATGTGTCTTTACCGGTGCCGCCACCGGCAATAATCCAATTTATCGCGATGTTGCGACTGAAACGGGCAGAATGCTGGCTTCACGCGGCCTTGGTCTTGTTTATGGCGGTGGCAAGATGGGGCTCATGGGCGCAGTTGCCGATGGCACCATTGCCGGCAATGGGCATGTAACAGGTATTATTCCCCATTTTTTAAATGATATTGAAGTCGGGCATCCTGATGTCAAAGATCTGCATCTTGTTGATTCAATGCATGAACGCAAAGCCATGATGTATGATATTTCATCGGCCTTTGTCATTTTACCGGGCGGCCTTGGTACATTGGACGAAACCATGGAAGTCATTACCTGGCGACAGTTAAAACAACACAGCAAACCAATCATCATACTGAACCAGAATGGCTATTGGGATCACCTGCTTGCGCTGTTCCAGTCGGTGATTGACAATGACTTCATGCATAATGACCATATAGACCATTTTGAGGTCGCGCAGAATCTCGAAGAGTTGGGCAATCATCTGGATAAATTTGCCTGACAATTGAGCTATCGGTTGAATATTTTCAGCCTACTGGCCAAGAACCAGCCAAGAACCAGCTAATAAAAGGGCAAATCCACCCAGAACACTTGTTTTTTATCCATTTTATGCTTAAAAAGCGTCATATTTACAAGCCGCCCTTTGCCAAATTTTAACGGCCTGTAACAGCCCCCGGCCTGACAAATTTTGAGGAAAAAGCATGTCCCGCATCAAAGTAAAAACGCCAGTAGTCGAATTAGATGGCGATGAAATGACCCGCATCATCTGGCAGAAGATCAAAGACAAGCTGATTTTCCCCTATCTGGATATTGACCTCAAATATTATGATCTTGGCATCGAAAAGCGCGATGAAACAGATGACCAGATCACAATCGACGCCGCCAATGCGATCAAGGAATATGGCGTTGGCGTCAAATGCGCGACCATCACACCTGATGAAGACCGTGTTAAAGAATTCAATCTCAAAAGCATGTATCGTTCACCGAATGGCACTATCCGCAACATTCTGGGCGGCACTGTATTCCGCCAGCCAATCATCTGTCAGAATGTGCCGCGTCTGGTGCCAGGCTGGACCCGTCCAATTGTGATTGGCCGTCACGCCTTTGGCGATCAGTATCGAGCTACTGATTTTGTAACCGAAGGCGCCGGCAAACTGACCATGACCTTTCAACCAGCCGATGGAAGCCCTGCTGTGACGCGCGAAGTGTTCGACTTTCCATCAAGTGGCGTTGCCATGTCGATGTATAATCTGGATGACTCCATTCGCGGTTTTGCCCGCGCCTGCATGAATTACGGCCTTGATCTTGGGTGGCCAGTCTATCTATCGACTAAAAACACAATCCTGAAAGCTTATGATGGCCGTTTCAAGGATCTGTTCCAAGAGGTGTTCGAGACCGAGTTTGAAGATAAGTTCAAAGATGCAGGCATCAGCTATGAACATCGTTTGATCGACGATATGGTTGCTTGTGCCATGAAATGGGATGGTGGCTTTGTCTGGGCTTGTAAAAACTATGATGGTGACGTGCAGTCAGACACCGTGGCACAAGGCTTTGGATCATTGGGTCTGATGACATCCGTACTTATGACGCCTGATGGCAAGACGGTTGAATCCGAAGCGGCGCATGGCACTGTCACGCGCCATTATCGCCAGCACCAACAGGGCAAAAGCACATCGACAAACCCGATTGCCTCGATCTTTGCCTGGACGCGAGGCTTGAGCTATCGGGCAAAATTCGATGAAACACCTGATGTTGCGGCATTTGCCGATACTGTTGAAAAGGTCTGTATCAGCACTGTTGAAAAAGGCCATATGACCAAGGATCTGGCGCTACTGATTTCATCGGCACAGCCTTATCTCGATACTGACGGCTTCCTTGACGCGATTGACCAGAATTTGCAAAAGGCGATGTCGTAAAGCACAGCCGACATATTATTACGAAAAAACCGGTAACAGTTTCTGCTACCGGTTTTTCTTATCTGAAATATCTGCATCGGCCATGCCCTAGAGCGCGGCGGCAACTGCCTTTAACGCCGCCCCGGCATCATCTGCATTAGGGCCACCGGCCTGTGCCATATCGGGGCGGCCACCACCACCGCCACCCCCCAGCGCGGCCGAACCGACCCGCACCAGATCAACAGCATTCTTTGCATCAACCAGATCATCAGTAACAGCAACGACAATCGAGGCCTTGCCACTATCGGTAGCGACAAGACAGATCACGGCATTTTCCAGCCCTTGCTTCATTTCGTCAGCCATTGACTTTAACTCACGCGCAGGCGTGTCTTCCATAAGGCGACCAACAAAATTAACCCCGTTGATTTGTTCGGAACCAGCACCACCAGCATCACCGCCAGCCGCCAATTTTCGCCGCATCATGGTGATATCACGCTCGGCGCGCTTATTATCCTCAAGCAGTTTGGCAACACGATCAGCCAGCTGTTCAGGGGCAATTTTCAACAATTCGGCAGTGTGGCTCAAAATCCGTTCACGATGTTCAATCCATTCAACCGCTCCGGCCTGCGTTACCGCTTCAATCCGCCTTACGCCACCAGCAACCGCAGATTCGCCAATGACTTTCAGAATACTGATATCACCGGTACGATTGACATGCGTTCCACCGCATAATTCAACTGACCATGCCGAGCGGCCTTTGATGTCGGTTTCCCCGCCCATTTGCACGACCCGCACTTCATCTCCATATTTTTCGCCAAACAATGCCAGTGCCCCAAGCTCGATTGCGGCTTCGGGGGTCATGATTCTGGTTGAAACATCCGAATTCATCTGCACCCGGCTATTGACGATCGCCTGAACGCGCGCCAATTCATCTTCTGTCATGGCTTTAGGATGGGAAAAGTCAAACCGCAATCGATCGGGTCCAACCATTGACCCCTTTTGCGCCACATGTTCACCAAGCACCTCGCGCAGGGCTTCATGTAAAAGATGCGTTGCCGAATGGTTTGCCCGCAGACGCAGTCGTCGCGCAACATCAATATCCAGCCGGACATCATTGCCAACATCCAGCGATCCTTTGGTAATCGTTGCCCGATGCACGAACATACCCATCGGGGTTTTGAACGTATCGGCAACATCGGCCGCGCCATCAGCCCAGCTGATTACCCCAGTATCGCCAACCTGTCCCCCTGACTCGGCATAAAACGGTGTTTGATTGGTGATGATCTGCACATCTTCGCCTGCGGCAGCGCTCGCGATAGCGGCACCATCACGCACCAATGCTGTTACCTGCCCTTCGGCAGTATCAGTGCTATAGCCCAAAAATTCGGTCGCGCCCAGTTGCTGGCCAAGATCAAGCCAGATAGTTTCGGTGGCGGCATCACCTGATCCGCTCCAGGCTTTACGGGCAGCGGCCTTCTGAGCTTCCATGGCCGAATTAAAACCATCCAGATCAACATCCCATTCATAGCCACGCATAAAATCCTGCGTCAGATCAAGCGGAAACCCATAGGTGTCATAAAGTTTAAAAGCGGTCTTGCCATCCAGCACACCGCCAGCGGCCTTGCCCGCTACCTCATCATTCAGAATGCGCAAGCCACGTCCAAGCGTTTCCTTGAACCGGCCTTCTTCCAGCTTCAATGTTTCGGTGATAAGCGCCTGCGCCCGTCCAAGTTCGGGATAATGCCCACCCATTTCGGCAACCAGAGCTGGCACCAGCCGCCACATGGTCGGATCCTGACACCCCATCTGATGCAGATGCCGCATGGCGCGACGCATGATCCGGCGCAACACATAACCGCGGCCTTCATTAGAGGGCAGAACCCCATCGGCAATCAGAAATGACGACGCCCGCAAATGATCGGCAACAACACGATGTGACACATTATGGTCACCATCAGCCGCCACATTCGCCGCCTCAGCCGAAGCCTGGATCAAGGCGCGCATCAAATCGATATCATAATTATCATGTTTGCCTTGCAGCACCGCGGCAATTCGCTCTAGCCCCATACCTGTATCAATCGATGGTTTTGGCAGATTGATCCGTTCATTGGCGGTCTGTTCAAACTGCATGAACACCAGATTCCAGATTTCGATAAAGCGGTCACCATCTTCATCCGGTGATCCCGGAGGCCCACCAGGGATATGATCACCATGATCATAGAAGATTTCCGAACAGGGACCACAAGGGCCAGTGTCACCCATGGCCCAGAAATTATCTGACGTGGCAATGCGGATAATGCGGTCATCATTTAGCCCGGCGATTTTTTTCCATAGATCAGCCGCTTCGTCATCTTCATGATAGACAGTGACAAGCAGCTTGCTGGCGTCCAGTCCGTATTCACGCGTAATCAGGTTCCAGGCCAATTCGATGGCATTTTCCTTGAAATAATCACCAAAGGAAAAATTTCCCAGCATTTCGAAAAATGTATGATGCCGCGCCGTATAGCCTACATTCTCAAGATCATTATGCTTACCACCCGCACGCACACATTTCTGTGACGTTGCTGCGCGCACATAATCACGTGTTTCCAAACCGGTAAACAGATTTTTAAACTGCACCATGCCAGCGTTCGTGAACATCAGGGTTGGATCATTTTGCGGAACCAGTGGGCTGGAATCGACCACCTGATGACCGTTATCTTTAAAATATTCCAGAAAGGTCGCGCGAATATCGTTGACGCTTGCCATTACAATTATACCTGCCGTCTTGATGCCTGTTAAAAGTCCGTTCGTTCAAGCGTTGTAGCCGTGAGGTTGGCGCCCTGTCCAGTCTATCTTCATATTCTGTTGTAATTTTGGCAATCGTTACGCCAGAATCATCATAGCATTTTACTTATCATAGAGGGTCGTTTGCAAATTTGCCCATGCGACTTTTACATGTGACAAAAAAGCCGCGTCTCCATTTCGGAAACCCGGCTTTTAAATATTATGGCATCGCTTCCGATCAGGCCCGCATTGCCATGATCTGTGCGCTGTTACGCATCATGCATCAAGCGGTGCATCCGGAGACTCAGGTACATCAGCCTCGGGTGAATCGGCAATCGAATTATCAAGCATTGCATCGCCAACAAGTCCGGCATTCTGACGGATCGCACTTTCGATCTCATTTGCGATTTCGGTATTTTCACGTAGGAAATTTTTGGCGTTTTCACGCCCCTGTCCCAACCGATCACCCTTATAGGAAATCCAAGCACCCGACTTTTCAACGATGCCTGCGGCAACGCCAAGGTCAAGAAGCTCACCCATTTTAGAAATGCCTTCACCATACATAATATCAAATTCGACGGTACGGAACGGTGCCGCAACCTTGTTTTTGACAACTTTAACGCGGGTCTGGTTACCAACCACTTCATCACGGTCCTTGATCGCCCCAATACGGCGGATATCAAGGCGAACCGAAGCGTAAAATTTCAACGCGTTACCACCTGTTGTTGTTTCCGGATTGCCAAACATAACGCCAATTTTCAAACGGATCTGGTTAATGAAGATAACCAGACAGTTAGACCGGGCAATTGACGAGGTCAATTTACGCAACGCCTGACTCATCAGACGGGCTTGCAAACCGACATGATGGTCACCCATCTCGCCTTCAAGTTCCGCACGCGGCACCAATGCCGCCACCGAATCAACAACCAGCACATCAATGGCACCCGAACGCACCAGCGTATCGGCAATTTCCAGCGCCTGTTCGCCAGCATCCGGTTGTGAAATCAGCAGATCATCGATATTAACGCCCAACTTTTTTGCATAGGCCGGATCCAGCGCATGTTCGGCATCGACAAAGGCGCAGTTACCGCCTTCTTTCTGGGCTTCGGCAACCGCATGCAATGCCAAGGTTGTTTTACCTGAAGATTCAGGACCATATATTTCGACAATCCGGCCTTTCGGGAAGCCGCCAATGCCAAGGCCAATATCCAGCCCCAGTGACCCTGTTGAAATCGACTGAACATCAACTGCCGATTCCCGCTGGCCAAGTTTCATCACTGACCCCTTGCCAAACGCCTTTTCAATCTGTCCGATTGCCGCTTCCAGCGCCTGATTCTTGTCGTTATCCTTCATTTTCATATCCACCACTACACCAGCCATTTTATGCCTCCATGTTGCATAGCTACCCGGCAGTGTCCATGTCCAAATTTTGGTTCAATGAACCTTTTGACATTGCCGGTTAAAAATTCATCATGAAATCATTTTGTACTGTTTTTGTTCCTATTTCAAGAGCATTTTCACTTTTTGTTCTATTTTTGCTGATTCATTGAGCATCAGGGTAGCATATGAGGCAACACAGGGGCGACACAGGGGCGACACAGGGGCGACACAGGGGCGACGCGCAAGCATGCCCCGCCCCCATATTTCAAAGGGATCAGCGCCCAATCCAATCAATCAGGAACCGTCATAGGTCTAATGATGAAAGATAACCGAAACGTTAATCGTCGCGATGCACACGTTCCATGCGCTCATGCCGTTCCTGTGCATGCAGGCTCAATGAGGCAATCGGGCGCGCTTCCAGACGGCGTAGATTGATCGGTTCATCGGTTTCAACGCAATAGCCATAGCTGCCATCATCGATCCGGCGCAAGGCCGCTTCGATTTTTTGCAGTAATTTACGCTCACGATCACGCGTGCGCAGATCAAGCGCGGCGTTACTTTCGATTTGTGCCCGATCCATTTGATCCGGTTGATGCAGGTTTTCCTGCGACAACCCTGAGATCGTGGCACCTGCTTCATCAATCAGCTCGGCGCGCCAATCTTCCAGCTTTTTGCGGAAATACAGCAACTGCATCGGATTCATGAATTCTTCGCTATCACTCGGCCGGTACCCTTCGGGTAGCAGACCTAGCGACGCTGACTCGGAAGTGGTTTTTGTTTTTGATGTTATCGAAGTCATTTCAAAACCTATTCGTCAATATTAATTGCAGGGCAATAACTTGTCAGGCCGTACAGCCCCGAGACGTGAATTCAACAGACCAAAATTTGCCCTTCACCTACACCGTATTTCGTTACCAATCAAGTATATTTTTTGGGTCAGTTTCGCGGCCTAGCACCGTTAACCATTGAAAATCATTATTAAAAAGTTAATCACGCATATGTGATTTGAGATCTTGTTCATGTTCCTTTAACTTTTGCACTAAGCCAACGTTCGTGTGAATTATTGTTTTATTATACGTGTTCTGTCTTTTCACCTTCGAACTTACATGTGGCGGCGCGTTTTGCCGCAATTTTGCTCTGCTAAAGGGCGCACAAATAAGGAAAGAGGTATCGATGAATATTCTTATTGTTGAAGATGATCCAGTTATTGCAGACGTGATCGGTATGACCCTTGATGAAGCTGGGCATTTCAGCACAGTTGCCCATACAATTGAGGCATCACTTGCTGAATTGCGACATAATCGTATCGACGCTGTTTTGCTTGATATAAACCTTCCTGATGGCAACGGCACCCGGCTGGCCCGCTTGATCCGCAAGCATCACTTACCCATGCCAATACTTGTTGTCTCTGGTAATAGTGGCATTGATGACAAGATTGCAGCGCTTGGTGCTGGTGCCGATGGCTATCTTACCAAACCCTTCGATAGATATGAATTGATGGCCAATCTGGACGCGATTATCCGGCGCACCAATGGTCATAGTTCGGCGGTTGTCACCGCTGGCAATCTCACCGTTGATCTCAGCCGCAATTACGCCAAGATTGGCGACAAGCAGCTCAATCTGACTGGCAAGGAATTCCGCATTGTCGAATTTCTGGCGCTACGTAAGGGATCAGTGTTGAGTAAAGATGCCTTTTTGAACCATCTCTATGGCGGTATTGACGAACCTGAGCCAAAGATCATTGACGTCTTTATGTGCAAATTACGCCGTAAACTCGACAATGCCGGGGCCTCCGGGCTGAATATCGATACGGTATGGGGACAAGGCTATATCCTGCGTGAAACCCCCGATTTCGAAATTGCCGAACAATCCATTTAACCTTGGCCACTAGATGTTTCAAACCAAGCAGAATGCGCACAGACATCTTCATGTTTTGTTAATATTATTTGATGTGTCTTGTTAAACTTCATCAATGATTGGTTAAATTAAACGCCAAACCAAAGTCTCTCCCTGAATGGCCAGCATCATGCTGGCCATTTTCTATTTGACCCCGATATTCGACAATCCCCAATCATCGACATCCCCCGATAATCACCATAAGGTACAAAGGGCATATGACCTATCGACAGCATTTTAACGCTGTCGTATTTATGGTATTGTCGGGCTTAGCCGGAACAGATCACACATAACCATGGTGACAACATGCTGTATTTTGAACTTGGGGATTTTGTGAGACATCCTGAACGCCCTGATTGGGGTATTGGTCAGGTGCAATCGATTGTCGGTCTGAATGTAACGGTGAACTTTGAGCATGTCGGCAAACAGCTGATAAATTGTGCGTATGTGGATCTGCTGGCGGTATCTGAAAAAACCATGACGCCCCCTATCAGTTCATAGCTAATGTTTGTAAAGACATTCGTTTTGCATGTTGTTACGAATAATAAGCTATAGCCTAGTATATGATGCTTTTATGGGAGAAATGCTGGTGGATAATTTACCGAACACCGGTCGCGATAAGTCAGACGATTTTAGCAGCGCTGGCACACCCAGCCGCGGCAAAGGAAGATACAAACCAAAAGGTCGTATGCTTGACCCTGTTGCGCTTGACGAAGTGCGCGCGCTACTGGGTAATATCAGCCCCACCCGTGATATGCTGATTGAATATCTGCACATGATACAAGATAGTGAAAAACACCTATCTGCACGGCATCTGGCAGCGCTTGCCCATATCATGCGCATTCCGATGGCCGAAGTCTGGGAAGTTGCCAGCTTCTATGACCATTTTGATCTTGTTAAAGAAGATGAAACAGCCCCACCGCTTTGTACCGTTCGCGTTTGCACGTCACTTTCCTGCATGATGGCTGGCGGTGAAACCATGCTTGAAAAGTTACAACCCTATGCCAGTGACAAGGTGCGTTTTGTTCCTGCGCCTTGCATTGGCGCTTGTGACAAGGCGCCTGCCGCCGCGGTTGGTCACAAACTTGTCGAACATGCCAGCTTTGAAGCGCTGAAAGCCGTTGAAGAAGACGGACATCCGGAAATTCCGGCAACCGCACGCCGTTTTGATGATTATGTCGCCGATGGTGGTTATAGCCTGCTCAAAGCTTTGCTGGCAGGCGAGAAAACCGCCGAAGATGTTTTGTCCGTTCTGGATAACACAGCTTTACGTGGTCTTGGCGGTGCGGGGTTCCCGACTGGACGTAAATGGCGCATTGTTTCAGGCCAGCCCGGACCACGCCTGATGGCAGTCAATGGTGATGAGGGCGAACCGGGCACCTTTAAGGACCGCCTATATTTATCAAATGACCCCCACCGTATGATTGAAGGCATTCTGATCGCAACCAAGGTTGTGGGCATCGATGCTTGTTACATCTATATGCGTGATGAATACCCAGAAATCATTGCCTTGCTAAAAGAAGAGCTGGCGGCTGTCGAAGCGGCAGGCTTAACCGATCATACCGAGTTGCATCTGCGCCGCGGTGCTGGTGCCTATATTTGCGGCGAAGAGTCAGCCATGATCGAGTCGATCGAGGGTAAACGCGGCCTGCCGCGTCACCGCCCGCCCTTTGTCGCTGAAAAAGGCATCTTTGACCGCCCGACGCTGGTCAATAATGTCGAAACGCTATACTGGATTCGTGACATTGTCGAACAAGGTGCCGACTGGTTCAACAATCAGGGCAAAGACGGACATCCCGGGCCACGCAGCTATTCGGTTTCTGGCCGTGTTGCCAAGCCTGGTGTGATCGTGGCTCCTGCCGGTTCGACTGTTGAAGAATTGATTGCCCTATGCGGCGGCATGGCTGATGGACATAGCTTCAAAGGCTATCTCCCTGGCGGTGCCTCCGGTGGTATTCTGCCCGCAAGCAAAAGTGATATTCCGCTTGATTTTGGTGGCAAACTTGCCGAGGAAGGCTGTTTTGTAGGCTCGCATGCAGTCGTCGTATTATCCGATCAGGATAATATGTGGGACGCCGCGACAAATCTGTTAAAATTCTTTGCGCATGAAAGCTGCGGGCAATGCACCCCATGCCGGAATGGCACCGAAAAGGCAGTGACATTGATGCAAAGCGCAAATCCTGATGTCAATCTATTGGGCGAATTATCGATTGCCATGGGTGATGCCAGCATTTGCGGCCTTGGTCAGGCGGCATCCAATCCTCTGACCAGCGTGATGAAGCATTTTCCTGAAGATATTGTAAAATAACGACCAAACCGGATACCAATCATAACTGACTTTGCTAGCCACTCAGATTTAGGTGAAAGATATAACGATGACTGATACGAAAACACCGATTAATTTTATTCTCGATGGCAAGGATGTTAGCGCCGAAGCTGACGAAACCATATGGCAGGCTGCGGCACGCCTTGGCACTGATATTCCGCATCTATGTTACAAAGATGATGATGGCTACCGCCCTGATGGCAATTGTCGGGCCTGTATGGTTGAAATTGAGGGTGAACGGGTCTTGGCGGCATCATGTATCCGCGCCCCAAGCGAAGGCATGGTGGTAAACAGCCAGAACCACCGCGCCACCACGGCACGTAAAATGGTCATGGAATTGCTTGTTTCCGATCAACCTGCGCGTGAATCTGCGCATGATCCGGATTCCGAATTGTGGAAATATGCCGAAACACAGGACGTTGAAAGCGGCCGTTTTCCAGCGCGCATGTCAGCCGAACCTGATAGTTCACATCCAGCTATTGCCGTCAATATGGACGCTTGCATCCAATGCGGCTTGTGCGTTCGCGCCTGCCGCGAAGTGCAGGTCAATGATGTGATCGGCTTGGCTGGTCGCGGTGCTGATGCGCATATCGTGTTTGATTTTGGTGATGATATGGGTGCCAGCACCTGTGTGGGTTGTGGTGAATGTGTTCAGGCCTGTCCAACAGGTGCCCTGATGCCCAAAACCCTGCTTGATGACAGCCAGAAGCTGGCAATCACGCCTGACCGCCATGTCGATTCCGTGTGTCCTTATTGCGGTGTTGGCTGTCAGCTAACATTCAATATCAAAGATGAAAAAATCGTGGCTGTTTCGGGTCGTCAAGGCCCAGCCAATAAAAGTCGGCTTTGTGTCAAAGGCCGTTATGGTTTCGATTATGTTGCCAATCCGGAACGCCTGACAACGCCCCTGATCCGCCGCGATGATGTTGCCAAGTCAGACTCCCTGCCCTTTGACGCCAGCAATCCACTCACCCATTTCCGCGAAGCAAGTTGGGAAGAAGCACTTGATCTTGCCGCGGGCAAACTCAATCATGTGCGTGACACCTATGGTCCATCAGCCATGTCGGGCTTTGGTTCGGCCAAGGGTAGTAATGAAGAAGCCTATCTCGTGCAAAAGCTTGTACGTACTGGCTTTAAGACCAATAATGTCGATCACTGCACACGGTTGTGTCATGCGTCATCGGTCGCTGCTTTGCTGGAAAATATTGGTTCTGGTGCTGTCACCGCCTCCTTTTCCGAATGTCGCAATTCAGATGCCATTATCGTGATCGGCTCAAACCCGACAGTGAACCATCCGGTTGCCGCGACCTTTATCAAGAACGCTGCCCAAAAGGGTGCCAAGCTTTATGTCATGGATCCCCGCGGTCAGGCACTTGACCGCTATGCCGAAGAATCACTGAATTTTGTTCCGGGCACTGATGTGGCGCTGTTGAACGGTCTGATTCATGTCATTATCGACGAAGGCCTCTATGATAGTGATTATGTCAAAAATCAAACCGAAGGTTTTGAAGACCTGAAAGCCCGTACCGCCAGTTCAACGCCTGAGGCTATGTCGGCCATTTGTGGTATTGCGCCCGACACAATCCGCGACGTGGCACGTGGCTATGCCAATGCCAAAGCCGCGATGATTTTCTGGGGCATGGGCATCTCACAGCATACGCATGGCACTGACAATTCACGCTGTTTGATTTCGCTGGCCTTATTGACAGGCAATGTTGGCAAGCCCGGCGCTGGTCTGCATCCGCTTCGTGGCCAGAATAACGTTCAGGGCGCATCTGACGCGGGTCTGATCCCGATGTTCTTCCCTGATTACAAGCCTGTTGGCGACCCTGAAATCCGCGCTAAATACGAAAATCTATGGAACGCCAAGCTGGATCCGGAAAAAGGCCTTACCGTCGTTGAAATTACCGACGCCGCCTATAATGGTGACATCAAGGCGATGTATGTGATGGGCGAAAATCCGGCCATGTCGGATCCTGATCAGGCGCATGCCCGCGCGGCGCTGGCGAATCTGGATATTCTGGTTGTGCAGGACATCTTCATGACCGAAACGGCCGCTTTTGCCGATGTAATCCTGCCTGCTTCGGCCTTTCCGGAAAAGAATGGTACCTTTACCAACACTGACCGCCGCGTGCAGATGGGGCGTCAGGCGATCGACCCACCAGGCGACGCTAGACAGGATTGGTGGATCATTCAGGAACTTGCCAACCGCATGGGCCTAAGCTGGAGCTATACACATGCCCGGGATATTTTTGGCGAAATGCGCATGGTTATGCCGTCTTTGACTGGCATTACATGGGATCGCTTGCTCAAGGAAGATGCCGTTACCTACCCATGTGCTGATGAAAACAGCGAAGGCAAGGATGTGATCTTCGGCGATGGTTTCCCGACCGCGTCGGGACGCGGACGGATGACACCGGCAGATGTATTGCCGCCTGATGAAATGCCTGATGCTGAATTTCCGCTTGTGATGTCCACCGGACGTCTGCTGGAACATTGGCATACCGGTTCGATGACAAGGCGGGCAACCGTTCTTGACGCCCTCGAGCCAGAGCCAGAGGTACATGTCTCACCATCTGATCTGCAATCATTACAGGTATCGGCTGGTGATCTGATCCGTGTCGTGACGCGTCGTGGTGAAATTGCGCTGGCTGCCCGGGTTGACCCGAAACTGCCTGCGGGTATGATCTTCGTTCCTTTCTGCTTTAACGAAGCCCCTGCCAACATGCTGACGAATCCGGCGCTTGACCCATATGGCAAGATCCCCGAATTGAAATTTTCGGCCGCAAGGCTTGAAACAGTGGTCGAAGCTGCGGCAGAATAGCTCAACGGCCATATACCCTCTATACGGATGTGATATTTCGCGATATCACATCCCTAGTGACTATCTAAGAAGCGTTCGTTTGTCTTTGATGTTTTGGTTCCGTGTTTCGTTACATTAACCGCTTTTGCGCGAAGGTTAGCAACCATTGGTTAATAGCCCTAAGCTTAGAACGCCACCAAACGCAACAGAGGGCATTAAGGCACCCTGTTAGGCTGGAGACGGCAGTTGAATTACCGCGATGCGTTTAAAAGCAAGCTCAATCAACTAGTGGCCGAAAATCGGTATCGCCACTTTGTTGAGCTTGAGCGCATTGTTGGCGCGCATCCTCAGGCTGTCTGGAACGCCCCCGATGGTAAACGCGATGTCACGGTATGGTGTTCGAATGATTATATCGGCATGGGGCATCATCCCGACGTGATCGCCGCCCTGCAAGATGCAGCTGGTCAGCATGGCACTGGCGCTGGTGGCACCCGCAATATTTCGGGCACCAGCGCATCGATTGTTGCGCTGGAACAGGAACTAGCATCATTGCATAACAAAGAACGTGCATTGGTTCTTACCAGCGGCTATGTCGCTAATGAAGCCAGTATCAGCGCCCTTGCTGGCTTGCTGAATGACTGCATTGTCTTTTCTGACGCGATGAATCATGCCTCGATCATTTCCGGCATTCGTCATGCACGGGTTGAAAAGGCTATTTTCCGCCATAATGATGTTGCGCATCTGGAATCGCTACTGGCAAGCCAGCCGCTTGACCGGCCAAAGATCATCATTTTTGAATCGGTCTATTCGATGGATGGTGATATCAGCCCGATTGCCGACATTATCGACCTGGCCAAACGTTATAACGCGCTGACCTATCTTGATGAGGTTCATGCTGTTGGCATGTATGGCACCGATGGCGGCGGCATCGCCCAGATGCTTGGTCTGGATAACGATATCGACATCATTCAGGGCACGCTTGGCAAGGCCTTTGGCACGATTGGCGGCTATATCGCGGCTGATGATGTGATTTGTGACGCTGTGCGCAGTTACGGGTCTGGTTTTATTTTTTCAACCGCCCTGCCGCCTGCCATTGCCAGCACAGCATTGGCATCGGTGCGGCATATTCGGGCGCATGACAAGCCTCGAAACCAGCAAAAAATTCAGGCTGAAAAGCTGAAAGCGGCGTTACGCGCCACGCAGATAGAGTTTCTCGACGGGCCAACGCATATCGTGCCGGTCATGATTGGTGATGCCGCCACCTGTACCCGCGTTTG
The DNA here is from genome assembly GCF_000024465.1 of Candidatus Puniceispirillum marinum IMCC1322. Classification (NCBI taxonomy): domain Bacteria; kingdom Pseudomonadati; phylum Pseudomonadota; class Alphaproteobacteria; order Puniceispirillales (SeqCode); family Puniceispirillaceae (SeqCode); genus Puniceispirillum (SeqCode); species Puniceispirillum marinum (SeqCode). Next base: position 85,089 of record NC_014010.1, on the reverse strand, counting down.
CCGGCTGTTACTTGATGACTATAATATCTATGTCCAGCCGATCAATTACCCCACCGTTGCCAAAGGCACCGAACGGCTACGTCTGACCCCTGGCCCGTTTCATGCCGATGCCATGATCGCGCATCTTGTGAACGCGCTGGAAAATGCCATTTCCCGTGCCACCGCCGAATCCGATCAGGCGCGCCAACCTGGACTATCTGGGTAATTCATCTGGGCAAAAGAGAGCATAAATGATTGTCTTAGAGAAACCAAACCCAGAAATTTCTCGATTGCTTAAAGCAGCAACTGCCGCCAAAAAAACTGACATAGACATTGCTATAAAATACATTATAGAAGCACTTGAAATCCATAAAAGCGAAAATACTTGCATTGATATTCCCATAATTAAAAAGCTAGCAGACTATGAACGTTTGCGCGGTAACTTCATAAAATCAGTCAAAATTCTTCAAAGCACCTACCGTCAAATTGTCGAAGGTGAAGAGTTAGTTATGAAAGCGACATATATGAGCTTGATAGTTTCATATGTTGCGACACTTTGTAGAAAAGAAAAAAGAGATGGCTCAGCCTTTGAAACGCTTGGCAGCCAATTATGGGCGCTTGGTCTAGCAAGCCAGGGTAGGTTAAAAAATCTAATTGAGAATAACTCATTTTCAGATAGTGAAGATTTTTTAACTTTTATTACTGAAGAAGAAAAGAAACTCTTTTTTATTGACACATTGATCAAAGAGAATTTGTGGAAATATGATGATGAAATTATTACCGGTCATCTGCTAAAAACCGATCATCTGCTAAAAACAAGGATGACAGATGAAACACTAATCATAGATTCAACTGCAATTATGATGGATTTTTTATGGACAACAAATACGAAATTCCAAAGCACGTACACTGAGCTTGAAAAACAATTTGTTTCTCGAATTGATGTTGCTTTTACCATTTTATGCAAAGCGATTAAAAATGAATAACAAAGTGATCATCGGACATCTTAGGACTTCCTAGCGTATGGCTTTGCGCCTTTATCCGTAAAAGGCAAAATTTTGCGTTTCAAAACGCTAAATTAAAATAGTCATCCCCGTCATATTGTATCCCGCAAACTGAGTCCCATGTCTGATATATGACGTGATTTCGGCTGCGATAGCCGCATGCCTGTGCATGATCACCCAATACAGCCTAAGGAGACAAAAATGTCACTACGAATCAATGATATAGCGCCTGATTTTACCGCGCAGACAACGCAAGGCGATCTGTCGTTTCATGAATGGCTTGGCGATAGCTGGGGCGTTCTGTTTTCGCATCCAAAGGATTTTACGCCCGTTTGCACAACCGAGCTGGGTGCACTGGCCGGATTACAGCCTGAATTTGAAGCCCGCAATGTGAAAGTCATCGGCCTGTCGGTTGATCCGGTCGAAGATCATAATTCATGGCTTCAGGATATCGCTGATGTCACCGGACATATGCCTAATTATCCGATCATCGCCGATACCGAACTTGCTGTTGCCAAACTATATAACATGTTGCCGCGTGAAGAAGGCACCAGCCATGCCGGCCGCACGGCGGTCGAAAATCAGGCCGTCCGGTCGGTATTCATCGTCGGGCCTGACAAGCGGATCAAGCTGACATTGACCTATCCGATGGCCACGGGGCGCAATTTCGCCGAATTGATCCGCACAATCGATTCATTGCAACTAACAGCGACGCATAAAGTGGCCACACCAGCTGATTGGCAGCATGGTGATGATGTTATCATTGTGCCCTCGGTATCGGATGATGAGGCATGGACATTATTTCCCGATGGCTGGCAGACGATAAAGCCCTATTTGCGCAAGGTTGCTGACCCGACAAAACCATAGTTTAAGGTCTTTTCGCGCGAAAGGCTGGACGCCACCGCATCAAGTCCCTACATATCTAGGACGTGATGTTTAAAGAGTGTCTGCCATGCCGATAAATAAAGCCCCTGCCGATCATCCCACCTTTCCCGGGCAAGCCAGAACCGGCTTGCTTCTGGTCAATCTGGGCACGCCTGATGGCACCGATAAAAAATCGATGCGGCGCTATCTGAAACAGTTTCTGTCTGACCGCCGCGTGATTGAAGTGCCGCGCCTGCTATGGTGGGTGATCCTCAATGGCATCATCCTGAATGTTCGACCCAAAAAATCGGGGGCCGCCTATGACCGTATCTGGCTAAAGGATGATCCCGACGGCTCACCCTTGCGTAAAATCACCCGTTTGCAAGCCGAGCATGTCGCCAGGACCTTTAACAGCGATAATCTGATGGTCACATATGCAATGCGTTATGGCCAGCCCGCCATCGACCGGCAATTACAGGCATTACAGGATGCCGGATGTAGCCGCATCGTATTGATGCCGCTTTATCCGCAATATGCGGCCTCGACCACCGCGACGGTGAATGATGAATTATACAAATGGGCGCTTGATAAACGCTGGCAACCGGCGGTGCGCACCGTCCCGCCTTGGCACGATCATCCGGGCTATATCAAGGCACTAGCCGCCAGCGTCAAAGCCGCCGTCAAAAAGCATGGCAAGCCTGATGCGCTGGTTGTATCATTTCACGGCATCCCGAAAAGCTATTTTGTAGCGGGCGATCCCTATCATTGCCATTGTATGAAAAGTGCGCGGCTTCTCAAGGAAGCGCTGAAATGGGATGATGACAGCTTTCATGCTACCTTTCAGTCGCGCTTTGGTTCCGAACCATGGTTGCAACCCTATACCGATATCAGCGTTGTCGATCTGGCCAAACAGGGCAAGAAACATGTCATGGTTATGGCACCTGGCTTTGTTGCCGATTGTCTGGAAACCCTTGATGAACTGGACATTGAACTGCATGAAGAATTTATCGAGCATGGCGGCGAGAAATTCAGCTATATCCCCTGTCTGAATGACTCGGCGGCGGGCATGAAGGTGATCGAAGACATCGCCATCGACAACCTCAAAGGCTGGGTTGATCTGAAACGATAGCGCACTCCCTGATAATTTTAACATAATTTCAATGCTTTATTTACCGACTCACCGTCGGAATTTGGCATATTGATCTCAATTATTAATCGCCACATTAGTTATCTCTTATAAATAAACTTATGAGAGACAACTGATGAATTACAAATCGTCTGCCAGCCTTATGATCGCGCTGGCCATGTTACATGCTCCCGCCGCGGCTGATGTGATGGATGAATATCGCGATCCGACATTCACCGGCGGTTATGTCGTCGGGGAGTATCTGTTTGATGAAACATCGGAAATGGATCAGAAAGCTTTTGCCATTTATGGTGAATATGATGTGGCCACATATGCCACCCTGTATTTCCGCGCCCAGCACGCCAAAATCGAAAACAAAACCGTCGATGGTGTCGCGCCTGACAAAGCCAAGGATAATGACCATATCTCGGCTACAGGTACCCGGCTTCGCTATCGCTTTGGCGAAGGTGACCAGCATGAAATAGGCACATTGCTGACTTTGTCACAGCGCGATTTTAACGAAATCAACGGCCTTACCTATCGTGTTATGCCTTATGTCTATCTATTCTCTGGCCGCACCTTTTCCGCCCGTGCGCATATTGAATGGGACTTTATCAGGCGTGATGCCTGGAACGCCGAAGTAGAAGACTATCAGCGCACCGACAGTGAAGAACGCGAGGCGGGACTGTATCTGCGCGCCAATCTTACCAATATCCTTGGCTATGTCAGCGATGATATGCAGCCCGATAACTGGTCACTATCCTATGAAGATAAGCTGGCGACCAATATTGACGAAGGCGCTTGGGGTATTTCGCATGAACATACCGTATCGGTTGACCATGATAATGGCTGGTCGCTGATCGTGGCACAGCAAAAATACGCGACAGAGGACACCGCCAATATCAACCCGTTCAAAAAGGTCACCAAGGCTGGCTATACAACGGTTCAGGTCAAACGCCAGTTCTAGCTTCGATCATCGGCTAACCACTTCGTGACAGTCCGCCGATAATGCGCCATCATGACATCCGGCTTATGTGCCAAAGGGATGCCATGATGCGCTTTCGTATAATTGTCATTTTGATTCTGCTTTGTGCCAGCGTCTGGACATTGGCACCGCGCGAACCGGCATCGCTTGACATCGCCTTTGACGAAGCCGTGCTTGGCGATGATATCTCCGCCTATCTGGCGACACGCGAAGCGCGCTTTGACAATATAACCCTCAATGTTGGTAAGCAGATCATCTGGGCTGGCGCGCCGCAACAGAAAACCCCGCTATCAATCATCTATATCCATGGCTTTTCGGCCAGTTCCGCCGAAATAAGCCCTGTGCCTGACCAGCTGGCCGCCAGCCTTGGTGCCAATCTGTTCTATACGCGCCTACGCGGGCATGGGCGCGGCGCGGCGGCGATGGCTGAGGCAGACATTGCCGACTGGATGTATGATATCGGCGAGGCCTTGGCCATTGGCCGGCGGCTGGGCGACAAGACCATCGTAATTTCAACGTCGACTGGCGCTACGATCAGCGCGGCGGCGGCGCTCGACCCTGCTTTGTCGGCAGATGTGAAAGGCTTTATTTTTGTCTCGCCTAATTTCGGCATCAACAACCCGTTTGCCGGATTGCTGACATGGCCATGGGCGCGCCACTGGGTGCCTTTAATCCTTGGTGACACGCGCCAGTCACCCCCGCGCAATGCGCTCAATGCACGCTATTGGACAACCACCTATCCGACCACCGCCCTGTTGCCGATGGCGGCATTGGTCAAGGCCGTGGTCAATGCCGATGTCAGCGCGGTTCAGACACCTGCCCTATTCTATTTTTCGCGTGAGGATCAGGTTGTCGATCCTGCAAAAACGATTGACATGGCCGAAAGATGGGGCGCGACCGCCACCAGCATCACTGTCACGATGGGCGCGGAGGATGATGAATTTTCGCATGTGATTGCTGGCGATATTGTCTCTCCCGGGCAAACCAAAGCCGCCACCACCGCCATGCTCGACTGGATCAAGGGGCTGGGGGAATAGTTAGCCCCCAAGACAGCTATAAAAACCGCGCCCAGATGCGCTCATGCCCGTAATAGAGAAACATCTTGGTCACGATCTCAACCGACATGATCGAACTTGCAATCTTGAAATTGCCCGTCAGTATCCATGAAATAATCAGCGTATCTGTTGATGCCAGCACACGCCATGTAACCGTCTTCAGGGCTGATTTTGCGCGGTCGTCACGCGGCCCATGCTTAAATCTTTTCAGTCTATCCAGAAACATTATCGCATCCTCCGGCGGTTGCCCCACACGATATGGCTATCCAGCGAACAGCCAGCCCTCTGGTCACAAAATCTGAAAAATAGGTCTGTTCGACATGCAATGGTGACCCGCCAGCAACGCGCCGGAACCGAACACCGGAATGTGGGGCATCTGGTTATGCATTATCACCAGCAAGCATAATGGCAATAACCTTTCACCGCAAAAGGAACAGCATGGACAAACCGGAAATATAGCTATAAAACAATTTCAGACGCGGCGTTTGTGTAGTGGTAAGACCTTAGCCTTCCAAGCTAAAGACGCGGGTTCGATTCCCGCACGCCGCTCCAAACCTTCCGGTTTAAGATTCAAACATCTGATTTTCAGGCTCTCAATGTCTGACGCTAGGAATCGTGAAGCAAAGCCCACCCTGATAATTGTTTCAAAATGGCAAAGGTGAAACTGTTCCCTCCCGCACTATGCCATCGGGTGTATGAACGAATACCACAGTGCCGAAATCCCAATGGCCTTTCGCCATCATCGACATGCCAACATTACATTTAAGACGTGGTGAATAGATGCCCGATGTAATCTGGCCAATATGAATATTGTCGCGCGTCGTAACCAAAAAGGGCTTGCCACATGGTGGCGCTTTGCCGCCACCGAATTTTATGCCACGAATTAATTTTTGAGGGCCTTCTTCAGCAATTCTGCGCAACGCGATCTTGCCGATATAGTCAATGTCATCTCCAAAATAACAAAGCTCTTCAAATCCGCATTCAAGCGGATTATTGTCACGTGTAAATTCGTTGCCATAGGACATTAACCCACCCTCAATCCTCTCAATCAGATTGGGGCAGCCAGGCATGATATTATATTGTTTCCCGGCCTGATAGATCATGTCCCAGAGGTCACTCCCAAGATGCCCCCCGTGAAGATAAATTTCAAAACCGCCCTGTTTACTATATCCGGAACGCGCAATGAGCTGGCGTGTACCAAGCACATCAAATATGCCATATTGGAAATAGCCCAAATCTCGAATCGCCTCACCAAATAGGTCAGCCATCAAGGCGATTGCTTTTGGGCCTTGTATCGCCAATGGAGAGACATCAGGCTCTTCGACATCAACGTTTAATTTTAAACCAAGCGCCAGCCCTTTTACCCAAAGCAAAATATCTGAGTCGGCGATAGACAGCCAAAATTTATCATCAGCTAGTTTGATTAACACCGGATCATTGAGCATTCCGGCATCTTCATCAATCATGGGCACATAAAGACATTGACCAATCTTCGCCTGCCGCACATCGCGGGGTGTCATCATTTGAACAAGACGGGCTGCGTCTAAACCGGTTATTTGAACCTGCCGCTGTACCCCGACATCCCATATCTGCACATGCTCGCGAAGATGCCAATAATCATCCTCAACACTTGTCTCAAAAGCTTTTGGCAATAACATATGATTAACGACGCTAAAGCCTCGCACGCCATATTCTTCTACCTTGTCGGTAAAAGGCGAGCGCCGAATGCGCCGCGACATGTTCAGACCTGATTGTGCCATTGAATTTCCTTCATTTAACTACTTGGCCATTCTAAAAACGATAATACCCAGACATGACCTTAGCTTGATAACCAGCAGGAATAGCTGTTTGGCGACATAATCACCGGTATGTGATAATGTGCCGAAATATCTGGCATAGTAAATCGAATAACAATGTCACTCATAATTTTCATGCCACTATGTGGTATCGCACGAACATCAAAATATGCCCCACTGGCAATCACCATTTCATAGATAGCATCGCTGGCGGCATTCACCTTACATGTAAACCGGCCACCCTCATCGCTCACGCCCTCAAACACAGGTAAACGTGAACCATCAGCTTCGATCTTTATCAGTGATATGGCAACATTTCCGGCATGTGTTCCGTCAACGCCGTTCAGCAAATGCGATGACAGCACAGCCATTTTCTTGTCCTCCAGAATATTCACCTAACTATCCATTAAACAGGCTCAACTTACTTTCAACAAATATCTATTCGATTGACGCCTTGTCTCGTTTTGATGTCGTGGCAAGCACAATCGGGCTAATCACACCCTTGACCTTTACATTGACACAGGCAGTCTTGCCACTGGCCATGGCCCGTTTTACTGCGGGAATGATATCTTCGCGCTTGGTCACTAATTCACCATGCCCACCTAGCCCTTCAAACATCGAATGGAAAGGAATATCGCGGAAATCAGTCGCATAATGCTTACCACTTTCAAATAAACGTTCCTGTTGTTGTGAAATACAATCAAGGCCGCCATTATTATCAATCACAATTGTAATCGGCAGGTTCTCCTGAAAGGCGGTTTCGATCGACAAGCCCCCCGACAGAAAGGCACCGTCACCGCTAATCAGCACAACATTCTTTTCAGGATGAATATTCTTCGCAGACGCAGCAAAAGACACACCAACACCAAGTAGGCTGAAGGTGCCAGGATGAAGAATTCCACCCAATTTCTTGCCCATATAGCCAGCAAGGTTGATCGCAATTTCTGACCAGAAATGGGTGTTACCACCATCGATAACAAGCCAGTCATCATCATTCATCGCGTCTTGAACATCCAATGCCAACTGCATCGGATGTATGCGGCCACCAAATTCTGGGGCGCTGGCCTCCGCTTCAACATCAGCTATCATTTTTTTCACCCAGTCAGCGCGACGCTGGCGGTTCAAATCATACCACTCACGACCAAGGGTAAATAACGCGCTATCGCCATGCGCAATCATGGCCTGCAAAAACGCGCATGGGTCAGACAACAACGCGAAATCAGCGGCGCGGTTGAACTCTATTTCTTCATGCGAGCCGTTGACACATACAAGATCAACCGTTTCTGGAAATAAAGGCGGGTTGCCAAAATTCATCTGGTTATCAAGCCTTGCCCCCACCATCAGCACCAGATCTGCCTCATGGAACGCATCTTTTGACGGGTGATACTGATGAATATCAGCAAGCCCCATATAGGCCTCACATTCCTCACCAAGCAGTTTTTGATGATAAGGGATGTTGAATACAGGAATACCAAGCTTACGTCCTGCAGCTTCCAGATAGTGTTCTGCGCCAGTCCACCATACGCCATGCCCACCAATCAAAACAGGGCGTTTCGCTGTGCTTAGCTTGTCCAATACCATTTGCAACCGCTCTGGTTCGGGCCATGCTTTCGCTGGTGGCTGGGCTGTCAGATCAAACGGACGTTCCTGTCGGCCTATATTTTCCGGGAAAGACGAAAACATAATATCAACCGGCAAACTTAGATGCACAGCTCCTGGATAGCCATTTGTTGCAATTTTATAAGCCCGATCTACAAATTCGTTGATCCGTTCACCATCAGTAATGCTGGCACTATATTTGGTCAGTGGCGCAGCAATGGCAACATCATCAATTTCCTTAAAGCCTCCCGAACCCTGACGTTTCAGCGTGCTTGATCCAGTGACAAAAATAACTGGTGAACGTTCGCCCCACGCCTCCATCATCGCCGGAACAGCATTCGCAAATCCCTCAGGCCCAACAAGACATACAGCCGGTTTTCGGGTGATACGAGTGTGGCCATCAGCAAAATGCCCCGCAACCTGCTCATGCGGGCAATTTATAACTTTCATCTGCGCTTCCATAAAACCTTCAAGCGCAGGGTTGCAAAATCCGCCTGACAAGGTGAACACATGCTCAACACCCTTTTCCTGAAGTGCCCGTGCCAGCAGAGCGCCACCTCGAATTTTGTTATCTTCACGCATCGTCTAGTCCTTTAGATAGATTATTGTGATGTGTAGCGGCAAGGTTCGCAGCACTGATTTCTGTAACGCTTTTATGGCCGATCAACCCCATGACAGAACTAGCCTCACTGCTAATGACGTCCAGAATGTCCGACAGGCCTGATGCCCCTGCAGCACCTATGCCATACATGGCACCACGTCCCAACATGGCAAAATTAGCGCCTGATGCAAGCGCTTTAATCACATGCTCACCTGAACGAATACCACCATCAAAAATCAACGGCATAGTACTGCCAACAGCTTTACGGATAGCCACCAGTGACTCGATTGTCGTTGGTGCAGCGTTCAGTTGCCGCCCCCCATGATTAGACACGTAAATTGCATCCGCACCCATGGCTTTGATCTGTAAAGCATCTTGCGGACATTGCACACCTTTGACCACCAGCTTGCCCAGCCAGCGATCACGAAGCATTTCAAGAAAGCTCCAATTAGCGCGTCCACGGCTGGCGTTACGGACAAATTTGGTGCCGAATGAAGACGTTACATAATTCATTGGCCGCGGCATACCAGCGGCAAAGCTATTGGCAACCGTGGCCAACGACCAAAGCGGATGCGTGGCAAAATCCCATATCTGGCGCGGTCCCCATTGCATCGGAAACGTGAAACCGTTTCGCAAATCACGCGTGCGCACGGATGGAATAGGCACATCGACAGTAAGGATCAAAACCTCATAACCACTAACCTTTGCTCTTTCGATGAGTTCATCAACAAAGTCACCCGACTGGTCGGCATAAAGTTGAAACCACGCATGACCTTCAGCATCCTCGATAATCTGTTCCAAGGTAGCAGAAGACGCTGTTGAGACACAAAGAGGGAAACGCCTTGCTGCCGCTTCACGTGCCATATACCGGTCGGCGCCCGGCCAAGACAATGAACACATCCCCATTGGAGCAATACCAAAAGGCAGACCTGTTTCTTGACCCAGAATGCGGCATGACAGGTTGCGTTCTGCAACATCAACCAAAACCCTGGGCATCAACCTTATTTCATCCAGCGCACGGCTGTTTAGACCGCACAGACTTTCGTCACCAGACGCGCCATCGACAAAGTCGAACATCATCTGCGGTATGCGCTTTTTAGCGCGAATTCGCGCTTCTTGGACTGAAAGTAGGCTTTTTGACACGTTTTCACCTTTTTGCAAGGCGCTCGTTTTACAGCAGATCATGCCTTTGCATGATACAACGTAACAAAATTAAAATTCATAACACAAATAAAATTATTGAATGAATTAATAAAAAAAACCTATAGTTTTGCTAAAGGGGTTTTAAATGAATTTTCGTCAACTAAGAGCCTTCAATATGGTCATGCAGCATGGCACAATTACCTCTGCCGCGCATCATATGCGTGTGTCACAACCAAGTGTGACCAGATTGATTCATGAATTGGAAACCGCCCTTGGCTTTGCCCTATTCGTGCGGCAAGGGCGGGGTATTGTCGCTACGGTTGAGGCACGACGCTTTCATCAGGCGGTAGAAAGTGCCTTTATCAGCATTGAGCGTTTGGATGACCTAGCCTCATCGATCCGACAAGATACTATTGGCAAGATATCCGTTGGCGTGATCCCCACATTCTCGGTATCAGTGCTACCCGAAGTTCTCGGACAGATGCAGAAAAAAAATGATAAGACCCATACTGTTATCTATGCCCGCAACACCCCGGCCATTGTTGATGCCGTCCAACTCCAGCAATTTGATCTTGGTATTGTTTCACGTTCACCACCTTATGAGGGGGTTCACATACTTTACCAAACAGCAGTGAATTACGTGGCTCTTTTTCCGGCAGACCACTCCCTTGCAAAAGTATCTGACAAACTCGACCTGACAACCATGCCACGAGATCAGGAGTTTGTGACCTTTGGCAATGTCTATCCGCTCGAAATGCAGGGCATGGACGCAAGTCTATCAAAAAAGCTTCAGAAGAACGCACGTTATAGTGTTGCCAACCTTCTGACAGCTGCCGCGTTGGTTCGTGAAACTGGGGTGCCAGCCATTGTTGATCCGTTTTCAGCAAGAATGGCTGTGAATAATGGCGGCGTCATGGTTCGCCCTCTCTTGCAAAAACTGCGATATCACATAGCCATTATCACACGCGGCGTTGATACGATGACCCAAGATACACGGAAACTAGCTAATGCTCTGATCGACGCATTTGAGAATGATCCGGTTGTCCGTGATCACAAAAACAAAACCTAGATTACATTACAAGCTCAATGGGCAATGACGCGCGAAGAATGGCATCACATTTGGCATCTATGTAACGGGGATGATGATGTTCCAGCACCTCTTTGGCATGCACTGCGGCAACATGCCTGATATCATGACTGCCTGCAGCTTCCCAGACATCGATTACGGAACGGTCAGCAATCCCCGGATAGAGAAAATCAGAATGCATCCGTGCATAGGTGTCTGCCTCACCAAGAAAGTGTCCGGCACCGCATGCCACCGCGGCAATATTACTAGCTGAAAGCGTTTGCGGGCTAATATCAACCGGATTTGTAGCCCGCAAGATACAGCCAAGCATGTCATTATCAACAACCAATGCTTCAAACGAAATGCCCATAAGACTGGCCTGTGCGCCACAAGCTTGCGTCACAATATTTGCGCCAGCTTGCACAGTTTGACTTACGGTCAAACATTTTTCATAGCCACTTTGTGCATCAGGAATTTTACTTTCCGTTGCGCCGGCGATAGTTGACGAAGGCAGACCATAATGCCTGGCCATCTGGGTTGCAGCGGCGGTCAGCATGGCTTGCTCGCCACAACCACCAGCCATTGCGCCTGTGCGCAGATCAGTGATCATTGGCCGCGGACCAAACACGGCTTTCGCCTGTTCATCAACCAGCCATGCAAGCACCATTCCGGCTAGCGTTTCTGCTGTTGTTTGGGCAACACAGCCAGCGATGGTAACGGGGCTAGAGGCACCAAGTTGACCAAATGTATTCACCGACACCGGAATGCCACACCGCACCGCCTCTATCAGCACCTCAACAGCATCACTGTCAAAACGCATTGGTGGTACGGCGTGATTAACATTCAAAGTTAGAAAAGGTCGCTCCAGAAAAGCCGCTTTTGAACCTGCAAGCTGATAACAAATATTGGCAATATCGCGAACGGATTGACTATTGCTAGCACTGGTAAAAACATGTTTCTGCGTCCCCATAAGGCTGGCATAGGCTGTATTCACGTCAAGACGCCTGACATCGGCCATATCGCGTGCCACTATAGGGCGGCTGAAGAAATGAATATGGTCAAGTGTATCAACAAGCCGTGCCGTATCATAAAGATCGCTAAGACATGACTCCCTATAGCGTCCCAACTGCATATCAAATATCTGTGGTGACGCCCCGCCGGTGCCAACATAAACCTTGTTCTGAGCTAGCACCAGATCGGTGTTTTCGGCCCGCCCATAAAGTGTAAAGTCACGCGACAATCCCTTGATCGCCAATTCGACAAGCGACGTTGGAAACAATAGACGTCCAGCATCACTAACACGCCCGCCTGCCGCCTCTACAAGCTGAATGGCTGATGCTGGCGCTTCGCTAAGACCGGTTACGGCAAGCAGTTCACAGGCAACCTCATGAACAGCAGTAATCCCCTCTGGATTGAGTGGGTTAAAGCTCCCTCCGTTACCAACAATTCTTTGACCATGCAAGGACGCCATCGTTTCGATAGCTGGCTTCGCACCGCGCCGTCGGCTTCTTCCTGATAACCTTGTTCTAGCTTCATCTACCATCATCACGTCCTTCACGCATTTTACTATATGTTCCTTTTTTGGGGTTCTAACACCCTTTTGAATGCGTATCAGAAACCAGTTCATCACCAGCTTTCAAAAGCGCAACATCACATATTGTCCCACGCCCATTAGTACCTTTTATCTTTTCGTGCGCTGAAGAGTCTTCAAAAGATGGGCGAGCTTTGACAAAATACGCATTTCCGTTGCTGGCTCTGACAATCTTTGCCACCACACCGTTAGTGATATGGACGCCAACACCGTCATCAATGGCTATGCCTGATGGCAGATTTCCAGCCTTGATCTGGGTATCATAAGCAATTTGACGCGACGGTTCATTGCTATAATGCGGACATGCGCTCCCAGCAATTAACCCCAGACCTGCAGACAGAATATAATCATTCTCTGGCGTACTTAGTAGCAATTGGTCAAACCAGCAAATCGCACCAGCACTAACCCCAGACAGAATCATGCCGTGCTGTCCAGCCACCATCAGCACCGAGGCAATGCCGGTTTCGCGCCAGTGCGAGAGCATTTTCAGCGTTGAACCACCTCCAACATATAAAATATCCAGATCGGCTACAAATGCTTTTGCCGCCGTTGCGTCAGCTGTAACAGGCAAATGGCTAGGATGGGCAATCTCACCAAAGCGCGTATAAAAAGCCCCTATTCGATCAGGATCATCATTGCTGGCATGACCAATATAGCCAATATTTGGATGCGGTGGTGACAGAGTCAGCAGATAGTCCTCTAGCATCGAATCACTATTATCTGACGTTTGTTCATGGGTAAAACTACCACCACCCACTGCAAAAATATTTACATTTTCTTTGAATATACCGGTATTCTCCATAGCCATAAATCTTTTGCACCTGTTCCAGAAACCCATGTTCCGACAGCTTCCTGCAAATTCATAGAATAGGCAATACGCATATAAAAATGTAATTCATACATTTTTTGTATAAATCTATTCATTAATTTTAATTGTTATCAGCAAACGGTAAATCCATACTTGGGGTGTTACAATAAGCCTGAGGGGGAATTCGTAGGGCAAAGCTCCAACGCAATTCAATAAATTATCAACATTAAAAACAGGCTCCCCTTGGACAGGCCTGATACTCTTGTAATTGAGGAGGAACTCTAATGAAAAAACTGATTATTGCTTCTGCGATGATTCTGTCAATTAGTGGAACAAGCGCAATAGCAGCACCAGATGGTACATTCAGACAAGCCCACGAATATGGCTATGGTGACAAGTCCAGTCTTGACCCGGCGTCGCGTGGCCGGGTGATGCAAATCACTGAAAAGCTTATGAGCCGTCTTATTCGTCCAGACATGAAAGGCTCGCCAAGTCCCGATCTTGCAACGTCATGGAGCGCGAATAATTCGGCTACGGAATGGACATTAAAACTTCGTAGCGGCGTCTCATTTCATGATGGTAGTAGTTTTGAAGCCGCCGATGTTCTTTACACGTTAAATCGTGTTCTGGATCCAGAAAACAAATCACCAGCGCGTTCCGCGATCAAAATGATCGAAAAAATGGAAGCCCTGGATAGCATGACTGTAAAATTCACCTTGTCGACACCTTTTGCCGACATGCCTTTGCAGTTGATGGATTATCGTCTGCGAATCATTCCAGAGGGGTCTGGTGACTCAATCGCTACATCAGGCATTGGCACCGGCCCATTCAAACTAGTTAGCTTTGACGCTGCCGGTGTTACCAAGCTGGAAGCTAATATGGATTACTGGGAAGGGGCACCTGGCGTTGCCAAAATGGAAATCATTGGCATTGGTGATGGACAGGCCCGTATGCAGGCTTTGCTTGGTGGCCAGATTGATTTTGAAAACACGGTAACCAACCAGCAAAAGCCGATGTTTGCCAGCAGCAACAAATTCAAGCTGATGGAAGTGCCGACAGGCAACTGGCGTGGTTTGGTATTCCGCACCGACGTTGCGCCATTTGACGATGTGCGCGTGCGTCAAGCTGTTCGCATGGCGGCTGATCGTGAAGATCTGGTTCAGCTCATCATGGGTGGCGCGGCAACGGTTGCTTGTGACACACCGGTAAAGCCCGATGACCAGTATCATGCTGACATTAAATGCCCTCAGGACATTGCCGGCGCGAAAACGCTACTTGCCGAAGCAGGCTATCCAAATGGTATTGATGTCGAAGTTTATGTTGCAACATTGGAGCCTACTTGGCCAATTCTTGCAGAAGCATACCAGCAGCAAGCTGCTAAAGCTGGCATCCGCGTGACAATCAAGCAGGTTCCTTCTGACGGTTACTGGAGTGATACGTGGATGCAGAAAACTGTTTCAGCAACCCGCTGGAATGAGCGTCCTGCCGACTCTGCTCTGCATGAGATTTATCTCTCAACAGCAAAGTGGAACGAGTCCTATTACAAGGATGAGGCCTTTGACGCCTTGCTTGGCAATGCCCGCCGTGAGTTGGACTTTAGCAAGCGTAAGGCTCTTTATGTAAAAGCGCAGGAGCATCTTTACGAAACCGCTGGCACATTGATCCCCTATCATGTTTCAAAGCTATATGTGATGAATGATCGGGTCAGTGGCATCGATGCTGTCGAAAACCATACCATTCGCTGGCACAAAGTGACTGTAAAATAAGCTGACTATCAATTGTCTGCATGAGCAGACAACCAGCTGAAATGTGGGCCAGCTAAAATGTAGGCCAGTGTCTAACCCAAAATAATATGGGTAACTCACTGGCCTTCACTTTAATTGACGTTTGGTTTACGTTTCCATCCAAACGGGGGGACATCATACATGCTATTCATGTTGATAAGACGGGTTTTTCTGGGCCTTGTTACCGTTTGTCTGGTGTCTTTAATCATTTTTGCTGGCGTGGAAATACTTCCCGGAGACGCCTGCACTCAATATCTGGGCGAATATCAGGCGGATGACGAATTGCTAGCGCAATGCCGCAAGGATCTTGACCTTAATCGTCCCGCTATTGACCGTTTTAGCGAATGGGCTGGCGGCGCGGTTACAGGCGACCTTGGCCTTGCCGTCGATGGTAAAACAGAAATCAGCAAAATTGTTGGCGACCGCTTGAAAAACTCACTTTTACTAGCGCTATGCGCCATGAGTGTTGGGGTTCCTTTAGCGCTCTTTCTTGGCGTGATCACGGGCTTGTGGCGCGATCGTATGCCAGACTTGATGGTCTCGACTATAGCCATTTTTGCTATGACCATCCCAGAATTTGTCTCGGCAACCCTGCTCATACTGATTTTCAGTATCTGGCTAGGATGGTTACCAGGTATCGTTTTAACATCTGCTGGCGCCCCGGCAGCAGAATTTTTTCCGGAAATTCTGTTACCTGTCATCGTATTATCGCTGGTCATGTGCGCACATATAATGCGGATGGTGCGCTCGTCGGTGATTGAGGTGATGGCAAGCGATTATGTGCAGATGGCAACTCTGAAAGGCGTTCCCTACTGGCAGATGGTGTTCCGTCACGCCCTGCCAAATGCGTTGTTGCCAGCGATTAATGTTGTTGCTTTAACGATTGCGTGGCTACTTGGTGGTGTTGTTGTGATTGAGGTGGTGTTCAACTATCCCGGGCTTGGCCGACTAATGATCGACTCAATCTCAGACCGCGACCTGCCTGTAGTGCAATCAATTGCGCTGATTGTGGCCAGCGTCTATGTCTGTGTCAATCTGGCTGCAGATTTACTCACCATGATCGCCAATCCGAAGCTACGCACCATGTATACGAGAAACTAATGGCTGTAGCACTCGCCCCAAAAACCGAATCCAGCTTCCGTGCGATTACAGTTCTCAAAGATCTTGTATCGCGACCGTCAGGCGCGATTGGCTTGTCGCTGGTTCTGTTCCATGTCGTGCTGGCGCTGATTAGCCCTTACATAATCCCATTTGATTTTAAATTGCAGAATTCTGGTCTCATGCTTTCGGCACCTGACAATATTCACTGGCTTGGGGCTGACCATCTTGGTCGGGATGTATTTTCCCGAACCCTAATGGGTGGACGCGAGGCATTATTGGTGACTGGTGTAGCAACCCCACTAGCGGTTATCTGGGGCGGTTTTACAGGTATTCTTTTTGGTTTGGTTGGCGGGCGTCTTGACGAAGTGCTAATGCGGGTTGTCGATGCGTTTCTGTCGCTACCTTGGATTTTGAAAATGCTGGTACTGATCGTGACCTTTGGCAGTGGTGTCGAAGTACTCATTCCAACACTGGCCTTTTTCTATGGAATTCCTGTCATTCGCATTGCCCGTGCCGCAACCCATGATGTGATCGCCCGCGATTTTGTATGGGCGGCCAAAGCCCGGGGGCACAGCCGGATCAGCATTATATGGCGTGAATTACTACCAAACGTGCTTGATACGCTGATGGTAGAAGGAGCCATGCGCTGGTCGTGGATGTTGTTAGCCTTTTCGTCATTGTCATTTTTGGGCTTTGGTGTGTCACCACCGACACCAGACTGGGGATTGATGATTTCTGATGCGCGCGGTTTCATGTCCTTTGCACCATGGGGTGTCATTGGTCCCGTGATCGCACTTTCGTCGCTAATTATAGGCATTAACCTAACTGCAGATGCCCTCGCCAAAGCGCTGGGTATTGATCGTGCACAAAAGGCACCAATGTAGCATGAGTGAAAAAGCCTTTATTGATATCAAGAATTTGTCGATTGGCTATTCCAGCCGTTCCGGCAAGGTGATCAAAGTGCTACGCGATGTCAGCCTTACCATCAAACGCGGCGAGAGTGTTGGCCTTGTTGGTGAAAGCGGTTCCGGTAAAAGCACGCTAGCCCTTGCCGCGCTTGGCTATTTCAAACGTGGTCTTCGTGCTCTTGACGGTAGTGTAAGTTTTGATGGCGTTGATATGCTCAAACTTGACCGCGATGACCTACAGGCAATCCGAGGGGGAAGATTGGCTCTCATTCCCCAAAATTCTGGTCAGTCACTCACCCCGACATTGCGTATTGGTCAACAGGTTGCCGAGGCCTTGCGCCTGCACAGCGATCTAAATGACCAGCAATTTAAGGCACGTGTTGTTGAACTACTAACGCAAGTTCGGCTTCCCGATCCGGCCGCGCTGGTGACGCGATATCCGCATGAACTATCTGGTGGCCAACAGCAAAGGGTGGCCATCGCCATGGCACTTGCCGGAGAACCTGAAGCATTATTACTTGACGAGCCGACAACAGGTCTGGATGTAACAACGCAGGCGCATATTCTTGAATTGCTCCGTGATCTGGCGCGTGAACGCAATATGGCAATGCTCTATGTCAGCCATGATCTGGGCGCGATCTCGAGGGTCTGTGACCGTGTGGTGGTGATGTATGCTGGTGAAATTGTACTTAATGGCTCGGCTCGGCAGGTTTTGCTGGCGCCACGTCATCCCTATGCACATGGTTTGCTGGCATCAATACCGCGCTTGAATCAAACCCGCTTGCCAATGGCATTGGACGGGCGACCACCAATGCCGGGCGAGGCTATTAACGGATGCGCCTTTGCCGACCGCTGTGCCCTGGCGGATAAAAAATGCCAGTCAATGTCGCCACCACTTATCCCCATAGACAGCGGTGAAGACGTCCGCTGTTTTCATAGTGACAAGATTGACCAGATGCCGACGGCAAACAAAAAACCGGCACGACAAGGCGATTTGACAACCGTTGAATCTGGGCAAGCGCTAGGGTTGAACAACCTTGCCATCAGCTATGCTAAAACTGATTTTCTGGAAACCCTATTTTCCGTTAAAAAACCCTCTCCCGCTACCGTAGAAGGCATCAATATCACCATCGAAAAAGGTGAAACGCTTGGTCTTGTTGGCGAAAGTGGTAGTGGAAAATCCACAATTCTAAAAGCGATTGCCGGATTAATTTCACCAAAGGATGGCGCCATTACGCTTCATGGCGAGACCCCGTTGACTGCTAAAGTCGAAGAGCGCCCAGCGCTAAATTTGCGTCAGATTCAGCTGATTTTCCAGAATCCGGATGACAGTCTGAATCCACGTCATACGGTAGCACAAATTCTGGCCCAACCGCTGCGACTCTATTTTGGCTTGAGCGGCGACGCTTTGCGTCAGCGTAGCACTGAACTCATTGAACGGGTGAGGCTTGGCGCACATTATCTTGACCGTCTGCCAAGCCAGTTATCTGGCGGAGAAAAACAGCGCGTTGCCGTGGCTCGTGCCTTTGCTGCAGAACCCGAGATTGTCCTGTGCGACGAGGTGACATCCGCGCTGGACGTTTCGGTTCAGGCGGCTGTTCTTGACTTGCTCGACGAGTTAAAAACACGTCAGGGCACAACCTATATTTTCGTCTCGCATGATTTGGCGGTCGTGAAGGCTATTTCAGACAGGGTGGCGGTGCTATATCAGGGTCGCTTATGCGAGATTGGCCACGCCGATGATGTCTATAAAGCACCATATCATCCCTATACTGATCTGCTGCTAGGGGCTGTACTCGAACCCAATCCAGACGTCGCGCCAAAACTGAGCGCCGACGATGTTGTCGAACTGGCCCCCCCAGCATCAGGTTGTCCATTCCAGCGCCGTTGCCCGCGCAAAGTTGGGGCTATCTGCGAGACTCATACCCCTCCATCACAGATGACCAGCCCGGGCCATGTAATTAACTGTCATATTCCAGCCCACGACCTGTAACCATAAAAATATTAATGTCCTGAGTCCAAAACGGCACCTTCATTCGGTTTCATCCATAATGAATGAGCTGACCAAAAGACAGCATCACCACCATTACAGACAACCATATCAGGCTGAACCTTCACCTATATATCAGTATCATCAAAAGATGGTTTTAGAGTGCCTCGACAACCAGTGAAATGCCCTGCCCACCTCCAATGCAAAGCGTCACCAATCCATAACGGCCACCAATACGGCGCAGTTCATACACCAGCTTCAATGTCAGGATAGCCCCCGTGGCGCCAACCGGATGCCCCAGCGCAATGGCCCCGCCATTCGGATTCACTTTAGCTGGATCAAGCCCTAATTCGCGGCTTACATAACAGGCTTGGGCAGCGAAGGCTTCATTAGATTCAACAACATCCAGATCACCTACTGAAATGCCGGCCCGATCAAGTGCCATTTTTGACGCTGGAACAGGCCCCACACCCATAATTTCAGGTGGGACAGCAGCAAAGCCATAGGAAAGCACCCGCGCCATTGGTTGCAACCCCTTTGCTTGGGCCTCATGCTCACTCGCAAGAACAACA
Organism: Candidatus Puniceispirillum marinum IMCC1322; assembly: GCF_000024465.1. Lineage (NCBI taxonomy): Bacteria > Pseudomonadati > Pseudomonadota > Alphaproteobacteria > Puniceispirillales (SeqCode) > Puniceispirillaceae (SeqCode) > Puniceispirillum (SeqCode) > Puniceispirillum marinum (SeqCode). The sequence goes on along the minus strand of NC_014010.1, from coordinate 65,117 downwards.
GCTGCCGCACCATCATTGATACCACTGGCATTGCCAGCGGTAACACTGCCATCTTCCTTGAAAATAGTCCGCAACCCTGCAAGATCTTCCTTCGACGTTGCACGTGGATGCTCATCGGTATCAAAATGACTTGCGGTTTTACCACGCCCTATATCAATACCTGCAATTTGTTCTTTGAACCGGCCTTCGGCGATGGCATAGGCGGCACGTTCCTGGCTTAGCTGGGCAAAGCTATCTTGTTCATCCCTTGAAACGTCGAATTTGGACGCTATGTTTTCTGCGGTTACCCCCATATGTCCATTTCCAAACGGGTCATGAAGCGACGCTAGCATCATATCAATAGCACTTGCATCTCCCATTTTTGTTCCGAACCTGAGTTGAGGCAACAGATAACCAGTCCGGGACATAGACTCAACACCGCCACCTATGGCTATTTTGGCATCGCCTAGTTGAATAAGCTGAATGGCCGAGATAATGGCCTGCAAACCCGATCCGCAAAGCCTATTTACCGTTAGCGCAGGCGCATGTGTTGGCAATCCTGCCTCAAGCGCGATAACGCGGGCTATATAAACATCACGGGCTTCGCTATGGAGTACATTTCCATAAACACTATGATCAACATGATGTGGCGAAACACCAACGCTTTCTAACGCCGCTTTGGTAACAATACTACCCAATGATGCTGGAGAAGTTCCGGCTAACGCGCCACCAAATTTACCAATGGCAGAGCGTTTTCCCCCTAGAATAACAACTGAATCCGACATTTTCATTCCTCTAGGCTGGTTTTGCTTACAACGACAATTTTCGACCAACAGGATCTCGAATTTCGTTATCACCTATTTCTAAAAATTAGTTTGGAACATTGTTCAAATATCTGGTTCTCAAATATCTGTTTAATAACATTTAGATCCTTCAAGATTAGTTTATTTTAACACAGAACAGGCTTGCTATCATAGTGTTCCTTGCTTGCGATTGCCTATAAAGTCTTCTAAAATTTGAATCATAAATAATAAAATATACGTCCAGATAATCAAAAGTCTCTAAAATTCCCAAATCTTTGAAATTGGTCAGACATATAGCTAACAATTTCATCTAATCTGTGGACATAACTTTATGAAAAAACCACTTCAAAAGGCACTAGCACCAACGGGTGTTTTGCGCGTGGCTATTAATCTTGGCAATAGTCTGCTTGTTTCGGGGCGACAGGATGATGGCACCCCGATTGGCATTTCACCAGATATAGCCAAGCATGTAGCATCAATTCTTGACGTACCTTGCCGATTTGTATTGTTTGACCAGCCAGGACAATTAGCCGATGCCGTAGATCAGGACTTATGGGATATCGGTAATATCGCATCTGAAGTTGAACGAGGCAAAACCATTGATTTTAGTGATCCTTATGTCCTTATAGACACGCATTTTCTCGTGCGTGATGACTCAGAGTTTCAGACTAACAGTGATGTTGACAGATTGGGTGCCACAATAGCTGTATCAGAGCGTAGCGCCTATGAGTTGTGGTTACGGGAAAACTTCAAAAACGCCGAAATTGTTTCAGCAGAATCTATTGCAAAATCGCATGAATGTTTTCGGCAGGGAAAGGCCGCTATATTGGCGGGCTTGCTGCCAAAACTTGAAGAAGAATTATCGATCAGATCCGGCTATCGGATCATCAAACCTCCATTCACCGCGATCAAACAGGCAATGGGTGTTAGAAAAAACAATCCGGAGATTGTTGAATTTTTGAATGATGTCGTTGCTACCCTGATCAATAATGGCTTTATTCGTGCATCTCTTGAAAAGCATAATGTTTTGTCAAAATTGACAATACCGCCTGCGCGGCCATGACGGATGTCTCGACCCAGAATAGACAGTCATTATTTATTGTAAAACCAGGTGATATCGATAAATGCAACATGATCATCAGATAATAATTGCCGGTGGTGGCATTGGCGGATTGGTCATGGCCTTGACCCTTCACCAGATTGGTATTCCCTGTATGGTTTATGAAACCGCACAGGACATGCGGCCTCTGGGTGTGGGCATTAATCTGCAACCAAATGCTGTTCGGGAATTATGCGACCTTGGCATAGATGCAACAGCTCTCGACACGATTGGCATCCAATCATCCGAATGGGCTTTGCTGGGACTAAATGGTGCCGAAATTTACAGTGAACCACGCGGCCAAAAGGCTGGATATAAATGGCCACAATACGCGGTTCATCGTGGTCAGTTTCATATGTTACTTTACAAAAAGGTGTTAGAAAGGCTGGGTGCTGATGCGGTCAAACTTGGGCACCGCGTCATAGGTTATGATAAAAATAATGACAAAAGCGTCACCGCGCGCATTGAAACCGCCGACGGCACAATAATCTCGCAAAAAGCCAGCTTACTGATTGGCGCTGATGGCATTCATTCCAGAATTCGCGCCCAGATGCACCCAACACAGCCGCCCATTCATTGGGGTGGCACGATCATGTGGCGCGGCACCACACGCATGCGTCCGGTACGAACAGGCTCTTCTTTTCTCGGGCTTGGGACGCGGAACAATCGGGTCATAATTTATCCCATTTCACAAATGGATGCCGACGGTCTGGCAACGACTAACTGGATCGCCGAGGTTGCCGTTGATCCTGCGCATGGCTGGGAAAAAAGTGGCTGGTTCCGTCCTGTTGAAATAGATAGTTTTGTGCATCATTTCAGCTCGTTTCAGTTTGACTGGCTTGATGTACCAGCCATGATAAAGGCTGCGGACGCTGCCTATGAAAATCCGATGATTGATCGTGACCCGCTGAAATGCTGGATTGAAAATCGTGTGGCCTTGATAGGAGATGCGGCGCATCCGATGTATCCGACCGGATCGAATGGCGCCAGTCAGGCGATTATCGATACCCGCATATTTGCCAAAATGCTTTTGCAATATGGCATCACAACCGACGCCCTAAAAGCCTATGACGACGCATTATCTGCGCCCATTGCAAAAGTGGTGCTTCGCAATCGTAATGACGGGCCATTTGGCCTGCTGACGCTTGTCGAGGAACGCTGTGGCGGGATTTTTGATGATATAGATGATGTCATGTCACAGGCCGAGCGCACAGCATTCATGGCACAATATAAAGCCGCCGCAGGCTTCGCTATGGAAACGGTAAATAATGCCGCACCACTGATCGAAAAAGGCGCTCGGCTAATGCCCGTCTGAACAAATGAATAAATAGATACGTATATAAATCTTAACTATAAAATCTGGAAAAGGCTGATCAGCACTTTTGATTTAAGACGCGCCCCCGTGCCGACAAATAAAGCCCGATTGACCCAGTCATAGCGGCGGTCACCTGTTTCAAGCCGCGCATGCGTACGCATATAATACTGACCTTGCGGCACATCTTCGCCACGCGCAACAGCCGCCATCACCTCTTCAGGTCCATGGCGAAATCCAAAGTTAAGAATTTCAATAACCGCACCATCATCAGTTTCGAATGCGTAACGCGTATCCAGCTGTGCCAGACCATCCGTGAAAACGGTTTGCCAGTCAGCACCAACATTCAAAACCCGGCCGCTTAAGCCTTGTCCCGACACTGTGCCGCCAATTATGGGAATGATACGACGCCTGCCGCCACGCCCATCGCCCAGTTCCTTGACCGTACCAAGTTCGACTTTGATATCACATATATGCTCAAGCTTCGGGGCTGACAATTCCATGTTATGATCTCTCAGATGTGATTGAATGATCTCTATCATTCCTGATCTTATAAGGTTTCGTCAATGCGTCGTGAACCGGTCATGACTTTGATATCCCCATCAAAGGGACATCACTGGTCGCGATCAAAGCCGGAAAATCGCAATTGTCTATCTATGCTTCATATCATAGTTTGCCGATAAACTAGACCTTCTTAAAAAAACAAATTGCAGCACCAAAGGCGGTCAAGAACCCGGCGATTGGCAGGATCATCACCGCGTATTTTTTTGGCATGTAGTTTTCTTTAAACTCAATGCCTTGGGCGGTGAATTCGAAATGCCACATTTCCCAATATTTACCACGCATGCCCTCGACCAGTTCAACCCCGTAAATGATCAAAATGAAGCCGACCAGTATAATCATAAGTTTCCAGAACTGGCGGACATACAGAGCCAGTTTCGCAGGCAATTTTTCATAGATTAAATTTAATGCGATATGTTCATTATCTCTGGCGGTGAGCGAAAGCGCGATGAACATCAACCAGATATTACTTAAAACAGTCAACAGATCCCCCCAAACAGGTGGATTTGCGAACACATATCTCATCATCACAGTATAGAGGGTGAATCCAACCATCAAAGCCAGAAACAGTGAACAAAGTGCCTCTAAAGCACGATGGACAAAACGGTCAATGTGATTCAGGAATTGCCACATAGCTCTCTATTAACTCATGATCTGGGGAAGAAACATCGTCAACTCCGGAATGACGATAATGAAAAACAACAGTAGAAACAGTCCAGCTAGATAAGGCACTAACGCTACCGCTACCGCTTCTAATCGCACTTGCGCGATCGTCGCAGAGGTAAAGTAGGCAACCCCAACCGGCGGTGTTACCGACCCTATCAAAAAGCCAACGATGACAACGACGGCGGCCTGAACCTCAGGAAAGCCAGCTTTCGCCATCACATCAACCAAAACGGGGCCAACGATTATTATATTTACGGCAGAGTCCATCACCATTCCGAGCAGAAAAATGAAAAGCATCAGTGCCAAAATAAAAATCACCGGGGAATCGGTAAGCCCCAATAGCCAAGTCTCGAGATCATTGATGGCACCCAATGAGGTAAGCAACCAGCTAAACGGCCCCGACGCTGCGATGATAATAAAAACCATCGCCGAATTACGGAATGCCCGACGGAAAGCGCCACTACATTCTTTCCATTTAATAGTACGGTAAACAAACACACCCGTAAATAACGCGACCATCGCTGTGATAGCACCAGCCTCAACGACCGACGCAACACCCCCCATGACTGAACCAACCAAAACCACGGGGATCAGCAGCGCAAAAGAGGATCGATAGAACTCTTTGCCTGCGCGCTTTATCGAGAACGACTCTTCGCTGCGCTCAAAATCGTATTTTACCGCGAAATAATGGTTGATGAGCATAATCACCACGCCAATCAACAGGCCCGGAATAATCCCTGCCGCGAACAATGACGCAATCGAAATCTCGGTTGCATTGGCAAGAACAATCATCATGATGCTGGGCGGAATGATACCGCCTATGGTCGAGCTTACGCCTGTAACGGCGGCAGAAAAGGCAGGTGGGTATCCAGCTTTTTTCATCGCTGGTAATACTAAAGCACCAACGGTAGCCGTATCAGCCACTACCGACCCATTCATACCCGCAAAAAACATGCTTACCAGCACATTAACTTGCGCCAATCCTCCGCGCAGTCGGCCAATCAGCGCCCTGCTCAATGCCACGAGCCGATCGGTAATCGTCGCACTGGTCATTAATTCACCTGTCAGCATAAAGAACGCAATCGCTGTCAATGGCACTGAATCAATGGCGGTAAACATCTGACTTGGGATCAAGACAAGAGGCACGGCGTCGGTGATCAAAATATAAAAGAAAGGTATTAGGATTAAAGTGAAGCCAATGGGAGCACCACAAAGGATTAGAAACAGCAATATGCCAAGTAGAAGGATGCTTTCCATGGTGACTCACATGTGAAGGTTTTGTTTCAGAAAAACCATCTAGGCTAACCCATAGCCTAGATGATCTTTTCAAAGTTTAATAGATGAATGATTTATAACGCCCCAGCTTCTTCTAGCTGCGCCACAAAACTATCCATGCCCTGTTCCAGAAGTACCCTTTTGGCAACCTCAGGCTCAAATGTGCCCTTCGCATCCAACCACGCACCAATTGCGCCGGCTCTCCATTTAGTTAGTTCCGCTTCAGATGGCACATACCACTCTTTCGCAGATGCTTTAATGGCATCTTCTCCATTCTTGATCCAAGCGTTATCCAACTCATTGACTTTTTCACCATAGGCATCGGCCGCTTGATGTAACCATTCTCTCTCCTGAGAAGACAGCGCGTTATACTGCTTAGCATCCATCGCCAGAATATTGCCAGACCACATGCCACCAATCTCGGTGAAGTATTTTGCAACTTCATGAAGCTTTGCTACATGCTGCCAGGGGCTAGCGACATACTGGCCCTCGACTACCCCTGACTGAAGCCCCTGATATAGCTGGCTCCAATCATAAGGTGTGGGAACAGCGCCCCAATTTTTAACGAGCATGAACTCAACTGGGCTCTTGGTAGTCCGCCACTTGAGACCTTTCATATCGTCAGGAACCCGAACCGGTTTGGTTGCATTCCCAAGCTGCCTGAACCCACCACTCGAATAAACGGAAAGACAAATATGCCCCGCATTCTCAAGTGCCAGCTTACACTGTCGTTCGGCCAGCCAATCATTTGAAATACGCTTAGCATCTTCGAGTGATTTAAAGATGAAAGGCAAATCGAAAATCGCTAATTCTGATCCAAAATTACCATAGTTTGCCGTAGAGCTGGTCCACAGAGCTATAAGTCCTTGGTTCGCCTGTTCACCGCATTTCTGTTCAGCACACAAGCTTTTTTGATAATGTGGTTCGATTTTCATCTTGCCACCGGAAACTTTCTCCAGGGCGGGCATCAATGCTTGATCTATAGCGTCACCGATCGGCATACCCAGCCTACCAGTCGTTCCGAGCTTCAGCACAGTCTCGGCACTCGCACCCTCAACGCCAAATATAATGGCGGCCGCGGTGAGAGTCGTTTTCCAGAAGGAATTCATTTTCATTTCCTGCTCCCTATGTCGCAAGGCTAGGCCTTGATGTTTGTCTTTGATCGATATCCAATATTGACGTTTGTCATATCTAATCATTCACGGCCACAACGCCGCAAGAAAGGGACAAAACATTCTAATAATAAGGACAGATAGGCTTATTTCATGCGCCTGAGTACTAGAAAAATCTAGTGTGGAAACAGCATATTATGTTATTTTTCAATTCCTTGTTTTACCTTTCAAAAACTTTCAAAACTGCTGAAATACAGGTCTTCACACCGCATAACGTTAAATCTGTCCCTATAAAAAAGCATTTCTGCTCCTTTTATCGAAGTCAGTTTTTTGGATAAGTCAGATATTATAATGTATGACAGCTTACCCGTTTTGAAGCGGCTTAGAAGTTACAGGCCTACGGCACATTAGATTTATATACAAATAAGAAAGACCAATATGGCACACCTAACCCCTTATCATCTTGATATATCCGAAGACACGATTGCGACTATAAAAGCACGCGTTGCTTCATATCCATGGCATGAAATGCCGGATGATGGGGGCTGGGATTATGGCGTCAATCTTGATTACATGAAGGAAATCTGCGCGTATTGGGTCGAAGAATTTGACTGGTACAAACAACAGGCGGCTATCAACCGGTTCGATCAATTTATCACACCTGTTGACGGTGTTGATTTACATTTCATTCATGAAAAAGGGAGTGGGTCAAACCCCAGACCATTGATTATAAGTCACGGTTGGCCTGGTACGGTGGTTGAATTTCTCGATTTTATCGACTTGTTGGCTCATCCTGAACGTTTTGGTGGTGATGTCGAAGATGCCTTTGACGTAGTGGCACCATCATTACCTGGTTTTGGATTTTCCGGCAGACCACCGCGCCCTTGGGGACCCCGCCGCATGGCCAAGGCCTTCAACAGCCTGATGACTGATACGCTTGGCTATGACAGCTATATAGCGCAAGGCGGCGATTGGGGCGGAGCTGTTTCCAGCTTTCTTGGGTATGACCATCCCTCCACCTGCCAGGCCATTCACATTAATATCCTGACAATGCGCCACCCTGACGGGCCGCAAACACCAGCAGAACAGGCCTGGGCCGACCAGTTCGAAATCGATCAGATCATGGAGAACGGCTATCGCACACAGCAGGCCACGCGCCCCCAAACGCTCAGTTACGCCATGATGGATAGTCCAGTTGGTGTTGCCGCTTGGATTCTGGAAAAGATGAATTCATGGTCGGATACGGTCGGAAATGATGTTGAAAGCGTGTATAGCAAAGACCAGCTTTTGACCAATATCATGGTCTATATTGTTACACGCACGTTTAATACGGCATCATGGATTTATTACGGACGACGCGAAGAAGGTGGGCGTATCCTCTCACCCGAAGGACGGCGTGTTGAGGTGCCAACCGCCTGTGCAGTATTCCCAAAGGAATTACTGGCATGGCCGCCGAAAACCTATGCCGAGCGTCTTTATAATGTCACCCAATGGACCGAAATGCCACGCGGTGGGCATTTTGCGGCAATGGAACAACCAGAGTTGCTGATCGCCGATATCCGAAAATTCGCCCGCAGTTTGGGATAGGCTGAGCCCTGTGCCAGATTTAATGCTGATGACCATCATCTATAACTTGCAATCACGAAGGAGCGTTTCATGTCCCAGACCAAGACACATTTCCATTCTATAAAAGACACCATCAGCCTGACAACACAGGCATTTATTGACGGCGCTTATTGTGACGCCGCCGATGGTGACAAGCTTGAAACCTCAAATCCGGCAACTGGTGAAACGATCGCCAGCTTTGCCCATTGTAAAGCTGCCGATGTTGACCGTGCTGTTGTAGCTGGTCGCCGCGTTTTCAATGCAGGCACATGGTCACGTTCTGCACCGGAATATCGCAAGGAAATACTGTTGAAACTAGCTGCATTGGTTGAACAGAACAAAGAAGAGCTTGCAGTTCTGGAAAGTATTGATGCTGGTAAAACGATTACCGACTGTCTGCATGAGGTTGGTACCGAAGCTCCGGCTTTTTTCCGCTGGTACGCTGAACTGGCTGATAAGACGTTTGGCAAAATTGCCCCGACTGGCGATGACGCGATGGCGCTTATTGTCAAGGAACCAGCTGGGGTTGCGGGGGCTATCCTGCCGTGGAACTTCCCGTTCTTGATGGCGGTGTGGAAAATTGCCCCGGCACTTGCGGCTGGCTGTTCGATTGTGGTGAAACCTGCTGAACAGACGCCACTTAGCACGATCAGGCTTGGCGCGCTATTGAATGAAGCTGGCGTGCCTGCTGGCGTGGTCAGCATCCTTCCTGGCCTTGGCGAAACAGCTGGCCAGGCCATTGGTATGCATGATGACATTGACACTGTTTCCTTTACCGGCTCAACCGAAGTTGGGCGCATGTTCATGCGCTATTCCGGCGACAGTAATCTGAAAAGTGTCGGTCTGGAAATGGGCGGCAAAAGCCCCTTCATCGTTCTCGATGATGCGGCCATAAATGATGATCTGATCGAACATGCGGCGATGGCTGCGTTCTGGAATGGTGGACAGAATTGTTCGGCCAATATGCGGCAGATTATTGCCAAACCGCTGGTTGATGATTTCATGGATAAAATCCTGAAACGTGTTGCCGCGTTCCAACTTGGTGACCCTCTGGATCCGGAAACAACTATTGGATCAATGATTACGCCCGAACATAAAGCCCAAGTCATGGGCTATATCAACAAGGGAACAGCCGAAGGTGCCAGACTTATTGTTGGCGGTGACGTTGATGGCCCAGGTCAGTTCATTGCACCCACTGTATTTGATGGGGTTACAAATGACATGACCATAGCCCGCGACGAGATTTTTGGCCCCGTGCTGGGAATCATGCCGGTTACATCATCCGAAGAAGCGCTAGCCATCGCCAGCGATACCGATTACGGACTGCATGCCACCGTTTTCACTCGTGATATTGATCGGGCTATTTCGATGGCGCGGCGGCTACCATGTGGAACAGTTTCGGTGAACGGCTTTTCCGAAGGTGATATTAAAACGCCTTTTGGCGGATATAAGCAATCTGGCTCACTTGCCCGCGATAATGGAACCGAGGCGCTAGAGCAATATCTGCAAACCAAAACCATCTGGATCACAACAAGCGGGTAATTTGCCAATAAAACTCTATTCGTGATAATGTTTTGCCTAAGTTATGTATGATCATGGGATTAACTGTGATCCGGAACGGCATTGATATGGCTCAGAGCTGGAGGCGCGTATAGGCAGTGAATGAGGTGAAGATGGATTCACAAGACGCTGTGACGACGGCTAGCGCCTCAGAGATTTGTAAAAAAGATCTTGTGCGCCGCGCCATTTGTTCACGCATTATCAGGGGTATCTATCGCGAGGGCGAGAAAGTACCGTCATGCCGCGAAATTGCAGATCAACTGCAAGTCTCGAAAAACAGCGCCTATGAGGCCTATTCGGATCTCGTTGGTATTGGTATTCTGGAATCGCACAACCGGTCTGGCTTTACCGTTGGCATGACGCTATCAGCAACCGACCCCCATGGCGCTCAGCTTTATGCTGATGAGCCAGCCCCCGTGTCTCAGCCTCCAATAGTCACAGCTAACTGCCGGTTGCCAGAACCCAAATTACGGGCAAAACAGCCAAAAAACTGGACTGAATTCCGGTTTCCTTTTGTTTATAATCAGATTGATACTGAATTATTTCCAATCGAGGCGTGGCGCGAATGTTCCCGCCTTGCTCTGGGGCGCAAAGCCCTGCCAATCTGGACCAGTGAAGCGGTAGAAATCGATTGTCCCGATCTGGTCTTCCAACTGCGCCAGCGTTTGCTTCATTATCGTGGAATTGACGTAAGTGATGATGAAATCCTTATTACCGTTGGCGCCCAGCATGCGCTCAGTATTATTGCCACATTATTCAATGATGACGCACGGCCCATCGCATTCGAAAACCCGGGCTATCAGGAAGCGCGTCATCTGTTTCATCTTTATAATAACGACATCGAATGCGTTGACGTTGACCGTGACGGCCTTGATCCAGATCGCCTACCACAAGATTTCAAATTTGTTTATGTCACGCCCGGATGCCAATTCCCGACCATGGTTGTCATGCCTGAAGAACGCCAGCTGCGATTGATCCACAAGGCCGAAGCGGCAAACGCAATGGTGGTTGAAGATGATTATGAAATTGGCCTTGTTGGTCACTTGAAGTTGCGACCTGCCTTGAAATCTCATGATAAGACAGGCCGTGTGATTTATGTGGGCAGTCTGTCCAAAACCCTGTCACCAAGCATTCGCATGGGATTCATCGTGGCTCATCCAGACATCATTAAGTCGGCCAAAATCATTCGCAGTCTGACTGTTCGGCACCCACCAAGTGTTGTTCAGGAAACAACAGCGATATTCCTGGCACATGGATATCATGATGCGCATCTGAAGAATTTGCGGCAAATCTATTCAGAACGCTGGCATATCATGAATGAGGGCATAAAACGCAATTTGCCGATGTTTTCTCAGGGCAGTGCCACGGGCGGCACCTCTTTCTGGCTCACGGGACCACCCCAATTTGATACCGAGGTTTTAGCGACCCGACTTCAAAAACGAGGGGTGTTGATTGAGCCTGGCCATATTTTTTTCAATAGCGGAACCCCCAAGAATTCCTTACGGATTGGTTTTCCATCCGTAGCTGGCAATAAAATCGATCTTGGCTTGCGGCAAATTGCTCAGGAAGCAAAATCGATGCTTCAATGATGTAACATTTGATCTGCTCACACATTGCTTCATCAACATCTTGCGCCCTCATTTTCAAGTCCCCAGATAATGGTCGTCACCACCTGCTGGATCACCCCAGAAGCTGGCTAGCGCCGTTCACAACCGATCACGTTCGGGCAGCCTCAAACGCTGACCAGGCTTTTTCAAAGGCATCATAATCAAAGCCATCCGCCCGCGCTGGTTCCAGCACCAGCTTTTCCGTCGCCAGCAATGCTGTGATGGCATCATGCAGCTGATCAATCACATCTGCGGGGATCACCAACGCACCATGCCGATCGGCATGAACCAGATCACCATCCTTTACCACCAGTCCAAATACAGTTACCGGCATGCCTATTTCGGTCACATGGACAAAGGCATGCGAGGGGCCAATTGAACCAGCAATAACCGGAAAGCCTGCGGGCAAATCGCCAAGGTCGCGCATCACCCCATTGGTCAGCGCGCCATGCACGCCAAAGCCTTTATGAACAGTGGTATTAATTTCGCCCCAAAAGGCACCAACGCAATCTGGAAAATCCGTATCTTCAACCACGGCAATCGATGGACGCACGCCATCTGACATATACTTATAATAGGCCATACGCCGAGCTTTGACCTCATCGACAGGATCATCCGAAGCGCGCTGTGCTGAAATCTTGGCGGTGCGTGCATAGCCGACAATGGCGGCTGCCTGTGGGTCTGATGCCTGCATGGTGCCACGGGTAAAAGCGCTAAATCCGCGTTTGCCTTGCGCCACTTCGATAGCGTTACAAACCGTTGGCGTATCAACCTGCTGTAGTAAAGTTAAAAGTGCCTGATCCATTATTCCTCCAGCCAGCGCCATAGCGCTGTATTAACGTTATTGGCTTGTTCCAAAGTTGGCAGATGCCCGGCACCGTCAACAATCTCAAATCGTGACCCTGTGATCAATTCATGCATCAATTGATGCCGTTCTATCGGGCACAGCGTGTCTTTCGCTCCGCACATCACCAATGTTGGCACAGTGATCTGCTTTAATATCTCTTGCTGATCCTGACGATCGCGCAAGGCAATAGATTGATTAACAAACGCTTCGACGCCAAGGTCAATAGCCATGTCCATACATAAATCCAGAATTTGAGCGCGATCCGGGCCATCAGCCAGATAATTTGGTTTCATCTCATGCCTCATAATCTCATGTAAAGCCCCTGCCTTGGCTTTTGCGATTTGTGGCACCCGCTTCGCTTTCATGGTTTCAGCTTCGGCAAGTGGGTTGGTGTCCAGCAAAGCCAGCCTTGTGACCCGTTCGGGAGCTAGACGCATTATCTCCATCGCCACAATGCCGCCCATCGACAGACCTGCTAGGGCAAAATTATGCGGTGCATGTGCAAGCACTGACGCGGCCATAGCAGCAATGCTATCATGCTGTGTCAGATCGGCCACACTGACCGCGTATGATGCCGACAGCGCCTTGATTTGCGGCGTAAACAGACGCGCATCACACATCATGCCTGGCAATAGAACCACTGATTGTTGCTGCATTGCAAAGGCCATCCGCGTCTTTACAGCCTAGCAGATGCCAGCGCTGCGCCTTCAGACAGGGTTTTAAGCTTGGCATAGGCAATATCTGGATCCACTGCACCGAAACCGGCAAAGGTACCAAACCCGCAATCCGACCCGGCAATCACCCGATCAGCACCAACAATATCAGTGAATTTTTCAATACGCTGCGCCACCAATTCTGGATGCTCGACAAAATTGGTCGTTGTATCCACTACACCTGGCACCAGCACTTTATCGTCAGGTATTTCGGCCTTGCGGTCACGGAATACCGTCCATTCATGCGCATGGCGCGGGTTCGACGTTTCAAACAGAACATAGCGTGCCCGCGTTGACATCAATGTTGGAAATACCTTTTCCATATCGATATCACAGACATGTGGGCCTTCATAATTACCCCAGCAGATATGCACCCGCACATGCGCTGGATCAATGTCACGCAAGGCATGATTCAACGCCTCGACATGCAGATTGGCCACTGCCACAAATTCGTCATCCGACAAATCAGCAAACAGCATATGACGAGACAGTGCCAGATCCGGACAATCGAGTTGCAGATCAATACCTGCATTGACGATCGTTTCATATTCGGCCTTCATCGCATCGGCAAGGGCGGCCAGATAGGCTTCACGGGTTTTATAATGCTGATTTTGCAAGAACAGAGAAATCACCCCGGGCGATGCGGCATTCATAAATGCCCGCTTTGCGCCATGCGCCTGCATACCGGCTTTCAAATTGGCAATATCGCTTTCAAGTTCACCTTGGCCTTTGGATTTCACCTCGCCCGTGCACATAGGGCGCGCATATTGCGGGGTACCGCCATCATCAGCCAGACGCTTGAGAAAGCCCGGAAACAATTTCAGATCCCCTGGCGGGTTACGATCACTATCGCCTGAAAAGCCTGTATAGCGATCCTTGACATAGGTGGCATAGGAAATCTTCGAGGTCTCACCGTCTGACACAATATCAATGCCTGCTTCGACCTGTTTACGCACGGTTTCGCCACAGGCCGATGTCATACAAGCATCAAACGCCGCCGCATCATAGGGCTGCTCATTCTCGCGGGCAAAAATGAAATCGACTACCTCTTGGGTGCGCGGTAAAGACCCCACATGGCTTGTTTGAATTTTACGCATTCTACACTCCCTTTTGAACGGCTATTACTGACACTGTTATTGATGTGGGCGGTTATCGCTAAAAAAGTTCATTGTGGGTCCGGCTTCATCATCTGTATCACATACTCTGAAAAGGCTGGCCTCACCACTCATCGCCACCTGCAGACGACGTTCGATACCGGGCGGTATGGCAAACACATCGCCAGGGGCCAGCACCGTTTGCCCCCCTGCCCACGTAACCTGCCAATGGCCACGCATGACCATCAGAATCTCATGTCGGTCGGTACTATAGGCTGTGTTGTCAACCGAGCCTGCCGATAGGAATTCAAGCGTGAATCCTGGCTGATCAATCAGCATCCCATCCTGCCCGATTACGGTCACAGGCTGGTGGTCGGCAAGTGCCATCATATCCAGATAACGGGCCACAAAGCGCGGCACAAACATTGCTGTCGTTACCTTTGGGAATAGCGCCATATCATCTTCATCAAGCACCCGCATGGGCTCTATGCCAGCAGGCAAATGCGCGCCCTTATTGCTGTCATAAAGCACGCCATTTTCGCCCAGAACTAGGCCATGATCTTTGGCATCCTCGATCACCTGTGGTGCCCATATCACGCCACCACCAGCATCATCACCGCCCAGAACTGCCATGATCATGCCATAGTCGGTACCAATATTTTCAAACCCACGAAAAATACCCGTTGGGATATTGATAACATCACCTTCGGTAAGCGTAACCTCGCCATCAGTGCCATCATTACCCCAGAAAAACCGCCAGCGGCCAGACAGCACAAAAAACACCTCGGCAGTACGATGTGTATGTAGCGAGTTACGGCATTTCGGCGGTTGCCCTGCCGCCCCTATATTGAAACCCGGCGTTTCCTTGATATGCACATGCTGATCTGCGGCTTCAGATACACCACCGCCGATGATGGTAAAATTTTCTTTCCTGTCAGAACCTGGCGTATGGGCATCAATAAAGGCCGTACGACATGGCACAAGATCACCATACCGAACGATCCGCTTTTCCATTTCATCAACTGACATCACATGACCTCCCCACCTGGTCCCTAATCTCTAATCATCACCCATATGAATGAGAATCTGTTTCCAAACAGATGTTTCATCAAGCAGAACATATTCACGGCGCAGACCCCATGGCCCGAACTCGGCATGACACGCGCCCATGATATAGACCTCGGCGCCTGTTGGTGCACCATAGCTACCCCAGCCTTCATGCTTTCCATGCAAGCCCCAGCGGATCGCTGCACGCGGCGGCATATGCGGGTCGCTACGGCCAATCTGATGCTCGATGGTAAATGTGGCCTTTGGAAAGCTGGATCGTAGCCCCATCCAGAACTGGTCTGCCGCATCATGACTATGGCCCGTGATCCCGCCAGGCAACTCCAGATGACAAGCACGGTCATATTCTGCCGGAATCACAGCCATATCGCCAATCATCATGCGCCCTAGAATATCGGCATATTTTTGCCCCCATTCATTGTCATTGCCCCGGCCTTTATAAGGGCCCGGCACGTCAATCGCCGGGGTAAACGGCTTCACACAATGGGCAGCACCACCCTCACGCGCAATCAGATCAGCCGCATAATCTTTCGGGTTCCAGCCAAGCTGACGTACGACAGCACCCTGATCGCGGATCAACCATTCATCATTGATCTGATCATTGATCGCATGGCAATCGGCAATCACACGATAGCCAAGTTTGGTGCCCGTGGCTTTGCCATAGACACCATCGGCACTATGTGTTGCGGTTGAAAAGATCCGGTGCGATGACAGCATCCCTTCTTCTGGCGATCCCGACCAGATCACATCCTCGCCAAGCAATCTGCGATCCGGAAATTCAGCCAATGTCGCCATCGTTGCCGCAATCACATCCTTATTACCGATCACCACCGAACCTGGAGACCTAACCGGAATATCCGGCGTATAATAATGCTCAAGCGTGGCGATGCCGCGCTGCTCCCAGATTTCCTGCGTTATGCCGATAATATAATCGGGAAAATCCTTCCAACGACTATTAAACCCCTGCATTTTCCCATCCCTCTTGCATTTTGGCCGAACCCCGAACGATTAAAGATCCATCGAGCTCAACATTACGTAATTGGCTATCCCCCTGCTCGATCCGCGCCATCAATATATCGATTGTCTCGCTAACCATTTTATTGACTGGTTGTCGCACCGTTGTCAGATCATAACTTGTCCAGCTGGCAAGCTGCACATCATCATAGCCGACAACCGACACATCATCTGGCACCGAAAGTCCCAATTCAAAGCGCAGCACATCCATGACGGCAAAGGCCATATGGTCATTGGCGACAAAAACGGCGTCGGGTATCACCGATTGGCTAAACATATCACGGGCGGCAATACGCGCTTCTTCCAGTATGAAATTTCCACATCCACGTGCAAATAGGCTTTGCCCAGCATCTTGCAGACCCTTAACAAATCCAGCTTCACGATCATGCTGTGTCGATGCCCCGTCCCAGCCCGCTATATGGCCGATACGCTGATGCCCACCAGCGATCAGAAAGCGCGCCAGTTTTTGTCCACCTGACACATTATCCGATGTTACCGAACTAAAGCACAGATCGCTCTGGCGACGGTTGAACAGCACCACCGGAATGCCAGCTTCGTCACAACGCGTAGCCAGACTTGATGACATGGCGACCGATGCCATAATCACCCCATCGACCTGATAATCCAGAATTTCTTCCAGCACCTGATCGATATTGCCTGCCGTCTTAGAAGCCATGAAAACCAGCACATGATAGCCTTGTTCTTGCAGGCTCATGGACAGCCGTTCCAGCGCTTCTGGATAAAACTGATTATCAAGATAGGCGACAACAAGGCCAATGATACGTGATTGGCCGGTAATTAGTGACCGCGCCAGCACATTCGGCCGATAGCCAAGCGCATCAGCCGACCGTTTCACCTTATCTGCCATTTTCATCGATACTGACGCACCTGGGGTAAACACGCGGCTCACGGCCGACTGGCTTACCCCGGCATGGCGGGCAACGTCCAAAGATGTGGCGTTATCTCGTGCCATCAGTCCGCTGTCCACCCCCCGTCAACAAGCAATGATGTCCCGGTGACCAAACCAGCCGCGTCACTTGCCAGAAACTGCACCGCGCCCATCACATCTTCGATTTCGCCCACCCGACCTAGTTTGATCTTTTCTTCGATCCATTTCACCCGACTTGGTCGGCTAAAGGTTTGCTCGGTCAACGGCGTGCGGATGAATGTTGGGCTGATTGTATTAATCCGAATCTTGTAAGGTGCCAATTCGATGGCCATCGATTTGGTAAAGCCTTCAACGGCGAATTTCGATGCACAATAGACACTTCTATCAACCCCGCCAACAAAGGCCATCTGGCTGGAAATTGTGATGATCGATCCGGCCAGACTTGCCCCGATCATGCCTTTGGCGACTTCCCGTGCCAGAAAGAACGCCCCCCGCAGATTAACATTCATCACCGCATCGAAATCATCAATTGATGTTTCTGTCGCTGGCGCATGGCGTGCCAAACCGGCACTATTCACCAATATGTCAAATGGCGCCAGCGAATCCAGAACAATTTTTGTGGCATCACAATCGACAATATCGTTACTGATAATCTCTAGTGGCCAGCCTTGCTTGGCAAAGGCTTCGGCCAGTTCCTCAAGCGCTGTCTTTTTGCGCGCCATCACCGTTACATGCGCGCCTGCTTCGGCCAGCGCCACCGCACAGCCCAGCCCAATCCCTGATGATCCGCCTGTCACAAGCGCACGTCGGCCATCAAGCCGGAACGATGGGGTTCTTGGCAGATCGATCATTCGGCAGCCTCTCCATAAGGTATATTCTGGCCTCCATAGCGGCGCACTCTGATATTGGCTTGTTCAGCATGGCCGACAAACCCTTCGAGCATGCAAAGCCGCGAGCAATAGGCACCCACGGTAACCGCAGCTTCATCTGTCGTCACTTTCTGATAGGAATGTGTTTTCAGATATTTACCAACCCACAGTCCGCCTGTATAACGACCTGCCTTTTTGGTGGGAAGCGTATGGTTGGTGCCAATCACCTTGTCACCATTGGCAACATTCGTTCGCGGGCCAAGGAACAGCGCACCATAGCATGTCATTTTTTCAAGGAACCAGTCATCACGGTCGGTCATCACCTGCACATGTTCCGACGCGATATCATCGGCCACCTCAAGCATCTCATCATAGCTATCACAGACAATGACTTCGCCATAATCACGCCAGCTTACCGACGCTGTATCGGCGGTCGGCAGAATCTCCAGAATGCGGTCAATTTCTGCCAGCGTTTCGCGCGCCAGCTTCTCCGAATTGGTCAACAGTACGGCTGGTGAATTATAGCCATGTTCGGCTTGCCCCAGAAGATCGGTAGCGCATAATTCGGCATCAACGGTGTCATCAGCAATCACCATCGTCTCGGTTGGGCCGGCAAATAAATCGATTCCGACTCGGCCAAATAATTGCCGTTTTGCTTCGGCCACAAAGGCATTGCCAGGGCCAACCAGCATATGCACCGGATCAATCGTTTCCGTGCCAATCGCCATCGCACCGACAGCCTGAATACCGCCTAGCACATAAATCTCATGCGCGCCGCCCATATGCATGGCCGCGATCACTGCGGGATTGGGCTTGCCTCCAAAAGGCGGTGTCATCGCAACAATACGCGGCACCCCAGCAACTGATGCAGTCAGAACCGACATATGCGCTGAAGCCACCATCGGAAATTTACCTGCTGGCACATAACAGCCGACTGATTGTACGGGAATGTTTTTATGCCCCAGAATAACACCAGGCATGGTTTCGACTTCGACATCCTGCATTGACGCGCGTTGAATTTCGGCAAAGGCACGCACTTGTGCCTGTGCAAATTTGATATCTTCCATATCGCGCGGTGAAACGTCGTCGATCAATGCTTGAATCTCTTCGGCGCTAAGCCGGAAACTTGGCGGCGTAAAATTATCAAATTTTTTGGCCAGATCACGAACCGCTGCATCACCGCGCGCCTCGATATCAGCCAGACTGCGCTCAACAACGTCACGCACCTTGGCGTCATCTTCTGACCGTTCGGTTTGTGGTTTGCCCGATTTTAGATAGGTGATTGCCATGTTCTACTCCTCACGCGCACCGGAAGCCTTCGCAGGCCGCGGTGGTGACGCCTCGCCGCGGTCATAGATTTCCCAGCCTTTACCATTAAAAACATCGACACCCAGCTGCGCCATCACATGCGGAAAATCGACCATCACCCAATTATCGGCAATTTTGCCATCTGCCACTTTCCAGAAATCCATATACCGTATTTCAACGCGTTTGCCGGTGGCAGCAATACCCATGAAATCACCTGAATGTACCGCTTCCTGGCGTCCGAAGGCGGCTGCCCATTCCCCCATGAACAGCCGTGCTTCATCAATACATACTTTATCCGAAAAAGCCGCCTGAAATGGGCGTTGCCAATTATCCTGAAACGCCTGCAGACCCATTTTTGTGCCGCAGCCTTGATTCCCCATCCAGCGAAAACTTTCGGCGAAAAAAGCACCTATATCATCGATACGATGGTCATTCAGACCATCAACCATCCCTTCGATAACCCGCCGTGTGTCATCGGTCTTCGACATATCGGTATCACGGGTTAGCGTCGCCTGTTCTGGTCTGGTATTTATCGACATAAGCTAGTCTCTCCTACTTCTCAATACGTGTGCCGGTCGTGACATCAAACAGATGACAGATCGATGCCGGCACTGAAATTGTCACAGGATCGCCAATTGCGCTTCGCACATCCTTATGCGCCTTGACCGAAACCATCGCCCCGCCAGCCTTTACCGTCAGCATCGTTGCATCACCCAGCAATTCGGCTGAATAGACTGGCGCCTTAATGGCGCCGGTTTTGCCAAGACTGGCATCTTCAGCCCGAAAGCCAAGGCGTACTGGGCCATCCACACCTTTCAACCCTTTGACAGTGATATTCTCGCCACTAAAGACCCCGCCTTTCAAATGACCTGTCAGCAGGTTCATCGCTGGATTGCCAATGAAACTGGCGACAAAGTCATTCGCTGGCATGTCATAAATTTCGGTTGGCGTGCCAATTTGCTGCACAATCCCTTGATTCATAACCACCACGCGGTCTGCCAGCGTCATCGCTTCAATCTGGTCATGCGTTACATACACCGTTGTCACCTTCAACTGATGATGCAGATGCTTGATCTGCGCGCGGGTGGATACCCGCAGCTTTGCATCCAGATTGGACAAAGGTTCATCCATCAGAAATACATTCGGTTCGCGCACAATAGCCCGTGCCAGTGCCACACGCTGGCGCTGGCCACCTGATAATTCTGACGGTTTACGATGCAGAAAATCGGTCAATTCGACCATCTGCGCGGCGCGCATGACACGTTCATCATGCTCAGCGCGATCGACTTTGCGCACATGCAGGGGAAAGCGGATATTTTCATAGACATTCATATGCGGATACAGGCCATATGACTGGAACACCATAGCAATATCACGATCCTTTGGCTCAAGATGATTTACCACCTTGCCATCGATACTGATATTGCCTTCGGTAATTTCCTCAAGTCCGGCGATCATCCGCATGGTCGTTGTCTTGCCACAGCCGGACGGACCCAGCAGCACCAGAAATTCTTCATCCTGAATCTGCAGATCAAAACTGTCCACGGCAACAAAGTCACCCCAGCGTTTGGTCAGATTGTTCAGCGTGATACTCGCCATCCTTATCTCCCTATCCCTTGACCGCGCCAGCCGTCAGACCACTTACAATTTGGCGCTGGAAAAACATCACCAGAATAAATAAAGGTGCCGTGGCAGACACAACGGCCGATACCGCATACATGACATTGCCTTCTTCTTGCGCCGACCCAAGAAAGCTGGCGATTTTTGGCACCATCGTCTGATTTTCCTGCGACAGCAACAAACCGGTCAGGGCAAAATCATTATACGCAAGCAGGAAGCTGAACAGCCCGGTTGTGATAACGCCTGGCCACATAACCGGAATGATCACATAGCGAAAGGCCTGAAACCTCGTACACCCATCGACCATAGCGCTTTCGTCCAGATCCTTTGGGATATTCTGGAAAAAGGAATGCAGCATCCACAATGTGAACGGCTGATTGATAGCCACCATGACCACAATCGTTGTGCCCAGATACCCATAAAGATTAAGCTGGAAAAACGGTAGCAGATAACCCGATACAAGCGTGATATGCGGCATGGCGCGGAATATCAGCGCAATAATCAACACCCAGAACGCATAGCGGTAGCCTGATCGTGACAAGGCATAGCCACCAAGCGTGCCAAGGGTCAATGAAATAGCCACAACCGAAAAGGTCATAATCAGCGTATTTACCGATGACCGCCAGAATTCTTCCTCTATCCAGGCACCTTCATAGCCCTTTCCAGTGAAATAGCTGCCTGTTTCAGCTAGCGTGAACACACCATATAGCGCGTTCTGCCAATCCAGCTTCGAGAAAAAATCTGCCTGAACTTTGAAACTACCCCACAGCGTCCACAGAAACGGTACCGCCGCAATAGCCAGCCATATCAGCAAAAAGGCCATAGCCGCGATTGACAGAAATGACAGCGGCTTGCGTGAAGCGACAATACTCATGCGCGCGCTCCATGTGCCCGCCATGTGCGGATCAGAACCGGCGTCAACAGAATACAGACACCGATGATGGTCAAAAGCGACGTTGCCGCTGCCGACCCAAACAGAATATTGCCGTCGGTTCCGCGCAGGTCATTATAGATAATCCACGATAATGATGTCGCGCTGGCTTCGGCACTGAAACTGATAATCGGCTCAAAAACGCGGAAATTATCCATTAATTGCATCAATGAAATAAACACCACCAGCGGCAACAGATGCGGCACAATAACGTAACGTACCTGTTCCCAACGATTGGCGCCATCAACCATGGCGCTTTCCAGCGTATCTTGTGGCACTGTTTGCAAACCCGCATAGAAAACGATGAATGAAAAAGGCGCCGAATGCCAGACACCATAAACGATCAAAGTGATCCATGTCAGCGTTGGTGATGCTTTGAGTGATAAATCTGGATTATCAAAAATAAGCTGCAAAGTGCCACCGATCACGCCATCTGCATCAATCATCCAGAACAGAATGAGCGACCCGACCAGCGGGGTGACAATCATCGGCAGTAAAGATACGAAAATGGTTGGGCCTTTGAAAAAAGACGGCAGGCGATTCACCGCCAACGCCACAAAGAAGCCTAGAATAATGACAAAGGGCGTAACCACGAATGTATAGGTCAGCGTAAAGCTAAGCGCTTTGTAAAAGGGCAGATTCAAAACCTTGGAGATGAATTCGCCAACACCTGTTCGGCTGTCCCAGGCTTGCGAAATTTCAGCCGACGCCAGATGATTACGATTCAGATAGGTGCCAAGGCCGTTGAACTGGCCAAGCGGCTGTGCTTCACGCAATGCCGCGGTTGCTTGGGGATCGATCTTTTGAACCGTTGTGCATCCAAAGGGGCCACAATTTTCCACCGCAACAAAAACCTGCTCATGCGCAACAAATAACGACTGCACGGCAACTGATACGATCGGCAAGGCAATGAACAAAAGCATTGCGAGTGCAGACGGCCAGATAAAGCTCATAAATGTACGATGTGGCATGGTTCAATCTTAAATGAAATAGAGGCTGGAGAGAGACCGGCTCTCTCCAGTCAATCAGCTTCCTAGAGGAAGCCCTTCTCTTTAGCTGCTGCACGATAGGCGGCTTCAATATCGGCAAGCGCCTGTTCGGCAGTTTCCTTGCCTTGCAGAAAGTCAGCAAGCTCGCTACCTGCCGCGCCATGCAATGCGCCCATATAAGGCAGCATCGGATAAGGCAATGCCGCGCCTTTGGCTGTTGCAATCACACCAACACCAGCGGCTCGTGCCGGAACACCGTCCATCAGCCAGTTGGCCTTATCGACATTGGCTTTGGCCATCTCAGGTGAAATACCCACCATGATCGCCTTGAATGTGGCTTCGGCATCGGCATCCGAGATATTTCTGGCAATCGCAAAACCGTCCCACCATAAAGTCGATGCTGGTGTTGATCCCCCAGCGGCAGTCGGAGCACTCGCAAATTTTGTGTTATTTTCGATGTCGGCAGTAGAGCCCTCACCGTCAGTCACGGCACCTGCGCGCGAACCCCACAGATTTGTCATGGCGACATTACCGGCTTCCCATGACGCCTGCACAGCGTTCGAGTCATGCGTCAGAAAGTCAGGATTCATATATTCGCTAAGTGCCTTCATCATATTTAATGTGGCAACACCCTTGGCGTTATTGATCGCCGGCTCGGCAGACCCCGACTTAAAGAATGATCCGCCATGACCAAGATACATATTGACGAATTCTTCACCTAGATTCCAGCCAGCCTTATATGTGCCAGCGATCGGATAGTCCATCAGACCCTTGCTTTTGATGGCCTTGGCTGCAGCCAGAACATCATCATAGCTTGCTGGAATACCAACGCCCGCCGCATCAAGGATGTCCTGACGATAGAACAGATGCTGGGCATTTGCCATAAAGGCAATCGCCATTACATTGCCATCAACGGTGATCAATTGTGACTTGGCAATACCCTGACCATATTTTGCAACATAATCATTCAACGGGCGCACAAGATCATCATTCATCAGCGAGACTAGCGTGCTGTTAGTCGCATGTGACGTTGTATATTCAGCTGGGTTGGCTGTCATAGCCGCAACGATAAGGTCTTTATAATCCTTATTCAGATTTACGGTCACTGACGCGCCATTACCATC
Source organism: Candidatus Puniceispirillum marinum IMCC1322 (assembly GCF_000024465.1). Lineage (NCBI taxonomy): Bacteria > Pseudomonadati > Pseudomonadota > Alphaproteobacteria > Puniceispirillales (SeqCode) > Puniceispirillaceae (SeqCode) > Puniceispirillum (SeqCode) > Puniceispirillum marinum (SeqCode). The sequence goes on along the minus strand of NC_014010.1, from coordinate 41,075 downwards.
ACATTTCATGGCTTCCGCAGTCACCGCCTGCGAGGCAGGAAAATCATTTGCAATAATCCGCACTGAACCAGAAGTGATTCCACAACCAGCAAAGGCCGAGGATGATCCGGCGATTGCAACAGCGCCTATCAGTGCCATTTTCGACAATATGTTCATAAACTTACTCCCTAAAATCTTTGTTTGATCAAACTACGGCTTAATGCCGCCAAAAGCCTAAGCATGAAACATCACCTAAGCAGAACTCTTCATAAACTTTGAATACGTATGCAAAGTTTGTAAAGCACAAAGTCATACTGATGGTTTTATTTGAAGAATAGCTATCCTTTTCGTGGCATCCGCCAAAGGATCAGGTCAGGATGGCTTGATCTCAAAGAATCGGCGGTTTGGCCCATAGGGGTTTGCCGAGGTCATCGCCCGCATGCGCGCCAGCACATCAACACCAAGCTGGTTATAAACATGCAACAGATCGACAAGCACCCAGTTTTCCCGAATCAATCCATTTTCACAGCGCCAGAAATCAAGGCTCCGCATGGTGATTTTCTGTTTTGCTGGCACGATTCCAAGGAATCCATCACCACTCATTGTCATCGCCATGCCTGGCCAGGCAGTAACAGCAACATAATCATTATCGCCGAAAAAATACCGTTTCCCGGGGCCTGACCCTCGATCGGGCATGCCTGCCAGAAACGGCATTTGATGCCAGTTACGAAAGCCGGAAACACCCCGGCCTGTGCCAATACCTGCTGGCCCGTACCAGCTGAAATGCGGATGCCAGAATCTTTCCAGTTCCATCGCTGCCGCGCCAGCTTCGGCAAATTTGCCCAGCCCCGACAGCATATCCAGAACCAGTTGAATACTGGCATCGGCAGTATCGCGTTGCCATGGCGGCAGAAACAGCCCATCCGCCGTAGCGGGCGCAGGCACCAGCCATTCACGCCCCATGCTTGGGCTCATTGGCCAGACTCCGGCTTGCATCATCACTTCGGGGATATCCCACAGCGCCTGCATCTCGACCACTTTGCCATTCTCAAAGCGGAAAAATTCATGAAATCGCATACTGGCCTGATGTCCAGTTGGTGGTATATCCAGAAATGGTGCCATAAAAGTGCCGGTATAATAGCCACAGCACCCTACCCAGTCACTGCTACCATCATCATCCGTCGCCGCGCCCGCCATCACCAGAAAGTCGCGTCGCTCCAGATCCGGAAAGGCCTGATAAAGCGGCATCAAGGCTTGCTCAATCAACCCGTCTGGTCCCGCCAGCGTCTCAAAGGGATGCGCCAGATGAACAGCCGCATCCGGTGCAAACAATGCGACAATCTCGGCGCGCACACCTGCCGGCGTAAAGTCATACATGGCTTTGCGCAAAGGGGTGATATGTTGCTTGTTAAGAGCATGTTGTGATGTCATGTAAAACCCCTTGGCCAGACGACGCCCATAATGTGATGCCGACGTGCTGATGATCAATCCTGCCCAAACCTAGACAGCAATCAAAAACTTTGGCAAGAGTTTTTGCATACCTATTCAAAATAGGTCATGATAACGTCACGACTGTCAAACCATCCAGCCGACACCCCAGCCCCAACGGATCTAACATGACCCAGAATGATGACACCATTAATGATGACACTATTATTGCCGCCAAACAAACCGCGCATAGGCTTCTGCATGGTCTGGCACATGGTGCTGATGTCAAGGATGCCTATCACGCCGATGCGCATCTATGGGCAAGTCACCCTTTTAACAAGCTTCAGGGGCATGATGCTATTCAAGATGTCTGGTGCCAGCTTCGTGCCGCGCTTCCCGATATGGAACGGCGCGACAGCATTTTTACAGGTGGCTACAGCAAGCCCGATGCCCGCATGGATGCCCGCATAGATGATAATAGTCTGACAGGTCGGTTATTGATCGCGACGATGGGGCATTATCAAGGTACCTTTACGCAGGATTTATGCGGTATCCCGGCCACTAACGGCGTGGTGACGATCCGCAGTTGCGAGGTGCATCATATTGTTGACGACAAGATCGCCCATTCCTACATGCTGATTGATCTGCTTGATCTGATGCGCCAGGCGCATGTCTGGCCGATAGCGCCATCATTAGGTGCCGAAGGCGCATGGCACCCCCCCTCCGGCGGTGCGGGCTTCCGTCTTGATCAACAGGATTCCGCCGCTGGCGCGCGTGCCTTTGACACTGTCATAGACATGCATAACGCATTGCTCACATTTGACGGCAAATCCCTCGACAGCATGCAACATGGCGCTTATTGGGGCGCGACATTCCTGTGGTATGGCCCGGCTGGCATTGGCACGACACGCGGCATGGACGGTTTCCGCGCACATCATCAGATACCCTTTCTGACAGGCTTTCCTGATCGCCGTGGCGCTGGGCATTATATCCGTATCGGCGATGGTAATTTTGTTGTCACCGGCGGCTGGCCATCGGTGACGGGCACGCATATGGGCGAATGGCTGGGCTTGCCAGCGACCGGCACACATGTCGAAATGCGGGTGATGGATTTTTACCATCTTGTCGATGGCAAAATCACCGAAAATTGGGTGCCAATCGACATTCTATATATTCTGTATCAGATGGGCTTTGATGTATTTGCCCGCCTTCAACATCTGCGCGGTAACCCCAAACGCGACCTTTAGCGTGACCTTGCTTGATCACAGCAAACCGCATTCCCAATTACACAGACCGTCAGCCCCTATCTGACCGCACTTATTCTTTGACCTTTCTATGGACAACTAGGCTGATAATCAGCCCGCAGATCGCCCCATCCAGAATCATCCATAAAGGCGATGAAAATGAGGCTAAAACAGTTTCTGACTGGCTCAATATTTTTTCATAGGCATCTCCGATAAACAGCATCAGCGTAAACATGATCCACCCGCCCATCAACGGCCCCATCACCCACCATTTGAATTCAACTGGAAACACAGGGTGCCTGATATCGACACTTAAAATACCGACTAAAAGCCCTAGATTTATAGCATAAAACAGGGTTCCAAACCGGATACCCCAGCCCAGCGTTGGTAGCATATAGATTATGATAATCATGCCCAGAAGGCCAAGTATAAAGCCGGTAAGCTTGCCATAGGCGGCGCGACTTACCATGGTTCTATGATGTTCTTGCATCGATCATTCTCCCAAACAGCTATTATTGAAAAAGTCGATACAATGCCTATCATGCCTCGCCACCAGCCACATTGATCTAAATCAATTTTACAAATATGCAGGTAAAGTGAGAATAAGGCCGGTTTATGCCGCCGTCATGGCAACAGCTATTTTGGCGGCCAGTCTGGCATTGTTCAGCACCAGCGCGATGTTCGTTTTTAACGAGTCACCGCCAGTCAATGCGACCATATGCTGCAACAGAAAGGGTGTTAAATCCTTGCCACTAATCGCCTGTTCATCGGCCGCGGCCAGTGCCGCCTTGATCGCGGCTTTGATATCGGCCTCGGCAATAGCATCTGCCTCTGGCACCGGATTCATGATCACCGCGCCGCCAGCCAACCCGAATGACCATTTCGCGGTCAGGATGGCGGCAATCTCTTCTGGCGTTTCAGCCCGGCTGGTCAGCCTCAACCCTGATGTGCGTGACCAGAAGGCTGGCAATTCATCCGTCTGATAGCCAATCACCGGCACCCCCAGCGTTTCCAGATATTCCATCGTCAGCGGCAGATCAAGGATCGCCTTTGGTCCCGCACAGACCACCGCAACGTCGCTTTTGGCCAGTTCCTGCAAATCGGCCGAAATATCGAAATTCTGTTGGGCACCTCGATGCACCCCGCCAATACCGCCGGTGGCAAACACTTTGATGCCTGCCTTTTGCGCCAGAATCATGGTCGCCGCCACGGTGGTGGCACCATGCCCCTTTTGCGCCAGAATCTGCGGCAGATCACGACGGCTTAGCTTCTCGATAGCGCCATCGGGGGCGGCCAGCCGTTCCAGATCATCCGCATCCAGCCCGATTTTGACACGCCCATCAAGCACCGCAATCGTTGCTGGCACCGCACCTGCCGCGCGCACCACCGCTTCCAGCCGTTTGGCAGTGTGCAGATTTTCCGGCCATGGCAATCCATGTGAAATGATGGTCGATTCCAGCGCCACAATGGCCTTGTTATCAGCCCGCGCATCAGTAACTTCGTCAGTATAGTCAATCATCCTCGGATCCTAAGAAACAGGCGCATAATGCGCGTGAATATATGCCGCCGTTATATCAGCATGTACCGCATTTCGGGATGATAAAGTGAATTGCGCCACACCATGGGCAAATTCCGCCCGCGCGTCCCATGCCATGTCATGCGCCCAGCCATAGACAAATCCGGCCAGCAAGGCATCACCAGCCCCCGATACATTCACCGCCTCTGTTGTAGTGGGTATTTTGGCTGCCTTATCATTCTCTCTCACCGCAACAAAGCCATTGGCTCCATCCGACATGATAATCTGTGCAACACCCGTCGGGCGCAAACCATCCAGCAGCATATGTGTCTGTGCATCCTGTCCCAGCCCCGTCAGCACCCGGGCTTCAGCCAGATTCGCTTTCAGACAGGTAATCTGACCCAGAAACGGGCGCAGCTTATGCGCTTTTAGCGCCGACACGCAATCGCAGAACACCACCTTGCCATGGGCACGCGCAAAAATACTAGCCAGCGTCTCGGCTGGCAGATTGGCATCAAGCACCAGCGCATCAGCCGCCGCCAGCACTGGATCGATAGCCGTGATACAATCTGGCGTCAGACTATCAATCAGCGCCATCTGGTGCAGCGCGACATACATTTCACCCTTGCCATCATGGATGCTGACATAGCTATCGCTGTTCGCGCCTGCACGGGTGATCGCATGATCCAGCTTCACCCCGCCATCAACACAGCTTTGCCGCAAACGCTGCCCCAGCATGTCATCGCCAAAAACGCTGACCAATTGAGGCGCCAGACCTAGACGCCCCAGATTTTCAGCCAGATTACGCGCAACCCCGCCACAGCCAAGATCAACCACGCCCCTATTCGATTCCTCAAGCACCAGATTTTCATAAGATGAGGTCGCCGTAATATCGATATTGGCGCCGCCAATCACCAGGATCGATGGCAAAGACGCGGTATGATCATCACTAACAGGGGTCATCATTCACTATCAACATTGTTTAACATCATTCACTTGTCATGATTCATAGCCATATTCATTGGTCATTCAGGACAGCATTTAAAAAACAGGCACATACTATGCCGCTTTGCCATGACAAAGTCAGCATCTCTGGAACGACTGCTTCAAAATAGCGATTACAATCGATAATCCGGACATATAAATGCTCAAAAATTGGGCTTTGCTATTCTTTTTTGCATTAATTTTCATCATTTTGGGCAGTTATGCCTATTGTAAATGCAATCATCTTGCTATTTCACCGACGCCAACGACACTAAATGAAAAGTAATTCGGGGGTGATAAACATCCCCAGTCAAACGGAGAATATCATGCGTAGTTTTGTTTCGATGGCCTGTGCCTTTATGGCGCTGGCGGGTTTTGGTATGGCGTCTGCGCCAGCCTTCGCGTCAGATGCGATCAATAGCGGTGACACCGCGTGGATTTTGACCGCGACCGCCCTTGTCCTGTTCATGACCTTGCCGGGTCTGGCACTTTTCTATGCTGGGCTTGTGCAATCAAAGAATATTGTTTCGGTGCTGATGCATCATTTTGCCATCGCCTGTCTGATGTCAATCCTCTGGGTCATTGCCGGTTACTCACTCGCCTTTAGTGGCGACGGCGCATGGTTTGGCAGCCTTAGCAATATGTTCATGGGCGCTATCGGGCTTGATAGCATGTCGGGCACAATTCCCGAATCTGTCTTTGCCGTCTTCCAGATGACCTTTGCCATCATCACGCCGGCCTTGGTGATTGGTGCCTATGTCGAACGCATGAAATTCTCGGCTGTTCTGCTGTTTTCGGCAATCTGGCTTCTGGTTGTCTATGCGCCTGTAACGCATTGGGTCTGGGGTGGCGGCATCATGGCCACATGGGGCGTGATGGATTTTGCTGGCGGCATCGTTGTGCATGCCACCGCAGGCACCGCCGCATTGGTATGCGCCATTGTTCTTGGCAAGCGTCGCAATTTTCCCGAGTCCGTTACCCCGCCGCATAGTCCGGTTCTGACCATGATCGGTGCCAGTATGCTCTGGGTTGGCTGGTTTGGCTTTAATGGCGGTTCGGCGCTCGGTGCTGGATCAGGTGCAGGCATGGCGTTGCTGGTCACGCATATCGCCGCCGCGACCGCGTCACTTGTGTGGATGGTTATCGAATGGCTTCGCTTTGGCCGCCCATCGCTTGTCGGCATTGTCACCGGCATGGTGGCGGGTCTGGCGACCGTGACACCTGCCTCTGGCTTTATCGGTGTGCCAGGTGGCTTGATCCTTGGCCTTGTTGGCGGTGGTGCCTGCTATCTGGCGGTTGACCTTATCCGCGTCAAGATGAAGATCGATGACTCGCTTGACGTCTTTGCCGTGCATGGTGTTGGCGGCATTCTGGGCAGTCTGCTTGTTGCCTATCTGGCCTTGCCTGCTTTTGGCGGCCTTGGCCTTGCCGATGGCGTCTCGGCGGCCTCACAGCTATGGGTACAGTTCAGCTCGGTGATCATCACCGTGATCTGGACAGCGATTGCCAGCTTTGCGATCCTGAAAATCATCAGCGCGATGACTGGCGGTCTGCGTGTTGATACACAGGATGAAATCGAAGGCCTCGACATCACCCAGCATGGCGAATATGGCTATCACACGAAATAGGCTCTTGCCCTAATCACACTGGCCCTAATCACACTGGCCCTAATCACACTGGCCCTAATCACACTGGCCCTAATCACACTGGCCCTAATCACACTGGCCATTCATCTCGAATGAAGCAAAGGCGGGGCGCAATCCCCGCCTTTTTTGGTGCTGTTAACCGGATATTAACGCTTTCCTTCTATAGTTAATGTTTACCAACATAGCATGTCTGTTTGCTTGTGCGGTGAAACATGGGAAAGCATTAAATGCCTAATTTTACTCTGCAGATTCTCATTTTATTCATCTGCATTGGCGTTTTCGCTATTGCTTGCGCCCTCTGGATGGGTGCCCCCAAAACACCGCCAGTCTTGCAAAGTATCGATAGGGCATTCGGGCAGGCTGACTATCGTGGGGCAAAAGATATCAACGTCTTTGAAAGTAGCGCCGGACAACTGGCCTATCGGCACTATGCGCCAGAGCAAAATGACAACATCAAAGGTTCGGTCATTCTGATACATGGATCATCAGCCACCAGTATAAGCATGCATAATGTCGCAAAGCATCTGGCATATGCTGGGTTCTCAACCTATGCCCTTGATATACGTGGGCATGGAAATTCCGGTCGCAAAGGCCATATCGATAAAATAGGACGTCTTGAAAGTGACATTATCGATTTCCTTGACCATATCCGGCCATCACACCCGCGCACCCTTGCTGGTTTTTCGGCAGGTGGTGGTTTTACCTTACGATTTGCGGTCAGCGCCGATGCTGATCTATTCGACAGCTATCTGCTTCTATCCCCATTCATTCATCAAGACGCACCAACCCAAAGACAAAGTGCTGATTGGGCAGGTGTTGGCGTTCCAAGATTGTTAGCACTCAACATCCTAAACGCGATTGGGGTAACATGGTTCAACTTTCTGCCTGTGATACGCTATGGAATAAACCCATATACCAGTGACCTGTTAACTGGTTCTTATGACTACAATCTGGCAACAAATTTCAGATTACCAGATGACTATAAAGCGGCCATCAAATCAGCTTCAAAACCATTCATCGTTCTGGCTGGTGCGAATGATGAACTTTTTCACGCAGATAAATATGACACCGTCTTTGCCTCTGCGCCTGGGCTAGTTGACATTGATATTCTGCCAGATATTGACCATGCTGGCATGGTGCTTACCCCCCCTGCGCTCAGCCGTATTGTTAACGCTGTGCAACGACTGCAATCGATCGATTAGTCTGGCCTCTCGGCGTGACATAACGCGATATTCGCCCTCTCGGCACCCCGCCTTTTTTAGGCGCTGTTAACCGGATATTAACATCGATCCCTTAATATGATGCGAACAGAAACCGAAAAACAAGGCGTCCTTATGAAACGTATAATGCACGATCCACTGACTGGCATTTATCGGGCAACAAATGACTATGTTCACGCTACCGAGGCGCTATCACCAGCACGGCTTCTATTCATAAGCGGCACCATGGGTCTCGATGACAAAGGGCATGCTGGAAAGACTATTGATGAACAGCTTGAACTCATTTGGTCAAATATAGCTGTCATTCTGCGTCATGCTGATATGACCGAACAGAACATTGTCAAAGTCACCACATTTCTGACTGATCCAACATTTGCCGATGCAAATGCTAAATGGCGCATGAAAGCCTTAGGTAATCAACCGGTGGCGACGACCTCGGTTATTGTGCAAACGCTTGATCCAACATGGCTTCTTGAAATTGATGCGATTGCCGCCGCATAGATTACAAGCCATCAATTAGCCTCTCGGCACCCTCATCCCCTATACCTCATTGACGGCGACAATTGCCGTTTCTGCCAGTGCCGCATCATGCCATTCCTGCCAGGCAGGCATTGACACCAGTGCCTGTCCATAGCGCGCTGTCACCGCCTTATGCGTCGCACCGCGCGCCAGACCATAGGTTTTGATCCGGCTATAAACCGGCGCATACATCGCATCGGCAATGGTGAAATGGCCAAACAGAAACGGCCCCTCATAGCGCGCCAGACAATCGCGCCAGATTTCAATGACACGCGCTATATCGGCCTTAACGTCATCCGCCACCGTCAATACCGACACCGGACGCCGCATATTCATCGGGCAAGCCGTTCGCAAGGCACCAAAACCGGCATGCATTTCGGCGCTGATAGCCCTTGCATGACTGCGCATAGGTTCAGATAAAGGCCACAGCATTTTGGTCGGGTGCCTTTCGGCCAGATATTCGGCAATCGCCAGACTTTCCCAGATCGTCACCTCGCCATCGACAAGACATGGCACCTTGCCCGTTGGCGAGATGCCCGCCAATGCTGGAATTTTCACATGCTCGTCAAGTGGCACCATTTTTTCGGTAAAGGGAATATCAAACGCCCGCATTAACAGCCATGCCCGCAATGACCATGATGAATAGTTCTTATGTGTTATATACAGCTTATAGGATGACATCTGCTTCCCTATGCCCCTATCCGCCATGGATGATCGATAACGCCATCCGCCTTACATGTCCGGAAAAATGTTCATAGCCATCCCAGTCAGCATAAGCCTCAAGTGTTACCGTATCGGGCAGGCTATCCAGCAATCCATATATGGCAAATGGATTATCTGATGCCGCGGCCTTTGCAATAGGCGGATAAACCGCATCATACAGATCATTGATATAGCGGATATTATCCCGCAATATCTGTGGATCGCTTGATAGTGAATGCGCCGTCACCGCGTGTTTTATCGGCCATTGACCGATCCGGTTCAAAATACGCCGCACACCCAGCATATTGGTATCATCAAGAAATGATGCAGGCGTCAGCCGTTTGTCCTCATAAAGATCGGCGGTAAAGGCAATGCCTTCCCATGGCATATAAACAACCGTAGTCGCCACGCCATCGCCAGCTCCCATGAAATGCATTTCGACATCGGTTGTGCCCATATTGAGGGTATATTTATTTTCGAAGGTAATATCGATATCGTCAGGTGCCAGATCAAGCGGATCAAGTGGCAACACCGCATGAATATTTTTCTGGGCAACTAATTTTGCCTGCGGAAAGGCACCAACACCGCCAATATGGTCAAAATGCTCATGCGACAGTACAATATAGGTGACGGGCAAATCGGTCAGCTTGGCGATTTCGGCCTTTAAAACTGCCGCGCGGTTATCATTGGCGGGGTCGGTAATCAGCACACCTTTGTTGCCGATAACAACCAGACTGTTAAAAAATCCCCAGAAAACCGAATATGTATTATCAGATAATTTTGAAACGATTGGCGCGTCCTGCGCCCACGCAACAGAATGTGACGCCAAAGATGCGCACAGCATAAAGATAGCCGTAACAGCTACCCGTAACGATAGTCTAACCGGTGTCATGATTGCCCCTCCTAATGAATAGCGATAGTCAGTCTGGTTACATGTTCCGGACACTATTCAATAAAAGATCACGATACCCTGATCCGGGATAAAGGCTGGCCGCCTCCAAAATCGGGCGGTCAGACATAAACCTCGTATAATTAAAACCGTAACAGAAAATCAGACGATATTCAAAATCATATAATCATGAGGCTGGCTATCAAGCTGGTCACGCATCTGATCAGCAACGCACTAGCCCCATTCGGCCGCAACATCCGCATCAGTCTCGACGCCTATATAGCGTGCTTTCATCGCCATAAAATCCGCATCATCCATTAACTGCCCAAGTGCCCATACCGCCATGCCGCGTACAAGCCCGCTAGCATGATCCAGATGCGGCATGATGACATCCACCAGCCCCATATCCGCGCTATTGCCCGCCGCGACCAGCACATTGCGCAAAAACCGTTCATAGCCCGCGCGGCGCACTGGCGTGCTGGCAAATTGTGCGCGAAATCCGGCCTCATCCAGTGCCAGCAATGCCGCCAGCTCTGGCAATGTGGTTTCCATACGCGCGGCCAGTTTGGCCTCGCTAGCGGCCTTGGCATATTTGTTCCACGGGCATACCGCCAGACAATCGTCACAGCCAAAGATACGGTTGCCAATGGCGGTTCTGAAGTCTTTTGGTATCTGGCCTTTATGTTCGATTGTCAGATAGGAAATGCACCGCCGCGCATCCAGCCTGTAGGGCGCCGGAAACGCATCAGTCGGGCAAATATCAAGGCAATCACGACAGCTACCGCAATGATCGCTTTGTGCCTCATCATAGGGCAATTCACCATCGGTCAGGATCGTCCCTAAAAACAGCCATGAACCATGCGTTCGCGATACCAGATTCGTATGCTTGCCTTGCCAGCCAATACCGGCACTTTGCCCCAGCGGCTTTTCCATCAATGGCGCGGTATCGACAAAGACCTTGACCTGCCAGCCTGATTTGACCGCCAGCCGTCCGGCCAGCTGTTTCAGCTTGCCCTTGATCACCTCATGATAATCGCGTCCGCGCGCATAGACCGAGATATTGCCTTTGTCCCGCGCATCCAGATTGCCCATCGGATCATGGTCGGGGCCGTAATTCATCCCCAGCACAATGGCGGTGCGGGCATCACCCCACATCGCATGCGGTTGCTGACGGCGATCGGCGGTATCGCGCAACCACGCCATATCGCCCTCAAAATCATCGTCCAGAAATTGGGCTAGCCCGTCGGTGGTTTGCGCTGAATGCGTTGCTTTTGTGATTCCGATATCGGCAAAGCCAGCCGCCTTGGCATCGGCAATCAGCCATGCTTTCAGCTTGCTTTTATCTTTTGAAACCGCCGATTTCGGCATCAAACCTCCTTACCACTGTCTAGGGATCAAGCGGGTCGATATCCCCCAGACTTTGCATAGCATGAAAGTTTTTTTCGAATTGCGCAAATGTACCAGCCTCGATTGCCGCCCGCATATCGGCCATCAGATCCTGATAATATTGGATGTTATGCCAGCTCAGCAACATCAGCCCCTGCACTTCATCGGCTTTGAACAGATGATGCAGATAGGCACGCGAAAACCGCGAACAGGCCGGACAGCTACAGGCTTCGTCAATCGGACGGTTATCCTCGGCATGGCGGGCATTCTTGATATTGATCGGGCCGCGGCGGGTAAAGCCCTGACCGGTGCGCCCGGACCGCGTTGGCAGAACACAATCGAACATATCAACGCCGCGCGCTACCCCGCCGACCAGATCGGATGGCTTGCCAACCCCCATCAGATAGCGTGGCTTATCCGTTTGCATCAAGGGTGTGGTAAATTCCAGCGCTTCGAACATCGCCTCTTGTCCTTCACCCACGGCAAGCCCGCCAATCGCATAGCCTTCAAAACCGATATCGCCCAGCGCCGCCACAGATTCAGCGCGTAAATCGGCAAAAACCGACCCCTGCACGATGCCAAATTGTCCATAGCCTTCGCGTGGCACAAAGGCGTCGCGGGATCGCTTTGCCCAGCGCATTGACAGCCGCATTGAATCTGCCGCCACCGTCTTTTCAGCTGGAAAGGGCGTACATTCATCAAACGCCATGGTGATTGTCGCATCCAGCAGATGCTGGATTTCGGTTGATCGTTCGGGGGTCAGCCGATGCTTGCTACCGTCCAAATGCGACTTAAAGGTCACGCCATCTTCATCCAGCTTGCGCAGCGGGCCTAGTGACATCACCTGAAACCCGCCAGAATCGGTCAATAAAGGGCCATCCCAGCCCATCATCTTGCGCACCCCGCCAAGCCGCCCGACACGTTCGGCACCTGGTCGCAACATCAGATGATAGGTATTCGCCAGAATGATGCTGGCACCTGTCGATTTCACTGACTCTGGCATCATCCCCTTGACCGTCGCGGCGGTACCAACAGGCATGAAAACCGGCGTTTCGACAACACCCCACGCGGTATGCAGACGGCCACGCCGCGCCGTGCCATCGGTACTAAGCAGATCATAGGAAAATGCGGTCATGTTGTTTCCGTTTCGGCTTGTGCAGATAGATTATGCGATAAAAGATTATGTGATAAGAGGCAGGCATCGCCATAGGAAAAGAACCGGTAGCCCGATGCAATCGCATGGTCATAGGCCGCCATGATCGGCGCATGACCGGCAAAGGCACTGACCAGCATCAGCAATGTTGACTTCGGCAGATGAAAATTTGTCATCAGCATATCGACGACATTAAAGCTAAAACCGGGCGTGATGAAAATATCCGTTTCACCGGCAAAATGGCCAATATGGCCAAGCGCGGCAAAGCTGGCTTCCAGAATACGCAGGCTTGTCGTCCCCACCGCAATCACCCGCCCACCAGCCTGCTTGGTGGCGATGATTTTGGCGGCGACATCCGCCGGAATCGCACCCCATTCGGAATGCATTTTATGTTCGGCAATCGTCTCGACCGTAACTGGCAGAAATGTGCCTGCCCCCACATGCAATGTCACCGCCGCAATTGCTACGCCTTTGGCTTGTAATGCGCTGGTCAGACCATCGGTAAAATGCAAACCCGCCGTTGGGGCGGCAACCGCCCCACGCTGGCTGGCAAACATCGTCTGGTAATCCTCATGGTCGGAATCAAGCACCCCATCAGGCCGGGCAATATAAGGCGGCAATGGCATTGTGCCATATGTATCAAGTCCCGCATTCAGGCTGTCGGTGTCCAGCGCATTGCCTGACCTTGGGTCAATAAAGGCCAGCTCGACATCTCCTCCTTCACCGCGCCCCAGAACCCGCGCGCCAAAGTCCGGTGCAAACATGATAATATCATCAGGGCGGCATTTCTTAGCGGGCTTGGCGAATACCCGCCAGATCGCATTTCCCCCATTTTTATGCCCTTCATATTTATGCAATGTCACGCTGATTCTGGCATCCCCGCGCTTGCCGATAAGCCGTGCTGGAATAACTGCGGTGTCATTGACGATCAACAGATCACCTGCACGCAAAAGATCGGGCAAATCACCAACATGACGATCGGCTATAGCCGCACCCGACAGATCCAGAAGCCGCGCACTATCTCGTGGTTGCGCTGGTGCTGTGGCGATCCGGTCAGGTGGCAGATCAAAATCAAAATCAGAAAGTTTCATAAGCCTATTCAAAAATCTGCAAAATACCGACAACCACCGCCTGATCATCCTTCACAACAAGGCACTGAATTCGCGCTTCCAGCATCTTTTCCTCGGCCTCATTCATCATCGCGTCCGGCGCAATCGACAACGGATCAGCACTTGCCACATCGCCAACACGCGCACCAGCCAGATCGGCACCCGACACCAGCAGGCGGCGTAAATCGCCATCCGTTAGTATCCCGTCCAGCTTTTCGGGCGTACCAACAAGCGTCAGCCCAAGCCGCCCTTCGGTCATGGTCATCAGCGCATCCTGAACCGAACTATCGGCATCAACAAAGGGCAGGTTATCCACCCGCATACGGTCGCGCACATGCGTCAGCAAGCGTCGTCCCAAAGCCCCACCGGGATGCGTTGCGGCAAAATCGGCCGCTTCAAAGCCGCGCTTTTCCATCAAAGCAACCGCCAGCGCATCGCCAAGCACCAATGTATTCAGGCTGGATGTTGTCGGTGCCAGATTGAGTGGACAGGCTTCGCGATCAACCGAAATATCAAGGGCAATTTCGGCCTCGCGCGCCATCGTGCTATTGGCATTGCTGGTAAAGGCGATAATCCGTGTTTCAAGCCGCTTTAACGCAGGTAGCAGGCGGATGATTTCCTCGGTTTCACCTGAATGTGACATCAGCAGAACAACATCACCGCGCCGCACCATCCCCAGATCACCATGGATCGCCTCGGCAGGATGTAAAAACAATGATGGTGTCCCCGTTGACGCCAGCGTCGCCGCAATCTTGCGGCCAACCAGACCCGATTTTCCCATGCCGCAAACAACCACATGACCTGCCGTATTCAGCATCATATCAACCGCCGCGCTAAATCCGGTACCAAGCCCTTGTTCCAGCCGTGTCATGGCTTCGTGATAGGCGGTAAAAAGCCCCTTTGCTGCGGTAATCGCGTCACTCGCCATTATTGATCCCCATGTTCCAGCCTGCCAAACGCGTGCTTTAGCTCATATCCACAATGCCTATGTAACGCGCACAGGCACCAATCACAAGATGGGACATGGTTTTTGTCATCACAGTACATGAATGCCAAACTATCCCTTCCAAAAGACTATCCCTGCCAAAGCAGGAATCTAAATATAATCTTGCGCTATGGCAAAATCTTCAGGGCGATTCAGATTCATGAAGGGATCCGGCATCCCTTCAAAAGGCACTACCGCACAGTGATAACGGGCGGTAAAATCATCAATCTTGCGGATATCCTGATCAACCAGCGCATGTCGCAGATCAACGGCCAATGCCACCGGCCAGATCGCAAACACCGGATGCCGTCTGGTGTTTCCATCCATGTTATCTGGCGAAGCGGCCTGGGCTATATCTGCCCCCGCATCGATCAATCCCGCCATCAGCCGCGTTGGCAGATCACGCGGCAGAAACGGCGCATCGGTAGCAAGGCTAATCATATGGGAGATTTCCGGATATTCGCGTGCCGCCCATTCCAATCCGGTCAATATGCCCGCCAGCGGTCCGGCAAAGCCATCAACCACATCAGCACGGACGGGCATATCAAAGCTGGCATAACGTGCCGCATCGCCATTCGCATTCAACAAAACGGGGGCTGTGCCGATATCAATCCGGTCAAGCACATGCTGTAAAAGTGGCTTGCCGCCAAGCAGCATCAGATTCTTATCGCCACCGCCCATACGCCGTGACTGCCCACCAGCAAGCAGCAAATAGCCAACATGATCAGAATCTAACGAATTATTCATCTGGATTGCTCATTTATCCTGTTGGGCGCGCTGGCGCGATGGGCTATCGGCAAATTCAGCGTCTGTGGTGGCGCCAGCTTCAATATCAAAATCGATCCGCTGTTGCCCAGCCAACGCAATAAAGCGTTTGCCCTTGGCACGTCCGATCAGCGTCAGATCAGCCGCGCGTGCCAGTTCGACAGCCGCGGCGGTAAAGCCCGAACGCGAGACCAGAACTGGAATCTGCATCTGTACGGTCTTGATAACCATTTCGGTGGTCAACCGTCCGGTCGTATAGAAAATCTTATCCTCTGGTGCAACCTTGTTCAAAAACATCCAGCCAGCAATTTTATCAACCGCATTATGCCGGCCTATATCTTCCATATAGACCAACGGCTGATCTGCCTTGCACAACACACATCCATGAATAGCACCCGCGCTGAGATACAGGCTGGGCGTAGTATTGATGGCTTTTGACAAGCCGACAAGCCAGCTTGCCTTGAAGGTGGCATCGGCGGCCAATGTAATATCGTCAAAACGTTCCATCATATCGCCATAGGCCGTACCTTCGGCACAGCCGCTGGTGCGAATTTTGCGTTTCATCTTGGCTTCAAAATCGGTTTCACGCGCGGTGCGCACAATACAGACGCCCAGATCATCATCAATATCTACGCCGGTGATCTGATCGTCATGGCGCAGCATGTTCTGATTCAAAAAATACCCGACCGCCAGTTCCGGCACCCAGTCGCCCAATGTCATCGAGGTCACGATTTCCTGATTATTCAGAAACAGCGTAATCGGTTTTTCGGTAACGACAGGTAGATTGATCGGCGCGCCAGCTTCGTTCAGGCCGGCAACAGTCTGCGTCAGACCGTCCGCATCGGGTTCAGGCGCGATCAACAAGGATGGCACATTTTTTTGTTTATCACTCATGCTGACAACAGTGGCGGAAACGCCCCTCCTCTTTCAAGCCTTTTATACGAAATACCTTATTCACACGTCCTAATTTTGCCTTTACCTGATAAACTGATTATGCTCATTTCAAAGACAGTCGCTTTATCACCGCTTCTGGCATCATGCACGCGGGGCAACAGGTTATTTATGAAGATACATTTTAACGCATCAAATCATGATCTGGCCAGAATTCGCCTGCAACAGCTTGTCGATCTATATGGTCATAGCGCGCTTGCTGACGCCACCCATATTGTCGCGCTTGGTGGTGACGGGCATATGCTCAATGTGTTGCATGAAACCATGTCATCTGGCTTGCCTGTTTTCGGAATGAATTGTGGGCATCTTGGTTTTTTGATGAATCACTATGCCAGTGCCGAACTACCTGAACGCATCGCCGCCGCCGAAGGCGCCCCCATTCATCCATTGCGCATGACCGCCACCGACAAGGATGGTTCAACGCACGACGCGCTGGCGATCAACGAAGTGTCATTATTGCGGCAGACGCATAACGCCGCCCATATCAATATTTCTGTCGATGGCAAAAACAAACTTGAACAGCTGATCTGTGATGGTGTTTTATTGGCAACGCCTGTCGGCTCGACCGCCTATAATCTGTCGGCGCATGGGCCGGTCATTCCGCTTGGCACCGAATTAATGGCCTTGACACCGATCTCGCCATTCCGGCCACGGCGCTGGCGCGGGGCATTGCTACCGGAAACCTCGGCAGTCGAACTGGTAAATCTTGAACCTGATTTCAGGCCACTTAGCGTCAGTGCTGACAGCACCGAATTTCGTCATGTCAAACATGTTTCCATCGCTCAGGCGCGCGATATCACATTGAATTTACTATATGATCCTGGGTTTTCTTTGACCGAACGTGCAATTCAGGAACAATTCTTGGTTTAATAAGCCTGTTCATTATTTATTAATACTTTGCAGTCTATAATATCGGACAATCAGCCTATTGATTTGATGGAGCAGACAGCATGACACAGGAATCCCCCCAAAGGCCTGCACAATGTGCACATATCAGCCTATCCAGAGCACGTAAGGCACTGACCGAGGTAACAAACGGTGACATATCTCAGAGATTTGCCACCTTATTCGAACATGGCACCCTTAAAGTTGAGCTATACGAACCGGTAAAAGCCGATTATCAGACCCCGCATCGTCAGGATGAGGCCTATATCATCATTGATGGCACTGGCATTTTCGAGATGGCCGATGAACGCGTGCCGTTTGCCCCGGGCGATTTTCTGTTTGTTGCCGCCGGTGTGCCGCATCGCTTTACCCAGTTTGGCGAGAGCATGACAACATGGGTGATTTTCTATGGTCCCGATGGAGGCGAGGCCGCCTAATGCCGCGCCAAACGCTATTGAGCCTCTATTTCTTTGGCATTTTCCTGCAAGCGGGTGCCTATGGGCTGACCTTTTTATTACCAGCTTTATTTGCCGACTTTGGTGGCAATGAAGCCGATGTCGGTTTTGTGCTGGCATTGACAGCGATCGCGACATTAATTGTTGTGATTTATTCTGGCCATATCACCAGCTGGTTAGGCATCATGCCCACCATCGCTTTATCTGGTGGTCTGATCACCGTGGCGGGATTGTTATTTGGGCTTGCCGGTCAAACTGGGCTGATAGTAGAGGCGGCAGGCCTGTTCCTAGGCGCGGGCTGGGGTTTGTTCTATACCCTGACACCGGTAGCGCTAAATCGCGTCATTCACCCGCATGAGCGCATTCAGTATTTCACCCTTCTTTCGGTTTTCATCATGGCTGGGTTTGGTCTCTCACCAGTATTTGGTGCGGCTATGACGCGGCTGGGCTTTGGCATGGGACTGACTTTTCTAGCCACGGCCGGCCTATGTGGGATCAGCGCCATTTTGTTTTTCTGGCTTGCCGCGCCAATGCGGATACTGACCATTGAAAAGCAGATTATTGATAAAACCAGACTGACAATGACCAGCATCAAGCAGGTAATGACATCGCGTGCCGCTATTCCCATTATCATGGTCGGCATTGGTGCCAGTGTTTTTGCTGGCATCACCAATTTCCAGATTGTCTATGCCGACGCCCAGAATATGGCCTATGCCGATTATTTTCTGGCTTATACGGTTACGGTGATTATTTGCCGTGTGATATTTGCGCAATTCATGGGCGGGCAATCACCCTATGCGGTGATCGCACTCTTGCTTGGCGTTATGGGGTTTAGCGTCATGCTGTTTATTCTACAAGACAGCAATGTCTTTCTCTATGTGCTTGGCGCCATATTATTTGGCATTGGCTATGGCGTATCCTATCCGATCATCAAGGCGATGGCGGCGAATGAGGCACAGCCCGATATCATCCCGCAGACTTTGCAATTATTTGGCCTGTCCTATTTTATTGGCGTGTTTGGCTTTCCGTTTCTGGCTGGTCACATGATCGTTAATGGCGGTATGGCGATTTTGCTTTGGACGGTGTTCTCTCTGGCGGTTTTGGAATGTGCTTTGGCTACTGGCCGCTATTTCAAACGGCTTTGACCTCGGCCGCCTAAAAACGCATCGATCCGCGTCCATATATCCGCCACCACATCGGGTGTTTCATTCAGCAATTCATGCCGCGCCCCGTCATATTCATAGCGCGTCAGATGCGGCAGACAGGCCAGCATCCGGTCACTAGACTTTTTATGCACCACCCGTTCATCACCCGCCTCAAAGCCCAGCACCGGACAATCTACCGCCGCCATCCAGTCTTTGTTCAATGTCGTGCGCGCACATGATTCATAGGCGGCGCGCACCCAGCCTGCGGTTGGCTGACTCCGTCGCAATTCGGGATTATCATCAAACCAGACAAATTGGCTTTCATATCCGGCTTTATCGCGTGACAGCAGATTATGCGGGCGAAATTGCCTGATATAATCAAGCGTCGGCGGCTTTTTAAACGGCAGATAGAAACGCCCGAACCCTGCCGCAACAAGCGTCTGCGTGATGAGACGCACCATCCATACAGGCATGACGGGTGGCACGATCATCGGCGACAGGATAATCGCCGCCTGCACCTGCGCCCGCAGATGCTGGCACAGGCGCAACGCCAGATGCCCGCCCATCGAATGACCGAACAGTATCACTGGCCTATCCTGCCAGCCCACCGCCGTGATCAATCTGTCCATCGCGCCAATATGCTGGTCAAAGCTGTCACAATGCACCGCCATACGATGCCGCCCCAGATGCCCCGACATGCCCTGCCCGGGCCAGTCTATCGCCAGCACATTATAACCGCGGTCATTGAACGCCTTTATCACATCGCTATATTTTTCGCAAAATTCGGTAAATCCCGGACACAGCAGAACATGCCCCCGCACTTTCCCCTGCATTGTGCTTTGATCAGCTATTTCGGCCAGATGCCCGCGCAGATTATGGCCATCATAGGGCTGGTTGATATCGGTACCAGACGGCAAGACAAGCCCCGCTTCGCTGGCATGGCGATACATCAGCTTATGACCTCTTGCGGCCTATCGCCGACACCGTCATAGTCAGAACTGCCATCATAATCTTTCGTCAGATCATCATCTATGAAACCATCAGACTGGCGTTGCCACATCATGGCATAAAGCCCGTTTTTGGCCAGAAGCTGGCGATGCGTCCCACGCTCACATATTTCACCATCAGCCAGCACCAGAATTTCGTCAGCATCGACAACCGTCGAAAGCCGGTGTGCAATAACCAATGTTGTCTGGCTTCGTGAAATATCATTCAGCGAACGCTGAATATCCTTTTCGGTGCGGCTATCCAGCGCCGATGTGGCTTCATCAAACAGAAAGATCGCAGGCTTTTTCAAAATCGCGCGGGCAATCGCAACGCGCTGTTTTTCACCGCCAGACAGTTTTAGCCCACGTTCACCAACGCGGGTGTCATAGCCATCGGGTAATTTGCTGATAAAGCCATCAATCGCCGCCGCCTTGGCCGCCGCTTCGATGTCGGCCTGGCTGGCATCATGCCGGCCATAGCCGATATTATAGCCAATCGTCGAATTAAACATGACCGTATCCTGCGGCACCACGCCAATGACACTGCGGAGTGAACTTTGCGATACATCGCGCAGATCCTGCCCATCCAGACAGATACTGCCTTCATTCGGATCATAAAAGCGGAATAGCAGCCGCGAAATCGTCGTTTTGCCAGACCCGCTTGGGCCAACAATGGCGGTACGCTTGCCTGGCGGCACACGAAAGCTGACACCTTTGAGAATAGGCCGGTCAGCATAGGCAAAATGCACATTGTCAAAGACCAACTCACCGCCGCCAACAGCCAGATCGCCAGCATCCGGCTTGTCGGCAATATCGGGTTCTTCATCCAGCAATTTGAACATACGTTCCATATCGACCAGCGACTGGCGTAACTCCCGATAGACCCAGCCCAGAAAATTAAGCGGCAGATAGAGCTGTAACAGATAGGTATTCACGATCACAAAATCACCCACGGTCAGCAATCCGCGCTGGATATCCAGACCTGCCATCCCCATCATCGCCATCAGACCAATGGCAATAACCGCCCCCTGTCCGATATTGACCACCGACAATGACGTACGTGATTTGACCGCCATGATTTCATATTTGCGCATCGCCGTATCATAACGCTCGGCTTCAACCTCTTCGGCATTGAAATATTTGACTGTTTCGTAATTCAGCATCGAATCAACCGCGCGTGTCGCAGCGCTTTCATCAGCATTATTCATCTCACGCCGGAACCGTATCCGCCATTCGGTCACCTTGATCGTGAAGATCACATAGGCCATCACCGTCACGAATGTCACCGCCGCATAGAAAAATCCGAACATCGACCACAGAATGGCACTGACAAACAGCATTTCGACAAATAGGGGCAACACCTCGAAAAAGGCGATGGTCAGCAGAAATTCAATACCTTTGGCACCGCGATCAATCGACCTTGTCAGGCCGCCTGTCTGCCGATCAAGATGAAACTGCAATGACAATTTATGCAGATACCGAAAGGCATTCAAGGCGGCACCGCGCACCGCACGCTGGGCAACGCTGGCAAACAGATATTGCTTGGCTTCGCTGAATACCTGCTGGCCAAGCCGTGCCAGTGCATAACCTGCCACGACCCACATTAGGGCCGACATCGCAAATCCCTGATCACCATTGACCAGATCAACCGCCGCACCATACATAAGCGGGGTTATTATATTTGACCCTTTTGCCGCCATAAGACAGGCAAAGGCCGCCGTTATACGGCCACGCACACGCCAGTTACCACGCGGTATTGTGTAACGCGCCAAACCGGCAAGCAGCGTAATGATTTTCTTTGACTTCGGGTCTGACATATTCACCGTCTAGTTTGACGCCAGCAGATACTGTCATGGGTAACAGCATAAAACAGGCTTCTGAAACCCGCCTATGACGCGACAGAAAAGCTTTCGCCGCACCCACAACGGGCAATTTCATTGGGATTATTAAAGACAAAACGCGCGGCAAATTTATCTTCCTGCCAATCCATCTCCGACCCGATCAGAAACATCACGGCTGTTGGATCAATGAATAAAGTCACGCCTTTTTCTTCAACCTTATCTTCAAACGGTTTTTGCTCGGTCGCAAATTGGACATCATATTGCATACCTGAACAACCGGTGGTCTTGATACCCACCCGCAGACCGATAACATCGCTCTCAGCCTTGTTCATCAGGCTTTGAACATGCAGTGCCGCCTTATCCGTCAAAGTGACGATCGGTTTATTCGGGTCAAACATGATCTATCCTTTCCAAACGCATTACAAATTAGCAACCCAAAGGGCTATTCTACCAGTCAAGCGCCAGCTTTGCATCATCGCTCATGCGCTCGGGCGTCCATGCTGGATCCCACACAAGCTCGACACTCACACTGCCAACGCTATCAACCTTTGCCACCGCTTCGGCAACTTGGCCTGGCATTTCGCCTGCCACGGGGCATCCGGGCGCGGTCAGTGACATTGTGATATCGACATCGCCATTATCCTGCCTTATCACATCATATATAAGACCTAGATCAAAAATATTAACCGGTATCTCAGGATCATGCACTGATTTCAGCGCATCTTCAATCGCCACCGCGTCAGCCTGTCCTTGCGGTGCTTCAAGCGGGCTACCTGCCGTTGCACGGAACCCATCACCTTCGCTCGACGTATTGGCACCAAAATTCAGAAATTCGGGTAACCCCGGCCCCAGATAACCACTGTCATTTTCACGCGCCAGCTTATTGTCCTCGGCTGAACGCATATGACTTGGAATATTTACGGATGCAGATGCTTTATAGGGATTGTCCACATCCTCATCCTTCTGCTCATCAATCTGATCGTTCATCTATTCTACCTTTTGATGGTCAATTACCACCTAGCCAAAAATGCGCCCTAGCTGAAAATACGTACCACTTTTTCCAATGATGTTGCCAGCGCGTCAAATTCACTTTTAGTGGTGTAAACACCAACCGACGCCCGCGCTGTTGACGATACATCCAGATAATCCATTAACGGCTGGGCGCAATGATGCCCTGCCCTTATCGCAACACCATCACGGTCAATGATCGTCGAAATATCATGCGGATGCGCACAATCCATCGTAAATGACACAACGCCCGATTTACCAACCGCCGTACCAATGATATTGAGCCCCTCAACCGCACTTAGACGCTGATGCGCATAGGACAGAACGTCCTGTTCATGCGCCCGTATCGCCGCCATCCCGATTGATTCAACATAATCAACCGCCGCGCCCAGCGCAATAACTTCGGCAATCGCTGGCGTCCCCGCTTCAAAGCGATGTGGCGGCGCGGCATAGGTGCTTTTCTCAATGGTGACACGATCAATCATGTCGCCGCCACCCATGAAGGGCGGCATATCAGCCAGAATCTCAGACCTGCCCCACAGCACGCCAACGCCATTAGGGCCATATAATTTATGCGCTGAAAACACATAGAAATCACATCCCAGCGCGGTCACATCAACTGGCATATGGACAACGCCCTGACAGCCATCAACGACAAATAACGCATCAACCGATTTTGCCAGCTTGGCAATCTCGGCCAGCGGATAAACCGTACCCAGCACATTCGATACATGCGATATCGAAATGATCCGTGTCTTTTCACTGGTCATCTCGGTCATGGCCTGCATCGAAAAGCTGCCATCTTCATCCATCGGAAAGGCACGCAACACGGCACCGGTACGTTCGGCAACCATCTGCCATGGCACGATATTGGCGTGATGTTCGGCAATGCTGATAAGAATCTCATCACCTGCCTGCAAACGGGGCAAAGCCCAGCTATGCGCAATCATGTTCAAGGCCATGGTCGCGCCAGAGGTCAGCACAATCTCGTCGGGTGACGGGGCGCCGATAAATCCGGCAACTTTCTGGCGTACAGCTTCATAGGCATCGGTTGAGGCCTCGGATAGAAAATGCAAACCACGATGCACATTCGAATAGGTATCCGTATAGGCAGACATCAAAGCATCCATCACCTGATGCGGTTTTTGTGCCGAGGCGGCTGAATCCAGATATACCAACGGCTTGCCATGAATTTCGCGTGACAGGATCGGAAAGTCAGCGCGGATCGCGTCACTATCAAAGACCGCCGTTTTAAGCGCTAGATTATCGGTCATAGCGACACCCCTTTGACATCCGCCATCCAGCCATCACTGATATGCCTAAGCATTGAAGCCAACGCCGCATTATCCACCACATCAATCGCGTCATCCAGAAACGCGCCGATAAGCATGGCACGGGCTTTCGCTTTGGGAATGCCCCGGCTGGTCAGATAGAAAAGCTGCGTTTCATCAAGTTCACCAACGGTGGCACCATGCGCACAGATCACATCATCGGCATAGATTTCGAGTTCGGGTTTGGCATCGGCTTCGGCCTTGCGTGACAATAACAACGCACGGCTCATCTGCTGGCCATCGGTTTTCTGGGCATCGGGTGCGACATGCACCTTGCCTTGAAACACTCCACGTGACGCATCATCCAGTACCCCACGGATAATCTGGTTTGAATGGCAATGCCCAACCGCATGATCCATATAGGTGGTGATATCGTGATGCTGTTTATCCCGACCAAGATAGATCGCCGACAAGCCACATTCCGCCGTTTCGCCAGTCAGCGTCACATGCGTTTCCAACCGTGCCAGCTGGCCACCTGCCGAAATCGAAAAGCCGGCAAAGACCGATTCCTCACCCAGCGCAATACCCGTCGCCGCCAGATGCACACTATCGGCACCCTCGGCCTGCACTTTGGCATAATCAAGCCGCGCTTTATCGGCAAGACGAAGCGCACAAAGCGGCGCATTCAACCCAAGCTGGCTTTGATGCCATTCGGCAATCACCGCCGCGCTGCCCATACCGACATCGACCATCAAAACCGGATGCGCCGACACATTTTCACCATCGCCTTCAAATGCCAACAATACTGGTTGCGTAATCTGCACCCCTGCCGCAACCGACAGCCGCAGCCCTGAACTCATCGCCGCTAACGACAGATTGCCAACCGGATGATCGTTCGGGGCAAGCCCCGCCACCTCGGCCGCAATCGCATCAAAATCCGATGTCAGACTATGTGTCGCCACCATGCCATCAGGCAGCCCGTCAAGGCTAGCCACATCAATCATGCCATTATAAAAGCGGATCACATGCGCCTGCATCTCGGCCGCAATCTTGGCAATCGTCGCGCTTGTTTCACGTCCTGTTTCACCGCCTTGAATAGCAGGCACAAGATCACGCGCAATCACCGCCCCAAGCCGCGTAAAGCGCCACGCTTCAACATTGGCATCCGGCCAACCACTGGCTTGCCAGCGTGCCAGCGCATCGCTCCGCACACCGCCAAGTCCGGTCATTTGGTCAAGATTAGGCTGCATCGTCGATGCCAGCATAGCCCTGCTCCTCTACTTCAAGTGCCAGCGACTTATCGCCAGATTTACGGATTTTACCACCTGCCAGAATATGCACATAATCAGGCACGATATAATCCAGCAAACGCTGATAATGCGTAATCACCAGCATCGAGCGCGCTGGATCACGCAACAGATTAACCCCTTCCGACACGATCTTCAGCGCATCAACATCAAGGCCGGAATCGGTTTCATCAAGCACCGCCATCATCGGTTCAAGCAAGGCCATCTGCAGAATTTCATAGCGTTTCTTTTCACCGCCTGAAAAGCCGACATTGACCGCCCGCTTCAGCATCTCGTCATTAATGCCCAGAATTTTGGCCTTGGCGCGCACCATTTTGACAAATTCAAGCTGATCAACTTCATCCTCACCAGCCTCAATCCGCCGCGCGTTGACGGCCGCGCGCAAAAAGCTCATGCCGCCGACACCAGGCAATTCGACCGGATATTGAAACGCCAAAAACATGCCCGCCCGGGCGCGTTCATCGGGTTCCATTTCCAGCATCGACACGCCATTCATCAAAACATCGCCGCTTGTCACCTCATAACCATTACGGCCAGAAAGTACATAGGACATCGTGCTTTTGCCCGACCCGTTCGGCCCCATGATGGCGTGTATTTCGCCAGCATTAATCGTCAGATTAATACCTTTCAGGATCGGTGTATCGCCAACCGATGCGTGTAGATCCCTGATTTCAAGTAAAGCTGTCATAATATATCCTGTCTGAGATTAACCAACCGAGCCTTCAAGGCTGATTCCAATAAGTTTCTGTGCTTCGACGGCAAATTCCATCGGCAATTCCTTCATCACTTCCTTGCAGAAGCCATTGACGATCAAAGACACGGCATCTTCTTCATTGATGCCGCGTTGCAGACAATAAAACAGCTGATCTTCGGAAATGCGCGACGTTGTCGCCTCATGTTCGATTTTGGCACTGGGGTTGCGCGAGACGATATAGGGCACCGTATGCGCACCACATTTATCACCCACCAGAAGCGAGTCACATTGCGTAAAGTTACGCGCATTCTCGGCACCTGGTTGCATCCGCACAAGCCCGCGATAGCAATTTTGCGACTTGCCTGCCGAAATCCCCTTCGAGATGATCGTCGAACGGCTGCCTTCGCCGATATGGATCATTTTCGTGCCGGTATCGGCTTGTTGCATGTTATTTGTCAAAGCCACCGAATAGAATTCGCCCACCGACTCCTTGCCTTGCAGAATACAGGATGGATATTTCCATGTGATCGCCGAACCGGTTTCCACCTGTGTCCATGAAATCTTTGACCGATCACCGCGACAGGCGCCACGTTTGGTGACAAAATTATAGATCCCGCCTTTGCCGTTTTCATCGCCCGGATACCAGTTCTGCACGGTTGAATATTTGATTTCGGCATCCTGCATCGCGACCAGTTCGACAACCGCCGCATGTAGCTGGTTTTCATCGCGTTGCGGTGCGGTACAGCCTTCGAGATAGCTGACATAGGATTCGTCCTCGGCGATAATCAGCGTCCGTTCGAACTGGCCGGTATTCTGTTCATTGATCCGGAAATAGGTCGATAGCTCCATCGGGCAGCGCACGCCTTTCGGGATATAGACGAATGATCCATCGGTGAACACCGCGCTGTTCAGCGCCGAGAAATAATTATCGGCAACAGGTACCACTGACCCCATATATTTTTTGACCAGATCGGGATAATCGCGGATGGCTTCGGAAATCGGGCAGAAAATAACCCCCACCTTGGCCAGTTCACCGCGAAAGGTCGTCGCTACCGATACTGAATCAAACACCGCATCAACTGCCACGCCAGCCAGCATTTTCTGCTCATTCAGCGGAATTCCCAGCTTTTCATAGGTAGCGAGCAATTCCGGATCGACCTCATCAAGCGATTTCAGCTTTTCAGAATCTTTCGGCGCCGAATAATAATACACATCCTGATAATCAATCGGATCAATATCTAGCTTCGCCCAGTCGGGTGATTCCATCGTCAGCCATTTTTTATAGGCTTTCAGCCGCCAGGCCAGCATCCATTCTGGCTCGTCCTTTTTGGCCGAAATAAAGCGGATGATATCTTCGTTAAGGCCTTTGGGTGCCTTATCGCTTTCGATATCGGTGACAAATCCGTATTTATATTTGCCTGTTGCCGCTTCCATCTGTTCGATGGTTTGGGTTGTTGCCGCCATAAGCTTTCCTCTTACTCGCTAAATGTCTAGTCTAACTGTTGTCAAAGTCCTGTTGTCAAAGTCCTAATTCATGCGCTCTACATAAGACGCATTATTATCTTGCGGGTCATCATCGGCCATCTGATCTGCCGACATCCGCACCGGAAACAATTGCGCCGGATCGGTCAGATCCTCCAGCGTCACCGCCTCAAGCGCGCCGCGGATTGCCAGATTGACCCGGTTCCAGTTATTTGCCATGAAACAGCAATGCGTCACCGCGCATGGATCTGGCGCGCCATCGACGCAATCGGTCACCGCGATCGGGCCTTCCATCGCTTCGACAATATCAACCAGCGAAATCGACCGCGCAGGCCGGACCAGCCGATACCCCCCATTCACCCCGCGTTGCGTGACCAGCAGATCGGCCGCCACGAGGTTTTTGGCCACCTTGGCCACGGTTGGCTGTTTCAACCCGGTCAGTTCGGCCAGTAACGCGGTCGCCACGGTTTCATCGCGCTTATGCGCCAATGCGCCAAGCACGACAATCGCGTAATCTGTCATCCGGTTCAGCCTGATCATGCTGTCTCCTGCTTTCGCTCTATTGGCGCCATCGCCGCACATTAAGAACGGAAACGAGGCCATATCTGCGAATGATTATCATAATCAAGACTAATTTAGTCCTGATTAGCTAGATATAGGAAAACCCGCCGTTATTGCAAGCCCTATCGCCATCGCAAGCATGCAAAAATTATTTATGAAATCGGGAATTATAAGCGCTAGGCGGCTTAGTTATAGGCCTCACGGCGCAGCACATAGCATTCGCCATCCAGACTGTCGAAAACCTCGTCGATATCGGGATGCCCGACCGGGCCATTCTCGCCATCGGCCAACAGATTCTGCTGGCTGACATAGGCGGTGTAATAGCTATCGGCATTTTCGGCCAGCAGATGATAGAATGGCTGGTCTTTTTCTGGCCGCGCTTCGGCTGGGATCGAATTATACCATTCTTCGCTATTGTCGAATTCGGGATCGACATCGACAACGACGCCGCGAAACGGATACAGCCGGTGCCGTACAATCGCGCCAATGCTGAATTTCGCATGTTTGTCGTTCATGATGAAAAGCCTTTACCCTTAAAGGTGCCCATATAGCGAAATGAGCTTTAGCGTGATGAGATTCAACTGTGACAAAGCCCGGTGCAAAGCCCCGCATGCCAACCACTCATAAAGCCCGCCTGGAACCAGTCAAAGAGGCCGAATGATCATCGGGGTAATCTGGACAGACATCAATAGGTGCCGCTTTTCCCGATAGACCAGATGCCCGATAGACTGATGCCCGATAGACTGATGCCCGATAGATTAGATGCGATCTTTGACTTTAAGCACCTGCTTGCCGCGATACATACCGGTTTTCAGGTCGATATGATGCGGGCGGTGCAATTCGCCAGTTGTTTTATCTTCGACATAGGCGTCACTGCTCAGCGCATCATGGGCGCGGCGCATATTCCGCTTTGATTTGGTGATCTTACTTTTTGGAACAGCCATATTATTGCTCATTTATCTGAAATGGGGTTCGGTACGCACAACCAGAGCCATGCTGGCACCAAACTTCACGAGGGTGTAGGCGAAAAGCCGCCCTATGTCAACCGAAAGCCCCTATATTTCCGCATGTTTGATGCTGACATGCGCCCCTGCCCGTGCTGGTCAATGCCGGACAGGCACCGCCGAAATCACATTTTGGTGAGGCGCGCATTATTCACCATTGCATTAACGTTTTGTAAATTATTTATTCCTAATACTTGCCTCAGGAGCCGGTGCGCCGGAAACACAAAACAGGAGGCAGACATGACCACAAGACCCTTTACCATTACCAGCATTCACATTCCCGACCCCAGCCGCTATGGAAATGCGCGCCGCACGGTGGCGATGATGCGCGGCATTGTTATCGCGCTGATCCTGTGTGTGCTGGCGATCCCCTTTGTGACCGAGGCCGAAGCTGGCACCTTACCGCAGGACACCAGCAAGCAGATCACCACCCTCCGCCAGCAGGCCGCCGCCGGCTCGGCAATCGCGCAATTCCGGCTTGGCGAGGCGTTTCAGCGCGGCCAGCATGTGCCGCAAGACATGACCACAGCGCATCATTATTACAGCCTAGCCGCCACCCAGGGGCATATACGCGCGCAATTCCGGCTTGGCTTTCTGTATGAACGCGGGCTTGGCGTGAAGCAGAATTTTGCCACAGCGGCACGTTTCTATCATCAGGCGGCGCATCACAACCACCCCGTTGCCCAGCATAATCTGGCGATCCTGTTTGCGCATGGCCGCGGCGTAAAGCGCAATCTGCAGCATGCCTATGGCTGGGCGCGCATGGCCGAAATCAACGCCCGCCAGATCAGCACGCACCCGACCAGATCGCATAAGCCTTTATCGGCAGATTTTCATGCCAAGCTGGACAAGCTGTTATCGCGTCTGCGCACCCGCCTGAGCGATGGCCAGATCACCCGCGCCGAATGGCATATCCAGCTGGCGAGCGGCATCCCGACATGAGGGGGGATATTACAAATAAACCACGCCCGCCAAAATATTGACATTTTTTTGCGTTACTGATAGCGGTGATAGTAGCAGACATTTTGGTGGGTATATTTTTTCTGACGGGCAAGCCAACATAATGCCCCCTGAAAAGCTACAGGGAGAACTCTAAATGTCAAAACCAGCACAAGACGAACGGGCACCAGTCGCGTTGAAAAATGTGTTGCAACGACTTGAAGGCGGCGTTTTCATGACCAAATGCGAAGATGGTAGCCATCATATCGTCGCAACATACCCCTATATCGCCGTTCAGGGCGACAGCGAAGACGAAGCAAGCGAGATATTCATCGATGCTTTGATTGACTGGTTTGACGAGCGTGACGCCGCCACTGGCGCAGAGCGCGCACATTATGACAATTTGCGTATGCCTATATGGGAACGAGTAAAATTTAAATTTTTGGTTTGGCGCGATAAATTCAAAGCATCAGATCACAATAACGACAATGTGGAACGGTGCCAGCACGGGAATTATTCCGCATGGCATCATCAAAACGCACATTAAAAGTCCGTGAAGTCATCGCCGCGCTAGAAAAGCATGGTTTTACTCAAGAACCCGCCAAAGGCTCACATCGCAAATTCAAAAAGGCGGGTCATCCTGGCCATGTGATTGTGTCTGGCAAATCTGGTAGCGACGTGATCCAGCAAACATTGAAATCCATGATCGCCCAATCTGGCTTGCCTGACGCTTGTTTATATGGTGAATGTGACTGTTAATCACCAGCCAGATCACCCGCGCCGAATGGCATATCCAGCTGGCAAGCGGCATCCCGACATGAGGGGTGATGGGGTGAAAATTATTAAGTAAAATCGCACTCACTTAACGTTTAATTAACCCGTCTTTTATAGGCTTTGGCTTAACTTGTAACCAGACGCTTAAAAGATGTGATCACCTATTTAATAAAATTGTTGTTCGGGGCTGATCCTTATGGCAGGGCTAGGCGTCCTATTCCCCGATTTCGTGGTGTGTACTACAATCCATCGCACAAAGGGTGGCTTGGCGAACAGGAAACCTCTGATAGCTTGCACTCGTCGCTTGATGCTGACCTATATTCTATTCATGAGAATGTGATCATCCCCTCTGGGAATGGTCGACATGGAACAACACAAATTGATCATATTGTGATCTCTGCATTCGGGTTGTTCATAATCGAAACAAAAAACATGGATGGCTGGATTTTTGGCAATGAAAAACAGGCCAAATGGACACAGATTCACTATCAGGCAAAGCATCAATTCCAAAACCCATTGCGACAAACCTTCAGGCAAAAGATAATGCTTGCTAACTATCTTGGCTTAAATCGGCGCAATATCCACGAATTGATTTCATTTGTAGGTGATTGTGAGTTCAAAACAGATATGCCCGCTAATGTCCTTCAATCTGGCGTTGATAGATATATCAAGCAATTTGACCGCCGTATTTTTGATGACGTTGATGTGACGCGCATAAATGACCGGTTTGCCCAATTGCAAGCGCAAGACTCAATAAGCGATGATGAACATATCCGCTCAATATATGATAGGCACAGTTCATCAACGCACTGTCCGCGATGTGGTTCAGCATTGACGAAAAGAACGGCGAAGCGCGGTAATAATGTAGGCAATATTTTTCTGGGATGTACGGGCTATCCCCGATGCCGCTTTGTAAAGGATATTCCCGATGATGACGAAAGCTAATGTTCTATCTCAAAACACAAAACGTCACATAAAATCACCCGCGCTAACGTTTTGTTAACCCACTTCTTTTAGCTTTGAAGGCCAGCGCACTCATAATCGGGTGCTGGACATCAAAATCAGGGTGAAAAGAATATGGTCAGCATATAAACCGATGCGGATGCCGCACCAACCCCCAAGAAACCTGCCGTAAGGGTTTCATGGGCATAAATCCAATTCAAAATATCACAAAAACCCATCCCTATTCCTCCAAACTAGGGGGCAGATTATCGACGATCTTCATCGTCTCGACGCTCAGATGCGTAACGCGCTGGATCAGGCGGATCAGCGCATCGGGCGCGCCGCCCTCATTGCCGCCATTAGCGATCTGTTCGGTGATCCAGTCATTCGCGTCATTGGTAATACCGCTTGCCTTGTCGGTCTTGATGCAATAGCGGTCAATCACCCAATCGAGCGCGGGCTTGCCCGACACCACATAGCGCAAGGCATCGGCGGGAATCCCCGCCAGCGTGATGCGGTTATTATAGCGGATGGCGGTTTTGTCGGTTTTCGATGCCCAGCGCATTTTCTGCACATGATAATCCGCATCATCCAGCAGAATATCCCCCAGCGCAATATCCCCATCAACCAGGATGTTCAGGCCATATTCATCGCCTGTTTCATAATTCAGATGCAGAGCCCCGAGCTGTTTGCCCGCCTTGGCAAATGCCCGAAAATCGGGTGCCATCGGGATGCGCGGCAATGCCTTGGTCAGGTCGTTGGCAAATGTTGTGCGGTAATCGGGGGCGTGCAGAATGCCATAAACATAATCAAAAATATCATCGCCAGTGATCGATTCATCGGCGTAATGCGCGCGGAAACGGCGCACAGCCTCATTCGGGATATTATCCTGTCGGTTACGGCCATCCTCATCAAATGTCCAGCGCGGGAAACATTGGCCAGAGTCCAGATAATGAAGGTTTGGCACACAATCGGCAATCAGACATGAAAACCCGCTCCGTGACCCAACCCCCGTCACCGCGATAACACGATTTTCGTTATCGGGCTTCGGGAAAATTGAGGGCATCCGATAAACCATGTCGTTCAGGCGACGATCAAAATATAGGTATTCGCGTGTAAAAGGTCGGTATTGCGAAGATGTGATATGTTGCTGGCTGAAAATCAGTGATTTTAACTTACCTATATCGGCTACTAGAGAACGGCTCCAGCTTATTTTTGTTGGATCATTTGAAATGAAATCGGCGGCTTTCAGATCTGAGTGATTTTGTTTTGCGGCCTGAAAATCGGCCAGCTGTTCATTGTAAAAGCCCACCATCGCCTGCATATTATCCACCAGTTTTTGTTGACTGATATTGTAAGCCCACGGGTCTCGGTTGGTTTTGACACCGCCACTATAAACCTTGAACACCGTATCGGGCGCAATCACCTTGCGGGACTTAACATCCTTACTTCCCAGTGCTATCAATTTCTGAAAAGCGGGGTCACGCTGGTTCAACCAGTCACCCTCAGGGTTAGGAATGATGGTCTGCCAATCCAGCCCCGCAATCGATCTGGCATCGGCGATTTTGGCCAGTTTGTCATCACGGCGCAGGTCATCGCCAATATCGTGATGATAGATGGCACAATCGCCCACATGCCCCGCTTGCTTGGTCAGGATGGTGATGGCGATTCCGGTCATACTGGCCTGACCAAAGACATTTTCACCTTCGCGCGCCGCCCCTTTTGACAGCATATTTTTGCGAATATCACCGCGCAGATGAAAAATATGAATCGAACTAAATTCTTCGGCTAGTGATTTACGCATACCGTCGGCAAAGGGGCGGTCAATCCATGCGGCACCTGAAACCAAGGCAATGACGCCTTCATCACCGATGCGATCCGACGCCCATTTGAACGCGCGGATATAGGAATCATATAGCGCGTTTTTGTTTGTTGCGGTCGATTGTGCCGCATAGGTTGAACGTATGCTTTCATCCAGATTGGGATAGGTGAGGTTCTGATTGGCGTCATTCTGTGATTTCTGCCCTGCCGAATATGGCGGGTTACCGATAATAACGCGGATCGGGGCGTTGATCTGGCGATTACGGCGTTCGTTATTATCGGGCATGAAATGGCTGTCCATATCGTCCTGCCGCGATAGGGCACGTTCATATAATTGGAATGTGTCGGTCAGAACAATCCCCGGAAACGGCATATAATCACCGCCTGTTTTGGCACCCCCGCCCGCCCCACCATTAGCCTTTGACATACGCACGTGATACGCCTCTTCAATATTGATTGAGGCGATGTAATAAGCCATCAGCAGCATTTCATTGGCATGGATTTCATGCGCGAATTTATGCGGTAATTTTTCATCGGGGATCAGCGCGGGATTGCTGATCAAACGGTTGATAAAGGTACCAGTACCGGTGAACGGGTCAATGACATGCACATCTTCATCGCCAATGCCGCGCCCGAATTGGGTGCGCAGAACATGATCGGCGCTATGCAGGATAAAATCGACAATTTCAACTGGCGTATAGGCAATGCCCAGACTTTCCGACACTTTCGGAAAAGCCGTTTTGAAGAATTTTTCATAAAGTTCAATCACGATCTTCTGGCGCGCGGCGGCATTATCAATGCCAGTCACGCGATCACGGACACTGGCATAAAAGCGATCCATGCCGCGTAATTCATTTTCCAGACCAAAAGGTGCCAGTTCCGCCAGCATCATATCCAGCGATTGCGATACCGGATTCAGCCCCGCAAAATCATAATGGTCAAACAAGGCGTCAAAAATAGGGCGGGTAATCATATGTTGCGCCAGAATCGAAACAGCCTCACCCGCATCGACATTGTCATTAATGTCGGCTTGCAGGCTGGTAACAAATCCGTCAAACCGCGCTTGCAAGGCCGGATTGCTGGCGCATAAATCGGTGATGCGGGTGATCAGCAGTTCATGGATATGCGCAACATCACGCGCCCATGTTTCCCAATATTGGCGGTCACCTACCCTTTCAACCAGCTTGGCATAGATGGCGTCTCTGAATTCCTCGCCCAGATCCAGCCCGAACTGAAAGCCGTCTTTTACCTTTTCACTGTCTTGGTCATCCCACGCATCGCCGCCAATCACCTGAATGAAATCGGGCTTGGTGGCGTTAAGATCAAGTTTGCTGATCATATTGGTCAGGCGGTCATCATGCGAACGCAAGGCGCGCAGAATTTCCCAGACCACGGCATAGGTTTCATTGTCATCCAGAGCCTCTTCGGGGGTTTTGCCAAGGGGAATAACAATCGGCAAAATCACATAGCCATAATCCTTGCCTTCGGCCTTGCGCATGACGCGGCCAACGGCCTGCACCACATCGACCTGTGATTTACGCGGATTCATGAAAATGGCGGCATCGAGTGCGGGCACGTCCACCCCCTCGGTCAGGCATTTGGCATTGCTCAATATACGGCAGATTTCGCCATGTTCATTCGCGCCTGCCGGTTCACGCAACCAGTCAAGTTTGTTTTTGCGTTCCAGTGCGGTATTGGTGCCATCGACATGATCGACCTGACAGGTAAAGCCGTCATGTTCCTGCTCATCCATCTTATCGACAACCGCCTGAAAATGATCGCGCACATGTTTCGATTTTTTGATCGTGCTGGAAAAGCTGACCGCGCGCTTGAGCTTTTTGCTGTCACTTTCTTCGGGGCGGTTGCGCAAGGCATTATAACAGCCAACAATCTTTGCTGCATCATCGACCGAGAGTTCGTTTTTATCCGAAATCGCATCCTGCATCGTCTGGCTGACATGGCTTTCGGACATATTCAGGACAATAACACGGTAATCGGATAACAGCCCTTCGGTAATGGCATCGGAAAAAGACAGCCGATACAGAACCGTGCCAAATTCGGCCTCGTCATCCATCGAATAGATGCCGATATTTTGGTCATCGGCCTTTTGTTTTGAATGATCGGTATAGATGCGCGGCGTCGCTGTCATATACAGACGTTTCGCCGCTTTCAGATAATCGCCATCATGCACGCGAACAAAGGGGCTGGTTTTGCCTTTTGCCAGATTGGCGCGGTCAATACCGGTGGTACGGTGCGCCTCGTCACAGATCACCAGATCAAAAGCAGGTGCGCCCATTTGCTGTGCCTGATGAATAATGTCAATCGACTGATAGGTGCAGAACACAACCGTCATGCGGTTTGCTTTTTGACGCAGGGCATGGGCAACGCTATGGGCATTGGTTGAGGCTGGAAAGATCAAATCTTCAACGGCGCTATCTTCGGATGTGCGATCAACCTTTGTATCCGAACAGACAGCGATATAGCGATGATCCTTGCGCCGTTGAAACGACCATTCATGCAGGCTTTGCGCCAGTAGCGAAATCGATGGCACCATGAACAGCACATGGCCTGTCCCCTCTATCATCATTTCGGCTATATGTAGCGAGGTCAGGGTTTTGCCCGTACCGCACGCCATGATCAGCTTGCCACGGTCATTATCTTTCAGGCCAGTTATGACCGCGTCACGCGCCTCTTTCTGGCGTCCATTCAATGTGTATTTGGTGATATCGAGTTTGGTCTGTTTCGGCTTGTGAATATCCCAGTCAATGGCCAGTTCGGCCAGATCGGCCATACGCATCCGGTTGGTCGGCTTGTCCTGATGCCGGATCGCCGTTTCGGCGTGTTTTGTCCATCTATCAGTCGTCGTGATAATCAGGCGCGAAGAAAACGCATCCTTGCCGGATTGCGTGAAAAAGGTGCCAAGATCGCTTTCCGCTATGCTGGTATCGGGGTCATAGAATTTGCATTGAATGGCGCAGAAACCATCTTCACCCTCGCGCTTGCCAACCAGATCAATGCCGACATCCTGTGCGTTCATGCCCGTTTGTGCATGACGGTCTGGCCATGCTTTCCACGACCAGACCTCTTCAAAGCCAGCATCGGGTAGCTGAGGCAAAATTGCCTCCATCAAATCTTCAAACAATGTGCCTTGTTCGCGCGTATTTCGTGCCTGCGCGCGCAATGCGTCAAGCACATCATTGAATGTGGTCATGTGAAGCCCCCCTTGTTCGGGAAGCCTATAGATGAAGGGTTAATTAAAAGTTAACGGCGCCTCATCATACTCAGAAATATGTCGTGCGAAGTTCTCATTAACCTTTTACTAACCCATTGCATCTATACTCAAAATCATGTCTGGTTGGTATCGTGCCAGACCCCAATCATCTGCCCGATGATCCGCCGACCAGTCATCAATCATCAAAATGTTTCACGTGAAACATAACGGGAACAAATGGGCTGACAAGACCGATAATTATTCCGGCATTTCGCAACTGGCCATGATCTGCTACAAGCGATCTGCCCGATATGCCGTGCCACCATGCGCCCCCGATGTAAGCGCCCCAAACTTAGCGCCCCAAACTTAGCGCCCAGACAAGGCCTTCAGACTAAGCCGAAACGAGAACCATATGCGTCTGACAAATCTGATCCCGCTATTATTCGTGTGGCTATGGAGCACCGGCTTCGTCGGCGCCAAATACGGCCTGCCCTATATAGAGCCGTTCTTCATGCTGTTCATTCGCTTTATTTTCGTGATCATATTGATAGGTTTGATCGTCGAAATCGGGCGGCATCGGCGCGCCACATGCCGTCAGGCCGCGGGCCAGATGGGGGTCGGGCTTTTGCTGCATGGGCTCTATCTTGGTGGCGTGTTCTATGCGATCAAGCAAGGCGTACCGGCAGGCATTTCGGCGGTGATCGTGGGCTTGCAGCCGATCCTCATATCGGTGCTGGAACGGGTGTTTTTGCCCCAGCCCGCGCGCGCCCAGCCCTATAACAGCGCGCATTATAGAAGCCAGTATATCGGCCTCATCGCGGGCTTTATCGGCATCACGCTGGTGGTCACTGGCAATGGTATCTCGGGTTCTGGCATCTCGGGCAACGGCATCGCCGGACTAGGCCTGCCCGACATGAGCATAATCGGGCTCATCGCCAATGTCATTGCCCTGTTCGGCATTTCGGTTGGCACCATCATTCAAAAGCGCATTGGGCGCGATGTCCCCTTGCTTAGCGGGTCATTATATCAATATCTGGGGGCGACGGTGATGATGCTGATCCTGACCTTCACGCTGGAAACCCAGGCTGTCACGCCGACAATCGAGCTGGCGCTGGCGCTGTTATGGCTGGTGTTTGGCCTGTCCATTCTGGCGGTTATATTGCTGATGTATATGATCCGCGAAGGCGAAGTCGTCAAAGTCACCAGCTATTTCTATCTGGTGCCGCCAGTGACGCTGATCCAGACATGGTGGCTATTCGATGAGCAGTTAAATGCGGTCGCGCTGGTCGGCTGTGCGCTGACTGTTTTTGGGGTCTATAAGGTGGTGCGCGCGCCTAGCGCACCGGCTTAACCGCCCCCTAGATTATCACGGCCTAGCCGCCTGATCGCCTAATCGCCGTGCTTGGATCGGGGGCAGATCGGGCGCAGATAAAATGTTTCACGTGAAACAAAACAGGAACGAAAGCTGGCAAATCCCCAGCCGAAACTATTTCGCAAAAATCCGAAAAAAGTGTTTTTTGTTAACGTTTTATTAACCTTGCTGTGCCTAGACTGGATCAGAAACGAATCTGGAAAGGATCATCAAGCGCATGTCGGGACTGTCGACATTGTCATTGCATATTATGATGCCAGGGCGGCCAGCGCGGCTGTCGGGATCATCGATGACACACGACATCGCCGCCGCACAGGCGGGCACGGATATGAATGCCAGCGACAGGCTGGCCACCGCTTTGCATGATCTGTTGTCTGGTCTGGCTGGTCTGGCGCGGGCTGGTCTGGCGCGGGCTATGATCACCAGATATTCGGACGCGGCGTCAATAGTATCGGCGCCAATTTCAGTACCATTTTCAGTTCCATTTTCAGTTCCATTTTCAGTAGCATTTTCGGGGCTCATTCCGGCGCTTAATCCGGTCTGGCAGGCCAAAGTCTGGCAGGTGCAAAAAACCACCGCCAAACTTGGCGTCAAACAAGCCGTCAAACAAGCCATCTATTGGCGCCCATCGGTGTTGTTATAGAGCCTGAATAGACCGTCGCCCCGCGCGACATGATTTTTCAAAATTCCTAGAGGTTCCCACTGGCAGCACCGATGCATGGCACGGCTTTGGTCGTTCATGTGTGGGTGCTGTCCTTTTTATTCAAAGGATAGATGATATGAGACGCACAATTTTTCATCGGTTTGGCTATGTCTGTTTAGGGTTTGGCCATGCTTGTCTGCATAAGCTGGCCAGATGCCCGCGCCCGCGCACCGGCCTTGGCCGCGCCGGTTGTGTGTTTGTCATTATGGCGCTGGCGGTAATGGTGGTAAGCGCGATCATAACCCCGCCCACATCGCATCAGCAGGCGGCAGCAACACCCGCCGATATGGCCATCATCCACCGTATGAT
The DNA here is from genome assembly GCF_000024465.1 of Candidatus Puniceispirillum marinum IMCC1322. Taxonomy (NCBI): domain Bacteria; kingdom Pseudomonadati; phylum Pseudomonadota; class Alphaproteobacteria; order Puniceispirillales (SeqCode); family Puniceispirillaceae (SeqCode); genus Puniceispirillum (SeqCode); species Puniceispirillum marinum (SeqCode). The sequence continues at coordinate 1,889 of NC_014010.1, read as the reverse complement.
GCAGGATCAGCGCGCCATTGCCCGCGCCACCCGTACCTATACGCTATCGACCTTTGCCGAACGTTTCGGCCATAAAGGGGATTAGGGGATGGGGTATTGGGGGGTAGGCTCTCAATCACCAGAGTGCTATACTTTCGGCGGTCAACCCATCATCGAGGGATCGGTTGCTCTAGGCTCTCAATCACCAGAGTGCTATACTAACTGGCATTCTTTCAGGAAGTAGCGGGTAAGTTGCTCTAGGCTCTCAATCACCAGAGTGCTATACTGATATCGCGCGCAGGATCAAGCTCAATCCAGTTGCTCTAGGCTCTCAATCACCAGAGTGCTATACTTCTGGCGACGGTGGATCGTCTGAATCGGAAGTTGCTCTAGGCTCTCAATCACCAGAGTGCTATACTCCCAAACGAGCTGGATTTTTAGGATCACCGGTTGCTCTAGGCTCTCAATCACCAGAGTGCTATACTACCAGAAGTCTTAAGTAGACCAAGCGATTGGTTGCTCTAGGCTCTCAATCACCAGAGTGCTATACTTTGACGCTTCGTAACCAGCAGTACCTATTGAGTTGCTCTAGGCTCTCAATCACCAGAGTGCTATACTCTGCCCATTCGGATTGGAAGCCCTGCAACTGTTGCTCTAGGCTCTCAATCACCAGAGTGCTATACTCCATTTCAGTTTGTCCGATAAATTGCCAGTGTTGCTCTAGGCTCTCAATCACCAGAGTGCTATACTATATAAATTATTGGACGTTACCGTCCAACGGTTGCTCTAGGCTCTCAATCACCAGAGTGCTATACTAATCGGTGATAAATGGTCTAAAGCTGTTGAGTTGCTCTAGGCTCTCAATCACCAGAGTGCTATACTATGAAAGCTATAAGGTCTTGCGCCGTTCTTGTTGCTCTAGGCTCTCAATCACCAGAGTGCTATACTTTCAGGGGCTGGCGGCACTACCTGTCCTTCGTTGCTCTAGGCTCTCAATCACCAGAGTGCTATACTCATGATGACAGGTATTATATCTGTCCACCAGTTGCTCTAGGCTCTCAATCACCAGAGTGCTATACTGGCCAAGGACGGCAGGCACACCAACTTTCAGTTGCTCTAGGCTCTCAATCACCAGAGTGCTATACTTAGTGTTTTCTTTTCGTCACGCGATTTTATGTTGCTCTAGGCTCTCAATCACCAGAGTGCTATACTGCTGTCAGTTGAACGCCGCCCGCCGCCATAGTTGCTCTAGGCTCTCAATCACCAGAGTGCTATACTAACATCGATTTGTTGTGTTGCCTTATAGTGTTGCTCTAGGCTCTCAATCACCAGAGTGCTATACTTTGTGCCTCAGCCGATAGTGCCTTGGCATAGTTGCTCTAGGCTCTCAATCACCAGAGTGCTATACTGGATCGATCCGGTTCTATGAAGCCCGCACGGTTGCTCTAGGCTCTCAATCACCAGAGTGCTATACTGACGCAGTTGGACATGTGGACATCATTACCGTTGCTCTAGGCTCTCAATCACCAGAGTGCTATACTTAGATGGCAGTGAACGATTAGGTATATTCAGTTGCTCTAGGCTCTCAATCACCAGAGTGCTATACTAAGTCAAAGTGATAAATGAATTCTGCTCATGTTGCTCTAGGCTCTCAATCACCAGAGTGCTATACTGCGCCGCGACTTGCGGCACAATGGCGTTACGTTGCTCTAGGCTCTCAATCACCAGAGTGCTATACTGCCGTGCGGTGATGCGATATCAAGCGGTCAGTTGCTCTAGGCTCTCAATCACCAGAGTGCTATACTGGAAGGGTTTATCTGCTTGAGACCACCACGGTTGCTCTAGGCTCTCAATCACCAGAGTGCTATACTGCAGCTCACTATCTCACAAAACACCTCACAGTTGCTCTA